>CAVYET010000004.1:0-614672 GCA_963767655.1 uncultured Solirubrobacteraceae bacterium | reverse complement strand
GTCGCGTCGAGCAGGTCGACGACATCGAAGCTGGGTGGCAGCCCGAGGTCTGGCGGCAGGATCGCCTGCCCCTCCTGCCGGCTACGGAAGTCGATATTGACCACGGTGATGACTATGTTGTCCCGGCCCGCTTGACGTACGCGATAAGCGCCTCGTTGGCCGTGTCTAGGAAGGTGATATTGCCCAGTTCGTGCAGCGCCTCGTTGTCGCGACTGATGGCATTCAAGCGCTTTGAACAACGGCGAACAGCGGACCGTCGAGGCGGCGCTGCTTGAGCTCGTACTTCTCGGAGTGCAGATACTCCTCGGAGCCTTCGTGCAGCGGCAGGTTCTCGCAGTTCTCGAATCCGGAGTAGAGGCCGTAGGCGGGCGACATCGTCGCGGCGAGCACCAGCCGCGCCTCGAATGCAGGGCGGCCGCCGTGCTGGAGATACGCGGTGAGGATGTCGGGCGTGTTGACGAAGAAGTTGGGCCGCAAGTACTCGCGCTCCTCGCCTGCGCGAGCTCGCTTACATACTCGGTCAGCTCGGCGCGCGAGTTCTTCCACGTGAAGTACGTGTAGGACTGGGCGAAGCCGAGCTTGGCAAGCTCGCGCATAGAGCCTTGCGGGTGAAGGCCTCCGACAGGAAGATCACGTCTGGGTGGCGCCCGCGCACATCTGCGATCAGCCACTCCCAGAACGCCAGCGGCTTCGTGTGGGGGTTGTCGACGCGGAAGATGCGCACGCCGCGCGCCACCCACAACAGGACCAGCTCGCGCAGCGCCTCCCACAGGGCGCGCCAGTCGGCGCATCGAAGTCGAGGTTGTAGATGTCCTGGTACTTCTTGGGCGGGTTCTCGGCGTACTTGAGCGTCCCGTCCGGCCGCTGCATGAACCACTCGGGGTGCGCACGCAGCCAGGGGTGATCGGCCGAGCACTGGATCGCGAAGTCGAGCGCGATCTCGATCCCGTGCTCCTGCGCGGTCGCGACGAGCTCTTCGAAGTCCTCGAGCGTGCCGAGTTGCGGATCTATGGCCTCGTGTCCGCCGTCCGTGCCCCCGATCGCCCACGGGCTGCCCGGATCGCCGGCGGCCGGCGACGAGCGCCCCGTCGCGACCCTTGCGAGCAGGTCTCGCCGATCGGGTGGATCGGGGTCAGGTAGAGGACGTCGACGCCGAGCTCGGCGAACCGCGGCAGCTGCTCACGGACGCCGTCAAAGCCACCCCATGAGCGCGGAAACAGCTCATACCAGGCGCCGAAGCGCGCGCGCACACGGTCGACGTCGAGCGACAGCGGATGCTCGAGCGCCGTCGACGTCGAGCGATCGGGATGGCGCTCGACGGCACCGAGCAGCTCGTGCCCGAGGGCCATGTCGTGCTTGGCGGCCTCCGGCGCGTCCGGATCCTCGAGCAGCGCGAGCGCCTGATCGATGACGCGCCGGTCTTCGCCGCGCGCGCGCCCAGCGGCGTCGTGCAGCAGGACCACGCCCTCGGACAGCTCGCCTGAGAAGCTGTGCTGGCCGAAAGCCAGCTTGCGCTGCAGCTCCTCGCGCCAGGTGGCGAACGCGTCGCTCCACGCCTCGATCGTCCATTCCCAGCGCCCGATGTGCTCGACGGCGAAGCCACCGGCCCACCGCACCCCGTCGAGATGCGCGTCGATTGGCCACATCGGCGCCTCCCGCCAGCGCCGTTCACCCGGCCCGCGCCAGCGCACGACCGCCCGCACGACGTCGTGGCCGTCGCGGAAGATGTCGGCGGAGACCTCGACGGAGTCGCCCTCGCAGCGCTTGGGTGGATAGCGTCCGCAGTCGATCCTCGGCAACGGCCGCTCGATGCGGATGCGTGACGGCGGCTGCTTCTCGGCGGCGGCGGGTGCGGGTCGGGGGGTGCGCGGCACGATGTAATCCTTCACCATCTTCGAGGCTCCGGCGTGAACATCTCAAACTACCCGCGATCGAGTGGCGTCCAGCTGCACGTGACTTCGCTGCCCGACGGTCGCCTCGGGCCGTCCGCGTTCGCGTTTGTGGACTGGCTCGCCGACGCCGGCCAGTCGTGGTGGCAGGTGCTTCCGCTCGGCCCGCCGGACCGCCAGGCCTCGCCCTACCGCGCGCGGTCGGCGTTCGCCGCCTGGCGCAACCTGCTCGCCGACCCGGCCGCCCGTGTCGCGCCTGCGGAGGCGGCCGCGTTCCGCGAGCGGCACGCCTTCTGGATCGGCGACTGGGAGCGCGTGGCCGGCGCGCGCGCCGTAAACGACCAGGTGCGCTTCGAGCGCGAGTGGAGCACATTGCGCGCCCACGCGGCGGAGCGCGGCGTGCAGCTGATCGGCGACGTGCCGATCTACGTCGCGCCGGACAGCGCCGATCATCGCCTCCATCCCGAGCTGTTCCTCGAGGGGCTCGTCGCCGGCGCGCCGCCTGACGCCTATAGCGCGGTGGGGCAGCTGTGGGGCAACCCGCTGTACGACTGGCCCGCGCACCGCCGGCGCCGCTATGCCTGGTGGGTCGAGCGGCTGCGGCGCACGTTCGAGCTCTTCGACGTCGCTCGGCTCGATCATTTCCGCGGCTTCCTCGCCTGCTGGGCGGTGCCCGACGGCGCGCGCGACGCATCCCCGGGGCACTGGCGGCGTGGTCCGGGACGCGCCCTGTTCGATGCCGCCCATCGCGAGCTGGGTGAGCTGCCCGTGTTCGCCGAGGACCTGGGCCTGATCACCGAACGCGTGATCGAGCTGCGGCGGGAACTGCGCATGCCGGGCATGGCGGTGCTCCAGTTCGCTTTCGGCGACGAGCCCCTGGCGGAGCATCAGCTTCACCGCCACGAGCCCGACTGCGTGGCCTACACGGGCACGCACGATCACGACACCGTGCTCGGCTGGTGGGAAACGCTCCCGGTATCCGAGCAGGTGCGTGCGCGCGCGGTCGCGGCGGCCGAGTCGATCGAGGAGGAAGAGCCGAACTGGCTGATGATTCGCCTGCTGATGTCCTCGCCGGCGCGCGTGACGATCGTCCAGTTGCAGGACGTGCTCGGCCTCGGCAGCGAGGCTCGCATGAACGTGCCCGGCCGTGCGACGGGCAACTGGAGCTGGCGGCTGGGACCCGCTCAGCTCACATCCGAACACGCGCGCCGCCTGCGCGCTGCGACGGCGGAATCGGGCCGGCTGTCGTCGTTTGACGTTGCTCTGGGCGTCGAGTCCGGCCGAGATTCGATGCGAGCAAGGGCATGGACGACGTGGGTGAGCCGTGTCGCCTCGGCCTGATCGCGCTCGGCGACAGCATCACCAAAGGCGACGGTGAGCCGGCACTCGGCGTCTCGCACCGCTCGTGGTCGCTGTGGCTCGCACAGGCGCTGGACCTGCCCTACACCAACCGCGCCGTCGACGGGGTGCTCGCGTCCGAGCTCGTGCGGGACCAGTTGCCGGGCGTGCGGGCCGACTACGACCTCGCCTGCCTGTATGTCGGCGTGAACGACGCACGCGGGCCCGACTGGGACCCCGATCGCTTCGCCGCCGCCCTGGACGCGGCTCTGGCGCATCTGCGCGCGCGTGCCACGCGCGTGCTGACGCTCACGATCCCACTCGACCTCGGGCGCCCGCGTGCGGGCGCGGCCGTGCCACGTGCGAACGCTCTGATCCGGCGGCTGGCCGGGGAGCACGACGCCGTGTGTGCCGAGCTGTCCGACCTGCGTGGCTGGCGCCTGCTGCTGCCCGACGCCGTCCATCCAACAGCGCTCGGCCAGCTCGAGATCGCCGACCGCGCTGCCGAGGCGCTCGCCGCCGCCGGCGTCCCGGTCCCGCGACTGCCCTCGGCGCTCGCGGATCCGGACGGCAGCCGGCGCGCCGGCGCGCGCTTCGCCGTTCGCTGGGGAAGCCTGCTCGCGCGCGATCTCGCCCGCCGCCGTCTCGAGGCTGATGCGCCGTCACACCTGACGCTGGCCATTAGGATCCGCGAACGGTGTCAGCGTCCGTCTCGGATCCATCCGCATCGTCGCCCGTTAGGACGCCGCCACCCGCTCAGCGCCCCGGCGTGTGCCATCGCCTGCGCGCGCTGCGCGTGCGCGTGCGCCAAGGCGGTCGCGTCGAGTTGCGCGGCCGGCCGCTGCTCGGGCCGGGAGTGCGGTTCGATGTCGCACCCGGAGCGCGCGTGATCGTGGGTGACGGCGCGTCGCTCGGCGAGCGCTGCCGCGTGCACGTCCACGCAGGCACGGTGACGATCGGTGAGGGTGCGGTGCTCGGCGACCGCTGCGCGATCGCCGCCCGGACGGGCGTCCTCATCGGCGAGCGGTGCGTGCTGGGCGACGAGGTCGTGATCACCGACTTCGACCAGCGCTTCGACGACGTCGAGATCCCTATCCGCCTCCAGGAGCTGGTCTCGAGCCCCGTGCGAATCGAGGCGGGTGCGGTGCTGGGGCCGCGAGCGGCGATCCTGCGCGGCGTGCACGTCGGCGCGGGCGCACACGTCGGGGCGCACTCGGTCGTCACGCGCGACGTGGCTGCCGGCGCCACGGTCGAGGGGACGCCCGCACGGCCGCCGAAGCGGGCGCGTGGCCCGTCCGCTCAGCCGCGGCGGACCCGGCGCGGCGGTCGCGGGGTGGACGGATAGACCGGCGGGCCCGCGCATCGAGATGCCATGATCGCGCCCATGGAACGCGGCGAGCAGGACATCGCGCGCGCGGCGGCCGATCTGGCCTCACGCGTGCCCGAGCCCCTGGCGGCGCTGGCCCGCATCGCCTACAACTACCGCTGGTCCTGGTTCCCCGAGGGCCCGGACGTGTTCGCCTCGGTCGATCCGCACCGCTGGGGCTCTGTGGGGAGAACCCGGTGCGCCTGCTGCAAGAGGCCTCCGGCGAGTCATTGTCGCGGGCCGCCGCGGACCCCGAACTCCTCGCCCGAGCGGCCTCCCTCGAGCGATCGCTCAAAGCCGAGCTGGCGGGCTCGGCCGCCCCTGACCCGCCCCGACCGGAGCGCCCGACCGCCTTCTTCTGCGCGGAGTACGCCGTCCACCGCTCGCTCCCGGTCTACGCCGGGGGCCTGGGAGCCCTCGCCGGCGACTTCCTCAAGGAGGCGTCCGACAGGGCGATGCCACTTGTCGCCGTCGGCCTCATGTACCGCCAAGGCTACTTCCACCAGCGCGTCGACTCCTCGGGGTTGCAGCACGAGTACTGGCTCGACACCGATCCCGAACGCCTCCCGGTCGCGCTCGTGACGGCCGCCGACGGCCGGCCGCTCACCGTCAGCGTCCCTATCTGGGACGCGCAGGTCGTCGCCCAGATCTGGCGGGTCGACGTTGGGCGGGTCCCGCTCTTCCTGCTCGATGCCGAGCGGCCGGACAACAGCCGGCTGGCGCGGTGGATCACCTCACAGCTGTATGTCGGAGACCCGATCACACGCCTGGCGCAGTACGCCCTGCTCGGCATCGGCGGCGTGCGCGCGCTCGAGGCCCTCGGCGTCGAGCCCGGCCTCATCCACCTGAACGAGGGACACGCCGCGCTCGCCTGCCTCGAGCTGGCCCGCGCCGAGACCGCCCGGGGCGTGCCGCTGCACACGGCGCTCGAAGCGGCCCGCCAGCGCGTGGTGTTCACCACGCATACGCCCGTCCCGGCGGGCAACGACACGTACCCAGCCGAGGAGGTCGGCCACGCACTCGGCACGTTCGCCGCTGAGCTGGGTCTCGACCCCGACTCGCTCGTCCGACTCGGCCGCTCCCACCCCGACGACGACGAGGAGCCCTTCGGCGTGACCCAGCTGGCTTTGCGCATGAGCCGGACGGCCAACGGGGTGAGCCGCCGACACGGCGGCGTCGCGCGAGCGATGTGGCAGGCCCTGTGGCCGGAGCGCCCGATCGAGGGCGTGCCCATCACCCACGTCACCAACGGCGTCCACCTCCCCAGCTGGCTGGGTGCCCCGATGCGGCGCCTGCTCGACCGCCACCTGGGAGAGCGCTGGCCACGGCGAGCCGCCGAACCGGCGACCTGGGCGGCGCTCGACGCCGTGCCCGACGCAGAGCTGTGGGCCGTCCGCAACCAGCAGCGCGCCGAGCTGGTTGACTTCGTGCGCGACCGCAGCATGGCCGACCGCCTGGCACGGGGCGAGGTCCGCGACTACGTGCAGGCCGCCGCGCGGGCATTCGACCCGGGGGTGCTCACGATCGGCTTCGCGCGCCGCGTCGCGACGTACAAGCGCCTGCACCTGCTCGTCCAGGACCCCGACCGCAACCTGAGGCTGCTGGCCGACGAACGGCCGATCCAGGTCGTGCTCGCCGGCAAGGCGCATCCGAGCGACGACGAGGCCAAGCACGTCATTCAGACCATCTTCTCGCTCAAAAGCGCGCGTCACGTCGGCGCCCGGGTGATCTACCTGCACGACTACGACATCGGCATGGCCGCCCGGCTCGTGCAGGGTTGCGACGTGTGGGTGAACCTCCCGCGTCCGCCGCTCGAGGCCAGCGGCACGAGCGGGATGAAGTCGGTCGCCAACGGCGGACTGCAGTTGAGTGTGCTGGACGGTTGGTGGGCGGAGGGATACGACGGCGCCAACGGCTGGGCCCTGTCGGGCGACATCGATGCGACCACGCCGCCCAAGACGCACGCGACAGCGCCGAGCAGTACCGCCTGCTCGAGCAAGAGATCATCCCGGCGTTCTACGCGCGCGACGCCGGCGGGCTGCCGCGGGAGTGGTTGTCGCGCATCCGCGGCTCGATGCGCTCGCTCCTGCCGGTGTTCTGCGCTGGCCGGATGCTCGACGACTACACCGAGCGTGTCTACCGGACGCACGGCTCACCCGGGCTTAGCCCGGACAGATCCTGCGCTTAGGGACCGCGCTCTCATCTGGCGGAGGAGCGCAGAGATCGGCCATCGCGCCGGTAACATCCCGCCTGGATGGCACCCGATCGGAGGAAGATGATTATGGCCGACAAGCCCGCCAAGCCCGCTAAGTCCGCCAAACCCGCCAAGGCCGCCAAGTCCGCCAAATCCGCCAAGTCCGCCAAAGCCGCCAAGTCCGCCAGCAAGCCCACCGCCTCGCGCAAGCGCACGACGAGGCCGCGCAAGCCCAGCCACGACGAGATCGCCGAGCGCGCCTACTTCATCCACCTCGAGAGAGGCGGATGCGATGAGCTCGGGAACTGGCTGCGTGCCGAGGGCGAGCTGACGACGGCCTGAGGACTGGCGCTCCGGCTCACGTCAACCGCTTTCCTGCCGGCGGGAGAAGCGATGAGCGCGCTGGGTAGTGCCGGGGATTAGAGGGTATGGATGCCGGATCACGAAAACGACGGCATGGATCAGCACGACTGCCCCGAGCTGCCTGAGCCTCGGGTCAGCTTCCGTGGGCCGTTTACCCGCCACGACGTTGTCGTCAATGGCTGGCAGGTGCCATTCCTTGAGGCGCACATGCAGGGTGAGGACCAGGTCTGCTCGTGATCGATCAGAGGCTAGGTGGTGAGTTCTCCGTCGAGGAGGCAGAGCGCGTGATCCCGTTCGTGGCGGACGCGATCTCTGTGGCGCTCGGGTACAGCTGCCATCCCGCGGATGGGCGCGGACAAGCCACCACCGACGTTGCATCCTGCCCGAGCCCGACGCTTGACACAACTCGCCGCCGTGTCGGTCGAGGGCGGAGCCAGATGAAGGCTAGGCCATCCTCGGAAAGAGCGGCAAGCTCAGCAGGTTGGCGGCGATCGCTTCGTCAGCCGTTGTCTTGATGTAGTCGGCCGCTGGACAGACGGGGCATTCCACCACGATCACGCGTGCTTCCTCGCCGTCGGCGATCGTACAGAACTCCTCCTCCCCCGACTCGATTCTCTGATGACGTCCGACCGGCTCAGTACCCGACCAGACGCGGTCTTCACTTCTGAGATATGCCGATGTGCTGTGCCACCGGCGTTCGTAGAGGTGAAGTTCAGGGCGACAATCTGGGTAGCCATGGTGGCGCAGGTCCGTGGTCGTCTCGGGCTTCGTTCACCCCGACCTGGCAGGTGCAGCGAACACTGATCCCGTCAAGATAGTTCCTCGGGCCGAAAGAACAACGTCGTCGCCGATCCGTGGGTTCGGAGATGAAGTCTCGGGCGCACTGTGAGCTCAGCCAGCGTTGCCGCAGGCGAGCACAGATTGCGGCTTCGAACGCATACCCGAGGGCAACCCGCGTTGGCGCAGGACCGCTCAGCGTCGCGACTCGCCGGCGGCTTTGTCAAAGGGCGGCGTCAGCTCGGCGCTCAGCGGCCGCGACGCGGCGCGGGTGGTGGTGTCGTCACCGCGCTGGGTAGCGCCCTCGAGCCGCTGAATGCGACCGATCAGGCGGCGGATCAGTTCAACGGAAGGCGGCGTCTGCGTTAGCTTGCCGGCGTACGTGTCGAACCGCAGACTCTGCTGGTCGGTCACCTTCATCCTCTCCATTCTGCGCTCGTCTCTGTCGTTCCCGGCATTTTGCGCCATTTGAGAGCGAGCGGCGGACAAAAAAATCGCAAACTGCGAGGAGTTTCGAACCCAGCTCGCCGGACTACCGTCCGAGCCTCGGGGGAAACCTGCGCGTGCCTGCCTGGTGCCTGCTCGAAGTGGCGCCCTTGCCGTCGCTTGAGGAGTTTGCCTGCTTTGGGAGCAGGACCCATCATGCGAACGTATGTTCGCATGCCGTCCTGTCTACGCCCTCCACGTAATCGCCGGTTTATAGGAGTACAATGTCCTCACCCCCTGCCCTGGCTATGGAGTCGTCCCTTGCGGTGCGGCTTGCCAGTGTCGCCACAGGGGCTAGTGGTCCCTCCGGCAAGTCTGTTGTTTCATGCGTTGAGTACCTTGCCGGTGTAGGTCCAGGCGAATGGTTTGGCGGTCTGGTTGTAGGTCTCGATGAACGCGAGCATCTGCTCGGCGAGGTCCTGCTCGCTGGTGAACATCCCGTGCTTGAGCAACCGCCGGTAGAGGATCGAGAAGAAGATCTCCACCTGGTTCAGCCACGAGGCGTGGGTAGGGGTGAACTGGAAGCTCCAGCGCGGGTGGACCTTCAGCCAGTCGGTGACCTCCTGGGTGCCGCGGGTGGAGAGGTTGTCGCTGATCGCGACGATCTTCTGACCCTCGACAATGGGGATCTCTGCGTCGAGGTGATCGAGGAAGCGAATCAGGTCAAACCGGTTGCGGGTCTTTGACGCCATCGCGAGCACGTCGCCTTCGTGGACCTTCAGGCAGGCGAACAGGCACTGCGTGCCGTTGCGGATGTATTCGTGCTCGCGTCTGGCCGGACGCCCGGGGGCGGGTGGTATGTCCGGCTTGGTGGGCGTCTTGGCCTGGATCCCGGTCTTTTCATCCAGGGAGACGACCAGCACGTTCTCCGGCGGATCGAGGTACAGCCCGCAGATCTCGCCCATGCGCTCCTCGAACTCGGGCCTGGAGAAGTCGCTCATGATCCAGTAGTCAGTCCGGTGCGGCTTGATCTGCGCCCGCCCCAGGATCACGTGCGCCTGGGACTCCGACATCCCGACCTCATGCCCGAGCTCCTCATAGGTCCAGCGCTCACGCCGCTGCCCGGTCTCGGCGTCCAGGGGCCTGGTGCACGCCTTGGCGATCAACAACGCCCGCACCTCGGGACCGTGCGTCAGCGGCCGCCCCGAGCGCGGCGCATCACGCAGCCCCTGGAGCCCACCACGGGCGTAGCGCCCGCGCCACTTGACCACCGTCGGCAGCGAACACCCCACCCGCTCCGCGATCTCTGATCCCTTCAGACCCTCCGCTGCGCACAGCACGATCCGCGCGCGCTCAACCATCCGCACCTCAGAGCTCACCGCCCTCAGGATCCGCCCGAGCTCCGCTCGATCCTGCGCCGAAACCTCGATCTGCTTGACCACGCCCATCGCCAACCTCCATCCTCGCCGAATAGATCAGCGAGGACTTCCAGCGATCAGACAGAACACCTACCCGAGACAGCGAACTTGCAGGAGACACCACTAGGCCCGCTCGCCGGCTCTCTGGCGAGCGACCTGTTCGCGTTCGGGCTCCTCGTCTCGGCGGTGGTAGCTCTGCCGGTGCTCATGGCCACGACCGCCTACGTGGTCGGTGCACAGTTCGATTGGCGCCGCGGGCTCTCGGAGCGGGTGGGAGGAGCCCGGCGCTTCTACGCAGCCCTGGCGGCGTCCATCGCTCTGGGTCTCGCCACGTCCCTGGCCAGGATTTCGGTGATCGACATGCTGGTCGCAGCCAGCGTGATCGGGGGCTTGGGAACTCCGTTTGGTCTTGTGCTCCTTGTACGTCTGGCCCGCGATCCCTCGGTGATGGGCGCCCAACCCATATCGCGCCGGCTTGCGATCGCCGGTTGGACGGTCGCCGTCCTCGTCGGCGCCGCCGGCCTGCTGTTCATCATCGGGGCAGCCGTGGGCAAGTTCTGACTCTGTGGACCAGCCTTCCGAATGAGCTCGCCTCTTCGCGCGTCCCCTCCCCCCTCTTCGCGATTTCAACCTGTTGGCTGATGCCGGCAGGCCGCTTTTCGGCGGCACGGGGAAGGGCTCGACGCGAAGGACCGCCGCAGTGCTCGGGATGCTCGCCGGAGCGCTCGGAGGGGCACTGCTGCTGAAGACGAGTCTCGTCCTCCCGCACCTCGCCGACCCCCGCCATGCGCGTGCGACCTGCGCCTATCCCGCCGCGGCGCCCTCGCTTTGAGTCAGGTGGGCGCGAGCCCACCTGACCGCTGTTTTTGCAGGTCGCGGAGGAGGCGTCAAGCAAGTTCACCGGTGACTTCCCTACCCCGCCGCAGGCGGGACCTCGAACTTGCTTTACGGCGGTGGAGCGACCTGCTAGGTCCGTCGCAGGCGCCTGCGCAATCGCGATCGAGGCGCGACTTGGTTGGCCCTCACGCCGGATGGCCGCATGGCTTGCGTCTGATCGGCTCTGCTCGGCTTAACGCGTGAGCGGCGCATGAGCGCCGCGCGAGACCGAGCCGAAGGAGCGTCGTGGCGAGTGCATGCCGGAAAGCTTCAGTGGGGGAGGGCCGTGGCGAGCTCTGCTGCTGAGCGGGCGGCGAGGGCCGGCTCCGGTCTTTCCGCGGCGAGCATCCACTGGGGCAGGCGTGCAGCGGCTCCAAAGCCGGTCGCGGTCACCGAGCGCGACCGCCGCCTGCTTGCGCTCTTGCATGACGTCAACTACCTGTCCTCGAGCCAGATGGCGCTGCTCGGGTGGGGCGCAGACTCCACCTGCACGCGGCGGAGGCTGCGCCTCCTGCACGACCGCGGGCTGATCGACAAGTTCCGCCCCGCGGCGCCAGCGGGCAGCTATGAGTGGAACTACCGCCTCACGGGGGAGGGGTGGCGGATGCTTTCAGACCGCGGGATGTCCGCTGACCGCAAGCTCTACAAGCCGGCTGACATCCACAGCATCGCCTACGTAGAGCACGACCTGCAGGTCAACGCGCTCGTGCTTGACCTCGCGCACAGGGCACGCGCCGGCGAGGGCCCACTGCTCGACGCAGATGCCATTTGCCTGGCACGGCCCTCGCTCGTGGGGAGATCGACCCGCGCGAGGAGCAGGCGCCCGAGGAGGACTCAGAGCTCCGCTCGCGCCTCCCGCGCTTCTTCCATGGCGGCTCGCGCGAAGGCGTCATAAAGCCCGATGCGACGCTGATCCTCGGCGGTCAGGAGCCGCGCCAGGCGGTGCTCCTTGAGTACGACCGCACCGAACGTCCCGCACAAGCAGATCGACCGCCTGCGCCGCTATGACTGGTTTCTGACCGAGGGATGGACGCGTGGCCGCTTCGCTCACCATCCCATCGCGCCCGCGCTCGTGCTCGTCACGCTGCACGAGAGTGCGCTTCAAGCGCTCGTCAAGGCGGCGGATGAGACCCTCGACCGCCTCGCGCGGACAGCCAGAACCGATGGCCGGCAGCGGCTGTACGTCGGGCCGCGAACGCATCCTCTTCACGACGCGCGAGCGCATCATCTCAGGCGACTTCCGCATGCTGCGCGCGCCCTCGGACCCCCTGGAACTCAGAGAACTCAGAGAGGTCGATGGGCGTGCGCCCTTCTTCACGCGTCGAGGTCGAGTTCGACCTCATCGCGCTATCGACCGAGGTAGTCGGCAGCGCCGACGCCCCTGACGAACGCGCGCGGACCTGCCTCTGCGGTCATCGTCGGCAGGCGGGGGCTGCCGCTCTCGGGTGCCCCCTTGGCCGCCGCTCTCTCGGCGAGGCATCCGGGCGAGGCACCCAGCTGCCCGCTCGCTCCCGAAGTTTGGCTCTGCAGCTGGCCCGAGGAAGGGGGTCCCCGCCTCTCCGCTTCGCTTCGACCCGGGGACCCCCTTCCTCGACCAACACATCACAGATGTTTATGGCGAGGCCAGATGCAGAGTGGTGAGCGGGAGCGAGCGGGCAGCAGCAAGCAGAAGGACGGGAACAACAACAGCAGCACCGAGTCGTGGCGTAGAGCTACGTCGTCGGCGCGGCAGGCGGTGGATGGGAGCCCGGGGCGGCGGAGCGAACGGACGAGATGTCGTCGGGGATAGCCGGTGGCTTGATCGAGCGAGCAGGCGGCCGGCACGGAAGCGTCCATGAGGCGACCTGCGTGTGCCGGCATGTCAGACGAAGCGTCTACGGCCGCATCGAGGGGGGCGGCGCTGGCGTTTCCTTCATGGCTTTCGGGTCGCTCGTCTAGGCAATCCACTCCGTGGGGGGAGCGTCGCTCCCGCTCGGCGCCGATGGGCGGAGGGACACGACCCACGCAGGCATGCGCGGAGGAAACCGGCAGGCTCGACGGCGGGACTGCCGACCCCGGCTTTATGAGTCATGTTCGCGGGGAACTCAGATGCAACGCGCGTGCAGACAGCAAATCCGCTCTCTCAGAGACCGACGCGCTCGGCTTTATGAGCGGAGGCCACATGAGCACGTCTCACGATGGCTCGCACTAATCGGCCGCGAGTCCCGCCGACCGGATCGCCCTGGGCGCGCTCGACGCGGCGCTCGTGCTCGCGCGGAGGCCGGGCGAGGATCGGCCCGCGCTTGAGATCCTCGCCGGCTCGCTCGCCGAGATGGGCGTGCGGCCGGCCGGCATGACGCGGTCAGCGCGTCTGCTGACGCGCGACCGCGACGCGTGGCTCATGCGCCTGCGAAGCGCCGAACGCAGCGCCAGCTCGATCAGCGCCTACCGCTACGCGATCGACGACCTCCTCTCCTGGGCGCAGCGGCACGACCGCACCGGCGAGCTGTTCGAGGAGCGAACGATCGTCGACTATCTCGACGACTACCGCCAGCGCTGCGATCCGGCGCCGGCCACCTACCATCGCCGCTTCCTGCTGCTGCGCCGGTTCATGAGCTGGGTGAGCCACCGCAACGGCCTGCCGGACCCGTTCCTCGAGCTGCAGGCGCCGCCGAAGCCGCGGCAGGAGAGCGACTGGCTCACCCGCGAGGAGTTCGTCAAGATGCTCCACGCAGCCGAGACACCCGATGCGCCGCCGTGCCCGGGCTGGCCGAGCGCGACCGCCTCGTGCTGCTCACCCTGGCGATGACCGGCCTGCGCCGCTCGGAGCTGATCGCGCTGGACTGGGGCGACGTGACGCTCGACGGGCCGCGTCCGTCGCTGCTCGTGCGCCGCGGAAAGGGCGGCAAGCCCCGCCGCCAGCCGCTCCCGAGCCAGCTCGCCGCAGCGCTCGAACGCTCGCGCTCACAGCGTCATCGCATCCCCGTCCGATCCGGTGTTCTGCGGCCTTGCGCGGCGCGCGGCTTCAGCCGACGATCCTCGCCGGGATCATCCGCCGCGCCACGTACGCGCGCGGGAATCTCAAAGCACGTGACCGCGCACACGCTGCGCCACACCGCCGCGACGTGGCTGCGCCAGGCGACCGGCGACGCCCGCCTGGTCGCCGAGTACCTCGGCCACTCAGACCTCTCGACCGTGTCGCCGCTACGCGCACGTCGCAAGCGAGGAGCTGCACGCCGCCGCCCAGGCGCTCGCCGACGGTCCCGGCGAGCGCCGGTCGCCCTCCGCCCGGCGGACCCCGGACGCACCGCGGCGCCGTCTCAGGTGATCGATCCTGGGCAGCTCGCCGCCTGGGAGTGAGCCATGCGAGCATCCGCTGCGCCTGCTAGAAATGCTCCCGCGGCACGGATCGTTGTCGGAGCCAGCTTCCGGACGCCCGCGCCGAGCGATTCCATAGAGATCGCCCCGCCGACGATTGCCGGCATCCCTTAGCCGTGACGAGAACCCAGCGACTCGACATATAGAAAAACCCCGCCGTAGCGGGGCTTTTCCTTAGCAGGTCGATAAGCCGGATTCTGTCGTGGAGCAGCCATCCATCTGAGCGGCCTACCTGGACCTTGGCGGGCCACCTGCTAGCGGTCCCGTTTGGCCTTGCATCGAGTGGGGTTTGCCCAGCCGCCGCGTCACCGCGGCGCTGGTGCGCTCTTACCGCACCATTTCACCCTTGCCTGCCCGCCGTTCACGTGGGACGGCGTACATAGGCGGTTTGTTTCTGTGGCACTTTCCCGCGGGTTTCCCCGGGTCGTTCTCTCGACCACCCTGCCCTGTGATGTCCGGACTTTCCTCGAGGGCGCGCGGCCCACGCGGCTGCCTGACCTGCACGAGCAAGGTAGCGCGTTCAGACGCTCCTCAACAGGCCCACCACGCGTCCGAGCACCTTGACCTCCTTGCTGCGGATCGGCTCCATCGCCTCATTCTCCGGCTGCAGCCGGACGTGATCGGCCTCGCGGAAGAAGCGCTTCACGGTGGCCTCCTCACCGAGTAGCGCCACCACGATGTCGCCGTCCTGAGCGCTGTCCTGAGAGCGCACGACGACGAAATCGCCCTCGAGGATGCCGGCATCGATCATCGAGTCGCCGCGAATCCGCAGCAGGTACTCGCCGTCGCCGCCGCCCGCCATCTCGGGGACCGAGACGTAGTCCTCGATGTTCTCCTCGGCGAGCATCGGCTGTCCGGCGGCTACCGATCCGACCAGCGGGAGGCCCTCGGTGCGCACCATCCCCCGCACGCTCTCCACGGCCCGGTCGAGCAGCTCGATCGCGCGCGGCTTGGAGGGATCACGCCGCAACAGGCCGATCTTCTCGAGATTGGCCAGATGCGCATGCACTGTCGATGACGAGGCGAGCCCGACTGCCTTGCCGATGTCGCGCACCGTCGGCGGGTAGCCGTACTTCGCGGAGTACTTGCGGATGAAGTCGAATATCTCCTGCTGGCGCTTGGTCAGATCCATGTCTCTAAACTCCCTGGTCGGGTGGACGGTGGCCTGAAACGAACGTGTGTTCGTACTATAGCGCCACGGGAAGACGGATGCAACCGGCGCATGGGTTGAGCTGCTCGGCAGCGAAAACCCGGGCTATACTCGCCCTCCTCTGCGCCCGTGGCGGAATTGGTAGACGCGCAAGGTTGAGGGCCTTGTGGGGAGATTTCCCCGTGGTGGTTCGAGTCCACTCGGGCGCACTAGAAAAGCCTGCTGAGCAGGGCTTTTCTGATGCCAGACTCCGTTCGTCCCTCCGCCGAGCTAATGTACGGACTGTTGCCAATGGCAACTCCGTACATTTTTCCGTACATTTCCGTACACCTTCGGTTGCCACGATTGGAAGAGCCAAGGAGGACTCGCCGATGAGCTACAGGTTCGCGAAGGACGGCTGGGAAGTCCGCTGGCGTGACACCACGGGACGCCATCGCTCGCGAAGGTTTCGCAACGAGGAGGCGGCCAGGGAGTTCGACGAGTCGATCCATGACCACGAGCTCGCCGAACGCCGCAGGGAGGCCCGGCACGGACAGGGCGGAGGTGTCTACCGGTATGAGACCGCGTCCGGCGCCAGATGGCGATATGTGATTCGCCGACCCGACGGCTCGCAGACGAGCAAGCGCGGCTTTTCAAGCGAGAGGGCCGCGCGCGATGCCAGACGCCGGCTGACCGAGAAGCAGGAGCGCGGCGAGATCCGCCACACCAAGGAGACCTTCGGAGCATTTTGGGAGCGATGGCTGAGCCGCCGCCGACCCTATCTCGAGCCGGGAACCTGGCACGCGTATGAGCGAGACGGTCGTCTGCGGCTGGTCGCTGCGCTGGGGTCGGTTCCGCTTGGCCGCCTCGATGTCGAGCGTGTTCGCGGGCTGATGGACGAGTGGGTCGAAGCCGTGGAGGCCGACGAGCTCGCCCCGAAGACCGTCAACAACACGCTCGGCACGCTGGTGGTGTGCCTGAACGCGGCCGTCGAGGATGGGTTGATCGCGGCCAACCCCGCCCTGAGAGCGCCACGGCTGCCGCCGGGGCATATCGAGCGCGAGTACCTGCGCCTGCATGAGATCCCGCTGTATCTGGACTCGTGCTCGGAGGTGTACCGGCCGCTCGCCGAGCTGCTAATCGGGAGCGGCCTGCGCATCTCCGAGGCCCTGGCGCTGCGCGCCAGCGATCTGGCCCTTGAGGACACTGGCGGGGCGATCGTCGTGTATCGCTCCCGCAAGCGAGGCGAAACGGTGGGGTCCACCAAGTCCGATCGCTTTCGCTCGGTGGAGATCGGACCGGGTCTCTCGCGGGTCCTGCGCGACCACCTGGCGCGTCGCTCCGAGATGGCCTCTGAGCGCAACGGTAGGACACATGTGTTCGTGATGCCAGAGCGCGTAAGCAGACACGACACTGGCCGCTGGCAAGGCACCGGCGCAGGCGAGCCGATGGACCGCACGACGGTCTCTGGAGACTGGCACAAGGCGGCCCTCAAGGACGCGAGCCTTCGCGATATGCCTCTGCACGCGCTGCGCCACACGGCCGCGGCAGCGTGGCTCGCGGCGGGCAACTCGCTGATGTACGTGCAGCGTCAGCTCGGACACGCTGACATCCGAACAACCGAGCACTACTACGGACACCTGGAGCGTCACGTCCTGGCAGCCGGAGCCGTGGCGACGGAAGAAGCCATCGCCCACGCTCAAAAGCGCCACTAGAAGAAGCTCCGCTGGCCGCTCGGAACGGCCGGCGGGCGCCGTCGCCGCTTATCGCGTCCGTCGCGGTCGAGAGACGAGGGATTGCGCGTGACCACGGCAGGGCGACCCGGCGTCCACGCCGCGCGGGCGTCGTCGATCCACAGCTCGAGATCCTCCGGTACGAACCGCAACGGCCCCTCCTCCCCACCGATCCGTATCGACGGAATCCGCCCGCGCTTGGCCGCGTCATAGACCCATGCCCGCGAGACGCCCAGGCGGTGGGCGACTTCGGTTGGTCTGAGCAGGCTGAGCATCGAGCGGCCGTCGTTGTCGCGAGGTTCCTGGGACCAAATTAGCAAAGATGTATCTGTGTTGCTCGGAGGTGCCCCTCGCGCCGGACCACCGCTAGCATGGCCAAATGAGCAAAAGCAGGAGCGTGGCCGACCCCAACCAGCAGATACTTGGTGACTTCAAGGAGGGCATGGCCAGCTGGGCCAGCGCGGTGCAGGCGCACAAGCAGGCACCCCCGGACCTCGGCTTCGCCGCCCGCCTGGCGGCGCTCGCCGACGGTGCGAACGAGGCGGCGCGCGTCTGTCGCGCCGCTGACGCAGCGGGCTTTGAGTGGCCGCCGGCTCGCAAGGCCGACAGCGAGCCCCCATAATGAGTTGCGCCAGGGAACCGGTCGGCGCGGGCCTGAGGAGCTCTGGCAGCGCTTTGATCAGACGATCACGCGACTCAGCACGATGGTCGCGGGCACGAACATGCTTGGTGTCGCGCGTGCCTACGAGGAGCTGGGGGCCATTGCTGGGGAACTCGCGCAGGCAGTCGGTGCTGAAGATCGCGCCAGCACCTCTCCCCCGGGACGACGCGCGCGTCGTTCGGCGTAGTTAGGAACAGAATCCTCGCCCAGGCGAGGGCTGCGCACCTGGTGCGGCTTGCGGCGGCGTGGCAAGGCTCAGCCCGAGGATATTTCACAGTCGCCTAGCTTCGCTTGGACGGCACCAGGGCGCTGCTCGTCCCGTCCCAGATCGACGGCTGGCGGTGATCATCGTGGCGACGGTATGGCATGCCGAGCGTCTCGGGGACCCAAAGGTCGCGGTGCGTCCCGAGCGGCGCGGTTTCGCCCTGGTATCGGCGCATCATGGCGTCGAGGTCCTCGCGCCTGACGCGGTAGACGTGGCCGATCTTCACCGCCGAAAGCGCTCCGCTTCTGATCCAGTTGCGGATCGTCTGGGAGGTCAGCTGGAACTCTCTGACAGCGGCTTCTACGCGTCGGAGCTGATGATGAGGCTACGCAAGCGGCGGATGCGCTTCACGCTCTCAGCGACCCGCACCTCGGTGATGTGGGCGAAGCTCGCCGAGATCGCAGAGGACGCCTTCAAGCCCGCGACCCGCATGCACGGCGCCGAGGTCACCGAGCTGCCGTTCACCCCCGACGGCTGGGAGCACGAGCCGCTGCGGCTGATCGTCCGCCGCGTGCCGGTCACCGCGGCGGAGCTTCAAGCCACAAGCCCCAGGGCCAGACGGCGCAAGACGATCCCGCCGGAGCAGCTGCAGATGGTGCTCGAGGGGCAGCTCGAGTCGACCTACGCCTACAGCTTTATCGTCACCGACATCCCCCAGCAGGAGAAGGGCACGGCCGAGGTCGAGCACTTCCATCGCCAGCGCGCGCTGATCGAGGAGCGCTTCAAGGACTCAAAGCTCGGCCAAGCGCTGCGCCACCTTCCCTCCGGCAAGCTCACGGCCAACCGCCTGCTCGAGGCGATCTGCTCCACCGTTAGGAGCTGCTGGTCGGTCATGACAAGGTCGAGGATATTTGGCGCTCGAGCCTCGCGATCATCTCCTGGAGCTCGTCCGCCACGGCTCGAGCGTCCTCAACGGCCAAACGGACGCCCTGCTCATCGCTCGCGGCCCGGCGCTCGCGCCGGCCCACCTCCCGCCTCACGAGCTCGCCCAGGGCGACGCTCACGGGGGTCGCTCCGAGGTTGGCACGGAACGCGCCCCAAACGTCATCGCTGACCTGCACCCGCGCCATGCGGTCGCGTCGCGCTCTGGCCTCTCCCTCGGCCCGCTCAGCACGCAGTCGCGTCGCCTTGCCCATGTAAACGGAGTATACGACGCATCATTTGATGCAACTGTCTGCTGCGAAGCAGAGCGCAGCGACGCTGAGCGGCTGGGATGCCTTTGTGGTCAGGCAGGAGTCTGGCCGGAGCAGGGACGCGGCCGACCGGTGGGGTGGTTGCGTCCGGTATGGGCGGCATCGTTCGTTGCGATCCTGAACGCCAAGAGAGGAGAGAGGACGATGCCAGCTACAGGCGGTGAGCTGCGGGTGCCGACAGCGATGCGCTCTCACGTCGGTGAGATCCTCGCGATCACCGATCGGTTCTGCCTCGAGCATCTCGACGCCGAGTACGCCGAGCTCTGCCGCCGGCTCGTAGCCAAGCTGGCGCGAAAGCGTCCTTCGCCGCTCGAGCGTGGCGCGCTGCGTACCTGGGCAGCCGGAGCCATCTATGCGGTGGGATCCAACAACTTCCTTTTCGATCCCAGCGAGACTCCGCACCTAACGGCCGACCGCCTGAGTGAGCTGCTCGGCGTGCCGAAGAGCACGATGGCCGCCAAGGCCAAGCGAATACGTGATGCGCTCGGCCTCGACGCGCGGATGGACGTCGAGTTCTGCCGGCATGAGCTGCTGGCTGATCACCCACTTGCGTGGCTTGTGCAGGTCGACGGCATCATCGTCGACGCGCGTTGGCTGCCGGCCGAGCTCCAGGCCGAGGCGCATCGGCGCGGGCTGATCCCAGACCTCCTGCACACCGAAGCCGCCTGAGAGGAACGGGCCGCACCGCGGGCGCTCCGGGAGGGCCCTGCCGACGCTTCGGACGGCGAGGTCAGAGACTGTTGCTTGGAGCCGAAAGCAGGCGCAGGGCCGGCGGCGTCCGAAACACTCGCGGTTCGATGGTGACGGGATGACCTCGCTGACTCCCGCGGCTTCTGCTTCTGTGAAAAGCAGAAGCCCGCCGCGGGTCAGGCGAACGTGCTGCTCCTCGTCCGATCCGGGAGTCGGGGACGATGGCCAGCAGACACTCGCATCCCTATCAAAGCAGCACACTCGGTGGGCTCCACCCGCTCCAAGCCGGCACGTTATACGGTCGGGCTCGGGCGTGCCCTCCAACTGCGGGATGCCCAAGTCAGTCTGCATGACCGACGCCTGTCCGTCCGCTGGTGGCAATCGGAAGGCCGTTGGCCCAGTCGATCTCCAGGGACTTCCTCGTGTTGGCCAGCGTTGCGAGGGTGGTGAGGACTCTGCGAGTCGCGGTGTCGATCACGTCACCGGAGTCCCCGACATAGACGAAGCGACCGTCGAGAGAGTGCTGAAGCCAGCCGTCTCGGCCGCAGTCATACGCGCACGGGCTCTCGTTGCCGTTCAGCCCGTTCACCGGGATAACACCGAGCGGGGCGGGCGCGACGCCCTGGGATACCTTGGAGACGTCATAGACGCGAACCTCTTTGTGGACGCTGTCGATCACGTAAAGCTGCTTCTCATCGGGTGACAGCGAGATGCCGTGGCTGGGTGCCGAGAGCGGGAATTCAGACGGCACCGTCCCGAAGGAGACCGTGAATAGCACCTTCCCCGTGGTAATGCTCGAGACCTGGAAACCGTCGAATCCGGTCGCTGTCGTGAATGCGAGCGTGTTCGAGCCGTTGACGGTGAACGGTCGCACGCCGCCCCGTAACGGACCTATGCCCCGAACATGGCCTGTGGTCGCGTCGTAGACCTGCAGATGGTTGTAGTTGCGACCCCCGAGGTACACATAGCGCCCATCGTTGGACACGACCGTGTTGTGAGCCCCAACGCCTGCCCTGAACGCCTTGATCAAGCTTAGCGTTCGACTGCCGGCGAGGTAGAGGATTGTGCAGCCGATCAGCGCGATTGCGACGTACGCGACGATTGCGAGCTGGCGTCGAAGCAGGCTCAACCAAATCAGCGTCGCAGCGAGGATCACCGCCAAGCCGATCAGCAGCGCGTCTGCGAGGGTGGGAGCCCATCCCCTGACCCTCGCGACGATTGCGCCGCTGGACGTATCCAGGATATTCCAGATGCCGCTTGAGGTGTTCTCACCGGTCGGCATGTAGAGACGCTCGCCGTCGGGGCTAACTGCGCCGGAATCAATGCCGGTGCGCAGGTGAACCATCCAGACGACCCGTTCAGCAACGAGGTCGTAGGCCAGCACCGAGCCGTTGCCATTTCCCCCGCCATCTCCGCCATAGGAGATGAACAGCATGTGTGTGAGCGGAGCGACCGTCGCCCCCCTGATCCCGGCTTCGGTCTGAGGCAGGCTGATCGTCTTGACGAGCTTCTGCCCCTGGTCCATGTCGTAGACAGAGATGAGTCCGTCGTTGAAGACGTACTCCAGATGCCGAACACTCGGCCGCGGGCCAGTGGGGTGCTGGGTGATCCTCTGCGCCTCCAGATTGATGGGCCGAAGTCCTCGCGCAGCCGGCGCTGAGGTCCCGTGAAGCAGGTTGGGTGTGCCCGCGGCATGCGCCGCCAGCGCCCCGACCTGCGACCCCATGACAGCCATAAGCGCCATCGGGAGCGCGAGCCTCGTCATGTTGGCCTCACGCTCGCCACCTAGTGAATCGCGACGCTCTTCTGCTCCTGGCGCTGGATCGAGGCCTGGATCCGGGCCGCTGCGCCCAGAGCGCCGATTGCGCTCTCGAAGCTCGCTATCGCCCGGAGGTCGAGGCTTTGCACCGCACCGCCGAGACCGGCGTCGGAACGTTCGATCAGCGGCAGCAGAGCAGCTGCCTGGGTGTGTAGGTTGAGGTCGATCGTGCGATTCAGCTCGGCGCGAAACCGAAGGTAGACGAACAGCCCAGTGCTCGCTAGGACCAGCAGCATCGTGACACGAGTGTCAGACGCAGCCTAGTCGGGACGCGACTCATTGCGTCGCGGCCCGCGAGGCGCTGGAGGTCTTCGACATCCGACAATTACATCAGCGCGCGCTGGCTCAGGTGCCCATGCGGGGCGTGCTTTCCGAGCCGCCACGCACGCACTGGACAAGGGCGACCGTCGCCGCCTACGCGGGCCGATACACCGAGATCAAGCCTCTAGCCTCAAGTGGCAATGCGGAGAAGTAAATTCGCTGGGGCGGGTAGGTAGGGGATCGGCGCCTCTGCGTCGCGACAGCGCTGACGAGCGCCCGGTGCCCGTGGTCCATATGCCCCCTGATGTCCGCACGCCCCCCACCCAGAGGGCGCCAGCCGCTGGCGTTAGGTTGATCGAGCATCGCGCTCGCCTCCTGGCTGCCGTCGCGCTCAGCGCGCTCGTGATGGGAGGATTGTTGCATCTGGCGGGTGCCGCCGCGGCTGGCGACGACGTCTGGCGACGACGTCTGGCGGGCCGCCGTGGCGTTGCTCGCGGCCGAGTTGGCGTTCGAGGTCGCCCGCACACAGTCGTCGTAGACCGCCATATGGGCGTGGACACGAAACGCTCTGGTGGCGATGGTCGGGTCGCTCGCGCTCGGCGAAGAGCTCGCGGGGTTGATCGTTGGCATCATGTTCACGGGAGGCTCGACCCTCGAGGATCTCGCCTCGACACGGGCACGACGGGAGATGACCAGACTCGTTCAGCGTGCGCCCAAGGTCGCTCAGCTGCGGGTAGACGACCAGGTGCAAGAGGTGCCGGCCGAACAAGTAGGGGTGGGAGACGTCGTGCTCGTACGAACCGGCGAAGTGGTCCCCGTGGACGGAACGGTGCTCAGCGCCGACGCGGTTGTGGATACCAGCACCCGGAGCGGCGAGCCGCTGCCTGGAAACGATCGCGCGGCATGCCGGTGTTGAGCGGCGTGGTCAACGCGGGCGCACCGTTCGAGGTTCGGGCCGACCGCCCGGCGGCCGACAGCGCCTACGCCGCGTTGGTGCGCCTCGTCGAAACCCAGGCGGACCGCTTCGGATGCGAGGCTCACTGCAGCGGTGGAACACATGTAGATATGCACTACGGAAAGGGGACCGCCGTTGGTACGGAGCAGCCAGCCCAATGATCCTCACGATCGCCATGCAGGGTGCGCTCGCTGAAGGGTCACCATCGACCCGCGGAATCGGCGTGGCAGTGCGTTGACAGCACCCGCGCCGGTTTCTCGGTGAGTCGACTCTGGGCTGCGCCTCACCCAGTGCCCTGGAGGATGAGAAACCTCTATGGCGATGCATAACTTGGGCTTAGACAGTCCGCTAACAATAGGGGATCTTTGCCACCTCCAAGAACTGGGATGGGCACGTCGCGGATGCCGAGCTGATTGCGCGCAGTGCGGGCTTTCGCGATCTGCGCGATCGCATTATCGAACTGGCCGAGCCAGGACGTGACCAGATAGTGGTCGACCTGGGCTCGGGCACAGGGCTGCTCTCGATCGCGTTTGCTCGGCGCTGCGCACGCGTGTGGGCGATCGACAGCTCACCGGCGATGAACGAGTATCTGCGCGTCAAGGCGGCCAGTGCAGATCTTGACAACGTTGAGCCGGTGCTCACCTCTGTCGTCAGCCTCCCACTTGTCGATGAAGTCGCCGACCTCGTAGTTTCCAACTACTGCCTGCACGAGCTCCGGCACGCCGACAAGCGTCGAGTTCTCGCTGAGGCGAGGCGTGTTCTCAAGCCGGGCGGAAGACTGGTGATAGCCGACATGATGTTCTCGTTAAACCCGGTTCACTCACGTGACCGCCGCGTGATAACCGCCAAGCTGCGTGAGCTTGCCGGCAGGGGACTCCCGGGCATCTGGCGTGTGCTCAAGAATGCAGCCCGGATGGTCAGCGGGCGCTGGGAGTATCCTGCAAACGCAGCCTGGTGGCGTCACGCACTGCAGGACTCCGGCTTTGATCTGGTGACGATCGAAATGCTCGGCCACGAGGGGGGAATTGCGATGGCCGAGGCGCCTGCATTGCCCGAATTTAGGGAGGCACGTTTCCAGCCTGCCGTCTCGGCGACAGCTGGATGATTCGCGCCGGTGTTGGGGAAGGCCCAGTACGCGCCGAGGAGTGCATGCGAGCCGACGCGAACACAACCGTGGGCGAGTCGTTGAGGGCACTTTTCGGCTAAGGGTCGGCCAGCACTGAGGCCACCCCCGGGACGCTGCCGAGCGAGACTAGTCGCTTCAGTGCCTGGAGCCGATGCTTGAGGTAGCCGTCGAGGAACGCGATCGTCACGTGCTCCACGATCCCGAGCTGTGGCTCTTGGTCTGAATACGGTGGGAGGTGTTCGGCTCCGATCAGCGTGAGGAGGTACTTGGGCCGTGGCGCGGCTCCGAAGAGTTCATCGGTGGCCGTCGGAGGGTTGACGGTGTCCGCCGTCCCCTGTGTGGCCAACAACGGCGGACCCCCTTGGGGAAATGTGAAGCCGCCTGCCCCCGGTATCTCTGCTCCTGACAGGATCACCGCGGCACTGACACGTGGATCATGGAAGTAGCGGTCGTAGGCGATCGCAAGGGCCGTGTCGCCTCCGTCCGATTGCCCTGTTGCCGCGACTCGTGTTGGATCTATTAGCCCGCTGAAGGGGCCTGAGCCCGCGCCGCTGGCCGCGAGCAGACGGGAGGTGACAAAGCGCATGTCCGCCGGCTGATTGATGAGATCGGCCTCATCCGGCCCGCCGGGAGCGTTCGCGTTCTCAAGTGGAAACACCGGCGCTGCCACCACGTACCCCGCACGCGCCCAACTCTGCAATAGGCGCGCGTAAAGCCCTGGTGTCACCCCGAAGCCATGACCGAAGACGATAAGCGGAAATGGTCCGCTCGAGCGGGCCGGCGGCGCGTCGGGCAAATCGGTCCGAGCGGGCGCTCCAAGCGCTGGGTAGCGAACGTAGGTCAACAGCTTTCGAGGCTCCCGGGTTCCATTCGGGAGTGCGATCGTCCGGCTGGGATCGACCAGTGGCAGAACGCGGATCCCAACAGCAAACGAGGACTGCGAAGGAGTTGACCGGGGTCTCTTCGTCGCCCTCGCTCTCTGACCGAGCTCCACGGGGGCACCTCGGCGCGGGACGCTGCCTCCACTCGCCAGAGCGACACCGAGCGCGACCGTCACGATGCCGAGCGTGAACCCAGACGCAATTACTAGCCGGCGCCGCACGACTCGCCTGCGCTTGGCTCGTTGACGCTCAGCGGTGCTTCGACCACCCGATGATCGTTCGCTACCCAGATCGGAGCCCTGAGGTGTGGGGGGCATAAGCGTGTGCCGACGGCCGTGAGTCCTATCGGCGCAAGACATCCCGGGAGCAGATGCTTATCACGGTCGTACCGCCGCTCGCGTGGTCCGCACTCGCGGTTTGCTGCTTACCCATATCCCCTAGGTTACTCGCAGCGCGCGTGATCAGTGGCAGTCCAGACCCACAGCAATCTCCGTCGAGAACCAAGTGATCCTGGAGTAAGGCATGAGGTTTCTCATCCTCGGGTCAACCCTCCTTGGAGACGGCGCGAGGCTCTAGGTGACGGTGATGTAACCGCTCATGTAGCCTGGGTGCTCCATCGCCCATTCATCGCATGGGAAGGTGCAAAGCCAAAGAAACCTTCCCTGCTGCTTTACGAGCAACGTGTAGGTGTGAGTGCCGGGCTTCACGACGATGTTGACGCCCGCTTCCGGCGCGGTGATGCTATGAGGCACGTCATCGGTGTTGTCGATCCTCAGCTGCTGGGGTTGGCCCGCCCGGACGGAGAATTCGGTCGTGGTGAAGGCGTCGTGCTTTTCGCCTTCCGGACCTCTCTTATATTCCGGGATGACGGACAGGTCGACCACCTTTGCCACCGGCGGCAGCGCCATCGCGGCGGCGGCCTGGGATGCCGTGCGTGCTTCCTGTCTTTCGCTGCTTCGGATGAACGCAGCCATCGACATCAGCACTGCAGCCAGTATCCCCACACCCGCGAGCGCCTTCAGTCCAAACCTCCTGGAAGCTTGTTCGCCGAATTCGTGCCGATATCTCGCCTCGGTGTCCTTATCTGGCTCCTGCGCGGCGGAGCCCGGCTCGAAGACGAGATGACGGACGGGCACGGCGAACCGCTCACGCACGACACCCGCGAGCCGCGGCTCGAGCCCGCTCGCGCCCCGCTCCCAGCGAGTGGAGACGATGACTTCATCCGGCGTGAAGGTGGCGAACGTGTCCTCGATTGCCTCGAGGGGGTCTGCCTCTGAAACCTCGCCCGCAACGACGAGGTCGTGGCCGACGCGCTCGAGGGCTGTCTTCATGCGCACGCGGGCCTGATCCAGGAGCCCGTCGATCCCGCCGGTCAAGCGGGCTCCGGGGGTGATCAGCGCGGGCACCAGCAGGAGCACGCGCGTCCCCGGCACGGAGGCCAGCCTCTCGACCTCGCTGAGGAGCGCCTCCTCGCCGAGCGTGTCGTTTGCGACGACGAGCACGCGGCGCTCCGCCGCTGAGCCCACGTGTGGGGGGGCCATTTTCACCGGCAGCTCGAAGCCGCGGAGCTTGCGCATGTGCAGCTGCGCCACGCGCGCAGCGAGAGCGCCGAGTATGACCGCAAGCACGACGAGAGCGAGCCACATCGGGCCGAGCGCCGTGGCGAGCCCGACTGCGATTAGGGCGAGTGTCAGTAACAGGACAAAGCGGAAGGCCTCCTGCTCGCTGTGAAAGGGGCTACGCACCGGCGGGGCTCTCTTCGGCGGCATGGCCGGGCAGACTCTGGACGGCGGCCACGATCTGCTCGGGGGTCGCCGGTGCTGGCAACCGGTGGCAGCCGTTCAAGAGCTCTCGCAGGTCCGCGTCTATGTCTGACGGCACCTCGACTAGCAGAGGCGTGTCGGGATAACGCGTGCGCAGTTCGCGCAAGATCTCTCGGGCCGCCTCGTGCTCGTAGCCCAGGGAGCAAACGACGAGGTCGGCGTCGTGAGCGGGTGCGCACCCCGCGGGCCCGGTCAGCGGACACTTCCCATGCCCCCGCGGACCGGGGCAGACGGCAACCGCGTAGCCGGCGAAACGCAGGCCGGACGCGATTGCCAAGCCCGTCTCCTCGTCCGGGTGCTCGACAAGCACCCGAGGGTGGCTCCAGCGCCAAGGCTGCGGCTTGGGACTAGCTGCAGTAGCCGTGGAACGTCCGGAGAACACGACCTCAAGCTAGATTGGGCCTTACTCGAGGTCATCCGGGTCAAGCCGCATCGTGCTCTGTGGAAAACTACTTCTGATGCCAACGGTGACGATGGCGCCGGTAGCTGTCCCAGACGCTCAGTCCGCAACCGCAGCTGGCCAGCTCTCACCAACCCCCGGGAAATGCGCCGAGGAGTACAGAACGAGTGCCGGGCCCGCTCGGGCGAACGCCCTCTTCGGCTCCTGCGAGCGCTTCCCCAGAGGTCATCCGGACGGGTCGCTCGGCGCTGAGGGTGCAGTCGGTCCGTCTCGTGCTGCACGTCTGCGTCCGTGATCGGCCGCCGAAGATAGGCGTCTCAGGCGCTGAACAGCAGTCATATCGCCCAGGCGCCGGTGAGCCATGCGGGCCACGGATAACCGGTGCCGACCGCGGCCCAGACCCCCACACTGCGGCATTGATCACGAGAACCGCGGCGAGCTGCGCTTGAAAGTCGCGCTGCTTCTTCAGACGTGTAACGCCTGCTCTCGATCGCTATTCGGCTTCTCGATCTCCTTTGGTGGTCACGGCTGCAACGCTCTCATCGAAGTACGCAGCTATCCGTAGGACGCCGAGTCTTTCGTCTGTGGCTACACGGTCTGGAGCCTACATTCCAGCTCCGTGACGAATTGGTACCTGAATCGCTCTCAACGAACGGAAGCCCCGGGAGCTTCCGTGCGTTGAGAGGATGCCCATTCGTCGGCTATCACAGGCTCATCTTGGTGAGCCCGAGTGCCTTGTCAAGGTGAACTCGAGCCGAGCCATCCGGCTAAGGCAATTCTCACCGGGTCTTTCGCGGCTCGTTAGGAGCGACGACAAGACTCTTTGCCATGAGGTCGCTGCACAATCTTCTCGTGCGATCGGCTCGGTTGCGCCAAGTGCCGACGCACAGCCACTCACGAAAGGAACAGTGATGGCCCGCATATTGGTCCAAACAAACGACTACCGCACGGTGCTCGATGAGCGCCACGTTCGACTAGCTGACATAAACGAATGCCTGTGCTTGCTCGACCGGCTCGAACAGGCTGTAAAGGAGGCCGAGCGCCCGCCAACCAGATCGAGCCGGCGCCTCGCGCGCGTGCAAGTGATGGCGCCGACCGGCGAGCACCGTGCGCTCAGCATCTGAAGAGACGTCGTCGTCGTCTCCATCGGTCGAGCGACCCATCCTCAGGCTCTCGCCGGAGCGCCGCACGGTGACCTGATGGGCCGAAGCCGCTCCTGAGGCGATCATTGAGATGGGCACCCCAGACTCCACTTCGAAGACGAACGGTGATCGCGTTCTGCTGGTCGAGGACGAGGCATCGATCTCCGAGCCCTTCTCTCATGCGCTCGCACGCGAGGGCTTCGTGCCCGCTCGTCGCCTCGACGATCGCCGAGGCCCGCGCCCGGCTGAAGGAGGTCGAGCCCGACATCGTGCTGCTCGACCTGATGCTGCCCGACGGCGACGGGCGCGACCTGGCCCGCGAGCTGCATGCCGAATCGCAGGTACCGATCATCATGCTCACGGCCCGCGGCAGCGAGATCGACCGGGTCGTAGGCCTCGAGCTGGGCGCCGACGACTACGTCGTCAAGCCGTTCGCCGCCGCCGAGGTGATCGCCAGGATACGCTCGGTTCTGCGCCGCAGCCGCCAGACGGGAGCCCGCCGGACGGCTGACCGCAGGCGATGTGACGGTTGACGTCGCCGCCCGCCAGGCGTGGCTGGCGGGACGAGGAGCTGTCGCTGACGCGCAGGGAGTTCGACCTGCTCGCCCGCCTCGCGCGCAGCGCCGGGCATGTCGTCACGCGCGAGGACCTGATGAGCGACGTCTGGGACGAGAACTGGTTCGGCTCGACGAAGACGCTCGACGTCCACATGACCGCACTGCGGCGCAAGCTCGGCGAGGATCCTGCCGCGCCGCGTCACATCCAGACCGTGCGGGGCGTCGGCTTTCGCTTCGTGCCCGTACAGGAGGCCTGAGCCGTAAGCCTGCGCACCCGCCTGCTGCTGTCGCTCGCCTACGTGCTCGTGCTGGCGGTCGTCTCGCTCGGCGTGCCGCTCGCGCTCAGCCTGCGCGATCGCGTCAACGCCGAGGTCCACTCCCAGGCTCTCAGCCAGGCCGACGTCGTCGCGGCCACCTCCGCCGACCTGCTCAGCCCGCCGAGCACCGCCGAGCTGGGCGCGCTCGTGCGCTCGAGCGCCGCCTCGGTGCGCGGGCGCGTGCTGATCGTGAACGCGCGCGGGCTGGTGGTCGCCGACAGCGCGGGCGCCTCGACGCTTGGAAGCCAGCTACTCCAGTCGCCCGGAGATCGCCGCCGCGCTGCGCGGACGGGCCGTGCAGACCCAGCGCGCCAGCCGCAGCCTCGGCGAGAACATCCTCGCCACGGCGGTGCCCGTGCTAAGCGCGCGGGAGCACTGTCGGCGCGGTGCGCATCACCCAGAGCGTCGCCGCCGTGCAGAACGCCGTGCAGCAGCACCGTCGCCAAGCTCGCTCTCGTCGCCGGCACCGTGCTGCTGCTCGGCCTGCTCGCCGGCGGGGTGATCGCGCGACAGGTCGCGCTCCCGCTCAGACGCCTGGAGGGCGCCGCCAAGCGACTCGCCGG
This sequence comes from uncultured Solirubrobacteraceae bacterium, assembly GCA_963767655.1. Classification (GTDB taxonomy): domain Bacteria; phylum Actinomycetota; class Thermoleophilia; order Solirubrobacterales; family Solirubrobacteraceae; genus Palsa-744. Next base: position 585,153 of record CAVYET010000004.1, on the reverse strand, counting down.
CGGCGATCTCTCGGCGCGCGCCGTCGTCGAAGGAAGCTCCGAGCAGCGCTCGCTCAGCGCCTCGTTCAACGAGATGGCCGACCGCGTCCAGCGGCTGATCGGCGCCCAGCGCGAGTTCGTCGCCGACGCCTCCCATCAGCTGCGCACCCCGCTGACCGCACTGCGGCTGCGTCTGGAGGAGGCGCGCGCCGCGGGGGTCGGGCGCCAGGGTCGCCGCCGAGCTCGACGCCGGAACCGCCGAGGTCGACCGTCTCGCCGCGATGGTCGACGAGCTGCTCGTGCTGAGCCGCGCGGAGGACCGCGAGCTGCAGGGCGAGCGCATCGACGTGCCCGATGCCGTCCGACGCGCCGTGGAGCGCTGGCGCGCCGCCGCCGAGGCGCGCGAGATCGCGCTGAGGCCGGCCGCGCGAGGGCGCCGGAACGGCATGGTGCGCGCGCGCCGATCTCGACCGGGCGCTGGACGTGCTGATCGAGAACGCGCTGCACTACTCGCCGGCCGGTGGCGAGGTGACGGTCGCCGGCGGCGACGGGCGCATCGAGGTCCGCGACCGCGGCCCCGGCCTCGCGCCCGGGGAGGATGAGCTCGTGTTCGAGCGCTTCCACCGCGGTCGCGCCGGGCAGCAGGGTCCCGCCGGGTAGCGGCCTGGGGCTGGCGATCGCGAGGACCCTGGCGCGGGCCTGGCACGGCGACGCGCAGGCTCGGGAACCGCCCGGGCGGCGGCGCAGTCGCGGTGCTCGAGTTTCCGGCGGCCGGCCCATGAGCGCTCCTCGCCGGACCGTGCTGGTCGTCGGTCGTGGCCGTGCTCGGGATCGCGCTCGCCGCCGCGATCACCTGGGGTACGAGCCAGCTCGTGCGCCAGCGCATCGGCCTGGCCTCCGAACCGCTCACCGCCGGGCGACGGCTGTTGCCGCCTGCTGGCGAGCGCGCCGGCTCGGGCCACGCGCTCCTCGGCGCGAGCCGGCACGCGTCGACGAGCACGTCGAGGACCCAAGACGCAATCCGTCGCCCGCGCCATCGACCGCCACGACCGCCCCGCCGGCGACCTCGACGCACCGCGCCGAGTAGCCACGCCATCCGTCGCCGGCGCCGACCGAAGCCCCCGTCGAATCCCAGCCGCTCGTGCGCGGCTCTGGATCGGACGGCAGCGGCGACTCCAGCGCGCACCGGGACGACTGATGGGCCCGGACGTCGGGCGCACCGCGATAGCCGGACGTGCCCCGCCGAGCGAGCGGCCAATCTTTGCCAACTCCTAACCCCAGCCTGGGGCGCCGCTTGCCGCCGGCAAGCGACAGTGAAGGCACCCGACACAGGAGTGCCCATGCGACGTATGGAGATGATGACGGCCGGAGGAGTGACCCTGGCGGGCCTAGGCGCGCTCGTCGGCCTGGCGATCGGCTCGGGCGATGGCGGGCCGAAGCTCGCTTGCGCAGCGCACGCAGCCCGTCGAGGTGCGCACCGAGATCATCCGCAAGACGGTCAACGTCTACCGGCGTGAACACCCTCACCACGCCGCCGGCACCGGCCCAGGCGGCTGGCAGCCCTTCGGCGCGCATCCGCGCCGGGAGCGAGGCGCAGCGGCGTCTGTCGCAACACGAACACGTGCGAGCGGGGCCGGCGCTGTCGCGCCGGCGGCGTCCGCGACGCCCGTCAGTGACCACCCGCAGCAGCGGCTCGAAAGCGACGTCCGGCTCGACCCCGGCCGGCAACTCGGGCTCACCCGCCGTGAAAACCCGCAGCAGCGGAGCGAGCTCCTCGGGTGGAGGCTCGGGCTCCTCGCATCCGGTGAGCACCCGCTCGAGCGGAGGCGGCGATGGCGGCGACGGCGGTGGGCACGATGACTGACCGGCCGCAGACGACCGCTCGACCGCCCTCTCCGGCGCCGCCGAAGGCTCCCACGGCCGGCGAGCCGCCACGCAGGCGCGCGGCGCGTCGGCACGGGCGCGCAACGCCCATCCGCTGCTGGGCGCGTTCCCGCTCGTCGGTGATGACGCTCGCCACCTTCCTGGTGCTCTTCACGCTGATGATGGCGCGGCTAAGAGCCGGCGTCGACCCGGCTCTGCGCGCGAGCACGAGCACCTCGCTTGTGGCGGCGAGCTCCGGCGACGGGCGCCGTGACGACGCGCACAAGTGGCGCAGGCGGATCGGCTGCCACCGCCACGCCGGCCGCGGGCTCAGAAGAATCGTCGGCGACGATCGCCCGCCGTCGTCACCCGCACCAGCGGTGCACCCGGCACGACGGAGGTCGGCGATGAGTGACGCTCCGCCGACTCGCACGCCTGCCCGCGAGCCGCGCAGCCGCGGTGCGCTCGGCGTCCTCTGGGCGGCCGCCGCCGTCTTCCTCGCCCTGCTGGCGCTGCTGGCGCTGCGCGTGGCCGCGGCCAGGATCCCGCGCTGCGCGCCCGCGCGGCCGCCGCGCCCCTGCCTCCCCGCCGCGTCCTGGTCCGCCGCGTGTACGAACGGAGGGTGATCGTCCACCTGCCCCCGAGCGCGCCGGCGCAACCGACCCAAGCCTCCCAGCAGGTCAGCTCCGCAGGCGGGTCCGCACCGTCTCTGCCTGTCACCCGCACGTCATGAGCCTCGCCCACGACACCACCTTCCGCTCGATGGGCAGCGACGTGCGCCTGATCGTCGAGGCCCCGCTGCTTAGAGGGCTGCCCACGCCGGCGGAGGCGGCCGAGGGCGAGCGCCGCTACATCGAGGACTTCGCGCGCCGCCTCTCGCGCTTTCGCCCCGACAGCGAGCTGTGCGCGCTCAACGCCGACCGCCGAGCGAGGTGCCGGCGTCGATCCTCCTGCGCACCGCCGTGGCCGCCGGGCTGTGGGCGGCCGAGCGCAGCGGCGGCCTCGTCGACCCGACGCTCGTCGGCGAGATCGAGGCGGTCGGCTACGAGAGCTCCAAGGACGGCGAGACGCCCGTGCCCCTGCCCCTCGCCCTCGCCGCCGCCCCGGCTCGCCGGCCGGCGCGACCCCGCGCCGATGGCGCGCTGGCGCCAGATCGAGGTCGATCACGGGCGCGGCACGGTGCGACGGCCGCCGGGACTGCGCATCGACACCGGCGGGACCGGCAAGGGCCTCGCGGCCGACGCCGTCGCTCACCGTCTGCGCCACTACACGCCGCTTCGTGGTCGACTGCGGCGGCGACATCGCCGTCGGCGGGGTCGGCTGCCAGCTCGACCCGGTCGCGATCGAGGTGGAGCACCCGCTCACCGGCGAGTGCGTCCACACGCTGCGGATGACGCACGGCGGAGTCGCCACCTCCGGCCTGAACGTGCGAATCTGGAGACGCCCCGACGGCTCCTTCGCCCACCATCTGCTCGACCCCTCCAGCGGCGAGCCGGTCTGGAGTGGGCTGATCGGGGCGACCGCGCTCGCGCCGAGCGCGCTGGAGGCCGAGACGCTGTCGAAGCTCGCGCTTCTCAGCGGCCCCGACGGCGCCCGCCGTGCGCTCGCCGAGCATGGCGGGCTGGTCGTGCACGACGACGGCGACGTCGAGCTGATCGGCCCCCTGGACATCCGCGGCGACCTCGCGGCGTGCCCCGTTCGGAGCGCGGCATGACCCAGGCCGCGCCCGCCAACTACGTCTGGTGGCTCGCCGGTCGCTCGGCCGGATTCGTGGCGATGGCTGCTGATCACATGCTCGGTGATCCTCGGATTGGCGATGGCCGCGCGCGCAGTCCCGCCGACGTGGCGGCGCGATGCGGTGCGCCTGCACCAGCACCTCGCGCTGATCGCGCTCGGCGCGATCGCCGCGCACGGCCTGCTCTTGGCGGCCGACCCCTGGCTGAAGGCCGGCGTGAAGGGCATCGTCGTGCCATTCGCGATCGGCTATCGCCCGCTGTGGACCGGGCTGGGGATCGTGGGTGGCTACCTGGCGGCGATCCTCGCCCTGAGCTTCTACGTGCGCCGGAGGATCGGCGTGCGGCTGTGGCGGCGGATGCACCGCTTCACCGTCGTGGTCTACGTGCTCGCGCTCGCCCACTCGCTGGGATCGGGAACGGACGCGTCGATACCGCTCGTGCGCGACGCGATGCTGGCGAGCACGCTGCCGGTGCTGTTCCTGTTTGCGCTGCGCCTGCAGCGCTCGCGCGGGCGCGCTGGCGCATCCCCGCCGCCAGGATCGCAATGCCCCGAGGTCCGCGGCTCGAGCGCTGCGACTCGAGCCAAGGCGCCGACCGCGGCGCCCTCGGGTCCGCCGGCGGCCGACAGGCACACGAGCAGCGCGCTCGCTTGCGCCGCCACGCGGCCACATGGAACCCGTCGCTTCTCAAGCGAACTGAACCGGCAAAGGAGACACAGATGAGCTACGTTCCGACGATCGACCAGGCAAGCTGCATCGCCGAGGGCGATTGCGTCGAGCTACTCCCCGACGTATTCCAACTCGAGGACTTCGCCACGGTCATCGGCACAGGGCCCGACGATCTGATCCTCGCCGCCGCAAAGAACTGCCCTGTGGAAGCGATCAGTATCGTCGACTCGGAGACCGGCGCGCAGGTGTATCCCGGGTCGCCATGAGGTCAAGCGGTCGAGCGGGAACATCAAGGTATCGGCGCTGGTAATGGACGACTCGAAGAACTCGTCGCGTGGGCGGCAGCAAAGCCTGCTTCCGGCCGCGAAGGGAGCGGCTCCTTTTGAGCGAGCGCTCAGGAGAGGTTACAGCACCGAGGCGCTTGAGCGGACGCCTCCTTTCGCCCACAGGAACACCCGCTACGGTTGCTCGGGCACATATACGACCGGGCACAGCTTTTCGCTGTGGGAAAGAGGAGGCACGATGCCAACATTGCTTGTGTTCCACGAGGTGGACGACGTCGACCACTGGCTCGCTTCACCGAAGCGAGAGGAACTCTTTGGGCCGCTTGGAATGACGGCGCGCACTTTTCGGGACCCGGAGGGCTCGAATCGGGTCGGGCTGATCGTGGAGGTCCCCGACATCTCGGTTTGGCGGGATGCCCTGCAAACGGAGGCGGCGGCGGACGCGATGAAGTTCGACGGTGTTCGCCCCGAGACGATCTTGGGCCTCGTCGAGGCGTAGTGCGCCGATCCTTGGCGGCCCGGTTGTCGCCGCCGGGTCGCCGACGCTTGATCATGAAGTGGTCCCTCGTCGTTGTTTCGGCAAGCGCCCGTCAAGCTACGAGACCACATAGACCGAGGATGAAAGCGGAGGTGGCTGGGCTGTATGACAGGCGTTCGGGAGTCGTTCAGGCCGTCTCGGAGAGGATGCCGCCTCGTGTCGCACCTCCCGCGCCCCTGCGTCCTGCTGATCGCCGTGGCTGTGCTAGCGGCTTCCGGTTGCGGGGGCACGCATGTCGCGGCATCTACCTCCGGCGCGGCGGACTCGCCGCCGAGCCGGAGCCGCACTGCAAGCCACGCACCCGCCTCCCTGCGCCTGGCCACGCGTACCAGGCTCCCCGCCGCGGTGCAGCTGCCGTCCGTGGCCGCCGAGGATGGCGGCGTGCTCGCCCTCGGCGGACTCGACGCGGCCGATACCTCGGTCGCGAGCATCGTCGTGGTCGACGCCAACGGAGCGAGGGAGGTTGGGCAGCTTCCTCTGGCGTCACATGATGGGACGGCAGCCAACGTCAACGGGCAGGTGTACTTCTTCGGGGGCGGGGACGCGGGCAGCGCGAGTGCATCAATCCTGCGCGTCGTTGGAGGCACGACCCACGCGGCCGGTCGGTTGCCCGCCGCTGCCTCCGATGTGGCGGCGGCGTCGATCGGTCGCACCGCCTACGTCGTGGGGGGCTACACCGAGACGATCCCCCTGCGCACGATCGTGGCGTTCAGCCCGGGCCGGGCGGCTCGCATCGCCGGCATGCTGCCGCGCCCGCTACGCTACGCGGCCGTCGCGGCAGTGGCGGGCCGTCTGCTGATCGCCGGCGGCACCTCAGGCACGGCGGCTCAGCGGGCGATCCTCTCCTTCGATCCCGGCCACCGGCGCCGTGCGTACGCTGGGCCTCCTGCCCCATCCCCTGACTCATGCGGCGGGCGCGTCGCTGGGCGGGCACTTCTACGTGCTCGGCGGCCGGGGCGAGGACCTCACCAGCCAGACCGCGGCGATCCTCGCGATCGACCCACTGAGCGGGGCGGTGCGGTCCGCCGGACGCCTGCCCGCGCCGCTGTCGGACCTCGGCGCCGCCTCGCTGCCCGGCCGCGTCGTTCTCGTCGGCGGGCGCGACACTCGCGGGAGCGTCCGCGCCGAGGCCCTGACGCTGGTGCCGGTCCGATGAACCCGCCCGCATCCAGGTACCTGGGGGGCATCGTGGCGATCGCCCTCGCACTCGGCGGGTGCGGTGGCGGGAGCCGAAACACAAGCACCCACCGCACCACGTCACAGTCCGCGGGTGCTCATGCCCCCACCGCGCCGGGCGTTCCGGTCGCGGGCGCCATTCCGCCACTCCTCGACCTGCACAACGTCTACGCGGCCGACCACCCGGCGGACCTCAGCCCGATCGTTACGCGGCGATCCGGCGCTCGTCTACGTGCCCAACAGCAAGTCGAACACGGTCGATGTCATCTCGCAGCGGACCTTCAAGATTATCCGACAGTTCCCGGTCGGAGCGCTTCCCCAGCACGTCACTCCGTCCTGGGATCTGCGCACGCTCTATGTGACGAACGATGCGGGCAACAGCCTCACCCCGATCGATCCTCGCACGGCCCGTCCCGGAAAGCCGATCCCGGTTCTCGACCCATACAACATGTACTTCACAGCCGACGGGCGCTGGGCGATCATCGTCGCCGAGGCCCATCGCGAGCTGGACTTCCGGGACGCACATTCGATGGCTCTTCGTCACGCGCTCGCGACACCGCAGTGCGCGGGCGTGGATCACATGGACTTCACCGCCAACGGGCGCTACGCGCTCGCCTCCTGCGAGTTCGCCGGACGGATGATCGTCGTCGACCTGAACAGGGAGACGATCGTGAAGACGATCGACCTGGCTGCGAGTGCGATGCCTCAGGACGTCAAGCTGTCTCCGGACGGCCGCACCTTCTACGTGGCCGACATGGCTGAGAATGGCGTGTGGCTGATCGACGCTCACATGATGCGCAAATCGGGTTCCTCCACACCGGTCTCGGCGCCCACGGCCTGTACCCCAGCCGCGACGCAAAGGTCCTCTACATCTCAAACCGAACGGAAGGCTCGATCACCGTACTGTCGTTCGCCTCCCGCCGTCCGATTGCCAAGTGGCGGCTACCGGGCGGTGGCTCTCCCGACATGGGAGGCGTATCGGCCGACGGTAAGGTCCTCTGGCTCAGCGGCCGCTACAACGCGGAGGTCTACGCGATCTCCACGACCACCGGGCGCCTGCTGCATCGCATCGCCGTCGGCCAAGGGCCACACGGACTGTGCGTCTGGCCCCAGCCCGGCCGCTATTCGATCGGCCACACGGGCATCCTGCGGTAGCGGCGGAGAGAGGTAGCGGCGGAGAGAGTTACGTGACCGGACTCGTCGAGACCGACCGGGTGGCCTATGCGACGCGGCGACACCCGAAGCGCCCTGCCCGGGTCACTCAGCGAACGACGGTGAAGGTGAGCGTATCCGTCTGCAAAGGGCGGCAGACGACCCACAGCCGCCCGCCCTCGCGGGCTCATGGTAAGAAGGGGTCGCCGGTTCGAGTCCGGCGCTGGGCTCTCGGAAAGCCCCCCGCAAATGTGTAGTTTCTTAGTTTCTTTGCGCGACCGATCAGAACGCCAACGACATCCGAGACGCCGATCGCGCTTGTGCTGCCCGTTGCTGCCCATTCGCTCTCCTTTCACGACCTCCTAGACGGACCTTTCGAGGGTCAGTCGTCCAGTACATCGAGCAGAGCGTGCCCGCGTCGCAGCCCTCGCGACTACTCCAGAACGGCTGTCGGTCGGAGTGCTGCTGGCAGTCGAAAGCAGGCGCTGAGCCGGCGGCGCTCGAGACGCTCGCAGCTTGTCCATAGCGGGCACGCGGCAGACCGCGACTCGGACTCTCGCATTTGGGCGAATACGAGGGCTCCGCCCCGCACGCAAGACACACCCGCATCCGCGGGGTCGCGCTACTCATGGCGGCCTTGGTCGGCGCGCCCGAGATCGTTCCCAAGGAGCGGCGATCGATGTGCTGGGTCGCGCTGGGGTTAGGCCTGGTCAGGTCATCGTCGCGCGGCGAAGCAGGTCGTCGATCAACGCGCCGCAGCGCTCAGGGTCGTCGAGGAAAGGGGCGTGGCGCCCTGGGATGACCTCGAGGCGCGCGTCCGGTAGGAGCGCGCACGCGCGTCGGCCGATCTCTGGGCCGCCGTAGGGGTCCTCGTCGCCCCAGATCATCAGCACCGGCACCGTGAGCTGCCGCAGTTCGGCCTCTGAGAGGAAGTTCTCGGGGCGGGGCCGGCCGAGCCGCATGGCGAGCCACATGTGGCTGAGCATCGCCGTCCGAAAGCCGGGCTGGCGCATCCCCTCGTGGGCGACCTCGAAGAACCCGTCAGGCGCTCGCTCTGCGGCGCGAGGGCCGATGACCCCGCGGGCCCCCGACCGGCGTGTCGTCGCGACGTTCGGCGAGCGGATCCGCGCGGCGAGCTGGCGCAGCCCGGGTGTGGAGAGCGCGGCGAAGAACGGGTCGCCGTGCATGCCGGGCAGCGCGACCGCGGGGACCCCGAGCGACGCCACGGCGGCAACGCGGTCCGGCGCGTCGAGGGCCAGGCAGAGCCCCCACATCCCGCCCAGCGAGGTGCCGACGATCGGCACCCGCTCGAGGCCGAGCGCGTCCAGCAGCGAGGTGAGCTGGGCAACCGCGTGCGCTCGCAGCGGTCGGCCGCTGTAGTCGAAGGCGTCGCTGAGGCCGAACCCGGGGAGGTCGAAGGCGATCAGACGGCGCGTTCCCAGATACGGCATCAGCGGAGCCCACGTCGAAGCGCTCATGCCACTACCGTGCACGAGGACGAGCGGCGGGCCATCGCCCGTCTCCAGGACACGTACCGCGACCGGCGGATCAGCCAGACGCACGCGGCGGCTTGTGACCTGCACGCCACACGCAGCAAACAGCCGGCGCTCGGCCTGCTCGAACGCCACGGTTGCTTGATCGCTTGCACGCTGAGGCACGGCTCGGTCCCTCCGTCGTCGTTGTTGGTGCTGAGATGATCCCGCGTCATGGACCGCGTCGGCCTCGCGCATCGAATCAGCCGCAAGCAGGACCTGCTGCTTGACCGTCTGCGGGACCGGCGCCTGTATGTGAGGCTCGGGGCCCGACTGGGGTGCGGTCGGTGTACCTCGAGCTGACACCCACACGCCTTAACCGCGCCTGATGTCGCTCCGCGCGGGCCGCGCTCGCCGGCACGACCTACTCGACGCGGGGCGCGACGCGCGAAGCTGCTCGCCCTTAAGAGCGGTCGCGGACACGAAGACCCGCTATCGGCCCGCCTCGGCACTCAGCGATGATCATTCGCGAGTCGCACCTGGCGCGGCCAGCGGGAACGGGGGCGGACCTGCTTTCGTGCCCGCGGAGGTGTCCGTGACGACCCACGCGGAGACTCGGATCGCGCGGAAAGCAGGCGCGCCCCGCGTGGCCAGCGAGACGCCCGAGTCGGACGAGCTGCAGCAGTCCGGACGATCGCCGGCTGGGCTACTGCTTTCGTGATGGCAAAGCGGGGGTCTCGCGCGCCCGAGCATGGACGAGTGCTCATCGTCCAGAGCGAGTACGAGCGCGGCTCGTGTTTAGCGTCGCTCGGCCCACGAAGCAGGAGCGCGCCAAGCGGTGCAAGCAGTTGATCGCCAAGGAACGTCAGTCTGCTCGTCGGCCTTTGTCCGGCTGCAAGTAGATCCAGAACCGCAGGGTGTGGAGGCCAAAGAGCAGGCCCACGGCGCCGCGGCGTGCAGCCTCGGAGGGGGGAGTTGGCTGCCGCAGCGCTTCTTCCCACGCGCCCTTGACGAGCACCAGCCGCAGGCCCGTCACAAGCGCTGCCGTGGCAACGATCACCTCACACCAAAGCAGACGGGCTGGACCTCGACGCAGCCGGCGAGGCGCGCCGGTCGCAAGCATCGCCGCGTCTCGGGCCAGCAGCCCGCTGCACGCAGCCTCCACCACGAGGGCGCCCCGGTGACCAAGGCGTCGGATCGCCAACTGCGTGAGGGGGTACCCCAGCGCACTCATCACCAGCACTGCTCGTCCAGTTCTCGAAGACATCCGTGAGCCTGCCGAGCCTACAGGGATGCGCTCGCACGGCGCGCCCAGCCCCGAGACCCAACACCAGCGGCCTCACCAGCGTCTCGTTCGACACATCAGATTTGAACTGTGGTGCGGGAGCGCCGGCGCAACCGCTCCTCACCCAAGAGCGAGCGCCCCGACGGCCACGGCCCGCGCTCTCGCAGCGGACGAAGAGGAGCAGTCTGGGCCGGCGACCCCCGCACTACTGATCGCATGGGGGAGCAGGGGCGCGACCGTCATCGTCCGATGGTGTGCTTTTGCCCCTAGTGGTCGGGCATCCTCGTAGACGCTCGCTTATCTGAACTGTGGCCTCCCGTCAAGTGGCGGGGTCTGGGGGTGAGTGGTTGTGCTTGGTGTGGTCGTGGTGCGCTCCGTGGATGCCCGGGCTTATCTGGGTCCGCGACCTGATGGTCGGTGACGTGATGGTTGATCGGTCGTTCCGGGTGGAGCGATTCCGACCGCTCGGTCTTTCGTGGGCCGCCACGCTGACGTGGGAGCCGCGAGCGTTCTTGGAGCTGGTCGGAAGCTTGGGTGCCATCTTGGAGTTGTGGGCGTAGCGGAGCGAGCTGTGGTGTCGGTTGGTGCTCAGGTGGTCGAGATCGGCTCGAGCGCGGCGGGGCCGAGCTCGCGCAGGATGTGGAAGGAGCGTCGCGCGAGCTTGCGCGCGATCGTTATCGACGCGCGGGTGTGTGTGAGCCCGCGCGCCTTCAGTGCGAGGTAGTCCTCATGGTCGGGGCTCTTCGGGCGAGTCGCCGACAGGGCGGCCTCATAGAGCGCCCAGCGCAGGTGCGGTGAGCCCTGGCGGTTGAGCTTGCCCACGCGTGAGCGTCGATCGGAGCGGTGCACGCCGATGTCGATCCCGGCCATCCGTACGGCCTTGCGCGACGCCGACAGGCGCTGGACGTCGCCGAGCTCGCAGAGTGTCATCAGCGCGGTGAGCTCGCCCATGCCGAACTGGCCCATCAATGCACGGCAGCCGGTCTGCCGGCGCGCGAGTTTGCGCAGCTCTGACTCCAATGGGCGCAACTGGCCGTCGAGTGAGTCGACCATTGCCAGTGCGATCGCGATCCGCTCGCGCGCGTCGGCGGGCAGCTCGAGCTCCTGCAGGAACTCGCGTCCGCCGGCGCTGCGCAGCTCGGCGGGAGCGCCACTGATGCCGTGGTGAAACAGCGTCGCCTGGACGCGCGCCAGCCACTGCGTGCGCTCGTCGACGAGCGTCTTGCGTAGCCGCGCGCGCGAGCGCCACCCCCGCACATGTTCCGGCGGGATCCAGGATTCCCCCAGCCGCCCCTCGCTAAGCAGCGTGCGCAGCCAGCGCGCGTCCTCGCGATCGGTCTTCGCCCGGCGCTTGCGCCCGCGCAGCGCGCTCGTCTCCACCGGCTCGGCCAGATGAGCGACTCCACCGGCACGCTGCAGCGCACGGGAGACGAACAGCCAGCCGGTGCACGCCTCCAGCGCGACCTGCATTTCGCGACCCTCGAAGCGTGCAACCCAGCGTTCCACCGCGGCCGGGGTCGCGTCGATCCGCCCGCGCGTCAGTTCGCCCGTCTCAGTGTCCAAAGCGTCGAATGTGATCTGCCTACGGTGCACGTCAAAGCCAGCTACGATCGTCATCTCGGGGCCTCCTTCGAGTTCCGGCAATTACCAATTCACGCGAGTGTCTCGCGCTGAGCCGAGGGAGGCCCTGTTCATGCCATCTTTCAGCCAAGGCAGTAGCGAACGATTGGATTAGTCGCGCTGCTGGATTTCGTCGTCCAACGCAGCAGCGACGACCTCGGGCACGGAGACGCCTCCAATCAGGCACGGAGACGCCTCCAATCAGGCACAAAGCGACCGTCGAAGCCGCCGCCTGACCTAGACTCCCGTCGATGTCGTTGCACCTCTTTGCCGGTCTGCGCGTGCGGGATTTCCAAGCGGCCCGACCGTGGTACGAGCGGTTGCTGGGCGAGCCGACGTTCTTCCCCCACGCCACTGAGGCGGTGTGGACGCTTGCCGAGGACCGGTCGGTCTACGTCGTGGAGCACGCCGATGGCGCAGGCAACTCGGTGGTGACGATCTTTCTCGACGATCTCGATGCCCACCTAGCCGCGATTGCTGCCCGAGGGCTCGAGCCCGACGAGCGCGAGACGTACTCCAACGGCGTACGCAAGGCGCTCTACCGAGACCCCGACGGCAACGAGCTGGGATTCGGCGGCCCGCCGCTCGGCGCCGTTTCATAACACCGCCAATCCGCCGCGACGGGCTTGTCGCCGAGTGTGTCGCTTCGAGGCAGGAGCGGGAGCGCGCCCCACACGCGCTCCTGCTGTCGAGTTGGACGAGGCCCGGTCGCACCAGCGCAGGCTCGCGAGACGCTCGCTTGCGCCGGGCTAAGCAGTCGTGTGGGCGTCGTCAGCGCCGACACCCCTAGGTCGTCCAGAGCGAAAGCACTAGCCCAGATCCGAGACGCTTTCGCTCGCGTTCCAAGAGCACGCGTCTCCCCTCAACCTCCATCGAACTTGCCCCGAGCCCTGTGATGCATGCCACACAGTTCCACCCAAGGTGACACGGTATACGCGTATACAACGATCGCGGGGGCGCTCCTGCCTGTTCAAGTGTCGGACGACCGTCGGCCGAAGTCCCGTAAGCATTGCGTCCGTAGGGCGCGCCCCGTCGGGCCACTACCTCAACCTGCGGCAGCGGGAGCTGGCAGCCGGCTGCTCGCCTGCCGGAACTCCAAGCCGACGAGCTCGCCCGTAGCGGGATCGAGTTCGCGCACGCCCGCGTCGCTCTCCTCGGCCACGACCGTGCTCGGGTCGTAGTTCTCGACGTGGATCCAGGCGATGTCAACCTCGGGGTCGTAGCGCCCGTCTATCCGCATGACCACGGGCTAGCGCTGCCGCCAGATCGTCACGATGGCTGCGACCAGAAAGTTGCCGGGCCGTTTCCGCCGCCGAGCCACGCACAATCGCCCGGTGCCTCGCTTGTCAACCTTCTACGGGATCGTGATCTGGATGTACCGTCCTGATCATCCGCCTCCGCACTTCCACGCCCAGTACGGCGAGGACGTCGCCCAGATTGAGCTCGGCACACTTCGCGTGCTGGGCGGCTCGCTTCCGACGCGCGCATTGCGACTCGTACGCCAGTGGGCACGGTTGCATACCGACGAGCTCGCAGAGAACTGGGAGCGCGCTCAGCAGCTTGAGCCGCTGGTTCCGGTCGAGCCGCTGCCCTAAAATGAATGTCGTGCTTCGAGTTACAGACGTGCAGCCGCTCGATGACTACCGTCTCCGAGTGGTCTTTAACGACGGTGTCACCCGCGAGGTCGACTGCTCGTTTCTGCTGCGCGGAACGCTGGGTGAGCCGCTGCGCAATCCCGAGTATTTCCGCCAAGCGCGCGTCGATGGGGAGGCACGTACTGTCGTGTGGCCGAACGGACTCGATCCCGCGCCGGAGCTTCTCTACAGCGCCGGCCAAGCGTCGGTCACCGTGCAGCCGTCAGTCCATAGAGGGCACGCTTAGACCACACGCGCGTCGCTCGCGGGCGCGGGTGCGGCGTCGGCCGCTCGCATCGCGTCGGCACGTCGATCCGTGGCAACACCGTGGCAACATCCACCCTGTCTGATGCGTCCAGCGCGTTCAGAAAACCTCGCAAATTGGACGATCTGGACGCACCTGAACTCATCTACGACCCCTTGATCGGGTTGAGGGCCTTGTGGGGAGTTTTCCCCGTGGTGGTTCGAGTCCACTCGGGCGCATTTGAAAGCTGCTGAGCGGGCTTTTCTGCCTTCCGCTTTTCTGCGGGTGAACACCCACGCCGGCCCGGCGGTACTGCTATCGGCGCGCCGCCACAGTCACCGAGGCCGATCGCCGGCGCGCCCGCACCTCGTCCAGCTAGGGCAGTGTACCGGAAGTAGCTTGCACTTATAAGCTAGTTCTGGTACGTTGGCGTGGTGGCGCGTGCGGCTGGTGTGATCGAACTGTCTGAGAGCGAGGAGCGAGAGCTGCGCGGGTGGCTGCGGCGTCCGTCGGTTCCCCAGCAACAGGCAACGCGCGCGCGGATCGTCTTGCGTGCCGCCGAGGGCGCGACGAACACGCAGATTGCCGCCGAGGCGCATGTGTCGTTGCCGACGGTCGGGTTGTGGCGACGCAATTTTTGTGAGCGTCGCTTGGACGGGTTGGCCGATGCGCCACGGTCGGGGCGTCCGCGCCAGATCGATGACGAGGAGGTCCAGAGGGTTCTTGCCAAGACGCTGGAGAGCCCGCCGGATGGCAGCACGCAATGGAGTGTGCGCCGCCTGGCCGCCGCGACGGGGATTTCTGCGAGCACGGTGCATCGGATCTGGCGTGATCACAAGCTCAAACCGCACCAGGTTCGTTCGTTCAAGTTCTCCAACGATCCCCAGCTGGTCGAGAAGATCGTCGATGTCGTCGGGCTCTACATGGATCCGCCGAAGGGCGCTCTGGTGCTGTGCATCGACGAGGAGACACCAACGCAGTAGGCAACTTCGAGTTCGAAGCGCTGGTTGCGCGTCCGGTGGGAAGGAGTCTGCCGTGACACGTTGTATTCAAGCGGCTGATGGCCTCGCGTCGCGCGTATGCCGACGAGTATGCGGTTCGGGTGAACCGGGCGGTGGAGTTGCTGGCCGATTGGTCGCCGGCGGACGCGGTGCGGGGGTTGCAGGCGGAGTTCGGTCTGTCGGAGCGTCAGGCACGTCGGTATGTGAACGAGGCGTTGGCGCGGCCGGATGGTGTGGTGGTGCCGGAGCGCTCGGTGGTGTTCACGGTGCGGTTGGCGCCGTCGTTGATCGGTGGCCTGCGCGAGCGCGCGCGGGGCGATGGTCTGTCGTTGAGCGCGGCGACGGCTGCGGCGGTGGCTGGGTATCTCGATCAGGCCGGCGAGCGGCCCGGTGGCCAGGCGCGTTGAGATCGAGTTCGTCGGTGATCGCCTCGCCGAAGCGCGGCTGGCGCAGGCGTATGTGCTCTTGGCGCCCGAGCGGCGCCGTGTGACCGGTAACGAGCGGAGGGATGATGAGCAAGAGCAGCAGCATGATCGGACGGCCGCGCAGGGTGGCTGCGATCTACGCGAGGGTGTCCTCGGATCGTCAGCGTCGCGAGCAGACGATTCAGAGCCAGACCGCCGCGTTGCGTGAGCTCGCCGCCGCGCGCGGGCTGCTGATCGCCGACGATCTGGTGTTCGAGGACGAGGGCGTCTCCGGCGCGGTGCTGCGCCGCCCGGAGCTTGAGCGGTTGCGCGATCTAGCGGTCGAGGGCCGCTTCGAGGTGCTGCTGTGTCACGCGCCGGATCGGCTCGCGCGCCGGTACGCGTATCAGGTGCTGTTGCTCGAGGAGTTCCAGCGCGCCGGCGTCGAGGTGATCTTCGCGAAGGAGCCCGAGCGGTCCGGTACCTCTGAGGATGAGTTGCTGCGCCAGTTCCAGGGGATGATCGCCGAGTACGAGCGGGCGCAGATCGCCGAGCGCTGTCGTCGCGGGAAGCTGCATCGTGCTCGGGCGGGCGCGGTGTCGGTCATGGCTCGCGCGCCGTATGGCTACCGCTATGTGAAGCGCTCCGAGCACGCGGACGCGTTCTTCGAGATCGACGAGACCGAGGCACCGGTCGTGCGCGAGATCTTCCGTCGCTACCTCGAGGACGGCGAGTCGATCGCGAAGATCGCGCGCTGGCTCTCAGAGCAGGGCGTGTCGACCAGGACCGGCAGGACGGGCTGGAACAACGCCACCATCTGGGGGATGCTCCGCAATCCTGCGTATGCCGGGCAGGCTGCCTACGGCAAGACGCACGCGACCGACGCGCCTGTGCGCGCCACGCGTCAAGCGCGGCTGCGGGGACAGCGCTCAGCCCGGACCTCGCGCGAGCATGTGGCGCCCGAGCAGTGGAAGGCGATCGCGGTACCGGCGCTCGTGACCGCCGAGCAGTTCGAGCTGGTCCAACAGCGACTGGAGCGCAACCGGATCATCTCGCCGCGCAACACCAAGCGCCCGTCGCTGCTGCAGGGGATCCTCGTCTGCCGTCACTGCGGCTATGCGTACTACCGCTGCTCGACGCGCAGCAAGAACGGGAGGCTGCGCGAGTACTACCGCTGCTCGGGCACCGACGGCCACCGCCGCCCCGAAGGGCGCGTCTGCGAGAACCGACCGGTCCGCCTCTCAGAAGTCGACGAGCTCGTCTGGACCCGAGTGCTCGGCCTGCTCGAGGACCCAACACTGATCCAGACCGAGATCGATCGCCGGCTTCAGACGATGCGTGCAACGCACCCTGCCACCGGGCGTCGGGACGCGCTCGCACGCGACCTCACCCGCGCCCAGACCGCGCTGCGCCGGCTGCTGGACGGCTACCAGGAGCAGCTGATCACGCTCGAGGAGCTCCGCACTCGCACGCCCGAGCTGCGCAAACGCGAGGCCACCGTGCAGGCCCAGCTGGACGCGCTCGACGCCGACCTTCACGACGCCGAGATCTACCTCAAGCTCACCGAAACACTCGACGGCTTCCGCACGCGGCTCGCCGCCAACGCCGAGAGCCTGACCATCGATCAGCGCCAGCAGATCATCCGGCTCGTCGTCCGCGAGGTGCTGATCGGCGAAGACGACATCACGATTCGCCACTCCATCCCGATCCCCACCGGCGACCAACCACCCGGTTATCTACTGCGTTCAGGTAGTCGAGAAGACCCAGATCCAGGCACTGGACCGTGCACAGGCGAGCCTGCCGATCAAGCCGGGCAAAGCCGAACGGATGACCCACGACTACAAGCGCAACGGCACGACCAGCCTTTACGCCGCTCTGGAGATCGCGACGGGCGAGGTCACCGGGGCCTGCTACCCCAAGCACCGCCACCAGGAGTTCCTGGCGTTCTTGAACACCCTCGTGCGCGCCTACCCCCGCCGTCCTTTGCACGTCGTTCTGGATAACTCCTCGACACACAGCACCCCCGAGGTGAAGCGTTGGCTGGCACGCCACAAACGCGTGCACTTCCACTTCACCCCTACCAGCGCGTCGTGGATGAACATGATCGAGATCTGGTTCTCGATCCTCACCAACCAGCAAGTCCGCCGCGGCGTCTACCACGACGTCTCAGAGCTCACCGCCGCGATCGAATACTTCATCGAGCACTACAACGAGCGAGCCCAGCCTTTCGTCTGGACCAAGACCGCCGAGCACATCATCGCCAAGGCCACCAAACAACGAGCCACTTCAGGGACACTGCACTAGGTGAGGGGCCAGCACCCTTGTGCCCACGACGCGCAAGGTGGAGAATCGCTCCGATGGCCAAGGCCAAAACTCGCGGGACTCCGAGAACGCCGACCACGGCCAAGACCCCCGAGCACAGGCGGCTGGAGGAGGCGCGCACGGGTGAGGTTGCGTGGAAGGCGTGGGGCCCCTACCTCAGCGAGCGCCAGTGGGGAACGGTGCGGGAGGACTACAGCGCTGGCGGAGACGCCTGGAACTACTTCCCCCACGACCAGGCCCGCTCGCGCGCCTACCGCTGGGGCGAGGACGGGATCGCCGGGATCTGTGACGAGCGCCAGCGGCTGTGCCTGGCGCTGGCCCTGTGGAACGGCGTCGACCCGATCCTCAAGGAGCGCATGTTCGGCCTCGCCAACGGCCAGGGCAACCACGGCGAGGACGTCAAGGAGTACTGGTTCTACCTCGACAGCACCCCGACCCACTCCTACCTGAAGTGCCAGTACAAGTACCCCCAGCGCGCGTTTCCCTATGAGGACCTGGTGTCCACCAACGCCCGCCGCGGCAAGCAGGACATGGAGTACGAGCTGCTGGACACCGGCATCTTCGACGACGACCGCTACTTCGATGTGATCGTCGAGTACGCCAAGGGCACCCACGACGACATCCTCATGCTGGTGACGGCGCACAACCGCGGACCGGACGCGGCGACTCTGCATCTCCTCCCCACGCTGTGGTTTCGCAACACCTGGTCGTGGGGCGGCGAGGTCCCCAAGCCGACGCTTACGGCCGCCGACGGGGAGCGGGGAGTCACCGCGGCGCGCGCCTCCCACCCTGATCTGGGCGAGTGGTGGCTGCGCGCAGACACGTCGGCCGAGCTGCTGTTCTGCGAGAACGAGACCAACAACCAGCGCCTGTTCGGCACGCCCAACACCTCGCCGTACGTCAAGGACGCGATCAACGACTTCGTGGTGCACGGCGCCGAGGACGCCGTCAACCCCGCGCGCACCGGCAGCAAGGTGGCGGCCCATCACGTGCTCAAGGTCGCGGCGGGCGACAGCGGCTCGATCCGTGTGCGGCTGAGCGCGGGCGGGGGCGCCGAGAAGGGGTCGTCACCCAAGGCAAAGCCGCTGGGCTCGGGCTTCAAGCGCATCGTGAGCGCGCGGCGCGAGGAGGCCGACCAGTTCTACGCGACCGTCATCCCCGCCACCCTGCGTCCGGACGGAGCGATGGTGATGCGCCAGGCGCTGGCCGGGCTCCTGTGGGGCAAGCAGTACTACGAGTACGACGTGCACCGCTGGCTGCGCGAGCACGGCGTCAACCCGTGGGACCCCAACGCCCCCGCCAGCTCGGTGCGCAACGTGCCGTGGTTTCACATGCTTGCCGGGGACGTGATCTCGATGCCCGACAAGTGGGAGTACCCATGGTTCGCCGCCTGGGACCTGGCCTTCCACTGCGCGCCGCTTTCGCTGGTGGACGTCGACTTCGCAAAGCAGCAGGTCGAGCTCCTGCTCGACACCCGTTACCAGCATCCCAACGGTCAGATCCCGGCCTACGAGTGGAACTTCAGCGACGTCAACCCGCCGGTGACCGCCTGGGCCGCTCTCTACGTCTACGAGCGCGAGGCCGAGATCAGGGGCGCGGGCGACCGCGAGTTCCTGACGCGCGTGTTCGACCGCCTGCTGACGAACTTCACCTGGTGGGTCAACCGCAAGGACCCCGACGACCGCAACCTCTTCCAGGGTGGCTTTTTGGGCCTGGACAACATCGGCATCTTCGACCGCTCGGCGCCGCTGCCCGGCGGGGGCACGCTCGAGCAGGCCGACGGCACCGCCTGGATGGCCCTCTACTGCCAGTGGATGCTCCAGATCGCGGCCGAGCTGGCCAGGCACGATCCCGTCTACGCCGACATGGCGCTGAAGTTCGTCACCCACTTTGAGTGGATCGCGATCGCCATGGATCCACCCGACGGCGACACCGTGCTGTGGAACGAGCAGGACGGCTTCTACTACGACATCCTGCGCCAGCCGGACGGCGGCACGATCCAGCTCAAGGTGCGCTCGCTGGTCGGCCTGCTGCCGCTGTGCGCGGCGACGGTGTTCGACGGCGAGCTGCTGAAGCGCTATCCGATGTTGATGGAGCGCATCCAGCAGTTCGTCCGCCACTTCTCCGACGATGTGCCGGCGCTTGCACACCTGCCGGGCACCAACCCGGAGGGCCGGCGCATCGCCTCGCTTGTCGACGAGCGTCGGCTGCGACGGATCCTCTCGGTGATGCTCGACGAGGACGAGTTTCTGGGCGCACACGGGATCCGCGCGATCTCCCGCCGCCACCTCGAGCAGCCGTGCGCCTTTGACTGGGGTGGTCAGCAGTTCAGCGTCCACTACCTCCCGGCCGAGTCGGACACCGGCATGTTCGGCGGCAACTCCAACTGGCGCGGCCCGGTCTGGTTCCCGATGAACCTGGTCATCCTGCGCGGACTCGCT
This sequence comes from uncultured Solirubrobacteraceae bacterium, assembly GCA_963767655.1. Taxonomy (GTDB): domain Bacteria; phylum Actinomycetota; class Thermoleophilia; order Solirubrobacterales; family Solirubrobacteraceae; genus Palsa-744. Next base: position 565,334 of record CAVYET010000004.1, on the reverse strand, counting down.
CAGCTGCACCGCTACTACGGCGAGCGGCTCAGGGTCGAGTGTCCCACCGGCTCAGGGCACGAGATGAACCTGCTCCAGGTCGCCACCGAGATCGCCACGCGCCTCGCGAGCACCTTCACCGAGGACGAGAACGGGCGCCGGCCGGTGTTCGGCGGGATCGAGAGGTTCCAGACCGATCCGCACTGGCACGACCTGCTGCTGTTCCACGAGTACTTCCACGGCGACAACGGCGCCGGCATCGGCGCGAGCCACCAGACCGGCTGGACCGGCACGGTGGCGTTGCTGTTCATGCTCGGCGGCGCTCTGCACGCAGGGCCGGGCACGACCGCGGCGCTCGCGGACTGACGTGTCGGAGTGCGCCTGCCCGCCCGACCGTGTATGGGCGGCGCGGCGGGCCCGCAGCGCCAGCGCCCGTTCGTAGGGGGATGGCCGGTAGTCACCGGTGCAGGATCGTCTTGATGTCGCAGGCGGTCGTTGAGGTCGGCACGCTTGACGGTTCGGTCCAGTTCAGCGACGCGACGCGGCCCCAGGATCAAGTGCTCGCGGTGGCCGCTCGGGCGTCCCGCCGCCACGGCCGCAGTCGTCGCCTGCGCGACTGCGGGTCCGCAGCACCGACGCCACCACGATCGTCGCGTCACGGCGCGAGCGATGACGCCCGCTCGCCTCACGCGTGTTGAGCTGGAGGTCCTGCGGCTCCTGCGGGGCGAGCCCTTCGAGGCCGGTATACACCGCATCGCGGTTTGCGCCACGGCTGGCGGAACATGAGCCGTCACGACAGAACATCGCTGCCTCCTCGGTCGTGGCCGCTGATCACCCCGTCGGGGCTGGCGGAGCGTGCTAGGGCGGCCGCCTCGCGACGCGAGTGGTTGGTCACGTCGCCCGATCGGGTGATGGAACTCGGCTTGACGGGGTGTACGGTCGACGCGTAGGCTGCCTGGCTCTTGCCTGCAATCAACTTCTGAGGAGTGAGCCGTGTCCCTCGAGTCCGCGAGCCGCGCGCTGGAGGTTCGCGGTACAGAGCCACTCGGCGCCCATTACGACGGCAGCGGCGCGAGCTTTGCCTTGTTCAGCAGCCTGGCCGAGGCGGTCGAGGTGTGCCTGTTCGATGACTCGGGCACGGAGACGCGCCTGAGCCTTGATCAGGGGGAGGGGTTTGTGTGGCAGGGCTACCTGCCCGGCGTGGCGCCGGGTCAGCGCTACGGCTTTCGCGTGCACGGCCCGTGGGACCCGGCTGCGGGGGCCCGCTGCGATCCTGCCAAGTTGCTGCTCGACCCGTACGCCCGCGCTGTTGAGGGCGAGGTTCAGTGGAACCCGGCAGTCTTCGGTCATGCCTCTGATGACCCGAATCGAGCGGAGGGGAGCGACTCGGCGCCGTTTGTGCCGCGCTCGCTGGTGGTGGCCGCGGACTTCGACTGGGGCGCGGACGGGCCTCCGGGCCGGGCGGTGGCCGACTCGATCTTCTATGAGGTGCACGTGAAGGGCTTTACCAAGCTGCACCCCGACGTGCCCGAGGAACTTCGCGGCACCTACGCCGGGCTGGCGCACCCGGCAGTCATCGGGTACCTGCAACGGCTGGGCGTGACCGCCGTGGAGCTGCTTCCCGTGCACCAGTTCGTGCACGACGAGCAGCTGGTGGCGCGCGGGTTGCGCAACTACTGGGGCTACCAGTCGATCGGCTACTTCGCGCCGCACAACGAGTACTCCTCAACCGGTGACAGCGGTGGCCAGGTCGATGAGTTTCGCCGGATGGTGCGCGCATTGCACGCGGCGGGCCTGGAGGTGATCCTCGACGTGGTCTTCAACCACACCGCGGAGGGCAGCGAGTGGGGGCCGACGCTGTGTTTTCGCGGCATCGACAACGGGGCCTACTACCGACTTCAGGAAGACCGCTCGCGCTACGTTGACGACACGGGCTGTGGCAATACCGTGGACATACATCTCCCGCAAGCGCTGCGTCTGGTGATGGATGCGCTGCGCTACTGGGTGCAGGACATGCATGTGGACGGCTTTCGTTTTGACCTCGCGGCCAGCCTGGGGCGCGCGAGCAGCGACTTCGATCCGTACTCCTCGTTCCTGGAGGCGGTCGGCCAAGACCCGGTGCTCTCGCAAGTGAAGCTGATCGCCGAGCCGTGGGACATCGGCTGGGGAGGCTATGACCTCGGACAGTTCCCAGCCGGCTGGAGCGAGTGGAACGGCAGTTACCGCGACACGGTGCGTGACTTCTGGCGGGGAACGGAGGGCATGCTGCCCGAGCTCGCCACGCGTATCAGCGGCTCCAGCGACCTCTACGGCCACGGTGGCCGGCGCCCTACCGCCTCGGTAAACATCGTGACCGTGCACGACGGCTTCACGCTCGCGGACCTCGTCAGCTACGACGGCAAGCACAACGAGGCCAACGGCGAGGACAACCATGACGGCACCGACGACAACCGCAGCTGGAACTGCGGCGTGGAGGGTTCCACCGACGACCCCGCGATGCTCGAGCTGCGAGCGCGCCAGCGGCGTAACTTCATTGCCACGCTGCTGCTGTCCGAGGGCGTCCCGCTGCTGCTTGGCGGCGACGAGTTCGCGCGTAGCCAAGGCGGCAACAACAACGCCTACTGCCAGGACAACGAGCTCACCTGGTTTAACTGGGGCGCGATCGCTGAGCACGCCGACCTGTTCGAGTTCACCGCCCGCCTCTGCCGCATTCGCGAAGCACACGCGGTGTTCCGGCGCCGCCAGTTCTTCCGTGGCGCACCGGCGGCCGAGAGCACCCGCGACGACCTGGACTGGTACCGCCCCGATGGAGGCGCGATGACCCCGCAAGACTGGGGCGCTTCCTACGCGCGGGCTGTCACGATGGCGCTCAGCGGCGCCACAGGCGACGATCCACGTCCCGACGATCCGTTCCTGGTGCTGCTCAACGCCTGGTGGGAGCCGCTGGACTTCAGCGTGCCCGAGTCGCTGCGCAGCCTCGGCTGGCAGATCGAACTCGACACGGCCGAACCGGCCGCGCCCGCCCGCCTCATCGACCCAGCCGTCGCGATCCCGCTGGGCGGACGCTCACTGATACTGCTCCGCGGCACACAGCCCGCGGGCTGATAGCTGACCCGCCGGCGCGACCGTTGGCGCCTTGCCGTCCGCTGAGCAGCGGCTACCGGTCCTCAACTGCCGGCGATACCAACTCCGACCCCGCCACCCCACACTCCGCCCCCACGATCGCCGACAGCCGTGCCGCCGCACGTGCCGCGGCACGTGGTGGCCCAGGGCGCCTGCTCAGCGATACGACGCTGGCGCAACAGACCCCGCACTGCTGCTTTCGCGGACGAGCGAGCGTTTCGGTAGTCGAGCTCGGCGCGCTCGCTCCGGACGACCAGCTGCTATGCGCGTGAAAGCGGCAGCTACACGGCAGCCGTAATCCGCTCACCCACGTCCAGCTCCCGCCGTCGTGGTCATTCCGCGCCGCGCCCGACCTGCAGCGAATAGCTGCACCCATCTGAGCCCCGCTCAGCTCTCGCCGCACGTCCTCCACGCACCGACCGCGCTCCAGCATCCCTGCGCCGGCGGCCCCTCGCCGTCCGTAAAGGCATCCCTGCCGCTCAGCGTCGCTACGCTCCGCCTCGCAGCACACAGTTCCACCCACGGTGACATCGTCTACCCGTATACATGGGCTGCGGAATGGCAGACGCGCCGCAGGCTAGGAATCGAGCGGCGCGGGCAGCAGGTGACGGGCTTGTAGGCCACCTGCCAATCTTCGGACGACCACCAGCCGAAGTCGCGTGAGGATCGCGTCCGAACGGCCCGGTACGCGCCCGTCTTCAGGCCGCGACCTCGACCTGCGGCGGCGGGAGCATGCGAAGGAAATCGGCTGGGAGCCGGCTGCTCGCCTGCCAGAACTCCAAGCCCACGAGCTCGCCTGTAGCGGGATTGAGTTCACGCAAGCCGGCGTCGCTCTCCTCGGCCACAACCGTGCTCGGGTCGTAGTTCTCGAAGCGAATCCATGCGATGTCAGCCTCGGGGTCGTAGTGCCCGTCCATCCGCATGACCATAGGCTAGCGCTGCCGCCAGACCGTCACGATTCGTGCGACCCGAGGCTCGTCGCCGTCAGGATGCTCGTAGACGACCACCAGCCGCCCGGCCGTAACTCGCCAGCTCGCCTTCCCCCGGTTACGTCGACGTTCGCGATGCCGGTCGAGTATGCCATCTCGACATCGTGGCGAGGGAACCCGAGCTGCTGTGCCTTTTCCAGCGCATGGCGTGTCCAGCGAACTGAGATGGGGTCGGCGGCCACGGCTCGGCAGGCTACCGTCAGTACCCGGCGCCTCCGCGAGGCTCTTAGCGCAGGGCGCCTCGAAGGCGGCCGGTTCGTGGTGTGCGGCGACACGGCGATCCGTGGCAACACTTTGGCAACGTCCATACCGTCCAATGGTTCCATTGCGTTGATGAACTGGCGCAAAATGGACGAGCTGGACGCGCTTCAACGCATCTACATCGCCTGATTAACGTTGGGGGCCTTGTGCGGGGTCTTCCCCGTGGTGGTTCGAGTCCACTCGGATGCATTTTTGGGACCCAATCGCCCTTACTCAAACCTGCCGACCTGGCAGCGTGACGAGCCTGCGGGCGATGGGAAAGCCAGCGACGCGCTAGCCGCGTCCGCGAAGGCGGAGTCCTCTAGCTCGCCACCGCGAACAGCTCCCAGGCGCCGGGAACGCCCTTGAGCTCGTGCGCGCCGCGATCCTCGAACTCGATCCCGGAGCCGACGACGAGATCCTTCACGGTGCGAGAGACGAGCACCTCCCCGCCCGCCGCGAGGCCACCGACGCGGGCGCCGATGTTCACCGCCATGCCGCCGACGTCATCGCCGATCAGCTCGCACTCCCCCGTGTGCAGGCCGGCACGCACCTGCAGTCCGAGCGTCTGGACATCGTCGGCTATCGAGCGTGCGCAGCGGATTCCCCGAGCCGGACCGTCGAACGTGACGAGGAAGCCGTCTCCCATCGTCTTGACCTCGCGGCCCCGGTAGCCGCTCAGCCGGTCGCGCACAAGCTCATGGTGCGACTCGACGAGGGTCCGCCAGCGCCGGTCCCCGAGCTCAGAGGCCCGGCTGGTCGAGTCGACGATGTCGGTGAACAGCACCGTGGCCAGGACGCGGTCCACCTCGCCGGCGTGCCTGGCGCCGGTCAGGAACTCCTCGATCGAGTCGAGCGTCTGCTCGCCATCGCCGACCCATGGGATGTGATCATCGCCCGGCAACTCGATGTAGCGGGCTCCCGGGATGGCCTGCGCCATCTCCTGGGCTAGGCCGCGCGGAACGGCGCGGTCGCCAGCCCGGTGCAGCACGAGCGTAGGGGTGCGAAGAGTCTCGAGCACGGGCGTCACGTCGATGCCGGTGACCATCTCAAAGCGGGCCTGCACCATCGCCGGGCTCCCGACAGCGCGTTCAAAGGCTCCGAACCTGCGGGCGTGGCCTTCGCCCACTAGGCTCGGCGCGAAGATCTCAAGGCCGCTCCCCCGCCCCCAATTGTCGAGCATCTCGGTGATGAGCGCGAGTCTTTCGGGGGCGCCTGGGACGTTCATTGCGGCCCACCCTGAAGCGAATGTGCCGCACAGGATCAGCGCGCTCACCCGATGGGGGTGCGTGGCGGCGCAGAGCGCGCTCATCGGACCCCCTTCGGAGTAGCCCAGCAGCGCGGCGCGCGCGGAGCCGGCGGCGTCGAGCACCGCTATCAGGTCTTCCATGTCTTGCTCCAGCGTCAGCACGCCCTCGAGCGGATCGGACACCCCCTGCCCGCGCTTGTCGTAGAGGATCACCCGCGCGAAGGACGCCAGTCGCGAGAAGAAGCGCGCCGACGCGGGCATCGTCCAGATGAGGTCGATCTGCGAGAGCAGACCAGGGACGAACACGAGGTCAATCGGGCCGTCGCCGATCACCTGATAGCCGATGCTCAGGCCGCCGCTGTTCGTGTATCTGGTCTCGGGCTGTTCCTGCATATCTGCCGAGAATATCCTGGGTGCCACAGGACCCGCCTTTCGCGCGAGGCTGAAGCGGTTCCGAGCTTCGCTATCCCGACCAAGCGGCGATCAGCCGCGGGGCCAATCTGGCGACCTAAGTGCTCCGTGTCGTAAGTTCCTTCGGGGTCAGGCGGCCAGGGTGAGTTGGGTTGTCTGGTGCTCCGCGAGTCGGTCGAGCCAGTCGTTGAGATCGTTGCGGGTGAACTTCCAGCCGAATGGTTCGGCGATCTCGTTGTAGAGGTGCTCGAACTCGTTGAGGCGTCGTGCGACGGTTGCGAGCGAGTGGAAGTCGTTGGGGGTGAGGACCTTGCGCTGGACGATCGAGAAGTAGATCTCGATCTGGTTCAGCCAGGAGGCGTGGATCGGGGTGTGAACGAGGATCAGGTTCGGCCAGCGGTGCTGGAGGCGGTCGATCGACGCTTGCCCGCGGTGAGAGGAGCCGTTATCGACGATCCAGAACACGCGCGGGGCGGAGGCGTAGGGCTCCCTGGTCATCACCTGCCAGACCAGTCGGTCAAACGGTTCGATCCCGCCCTTGGGTTCTGAGCGGCCGAACACGCGGCCGCGGCGCACGTCCCAAGCGGCCAGATATGTCAGCGCCCCGCCGCGATCGTAGGTGTGCTCGACGCGCTGGCCACGCCCAACCCCGGGAGCTGGCGGGAGCGTCTGGTGAATCCGCTGCCGGGCTTGGATCGAGGGCTTCTCATCGGCCGAGATGATGCAGTCGCCGGGATGCAGCAGCTTGCCCTCCCAGCGACCCTCGTACAGGTCAAGGATTCTGCCGGCCTTGTGAGCGAAATCGGGATCGGCCGGGAAGATCCAGGAGCGGTACTGCCACGGGCGGATCGCGTCTTCGCGCAGCCAGCGCACGATCGTCGACTGCGACGCATCACAGACTCCGCGCTCCACAACGAGGCGGTGAACGTCAGCCGTTGAGCGGCGCGAGAGCGGAGCGCCCTCGCTCGGCGGCTCGCACGCGACCGCCTTGACCTCGGCGATCTGCTGAGGGGGGAAAGCGGCGCGGGCGACCCGACCGCGCTTCATCCGCCAGACCCTCAAGGCGATGCTCATGAAAGCGTCGTCGCCAGCGGCCGACAGCCTTCGTGCTCATCCCCAGCCGCTCACCGATCTCAGCATTTGAACGACCCTCTGCGGCAAGCAGCACCAGCTTCGCGCGCAACACCTCACGGTGCGGCCGCGTGTAGCACGCGGCGCGATGCACGAGCTCCGTGCGCTCCGTCTGCTCCAACACGATCTCCTGAGCACTCGGACCCGGCATCGCGCACCAGATTCGCCGCCCCTGTTATGACTCCTTCAAACCCAGACGGGATTTACGACCGAAAGCACTAAGCCAGGTAGCAGCCACAAGCCACCCGTCAAAACACGGCTCTCGGCCACGGGCGCCAGCAGGACACGCAGCGCCGCCATGCTTGTCCAGTTTCGTTTGTCAATGCGTGTTTACATGCAAAGTGTGCTGCACCGCACAGACTGGCGGTCTTTCGGGTATTGACGTCACAAATCGATACCGCTATCCTCAGTGAACAGATGTTTACTCATCGGGCTCACCGAGCCGTTTCGGCTGGTGGCACCGCGGCTCGGCGTCGAACGAGATCTCGGTGCGCGACGCCTCGTTCGTCGCCTCATGGGATCGGACCTGCTCGAGGCGCTCACTGCAGACGCACACTCTGTGATGAGGGCCACGATGAACCCGTGACGTTCCTGCACTACGCGCGCCACAGGCCTGATATCCCCTACGCCGCCGAGCTCGATGAGCTCTCCGCTCGCCATCCCAGCTACTACCAGCATGCCGAGGCGTATGTGTGCGGGCCCCCCGGCCTGATCGAGACGACCCGCGTGCTGTGGGCCCGCGACGGCCACGAAGAGCGCGTGCACAGCGAGAGCTTCCTGTCAACGCGCGTCGTTGCGACGTCCGGTGGCGCGAGGCTCGCCGGACAGGTGCGAAACGTCAACATCGGCGAGCTCTCCTCGTGCGAGAACGGGGAGATCCAGATCTGTGTTTCGGCACCCGCCCACGGCGGCGAGCGCGATCTCTGAAGAGACCTACCAGTCAAGCCTCCATACGACCAGGAGAACCGTGCCAGACACCACGCCCCACCTCAACCCCGCCCAGATTGAATCGCTCGGCTCCGAGCTCGACGCCCTGCGCCAGCGCGTCCTCGACGACCTCGGCGACCGCGACGTCGACTACATCCGCAGCGTCATCCGCGCCCAGCGCACACTCGAGGTGGGCGGCCGCGGACTTCTGTTTGCAAGCATCTTGCCACCCGCGTGGTTCGCCGGCACCACGGCCCTGTCGCTGTCGAAGATCCTCGACAACATGGAGATCGGGCACAACGTGATGCACGGCCAGTACGACTGGACCCACGATCCTGCCCTCTCCAGCAAGGAGTTCGAGTGGGACACAGCATGTCCCGCCGATCAGTGGCGCCATTCGCACAACTACATGCACCACACCTACACGAACATCGTCGGCAAGGATCGCGACATCGGCTACGGCGTGCTGCGCATGACCGGCGAGGAGCCGTGGAAGCCGCCGTGGCTCGGCAACCCCGTCTACGCGCTGGCGCTCGCGCTGCTCTTCCAGTACGGCGTCGCGATGCACGACCTTGAGGTCGAGCGCATCGGCGAGGGCGAGGTCGCCTGGAGAAGCCGGGATCAACTGCTACGCGGCATCTGGCGCAAGGTGCGCGCGCAGACGCTGAAGGACTACGTCCTGTTCCCGCTGCTGTCGGGGCCGCAGGCGCCGCTCGTGCTCAGCGCCAACGCGACCGCCAACCTCGTGCGCAATGTGTGGGCGTTCACGATCATCTTCTGCGGGCACTTCCCCGAGGGCACGGCCGAGTTCAGTGAACAGGAGAGTGAGAACGAGACCCGCGGCGAGTGGTACTTGCGCCAGATGCTCGGCTCGGCCAACCTCACCGGCGGCAAGCTGTTTCACATCCTGTCGGGCAACCTCAGCCACCAGATCGAGCATCACCTGTACCCCGAAATCCCGGCGCATCGCTATTCGGAGATCGCCGAGGAGGTGCGTGACATCTGTGAGCGCTACGAGCTGCCCTACAACGCCGGCCCGCTGCACGCGCAATTCGGCTCGGTGGTACGCAAGATCTTCCGGCTCGCACTGCCCGGGCGCAGCGACGCCACAGCGGCCGCGCTCGAGGGTGTTTCGAGCAGTCGCGCAGTCGGCCCCAGCGCCAACGGCCGTGCCAGCGCCGCTCGAGGCCGCACCGCGGCCGTGGCGGCGAGCAGCACCGGGCGCGCGAACGTGACGAAGGGTCGTGCCACGAGGGGTCGCGCGGGCGCGAAGCAGGCCCGCGGGGGGGCGACCACGCGCACGACTGCCTCGAAGGCCGTCGCCGCCACGCCGGCGCGCACGACTGCGAGGAAGGGTGCGAGGGCGACATCGAACCGCGCCGCGAGCGTCGGCGACCGCTCGCGACCGTCGCGCAGCTCACAGCGAACGCGCCTGATCGCCCCGGCGCGGTCCCGGTCGACCGCGGCGCCAACCGGCGAAACAAGCGCAAACGGCGCTCGTTGACGCAGCTCGAAGCCTGTGGGGTGCGCAAACTCGGTCCGCTCATGGAGCGACGCTGTACTCGTGGATGAGCGCTTCTAAGCACATGAGCTCGCCGAGGCGAGGCCGCTGGAGACCGGGGCTCAGATGCTCGCTGCGGTCGGATCGGGTTCTCGACGTCGCGTTCGGGCTGTTGGCCGGAGACAAGCTCGGCTCCTCGGGCTAAGCGGGAGAGCCTGGCGATGCCTCGCATTCCCTCCGTTCCCCGCCTGCCCGGGCTGCCGGATCCACTGCGCCGGGTGCACGTCCCGTGCGACCTCGAGTCGGTCACCGCGATCGGCAAGGAGGAGAAGGCCGACGCCGGCGGCATGGGCGAGGAGTCTGTGGAGCGCATCTGGAGCGCGGCTGTGGACCTCTATCGAAGCGGGGTCCATCCCGCCGTACAGGTGTGCGTGCGCCGCCGGGGGGCAGTCGTGCTCGACCGCGCGATCGGTCACGCCCGTGGCAACGGCCCCCGTGATGGCGCGGAGGCAGAAAAGCAGCCCGTGACGCCGGCCACGCCGTTTGTGATCTATTCCGGCGCCAAGGCGGTCACGGCGTTCGTGGTCCACATGCTCCACGAGCGCGGTTTGCTGGACATCTCAGACCGCGTCTGCCAGTACATCCCCGAGTACGACCGTCACGACAAGGGCGAGATCACGATCGCCCAGGTGCTCTCCCACCGCGCCGGAGTGCCCAATCTCCCGCGGGAGGCCTTCGACCTCGACCGCGCGCTTGACCGCGAGTTCCGGGTTCGGACCCTTTGCGAGGCAAGGCCGTTCGCCAAGCCCGGGAGGTTTCTCGCCTACCATGCCGCCTCGGGCGGCTACATCCTTGGCGAGATCGTGCATCGGGTGACCGGCAAGGACATTCGCACGGTGCTCGCCGAGGAGATCCTCGACCCGCTGGGCTTCCGTTGGACCAACTACGGCGTCGCACCCCAGGACGTCTCGCGGGTGGCGCTCAGCTACGCAACCGGGCTGCCCACCGCGCCTCCATTCTCGCAGCTGTTCTCGCGGGGGCTCGGGCTCCCCTTCGATGAGCTGGTCAAGGCGAGCAACGACGAGCGTCTCCTGACCGCGATCGTCCCGTCCGCGAACGTGGTCACGACAGCCAACGAGCTCGCACGCTTCTATGACATCTTTCGCCGCGGGGGCGAGCTCGACGGCGTCCGGGTGATGAGGCCGGACACCGTGCGCAATGCGCTGACCGAGCAGTCGCACTTGGAGGTCGACCTCTCGCTGGGATTCCCGACGCGATTCGGGTACGGGCTCATGCTCGGCGCCCAGCTGCTGAGCCTTTACGGTCGCGATACCCAACACGCGTTCGGCCATCTCGGCTTCACGAACATCGTCGCCTGGGCCGACCCCGAGCGCGCGCTCGCCTGCGCGGTGATGACCAACGGTAAGCCGGTGCTCTACCCGGAGCTTTCGCGCTTCTACCGGCTGATGCAACGCATCACCAGCGAGGCACCGAAGGTGCACGGATCGGAGATGGCCGTCTGGGATCCCCTCGCGGGACGACCGGGAGGGGGTGAATGACGCGCGGTGGGTCGTGGTCGACTCCGGGCGCCGCCACCCAGCCACGGACCGCGGGACACGAGTCCGGAACGTCTGTGTGAGCTCCAGCGGGCCTACGAGCAGGCAGAAGCACGTCTTCGAGCTGCTGAGGATGAGGAGCAGCGTGCTCCCACCGGGGGGCGCGAGCCCGCCGAGTCCCAGCTGATCCTCGGACGGGAACAGCATCGGCGGCAAGATCCGCTCGGCCAGTCGCGCGCATGCAAGGCCCAAATAGCCGGCCAGCCTGTGACGGCCGGTCTCCAGCACGTGGTCAGAGTGGCGCGTCCGACGGGATGGTGGAACCCTCCAGCATCGGTCCAGGGCTCAAGGGCATCTCGCTGGTCAGCTCGGCAGTCGCTCAGGCAGTCGCGCGCTTCGCGGCGTGCCGGCGCGCGTAAAGCTTCTCGCGGATGGTCATCGCACCGGGATGCCCGTCACCGGGCCAGGGAGTCAGCAACAGCAGCAGCCGTGCTTTGGCGACTGCCAGCACTTCATGACGCTCCCCAGGGGCGAACTCAACCAGCAGCCCGGTACCGCCGCTCACACGCTCGCCAGTGGACGTCGAGACGCCAATCTCGCCATCGAGCACGACCAGCCACGCGCGCTCGTGAACCTCGTGATCGGAGAGGCTCTCCCCGGCCGCGAGGTCGAGAACAATCGCTCTCGCCGCATCACTCGAAGCGAGGATCTCCGGCAGCCGTGGCTTGAGATCAAGCCCGTTCAGGTCCCAGCTATGCACCACGTCCTCCTTCCCCTCGGTAGCCGCGCTCGGCTGCGTCGCCCCAGCAGCCTAAAGCCCACAGCCAATGTAATGTCGGGGGCCCTGGCGGCCAATTAACCACTGGTGAGCGACTCAGAGCGGGATTTCGAGGAGGTCTTCAACGCCTGCTACGAGCCGGTCTACCGGTATGCCGCGCGCCGGGTCGCGCCCGAGGCAGTGCAGGACGTTGTCTCGGACACATTCCTGATCGCCTGGCGACGCCACCGCGAGCTCAAGGGCGAGCCGCTGCCGTGGCTGCTCGGGATCGCCCGCCGCGTGGCCTCCACCCAGCGGCGCGGCAGCGCCCGCCGCGATGCCCTGCACGAGCGCCTGCGGGCCGAGCCGGCCCCCGTCCAGACGGGCGGCGAGCGCGCCGGGCACGACCCGCAGCTGGCGCTCGCCCTGGCGAGCCTGCGCGAGCGCGACCGGGAAGCGCTGATTCTGGTCGCCTGGGACGGTCTCGACCATCGCACGGCCGCAACCGTCATGGGCTGCACCGCCGGCTCGCTGAGGGTGCGGCTGCATCGCGCCCGCCGGCGGCTCGCACGAGCCCTGGCCGGCGAGGAGCGGGAGCCCATCGAAATGCGTGAGGAGGCGAGGACGTCGTCATGAAGTGGTCAATCGATACGAGTGCCCGGCTGGCAGCCGCCGATCCGGCCCGCGGCCTCTCCATCGACCAGACGGCCCGGGCGGAGCTTTGGCGGCGGATCCTCGCCGGCGAGGGACAGCGTTCCCCGCTCCTGCCCACCCCCCGGCGAGCGCGTCTTGCCAGCAGGCCGCTGCTGCTGATCGTGCCGCTGCTGCTGGTTGTCGCCGCCGGCGCCCTGGCGGCCGGAGGCGTGATCGAGTTCGGCTCGCCGGCCAAGCTGCCCTTCACGGCATTGGAGAATCCGCGCGAAGGCTCCGGCGCGCTCGTCCCGGGAACCGTGCGCCTGCTGCCGATCGCTGCGCCCGACCCCGCCGGGGGCCCCGACTGGGGGATGCGTGAGCTGAGCACATCCCGCGGCGAGGGCTGCCTGCAGCTCGGCCGCCTTCTCGACGGGAAACTCGGAGCGCTCGGCCAGGACTACGCCTTTCACGACGACGGGCGCTTCCACGAACTGCCGGTGAGCGGGGACGAGAACGGCTGTGCGCTCCTCGATGGCAACGGCCGCCTGTTCACGAACGTGACCGCCGACGAGCGGCCCGCGAGCGCATGGATCGGCGTCGGTGGCAGATTGGGCGGCTGCGTGCCCGCGACCGCCGGCCCCTACGAAAAGGGGCTGCGGCTGACGCCACGGGAAAAGGCCCGGGGGCTCAAACCGGTCCCGATCTGCCGCCAGGCCGACCTGCGCAACATCTACTACGGTCTTCTGGGCCCCGAGGCGCAGAGCATCACCTACGTGCTCGGCGGCCAGCGCCACACGCTGGATACGGTCGGCTCGGCCGGCGCCTATCTCTTCGTTACCAGGGCCTCGCCCCATCAGCTGCTCAACTTCGCCAACGCCGGTACCGCCGACATCGTGCCCGTCGACGGGCCGATCAAGGAGATCCACTACCGCGACGGCTCGACCTGCCACCTGACTCCGAAGAGCTGGATCGGCGGCTCCTACGCCTGCACGCCCACGCTATCGGAGCCCGTTGGATATGTGCCCGTTGGCAGGGCCCCCACGCCTGCTGAAGCCGCCGCGCCGATTGACGTGCGGCTGACGCGCGGACGCCAAGGGCAGAGCGTGATCGTGCTCAGCTTCACTGCCCGCCTTGCGGTCACCGACGCCCGCAGGATCTACAGCCTGCGCTGGCGTGAACCCGGGATGCCGCCCGGGGCCTACAGCGGCGAGACCACCAACTCGGACATCGCCGCCGGTCAGACGATCACGAAAACGATCGGCGCCTTCGGGCCACGGATTCGACCCGGGATCGTCCACGGCACTGTCAGCCTGCAGCAGGCGCTCGGCGCGGGCGGCCTGGAAGGACCTGGAAGTGTGGCCGTGCCCGTCGGGAGCTTCTCCGTCCGCGTCCCCTGAGCGCTGCGTTGCCACCTCCCATGCAGCTCAGGGCGCCGCGACACCCACGCGGTGAGCGAGCACACGACCTGAGGGAAGGCTGACGTAGGTCTCGGAGACGTTGTTCTTGTGGTTTGACTCGATCAGCAGGTTGCCAGGATCAGCGATCTGCACATACGCGAAGCGGCCGTGCAGCCCGCTCACGTCGATCCACTGTTCGGGATACAGGTAGGGGTAGACGTCCGACCAGCCAACGGAGGTCCCAAGGACATCGCGTTGGATGCCGGCGTCCTGGCTACAGGCGGGGTAGACCGGCGAGCTCGGTGAGCTGCTCGACGGCCGGCTGCGTATCAGGTCTCGCAGGCAGTAGTCGACCTTCGGGCCCGTTCGCACGAGCCGCAAGGCTCGGTCGCGGGCATCGATCGACCAGAGCTCGAAGGCCGCGGCGTGTTCGAGCTTCCAGTAGCTGAATGCCCCGACGCTTCCATATCCGTAGCGTTCCCCGGGGACGTACTTGAAGACGAGCCTGGCGGCGGTGCGGAACAGGTGCCGGCGATGGCTGGCGTCATAGATCGCTTGGTAGATCGCCATGCTGTGCGGTCCGGTGCGGTCGGCTCGAAGCTCGAGTGGGCCGCCGCCGCGGCTGTTGACTGAGCTCGTCGCCCGCAGCAAGATGCGCCCCGGGACCGTGCTGCGGTCGATGTGGAGTTCGGAGGGAGCGGACATGATCAGGTCCGGGCAGCGCAGGCGCAGCGGCTTCATCGCGCAGGGCGAGGGGCCGGTGAGTCCAGTTGGACCGGTGGAGCCAGTCGGTCCGGTTGTGCCCGAGGAGCCGCTCGGACCAGTGGGTGCCGTCGAGCCTCCCTGGCCGGCTTGGGCAAGGATCGCGGTCGGTAGTCCCACCGACGCGGCGCCCAGCGACGCTAAGACCGTCGCGCTTACTGCCAGGCGAGTCCGCGCTCCAGCTGGGGGGCTCTGCGGCCACGCTCGCACAGGCTCACTTTCTCACGTTCGGGTCAGAGCGCACCTAACGACGACGTGAGAACGCTCTCACGTAACCATCACGGACGTTCTAAATGCTCAGCAGATTTTTAGGCCCCATGACATGTGCCTTAGCCGAGTGAGCGATCATGTTGTCACGTCGGCTTGATCCACCATGCTTAAAGGTAACACGATGACCAGCCCTGGCGCTGACCGTGCGCATCGGTATAGCCACTACCGCTCGCTGAGCAATTTCTATCTTGCCGATGCCCGCCGGATCGCCTCGCGCGAGCGAGACCTCGGACTCTGGTGGCGTGTTGGAGCGCATGGCCCCTGGCCTCGACCAGCGGCGAGTCTCGCCGAAGTCGGCGACAGCATATGACGCCGCTGGACCGGTCGAACTGATCGCGCGGTTGGACGGGTCAACCGATCACTCATGTAAGCGCGCGGAGACGCGTGTGGCTACGTGGCTGGTGGCGGGGCTTCCCGCTACAGGCGATGGGCTCGTGCTCAAACGCGCGGTCGCGTCGGTGTCGGCATTGAGCGTCATGATCAGCGCAAAGACCACTAGAAGTGTCCCGAGCATCATCACCGCGAGCGGGAATGCACTCAACAACGGATGGGCCTCACGGGACCCCGAGGACACCTTTGGGCCGGTTGCAAGCTCAACGGGTGCAGGGATAGGTTTCATAGCTCACCTCGTTTCGGGATGAAGCCATGGTGCACGGAGTCGCTGTGCCGGCGCTAACGCTGCCCCAAAGAGCCGTTAACGGAAGGGCAAATACTTCATAATCTCGGGGGCTTGTCAAGTCGCCGGGGGCGCGCCGGAGCGCGCACCTTTTCCTACTGGGGCTCGCGCCTGATGCGAGGTGCACATTTGCAGAGCAGATACTCGAGGACCGACCTGCGGCGCGTCCCTACTGTAAGCGGCGACTTGCTGGTAGAGCGTCAGCAGATCCGGGTAGCCACTGGACGCCCAGCCGGATTGCTGAATTGCGGCAATCTGCGTTTGCGCAGGCTGACCGGCGGCGCTGAGGATTGCCTGGATCCCCGAGCTGGCTGTCCCGTAGCCGGCTATCGTATGCTGGCCCTTCAGCCACCCTGCGGTGGCTTCGGCGGCGCTGACCGGGCTGCCCCAGAGCGAGTCGGTCGAGCCATAGGTGCCGCTGTCGGTGTAGCCGATGTTCAGCCAGTCGTTGTTGTTGGCCGCCTGACGCGACTGCGCCGCGGTTTCCGGACTCCTCTGCGAGCAGCCATCCCCCATGACCTGCTGGTCAAGGCCAGTCTCTTCCGAGAGCCTCGAGGCGAACTGCTGCTGACCGGTCGTCAGCGTCCCTGCGAGGGTGGATGAGGACGAGGCGACCGACGCCACAGGCCGCGCCGAGCCGGATGCCTGCGCCTGAGCCAGCGCATCGGCAAAGCGCCCCGAAGCAGGCTCGCGACGTTCAAACGCTGTTTGGATGATCGTCCCATCGCCCTGGATCTGAGCCACGCGGGCGAGGACACCGATATAGCTCATCTTTCACCCAGTGATCGGCATCAGCCGCGGCTCTTGAGGTGAGAGAGGCCTTCCTTCGGGAGGGTCCCTGCGCGCCCAGCTCGTGAGCGTCGCAAGAACTTAGGAGCCGCCGGAGACCACGGGCGCTTCTGTCGCCTGCTGGGCGAGTTCGCCGCCTTCGCCCGACGAGGATTCCTGTGTTTCAGCAGATTGGGGCACCTGCGCCGGCGGGCTGAGCGATCCAGAGGAGCCTTCTGAGTCCTCGCCAGTAGATGCAGACGCCGATGACGCAGAAAATTCGCTTGACCGTCCTTTGCTCGACGTCTGCACACCGGAGGCGCTGCCGCTCTTGCCCGGAAACGCGTGCGCCGCGACCGCCGTAAAGACTCCCGTCAAGGCGACACTGCCGGCGATGAGCCAGCGCCTCATCAGTGTGAGCTTGCGCAGCCCGGCGTCTCTTGCCTCAGAGGAATACCGCGACGTCATGCACTCATGCTGCCCACCCGGACAAAAGCCCAGCTAAGGCGCGAGTGAGATATGTCTCAGAATGAGACAGCCGGCACCCCCTCGCCTAGTTCGCCACGATCGCCAGAAAGTCGCGGCTGTCGGGTTCGAGCAGCTTGCCGGCAATTCCGAGCTGACCGGGGACGACGGGCACAGCGGAGGGCCCACCCTGGTGATGAAGGTACAGATAGCCAGCTACCCAGTCGGGGTTGATGTCGAGCTCGATCGCGCGCACTGCACCGGCGCGGATCAACGCCCGGGCGAGATCGGCTGGTAGCAGTTCCTCCCCGGCAGCCCAAACGAGCTGCCCGTTTGCGGTGATGCCCAGAGCCGAGCGAGCGACGGCTGTTCGCGAGCCGATCGTTTCCCCCCAGCAGGCGATGATGCAGCTTGAGACGTTCGCCGCCACTCGGCCCCGATCGACGAGCAGCTGCTGATTCTGCAACACCGAGAAGACGCTCTTTGCGGCGCTCGGCACGCCGGCTCGCCACGCGCCGATGTCGCTCGTCCCGTCCGTGTAGGTCACGACCGACCCAAGCCCGCTCTTGAGCGCGACGGCCACGTGGCCACCGGACATGAAGCCCACATCGCGGTAGGTGAGCTTGAACCCGCCGTTGAAGGCCGCGATCAGCAGGTGGATCTCCCGCGGAGTAATGCGGTCGCCGTACCTCCAGCCCGTGATTCCCCCATCGCTTGAACCCGCGTGCAGCGTGAGGTGAAGGAGGCGCTGGTCAAAGCACATCACGGTCACGCCCGAGCGCTGCGTCAACCATGCGGCGGGCTGCCCCCGAACCTCTGACACGACGGTCCAGCTCACAGTCGGGTGTCCTGGTGCGGTTACCACGAGCGCCGGCACCGAGCGAGCACCGGCGACCGGACGATTCCTCTCGGACCCCCTTGCGCCTCCTCCCGCTCTCACCCTGCTCGCCGCGCGTGTCGCGCGCGTATCGGATTTCCCCGCGGTCGCGCTGTAGACGCCCGCGCCGAGGAGCAAGACGACACCCGCGAAAGCCCCCAGACGCAGACGGCTGCGGAGAGGATGAGGAGAACGATCCGTGTAACCGGGTAGACGCCGCCCTCTGACATGCACGGTACCTCGAGTCTGACCATACACATCGTCGGTAGGAACATCGCGCCGCGTCAACGCTTCGATGCTAACTCGCCGCAGGGATGCGCACGCCACTGTGAGAAACGTCTCACCTCTTCGTGCACTGGTGTGGGGCCGGTCGGGAGTCCCTCGTCAACTTGCGTCCCAGCGGATGACCGGGGCCCGTGATCGTGAGGACGGTCTCATGCCGGCTTTAGCTGAGGCTCAAGGAGGTTCGGGACCATTCCTGTGGGGGGATGGCAATCAGCACGCTAGAAAGAGGGAGATCTCATGGCCAGGATCATCGTGACCGCCGACCCAACCGAGCAAGGCGACGCTCCGGTACTGCTCGAAGAGCGTATCTACTCGGTGCATGTCACAAGCGACCACGGCGCGGCACAGCTCGTACAGCGATTGGGCTGGGCGATCGCCGACGCCGAGAGCCGCGAGACGGGCCAGCCGCTCTCATGACGTATGGCCCAAGATCAATTACCGAATCCCAGCCTCCAGCGACAATCGCAGCCTTTCCCTGTTCCAGCAAGCACACTCGACCGTCAAGGACCAGATGGACGCCACGGCTGAAAGGCCGGATCGAGTGCACTTGATCCGATGAACACGCTTATCCTCAGAGTCCTCGACCTCATCGACGCAATGATCACGCCGGGTGGCGAGATGGAGCGACGCCCCGAATAGCGGGACGCCCGGCGTACTGGAACTCACTTCAGGCCCGTTCCCGAGGCTAGGGGCTAGCGTCTCCCTGCACCTACAGCGATCCTACGGCTTGGCGCGCACCTGCGGCTTGGGGTGAACGCGCACCAGCGGCTTGGCGTGAACGACTTGGGCGTGAGGGATCCACACCGACGGCGACGGGAGGCCACTCGCGGGCGTCAGGGCTCAGAGGTCCTAGCGGCGGAAGGGGTCCTCAGTACTCTGTGCGCGGGCATCGCCGGTCGCAGGCCGTCCGTCCGGCGTATGCGCCTGATCCCTTCCAGCAGCCCGGACAAACCCAGCCAGTCACGATTGAGAACGCGGTGCGTACAGAGAACCGCGAGGAGTGTCCTGAAAGCAGCTCCGGCGCGGACCGTCTGAGGGAAGTTCTTGCGAAAGAGATATGCGCGGTTGACGACCAGCATGCGGTCCATGTCCCGTCGATTCATCTGGCGCCGACCGAGCTCATGGTGGTGGACGACCGCGGCCGGCTCGTAGCGGATGCGCCCGTGGCGGGATACACGATAGGAGAAATCGTCATCCTCGCACAGGGCATAGTCGGTCAGTCGCTCATCGAAACGCACCTCGGCCGCGACGCTCCGGCGAGTCGACATGAGCGGCCCGAACATGAACTCGACGTCGCGCTGGCGCTCCAGGTCGACGATCGGGCGGCGGAACCCAAAGCTGCTCATGCTCCCCTCTCGGCCACCGCCGAGAAGCAGCCAGCGCAGCCTCGAAGAAGGATTGCTGCCCAGCCTGGGACGTGACGACTGGTCGATGCGCCCAGTTGCGCCAACCACGGTCGGGTCGGCGTAGCAGGCCGTCAGGGCCTCGAACAGGCCGGCCTCGAAGGTGCAGTCGTCGTCGATGAAGACCACCACGTCGGCGCTCGCGGCGTCAATTCCCACGTTGCGCTGCACGGTTATGCCGGGTTCGCTCGCCAGGCAGCGAAGGTCCACCTCGGGGTACTGCTTGAGCAGATCGCCCACGACGCGCTCGGCGGAGCGCTCAGGATCGCCGTCGACCACGATCACCTCGCCGTTAGGCGGCAGCGCCCTCGCAGCGCTGTCCAGGACTTCCCGCAGAGGCGCAGGGCGCCCCTTCGTGACGATGATCAGGGAGAAGCGCACCGCGGCCGAGATCCGGTATGGAAACCCCGTGGCACCACCCTGCCAGCCGCTGCCGTGAGCGAGACATCGGAGATCGGCGCATTGATTTGAGCCTGACCTGCAAGCTCCCGCGCCAGTAGCGGTGCGCCCGCCGTTCGCGCACGAGCCGTGTGCGCCTGACATGCCCATCGCTTGACTTGAGTAGCGATCGGACATGCACGTGAGATTCCTCCTCCAAGCAAAATCCCGGCTAAGCCTCGCGTGAGAAACCTCTCACTCGAATATGTGTTCGCGTGCCGGATCCATCCCGCTGACGGCTCAGCCGTCTCTCCAGCCTGACAAGATTTCGGGCAATGCCCCCTCGGCGAAGCACCGCGCAGCAGCGCACGATCAGGCGGCGCCGAGCGGTCGCGCTTACCGTGCCGATCGCGCTGGTCATAGCCGTCGCGGTCGCCAGTGGCCAGCAGGGTGGCGGGAGCCGCGCAGCCAGCGACCGGCGCGCCGGGAGGGGCCCGCACTGACGGGTGCAGAGCACGCGCCGCACGCTCGCGTTGGTCGGGGCGCCAGCCCGAGCGTGAACCTGCGGCCTGGATCGGACCCGAGTGTCCTGCCGGGTCCGGTGCTGATCGCCGACCGTGACAACAACCGGCTGCTCGAGGTCAGTCCCCAGGGAAGGGTGCTGTGGCGCTTTCCCGCGAGCCGGCGACCTCGCCCCGGGCCAGACGTTCCTGCTGCCCGACGACGCCTTCTTCTCGCCAGACGGACGCCAAATGTCGTGACCCAGGAGGACGACTTCGCGATCAGCATCATCGACGTGGCCAGCCACCGAATCGTCTACCGCTACGGCCACGCGGGCGTGCCCGGCTCGGAAGCCGGCTACCTGCACAACCCCGATGACGCGATGCTGACGCCCGCCGGAGATCTGATCTCCGCGGACATCAAGAACTGCCGGGTGCTCGTGATCCGCCCGCCCGCTCACCGGCCGCTACGCCAACTCGGCATGACCGGCGACTGCGAACACCAACCGGGCCTCTCCTACGGCAGCCCCAACGGCGCCTTCCCGATGGCCAGCGGCGACACGGCGATCACCGAGATCAACGGCGACTGGCTGGACGTGGTCACCCCCGACGGGCGGCCGCTGCTCGCGACGCACCCGCCGGGGTTCACCTACCCCTCGGACACCAACGAGGTGCGCCCCGGGCTGTTCCTGTCGGCCGACTACACCGACCCGGGCGCATCGAGACGTTCACGGCGAGTGGTCAGCTGCGCTGGCGCTACGAACCGACGGGCGCGGCCACGCTCGACCAGCCGTCGCTGGCGCTGCCGCTGCCCAACGGGGACATCCTCGCCAACGACGACAAGAACGACCGCGTGATCGTGGTCGAACCGCGCACCAACACGATCGTCTGGCAGTACGGACACACGCACGTTCCCGGCTCGGGGGAAGGGTTCCTGAGCAACCCCGACGGCGTCGATCTCGCGCCCCCGTACTCGCTGACACGGCGGTTCGCCGCCAGCATGCGCGCGCCCTGAGCGGACTTGCCAACCCTGCCGCGCTCCCGGAGCTACAGCTACCCTCCCGCAGCGTCAGCTCGAGCACGGAAGCGACGGTGCGGCCCGCGCTCAGCCCACCGACCAGCCAGATCCGTTCATCGATCAGCAACGCGGCGCCGTCCGACAGCGCCAGTGGCAGCGCTCCGACGCGAAGCGCGCGTCCCGTCGCCGGGTCGATCGCCACGATCGCCGCGCTCTGCGAGTCCGCGGCGATGCCCCGGCCTCCGAGCACGTAGACGTCGGGGCCCAGCGCGACCGCCGCGGCGTGCGTGATCGGGGCGGGCATGTCACCGACGTGCCGGACCGCGCCGTGGTCGGGTCGAATCTCAGGATTGCCTGCCGTCGCTGCTTCGCCACGCGAGCCGCCCGCGATCAGGAGCCGACCGCCGCTCGCGGCGACCGCGGCGTAGCGCAGGCCGTATGGGCAGGCGGCCCACTATTCGGGACGCTCCCCCGGGCGCCATGCGACGATCGTGTCCAGCGCCCGTTCCCCGTCATAGCCCCCGACCACTACGCCGTGCCCGCGATCGCTGCCACAGCCGCGTCGGATGTCGGCGTCGGCAGGCTTGCCACTTGGGTGACGCGCCCGCTCGCAGGATCGTAGGAGAGGATGTGGCTGTAGGAGCTGAACTGCCCGCCGCCGAACACGTACGCGCGCCCAGCTAGGAGCGTGCCCTGCGCGTCGTGCTGCGCGCCGGGCAGCAGCCCGCCGGACTGCGTGCCTCTCGCATCGAGCACGCTCACAGCCGCGGTCGATGTGTCGGCGGCGTTCAGGCCGCCGAGCAGCACCGCCCGCCCGTGCCCGAGAGAGACCGCAGCCGCGTCCTTCAGCGCAAAGGGGAGCGCGAACGGCAGGCGTCTGATCACGAAGCGCTCGGGTGAGCGCTCGGGTGCGGGGAGCGACGCGCGTCTGGCGCTCGCGCCGCTCAGGCCTGGGTGTGCTGGCGAGCCCGACAGGCTGGCCCATACGACCACCCCAACGACCGCGCACAGCGCGATCGCGACAAGCCCCCGTCGCCGTCGCACGGTCCGCTGGCGTCGAGCCGCCCGACGTGCGGACAGGGACCGTTCGCGTTCCCGATCGACGCCGTCATTCATCTGCAAGACGATACGCGCCGCCGTGAACGTGATCTAAGGGCGGTTGGCGGCCACGGGAGGGCGACCGCCAACCGCCGGAGCTCACGCCTTCACGTTCACGCCACCCGGCACTGTGCTGGGAGACTGGGGAGCGGCGGCTCGGGCTGCGCTGTTGTCGGCGTCGCCATCGTGGTCGGCCGCACCCGGAGTCTCGATGGACTCTGGCTTGGCTGCGTTGGACACCGTGGCGGGATGCTGTGCTGCGCCTGCGACTGGACTGATGCTCATAGGACTCCTTCCGTTGAGGCTTGCTTCCTCTGAATCGGCGCGGTCCGCCTGGTCTTGACGAGTTTGAGTGTGTTCTCACGAAAGCCCGCGCAATGGCGCCGGACATGGAGCGAGAAGCCCTCAGGGCAGGCGGGTCGTGCCCACGCCAGCGCCTACCGCATGGCCGCGGCCGCTCGAGGAGCGGTCCTCGAGCGGCGCGGGCCGGGGAGGCGACAGAGTCGCTCCCCGGCCCGACTTCGTCTACGGCCGCGAGCTCGGGCCCGCGTCCGCGGGCTCACCGAGGACGAAGAGGCCGTGGATGCAGATCACGCAGATGGCAAAGACGCCGAGGGACCACCACGGGTGTGGGCCGCCTACGTTCAGGAGCGCGCCGATCGCGCCGAGGGTGGCAGCGATGATGCCGACAACCCGCCCATAGGCGTTTCCGGCGAACAGCGAGAACGCCGCCGTGAACTCGATAACCCCCAGGATGATGGTGATCCATCCCCACGTGTGCAGGCTGCCAAATACGAACCGTTCTTCGTTGACGTAGAAGCTCGAATTTGCAACCGCGGCGATACCGTAGATGACGTTCAGGGTGCCTATTATCAGCAGCATTATCCCCACGAACAGTGCACTACCTACACCTCTGATGTTTTCGTCTTCCATTTTTGTCTCCCTCCAGTACTGGATGTTGTTGACGTTTGACGGGATGGTTAGGTCGCGGCGACGAGCTCGGTGTGGTCTTCGACCATATACGCACGATTGCTGATCCGGAACCACTCTAGGAACGGACGACCTTGGCACCGGCGGGCAGGCGCTTCTTACCCTGAACCCGATCCGGCCCTTCGCCGCTGACGCGCATGAACCAGCCCCCCTGCTGGCGCTCGTAGCGCGGCTTCCCGTTGGCGCCTCCGGCCTTGGCGGTCGCCGACGGTGCGCTGCTCGCGGGCGCCGCGGGCCGGCCGACGAGCTCCCGCGGGAACCCGCGCCGGTGGCGCCGGTCGACGTCTGCCGGGACGAAGCGATCGTAGGGGATCGCGGTTTCAAGCCGCTCCTTGCTGATGAGGTCGGTGACCTTGCGCTTCGGGGCGGGCACTCTGCGCAGCTCCTTGCCGAACGCAGCATCGAGCTCGTCGGGCGTTGTGGCCGGGCGCGGGTTTGCGGCGTCGGGCCATGCCGACTGGCGGTTCCAGATCGCGTCCTTGGTGACGTTGGTCACGACGCCGTCGGGCGCGCCCCACGCGAACAGCCCGTCCCAGTGGACGCCCACGCCGGCGATGCACTCGTTCATCAGACCGCGGTCATACGGGGTGTGGGTGACCATTCCGGCCCGCGGATTGACCTGGCTCATCATGTAGCCGGTGGCGGAGTGATCGGTGTGCACGAGGTCGATCGTCAGGTCGTAGATGACCTCCGGCACCCCGGCCTTGAGCGCCACCAGTGCGCCGGTGTCGAGCCGGAGCTCGGTGACGAACAGGTCAAGCCCCTGGCACTGCTCGAACGTGATGCGCATCTCGTCCGCGCCCAGCTCCTCGGCCGTGGGGAAGAAGGTCGTGCCGCTCTTGCAGCTCGGCGTCGGGCGGTAGTACGGAGGAAACGTGAGGCCCATGCCCGGCCCGCCGTAGCGTTCCTGTGCCGGAGTCGTGCTGGCCTTGGCCTTCTTCTTCTGGGGCATGCGTTCCTCCTGAGTAAGGCGATCGGAACACCATCAAAGCGAGACTTCCTCGCCTGCACATCATCCGCTTTGGATGAACCGGGTTCAGTGGCGACAGGGTGTTCCCTGCACGGAAATGGCAGGGCTCAGGACTACGCGCTGCCGAGCGGCTCGGTCGAAGGATCAACCTCTCTGGCCGATGCGTGGCCGCCTCGGACGCAATCCGGTCGCCCGCACCGCACCAGTTCAAGCACCGCACCAGGGCATTCCTGCCCTTCCCGACCAAGCTCGTTGCCGCCGCGATCCGGGACGTAAACGCCGAGCGGGCGGCGGTCGTCTTCTACGGCCTGTCGCTGCTGACCATCTCACTGCTCTTCAGCGCCCTGTGAAGGGTCGTTGCGCGCGACCGCCGGCTGCTCGAGCCTGAGGTGACCGACAAGCAGGTCAATGCGATCTCGCTTGCGACAGCGCCGAACATCGGGCTCTATGCGGGGGTGACAGCGCTTGCCATCGTCTCACCGCACGCGGCCGCGTTTGGATACCTCGTCATCTCGGTCGTCGGACTCCTGAGAGTGCATGGTGACGACGCTGTACCCGAGCCCACATCACCCTGAGCTCCTGGAAACGCCGCGGGCGGCGACTGGCTTTCAACCGATTCGGACTAGGCGCGGGCGAAGCGCACGGCCGTAAGGTGCCGGACAACGAAAGGAGCGTCCGAGTGCCGCTCGGAAGAAGACAACGGGTCGACCAGGCGCGTTGCCGGTGCCTACGCAGTGCACGAGCACAATGGGCACAAGCGCGACGAGCAGGAAGAGCCGGCCTACGAACAGCAGCAGGCCGAACAGCCCGAAGGCGAACGGCGCCGCAGGCGCAGGAAGAACGGCGCAGCAGGCTGCCGGCGCGCCCGACGATTCGGTCGCCCAGCTGACGCAGCTCAAGAGCCTGCTCGACAGTGGCGCGCTGACGCAGGAAGAGTTCGACGCAGAGAACCAGAAGATCATCGGCGCCTGACAGCGTCGCCCCTCAAACCGAAAGGACCGCAATGGGCAAGATAACCTCCGAAGCTCCCGTCCTCGACACGCTCGTCGCGATGAACGGGAGTCGCTCGCGCGCTGCGAACTGGACGAGAACTCCCTGCTTGCCGTGCGCATCGCAGCTCTGGTGGCCGTCGATGCGCCCGCAGCTTCCTATCTCATGCACATCGGCCCGGCGATGGACGCCGGCCTCACGGCCACAGCAGGTTCAGGACATCCTGATCGCGGTCGCGCCGATCGTCGGCACGCCGCGGACGGCGTCGGCCGCCGCGAAGATCACCGAGGCCGTGGGGATCGTCATCGTCGCGCTCGAGGAGGAGTTCGAAGCCGAAGAGCAGGCGCAGTAGCCGATCGCACGAGCATGATCGCACCATGGCGCGGCGGGCGCCGCGCCATGGTGACGCGCACTTCGCGCGCCGGCCCGTTTCACGCTCCCGTCTGCGCTGTCCCAGCGTGCCGGTCGAAGAGGCCCAGCTCCTCGAGACGCTCGACGGCGGCGGAGCGGCTGGAGACCTCGAGCTTGCGGTAGATCGACACCGTGTGTGTCTTTATCGTCGCGCGCGAGAGGAAGACGCGATCGCCGATCTCCTGCAACGGCGGGTGGCTGGGCAGGAACGCGACGAGCCGCAGCTCTGAGGGAGTCAGCTCCAGATCGCGCCCGCTGCGCAGCCGTGTGTCGAGCGCCGCGAGCCGGCCGGGCAGGGTCCCGGCATCCGGGTAGTGGGCCAGCGCCGCCCGGGCGACGTCGGCGAGCTCCAGGGCGTCCGCGAAATCGCCCAGGCCGAGGCTCACGTCCGCCCAGCGCAGGCTGATGTCCGCCTCCCACCAGCGCATGGCATGCAGCATCGGCGCCAGTTGCCGGGCGTTCTCGAGCGCCTCGTCGGCCTGGCGCAGCAGACCGTCGTGCTGCAAGACCGTGGCCTGTGCGGTGTCGGGGGCGACGCTCTGCACGACGTGGCCCAGGCCGCTCTCCCCGATCAGCGCGTGGGCCTCGCGCGCCCACTTGCGCGCCCGGCGCCAGTCGCCCGCGTCGGCGGCCGCGAGCGCCGAGTAGCCGAGGCAGTTGATCGTGACGTAGTTGAGCTCCGGGCGCCCCTGCGTGAGCAGCAGCACCTCCGAGAACGCATCGATCGCCTCCTGCGGCCGCCCGTCGAGCAGGTGGGCCGTCGCGACCGCGCGCCAGCCGTCCAGCACCCAGCGCGTTCCCGCCGGTCCCTCGGCGGCGCAGACGAACTCGCCGTCGTGCAGCATCCGGGAGACGCCGTCGGGAGCCAGCGCGGATTTGAAGTTCGCGAGCGCCGAGCGCAGCGACGTGGCGCCGTCGGGCGAGGGAACGTCGAGATCGCCGGCCGCGGCCGCGGCCGCCGCGAGACGCTGCGCCTGCGCCGCCTCGCCCGAGAGCAGCGCGATCCACGC
Organism: uncultured Solirubrobacteraceae bacterium; assembly: GCA_963767655.1. Lineage (GTDB taxonomy): Bacteria > Actinomycetota > Thermoleophilia > Solirubrobacterales > Solirubrobacteraceae > Palsa-744. The sequence continues at coordinate 538,570 of CAVYET010000004.1, read as the reverse complement.
CCCCGCGAGCGCGAGCCGGGGGTCGGAGGCGATCTCCTCGGAGGTGCAGCGCGCCAGCCAGCTGCGCGGCGTTTCGAGCTGCCCTCGTGCGATCATCGCCTCGGCGTGGCCCATCAGGATCCGCCCGGCGCGGTCCAGCTCACCGCATGCGTGGGCGTACGCGAACGCCTCGCCCGGATCGCCGTGGCTCTCGTGCCATGCGACGGCGCGGCGCAGGATCTCGTCGATCACCCCGGGTGTCTGTCGGCGCAGCTCGGCCTGCAGGAGCTCGGCGAAGAGGTGGTGGTAGCGGTAGTACTCGCCATCGAGCCCCACCACGAACAGGCTGGAGCGCTCGAGCACGGCGAGTATCTGCCCCGAGTTCTCGATCTCGAGCGCGACATCGCAGAGCTCCGGGCTCATCCGGCGCAGCAGCGAGGAGCCCAGCAGGAAGCGCTGGACCTCCGGCGGCTGGGACTGCACCGCCTCCTCGAGCAGGTAGCGCGCGACCTCGGCAGATGGACCGGCCGGGAGCGTCAGGAGCTCATCGGTGACGGTGCGCTGCCCCCGCGAGGCGCTGCCAGCGAGATCCCGGCGGCCCAGCCCTCGGCGCGCTCGCAGAGCATCTCGGCCTGCTCGTCGGTCAGCTGCACGCCGCTGATCTCGAGCAGCTCCCCGTCTCACGCGCATCGAGCCTCAGCTCGCTCCAGCCCACGTCGAGAAGCTCACCGGAGGCGCGCATTCGCGCGAGCGGGAGCTCGGGCTCGCTGCGACTCGTGAGCACGAGCTGTGAGCCATCCGGGAGCGCGCCGATGAGAAAGGCCACCACCTCCAGCGCACCGCGCTGGAGAGGACCTCCAATTCGTCCAGCACGAGCACGAACGGGTCGCGGCTGACCAGGTCCCGCTCGAGCAGCGCCAGGATCGCGTCGCCGATCACAGGGAAGGGGGATTCGAGCTCGCGCGCGAGCCCCGACGCGACCGGCTCCAGCCGTTCGAGCACCTCGACGAGGTCGTTCAGGAGCACGACCGGATCGTTGTCTGCGTGATCGAGGTGCAGCCAGCCGCTGGGCCGGGGGTCCTCGGCGCTGAGCTGCGCGGCGAGGATCGTCTTGCCGAACCCAGCGGGCGCGCACACCAGCGCGACGCGGCGATCACGCTCGCGGGCCAGCTGGGCGAGCAGTCGTGTGCGCTTGAGAACGGCCCGCTTGAACTGCGGCGTGTGCAGCCGCGCGCGCGCGCTCACCTCGCGCTTGAGCTGCGGCTCCTGCGCTCGCCCGCCACCGGTGATCGGGCGAGCGGGGGTGGCCTGCGCGGGTCGGTCGAGGATGCTGAGGGTTGGCGAGGCGGTCATCGTTTGGGGAGGGCCCGAGAAATGAGCGCATCGAGCGTTCGACCACTATGGCCGAGGAACCAGGCGTACTCCACCGTAGTTTTCACCTAGTGCTGGGGAGAAAACCCGCAGGATTTCATGCACCCTCGATGAGCTTGGTGCTCATCTTTATCGCCCGCACGGAGCCGGTGGCGCCCGCTTGCAGCGTGAGGCCGAAAGCGAGCACGAATATCCCAGGGATTCGCAGAAAGCTCGATCCCAGCATCAGTATCCCCAAGCGCGCGAGCAGGTAGGGGGGCGTGCAGACGATCACACCCATGGCACCGGTGAGCGCCGATGCGGTCAGCCTGTCGCGCCTCGAGGACGTCGCCTTCATGCCGAACGAGGCGCGAAGGGCACGGCAACGTCGCAGAGCATCATCACGCCCACGACGATCCCCAGCGACAGCGTGAACCACGGGGGCCCCCAGCGCGTCCACGACCGTCGTGGAGAGCGCCCAGCAGCAGGCCGACGATGACACCAGGAGGTCAATTATCGAGCTTCAGGTGGGCACGCGCCGTGAGCGACGAGCCAGTCGCACCTGGGGGGAGGCGGGCCCCAACGATCGCGAATGCGAACACGGCGTTGAGAAAGAAGCTGGCCGCGGTGATCGTGATGATCGCCAGGACCGATCGGGATGAGCACCGGACCGCGCAGCACGTGGAAGGACTTGCCGTGCAGCACGTGGGCCTTGAGGTCGTACGTCGCCAGCCAGATCCACATCGCAGGAAGAATCTGGACCAGCGCTCAGGCCCGCCAGTTGGTCAAGAGCAGTCTTCAGTCCGGTTGAACGAGCATCGCGAAGGCACCCACCGCAAACGCGAGCGGGGCGAACACGCGCCGCGATCGGCTCAGGCGGAGGATCGCGTCGATCGTCGCCTCGTCGTCGTCTTCGATGGCACGCACGAGCGCCCGGACGCTCGCCGCCAGGAACGCAGCGGGTCTTGGGAGTCACCGCCACGGATCTTGAGGATGCCCACACCCCTCTGCCGCCTCGGGGTCCTGCCGGGCGGGAGCACCGTCGCTGCACCCGTCAATGGGTCGGGCCGGCCTAGCTCGTCAGCCCGACGATGCCGTTGCGCAGCAGCGCTGCGGCGAGCAGCACGATGATCACCGCATCGCGACCGTGCGGGCGTGCCGCTCCAGCCAGCCCCGCACCCGCCTGCGCTTTGCCGTGGTCCAGATCGCGGCGCGACGAGAGAGCGTCACGAGCGCGGCCAGCAACGGGGAGCGGGGAGAGAGGGCGAAGCCGACCCACAGCGACGATGTATTCGCCGGCGTTGGGGTTCAGCTGCGAGATGTCCTTCAGCGCGATCGGGATGAAGCCGCCCGGGTTGGCGAGCGCGGCCCCGGCGCCGAGGACGGCGACCGCCGGCGAGGAGGCCAGGCGCTGACTTTGTCGACCATCTGCTGTTCGCTCTCGGGGCTCAGCGGGTTGCGCGCCAGTTTGGCCGCGACCAGGGTGCGAGCGCGCCCAGCACGAGGTCGAGGATCGCCACCCAGGTCTTCGGCTGCGAGCTCCCGGCCGGGGCGGCGGCGATGTCTTCGAGCACGAACGCCGCCACCACGCCGACGAGCAGCGTCGCCCCGAGGCTCCGAGGTAGAACCAGGTCCCGGTCCGGATCGGGCGCTCACCGACACGAGCGCGAGCACCGAGAACGTCAGCGTCGTCGGCGACAGCATCGCCGCGATCGCGGTCAGCAGCAGCTCGACATAGACCGAGGACACGGCGCCAGCCTACGCGATCATCGCCGGGCGTCAGGCGGGCGTAAGACAGCTCTGGAACTGGGTGCGCAGCTGCTGCTCACCGAACCCTTCAGACGCCCCTATCGCGACGATCCCGGTATCCCGGGGGCGCTTGACCCCTCCTCGGCGGCTTCGACGTCAACGCGCTGGCCGACGACCTGGAGCACGGCCCGGCGCTCGGGCTCATCCGCCCTGTGAACGACGCCCTTGGCCCGATAGACGCTCGCCGGCAGTCTCGACGCCGCGTTGCGCAGGGCCTCGAGCGAGAGCGGCTGCTCGGTCTCGTAGCTCCAGCTGCTGAACGCTGTCGCGTGGATGTGGCGATGCCGACGGGAGTCGGCGTCGATCTCCACACGTTCAGGATCGGGGCGATCCATCGACAGCACATCGTTGGGGACGTCGCGGTCAGCTTGGCCTGCGCCAGCCGGTAGCGGTGGAAGTGATCGTCCAGCCACGCGCGGATCCGCTCGAGACTGGGCCGTCTCGACGAGGTCCACCTTGTTCAGGATCAGCATGTCCGCGCAGGCGATCTGCCAGAGCTTGAGCTGCCTCGACCTCGGGCGTCGACGAAGACCTGCTCGGCGTCGAGCACGCAGGTGATGCTGTCCAGCCGGATGGCGCTCACGGCAGTCCGGCCATGGCGAAGGTGGCCGCGAGCCCGGCCGGGTCGGCCACCCCGCTCGCCTCGAGCAGGATGTACTCCGGCTGCTCGGGGCGATCGATCGTCGCGAGCACCGTCTCGATCAGGTCGTCGCGGATGGTGCAGCAGACGCAGCCGTTCGCGAGGCTGACCACGTCGCTCTCCACGCCGATCACGAGCTCCGCATCGATGTCTATCGCGCCGAAGTCGTTGACGAGCACCGCCACGCGCAGTCCATGGCTCCCGTTCAGAATCCGGTTCAGCCGGGTCGTCTTGCCCGCGCCGAGGAACCCGGTCAGGACCGTCAGCGCGATCGGCGCCTGACCGTCGCGCACCTCGAAGTCGATGTGCTCCATCGTCGATGACTCTGACGCGCGGCCCACGCTACCGGCATTACCCACAATGGTTGAACCGCTCCAGCGGCGCGGCGCCGGCCGAGAGAAGGGACCACCTCAGATCGATTGCGCTCGCCGCCCTGGGCAGCGACCTACGTCTTGATCGCGACGGTGAGCGTCGCGATGCCGAAGGGCTGCCCGGTGGTGAACCCGGTTACGCCCAAGCCGCTGTTCAGCGAGCTCTGCGCCTGCGAGGTCAGCGTCATTTTGATGTTGCTTGCGATGATGGTCCCCCCCACTCCGCTCAGGCGCTTGATCGAGGCGAGATTCAGATCGAATATCGGCACCCGCTGGCCACTGACCATCGCCGTCAGCTGCTTGCTGGTGGTGTCGATGATGAAGCTGGTCAGCGTGACGCTCTTGCCTTCGTGGCTGAGGGTAAGCCCCCCGGTGTGTTCGATCGTGCCCTGAAGCGTGGCCACGGTGATCGAGCCCCCGCTCTCGGGGAAGATCAGCGCGGCGCTCTTGGTGTTCGCCAGCGCGACGGGCTTGACTGTTATTCCGGCCGTTTTGAGTGCCTGCGCAGTCGCGGGGTTGATGACGACGGTGGTGTCCTCGCCCACCACCGCGACGGGAGCTGACGCAGAAGGTGCTCGTGGTCGCTGTGCTCGCGGCGGTGGAGGCCGAGGACGCTGCGCTCGACGCGCTGCTGCTGGTCGAGCTGCTGCCGCAGGCCGCCACGCCAAGCGCAACAGCTACGAGCACAGGGGTGACGGCCAGTCGCCGAAAGGTGTGAGTCATGACGGTCTCCTTGGGTAGGGTGCCGGACGCTCTAGGCGCCGCCACGCGATCGACCTTCGACCGGTATGGATGAACAATCCACTAAATCGACCACCTACAGTTCGCGGGTGGGCGCAGTCGCCGCGTTGGTCGAACGCCATGAGAAGGGACGATGCTCAGTGCCTGGCCGTCGAAGAAGATCAACAGTCCAAGGCTTGCAGCAGTGCCGGGGTTGGTCTTGATTGGAGTGGGGATGCCCGGCCTCGTAAGCGAAGACATGCCGACGATCCCGGCAATCCTCATCATCGTTGTCGGCGTGATCAACGTGCTCCGCCTGCTACCCCAACCGGACGAGCAGGTCGCTGTCGCTGACGAGATTGGTCGGCCCCGTTCGACTCCGCGGCTCAGCGCTGCCGGTCGAGCACATCTGCTAAGACCGGCGCCGATCGCCAACCGGAAGCGTGCCCCACGCTTCCGGTCTCGCTCTTATCGCTGATCAGCGACCGGGGCCGGGGCGAGGTCGGCCCGGACCACCCTGGCCGGGGCCGAGTCGGCCGGGACCGGGCCGCATCGAGATGAGGCTTGGCATCTGATCTGTCCTCTCAATCGGGCCCGGCGACACCCGTCCAGGCCGGGTGTCGGTTTCCGGCAGTTTCGATACGACCCTATGAAGGCCGGCCGCGATAATCCTCGACCAGATGGGATGAACCGGCGGGTGACTGGGCGGACTCTGAGTCGGGGCCTCGCGCGTCGGGCCGTTCACGCTCGAGAAGTGAGAGCTTCGAGCATTCGACCATAATGGGCGAAGAATCGCGCCAGCAACCTCCGTAATTCTTCCGTGCTGTGCCTAGATAAGCGTGGCGCAATCGCATTCTGCAGACGCACCGATACGCCTCGGTGCGACGACCGGCCGGGAGGTGGTTCGATGGGCAGCGGGGGAAAGCGTGGGCGTCAGGCGCAACAGAGTGTCGAACTGACCCCAGCCGAGGTTCGCGTGCTGCCGCTCTTGGCCACGCATCTGACTCTCTGCGGCATCGGGGACAAGCTCGGCGTTCGCCGCAGCACGGTCAAGACGCATGTCGCAAGCATCTACCGCAAGTTCGACGCGACTACCGGCGCACAGGCCCTCGAGCGGGCCGAAGCCGGCGGCTAGATCGAGATACCCTCGCTCGCCCGCCCAGCCGCCCGATGACCGCTCGAGGCCCCCTCCGCGATCTGGGACCGGGTGCCCAAGATGACTACCGATCAGCGCGTCCGCTCCTCGGGAACGCCGCACCGCCGCCTCGCGGCAATCGCGGCGCTTGTGCTGTTGGCGCTCGCCCTCGTGGGCGCGGTCGTGATCGCCGTGACCTCGTTCCCCCGCGGCCTGTTCGCACTCGCCTTCGTCGTGGTGGGCGCGGCGCTGGCCTGGCACGGCATCGTGCGCCGTGGGACAGGGCGGTGGCTCAGGCTCGCAGCGGGCGGGGCTGCTGATCGCGGCCGCGCTTCTGTTGATGATCGTCGTCGGTCCGCTCCTGGGTGAGCTCGCCGTTGTCGTTGCACTCCTTCTCGCATTCGCCGCTGCGCGCGTCGCCTCCTCGATCCATCTGCAGCTGCCCGAGGCGCCGGTGCCACGGCGACCAGTGCTCTTCTACAACCCGCGTTCGGGCGGGGGTAAGGCCGAGGGCGTTCCACCTCGCCGACCGAGGCGCGGGGCGCGGGATCGAGCCGGTCGAGCTGACGCGCGGCACGGACCTCGACGACCTTGTCATGACGCTATCGCCGCGGTGCCGATGCGCTCGCCATGGCCGGCGGCGACGGGTCGCATGCGATCGTTGCGGCAACCGCCGCCGAGATGGGCTGCCTTACGCGTGCATCCCCGCGGGCACCCGCAACCATTTCGCGCTGGATCTAGGCGTCGACCGTGACGACGTCGTCGGGCGCTCGACGCGCTCGTCGACGGCGGCGAGCGCGTGTCGACCTGGCCGAGGTCAACGGGCGCGTGTTCGTCAACAACGTCTCGCTTGGCGTCTACGCCGAGGCCGTCCAGCGCCCAGGCTACCGCGAGGCGAAGATGCGCACGCTGCTCGACACGATCCCCGCTGTTGTCGGCCCGGACGCGCAGCGCCAGCCGCTCCGCTGGACTGACCGGATGGCCGGCAGTGCCAGGGTCGGGCGACGCTGGTCGTATCCAACAACCGCTACCGCCTGGGCAGCCTCCTCGGCTCGGGAACCCGCCCGCAGCTTGGACGAGGGTCTGCTCGGCATCATCGTGGCCGATGCCCCTACCGACGCCCGTGCCCACCGGCACAGGCACTCGCGTCCGTGGCGCGAGTGGACGGCGCCGTCGTTCACGGTCCAGGCGCCCGAACGTGTCTCCGCGGGCATCGACGGCGAGGCCGGGCGCTCGACTCGCCGCGCGCTTCGTCACGCCCCGGGCGTGCGCACGTGCGCATCGCTCCCGAGCATCCTGGCGCATCGCCATCGGCCGCGCTGCCCGACTCGCCTTGGGACGCGATACGCACGCTCGCGCGGATCGCGGCAGGCCACGATGTCACGCCCGCTGAGACACCGGGATGATCCGCCGCGGCTCCTCGCCGTGCCCCGGATGGCGCAGTCCACGCGAGCTCAGCCGGAGGTGGCTCAATCATCCCTTTTGGATGATGGACATCGACGGCCGACGGTGCGACGATCGTGCTCATTCGTAGAAACTCGTCCTCGACTGGAGTTGACTAGATGGTCACAGTTCTAGCTGTCCACGATCGCTTCGCCACGGTCCACGATCGCTTCGCCACGGCTTAGATCATGGCGACGGCCACAAACAAGAGGACAAGGAAAGCAGTGCCGCACCTGACGGTGGCCGAGCGGGTCGCTCGCGGCAAGGCGGCGCGGGCGGAGGTGCCGCGCTCCAGCCACGCCGTGCTTCGAGCCGGCGCCGCGCCGCACCGATCCGGTCAAGCTGCTCGAGCGCCAGGCCGAGACGCGCGTGCCCGAGCTCGTGCCGATCCGCTACGGGCGCATGCTCGTCTCGCCGTTCACGTTCTATCGGGGCGCGGCGCTGATCATGGCCAGCGACCTGGCGGCGACGCCGCGCTCGGGGCTCACCGTGCAGTGCTGCGGCGACGCGCACCTGTCGAACTTCGGCGTCTTCGCCTCGCCCGAGCGGCGGCTGGTGTTCGACGTCAACGACTTCGACGAGACGCTTCCCGGGCCGTGGGAGTGGGACGTCAAGCGCCTGGCCGTGAGCATGCTGATCGCCGCGCGCGACAACGGCTTCGCCGTCAAGGACCAGGACCAGATCGTGCTCGACACCGTCGAGGCAGTACCGCACGGCGATGGCGGAGCTTCGCCGCGATGAAGAACCTCGACGTCTGGTACGCGCACCTGGACATCGAGGACGCGCTCGCAGGAACTCGGCTCGCAGTTCAAGCCCAAGCGGTCAAGCGGACCGAGAAGACGCTCGCCAAGGCGCGCACGCAAGGACAGCATGTCGGCCTTCTCCAAACTGACGCGCGTGGTGGACGGCGAGGCGCGGATCGTCGCCGAACCGCCGCTGATCGTGCCGATCGACGATCTCGCGCAGGGCGAGCGAGCGCGATGAGCTGTTCGATGCGCTGCACGAGCTGCTGCGCTCCTACCGCGACACGCTGGAGCACGACCGGCGCGTGCTGCTCGAGGAGTTCCGCCTGGCCGACTTCGCGCGCAAAGTGGTCGGCGTCGGCAGCGTCGGCACGCGCGCCTGGATCGCGCTGATGCTCGGCCGCGACGGCCAGGACCCGCTGTTCCTGCAGATGAAGGAGGCCGAGGCCTCGGTGCTCGAGGAGTTCCTCGGCCCGAGCGAGTTCGAGAACCACGGCGAGCGGGTCGTCACCGGCCAGCGGCTGATGCAGGCCACCAGCGACATCTTCCTCGGCTGGCTGCACGTCGAGGCGGGATAGACGGCGGACCCCGCGACTTCTACGGCCGCCAGCTGAAGGACTGGAAGGGCTCGGCCGAAATCGAGCAGATGGTCCCCAAGGGCATGGCGCACTACGGCAGGCTGTGCGGCTGGACGCTCGCCCGCGCGCACGCCCGCAGCGGCGACCGCATCGCGATCGCCGCCTACCTCGGCAAGGGCCCGAGCTTCGACCGCGCGATCGTCGAGTTCTCCCACGCCTACGCCGAGCAGAACGAGCGCGACTACAAGGCGCTGGCCGCGGCGCGTCAAGTCCGGGCGGATCACCGCCGAGACAGGCCTCTGACACCCGCCCTGGCTAGCGCGGTCATCGACGGCGGTCGAGCGCGTGGGTGGTGATCTGGGCGAGTGCGGTGCCGATCAGCGAGCCGACGACCACGTCGCCGGGATAGTGAACGCCGGTGTGCACGCGCGAGTAGGCGACGAGCGCCGCGAGCCCCCGCAGCGGGACGGCGGCCTGCGGCATCACGTTGCCGACCCCGGTAGCAAACGCGAACGCCGCCGCGGAGTGTCCCGAGGGAAACGACGTCGAGACCGGCATTCGAACCTGGCGGGCGAGGGGAACGCGCTCGGCCGTGCGATCCGGGCGACGTCGCCGGCTGAGCGGCTTGACCGCGATGTTGACGACGGCCGCCGTGACCCCGACGGATGCGAGTCCGGACGTGGCCGCACGGCGGCCGGCCGGTCCGCCGGCCAGGGCGAGGGCCATCGCCGACGCGATCGAGAGCCGTGAGTAGTTGGCGGCCTGCGAGAGCCGGCTCATCGCCCGGTCGAGCGTCGGCGTTGGCGTGCCGGCGATGGCCGCGTAGAGCGCGGCGTCGATGCGCTGCGCGTCCTGACGCCAGCGACTTCGCCTCGCTCTAGGCATGGTGCGCCGCCCCTCGCACGCGGATCGGGGCTGCGGGCGCGACCTCGGTGTGCGAGATCTCCTCGCTCGGGCGAGCGGCAACCCAGCGAGCGTAGCGGCCAACGAGAGGACTCGCCGAGATGCCGTGGGCGAACGTCGACAGGCCGATGTAGGTCGTGAGCAGCAGCCAGCCGAAGCACATCCCCGCAACGAACGCCGCGATGAAGCCCGAGCCGCCGAGTGCGACGGCGATCCCGTAGGCGAGCGCGGCCCCGGCGACGGGAGCGACCTGGCGCCACGCCGGCGAGATCAGCTCGCGACGGCCGGCGAGCAGCACGATCGCGCCGGTGAGCGCGCCTGCCGCCAGCCCGCCGAGCAATCCATAGCCGATCTCCTCGGCGGCCACGGTTAGGGCGCTGTGGCCGCAGGTGAGCGAAGACTCGACGTCGGCCACTGCGATCGCGATGTACAGCAGCGGGACGCAGATCCCGTCGTTGAGGCCACTCTCCACGTTGAGGCCCTGGCGCACGCGCAGGGGGAGCCTCGAGTCGCTGACCACCGCCTGCCCGAGCGCGGCATCGGTCGGCGCGAGCAGGATCGCGAGGATGACCGCCTGGGCCGGCGTGAACTCGCCGAACAGCGCGCCTGCCATCAGCGCGCCGAGCACGATCGTGAGCGGCAGGCCGATGCCCAGCAGACGCACGGGGACCGATCACGCCGCAGCGCGCGCAGGTCGATCCGCGACGCGTCGGAGAACAGCACGAGCGCGAGCGTCGCTTCGGCGAGCGTGCGAACTCGCCCGCCCGTGGATGAGAGCTCGACGACGCCGAGGACCTCTGAGCCGATGACCACGCCGAGGGCGAGGAACACCATCTGCGCCGTGACCGGCGTCCCCGACAGACGCCGCGACACCGCCACGACGGTGAGTACGGTGAGCGAGATCGCAGCAAGGTCCCACTTCATCTCGGCCTAGCCTCGTCCTGGTGAGCCGGCCGGCCCGGCCCGCGCCGTCATGCCCCGAGGACCCTCTATGCTCGGCGTCCAAGCCGGCCAAGGCGCCGCTGCAGACGCACGTGCGCCGGACCGTCTGTCTTGCTCTGAGCGGCATTTCTCTACTCCCTGAGTTGCCGTGACCCTACGGGCGCAGACACTGCTCGTGCATCTTCCCAAACGGTTGAGTCCCGGATGCGAGACGTTGGCTCGGCGTTCAACCGCTGAGGAGGGTTGACCGGCCGCAGGCCCAGAGGGCAGGGCGCGGACGCATGCGGATCGTCCGCGCCTCTCAGAAGGCGGTAGCCTTGGGGGCGTAGTCGCAGACCGATCGAGCCCAAGACCGTGACAATCGAGCCCAAGACGATGACGCTCCACGGCCGCACGGTGACCTACGCCGAGGCCGGCAGCGGCCCAGTGCTGCTCCTGATTCACGGAATGGCGGGCGAATACGGGAACTGGCAGGCGGTATTCGAGCCGCTCGCGCGGCACCACACCGTCATCGCACCCGATCTTCCCGGGCACGGCACGTCGGCGCCCGGTGGCGGCGACTACTCCCTCGGCGCCCTCGCGGCTGGCCTGCGCGACCTGCTGATCGCGCTCGGCCATGATCGCGCGACGCTCGTCGGGCACTCGCTCGGCGGTGGAATCGCGATGCAGTTCGCCTACCAGTTCCCGGAGATCAGCGAGCGCCTGGTGCTGGTCTCAAGCGGCGGGCTCGGTACGGAGGTCAGTGCGGTCCTGCGCGCCGCGGCACTCCCGGGCGCCGACCTGTTCATCGCCGCGACAGCTGGGCCGGGACGTACGGCGGGGTCCGCGTTGGCACGTGGCCTGGCGGCCGTCGGGCTTCAGCCAAACGCTGACGTCGCCGAGATCGCGCGCGGATATGCCTCGCTCGCCGACCCCGACCGTCGCACCGCGTTCCTGGCCACGCTGCGGGCCGTGGTCAGCACTGAGGGCCAGCGCGTCCATGCCGGTGACCGGTTGTATCTCGCCGAGGGCGTGCCCGTTCTCATCATCTGGGGAGCGCGCGATCCCATGATCCCCGTCCGTCACGCTGAAGAGGCCCACCAGGCGATCTCCGGAAGCCGCCTTGAGATCTTCGACGGCGTCGGCCATCTGCCACAGCTCGAGGCGCCCGGGCACTTCGTCGCGGCGCTCGAGCGATTCCTCGCTGAGACCGAGCCGGCGCAGTGGGATACCAAGCAGTGGCGCGCCCGGATCACTGCCGCCAGCAAGGAGGTCGGATTCGAAAAGGTGATTCCGGGCTCGGCTTGAAGCCTCCGGCGCCCCGAGGGCTCCAGGGGCGAGGCGAGCGAGCCTCGCGCTCCATAATGGCCACATGCGCGCGCTGAGGGCAACGTCTGTCGTCGTGGCCTTGGTGCTCTGCGCCGGCTGCGCGCAGGCCCAGCCGGGGCGCCCGTTGGCAGTGGGGACGGCAGTGAGCTTGCCCCATCCCGGCAGCTCACACGTGGTCGTGATCGTGATGGAGAACGCCGAGTACGGTGAAGTGATCGGCGCGCCCGCCGCGCCGTACGTGACGGCGCTCGCGCGCCGCTATGGCGTGGCGAGTGCCAGCTTTGCGATGACGCATCCGTCGCTGCCCAACTACCTGGCGCTGACGAGCGGATCGACGCACGGGATCGGCTCTGACTGCACCGCTTGCAGCGTGAGCAGCGAGAACATCGTCGATCAGCTGGAACGCGCGGGGATCTCGTGGCGGGCCTACATGGAGGATCTGCCGAGACCATGCTTCAAGGGCGCCGAAGCGGGTGGGTACGCCAAGAAGCACGATCCGTTCGCTTACTATGACGACGTCGTCAGCTCGCCCGCGCGCTGCGCGCGAATCGTGGGCTTTGGCGCGCTGGCCTCGGACCTGCGTGCCGGACGACTTCCGACGTATGCGTGGATCACGCCCAACCTGTGCGACGACGGTCACGATTGCGGCGTGGCGGCCGGCGACAGGTTCCTGGCGCGTACGGTTCCGCCGCTGCTGCACGAGCTCGGGCCGCATGGCTTCTTGGTGCTGACGTGGGACGAGGGCGGCTCTGATGAGAGCTGCTGCGCGGGCGCGGCGGGCGGGCGCGTGGCCACGGTCCTCGCCGGACCGCAGGTGCGCTCCGGCGCTCACGACAGCCACCCCGTGGACGATTACGGCGTGCTCGGCACGATCGAGGAAGCGCTCGGGCTGCCGCCGCTCGCCGGGGCGGCGGATCGGCGCAGCGGCCGCCTGCGCTCGCTGTTCACGAGGTCGCCTCGCATCGCGTGAGAGCGTGCTCGCCCGTCAAGGTCAGCCGCCAGCGATGGGCGCGGCCTGGTGGTGCTGGCGCAGGAAGCTCCACGCCAGCCAGGTGGCCGAGACGCTGCTCGCCTGCCCGGCGTCGGGCGGCAGTCCTCCCGGCAGCTGATGGTTGCCGCCGAAGATCTCGATGTGCTCGACCGCCGTGCCCTCGGCGCAGTCGCGTCCAGTCGTAGCGCTCCACCCGCGGCGCGATGCGGCCGATCGCCGCGTTGACCGCTGGCAGCCGTCGTGCTCGCGCCACGCCGCCAGCCATGGCTGCACCGCGCCCGCATGCACCTCGCCCGCGCCTTCGCCGGAGAGCCGTTGTAGGGCACCGAGCCGTCGGCGGTGCCGTGGACCTCGACGACCGAGACCGGGTTCGCCGGCCGGCAGGGCGGCAGGCTGCCGTAGCCGCCGGCGATCGAGGCGAACGCCGCGAAGCGGGCGCTGAGCTCGCAGGCCAGCGAGGGCGGCCATGCCCCCGCCGTTGGACACCCCCGCCGCGTACACGCGGCTGGTGTCCACGCACAGGTTGCTCTCGACGTAGTCGAGCAGATCGGAGATGAACTGCACGTCGCGGGACCGCCGCCGGGCTGGTGGTCGTAGATGTTCCAGAAGGTATGGCCGTCGTCCTCGTCGACCGGGTTCGGGTAGACCGCGATGAAGCCCTCGGAGTCGGCCAGCACCGAGAAGCCCGAGTAGCGCTCGAAGAACCTGCCGCCGGCGCCGTGCAGGCCGACGAGCAGCGGCAGCCGCTGACCGGCGGCGGCCGGCGGGACGTGCAGGATGGCCGTACGCTCCACGCCGCTGCTGAGCAGTGTGATCTCGCTTTCGCCCGGCGTCGGCGCCTGCTGGCAGCCGAGTTGGCCGCTACCCTGGGCGGCGCCTGGAGGCGCGAAGACGAGCTGCCCAGCGGCCATCGCGAGGATCGCCGCGAGCAGACCGATTGCGAATGCGCCCGGCGCCCACGCAGCAACGATATGCAATCGGTCCACGTGGCGGAGCCGGACCTCCGCGCCCCGACCGCGATATCCGGTTAGCATTCCCGCTGCCACGCCCCAGTGCCCGCGTTGACCAGGATCCCCAGGCCCCGCGCTCGCCGTTCGCGCGCCGCACGCCTGCTCGCGCTGCTCCCGTTGGCCGCCCTGCTGCTGCTCGGACCCGGCAGCGCGACCGCGCTCGTCGTCTACGGCGCGCCGCGCGCGGTGCCCGGCGCCGGCGGCTGCCTGCGCGACCCGCGCCATGAGCCGGCCACCGATCAGGTCTGCCCCGGCGGCGCGCAGGGGCTGGCCGGCGCCCAGGCGCGTCGCCGTCAGTCCGGACGGCCGCAGCGTGTACGTGGCCGGCGAAGGCGGCGTGGTGGCGCTGGCCGGCGCGACCGCGCCAGCGGGGCGCTGCGCCCCGCGCTGCTCGCCGTCCGCCCGCGCATGCGTCGGCACCGGCGCGAGCAGCCCGTGCGCCACGAAGGACGGGGCGCTGAGCGGCGCCGACGCGCTGACCGTCAGCCCGGACGGCCGCTTCGTCTACGTCGGTGCATCCGACACGGCGACGGTGAGCGCGTTCGCGCGCGGACGCCACGGAGTGCTCGTGCCGCTGGCGCAAGCGCCGCCGGCGGGTACTTCGGCTGCGTCGCCGGCGCGCCGCTCGCCGGCATCCCGCGGCCCGCTATGCGGAGCCCATCTCGACGCGTTGAACGGAGTCGCCGCCCTGGCCGTCAGCCCGGACGGACGCTACCTGTACGCCGTCTCCTACGGGCTCGAGCCCGGCCAGGACTCGATCGTGACCCTGCGGCGCGACCCTCGAGGCGGTGGTCTGCGGCCGCTCCCCGGAACGCGCGGCTGCATCGCAGAGCCTGCCCGGAAGCGGCTGTCGTGCCCTTGCCGGCCTCGAGGGCGCGAGCGCGATCACGATCTCCCCAGACGGCCGCTTCGTGTACGTCGCCTCGGAGCTGAGCGGCGCGGTCAGGGGATTCCTGCGCAATCGCTCCACGGGCGCCCTGAAGCCTCTGTACGGCCACGGCGGATGCATCTCCTCCGGCAAGCGCGGCGGCCCACGACGTGCTCCTGCGCCGTCGACGGTGCCCCAGCTCGCGGGCGCCCGCTCGATCGCCCTCAGCCCCGACGGGCGCGAGCTGTACGTGGCCGCATTCGATCCGGGCGCCGTGGTCGTGCTCCAGACGCGATCCCCACAGCGGGGTGCTCGCCGCGCTGCCTCCCAACTGCCTGCAGGCGGCGCCCGACGCGCAGCTGCCCGGTGGGGCTTCCCTTTCTGCACGGCACGGCGGCGCTGGCGATGGGGCCGCACGGCACGCGTCGTCTACGTGATCAGCGAGGGCGCCAACAGCCTGGTCGAGCTGCTGCGCAGCCCCACCGACGGAGCCCTCACGCTGGCCAGCGAGATCCCGACGGGCATGGACCCGCTGAGCGGCCCGGTCGGCGCTCGCGCTCTCGCCGAGCGGGCCGGGCATCTACGTGGCGTCGCCCTTCGACGACGGGGTGGCGGCGCTTACGGGCTAGGCGGAGGAGGCATGTCCCGTTGTGGGTGGCGCTATGTTTGCGACAGCGCCGCCGCGCGTCTCAACGCTCGCGCCGAATGGGCGATGACGGATGTGTGAGCGCGACCGACCGGCCCTGCGACGTTTCAGTGAGGAGGCAGGCTTTGCCATACAGGTCTCATGCGCCGGCGGACCTCGCGCCGGCGGACCTCGCGCCGGAGGACCTCGCGCCGGAGGACCTCGCGCCGGAGTTGTCCGGGCGTCAGCGAAGGTCCGAGCGCCGATCCGGCCTGTGCTCAGCGATCAGGGCGCTGGCCCTGATCGTGGGCGGTTGCGCGGCCGCCGGCTGTGGCGAAGCAGCCCCCGGCGCGGCGGTCCAGACGCTCGCCAGGGCGAAGATTCCTACGAGGTCGAATCCCGCGCCCGCAGCGCGCCGAGCGCAGAGGCAGAGTGTGGTGGCACGGATCGACGCCTCATCGGACCGCATCGTCGCTGAAGGCAAGGTGCACATTGCCGCCGGAGCGCCGTCCGATGCCGAGATTCGCAGGGAGATCGAGGCCGCTCGGAAGGCCGGAATCGTGCTGCCCTCCGGAGAATCGGTCTCATCCTTTGAAAATGCCCAGGCGAGCCCGAGCGGCCCCGCCGCGGAAGCCGAAACCCCGGAAGCGGCATGGAACCCCAGAGGGAAGCCGCTAGCCGACTGGATCATTCCGATCCTGCAATGGGCCTACCTCCACGGTTGGACGGGAACCGTCACGAGCGGATACAGGACCTTCTACGAACAGGCACAGCTCAACGCAGCCGGCGCCTACAGCGCGCCGGCCGGGCTGAGCAACCACGAGACCACGACCTATCCCGGAGGCGCCGTGGACGTGACCAACCCATCTCAACTCATCGCCGTCCTACAGGGCTACAACGGGCCGGTGAAGCTCGTGGGCGGAGTGCTCGGACCCGTCGATCCCGAGCACTTCTCAGCCACCGGAGACTAGAAGGAGGACGCGCGGGTAGCGCCAACGGCCGCACTCAGCCACTCTGGCGCGCCCCGGCTTGCCGGTCAGCGCCGCGCCGGGACGCGGAACTCGCCCTGCGCCACGATCACGGCCGAGCCTCCGACCTCCACACGGTCGATCCCGCTCGCCGAGCCGTCGGCCCGGGCGTGGAGAATCGATGGGCGTCCGAGCTCGGAGCCCTGGCGAATCTCGATCTCCTCACCGAAGCCGACGCGTCCATGGCGGGCAAGATGGATCGCCAGCGGTCCGGCCGCCGAACCGGTCGCGGGGTCCTCGAACACGCCTGCCCCCGGCGCGAACATGCGCGTCTTCCATCTTCGCCCCGAGCCGGCGAAGCAGTTGGCGGCGATCTCTCCCAGATCGATCAGGGCGGCGAAGTCCGGCCTGAGCTCCGAGACGGCCGCCTCGCTGTCCAACTCGACGTAGACATGGAGCGGGCCGTTCCGGTAGGCCTCGACGGGCAGCCCCGAGCGCTCCACGCCTAGCGCATGCAGCAGCTCTCGCTCCTGCCCGTAGGGATGCCAGTCCGGGATTGCCTGTTGCATGCATCCCCAGACGATCCGCCCATCCTCGCGCTCGAGCTCGACCCGGATCACGCCCAGCCCCGTCTCCAGTTCAACGGCGTCCCGATCGAGGGCCTCGCCGATGACGAACGCGCACCCCAGCACCGGGTGTCCGGCAAACGGCAGCTCGCGCCGAGGGGTGAAGATGCGGATTCGCACATCGCCGTCGCCCTCGCGCGGAAGGACGAACACGGTCTCGGAGAGGTTCATCTCCCGTGCCAGGAGCTGCATCTGCGTTGAGCTGTATGTCCCCGCCTCGGGAAAGACAGCCAGCTGGTTGCCCTCGAGCGGCCTGTCGGTGAACACGTCGACGAGCAGGTAGCGGGCGCCTGCACCGATGTCGGGCCAGGCTTGCGGCTCGCCGCCGGCACGCGGCTCGCTGTCGGCACGCGGCTCGCTGTCGATACGCGGCTCGCCGCGAGCACGCGGCTCGCTGTCGGCACGCGGCTCGCTCATGCGCCCGATGTTCGCTCATCGGGCGAGCACGCGCAACGGCACGAGCGGCTCGGGGTGCTCCTCGGCGACAGCGTCCTCGTGTGCCGGCTCGCCGCCGAACGGCGAGAAGACGGGGCCCTCCGCGGACCGGTGCAGCAGTGACTCGACGGTCCCCTCGTCGTGATCGATCTCCCTGGACGGCGCGTCCGCCTGATCGGGGATCATCTTGACGGCCGCACCGAGGGAGTCCTGCAACTGCCTCAGGTTTCCGAGCAGCTCGGTCTGGCGGCGCTGCAGCTCGAGTATCTCCCCGCGCGCGTGGTGGCGTTCGACATCGAGCTTGGTGAGGACGTCCTTGCGTTCGCGCTGTGACTGCTCGCGCGTCTCCGCCGCCTGGACGTGCGCCGACTCGACTACGCCTTCGGCCTCGCGCCGCGCCCTGGCAAACAGCGTGTCGGCCTGCTGCTTGACGCGCTCGCGCAGTTCTTTTGACTCGGCGACAGCGAGGTCGAGTATCTCGCTGACGCGCGGGCCGACGTTCGCATGGTGGCTCAACTCGAGCTCCGACTCCGCCTCCCTGCACTCGAGCTCTGACTCCGCCTCCCGGGCGCGCTGCTCGGCATACGTCACGAGGTTGTGCAGCCGTTCGACGTAGTCGTCGACCTGCAGGCGGTCGTATCCTCGGATTGATGTCGTGAACTCGGGCCTTCGCTTATTGATGTCGCTCATGCGATCGTCCTTCTCCTGTCGGTGATTGTCAGGTCCCCGCCGCGGCACCGGAGCGAGACAGCTCCAACGCGCCGGAGGCGGGAGCGCCGCGGTGCGCGCCGCTGTGATTCGTCTTCTCCCACCCTCGCTCGCCGCGCAGCTCGCGGGTCACCGCCCGGCAGGCGGCGGCCGCCAGCATCACCTGGTACAGCGGGGTGCCGAGTATCAAGCGCGTGTAGTCGCGTAGCTTCGGGCGTACGTAGTAGACGCGGCAGAACTCGCGCAGGCCGACGACCTCGAACGCCACCATGGCGATCGTCGGTATGGCCGGCAGGAAGCTGATCAGCGCCACGCCCACGGGTACGCTCATGACGATCGCCGAGACGATCGCGAACGGGATCGCGACGCCTGCGAATGCCTGCAGGAACGGCTGCGCGAGCGTGTAGCGGGCGAGCAGGCGCTGCCTGCGGCCTGGGAGGTCCTGCCAGTCGCTCTTGCGCAGCACCTGCAGGAACCCCTGATTCCAGCGCGTACGCTGCTTGAGCAGGCCCCAGAGGGTGTCGGGAGTCTCCTCGCGCGTCACGAGATAGGGGTCGTAGGCCACGCTGATCGCCGCCCCCATCGTCGAGAGGCGCACGCCGAGCTCGCAATCCTCGGCCAGGCACTCGGGATCCCAGCCGCCGACGGAGCGCAGCAGGTCCGTGCGGATGAACACGGTGTTGCCCCCGAGCGGGATGAAGCGATGGCGCTCCTGCAGATGCAGGCGGCTGCGAAACCAGAAGAAGTACTCGAGACAGTTGCGCAGCGCGAACCAGTTCGATCGGAAGTTCACGAGCTGAACCCCGCCCTGCACGACATCGGCCCGGGTGGCGCGAAAGTTGCGATCGACCGAGCGCAGGATGCGTTCGTCAACCTGGTCCTCGGCGTCGAATACGCCGATGATCTCGCCGCGGCAGAGCGGAAGGGCGGTGTTGAGCGCCTTCGGCTTGTTCTTCGGCCAGTTGCGGTCGACGACGACGCGGACACGATCGGGGTGCCGCCGTGCGACAGCATGAGCCACCGCCGAGGTCGCAGGATCGTCGTGACCGACGATCGGAAGGACCTCGAAGCGCGGGTGGTCGAGGCGCAGGAGCTGCTCGAGCGTGTCCTGCAGCACGGCCTCCTCGTGACGTGCGGGCACGAGCAGTGAGAAGGAGAGCTGTGGGGCGCCCTCTTCCTCGGCGAAGCCCGTTTCGTCGAGGGTCGTCGGGTCGCGCCAGGCATGCAGCATCCACCACACGGTCGCAAGCGCGACCGCGAACAGGCATAGCGACATCAGCACGATGAGGAGCGAGACGGCGGCGGTCATCGCCCAACGCTCCTGGCGCAGCCACCGAGCGCGGTGGTCCCGAGCAGCACGCGACCGAGTGCGAGCCAGGCCGCACCGTAGTAGGTGGGGTGTGCCGCCTGCACGCGCGCCGCCCCATTGAGAAGCTCGTCTCGATCGACGCCGTGACCGGACGCGGATGCCGCTGCCGCCGCAGCCACCATCGGCATGGCGTTCCTCGCCGAGTCGAGTACCGATCCGCCCGCCGCCAGCGCGAGCGCGCGGGCGTGGCTCTGGGGCGCGAGCAGCGGCCACCATTTCGCCGCCAGTTCGCGCGGGCCACGCTGGCAGCTCGCCGCGAGCCAGACCACGAGCCGTTGCGCGTCAAGGCCGTACTGGATCTGGTGGACCTGGCCGCTGGGCGCCGGTGTTGGTCTCGCCACCGTGCCGTCCACGCGGGCCCAGTCCGGGGGCAGGCGCCTGCCATCCGCCGTCAGCGCCAGCACGAGCGCATAGCTCGACCACGACAGGGCCGCCCAGCGTGGATCCCCCGTGAAGCGCCCGAGGGCTTCGAAGGCGATCGGCGAGAAGTAGCTGGGGTTCAGCGAGACGGGACTGCCGGTCGCCCAGGGGCCGGCGGCGAGGATGAGCAGGCGGCCCCTACTCGTCGTCTCGGCCGCCAGCACGGCGTTTGCCAGGCGGCGCGCCTGCGCATGGTAGTAGGTCCCGTCGGGACCGGAAGCCATGCTCAGCGCCCAGGCCGCAAGGACGTCGGCGTCGCTGGCCGGCGTCGCGTCACGCACCGTACCGGCCCGATCGGCGAGCGAGGCCAGCAAGCCATCCGGCTGCTGCAGGTGCGTCTGAGTCCAGTGCCATATGCGCGCGAACGTCCCGTCCTCGCCCACCGACTGGGCCAGCAACAGCCCGTAGGCCTGGCCCTCGCTGACAGAGTCCTCGCTCTGGTCGCGGCGCACCACGCGCCCGTCCGCTTCGACATACTGGCGCAGGAACCCATGCGCAGCGAGCGCTGCGTCGGCCGCCGAGGCCGACGCCCCATCGGAGCCGCGGCCCGCGAGGGCACCGACCCCGCCGACGAACAGGGCCAGGGCAAGCGCCGTCCCGATCGACCATCGCAGCTGCCGCTGCCTGGTGGGAGCCCGTGACGCCGCCGTCTGAACGAACGTGCTCATCAGCGCTGACGGCGGCTGCGCGAACGGTGCACGCGCTCGGGAATCGTCCTGTGTCGCGCTCGCCTCAAGGCGGGCCTGCGCCGCGGGCGATGGGACGCGGCGACGGCTCGCGCAATCAGCCCCGAGCCGACGCCGATCCCCACCACGCGGCGCACTTCGACGCGTTCACTGCCGCTGCCGAACGTGGCCACCGGGCGACTGTTTGCCAGCAGCAGGCGGACCTGCTCGAGGCCCCCGGGGGCCTGGGCGAGCGCCGAACGGATCACGGGCGTCGAGACGACGTAGTCGAAGGCGCGCCAGCCCTGCGGTAGGTGACGCACGATCGAGGGGTCCAGGTTGGTCGTGAAGTCCAGCTTGTAGAACCACACCACGCCGAAACGCTGTGCGAAGCCCATGCGGACCAGGTCCACGTAGTAGGTGTCATCGACGAGCAGCCGCGCCCGGCGGTCGACGTGTGCGGCGATCCATCGCTCGGCCGCGTACTGGGGCCTGGTCTGGTTGGTGCGCATCGCGTACGCGTCGCCCTGCTGCCAGCGCGGCCCGACGACGGCGAGAAGGCCCACAGCTCCCGCCACCAGGCCCATGCGCCGCAGGCGCGTCGCGCGCACCGAGCGCGAGCCCCCGTTCCACAACGCGTCCGCCGCCCCCGCGATCGTGAGCGCGCAGAAGGGCAGCAGACCGATCACGAACGGCTGCGGCAGGTACCCGCCATGCAGGGGCATCAGCGCAAACACCGCGAGCACGAGGCCGACGGGACGTAGTCGACGCATGGCGAGCGCAGCCGGAACGAGCACGATCCCGAGCGCGAGCAGCCAGGGGTCGGTGTGCAGCCATCCGGCGAGCAGGTGGTGCGCCGCGGAGGAGGACGCGAGCGCGTCGCCCGTCCCGGGTCGGCGGTAGAGCTGGAAGGTCACCGCTTCCAGCAGGCTCACGTGCCCGCGCCCCGGCAGGAGCTCCCCCTTCAGCAACGCGTAGAGCGGATAGGTGAGCATGATCAGGCCGAGCGACAGCCCGAACGCGGTCAGGCAGAACGGCCGCGTGCGCCGATCAACGCGCTGCAGGACAAGCAGCGCAAGGCCCGGCAGCGCCAGCAGCGCCGTCTCCTTGGTGAGCACGGCGACCGCGAAGCACGCGCCCGCGCCGCCATAGGCCCACAGGCGCCGTGACGGGCTCGCGCCGAGTACGAAGGCAGCGAGCAGCCAGGGCGTGGCCAGGTTGTCCAGATAGACCTGCCGCACCAGGGTGACGCTCAGCGGGCTCAGCAGGAACAGCAGCACCGCGGCGGCGGCGAAGACGCGCCCCAGCGAGAGGCGCCGACCCAGCAGGTACAGCAGCGCGGCGCTTGCGAGCGCCGGCAGCAACATCAGGCTGCGGGCGGCTGCCAGCGCGCCCGCGCCCGGCAGCAGCGGCCCCAGCAGGCGCATCAGCAGTGCAAGCTGCAGCCACCCGAGCGGAGGGTGGTCATACCAGTAGGTGTAGTGCGCCAGCGTCCCCTGGGTGAGGACCGCCCAGGCCTGCGCCGTGTAGGTGCCCTCGTCGTCGGAGAAGCCGGGGTAGTGCGTGATGCCCGCACCGAGCACGACGGCCGTGATCACGAGCAGCGAGACAGCGATCGCAACGCTCGCAGCGTGCCGGCGCCAAAGAGCGTCCGCCGAGGACGTCGGCCGCTGCCTGCGCGGCTGCGGCCGGCGCGCGCGAAGGGGCTGGGCACCTGGAACCGCCGTCGTCCCGATCGCGGGCTTGACCTGCTCGCCGCCGCGCCGCAGAGGGCGCACGACGGGCCCGCGCGGCGGGTCGAGCACCGCGCCACCGTGGAGGGCTCGCTCGCTCACCGGCCGCTCTCCGGCGCTCGCCGCCGCGAGGCTCCACGGCGTCGAGCCTGCGCGACCGCGAACTGTGCCAAGCCGCCCCTGTCGGTGGGCAGGAAGATGTGAAGTTGCAAGACCATGACCCGAATGCGTGAGCTTCCGCTAGCCGTCCGCGAAGACTCTGTGAGTGCGCATTTGCCGCCACGAACCCTTGTCCGCGAACGGCGCTACGAAGTTGGGAGGAATGCACGCCCGCGAGAGAATTTCCAGGGCGCTGGACGAACGATCGAGAAAAGCCCCGAAGGTCCATACACGCCTGTCGTTCGTGGCGTGCAGACGCGCTGCCCGATTCGGGCAGCTCTTGTCGTCCCGGTGGACCCGCCTCAGTCCAGGTCGCGGCGAGTGATGACGCCGGTCTCGAATGCGCGCTGCGCGAGCCGCGCGCGCTTGGCATCGCGCGCAAGAGGCTCCACGTCGAACTTCTCGAACAGCGCGCGCAGCTGAGTCTTGACCGCCTCGACGCTGAGCACGAGCTCCTCGGCGATCGCGCGGTTGGACGCTGGGCTGGGGAACTCGCCTCCGTCGCGGTAGGGGCGACAGAGCGCGACCAGCACCCGCCTCTGCGCGGGCGAGAGGTGGATCTCCACCGAGCCCCTCGCGACGGTGACGGTCTGGCCGCCCTGCGCAAGCGGAGCGCGGTAGAGCAGGCGCGTCTGCCCGAAGCACAGTACGTCGCCGTCGCTCAGGCGCAGGCGCCGGACCAGGCGCTCACCGTTCACGATCGAGCCGTTGTGTGACAGCCCGTCGTCGATCAACATCCAGTCATCCCTGCCCAGGCGCTCGAGCCGCGCGTGCGCGCGCGAAACGCCGACGTCCCAGTCGAGGCACACGTCGCAGCCCGCGGCGCGGCCGACCGTCAGCACCGCCGGCTGGCCACCGAGGGCGAAGATCCGCTGCCCGCCCGCTCCATCCCGATAGAGCAGATATGCCTCGCCACGCCGGTCGGCGCGAATCCGATCCTGCAGCTCGACGGGCGAGACGCCGGCGGGGTCGATGGTAGAGCCGGACATGCGCAGTCAGTATCACGCTTGCGCTCTCGCCACGAAGCCGGGCCGGTCTGATGCGCTCGCTGAGGACACGCCAGAGGCAGCAGGTCGCGCGCCCTAGCCGGGGGCGGGCCGGCGCCCTAGAACAGAACTGCGCCGAGGCGCCGGCGCGTGTCGCGCGCGAGCGGATCCTCCGGTCCGAGCCCGTCGAGCACGCCCACGATCACGCGCCGGATGTCCTCGCGCTGTCCGTCCGCCGACGGCAGCGCGGCCAGCAGCTGCTCCAGAGCCTGCTCGAGCTCGCCACGGTCGAGCGCGGCGAACGCGTCGGGCAGCTGGTTCTCCTTCTCGAGGCGCAGGCGAGCGGCGAGGCCGTCGGCCTCGAAGCTGCCGCTGACCGGGGCCAGGACCTCGAGCGCCTCATCGCGCTGGCCCTTCGCGATCAGCATCCGCGCGAGGCCCACGGCGGCGTCGGGCCGGCCGGGCTCGAGCCGCAGCGCCCCCCGCAGATCCTCCTCCGTGCCGCCGGCCACGAGCAGATCGGCCTGCGAGGGCAGCAGTGCGTCGAAGAAGCGCTCGACCGCCTCGCGGCCCTGCGCCCCGACGAATTCGTCCACCAGGCGCCGGTCGCTGAACGCCTTGACGGCGGGGATGCCGCGGATCTGAAAGGCCTGGGCCAGGTTGGGGTTCGCATCCGTGTCGAGCTTGGCGAGCACCACCTTGCCCTCGCGCTCGGCGGCCGCCTGCTCGAGCAGCGGGCCGAGCTGCCGGCAGGGACCGCACCAGTCGGCCCAGAAGTCCACAACAACGGGAAGCGTGGTCGAGCGCTCGATGACCTCGCGCTCGAAGTCCGCTTCCGTGACGTCGACGACGGTCATGCGCACAGCTTAGGACGCGACTTGCTCAAGTGCACTCGGCCGCTGTCGCCTCGGACTACCCGTTCTCGCAGCGAGCCCGATCGAGGGTGCGCGGCGCGGCGGTGGGCGACGTCACCGAGCTACGGCGCCGCGCCCGGATACCATCTGCGCCGAAGGGGTTTGATGTCCAGTGCCTGAACTCAACGGTCGCGAGCTGCTCGAGGAGTGGCGGCGGCTCATGGACTCCGTGCTCGCGTCCGCGGGCGGACGCACGCAACTTCCGCGCAGTCTGCTGCGGACGATGCAGCGCCAGTTCGAGTTCGTGCAGGAGGTCGTCGAGCGCGAGCGCAAGCTGCAGAGGCAGCTGGCGGGCACCATCGTCGCGCCGGTCGACGCCGTCTTTGATCTGCTCGAGGAAAGCGGGGCGACGCTGCGCCGGCAGGCCGAGGCCCTGGAGTCGGCGGGCCGCGCGCTGGAGGATGCCGCCGGGCTGATGAAGCTCCAGGCCCAGCTGTTCGAGCGGACGATCGGCGCGCTGCGCCAGCCGACGGAGCTGGCGAAGGCGGCCGCGGGCCTGGAACGGCGAGCGAGCAAGGGCGCGCCCCGCAAAGCCCGTGTGAGCACCGAGCGCAAGCCGCGTGAGAGCGCCGCGCGCAAGCCCCGTGAGAGCGCCGCGCGCAAACCGCGTAAGAGCGCCGCGCGCAAACCGCGTGAGAGCGCCGCGCGCAAACCCAAGGCCCGTCAGAGTGCGAGCCGCAAACCTCGCCAGAGCGCGGCCGGCACCACTCGTCGCTGAGCCGGGCTCAACGCTGCTGAGCCGGGCTCAACGCTGCTGAGCGTCGGGCTGCGCGGCCGGGAGCACCAGGACCGAGGCATGCTCGACGTCGTGCAGCACGTCGATGTCGACCGGGCGCAGGTCGGTCGCGGTGAGGAGGTCCTCGCCGGTGCCCGGGTTGCGCGCGTAGCGGGGGTGGGCTCCCGAGGAGACCTGCAGGCGAATCCGATGGCCGGCCGCGAAGCGGTGACCCATCGGCCACAGCTCGAAGGCGATGCGGATGGTGTCGTCCGCGGCCGGCTCGGAGCGATCCGGTGCGACGCGGGCCAGAGCGTCGCAGACGTTCCACGAAGCGCCGTCGAGATCGACGTCGCACACGCGCGCGAAGAGATCGAAGTACGGCGAGCTGGCACGTACGAAGAGCTCCACGCGCACCGGGCCGATCGCCTCGACGGTCTCGGACAGCGGCACGGTGGTGTAGGTGAGTACGTCCGAGCGCGCCTCGAGCGCGCGGTTGTCGCGGACCGGCTTCTGCGCGAGCAGCACCGGTCCGCCGAGCGACGGCGTCGGGTCGGCGGGCTCGTAGCGGTAGCGGTCTGCAGCGCCCGCATCCTCGCCGGGCGCGACCTCCTGCAGGAGCCCGCCCGCGGCGAGCCACAGCCGGCGCTCGCCGGTTCCGGGCGGCGGCCATGCGGCCAGCTCGCGCCAGCCCCCGCCCGCGCGCTCGCCGGTGACGAAGAGGCGCACGCTGGCCGGCGGCAGGAGCCGCTCGTCGCCGAGCAGGTGGGCACGCAGCCAGGCCAGCCCCTCGCGCGTCCCGGCGGCCGCCAGCCCCTGCGCCGTGTGGGTCCACGGGCCGATGATGAGCTGCGGCCGGCGCCCGGCGGCCTGCAGCGTCGCGAAGTCCTCGAGCAGCCACGGCAGGAGGATGTCCTGCCAGCCGCTGATCAGCTGCACAGGCGCGGTAACGCTGCCGACGCCCGCCGCGAAGTCGCGCGCCGCCCAGTAAGCGTCCCCACGGCCCGTCTGACCCAGCCCCTCGCGGAACCACGCTACCTCGGCGCCCGTGGCGAGCGTGTCCAACTCGGCCATCGGCAGGCGTGCCATGAGGTTGGGCAGGCGGCGCAGCGCACGGGCCATGGCCAGCGGGGCGAGTCTGCGCTCCTGGGCGTCGACGAGCACCAGCCACGAGGCCGTCGTCTGGAGCGCAAGGCTGCCTCCAGGGTAGGTCGCACCGTGAAACTGCGAGGCGCTGACCTGGATCGCCAGCGCGGCCAGGTCCTCGCCGGCGTCGGGCGCGATCGCCCACTGCACCAGCCCGAGGTAGCTCGGGCCGATCATGCCGATGCGCTGCGCATGCCAGGCCTGTTCGCGAATCCAGCGCAGCGTCGCAAGGCCGTCGTCGTGCTCGTCGAAGGGGCTGAACGTGCCCTGCGAGCCGAACGTGCCGCGCACGCTCTGCACCAGCACCTGCAGCCCTCGCTCGGCCAGCAGCCGCCCGAAGATCAGGCCGACGAGCTGACGGCGCCCGTAGGGCGAGCGCACGAGCACCGTCGGCTGCGGCCGCTCGCTGCTCGCCCGCGCGACGTAGCGGTCGGCGAGCAGCACCGCGCCATCGTCCATCGGCACGCGCAGGTCGTGCTCGCAGACGACATCGAGTGTCTGCGCTCGCGGGAGGCGCATGCGCCGGGCGATGATCTCGCTCGCGAGGCTCATCGCGGCCCATCGTATGACTTCGCGGGCGGCCCCGCGGAAGCGATGCGCCCGCCCAAGGCTCCGGGCGTTGCGCTCTGCAAGGATTGACCTCCTATGGGAACCATCCGCGAGGCGACGCTCGACCTCCTTCGCTCCCACGGGATGACAAGGATCTTCGGCAACCCGGGCTCCACAGAGCTGGGGATGCTGAGGGACTTCCCGGAGGACTTCTCATACATCCTCGGGCTGCAGGAGCTGGTGGTGGTGGGCATGGCCGATGGCTTCGCACAGGCCAGCGGTCGCACGACACACGTCAACCTGCACACCGCCCCCGGGGTCGGCAACGCCGTCGGCGGGATCTTCAACGCCCAGGCGAACAAGTCGCCGCTGCTGATCACGGCCGGCCAGCAGGTGCGCCCGCAGATCACGATGGAGGCAAACCTGACCAATCGCGAGGCTATCCTCGGCCCGCAGCCGTACGTGAAGTGGGCCCACGAGCCCCCGCGCGCAGAGGACGTCCCGCACGCGATCGCGCGCGCCATCCACCATGCGTCCCTGCCGCCGTGCGGGCCTGCGTTCGTCTCGATCCCGATGGACGACTGGAACGCCGAGGCCGACGAGGATCTGCAGAGGGGCGCGCTCGCGCGCGCCGTGCGGGGTCGCGCGATGGCGGACCCCGTCGCGCTCGAGGAACTCGCCGGGATGCTCCACGAGGCTCGCAACCCGGTGTTCATCGCCGGTCCGGACATCGACGCGAGCGGCGGCTGGGACGCGGCGGTCGCGCTGGTCGAGCGCCAGCGACTGCCCGTATGGGCGACCGCCGCGCCGGGCGGGGGACGGATCGGCTTCCCCGAGGATCACGCGAGCTTCCAGGGGATTCTGCCGCCGGCGATCGGCCCGGCCTCGGAAGCGCTGAACGGCCACGACCTCGTGCTGGTGGTCGGCTCCTCGGTGTTCCCCTACTACCCCTTCATTCCCGGTCCGCTGCTCCCGCGGGACGCGACGCTCGTGCAGATCACCTGCGATCCCAGCGAGGCGGCGCGCGCCCCGATGGGCAACGCGATCGTCGGCGACGTGGCGCTTGCGCTCGAACGCCTGCTCGAGCTGCTCGGCCCTTCCGAGCGGCCCGCGCCGCACCCACGGGCGCTGCCCGGTGAGCCCGCCGAGACCGACCCCATCAGCGGCTCCGCGGCGGCTGCCGCGCTCGCCGACGTGTGGCCACAGGACGCGATCGCGGTCGTCGAGACGCCCTCGAGCACGGTCGCGCTGCGCAACCGCCTGCGGCTGTCGCGGCCCGGCAGCTACTACTTCTCCTCGAGCGGCGGCCTGGGCTTCGGCATCGCTGCGGCCGTGGGCGTGCAGCTCGCGCAGCCAGGGCGCCCGGTCGTGTGCGTGCTCGGGGAGGGCTCGGCCCAGTACGGGATCACCGCCCTGTGGAGCGCCGCCACCTACAGGGTGCCGGTCACCTTCCTCGTGCTGCGCAACGAGGAGTACATGATCCTCAAGTGGTTCGCGCAGTTCGAGCAGGCCGAGGGCATCCCCGGCCTCGATCTCAAAGGCCTCGACGTGGCCTCGGTCGCCGAGGCCTACGGCGTTCCCTCACAGGAGGTGAACAGCCGCGAAGAGCTCGCCGAGGCGCTGCGCTCGGCGATCGCCGTGGAGGACGGTCCCCGGCTCGTGCAGGTCCCGGTGGCCTCCGGGATGTGGCTCGAGTGAGGACCGGTGGCACCCGGGTACCGCGCCCCTACTTCGGCTGGGGCACGATGCGGATGTACGGGCGCGGCTCCTCCCAGCCGTCGGGGTAGGTCTGTTCGGCCTCCTCGTTGGAGACCGAGCCGGCGATGATCACGTCTTCGCCCTGCTTCCAGTTCGCCGGCGTCGCGACCTTGTGCTTGGCCGTGAGCTGCAGCGAGTCGATCACGCGCAGCACCTCGTCGAAGTTGCGGCCGGTCGTCATCGGGTAGACGAGGATCAGCTTGATCTTCTTGTCGGGTCCGATGACGAACACGTTGCGCACCGTCTGGTTGTCGGCGGGCGTGCGCTCGCCGGAGGGACCGGATGTGTCCGCCGACAGCATCCCGTAGCGCTTCGACACCGAGAAGTCGCTGTCAGCGATGATGGGGTAGTTCGGTGCGGTGCCCTGCGTCTCCTCGATGTCACGCGCCCAGCGCTCGTGATCTGAGGTGACGTCGACGGAGAGGCCGATGATCTTCACGCCCCGGCGGTCGAACTCCGGCTTGATGTTGGCCATGTAGCCGAGCTCGGTCGTGCAGACAGGGGTGAAGTCCTTGGGATGGGAGAACAGCACGACCCACGAGTCATCGATGAAGTCGTGGAAGCGGATCGGACCCTCGGTGCTGTCGGCCTCGAAGTCCGGTGCGGTGTCGCCAAGCTGAAGTGCCATGTGCCTTCCTTTCTCTGTCGTCGACTCTATCTGCGATCCACGCCGAGAGGCTCGCGCTCAACCGCCGGCCGGCACCCCGGCCGGCGGCTCGGCGCTCGCTTGCAGCTGCTGGCGGGCGAGTGCGATCTCGGGTACCCCGCCGTCGGCGACGTGAATCACGTCCCTGGCGCCGTAGCGCTTGAGCAGGCTCGCGGCGGTCCCGGCCCGCGATCCCCCCGTGCAGAAGACGGCGATCGGGCGGGTGGCGTCGATCGCGCCCGGGATCCCGTCGATGTCGTGCCACGGAATCGACACGGATCCGTCCACGTGGCGCTCATCCCACTCGTGGCGCTCGCGTACGTCGAGTAGCTGCAGGTCCGGCTCGCTGGCCAGCCAGCCGATCACGTCCTGCGCCGACACGCGATCGGTGTGGGCGGCAGGGCGCCGTTCCTGGCGCCAGCTGGTCATCCCCCCGGCGAGCAGGCCCGCGATATTGCGAACTCCGACGGCGAGCGCCAGCTGCGCAGCCCGCCGGCCGTCGGCGTCATCGCGGCCGATGAAGACGATCTGGAGATCGTGATCGGCCAGCCACGCGAGCTTGGACCCGAAGCCGGAGCTGAACGAGGGGATGCAGACGGAGCCGTCGATGTGCACGTCGTCGAACTGAAGGTCGGTCCTAACGTCGACCAGCAGCGCGCCCTCGTCGCGCTTGAGCTCGACCTGGTGGGGATAGAGCGCGGGCACCTCGACCCCGGTGGTGACGAGCGGTCCGCGGTTGAGGGCCACGATCTTCTCGAAGTTGGGGGGCTGGGGGCCGAGGCTGTCGATGGCCTGAGCCACGAAGCGCGCCTCATCCTCGATGGCGAGGGTCGGGTTGTGCCGCTTCTCGAACCCGATCGTCGAGCAGATCTTCATGTCCATGCCCGCTCCCCCGCACATCGATCCGCCGAGGTGGCCCGGCCACAGCTCGCAGTCGTCCGGGAGCGTGAGCAGCCTGCGGCGCATCGAGTCGAAGATCTGGCGGGCGCCCAGCTCCTTCTCGACCGCCAGGTCGGTGCGGGCGACGTCTCCCACGAACAGGCTGTCGCCGCTCAGCAGCGCCCACGGGTCCGGACCGCGACGGGCGTCGATCAGCAGGAAGGCGGTGTGCTCGGGACGATGGCCCGGGGTGTGCAGGGCGCGGACCCTCAGCGATCCCAGCTGCAGCTCCCAGCCGTCGTCGAACGGCTCGTGCTCATAGTCGGGCTCGGCGGCGCGGTGCACGTGGATGCGCGCGCCGGTGGCGGCCACCAGGCGCCCATGTCCGGACACGTGGTCGGCATGGTTGTGGGTCTCGAGCACATGCTTGATGTAGACGCCGTGATAGCGGGCCAGCTCGAGGTACTCGTCGATCTCGAAGCGTGGGTCCACGACGGCGGCGACCCCCGCCCGCTGATCTCCGATCAGGTAGGAGGCACAGCCGAGATCGTCGTGGGTGATCTGCCTGAACAACATAAGCGCCCCGTTTCAGCTCGCACAGGTTCGGTGCAGATATCAAGGTAGTAGATCCCGCTCGACCCCGAGATGATGGTGCGGGTCGCTGCCGGCGTCGCGGCGCGAAAAATTTGGCCTGCCGCCGGCCCCCCAAGACCGGCGGCAGGGCTCGCGCGGGCGCTAGCGCATGCGCGGGTCGAGATATACGTCGTCGATGCGCGCCGTGCCCTTGTTGGCTTCGAAGCGAATCGACATGTGCGCGAAGCCGCCGGCGAGCTTCGCGGCTTTCTGCGCGCCGGTGTGGAGGACCGGCGAGGGTTCCCACGAGCTGCCCACGGTCCCCGTCTTGACCGTGTTGGAGATGAGGCCCAGGAGTCCTTCATAGATCACGCTCACGGTGATCATGGCCGAGCCGCCTTCACCGTGCGCGAGGAACCTGAACGTGCGGTCGTTGGGTTCGACGCAGGTCAACGGCGACTGGGCGCTCGCACCTGTGGGGAGCTGGAGCGAGGACCTCCCCAATTTGCCGGTGAGCGCAAAGGTCTCGCTGCCGGACGCGACCGCCGCCTTGGACGAGAGCGTCCACGCGCTTTCACCGACCTCGAAGCCGCCGCCCGCCACAAGCGAGTAGTAGCCGGAGTCCTGCCATTTCAGGAACGGCTGGATGAGCGTGGTTTCGGGGCATGCTGGAATTGCGGCCTGGGCGGAGGCTGCGGGCAGGGCGCCGGCGAGCGTGAGTCCCGCGACGGTTCCGACAAGCGCCAGGGATGAGCTTCGCGACACTGCGGCTGACTTGATTCGGGACCATATTGGGACCATCGAAGCCTCCATGCTTTCGTTGGCGGCCGAGCTATCTCGCCTCGAGACCTCTAGCTTTGCGTCACCGCCTCGCGGCGGCTTTGCCCTGGTCAAGTTGATTGCCTTCGCCAGGGGATTCGTCATCCCCCGCCCGCGCCTTGAAGCGTGCCGCGTCGGACTGGACGAAATGGCCGACACCCCCGTCGTCCCTTCGGGACGACATCGTCCCTGCACCCTGGAACGGTCGCGGTTGCGCAAAGCTGTGCAGCTCATGTGCGGCCGCTACACGAACACGGCCGGTGTCGAAGAGCTGAACGACCGCTTCAAGGTTCCCCTTCACAGCGACGCCGGTACGCGACGCTTCAACATCGCTCCCACCGAAGAGGTGCTGGCGATCGTGGCGCCCAGGGGCCGGGCGGAGGCCCGCCTGCTGCGCTGGGGTCTCATACCGCCGTGGGCATCGGACCTGGGGGCGCGCACAAGCTGATCAACGCGCGCATGGAGACGGTGGCCACGACGCCCGCCTACCGCAGCCTGATCCCCAGGGCCGGGCGGCGGGCACTCCAGCTCGCCGACGGCTACTTCGAGTGGCTGAAGCCCGAGAAACGCAACGAGCCACGTCAGCCCTTCCTGTTCCGCGTCGACGGCGGCATCCCGTTCGCCTTCGCCGCGCTGTGGACTCCGGCCAAGATCAACGGCGAGTGGATCGCGAGCGTGGCCCTGCTCACCTGCGATGCCGCCCCGAACCGCGTCGCTCGCGCAATCCACGACCGGATGCCGGTCATCCTCGCCGATCTCGAGGTGCAGCAGGCCTGGCTCGACCCCAGGCTCGGCGCCGAGGACGCGCTCGCCCTCTGCGGGGCGCTTGCCTCGACGCGGCTCTCGGTGAGCCCGGCCAACCCGGCGCTCAACCGCCCGGACCCCGACAGCGAGGGCCCGGAGCTGCTCGTCCCCCCGGCTGCTCGTCCCCCCGGCTGATCGTCCCCCCGGCTATCGTCCCCCGGCTGATCGTCCCCCGCACACCGCCTGCGGATGGCGGGGCCGTGCTCGGAGCATGTGCATGTGTCGGGCGCTCGTGGCACGCTTGACGCGTGGATGCGGTCGCGCTGGGCCTCGCCCTGCTGATATTCCTGCTGCTCGCGGCGCTGCTGGCAGGCCTCGATCGGATATGAGCATCGCCGAAGCGATCGCCCTGTCCGTGGCCGTTTGCCTGTTCCTCTATCTCCTCTTCGCGCTGCTGCGCGGAGAGCGCCTGTAGTGACCGCCTCAGGCTGGCTTCAGATCGTCGTGCTGATAGCCGTGCTGAGCGCCCTCACGCCGCTTCTGGGCGGCTACATCCACCGCGTGTTCAGCGGCGAGCGGGTGCTGCTCGCGCGCGCGATCGGGCCGGCCGAGCGCAGCCTGACGCGGCTGCTCGCGGGAGCGCAGCCGGCCGCTCAGGACTGGCGCTCGTACGCCGCCAGCGTGCTCGCGTTCAGCGGACTCTGCTGGCTTGCGCTGTTCGTGATCCTGCGCACGCAGGGGATCGAGCCGCTCAATCCGCAGGGCTTCGGCGCCCCGCCGTGGAACCTCAGCTTCAACGCCGCCTCCTCGTTCATCAGCAACACCGGCTGGCAGTTCTACGGCGGGGAGAGCACCCTCTCGAACTTCTCACAGATGGCCGGGGTAACCGTCCACGCCTTTCTCAGCGGCGCGGTCGGGCTTGCCGTGGCGATCGCGATCACGCGGGGCTTCGCCAACCGCATCAGGCAGCGAGCTGGGAAACTTCTGGGTGGACCTCGTCAGAGGCCTGATCTACGTGCTGTTGCCGCTGGCGATTGCGGGGTCGCTGTTTCTCATCGCCGAGGGATCGGTCCAGACGCTCGCGGCGAACGTCCAGATCTCGACGCTCGCCGGCGGGCACCAGACGCTCGCCCTCGGACCGGTGGCCTCACAAAGGTCATCACGCTGCTGGGCACCCTTGGCGCCGGCTTCTTCGGGGTCAACTCGGCCATGCCCTTCGAAGATCCCGACTGGCCTCACGAACTTCGTGGAGGTGCTGATGGTCCTGGCGATCCCGGCGGCGCTGACCTCGACCTACGGGCGAATCGTGGGCAACCGCCGGCAGGGCTGGGCGCTCTACGGCGTGATGGCGGTGATGCTGCTCGGGGGGGCGGCGGTCGCCTACTCGGCCGAGGCCCGGCCCTCCCCAGCGATGCGCGCCGCCGGCGTGCACGGCCAGAACATGGAGGGCAAGGAGCAGCGCTTCACCGTCGTCGGACTCCACGCTCACGGCGGTCGCCGGGACGGCGACGGGCGATGGCGCGACCAACGCGGCGCTCGACTCGTACACGGGCCTCGGGGGCTCGATCCCGATGGCCAACATGATGACCGGGGAGGTCATCTTCGGCGGCGTGGGGTCCGGCCTGTTCGGGATGCTTCTGATGGTCCTGCTGGCGGTGTTCATCGCCGGTCTGATGGTCGGTCGCACGCCCGAGTACCTCGGCAAGAAGATCGAGGCGCACGAGATCAAGCTCGTCACCCTCGGCGTGATCGCCGTGCCGCTGATCGTGCTGTTCATCAGCGCTTGGGCGATCAGCGCCCGCTACGGCCTGCGCTCGATCTTCAACGCCGGCCCTCAGGGGTTCTCCGAAACGCTGTATGCCTACACCTCGCAGGCCAACAACAACGGCTCGGCGTTCGCCGGCTATGTCGGCTTCGTGCAGCCGCACGCCCCCGGCAACGCGGGTTCAAGCGGTGTCACCTTCGCCGACCTCGCCGGCGGCAGCGCGATGCTGGTGGGGCGCTTCCTGCCGATGTTCGTCGCGCTCGCGGTCGCCGGATCGCTGTCGGGCAAGCGGACCATCGCAGCGGGCGCGGGCACGATGCGCACCGACACCGTGATCTTCGCGGTGCTGCTGCTCGCCACGATTTCGATCGTCGCGCTGCTGACGTTCGTGCCGTCGCTGATGCTCGGCCCGGTCGTGCAGTCGCTGACCGGGAGGCTGTTCTGATGCTCCGTCAGCTCCGCTCCGGCGCGATAGCGGTCGTGCTCTTCACGGTGCTGCTGGGCCTCGCCTATCCGCTCGCGATCACCGGGCTGGCGCAGGTGCTCTGGCCCCACCAGGCCAACGGCAGCCAGGTCGATCGAGACGGGCGAGCGGTCGGCTCGGCGCTGATCGCGCAGGACTTCGCCGGCGAGTCGCGCTACTTCCAGAGCCGCCCCTCGGCTGACGCGTATGAACCGACCCTGCGCGGCGGCCTCGAATCTTGGCCCGAACTCGGCGAGGCTGCGCGATGAGATCCAGGCACGCCTGGCCGCGTTCCTGCGCCGCGAACGCCGGTATGACCGGCAGCCTGACCGCGGCCTCGGTTCCGCCCGACGCCGTCACCGCGTCGGGCTCCGGGGTCGACCCGGACATCTCGCTCGCAGACGCGCGCATCCAGGCCCACCGGGTTGCGGCTGTGCGCCACCTGGCGCTGGCGCACGTGCTGAGCCTGATCGCAGGCCACACGAGCAGCTCGGCAGGCGGCCTGTTCGGACCGAGCTCGGTCAACGTGCTGACGCTGAACCTCGCGCTCGACGACGAGGGCGAACGGTGATGCGCCGGCCCGGACTCGGCGCTCTGCGGGCCGAGATCCTCCTGCCCGCGCTGCGTTCCGCCGTGGGGAAGCTGCGCCCGGGCACGATGGTCCACAACCCGGTGATGTTCACCGTCGAGGTCGGCGCCACCCTGACCACGCTGCTGTGGCTGGCCCAACTCAGCTCCCTGGGCGTCGGCGGGACGGTCGGCGACCCGACGTGGTTCACCGCCTCGATCGCCGCATGGCTGTGGTTGACCGCGTACTTCGGCAACCTCGCCGAGGCGGTCGCCGAGGGGCGTGGCCGGGCCCAGGCCGACGCGCTGCGCAGCATGCGCACCGACACGGCGGCCCGCATGCGCGACGGCACGAGCAAGCCCTCCTCGCAGCTGCTGCCGGGTGAGGTCGTCGAGGTGGCCGTCGGCGAGCTGATCCCCGGCGACGGCACGATCATCGAGGGGATCGCCTCGATCGACGAGTCGGCCGTGACGGGGGAGTCGGCGCCGGTTGTGAGGGCCGCCGGCGGCGATCGCAGCGCCGTCACGGGAGGAACGCGGGTGCTCTCCGACGCGATCGTCGTGGAGATCACACAGCGTCCCGGCGACAGCTTCCTCGACCGCATGATCGCCCTCGTCGAGGGGGCTCACCGCCGCAAGACCCCGAACGAGATCGCGCTGGGGATCCTGCTCGCAGGGCTGACCCTGATCTTCCTCTCGGTGGTCCTCACGCTGGGGCCCTTTGCCCACTACGCGCACACCGCGATCTCGCTCGCCACGCTGATCGCACTGCTCGTGGCGCTCGCCCCCACCACCATCGGCGCCCTGCTGTCGGCGATCGGGATCGCGGGAATGGACCGGCTCGTGGCGCGCAACGTGCTCGCGCTCTCCGGCCGGGCCGTCGAGGCCGCGGGAGACGTCAACCTGCTGATGCTCGACAAGACGGGCACGATCACGCTCGGCAACCGCCAGGCGGCGGCCTTCATCCCTCTGCCCGGAGTGCAGGAGCGGGATCTCGCCGACGCCGCGCAGGCCGCGTCGCTGGCCGACGAGACGCCGGAGGGTCGCTCGATCGTGATCCTCGCGAAGCGCTACGGGCTGCGCGAGCGCGACCTCGGCTCGGCCGGCGTCCACTTCGTGCCCTTCTCCGCGCAGACGCGCATGAGCGGGATCGACCTGGAAGGCCACGAGCTGCGAAAGGGCGCCGGCGAGGCGATCATCGCCCATGTGCAGAGACGCTCCGGCAAGGTGCCGCCCCAGCTCGACAGGGAAATCGAGCGCATCGCCCTGCAGGGCGGCACGCCGCTTGCGGTCTCGCGCGATGAGAGGGTGCTCGGCGTGATCGACCTGCGCGACGTGCTCAAGCAGGGGATCCGGCAGCGATTCGCCGAGCTGCGGCGCATGGGTGTGAGAACGGTGATGATCACGGGCGACAATCCGCGAACTGCCGGAGCGATAGCCCATGAGGCAGGCGTGGACGACTTCCTCGCCGAGGCGACGCCCGAGCGAAAGCTCGCGCTCATCCGCTCCGAGCAGGATCGCGGTCGGATCGTCGCCATGACCGGCGACGGGACCAACGACGCGCCCGCCCTGGCCCAGGCCGACGTGGGGCTTGCGATGAACACGGGCACACAGGCCGCGCGCGAGGCGGGCAACATGGTGGATCTCGACTCCGACCCGACCAAGCTGATCGAGATCGTGGAGGTCGGCAAGCAGCTGCTGATCACGCGCGGGGCTCTGACGACCTTCTCGATCGCCAACGACGTCGCCAAGTACTTCGCGATCCTTCCCGCGGTGTTCGCAGCGACCTACGCCGCCGTCGGCGCCGCCCACGGCCCTCTGGGGCGACTGAACGTGATGAGCCTGGGCTCCCCCCGCTCGGCGATCCTCTCGGCGATCATCTACAACGCCTTGATCATCCCGGCCCTCGTCCCCCTCGCGCTGCGCGGCGTGAGCTACCGGCCGCTGGGCGCCAGCGGGCTGCTCTACCGCAACCTCGCCATCTACGGCCTGGGCGGCCTGATCGCGCCATTCATCGGGATCAAGCTGATCGATCTGCTCCTGCACGGCGTGCTGGGCGTCTGAGGGGTCGTGGCCAGGGGCCAGCACAAGGTCTTCCTCGGCATGGCCGTCGGCGTGGGCAAGACCTGCCGCATGCTCCAGGAGGGCCATTCGGCGGCCGCCGAGGGCCGGGACGTGGCGATCGGCCTGCTGGAGACCCATGGCCGGCCCGAGACGGCAGCACTGGCCGCCGGACTGGAGCTGATCCCGCGCAGGCCGGTTCGCTTCGAAGGCGCGGTGATCGAGGAGATGGACCTGCCGGCGATCCTGCGCCGCTCTCCGGAGATCTGCCTGGTCGATGAGCTCGCGCACACCAACGTGCCAGGGCTCGAGCATCGCCAGCGCTATGAAGACGTGCAGGACATCCTCGCCGCCGGACAGACCGTCTTCTCCACCGTCAACGTGCAGCACCTGACGAGCGTCAGCGCGCGCATCGCCGAGAAGACGGGCATCGTCGTCGCCGAGACGATGCCCGATCGGATGCTCGACGACGCCGATGAGGTCGTCGTCGTCGACCTGACCCCTGAGGCGCTGAGAGCCCGGATCCTGGAGGGCAAGGTCTTCCCCGCCGGCAGCGTGCCCGTCGCCCTGGAGCGGTTCTTCACCAAGGAGAACCTCGACGTGCTGCGGGAGATGGCCCTGCTGCAGGTCGTCGAGGAGGTCGAGGCCCACCGGCTGACCGCCGAGATGCTGAACGACCAGGACCGTCTGATCAGCAACGTCGCCGGCGAGCGCAGCCACCGTTTCCTCGCACTCGTCAAACCCGATCCCACGGCCAACCGCATCATCCGACGGGCCTGGGAGATGAGCGAGCGGCTCGGCGGGGAGCTGGACCTGCTGTGGGTCGTCCCGCCCGGCCGCGCCGATGACCCGGAGGCGAACAGCAGCGTCGATGACCTGCGCCGCCTCGCCGCGGTCTTCGACGCCGAGCTCCTGCTCGAGCACGGCCGCGAGGTGGCGCCGGTCGTGACGCGTGTCGCCAAGCGCCGGGGGACGACCCACATCGTCATGGGCATCCCACACCTGCGCCGGCGCCTCGGGCTGGCGCGACCGTCGCTGGTCGATGAGATCGTCACCGAGGCGCCGACCCTGCATCTGGCGCTCGTCGGCGACGTGCAGCCGAGCGCGGTGGAATAAGTAGTCGACCCGGAGGCAGCGCGCGCAGCTTTCACCGATACGCGCCGTCTGGGCGCCGAGATAGCTTTGACGCTATGAACGAGCAGCCCGGTAGTTACCTCACACCCCGTCTTCAGCATGCACGCGTGGCCGACGCGATGCGCCACGGGATCTTCAGCTGCCCGGCCAACACGTCCTTGAGGGAGGCAGCTCGAACGATGTCGTTGCACCACGTTCACGCGGTCGTCGTGAGCGACCCGGCCAGCGGGTCCATGTATGGGATCCTCACGGACGGCGCGCTTCTGAACGCGATGCTCGACGGCGATCCGGAGCGCCTGCTCAGCGAGGTGACCGAGCGCGAGCCCGACACGATCTCAAGCAGCGAGCCCCTCCCCCTCGCCGCGCAGCTCATGCGCGAGGAGGGGATCGCTCATCTCATCGTCCGGGATGCCGAGAGCGGGCAGCCGACCGGGATGCTCTCCACCCTTGACGTGATGGGGATTCTCGCCTGGGGCGAGGCCTGAGGCTGCGCGCGGAGGTAGAGGCTGCCGACCATGGCGCGCGAGCGCTGAGCGATCGGTACGCTGGCGGCCGTGAAGGAGATCGCGCCCGGACTCTGGCACTGGAGCGCCCGGCATGAGCGCATCCACGCCGACGTCAGCTCCTACCTGCTCGATGATCGGGTGCTGATCGACCCGATGATCCCGCCCGAGGGTCTCGCGTGGTTTGAGTCGCATGGGCCGCCCGAGCATGTGCTGTTGACCAACCGCCACCACGATCGTGACTCCTGGCGGCTGCGTGAGGCCTTCGGCTGCACCGTCCACTGCATCGCCAGCGGGCTGCACGAGCTCCAGGGGCGCGGACCCGTGGAGCCCTTTGACTTCGGCGATGAGCTGCCGGGAGGCATCGTGGCCTACGAGGTGGACGCGATCTGCCCCGACGAGACGGCGCTGTTCGTCCCCGCCCACCGCGCTCTCGCATGCGCGGACGGTGTGGTGCGCTGGCCCGGTCAGGATGGGCTGACGTTCGTTCCCGACCAGCTCATGGACGAGCCGGAGCAGACCAAGGCGGGCCTGCGGGACAGTTACCGGCGTCTGCTGGGTCTCGACTTCGATCTGCTGCTCCTCGCGCACGGCGACCCGGTCACCGCCGATGCCAAGCGCGCGCTTCGCGCGTTCGTGGATCAGTAGTTGGCCACGAGCGAGAGCGCGCAGCTTGCACCGATGCGCGCTCGACGTCTGCTGGACTAGGCTCGCCTGCGATGCGTCCTGGCTACGGGGCGCCGATGCACCGCAATCAGCGATCTGAAGGGGTTTCACATGACCACGAGCACCCAGGAACTGGCACCCGAGGCCTGGGTCGGGTACTTCGACTCGATCTCCCCGAAGATCGAGAGGACGCTCGTCACGATCGAGGTGATGAGCGATGAGCTCGGCGATCAGATCGACGTCGAGCAGCTACCGCTGCAGGCGATCGGCTACGACCCCAAGGACAACATGCTCGAGGTCTCGGTCGGAGGGCGCGGCGTGCGCTATCCGGTTTTGCTTCGCCACTTCATCTCCAGCCCGAAGACGATCAGCGTCGAGGAGTCGGGCGCTCTGCGCCCGACGGCGATCCTCGTCACGGATGCCGGCGGCGTCCGCACGTTGATCCGGCTGTTCGAGCCCGCTGAGATCGACGCCCGGACGTGACCGGCCCAGACGCGTCGCGCGCCGAATTGTGCGAATCTCCGCGACCAGAACATCTCGCGGTCCACTAGGAGGAGTGTCCATGCCACCTGTCCAGAAACGTGCTGCTCGAAAGACAACTGCCCGGAAAACAAAAACGACTGCTCGGAAAACGGCGGCTCGCAAAACGCCCACCCGCTCATCCGTCAAACCACGAGCGACCGCGGCATTGCGTGCGCGCTACGAGGCGAACAGCCGCGCGGTGGCCCGCATCAAAACGGCGCTCGAGACCACCGAGAAGGAGATGACGGCGTTCCGTGGGACCCTCGAGGCGGGCGGCAGGGATCTCCGCAAGGACGTGGCCAAACTGCTGCGTGACGCCCGGCGCGATGTCGAGAAGATGAACAAGACGCTGCTTGCTGACCTGCAGCGCCTGCAGAAGGATCTGACCTCGGCGGCGAAAACCAAACCGAGACAAACGACTCGCAAAGCACCGCGGCGCGCGGGCCGGACGAACAGTCGCGCCTCCTAGCAGCCCCTCCGGTCCCCGACGCCGTGCTGGGCGGCCTGCTCCCCGTCTGGGTCAGGCCGTCTGGCGGTCGGTGGAGCGGCGGTCGTACTCCTCCAGGCACGGTGCCAGATACCTGGCGGCGATCTTGCTCGGCGGGGACCAGGTGGGCGTGTCGCTGATCTCCGAGCTGAACCCCTTGCCACCTGTGATCTGCGCTTTGATGTAGAGGGGCTCGGCGTCGGTGAGCAGGATGCCGCGCATGACCGGCTGAAACGGCTCGGGCGTGACCGACGCTCCGGCCAGCGCCGCGATCGCCTGCGCGGCCGTGTCAGCCTGCTGGGCGGCGATCCCACCCTGCTTGATGGCGAACTCGGTGGCGTCACCGGCGGCGTACACCGGCCCCAGATCGGGGACCTGGCAGCGCCTGTCGACGCGGATGAAGCCGTGCTCACCCAGCGGTATGCCGCGGACCGAGGGCCCGTAGAGCTCGGGCAGCGCAACGGCGCGATCGACCTGCAGGCGACGAGCGCCCGGGTTGATCACGATCTGCCCCTGCGATGGGATCTCGGCGTAG
The DNA here is from genome assembly GCA_963767655.1 of uncultured Solirubrobacteraceae bacterium. Lineage (GTDB taxonomy): Bacteria > Actinomycetota > Thermoleophilia > Solirubrobacterales > Solirubrobacteraceae > Palsa-744. The sequence goes on along the minus strand of CAVYET010000004.1, from coordinate 497,640 downwards.
GCGGAGGTCATCGTCTGGATGCCCAGCTTCGCCAGCCGCTCGCCGACGGCGCTGCTGACCGCAGCGCCGAAGATCGCCAGCGGTGCGTCCTCGGGCGTTACGATCGTCACTGACAGATCGATGTTCATGTCGTAGGCGCGCCCGGCCGTCATCATCGCAAGCTCATACAGCGGCAGCGGCCACGGCATTCTCCCCGGTGAGACGAACGCGAGGCTGCGCAGGTAGCCGCCCTCCACGTCCTGAATCAGCCCGTGCAGGGTCTCGTCCATGTGGCGGTCGTCGATCGTCAGCGCGTGGGCGTAACGCGCGTTGATCTTCGCGCCGAGAGCGAGCATCAGCGCGTCGTACTCGATCGACTCGCCGCCCTTGGTGTGGATCGTCCGCTCGTCGGGGTCGACCCACTGCAGCTCGCCGCGCAGCAGCGTCGCGCCGGCCTTCCTGACGATCGGCTCGAGCGGGTAGCGGTGCGCCGATCCGTAGGCGAAGGGCTCACGGACGGTCATCGGGCGGTAGACGAACTCCTCGTTGGGTGCGAGCATCGTCACATCGGTGCGATCGGGCGCCAGATCGGCCAGGGCGAGAACGCTCTCAAGCGCCGCGACTCCGCCCCCGACTACGACCACGCGAAGCTTGCCTGCGGGCGATGTCTCGGCGCTCATCGCCAGGAGACTACGCCCCGCCGGACATTCCCGTCAGCACACAAGCGTCGCAATTCCAGGAGTAGACTCGGCGTGTTATGCCGCACGCGCCGGAAGAGTCGTGGATCCGTCGCCTGCTCGACGTCGGCCGAGAACTGACGCGGCAGCTTGATCAGGACGCGCTGCTGGACAACGTCCTCGAGACTGCGCGCGAGCTGACCGGGGCACGCTACGCGGCGCTCGGAATCCTCAACGAACGCCACGACGGACTTGAGCGGTTCCTGACCTCGGGCGTGGACGAGACCACCCATCGGGCGATCGGGGATCTACCGCGCGGACGGGGGGTGCTGGGCGCGCTGATCGAGAGCCCGCATCCGTTGCGCCTGACCGAAGTGGGCCAGCACCCGCGCAGCTACGGCTTCCCGGTGGGACATCCCCCGATGCGAAGCTTCCTCGGCGTGCCGGTCGTGATCCGCGGGCAGGTGTGGGGCAACCTGTACCTCACCGAGAAGGCCGAGGACGAGTTCACGGAGGCCGACGAGGAGGCAGCCGTCGTGCTCGCCGAGTGGGCGGCGATCGCGATCGAGAACGCGAGGCTGTACGAGACCAGCGAGCGCCGCCGCCAGGAGGTCGAGAAGGCCCTGAGGGGACTCGAGGCGACCCGCGATGTGGCGCTCGCGATCGGCGGCGAGATAGCGCTCGAGCACGTGCTCGAGCTGATCGTCAAGCGCGGCCGCGCGCTGGTGAACGCCAGGAGCCTCGTGATCATGCTGCGCGACGGCGAGCAGCTGGTCGTGCAGACGAGCGCCGGTCACGTCGAGGACATGCGCGGGGTGCGCCTGCCGATCGCCGAGTCGACGTCCGGCCAGGTGCTCGAGCGGGGACTCCCCGAGCGCATCGTCGACGTGAGCTCGCGACTGCGCATCGCCCCGCGAACGTTCGGGGTGGAGGATCCGCAGACCGCCCTGCTGGTGCCGATGCTCTACCGGGGAGAGCCCGTCGGGGTGATGGCGGCGTTCGACCGTGGCCGGCAGGGCGAGACCTTCAGCGAGGAGGACGAGCAGACGCTGCGTACATTCGCCGCCAGCGCTGCGACCGCGGTCGCGCTGGCGCAGAGCGTGCAGGCCGACCGCCTGCGCAGCTCGCTGGCAGCCGCCGAAGCCGAGCGGCGTCGCTGGGCGCGTGAGCTGCACGACGAGACCCTGCAGGGACTGGGCGGCCTGCGGGTGCTGCTCTCCTCGGCACTGCGCCGCGGGGAGCCCGAGCGCGCGGCCGAGGCGATGCGTGAGGCCGTGGCTCACATCGAGAGCGAGATCGAGAACCTGCGCGCGATCATCACCGAGCTGCGCCCGGCTGCGCTCGATGAGCTGGGGCTGCGCACCGCGATCGAGGCACTGCTCGAACGCCACCGCGAGCAGAGCGGCTTTCGGGTGGAGGCCGAGCTCGCGTTGCCCGACCCCATGGCCGGCGATGCGCGCCTTGATGGCGAGCTGGAGAGCACCACCTATCGACTCGTGCAAGAGGCGCTGACGAACGTCGCCAAGCACGCGGGCGCCAGCGTCGTGCACATCGTGGTCGCTGCCTCCGGCGGAGAACTGCTGCTCGAGGTCCGCGACGACGGTGCCGGCTTTGACATCGATGTCGCGAGCAGGGGCTTCGGATTGGCTGGAATGCGTGAGCGCGCGAGCCTCGTCGGCGGCACCGTGACCATCAGCTCCGATGACCACGGAACGCTCGTCACGGCCTGCCTGCCGACCGCTGCCGGGGGAAATGGCAGGACGGCGCGCTCGGGCACCCAGCAGGCCACGTCCTAGCGTTCAGCGCCGATGGCACCGGATTAGTACGGAGAGGCGATGGGGTCACTCCCCGATGTCCGCCTGCTCATCGCCGCATAGCTTCGCAGTACCTGTACATCGAGTGAGAGGAGGCAGCCATGCCCGCACTGACACGCTGGGAACCGTTCGCCGAGCTGGGCGACCTGCGCAGCCGTTTCGACCGCATGTTCGAGGAGTTGACGGAGGGACGGGCGGGCCAGTGGACGCCGGCGATCGACGTCGTGCACGAAAAAGACAACCTCATCCTGCGCGCCGACGTCCCCGGCATCAAGCCCGAGGAGGTCAAGATCGAGGTCCAGGACGACATCCTCACCGTCTCCGGCGAGCATGAGGAGAGCAAGGAGGAGAAGGACAAGAGCTTCCTGCGGCGCGAGCGCCGCTTCGGGTCCTTCCGCCGCTCGATGGCGCTGCCCGCCGGCGTGGACGCCAAGAAGATCAAGGCCAAGACGCACGACGGCGTTGTCGAGGTGACCATTCCCCTGCCCAAAGAGACCAAGAAGGAACCCGTCACGATCACGCCCACCGCCGCCTGAGCCTGAGGGACGAGCACACGAGCCTGAGCGACGGGGCCGCTCCGCTCAGACGGCGGGCCGCTCCGCTCAGGCTCGTAGCAGGCCGCGCCCCAGCGCGTAGCGCACGAGTTCCGCTCGCGTGGCGAGGCCCAGCTTGGCATGGATGCGTGCGCGGTGAGACTCCACCGTACGGGGAGAGATGTGCAGCTTTGCGGCGATTTCCGCGCTCGTGTGACCGAGCGCGATCAGCCGTAGCACTTCGAGCTCGCGCAGCGTCAGCTGATCGTCGGCGAGCGAGCGGCGCAGGGCGTCAAGCCGGGCGGTCACGCGCGGGCTGATGTACTCCTCGCCGAGCGCTGCCGCGCGCACGGCGCGCGGCAGCTCGCTGTCGGCGAGATCCTTCAGGACGAAGCCCTGCGCACCGGCGGCGAGCGCGTGCTGCGCGAACACGGGGTTGTCGTCCATCGTGAGGACCACGACATGGGTATCGGGAGACTGCCGGCGGAGTTTGCCGATCGTCTCGATGCTCGAGCCGTTCGGCATGCGCAGGTCGATCACCAGCACATGCGGCCGGTGGCGATGGACGTCGCGCACCGCCGACTCGATGTCGTCCGCTTCTGCGATCACATCGACGCCCTGCTCACCGTCGAGCAGCAGCCGCAGGCTGCGGCGCATCAGAGCATGATCGTCAGCCAGGATGACGCGAATCGACGACGGGGCCGCGGGCCTCGCGCTGCTCTCGTCCTGCTGCTTCGGAGCCGGCGCGAGATGGAGATGACTCGCCATGCCTGCAAGCTAACCCCGATGAGGTCGCTCGACCTCCGTTTAAACGCCGTGATCCGGCTGCGGCAAAGCACTGACCATCCCGCCGTCGCCCATGCCTGGGCTCGCTCGGCAGCGGTCGACCGCCGCGGCCACCTCGTCCACCTGCGCGTCCAGGGCCCCGGCCGTGTCCAGGCGCAGCACGCAGCGCGCCGGCAGCTCGTCAAGCTCCTCGAACGCATGAAACTGCGCTTCGGCGAGCTGCGGAGTGGCGTCGGACACGTGCTGCGGATCGCGCATGCGTCGCGCGGCGCGCTCGCGGGCCAGCTCGAGGGGAACCTCGCAGCGAACGATCAGGCGCGTCATCCCCACCCGCCGGAGTCTCGCCAGCAGCAGCGCGCGGTCATCGCGCGAGCGGCATGTCGCATCCACGATCACCCGGTCGCCGCGGCGCAGCTCGAGCAGCGCGTCGCGGCCCAGCTGCTCATAGGTCCGGCGCGTGAACGCGGCGCTGTAATGCTCGGGCCGCGCCGCCTGCGCGGGAGCGAGATGGGCCAGGCGCTTGCGAACCACGTCGGAGGAGCAGACCGGCATCTCAGAACGCCGCGCGAGCTCTGCCGCCAGCACCGACTTGCCGCTCCCGGCCGGTCCGCAGACGATGATCGCGAGCGGTGCCCTGGCACGCCAGCACAGCAGCTCGCCCAGTGACCACAGCTCGTCCGCTTCGCGTCGGCGAGCTGCGCCCGGCTCCCCCCCATGCTCGCCGGCGGCGATGAGGGCGACCTTGGCGCGCACGAGGGCCCAATGGGCGCCGTAGAAGGATCGCAGCGCCTGGCTGCCGGGGCTCATGCCCGCGTGGCGGTAGGCGCCGAACAGCTCGCGGGCGGCCCAGCGCTGCCCGTGCGCCTCTAGGTCCATCGCCAGGAAGGCCAGGTCGCACGCGACGTCGGTGCGGCGCAGCCCGGGGTCGAACTCGATGCGGTCGACCACGCGAATCTCGGGCGTCGCCAGCACGTGCTCGCAGCGCAGGTCGCCATGGCCATCGCGGATCAGCCCCAGCAGAGCGCGCCGGCGCAGCTCCTGAACGTGGGCTCTCACGAACGCCTCGCCGAAGGCGCCCGCCACGTCTGGGCGCCAGGCGGTCGGGTGACTGAGCCGGCGAATCTCCCCCACGTTCCTCTGCCAGACGGCGAGCACCCGATCCGGACCCCAATCGCTGACCACCTCGGCCGAGCGATGGAAGTCCGCGAGCCGGGCGGCCACGGCGGCGATCTGCGCCCGCTTGAGGGAGCCCGCGGCGATCAGGCCCGCAAAGGTGTCCTGCTCGCGAAAGCTGCACATCTGGACCGCATACTCCACCGCCCCCGGGGCGTCCTTACAGGCCAGGCGAAACCCGCTCCCGCTGCGCACGATCGCGCGCACGCCGAGGTAGAGCCCGGGAGCGAGCTCCCGGTTGACGCGCACCTCCTCGAGGCATGCGCTGCGCCGGCGCGCAAGCGTGCTGTAGTCCAGGAAGCCGAGGCTGAGCGGCTTCTTGACCTTGTAGGCGCGAGCGCCGGCCACGAACACCCACGAGGCGTGCGTCTCGTGTAGGACGACCTGCGGGCGTCCCGGATACATGCCGGGGCTCGCGAGCGCCTGCAGCAGGGCACGATCTTGATGTTCCTCAGCGCCGAGTGCGCCTTCGGCCGTGGTCGAACCGGACATCGCCTTCCTCGAGCAGGATGCCGTACGCCCTTTCATGCTGCCCGCGCCGATCGACGCGGGCGTCCGTTTATAACCCCGCACTGACCCTCGGTAAACCACCGGGGCCGCATCGGATCATCCACGGATGCCACGGCCGGCGGCGGGCGCCAGGATGGATGTGAGAGGGACCAGGAGTCCGCGCACGCCGGACGGGCCGGCCAACGAGGACGTATGACTGATGGGAGGGCCGACTGCAATGGGCACGGATCGAGACGCCAGCCGCGAGCATCTGCTCGCTCGCCTGCACAAGCTGCGCACCATCGTGCCCGTGTTCGCCCACGAGCTGGCGAGCGCCCGCCATCAGGCGGCACAGCTGCGCGCGGAGAACCGCAAGCTCGTCGAGCAGGTGCGCCTGCTTCAACGCCGGCGCGTCGTCAAGGACGGCACTCGGGTCGACGGCACTCGGGTCGACGCCACTCGGGTCGGCGGCACTCGGGTCGGCGCCCGCGATCGATCGAGCGGGGAGCTCGGAGCGGCTCGGTCCGGGGTCGCGCTCGGCCGCTCAGCCCGGGCTCGGCGTGCGGGTGACGAAGTGCGCATCGGACAGCGATAGCGAGAAGCCCTCGGCCGGCCCCGAGCACCGTAGCGCGGCATCCTCGGCGAAGTGCTAAACCACGCCTTCCCGACTAACCACGCCTTCCCGAGCGACAGGAGGTCGACGAGCGTGTGCCTGGCCATCCCCGGCCGAGTCGTGAAGGTTCTCGACGATGCCAACCAACTTGCGCAGGTCGACGTGGCCGGCGTCAGGCGCACCGTCAACGTCGGGCTGCTCGACGGCGACGGTGATCGCGCGGACGACGCTGGTCGGCGAGTGGGTGCTGATCCACGTCGGCTTCGCGCTCTCGCGGATCGACGAGCGCGAGGCGCTCGCGACGCTCGAGCTGCTCGAGCAGATGGGCGCCGACTACGAGCAGGAGCTGCGCGAGCTCAGAGCGAGCGCGATCGAATGACGCCCGCTAGCGCGCGAGGAGCGTGCCCGGTCGATCACGAGCTGCGTGCATCACCTGCGGCGACATGGCGACGCAGGATGCGCGTCCTGGAGGTGGACCGGTCGCGCGAGCTCGCGCTCTGCGTGGATGAGCGTCGAGCGGCGCCAGCACGGTCGACACCGGGATCGTCGGCGCCGGTCGCGCCGGGCGACACGCTGCTCGTGCACGCCGGGACCGCCCTGGCACAGGGAGCCCGCATGAGGTTCGTCGAGGAGTTCCGCGACGCCGCGCTCGGGCGTGCGCTCGCCGGCGAGATCGCTCGGGCTGCTCGAGCCCGGGCGCACGTACAAGCTGATGGAGGTCTGCGGCGGCCACACCCACTCGATCTACCGCTACGGGATCGACGGCCTGCTCCCCGACGGCGTCGAGCTCGTGCACGGGCCCGGCTGCCCGGTCTGCGTGCTGCCGATGGGCCGCGTCGACGACGGCATCGCGATCGCGCACGAGCCGGACGTGATCTTCACCTGCTTCGGCGACATGCTGCGCGTCCCCGGCTCGCGCGGCAGCCTGCTCGAGGCCAAGGCCGAGGGAGCGGACGTGCGGATCGTCTACTCGCCGCTGGACGCGCTGGGGATCGCCACGAGCGCAACCCCGACCGCGAGGTCGTCTTCTTCGCGATCGGCTTCGAGACGACCGCGCCGTCGACCGCGCTCACGCTCAAGCGCGCGAAGGCCGAGGGCATCGCGAACTTCTCCTGCATCTGCAACCACGTGACGATCGTGCCGCCGCTGCGGGCGCTGCTTGACTCGCCCGGACCTGCGACTCGACGGCTTCATCGGCCCGGGCCACGTGTCGAGCGTCGTCGGCGCGCGCCCGTTCCAGTTCATCCCCGCCGACTACGGCCGCCCGGTGGTGATCTCGGGCTTCGAGCCGCTGGACGTGCTGCAGTCGATCCACATGCTGCTCGCGCAGCTCGCCAGCGGCCGCTGCGAGGTCGAGAACCAGTACAGGCGCGTCGTGCCCTGGGAGGGCAACCCGCGCGCCCTGGAGGTGATGGCGGAGGTGTTCGAGCTGCGCCCGCACTTCGAGTGGCGCGGCCTCGGCTTCATCTCCCAGAGCGGGCTGAAGCTGTCCGACGCCTACGCCGAGCTCGACGCCGAGCGCCGCTACGCGATCCCCGGCGTGCGCGTGGCCGACCCCAAGGCGTGCCAGTGCGGCGAGGTGCTCAAGGGCGTGATCAAGCCGTGGGAGTGCAAGGTGTTCGGCACCGCGTGCACGCCCGAGCGGCCGATCGGGACGTGCATGGTCTCGCCCGAGGGCGCCTGCGCCGCCTACTACAACTACGGTCGCTACGCGCGAGAGCGCGAGGTCGTGTGAGCGCCGCCGACGCGCGAGCAGCGGATCCTCGGGATCGTGCAGGCGACGCGCGCCAAGCGGGCGCAGGTTTCGCGACGAGCAGATCACGATGGCGCACGGCGCCGGCGGCAAGGCGTCGCAGTCGCTGATCGAGGGGCTGCTGCTGCCGGCGCTGCAGAACGACGCGCTGGCGCGCGCTCGGGGACGCCGGGACGGTGTCCGTGAACGGCACCGGGCTCGCGCTCACGACCGACAGCTTCGTCGTCAGGCCGATCCGCTTCCCGGGCGGCTCGATCGGCGAGCTGGCGGTCAACGGGACGGTCAACGACCTGGCCGTCTCGGGCGCGCGCCCGCTCGCGCTGACGCTCTCGCTCGTGCTCGAGGAGGGCCTGCGCGCGGCGGACCTGCGCGCGGAGGTCGAGGCGATCGCGCGCGCCGCCGATGCGGCCGGCGTGCAGGTGGTCGCGCGGCGACACCAAGGTCGTCGAGCGCGGCCACGCCGATCAGATGTACGTGTGCACGACCGGACTCGGCGCGCTCGATCCGCGCGCGCGGCTGTCGCCGGCCGCGCTCGTCGCCCGGCGATCGCATCCTCGTCTCCGGGCGCGATCGGCGAGCACGGGATGGCGGTGATGCTCGCGCGCGAGGAGTTCGCGCTGGAGGCGGACATCAGCTCGGACACGCGCTCGCTGTGGCCCGCGGTCGACGCGCTGCTGGAGGCGGCCGGCGCCGGAGCTGCACTGCATGCGCGACGCCACCCGCGGCGGCGTGGCCTCGGCGCTCAACGAGCTCGCGCGCGCATCGGGGGTGGCGGCGCTCGTGCGCGAGGCCGACGTGCCGGTCGCGCCGCGCGGTGGCCGGCGCCGTGCGAGCTGCTCGGGATCGATCCGATGTACGTGGCCAACGAGGGCAAGCTCGCTCGCGTTCGTCGCGCCCGACGTCCGCCGACGGCGGCGCTGCGCGCGCTGCGCGCGGTGCCCGGCTGCGAGCAGGCGGCCGAGATCGGCGAGGTCGCCGCCGAGCCGCCGGGCATGGTGCTCGTCGACACCGCGTTCGGCGGGCGGCGGGTGATGGATCTGCTCGCGGGCGACCCGCTGCCGCGGATCTGCTGAGCGTGCACGAGCTGTCGCTCAGCCGCGCGATCCTCGACACGGCCATCGCGCCACGCGGGCGGGCGCCGCGTGGTGCGCGTCAGCGTGACGATCGGGGCGCTGCGGCAGGTCGTCCCGGAGTCGCTCGACGTTCTACTTCGAGATCCTCGCGCGCGGCACGGTCTGCGAGGGGGCGCCGCTGCAGCCGCGGCTGGTCGCCGGCGCGGCTGCGCTGCGCCTGCGGCGAGGAGTGGGAGCTCGAGGAGCCCTCGTTTCGCTGTCCGCGCTGCGGCGGCGGGCAGGTGACGCGTGCTCGACGGCGAGCAGCTGTCGGTGGATTCGATCGAGGTGGAGGAGGAGCACATGCACCGCACCAAGGTGAAGGTGGCAACGCGACGTGCTCGACGCGAACGCGACGATCGCGCGCGCCAACCGCGCGGACTTCGACCGCGCGGGCGTGCGCGTGGTGAACCTGATGAGCGCGCCGGGCGCGGGCAAGACGGCGCTGCTCGAGCGGGTGCTGATCGACGGCCTGGGCGGAGTGCGCGTGGGCGTGCTCGAGGGCGACGTCCAGGGCTCCTTCGACGCCGATCGCCTGTCGGCGCTGCACGTGCCGGTCACCCAGCTGAACACCGACCCGCGGCTTCGGCGGCGAGTGCCATCTCGACGCCAACATGGTCCGCTCGGCGCTGAGCGCGCTGGCGCTGGACGAGATCGACCTGCTGGTGATCGAGAACGTCGGCAACCTCGTCTGCCCGGCCGAGTTCCGCGTCGGCGAGGACGCGCGCGCGATGATCTCCTCGGTCACCGAGGGCGAGGACAAGCCGCTGAAGTACCCGCTGATGTTCCGCACCTGCGAGCTGGTGGTGGTCAACAAGATCGACCTTCTCCCCCACCTCGACTTCTCGCTCGAGCGCTTCCTGGAGAACCTCGACCGGGTCAACCCCGGCGTCGAGCACATGCTCGTGAGCGCTCGCACCGGCGAGGGCGTGGCGGCGTTCGCGAGCTGGCTCGCGAGCGCGGCCCGTGGACGAGGCGAGGCGCGCGCGTGAGCGGCCCGGCCCTCCGCGACACTGTCACCGCCGGCGCCGGCGAGCTGCACGAGCGGCTGGCCGGCCGCGTCGAGGAGCTGCTCGCCGCTGCGCACCGACGGCCAACGAGCGCTTCTTCGACGCCTGCCGCCGAGCCGCTCGCGCGGCTCTGTCACCGGGTCGCCGAGCGCTTCTGCGCGCGGAGGGCGGCTGATCGCCATCGGGCGCACGCCCCAGGCGCGCTCGGACGCGCGCCACGTGGCGGTCGAGTTCGTCCACCCCGTGATCGTCGGCAAGCGGGCGCTGCCGGCGATCGCGCTGACCGGCGAGGGACGGAGCGCTGCGCGAGCGTGTGGAGCTGATCGCCGGGCCGCAGGACATCGTGATCGCCTTCGGTCGCGGGCGCGAGACACGCTCAGCGCGCTCGCGCGTGGCGACGCGGCGCGGCTGCCTGACCGTGGCCTTCGAGCCGATCGGGGCCGAGTGGGAGCTCGTGCCCGCGGTCGCCGATCCGCTTGCGCGCCAGGAGCTGATCGAGACGGCCTATCACCTGCTGTGGGAGCTCGTGCACGTGTTCTTCGAGCATCGCGGCCTGCTCGCAGGGCGGCGACGCCGGGTCCGGCGCACGACCCGGGTGCGTCGAGCTTCCTGTACCCCTTCCTGACCGAGGGCGAGCACGACCTCGAGCGCGTGATCGACGACGTGCGCGGCTCGATCTCGATGAAGGCGCACGAGATCGGCGCGCTGCGCGCGCAGACGCTCACGCGAGGGCCGCGACACGCTCATCGCGGCGGCGGTCGGCGCTGCGCGAGCGCCTCGACGCCGGCGCATCGATGCTTGCGCTCGGCAACGGCGGCTCGGCGACCGACGCGATGGATGCCGTCGCCGACCTCGCGCGAGCTGCGCCGGCGCGTGGGTGGCGCGACCTGCGATCGACCTCACCGAGGACGCTTCGATCCTGACGGCGATCGCGAACGACGTCGGCGTCGAGGCGATCTTCCGCCGCCAGGTCATCGCCTACGGCCGCGCGGGCGACGTCCTGCTTGCGTTCTCGACCAGCGGCGACTCGGCTCAACGTGATCGAGGCGCTCGCCGGAGGCGCCGCAGCGCGCGGGCTCGCTGACGCTCGCGATGGTCGGCTACGACGGCGGGCGCGTCGCGGCGCAATCGCTCGCCGACCACGTGCTCGTCAGCCGCTCCCAGCACATCCCGCGCATCCAGGAGGCACAGGCCAGCGCCTAGCCATGTGCTGCGCACGCTGGTCGAGGAGGCGGCATGAGCACGGTCGCAGCACACGCGCGTGCGCGCGCGCGTCGAGGGCGTGGTGCAGGGCGTCGGGCTTCCGCCCGTTCGCGCACCGGCTCGCCCGCGAGCACGCGCTCTGCGGGCTGGGTGCGCAACGACGGCGCGGCGTGCTGCTCGAGGTCGAGGGCGCCGTCGGCGGCGGTGGAGAGCTTCCTCGAGCGCCTCGCCAGCGAGGCGCCGCCGCTGGCCGTGGTCGAGCGGGTGCGCGCCGAGCCGCTGCCCCGACCGGGGCAGAGCGGCTTCCGCATCCTGGACAGCGAGCGGGCGGGCCAGCCGGCGACGCTCGTGGCCGCCGACGCCGCTCCATGCGCCGACTGCCTGGCCGAGCTGTTCGACCCGCGCGACCGCCGCTACCGCTACCCGTTCATCAACTGCACCAACTGCGGTCCCCGCTTCACGATCGTCCGCGGCGTGCCCTACGACCGGCCGCTCACGACGATGGCGGCCTTCGAGATGTGCGCAGCAGTGCCGCGCCGAGTACGAGGATCCGGCGCAGCCGGCGCTTCCACGCGCAGCCGAACGCCTGCCCGGCGTGCGGGCCGTCGGCGCGCCTGATCGACGGCACGGGCCGGACGCAGGCGGCCGGAGGACCCCGTGAGGGCGGCCGCGCAGCGGCGCTCGCCGCCGGGCAGATCGTCGCGGTCAAGGGCGTCGGCGGCTACCACCTCGCGTGCCGGGCCGACGACGAGCGTGTGGTAGCCGAGCTGCGCCGACGCAAGCGCCGCGAGGAGAAGCCGTTCGCGCTGATGGTCGGCGACCTGCACGCCGCGGGCGCGCTCGTCCAGCTGACCGCCGCCGAGCGAGGACCTCCTCAGCGCCCGCGAGCGGCCGATCGTGATCGCGCGCCGCCGGCCCGGCGCGCGCGTCGCCGCGTCGGTCGCGCCGGGCTCGGCGGACCTCGGCGTGATGCTCCCCTCCACGCCCCTGCACCACCTGCTGCTCGCCGACGCGGGCACGACGCTCGTGATGACCAGCGGCAACGTCAGCGACGAGCCGATCGCCCACCTCGACGAGGACGCGCTCACGCGCCTGGCACGGGGTCGCGGACGTGATGCTCGTGCACGACCGCCCGATCGAGGTGCGCGCGGACGACTCGGTCGTGCGCTCGCTGGGGAGCGGGCTGGGACCGCCCGCTGATGCTCAGGCGCTCCCGCGGCTATGTGCCCGCGAGCCTCGGCCTGCCACTCGCCGGCGCCGGCGCTGCTCGCGTGCGGCGCCGAGCTCAAGAGCACCTTCTGCCTGGCCAAGGGGTCGCGCGCCTGGGTCGGGCACCACATCGGCGACCTGCGGAACTGGGAGACGCTGCGCTCCTTCCGCGAGGGCATCGCCCACTTCGAAGGGCTGTTCGCGATCGAGCCCGAGGTGCTCGTGCACGACCTGCACCCCGACTACCTCTCGACCGGATACGCGCTCGAGCGCGAGGACGTGGCGCTCATCGGCAGTCCAGCATCACCACGCCCACCTCGCCGCCTGCCTGGCCGAGCACGGAGAGCGCGGACCGGCGATCGGCGCGATCTACGACGGAGCCGGGCTCGGCGACCGACGGGACGATCTGGGGCGGAGAGCTGCTGGCCGGCGACCTCGGGCAGGCCGAGCGCGTCGGGCACCTGCAGCCCGTGCGGCTTCCGGGCGGCGACGCGGCGGTGCGCGAGCCCTGGCGGATGGCCTGCGCGTGGCTGCTCGCCGCGCTCGACGGCGAGGCGCCGCGCGCCGGCGAGCGATCGCCGCACGGATCGACGCGGACGCGCTGGGAGCAGGTCGCCGAGCTGGCCCGCAGCGGGACGGCGTCGCCGCTGACGACGAGCGTCGGGCGCCTGTTCGACGCGGTCGCGGCGCTCTGCGGCATCCGCATGACGCGTCCACGAAGAGGGCCGCGCCGCGGTGGAGCTCGAAGGCCGTCGCCGCCCCGGGCGAGCGCGGCGCCTACCCGCTGCCGGTCCTCGACGGCGAGGTGCTCGCGACTCGACGCGCGCGAGACCGTGCGCGCGATCGCTCGCGCGACCTCGCGGCCGGCAGCTCCGCGGCGCGTCGTGAGCGCGCGCTTCCACAACGGCCTGGCCGACGCGACGGCGAGCGCACGTCGCACTGCTGGCGCAGCGAGCGCGGCGTGGCGACGGCGGTCCTCTCCGGCGGCGTCTTCCAGAACCGCCTGCTGCTGACGCGCACCGCCAGGAGCGCTCGCGGCGGGCGGGTCTGCGGGTCCTGATCCCGCGGGCGCTGCCGCCGAACGACGGGGCGATCGCCTACGGCCAGGCGGCGGTGGCGGCCGCAAGGCTGCTCGGTCAGGCGCTGAGCGCAGCTCGCGCGCCTCGCCCAGCACCGCGCTCGGCGAGCGGGTCGACGACCGCCTCGCACCTCCGCGCGAGAGCCCGCTGCCGGCGTCGAAGCAGCGCCCCTCGACGCCGAAGAGGACGACCGCGCGCGGGCAGGCGCCCCAGCGCGCGCGCCAGCTCGATCGCCTCGGCGACGCCGACCGCGTGCGTGGAGGAGGAGCTGCGCAGCCGCGCGGGGATCGGCCCTGCGAGAGGCGTCGACGCGGTGGATCGTGCCCGGCGCCGCGCCCGAGCGGATCGCGTCCACGAGCACGACCGCCTCGGCGCCCTCCCAGGCGTCGAGCAGCGCCAGCGTCTCGCCCTCGTGCTCGCGCACGGCGATCTCGCCGCGCCGCGGCCACGCGCGCGCAGCCGCCGCGCGACCTCGAGTCCGGCCGCGTCGTCGCGGCGCAGCGCGTTGCCCACGCCGATCACCACCACCGCCGCCTCGCCGCCTGCAGCCGCCGATGCCGGCCGCGCGCTCGGGCGCCGTCCTCAGCCACGGTCGACGGTCAGCTCGAGGAAGTGCGTGGCGCAGGAGATGCAGGGATCGTGGTTGCGGATCGCCTGCTCGCAGCGCAGCGAGAGCTGCTCGTCGGGGAGGTCGAGACTGCGTTCGACGACCGCGCGCAGGTCCTCCTCGATCGCGAGCTGGTTCTGCGAGGTGGGGGGCACGATCCTGGCGTCGAGGATCGTGCCGTCCTCGTCGATCTCGTAGCGGTGGTAGAGCAGCCCGCGGGGCGCCTCGGTGGCGCCGTGGCCGACCGCGCGCCGCGGTGTCGACCTCGACGGCCGGCGCGTCGGGCTCCTCGTAGGCGTCGATGATCGCGAGCGCCTCGTCGCACGCCTGCACCAGCTCGACCGCGCGCACGACGATGCTCTGGAAGGGATTGCGGCAGACCGGACCGAGGCCCGCCTCGCGCGCCGCCGTCCTCGCGCGAGCGGGCGCAGCAGCTGCGAGGAGAGCGCGTAGCGCGCGAGCGGTCCGGTCAGGTAGGTGCCGCGCTCGCGGATGCGGGCGTGCAGGGCGTTGGAGTGCTCGACGTGCTCCTCGACGATGTGCTCGTCGAACTCGGCCGGGGCGATGTCCAGCCCGCGGTCGGAGAGGATGCGCCCGCGGTCGATCGGGTAGCGCGCCGGGGTCCGACAGCGCGAGCAGCTCGGGCGCGCACTCGACGTCGGGAAACGGCAGCGTCGCCGCCCAGCGGACGGTCGCGAGCGCCGTCTCGCGCGCCCGCTCGAGCGGGTCCACGAGCGCGCGCAGCTCGGCTCGCGCTCGGGGCGCGGTAGAAGCCGCCCACGCGGACGTTGATCGGGTGGACCTCTCGTCCCGCCGACCAGCGCCATGACGGCGTTGCCGGCCTTCTTCATCTGCAGTCCCTGTTCGACGATCTCGCGGTGGTCGCGCGCCATCTCCACGGCGCCCGCGTAGCCGAGGAAGTCGGGCGCGTGCAGCATGTAGACGTGGAGGCTGTGGCTCTCGATCCACTCGCCGCAGTAGAGCAGGCGGCGCAGGTCGCGCAGCGGGCCGTCGTCGATGCTGCACGCCGCAGGCGTCCTCCATCGCCCGCACCGCGCTCATCTGGTAGGCGACGGGGCAGATGCCGCAGATCCGCGCGGTGATGTCCGGAGCCTCGGTGAACGCCCGCCCGCGCAGCAGCGCCTCGAAGAACCGCGGCGGCTCGTAGATGCGCAGCTTGACGTCCGCGACCTCGCGCCCGTCGAGCTTGACGTACATCGCTCCCTCGCCCTCGACCCGGGCGAGATAGTCGGTGCGGATCACGCGCGTGCGCCTACCCTCGCTCATGCGCCTCGCTCGGCCTTGCGGAACGCCTCGGCAGCCGGCGTTGAACGTGCGGTAGACGCGCACCAGGTCGACCTCGCTCTGCGCCCGAGCTCGGCCATGCGAGCGCTCAGCGCAGCCGTGTTCGGCGCCTCCATCGGCCCGTAGCAGCCGTAGCAGCCGCGGTCGTAGGCGGGACAGATCGCGCCGCAGCCGGCGTGGGTGACCGGACCCAGGCAGGGCGTGCCGTGCGCGACCATCACGCACACGGTCCCGCGCCGCTTGCACTCCACGCAGACGCTGTGCGCGCGCACGCGCGGACGGCGCCCGGCCGAGGTGCGCGGCGATCACCTCCAGCAGCTGGCTCTTGTTGATCGGGCACCCGTTGAGCTCGAAGTCGACCGGCACGTGCGCGCTGATCGGCGTCGAGGTGCCGAGCGTCGAGATGTAGTCCGGCGAGGCGTAGACGATCGAGGTGAAGTCCTCGACGTCGGCGAAGTTGCGCAGCGCCTGGATGCCGCCCGGCGGTCGCGCACGCCCCGATCGTGATCAGCGCGCGCGAGCGGCGGCGCACCTCCTGGATGCGCTCGGCGTCGTGGGCGGTGGTGATCGAGCCCTCGACGATCGAGACGTCGTAGGGGCCCTCCACGGTCGCGCTGCTGGCCTCCAGGAAGTAGGCGATCTGCACGCCGATCGGCCAGCAGCAGCAGCTCGTCCTCGCAGTCGAGCAGGCTCAGCTGGCAGCCGTCGCAGGAGGCGAACTTCCACACCGCGAGGGTCTGCTTGCGCGGATGCGCTCATCACAGCTCCCGGATCGCCAGCCAGCGCTCGAGCTCGCTCCACGCGGTAGACCGGCCCGTCGCGGCAGACGAGCGTGGGCCCGAGCTGGCAGTGCCCGCAGTGGCCGATCCCGCACTGCATGTTGCGCTCCATCGACGCGTACACGCGCTCGCCGCCGACCCCGCGTCTGCGCGAGCGCCGCGACGGTGAAGCGCATCATCACCTCGGGCCCGCAGACAGCGCGACCGGCGCCTGGCGGGTCGAACTCGGCACGGTCCACCAGCCGCGGGACGACGCCGACGTGGCCGAGCCACTCGGGCCCCGCGCTGTCGACGGTGACCGCGACCTCCAGCCCGCGCCGCGGCCCACTCGCTCAGCTCGTCGGCGATACAGCAGCTGCTCGGGCGAGCGACCGCCGTAGAGCAGCACCAGGCGCCCGTAGCGCTCGCGGCGGGCGAGCAGCGCGAGGATCGCCGGGCGCAGCGGCGCCAGGCCGATCGCCGCCGGCGACGACGAGGACGTCGCGCGCCCGCGAGCTCCGCGACCGGCCAGGGACGGCCGAACGGGCCGCGCACGCCGAGCACGTCGCCCGGGCTGCGTCGCAGATCGCCTGCGTCGCCAGGCCGACCGCGCGCACGGTGTGCACGAGGGGCCCGTCGCCGCCGGGGTCGCCGCTGATCGAGATCGGCACCTCGCCGCTGCCGAACGCCGAGAGCATCGTGAACTGCCCGGGCGCGAACGCCAGTGCGCTCCCCGGCTGCGCGGCTCGAGCTCGAGCGTCCACGTGTCGGCGGTCTCCTGGCGCTTGGCCAGCAACCGCGAACGGCGCGGGCACCATCGGGCCGCGGCTCGGGCGGCAGCGACGCCTCGAGCGTCGGAGGCGCCTCAGGCGTCATGGCCAGTAGACGTCGAGGAGCTGCAGCCGGGTCGCCTGCAGGCGCTCGATGCATGCGAGGCCGCGAAGCGCCGCATCAGCTGATAGCCGAGCTCGTGGTCGGCCTCGCACTTGCCGCGCAGGCAGGCGCCGTCGAAGGCGACCACGCGCGTCGGGCTCGCGTGCGCGGCCGTCGAACTGCCAGCGGTAGGGCTCGAACAGCCACGACCAGCCCGACCACTTCGCCCGCGCTGGAGCGTCTCGATGACGAGCGTGCCGCGACCGGGAGCGCTCGACCTCGAGCGCCACCGCGCCCTCGCGGATCAGGAAGAAGCGATCGGCCGGGTCGCCCTCGCGGAACAGCTATGCGCCGGCGGCGAAGTGCTCGTTGGCCGCCGCATCCGGCGATCAGCTGCCAGGTGCGCCTGCGACAGCCCCGCGAACAGCGGCGCGGCGCGCGATCAGCTCCTCAAGCGTCTGCATCGCCACGTCGCCTCGCTCTCGCGGATCGCCCGCGCCTCCTCGGTGATGTCGATGCCGACCGGGCACCACGTGATGCAGCGCCCGCAGCCGACGCAGCCGGAGCTGCCGAACTGGTCGATCCAGGTCGCGAGCTTGTGGGTCATCCACTGGCGGTAGCGCGAGCGCGTCGAGGCGCGCACCGCGCCTCCGTGGATGTGGGAGTAGTCGACGGTGAAGCACGAGTCCCAGCGCTGGTGGCGCTCGACGTGCTCGCCGGCGAGGTCGGTGACGTCCTCGACGGTCGTGCAGAAGCAGGTCGGGCAGACCATCGTGCAGTTGCCGCACGACAGGCAGCGCTCGGCCACCTCGTCCCAGCGCGGGTTCTCGTAGTTGCGGTAGAGCAGGTCCCGGATGTCGGTGACGTCGAGCTCGCGTCCCATCTGCGCCGCCGCCCGCGCGTGCGCGGCGCTCGCGGCGTCCTGCTCGCTGCGCGCCGGCGCGAGCGTGCGGCAGCTCGCCCAGCAGCTCCGCCCCGCGCTCGCTGCCGACCTCGAGCACGAAGTAGTGGCGAGCCGCTTCGAGCACCTCGGTGAGCGCGATGTCAAAGCCGCTCTCGGCGGTGGGGCCGGTGCCCATCGAGACGCAGAAGCAGGTGTTGCCCGCCTGCGCGCACTGGACCGCGACGACGAAGACGTCCTCCCGCCGGGCGCGGTCGGCCGGGTCGGTCTGCGCGCCGCCGAGCAGCACGCGGTCGAGGATGCCCATCGCGTGCAGCTCGCACGAGCGCGCGCCGAGGAACGCGTAGCGCGGAACGCTCGCGCGGGGCCTCGGTGAGCTCGGTCAGCCCGCCGTGCTCGTCGCGCCGCGCGCGCCACAGCCGCACCTCGGGCGGCAGCTGGTAGCGCTTCCACGAGTGCGGGCCGACGTTGTAGCCGAACAGCGCCTCGTCGTCGCGGCGGCGCAGCCGGTAGTGGCCGCCGTCCTGCTCGTCGGTCCAGCCGACCGGCAGATCGGCGCTCGAGCGCGATCTCGTCGTAGACGATCGCCTGGTCGCGCACGGTCGGCCCGATGACGGTGTAGCCGCGGCGAGCGAGCGCCGCGAACAGCTCGTCGAGGGCATCGCGCTCCAGCGTGTAGCTGCCGGTCGGGCTCATCCGCGCGGGATTCTCGCGCGCGCAGCCCTCGCGCGCAAGCGTGAGGCCCGAGGCCGCGCTCTATCGCGCGGTCATCGGAGTGTCGGCAGCGCACTGCGTAGGGCCCTGGGGTATCCACGTAGCGCCGGCGGGTATCTGGCCCGGATGCCGCCAAGCGGCAGACCGGCGATGATGCCCAGGACGTCCCTGAGATAGGAAAGGAGCAGGCAGTGGCCCGATCGACGCAACCGATCAGCCTCGCCGGCGAGGTGCTGCATCCAGGCGTGATCGACGCCACACCACAGAGCTCGCTCGCGCAGATCGCAGCCCGGATGGCCGGCGGGCGAGTTCACTGCGTGGTCGTCGAGGGGCTCGCCCGCGGCCGCGATCGACAGGAGGAGCTGGTATGGGGGATCCTCTCAGACCTCGATCTGATCAAGGCCCTGGCCGCCGGGCGCGATGACGCCAGCGCCGGCGAGATAGCCGCGACCGAGATCGTCACGGTCGATGCCTCCGACAGCGTCGAGCATGTCGTCGAGCTGATGGCCGAGCACGAATGCACGCATCTCGTCGTCGTCTCGGGCGAGGGCGAGCCCGTTGGCGTGATCTCGAGCCTCGACGTCGCCGACTCGGTCTCTCGCCCGTCGGAGTTCGATTCGTGAGGGCCTCCGGGCGCGCGCGGCGCGCGCGCGGATCGGCGGCTCTGGCGCTCCTGGCGGCCGGCTGCGTATTGATCGCCGGCTGTGGCCATGCGTCCACTCAAGGCTCGGTCCACTCTTCCAGCCGCTCCACCGGCTCCTCCTCGCCGCAATCCGTGCCGGCGGCATCCGCTGCGGGCGATAGCGTCACAGGCTCGTCCCGCGGAGTGACAGCGACGTTGCATGCCGCCAGCCATCATCCGAAGGTCGGTCGGCCCTGGCCGATTCGGTTCACGGTGACCAGTGCAGGTCACGCCGCGCGGGCGAGCGTGAGCTATCAGTATCTCCTTGCGGGCCAGGTCGTGGCCCACCGGTCTCATTACGTTTTCACGGGGCGTTTCTCGGACACCTTCAGGTGGCCCCCATCGGCGGTCGGCTACCCGCTCACGCTGCGCGCCGTGATCGTCTCGGAAGGCGTCACGATCAACCTCGACTTCCCGGTGCAGGTCACTGCATGAACCCAGCGGCGGGTGCGGCCGTCGTCGTTGACCGCGCAAGCAAGAGCTTCGGTCAGATCAGCGCGCTGCGTGGTGTGTCGCTGAAGGTCGACCCAGGCGAGGCCGTAGCGATCACCGGCCGCTCCGGCTCGGGTAAGAGCACGCTGCTGAGCTTGATCGGCGGCCTCGAGCAGCCCGACGAGGGGCGCGTGCTGATCGACGGGCGGGCGATCTGGAAGAACACCCATCCCGCGCGCGCTCGCCGCGAGATCGTCGGCTTCATCTTCCAGCGCCACCTGCTCCTGGAGACGCTGTCCGCGCAGGCAAACGTGGAAGTCCCCCTCATCGGAGCGGGCATGCACCACGGAGAGCGACGCAGTCGCGCGCTCGCGCTGCTGACGGAGGTGGGGCTCGCCGATCGCGCCGATCATCTCCCCGCCGAGCTGTCCGGCGGCGAGCGCCAGCGGGTGGCCGTGGCGCGTGCTCTCGCGAACGAACCGCGCCTGCTGCTGGCCGACGAGCCCACCGGAGCGCTTGACTCGAGCACCTCCGAGCGCGTGCTCGACCTGCTCTTCGGCCTGCGCGACCAGCGCGGCATGACGATGCTGGTGGTCAGCTACGACCGCGTCGTCGGTGCGCGGGCCGACCGCATCGTAACCCTCATCGACGGCCGCTTCTCCGGCCAGCCCCAGACCGCGCTCCCTGCGAGCTAGGAGGAGATCGCCGATGCTCGCGATCATCTCGACGAACCTGCTGCGCAGCCCGGCCCGCACCATCTTCACCGCCGGCGGCATCGCCGTCGGCGTGGCGACCATCGTGGCGCTGCTCTCGTTCACCCAGGGATTGAGGAACACCGCCGCCGGACTCGTTCATCTCGGCGGATCGGGCCTCGGCGTCTTCCAGGCGAACGTCTCCGATCCAACCGCCTCGATCCTGCCCGAAGCGACGGTGCGAACGCTGGCTGCGCGCCCGGATGTCGCGCAGGCGACACCCCTGCTGCTGATCGTGGAAGGCGTCAAGGGCAAGCCTGCCGCGATCGTCTTCGGGGCCGACCCGGCGGGCTTCTTCACACGGAGCCTGGTGATGGTTGCGGGCGGCAGGCCATCGAGCGAACAGGAGATCCTCGTCGGTGACCGCCTGGCCGCGGAACTGCGCCTGCATCCCGGCGGTGTCCTTGAGGTGAAAGGTCATCCCTTCCCGATCGCGGGCGTCTACCACTCGGGGATCCTGTTCGAGGACTCGGGGGCCGTGCTGGGGCTCGCACGGTCCCAGCGGCTGGCCGCACGGCCCGGCGAGGAGACCGATGTCGTGGTGCAGCTCGCGGCGGGAACGCGGGCGAGCGCGGCGGCTTCGGCGATCGAACGTGAGCTCCCGGGCACGCAGGTCATCACCGACCCCCAGCAGGCCCTGCGCGCGGGAGCCAACGGCACGCTGATCTCAAAGGCGATCCTCGTGATCGTGGTGATGGCGCTGATCGTGGGGGCCATCAGCGTCGCCAACACGATGGCGATGTCGATCATGGAACGCCAGGGAGAGCTCGCACTGCTCAGCACCGTCGGCTGGTCGCCGACGCGCGTCGCCTCCCTGATCTTCGGTGAAGGCGTCGCCGTCAGCGTTCTGGGCGCCTCGGTTGGCCTCCTCGTCGGGGTCGTCGGCGCCGGTCTGTTGATCGACGCCCTTGGCGTGAGCACGTACGTATCGCCGTCGGTGACCGCCTGGGGCCTCGGCCGGGGACTGCTCGTCGGTGTCGCGATCGGCGTGCTCGGAGGGATCTACCCCGCATGGAGGGTCACCCATATGACCCCGCTGAAAGCACTGTCCGGCACATAGGCCGACTTCAGTAGTCCGCCGCGCAGCTGTTGGTGCATTTCCCGGACGCGTGCCGGGCGCTGGCGCGGCATGATCGCAGCATGCAGTTTCTCGATCGTCGCGATGCCGGCCGTCGGCTGGCAGCAGAGCTGCAGTCCTACGCCGAGGACCGGCCGGTGGTCGTGGCGCTGCCTCGCGGCGGCGTGCCGGTCGCCGTCGAGGTGGCGCGCGCGCTCGATGCACCGCTGGATCTCCTGGCGGTGCGCAAGCTGGGCGCTCCCGAGAACCCCGAGCTCGGTGTCGGAGCCGTGGCCGAGGATGGCACGGGGGTGCTTGACCGGCAGTCGGCCGACATGCTGGGCATGACCCAGGAGATGTTGGATGCGACGCTCGCGCGTGAGTCCCAGGAGCTGCGTCGCAGGGTGGAGCGCTATCGCGACGGCCGAGCCGCTATCCCCCTGGAGGGTCGAACGGTGATCGTCGTCGACGATGGGCTGGCGACCGGCCTCACAGACCTGGCAGCCGTGCGTGCGCTGCGCAGGCGCGGCGCCGAGCGCATCATCGTCGCCGTGCCGGTGGGGTCTGGCGAGTCGGTGTCGATGCTCGCCGAGGAGGCCGACCAGGTGCTGTGCCTGGTGATTCCCAGGCGGCTGTTCGGCGTGGGCATGTGGTATCGCGACTTCGCGCCCGTGTCCGACGAGCAGGTGCTCGCGCTGCTCGCCGAGGCGGGCGCGCTCGCCGGCGGGGAGAGCCCGGCGCCTCCTAGCGCAGCAGGCGGCGGCCGGGACGCCGAGGAGCTCTCGTTCGACATCGGCGAGGTTCGGCTGGGCGGTGATCTGACGATGCCCGCGTCTGCGTCGGGTCTGGTGATCTTCGCGCACGGCAGCGGCAGCAGCCGCAAGAGCCCGCGCAACCGCGCGGTCGCGCGTGCCCTGAACGATGCGGGTCTGGCAACGCTCCTGTTCGATCTTCTCAGCGAGCGGGAGGCCTCGCAGCGCGAGCTGGTGTTTGATATCCCGCTGCTGGCCGAACGACTGGAGGCGGTCACGCGGTGGGTCACATCGCAGCAGCGCCTGCAGGGGCTGGCGATCGGGTACTTCGGCGCCTCGACGGGGGCCGCGGCCGCTCTGCGGGCGGCGGGCGAGATCGGCGCGTCGCTTGCCGCGGTGGTCTCCCGCGGCGGCCGCCCCGATCTGGCGGGCGATGAGCGCCTCGGGCGCGTGGTCTCACCCACGTTGCTCATCGTCGGCGGTCTCGATGAGCAAGTGCTCGAGCTCAACCGCCATGCGGCTGCGCAGCTGCGCTGTCCCCACGATCTCCTCGTCGTCGACGGCGCCGGGCACCTGTTCGAGGAGCCCGGGACCCTGGAGCGCGTGGCCGAGCTGGCGACGGGATGGTTCCGGCGCTACCTGACGCACGAGCGCGACTCGGCACTGTCGCAGGCGGGGTGAGCGTGGCGGGGATGCTGGCGCTGCCCGTCGGTGAAAGCGCGGCCCTCGAGGCGCTGCGAGTCGATGCTCGCCCGCTCGACGGCGGCGAGCACGACTACGATGCGCTCCTGGAGCTGGTGGGAGACGCCCGGCTCGTGCTGCTCGGCGAGGCCAGCCACGGAACGCACGAGTTCTACCGCGAGCGCGCGCGCATAACCAGGAGATTGATCGAGGAGCGGGGGTTCATGGCCGTCGCCATCGAGGGCGACTGGCCGGACGCCGACCGCGTCAACCGCTACGTGCAGGGCGCAGGCGAGGACGGCGACGCGGAGCAGGCCCTGCGCGGCTTCCGTCGTTTCCCTACCTGGATGTGGCGCAACGCCGATGTCCTGGACTTCGTCGGGTGGCTGCGGGCACACAACGAGCAGCGTGCCCCCTCCCCGCGAGGCGTTGGCTTCTACGGACTGGACCTCTACAGCATGGGCGCGTCGATGGAAGCCGTCGTCACCTACCTCGAGCAGGTCGATCCCGCGGGCGCAGCGCGTGCTCGCCGCCGGTACGAGTGTCTGCACCCCTACTCAAAGGACAGCGCCGGCTACGGCCAGGCCGTGCTGCTCGGCGTGAGCGAGCCGTGCCGTAGGCGCGTGCTCGAACAGCTCGTCGAGCTACGCCGCAGTGGCGGGGGCTACCTTCACCAGGACGGCCTCGTGGCCGAGGACCGCTACTTCCTGGCCGAGCAGAATGCGACTGTCGTCGCCAACGCCGAGGAGTACTACCGAACGATGTTCGGCGGTCCGGCCTCCTCCTGGAACCTGCGCGACCGGCACATGGCGGACACGCTCGATCAGCTTCAGATCCACCTCTCCCGCCACGGGGACGCGGGCAAGGTCGTCGTGTGGGAGCACAACTCGCATATCGGCGACGCCCGCTCTACGGAGATGGCCCAGCGGGGCGAGCTCAACCTGGGCCAATTGATGCGCGAGCGCCATGCGCGCGAGACGGTGCTTGTCGGCTTCACGACCTACACCGGTACGGTGACGGCGGCATCGGAGTGGGGCGCGCAGGCCGAGCGCAAGCGGGTGAGACCGGCGCTGGCAGGCAGCTATGAGGCGCTCCTTCACAGCGCCGACATCCCGGCCTTTCTGCTGTGCCCGCTCGACGGCGCGGCCAGCGGCCGCGCCCTGCGCGAGCCGCGGCTGGAGCGCGCGATCGGAGTCATCTACAGGCCCGAGAGCGAACGCACGAGCCACTGGTTCAGCGCCTGCGCCTCCAGGCAGTTCGACGCGCTCGTCCACATCGACCTCACGCGCGCGGTCGAGCCTCTGGAGCGCTCGAGCAGCTGGGAGCTCGGGGAGCCGCCCGAGACCTACCCCACCTCACTCTGACCGCGATGCTCGGTAGTCCTCGGGCCCGCGCCGTCGCCGCCGCGCTCGCGGCCCTCGTCGGCTACGACCTCACCCAGCGCCGGCGCACGATCCTGCGCAACTTCCCGCTCATCGGACACCTGCGCTACGCGCTCGAGGCGTTCGGCCCGGAGCTGCGTCAGTACATAGTCACCTCCAACAACGAGGAGCGCCCCTTCTCCCGCGATCAGCGGCGTTGGATCGAGGCATCCTCGGAGGGCACGCCGAACGTGTTCGGGTTCGGAACCGACGATGAGATGGAGGCCGTCGAGAGCCTGTTGATCATCAAGCACTCGCCGTTTCCCGCACCGGCTCCAACCGACGGAGCGCCGGGCGGCGCACCGGCGTACAGCCTGCCGGCCTCCAAGGTGCTGGGCGCCGCCCACGGACGGCGTCTCGCCTTCCGCCCTGCTTCGCTCGTGCACGTGTCCGGCATGAGCTACGGCTCGCTCTCACCGGTCGCAGTCGAGGCTCTCAATCGCGGTTCGCAGAGCGCCGGCTGCCTGCACAACACGGGCGAGGGCGGGCTCGCGGGCGCGCATCGCCATGGCGGGGAGCTCATCTTTCAGATCGGCACCGGCTACTTCGGCTGTCGCGACGCCGACGGTCGCTTCAGCCTCGAGCGGCTGCGCGAGCGGGTGGCAGAGGCACCGGTTCGCGCGATCGAGATCAAGCTCTCCCAGGGCGCCAAGCCCGGCCTGGGAGGGCTGTTACCCGGGATCAAGGTGAGCTCTGATATAGCCGCGATCCGCGGCGTGGCGAGGGGGCAGGACTGCATCAGCCCGCCCGCGCACTCGGCATTCCTCGACGTCGACGGGCTGATCGAGTTCGTTGAGCTGATCGCGGCTGAGACGGGTCTGCCCGTGGGAATCAAGTCGGCGGTCGGCGAGAGCGGCTTCTGGCAGCGACTCACCGAGCGCATGGCGCTGACCGGCGCGGGACCCGACTTCGTGACGGTCGACGGCGGCGAGGGTGGCACGGGGGCCGCGCCGCTCTCGTTCGCCGACCACGTCGCGCTGCCCTTCAAGCTTGGCTTTGCGCGTGTCTACGGCACGTTCGCACGGGCAGGACTGGCCGAGGATGTGGTATTCGTCGGCTCGGGTCGGCTCGGCTTTCCGGACTCGGCGCTGTTCGCGTTCGCGCTTGGCTGCGACCTGATCAACGTGGGCCGCGAGGCGATGATGGCGATCGGCTGCATCCAGGCCCAGCGCTGCCATACCGGCCGCTGTCCGACAGGCGTGACGACACAGTCGCGCTGGCTCATGCACGGACTTGATCCGCAGCTGAAGTCGAGCCGCGCGGCCAACTACCTGGTGACGCTGCGGGCCGAGATCCTCGCCCTGGCACGCTCCTGCGGCGTCGCCCACCCGGCGCTCGTCACGCCGGCGCACATAGAGATCGTCTCCGCGCGCTACGGCTCCGCGCCGCTGCAGGACGTGTTCCACTATGAGCCCGACTGGCCGCTGCTGTCGAGCGAGCGGCGCGCGCAGCTCGAGCGCCTCATCAATGCTGATCAAATACCGCCTCTATGCAGCCGGTGATCCGTACCGAGGGTCTGAGCAAGCGCTACGGAAGCACGCTCGCGCTGGAGGGACTCAACCTCGATGTGCAGGAGGGCGAGGTATATGGATACCTGGGGCCCAACGGATCGGGCAAGACGACCACGATCAGGCTGCTGCTCGGGCTGCACCGCCCGAGCAGCGGGCGCGCCGAGCTGTTCGGCGTGGATGCCTGGCGCGAGCCGGTCAGCGCCCACCGGCGCGTGGCCTATGTCGCCGGGGAGCCGTTCCTGTGGCCGGCGCTCACGAGCTCCGAGACGTTCGAGTTCCTCGCCCGCGTGCGCGGCGGAACCGACGTCGCCTACCGCGACGCGCTGATCGAGCGCTTTCGCCTGGAGGCCTCCAAGCGGGTGCGGGCGCTGTCGAAGGGCAACCGACAGAAGGTCCAGCTCATCGCCGCCTTCGCCAGCCGCGCGCCGCTGTTGATCCTCGACGAGCCCACGAGCGGACTGGATCCCCTGATGGAGGTCGCCTTCCGCGAGAGCGTGCGCGAGGCCAAGGAACGCGGGCAGACGATCTTCCTCTCCTCGCACATCCTTTCTGAGGTGGAGGCGCTGTGCGATCGGGTGGGGATCCTGCGTCAGGGCCGACTCGTCGACGAGGGCACGCTCGATGAGCTGCGCCACCTCGGCGCACAGACGATCGAGGTCACCTTCGGGGGTCCGGCGCCCAGCCTGCCCGCGCTGGCCGGGGTCAGCGTGACACGCGCGGGGCCGAACA
Organism: uncultured Solirubrobacteraceae bacterium; assembly: GCA_963767655.1. Classification (GTDB taxonomy): domain Bacteria; phylum Actinomycetota; class Thermoleophilia; order Solirubrobacterales; family Solirubrobacteraceae; genus Palsa-744. The sequence continues at coordinate 471,035 of CAVYET010000004.1, read as the reverse complement.
CGCTGCACTGCGAGGTCAGTGGCGAAGTCGGCCCGCTGATCGCCTCACTTGCCGATCATCGGGTGCTCGCCCTGAGCAGCCGCGAGCCATCGCTCGAGGAGATATTCCTGCACCACTACGATTCCTCCGACGGCCGTGTCGGCGACTAGCGCCATCACGCGCCGGGCGTTCGCGGACTCGCGCACCCGCAACGTCTCGTTCGCGCTGCTCTTGGCCTTCGTCGCCTACGCCAACGTGATCGGCTACCGCGACACGTACACGACGTTAACCGAGCGGCTCAGCTTCGCGCATTCCTTCGGTGCCAACGCGAGCATCCGCCTGTTCTACGGCAAGCCTTACGACCTGCTCACGGTTGGCGGCTACTCGGCGTGGCGCGTTGGCGGGATCCTGTCGATATTCGCCGCGATGTGGGGGCTGCTCGCGGCCGTCAGGGCCCTGCGCACCGAGGAGGACACCGGACGCCAGGAGCTCGTGCTGGCGGGCGTCGTCAGCCGCCGCGCGGCCTACCTGGCCGCGTTGGCTGCCATCGGCGCAGGCGCGGGCGCCCTGTGGCTGGCCACCTTCGTGGGCCTCCTCGCGGCCCGGCTGCCGATCGCAGGATCGGCATACCTTGCGCTCGCGATCATCGCCGCCGTGCCCGTGTTCGCAGGGGTCGGCGCGCTGGCCAGCCAACTTGCGCCAACGCACCGCCTCGCGCTCGAGCTCTCGAGCGCAGCGCTCACCGTGGCGCTGCTCGTGCGCGTCGTCGCCGACACCTCATCGAGCCTCGAATGGCTTCGCTGGGCCACACCGCTGGGCTGGGCCGAGGAACTTCGGCCCTTCACCGGCACGCACGCGTGGGTGCTGCTCGCGCCAATCCTCGCCGGCGCGTCGCTGCTCGTCGGCGCCGGCCTGATCGCCGTGCGGCGAGACGTGGGCAACGGTCTGCTGGCGAGCAGCGACAGCGCACCCGCTCGCCTGCGCCTGCTCTCCTCGCCGACCGCGCTCGCGGTCCGTGACGAGCGGGGCAGCTTCGCGGGCTGGCTCGTCGGGATCGGCTTCTTCGCGCTCGTAATCGGTTTGATCTCGACGAGCATCACCTCGGCGAACATCCCCGCCACCCTCCAGCGCCAGCTGCAGAAGCTCGGAGCGATCTCGATCACCAAGCCCTCGGGCTACATCGGCCTCACGTTCCTGTTCTTCATCCTCGCCGTCAGCCTGTTCGCGTGCTCGCAGATCGGCGCGGCTCGCCGCGAGGAGTCAGAAGAGCGGTTGGAAACGCTGTTCGCCCTTGCGGTCGACCGCCGGCGCTGGCTTGCCGGGCGACTGCTGCTCGCCGCTGCGGGGACCGCCGTGCTCTCGCTCACCGCGGGGCTGCTCGCCTGGGTCGGCGCCGCGAGCCAGAACGCAGGCGTCTCGCTGCTGGGCATGCTGGAAGCCGGAGCCAACTGCCTGCCCGCAGCGTTGCTGTTCCTCGGCCTCGGTGCGCTGGCGTTCGCCCTTCTCCCCCGTGCGAGCGCGGGTATCGCCTACGGCATCGTCGCCGCCGCCTTCGTCTGGCAGCTGTTCGGCGGCCTGCTCGGCGCGCCCCACTGGCTGCTGGACGCATCCCCGTTTCAGCACGTCGGGCTTCTGCCGGCACAACCGTTCCGGGCGACGGCGGCGGCCATCATGCTCGCACTGGCGCTGCTCGCCTCGGTCGCGGCCGTGTTGGCATTCCGGCGGCGCGACCTGACAGGGGTGTAGCGTGGCCGGCGCAATGCTCGTGGCCGGACGTCTCCCGGAGCCCCATGCTCACAGTCGGGCGCACACGCTGGACGGGAGCGTGGGAGGCTAGCTCGTGCTGCACAACGTCTCGGTCGGGCGGTGGTCGCTGGATGCCTACCAGGGCGTCGTCCCCGATCCGATCCTCGAGCGGCTGCGCGAGCAGGCGCGCGCGCTCCGCGGCGCGCGCATCCTGCATGTGAACGCGACCTCCTACGGGGGCGGAGTCTCCGAGCTGCTGCGCTCAGCGGTGCCGCTGCTGCGCGATGTCGGCCTCGCGGTCGACTGGAAGGTGATCGGGGGCCATCGGGACTTCTTCGCAGCCACCAAGGCGCTGCACAACGCCCTGCAGGGCTCGTCGGAGACCATCACCGACGCCGAGCGGGCAGCGTATCTGGACTGCACCCATGAGAACGCCGGCCTGCTCGACGGCTCCTACGACTTCGTCGTCATCCACGATCCCCAGCCGGCGGCGTTGCTGAGCGTTCACGACAAGGGTGATGCCCGCTGGGTCTGGCGCTGCCATATCGACACCTCCGAGCCCAACCCGGACGCATGGCGTTTTCTACGGCCGTTCCTCGCCGCTTTCGACGCGGCCGTGTTCACGATGCCGGAATTCGTGCCGCCCGACCTGCCCGTCGCGCGTGTGCGCGCGATTGCGCCCGCGATCGATCCCCTCAGCCCCAAGAACCTCGAGTTCTCCGATCGCACGGTCAACCAGATTCTCGATTGGATCGGCATCGATCTTCCCGGGCGCCTGGTCACGCAGGTCTCGCGCTTTGATCGCTGGAAGGATCCCTTCGGGGTGATCGCGGCCTACCGGCTCGTGCGGGAGGAGGTCCCCGGTCTGCAGCTCGCGCTGGTCGGCTCGATGGCGCTCGACGACCCCGAGGCGTGGGGACTGCACGGCCAGCTCTCAGAGCTCGCCGAACAGGATCCTCTGATCCACATCTACACCAACCTCACCGGCGCGAGCAACGTCGAGGTCAACGCCTTCCAGCGCCTGTCCGACGTGATCGTGCAGAAGTCCATCCGCGAGGGCTTCGGTCTGGTGGTCTCCGAGTCGCTGTGGAAGGGCACGCCCGTCGTCGCCGGGCGCGCGGGCGGCATCCCGATGCAGATGCCCGAGGGGGTGGGCGGCCGGCTCGTGGACTCAGTCGAGGAGTGCGCCGCGGCGATGCTGGAGCTGCTGAACGACCGCCGGCTGGCCGAGCAGCTGGGCCAGAGCGGACGCGACCGCGTGCGCGAGCACTTCCTGCTGCCCCGCCTGCTGATGCAGGAGCTCGAGCTGCTGGCCTCGCTGCCGTGAGCTTCGGGACCCTCGCCGTGATCGTGCTTGCCGGTCTCGGCGGACCGCTGCTCAGCATCTCCGGACGCTGGTTTGTTCCCGTCGTGATCGGTGAGATCATCGCCGGCGTGCTCGTCGGGCGCACGTGGCTGGATATCGTCGATCCGGCCAACGCGACGATCTCCTCCCTGGCCGCGGTCGGCTTCGCGATGCTGATGCTCACCATCGGGATGCACCTTCCGCTGCGCGATCCGCGGCTCGCGGCATCGCTGCGTGGCGGGGCGGTGCTGGCCGTGATCGTCGCCGTGCTCGCGATGCCGGCCGGGCTCGCCGCCGCTGCCATTGCCGGCACCTCGCACGCCGCGATCTACGCAGTCGTGCTCGCGTCGGGATCGGCCGCGGTGCTGCTGCCCGCATTCGAGGAGGCCGAGGCCGCCGGGTCCAACGTGCTGACCGTGATGGCACAGGTGACGATCGCCGACGTCGTGACGATCCTCTCGGTTCCGATCGTGCTCGAACCCCAGCACACCGCCCAGGCCGTGCTCGGCGGCGTGCTCGTGGCCCTCGCGGTGCTGCTGCTGCTCGGCGCGGCCCGGCTCATCGGCGGCCACGTCTGGGTACACCGTGTCCGCATGCTCTCCAAGCGGCGCCATTGGGCACTCGACCTGCGCCTCTCGCTGCTCATTCTGTTCGGGCTCGCCTGGATCGCACAGAAGAGCAACGCGAGCGTTCTCATCGCCGGCTTCGGCGCCGGCGTGACGGTCGCGCTGATCGGTGGTCCGAAACGACTGTCCACGCAGATGCGAGGCATCGCCGACGGCTTCTTCATCCCTTTGTATTTCGTGATCCTCGGCGCACAGCTCGACCTGCACGGGCTGATCGAGACTCCCGCGATGCTCTCGCTGGCGGGGGCGCTGGCCGCGTTGAACGTCCTCATCCACCTGCTGGCGGTGGTCGTGGCGCGCCGGCCGCTGAGCGCGGGGCTGGCCGCCACCGCCCAGCTCGGCGTGCCGGCCGCGGTCGCGTCGCTCGGTCTCAGCCAGGGCGTGCTCTCGAGCACCGTCGCCACGGCGATCGTGGCGGCCTCGCTCGTCAGCCTCGGTGTGTGCACGGTCGGCGTCGACAGGCTCGTGCGCCATTCCGACGGGACGACCGTGCCGGCCCTCGGACCGGAGGCTCCGGCACGCCTCTGATCGCTCGAGCGTACGCTTGGCCGGTGACCTCACTGGCCGAGGCCGCAGCCGGCGGCGAGATGACCTTCGACGAGGAGCTGCTGCTCTGGCTCGGCGACGAGCCGCGGGCCGTGCGCGACGCCGATGCCGGACGCATCCGCGACATAGCCAACGAGTTCGCCCGCGGCTTTGACTCGCTCGCCGGCGTGGGGCCGGCGGTGACCGTGTTCGGATCGGCGCGCACGCCCGTCGGGCATCCCCACTATGCGCTCGTACGCGAGGTGGGCGCATGCCTGGGCCGCGCCGGCTACGCGATCATCACCGGCGGCGGCCCCGGCCTGATGGAGGCCGCCAACCGCGGCGCGCACGACGTCGGCGCGCTGTCGATCGGCTGCAACATCGAGCTTCCGCGCGAGCAGGCGCTGAACAGCTATGTCGACATCGGGCTTCGCTTCCGTCACTTCTTCGCGCGCAAGGTGATGTTCGTTCGCTATGCGAGCGCCTTCGTCATCGCCCCGGGGGGCTATGGAACACTCGACGAGCTGTTCGAGGCTCTGACGTTGATCCAGACGGCGACCATCCGTCATTTTCCCGTGATCCTGCTGGGCGAGGAGGAGTGGGATGGCCTGCTGGCCTGGCTCAAGGGCACGGCGCTGGCCGAGAGGCACATCGACCTCGACGATCTCGCCGTCCTTCACGTGGTCAGGGACCCGTCGGACGTGCGCGAGATCGTCGACGGGGCGCGCGAGCGCCAGCGCGAGCAAGGTCGCACGCAGCGGCGGCGCACGACGCCGTCTGCATGAGCGATCTCCCCCGAGGGGCGCCGGTCCGTCCGTGATCTTTACGCACAAAGACCGTGGCAGCCACTGATGTTCGAGAGCCTCCGGCCTGCAATGGTGACCGTGCATATGCCTGGCCGCAGTTTCCGCATCGCACGCATCGCCGGGATCCCGGTCGGAGTGAGTCCGTGGTGGCTGTTGATCGTCGCGTTGTTCACCTGGGCTCTCGGCTCCTCCTACTTCCCGGAAGAGATCCATGGCATCAACTCCACGGCGTCCTACGCGCTCGGCCTGGCCAGCGTGCTGCTGCTGTTCGCGAGCATCCTCGCGCACGAGTTCGGTCATGCGCTCGTCGCGCGCCGCCACGGTATCGAGGTGGAGGAGATCGACCTGTGGCTGCTCGGCGGCGTCTCTCGGATGCGGGGCGAGGCCCACGAGCCCTCAGACGAGCTGCGCTACGCCCTGGCCGGCCCGATCGTCACGGCGGTGATCGCCGGCTGCTTCGGCGTGCTGCTGCTGATACTGCCGTCCTCCGCGCCCAAGGCCATCCGGGTGCTGGTCGAATACCAGGTGCTCGTCAACGGGCTGATCCTGCTCTTCAATCTGCTGCCTGCGTTCCCGCTGGACGGGGGGCGGGTTCTGCGCGCGCTGCTCTGGCGCCGCAGCGGCGAGATCGGGCCATCGACCGAGACCGCCGCGCGCGTCGGCCGCGGATTCGGCTATCTGATGATCGTCCTCGGTGGCCTTGAGTTCCTGGGCGGCGGGCCCGCGGGCCTGTGGCTCGCGCTGATCGGATTCTTCATCGTCACGGCCGCCGGGGCACAGGCGGTGGGCGCCCAGGTGCAGGCCGCACTCTCGGGCGTGCACGCATCCGAGCTGATGTCCGCGCCGGTCGTGAGCATTCCCGAGCGGATATCAGCGGCGCAGGCCGGCGCCGACTACTTCCTGCCCCACCGCTATACGTCGTTTCCCGTCGTGGACGAGTGGGGTCGGGCGGTCGGACTGGTGAGCGTCACGCAGCTCGAGAGGCTGCCTCGCGGGCAGCTTGCGGCACGTCGGATAGCCGAGCTCGCAGATCGAGACCCCGAGCTTAGGGTTGACGGTCACGAGGACGTCGCGCGTCTACTGGAGCGCCCGGCCTTCGCACGGGTGGGACGGGCTGTGGTCGTCGATGGCTCCGGCAGGCCCGCCGGCCTGATCTCGATCACCGACGTGCAGCGGACGCTGCGAGCGGCGCGGCTCAGCGACCGCGCAGGCGGCCCTGGCGCGCACACGCTCGCCGGCTGAGCCGCCCGGCGCAAGCCGCGGCACTACGGCATTTCCCGGCTCACCTTGCGGGTAGGCTACGGATTCTGCGGCCAGACCATAGGCTTAGCTTTCAGACCATGACCGAGACGAAGACAGCCAAGTCCAAGAAGCCGAAGGCTGCACCCGCCAAGAAACCGAAAGCTGGGACCGCGGGAGACCCGGAGAGCTCGCAGGGCGTCTTTGCGAACGTGCTGTGCGCGGTCGACGGCTCGCGCGCGGGCATGGCGGCGGTGCGGATGGCCGCCAATCTGGCCAGCCCCGACGGTCACCTCACGCTTCTCACCGTGACGGCGGAGTCGGGCTCGGGGCGGCTGTACTCGGCGGCCGCGATCAGCCCCAGTCGGGCCGACGGGGTCCTGCGCCGCGCCAAGCGCATCGCCGACGATGTCGGCGTGGCCTCAAGCCGGGAGGTTGACCACGAGGGCCCGCCGGTCAAGATCATCCTCGAGCACGCCCGCAACCATGACCTGCTCGTGATCGGCGCCCCCGCGACTTCGTGGCTCGGCGGAATGCTCATCGGAGGTGTGGCATCCGCGGCCCTGAGCCAGTTCACCACCCCCATGCTCGTGGTACGCCGAACCTTCGCCGGAACCTTGAAGGATCGCCAGATCCTGGTCGCCAGCGATGGCGGGGAGGGCTCAGATGAGCTCGTCGAGCTGGCCGGCAGGCTCGGACTCAGCCTCGGCGCGCGGGTGGCCCTCGTCAACGCCCTCGGCGCGGAGTCGAAGATGAACCCGCACGCCATTCAGGCGCAGGCACGCACGCTCGAGCGCATCCTGCCCGGGAACAGCGAGGCGATCGTCGAGCCCGGCAAGCCGCTCGAGGTGATCATGGACGCCGCCAAGGGCAAGAAGGCGGCGATCCTCGTGATCGGCAGCCGACGACTTGGCGGACCGCGAGCGTTGGGCAGCGTCAGTCGGCGTGTTGCGCACGATGCACCGTGCTCGGTGCTGCTGGTACCGCCCCGGCAATAGAGGAGAACGATGTTCAAGAACGTGCTCGTGGGAGTCGACGGCAGGCCCAACGGTCGCGATGCGATCGCGCTCGCGCGCAACCTCATCGACGACGAGAGCAAGCTGACGTTCGCCCACGTGCACAGCGGTGAGCTGCGACCGACTCGCGCTGTCACGCCGGGCATGGTGCGCGAGGAGCGCGAGGCCTCCGACAAGCTGCTCGAAGATGAGCGCGCCGCGGCCGAGGTAAAGGCCGAGCTCATCAGCATCGTCGCGACGACCCCCGGCCGCGGCCTGCACCTGCAGGCCGAGGAGCAGAGCGCCGATCTGATCGTGGTCGGCTCCTGCCGTCGCAGCGCCGTCGGCCGAGCCATGCTCGGCGACGACACCCGCGCCGCCCTCAACGGCGCCCCCTGCGCGGTTGCGATCGCCGCCCTCGGCTACGCCGAGCATCCCCTGCCCTTCGCGAAGGTCGGCGTCGCCTACAACCGCTCGCCGGAGAGCGAGGCGGCGCTCGCCGTGGCGAGGGAGCTGGCCGCGCCGACGCGGGCAACCGTTCACGCCCTGGAAGTCGTCCCCATACAGACCTACTCCTACGCCGGGCTCGTGCCGACTTCGATGGGAGACAGCATCGATGAGATGCTGCGGGAAGCGACCGACCGCATGCAGGAGCTCTCGGGCGTCGAGGGCGAGGCTGCCTACGGGTTGATAGGCGAGGAGCTGGCGGCATTCGGCGATCGGGTGGACCTCCTCGTGGTCGGCTCGCGCAGCTACGGTCCCGTCCGCCGGCTCATGGTCGGCTCGACCTCCGACTACCTCGAGCGCCACGCGCGCTGCTCGTTGGTGGTGCTGCCCCGAATCGCCGCCGGCGAGCATCCGTAGAGATCCGCGCCGGCATCCGTAGTTTGCCGCAGCTGATGCGCCTGCGAAGACGATAGCTTTCACCTCATGGCTGACGATCAAGCGGGTGCACTGGATGATGTTCCCCACCACGAGGGCTCCTCGCCGGAGACGATCCGGATCGTGCTCGCCGACGACCACGCCGTCGTGCGCAGCGGCCTGAGACTGCTGCTCGACAACGAGCCCGATTTCGAGGTGGTCGCGGAGGCGAGCGATGTGCAGAGCGCCGGCCGCTACGTTCGCGGCCACCACCCCGCGGTGCTCGTGCTCGACCTGAACATGCCGGGCGGTTCGAGCCTTGAGGCGATCCCCGCCATCCGCAAGGAGTCTCCGGACACCCAGATCGTGGTGCTGACGATGCAGCAGGAGCCGGCGTTCGCACGGCAGGCCCTCGGCTCTGGCGCCTTGGGCTATGTGCTAAAGGAGGCCGCCGACGATGAGCTCGTCGAGGCCGTGCGCCGCGCCGCCGCAGGACAGAGCTTTCTGAACCCGAGATTGGGTGCTCGGCTTGCCTCCGAGCCGCTGCCGGGCCCGCCCGATGATCTCTCAGATCGGGAGGTCGACGTGCTGCGGCTGATCGCACTCGGCCACACCAACGCGGAGATAGCCGAGCAGCTCTATCTCTCGGTCAGGACGGTCGAGACCCATCGCTCGCACATCCAGCAGAAGCTGCGACTGTCCACGCGAGCCGAGCTCGTCGGCTATGCGCTCGAGCGCGGGCTGATCGACACCGGCGGCGAGCACGTCAGCTGACCGGGGCGGCGCTCAGGCGCCGCGCGGTGCCGGCAGTGACGCACCCGGCAGTGACGCACCCGGCAGTGACGCACCCGGCAGTGACGCGTGCTATTGGGAGCGGTAGTGCTCCCTCCAGATCAGCTTGTAGATCGGGATCCAGCGGGGGATCCTGTTGATGATCGGGATGAAGGGTATGCAGATGAACGCCAGGCTCAGCACACCCATCACGAGCATCACGAGGATGTCCGCGTTTTCGGATGCCTTGAACGGTTCTACCTGGTACCAGAGGGCATACAGCCAGAGCCAGGGCTGGCCCGGGTAGCTGCCCGTCTCGTTCATCATGCCCCACTGCTCGCCGAGCAGGTGCTGCGCTTGGGCGCGTTCTTCGAGTAGCCCGCCGTCGGCCATGAACAGCAGCGGCTTGGTGTAGTCGGTCTGGAAGAACTGGCTGCTGGTCACCAGCCCCCCTTCGAGGCCGCCGCTCTTGGCAAGGCTCAGCAGGCCGTTCATCATCGTCGGCACCGGCCCGGTGCCGCTGGCGTTCACCGTCACCGTGCCCGTGCTCGAGTCGACTGACACGGTGCTGGGCGGCGCCTTCTTTTCTTCTTCGGCAGTTGCATATTCTTCAAGCGGCTTGGCGTAGGCTTCGGCCCATTCCTCTTTCTGCTTTTCGGGCGCGGCCTTGTATTCGGCCACCGCGGCCTGTAGCGCCGGATCGTTCGGGACCGTTTCCAGTGGTTTGATCACGAAGTCTTCGGCCGCATTGATCGGATGGCTGACGCCCAGCCATTTCTGGGGGTACAGGAAGGCGGCGTGCTGGCCTTCGCCATTGTGGTTGTAGGGGGGGCCGTATGTGGCGGTTCCGCTCGTGCCGTCGAGCTGCGTCGCGGCCGCGGTCATGAAGTTGACCGGCAGTTCGTGTGACCACTGACCGATCGTGCTGGGCTTGTCATCGGGCGAAGAGAGCAGGATGCTCAGCAGCACCGCGAGAAGCGTGATGACGCCGACGGCGATGCATGCCTCTTTGATCAGGTCATACGGCTGGTAGCCACCTTTCCAGGGCTTCGTTTCCTCCTCGGTCTTCCAGATGCTCATGACTGCCCCTCCGTCGAGGTCTGAGCGGATCCGGCGCCGTCGCCGCCCGCGGTCGCCGCCAGCGCCGCTTTCCTCTCGTCGAGCTCGAACGGCGGCACGACCCCGTTACGGCGCACGAGCAGGACGTGCACGGTCACGAGCAGCACGACCGCCACGGGCAGCAACAGGATGTGGTAGCTGTACATCTGGCCGAAGTTGGTGACGTTGAAGAAGGCCCCCACGCCGACCGCGTTAAGCCCATCCTTGGCCTGCGTGGAAATCCACTGGGCATCGAAGTTCTGCTGGGCGACGTAGCCGGTGAGGGCCGCGGGCACGGCGACCAGGAAGGTGATCGCACCGGTGATCCACACGCGACCGCGGCCTCCCCTCCAGGCGGCCATCCAGTACTTGCCCCACAGGTGCACGACCATCACGAAGAAGAACAGCTCGACGCTCCACAGGTGGATGCTGTTGAAGAAGTGCCCGACGCCGGTGTAGTGCCACCAGGCGGGGCCCTTCAGGGAGAGGACAAAGCCCGAGCCGATGATCACGATCAGCGAGGCGATGCTTGCCACCCCGAACGGGTAGATCCACGAGGCCACATAGGTCGGCTGGCCGTCGGGCAGGAGCCTGTCGGGCGGCAGCGCCTCAACGCCTTTTTCGCGGACTTTGACGGTCCATGACTTCGATGGGGTCGGGGGGGTCGTCGGGGCGGTGCTCATGACGGGCCTCCCCTGCGACGAGCAGCGTCTCGATCCGCGGCGCCGGGGAACGGCAGCAGGATCGCCAGGACGAAGAAGACGATCATCAGGCCGATGACCACGACGTTCGCCACCGACAGGTGGATGAAGTTCCAGTCCACCGTGTGGGCGGGGTGGTTCAGGTTGAAGACCGCCCCCAGCAGTCCTGCGCTCATTGCACTCACCTGCAGCCCCCCGTGATCGGCTTGGACACCATCTCGCCGGGCAGTCTATGGACCGCAGCCGATGATTCGCATCCGTAGTTATCAGCAATCGCCAACTGCGCCTCGGACTCAGATCGTCTCGGGGATCATTTCGATCGCTCCGCAGGGACACTCCGTCACGCAGATGCCACAGCCCTTGCAGTAGTCCAGATCGAACGCGTAGCCGTCGTCCTCATCCACCTTCATGACCGCGTTGTCGGGGCACACGCCGTAGCAGTTGTCGCAGCCGAAGCAGTTGCCGCAGGACAGGCAGCGACGGGCCTCGAACAGCGCGTTGGTGTCGTCGAGGCCCAGCGTGACCTCCTCGAACGTCGACTGGCGACGAATCGCGTCCAGGTGCGGCGCAACGGTCTTGGGCGCGTCGCTGTAGTACCAGGTGTTGAGCATCTCGAAGCTCGCCAGCTCGGGCTCGGGCGGGTGTTCGAAGGTGACGCTACGCAGCCAGGCATCGATGTTGCGCGCGGCCTGCTTGCCGTGGCCGACCCCCACGGTGACGGTGCGCTCGGCGGGCACCATGTCGCCGCCGGCGAAGATGCCCTCGTGGCCGGTCATCATCGTCGGGCCAACCTTCACCACGCCATCCTCGATCTCCAGGCCGGGCACACCGTCGAGCAGGGACAAATCTGCTTCCTGGCCGAGGGCGAGCACGAGCGAGTCTGCCTGCAGCTCCTCGGTCTCGCCCGTCGGCTGTGGGAAGCCGGTCGCGTCGAGCTCCATCTTCTCGAGCAGCAGCTTGCCCTCGTCGGCCTGCTTGATCGTCGAGAGCCACTTCATCATCACGCCCTCTTCGAGTGCTTCCTCGACCTCGAAGTCGTGTGCCGGCATGCGCTCGCGGGTGCGGCGGTAGACGACGATCGCCTCCTCGGCGCCCAGGCGCCTTGCGGTGCGCGCGGCATCCATGGCGGTGTTGCCGCCGCCGTAGACGACGACTCGGCGGCCCAGCAGCGGGCGCTCCTGCCCCTCCATGCTGCGCAGCATCGTGACCGCGTCGAGCATGTGCGCCGCCTCGCCCGCGGGGATGTACGCGCGCCGGCCGATGTGTGCTCCGACCGCCAGGAACGCGGCATCAAAGCCGCCGTCGTGCATCGTCTCGAGGATGTTCGTGACCTTGGCGTTCAACTCGAGCGTCACGCCGAGGTCGAGGATGCGCTGCACCTCGGCGTCGAGAACCTCGCGTGGCAGGCGGTAGCGGGGGATGCCGAAGCGCATCATGCCTCCGGCCATGGGCCCGGCCTCGCGGATCGTGACGGCGTGTCCGCGGCGCGTGAGCTGGTAGGCAGCGGACAGTCCCGAGGGACCCGCGCCGACGACGAGCACCCGCTTGCCGCTCGGCTCGCCCTCTGCCGTCAGCTGCCATCCGCGCCTGATCGCCTCGTCGCCGAGGAAGCGCTCGACCCCATGGATGCCGACGGTCTCGTCGAGCTGTCCGCGGTTGCAGGAGCTCTCGCAGGGGTGGTAGCAGACGCGCCCCATGACCCCGGGCAGCGGGTTGTCCTTGACCAGCTCACGCCAGGCGCTCTCGTAGTCGCCGGACTCGGCGTGATAGAGCCACTGCTGGATGTTCTCGCCGGCCGGGCACGCGTGGTTGCAGGGCGGTAGGCGGTGCACGTACAGCGGGCGCTCGTCACGCCAGGAGCCGGTCTTGTTCGCCAGGCTCGAGCCGACATCCAGGGTGATCGCGAACGGCTTCTCCATCAGGACGCACCCCCGGAGTCCCCCGACAGGCCGAAGCGGCGGATGTTGCGGTCCGCACCCGCCTGGATGCGCGCGATCACCTCGGTCCGCGGCTCGGGCTTGAACAGGTGCGCGAAGCGCTTCTGCGGGCGCAGGTAGTCCTCGACGGGCACCTGGCGGCGGATCTTCGAGACGCCGCTCAGCTCGCCATCGCGCGCCTCGAACACCGGGAAGATGCCCGACTCCTTCGCCAGACGCGCAATCCGGATCGTGTCCTTGGACGCGCTCCCCCAGCCGAGCGGGCAGGGGACGAAGACGTGCAGGTAGCGCGCGCCGCGGATCTCCATCGCCGTCTGGACCTTCGCCTCGAGGTCGCGCAGCTCGGCGACGGTGGCGGTCGCGACGTAGGGGATCTCGTGCGCCATCGCGATCAGCGGCGCGCTCTTTCCCTGGCCGAACACGTTCCCCGGCTCGGGGCCGACGGCCTGCGTCGTGGCGGTGCGCGCGGCGGGCGGCGTGGCGCCCGAGCGCTGCACGCCGGTGTTCATGTACGCCTCGTTGTCGTAGCAGATGTAGAGCACGTCGTCGTTGCGCTCGAACATTCCCGACAGGCACGCAAAGCCGATGTCCACGGTGCCGCCGTCGCCACCCTGGCCGACGACGCGTACCTCATCGCGGCCCTTCGCCCGCAGCGCCGCGGCGATTCCGGTCGATACCGCTGGCGCGTTTCCGAACAGCGAGTGGATCCACGGAATCCGCCACGAGGTCTCCGGATAGGGGGTGGAGAACACCTCCAGGCAGCCGGTCGCGTTCGCCGCGATCATGCGCCCGTTGGTGGCGCGCATCGCGGCGTCCAGTGCGTAGCGCGCGCCCAGCGCCTCCCCGCAGCCCTGGCAGGCACGGTGGCCGCATGTGATCGAGTTCGTCCGCTGCTCGCCGGCCTGCACGGAGCGCTGCTCAGGATCGAGCAGGCGGTTGCCGACCGCAAAGCTGCCGGTCTGGTAGTAGCGGATCGCCGGTGCCTTCATGCCCCTGCGCCCCTCACACCGGGCCCGCCGCGACGGGGCCGACATCGCGCAGGATGTTCTCGGCATGCGGACCCGAGGTGCGCGAGGAGCCGATGCGCTCGAGCTCGCCGTTGACGAGGTCCCAGTCCATGTCGAGGAACGTCAACGGCTCCAGGCGGTCGGCGGCCGCGTCGGCAAACAGCCCGCGCAGCGAGGCCTTTGTGATCGGCCGCCCGCCGAGGCCCGCGATGACCGTGTAGCCGTGCAGGTGGATTCCCGCGAGCGCGGCGCGCACGTTCATCGAGACGATTCCGCCGATGCCGACGGCCAGCGCCTTCTCGAGCACGAGCACGCGCTTGGCGTGGCCCAGCGCGTCGCGCACCGCCTCGAGCGGGAAGGGGCGAAACGAGGTGATCCCCAGCACGCCGATCCTCTCGCCCTGCTCGCGCAGCTCGTCGACTGTGTCCTCGATCGTCCCGAGCACCGAGCCGAGCGCGACGACGATCGTCTCGGCGTCCTCGACGCGGTAGGTCCTTGATGAGGCCGCCGGATTCACGCCCGAAGGCGTGCTTGAAGTCCGCGGCGATCTGCGGGATTAGCTCCAGCGCCTGCATCTGCTTGGCGTGCGCGAGGTACTTCACCTCCATGAACGCCTCGGGCCCCACCATCGCGCCGATCGATATCGGCGCGGCGGGGTCGAGCACCTGGCGGGGCTGAAACGGCGGCAGGAACGCGTCGACGAGCTCCTGTTCGGGCATGTCGACGCGCTCGACGGCGTGCGTGAGGATGAAGCCGTCCATGCAGACCATCACCGGCGTCGAGAGCTCCTCGGCCAGCCGGAAGGCCTGGATGTGGAGATCGAGCGCCTCCTGGTTGGTCTCCGCGTACAGCTGTATCCAACCGGAGTCGCGCTGGGACATCGAATCGCTGTGGTCGTTCCAGATGTTGATCGGCGCGCCGATCGCGCGGTTGGCAACGGTCATCACGATCGGCAGGCCGAGTCCGGATGCGTTGTAGAGCGCCTCGACCATGTAGAGCAGCCCCTGACTCGCCGTCGCCGTATAGGCGCGCGCTCCGGTGGCGGAGGCGCCGATGGCCACCGACATGGCGGCGAACTCGGACTCGACGTTGACGAACTCGCAGGGCGCGAGCTCGGAGGTCTTCACGAGCTGTGAGAGGTTCTCGACGATGTGGGTCTGGGGCGAGATCGGGTACGCGCAGATGACCTCCGGCCGGCAGAGCGCCACCGCCTCGGCCACCGCCCGCGAGCCCTCAACCTGACGCAGCACCGGTCAGCTCCCGCAGCTCGTCCCCGACCCACGCGTAGGCGGCCATCGCGGCCGCGACGTTGCCCTCGCCGACAGCCCCCGTGAAACGCTCGCGGATCGCACCCGCCACCGCGTCGATCGAGATCAACCCGGTCACCGCCGCGAAGCCCCCGAGCAGCGCCGCGTTCGCGACCGGCCGCCCGGTGTGCTCGCGTGCAAGGTCGGCGGCCGGCACCGTCAGCAGCCGCTCATGGCGGAAGTCCCTCACGAACTCGCCGAGACCGAGCTCATCGAAGCTCTTCGCCGTGTTGATGAGGATGAATCCGTCCTGCTTGCAGCCACCGAACACGTCGACCTGGTGAAGCAGCGTCGGATCCTGGACGATCAGCGCATCCGGCTCCATCACGGGCTCACGCACGCGAATCTCATGATCGTCGATCCGGCAGAACGCCACGACCGGCGCTCCCATGCGCTCTGAGCCGAAGCTTGGAAACGCCTGCGCGTAGCGACCCTCGTTGAACGCCGCGAGCGAGAGCAGCTCCGCCGCGGTCACCACGCCCTGGCCGCCACGTCCGTGGATGCGCACCTGGAACATCGCTCACGCCCGCCCGCGTACCGCGGCCACGTCCTGGACTCCTGCCCCGACGCCTTCGGCGTCGAGCAGCCCGCGTCGCTCTGCGGCCGCCATGCCGGGCGAGACGAGCGCCGGCGGGTTCGCGCCCGTGCGACCCGCGGAGGCGACGTCATCGCGCCGTGCCACTACCTCAACCGGCTCTTTGACGGTCATCCGCCTACGCTCGTGGCGAAGCTCATCGGCTGCTGCTCATCGTCTTTCCCAGTATGAATACCAGTCAACCCGTTGCACGGGCCGCGGGCCACCGCACTACCCACGGAACGCACTCCGTAGTTCTCACCGCATATGCATGCGACTCATCACCTACGTAGGCATGCCGCCGCTCCTCGGCGCTATGCGGCGATCTTGCTGGCGCTGCTCGCAAGCCTCGCACTCGCCCCTGAAGGTGAGAGCGCAGCGAGAGCGCACCCGGCGAAGGAGCCCTCGGATAGCCCGGCGCTCGCACCGAGCGCCGGGCGGGTGCGCTATCGCCCGGTGGGATGCGTACGCAGCGGGCCGGCTGTCGCCTACACGCACGGTCCCGATCGCAAGGTGGTGGCGCTGAGCTTCGACGACGGTCCCAACCCGCTCACCCCGCGGTTCGTGAAGATGCTGAAGGCAAACGGCGCGGTGGCGACCTTCTTCATGATCGGAAGGCAGCTGACCTCCGGCTATGGGAGCACCCTGCATGCCGAGCTACGCGACGGTGACGCGCTCGGCGATCACACTTGGGGCCACCCGGACCTGCTTCTCAGCGGCGATGTCCGCAGCCAGCTGACAAGGACGCTCCAGAGAATTCGCGGGCTGAGCGGCTACACGCCATGCGTGTTCCGCCCGCCCTACGGGGACTACGACGCGTCCGTCCTGCAGACGGCGAAGTCGCTTGGCCTGGCCACGATCCTGTGGGATGTCGACCCGTCCGACTACACGCTTCCCGGAGCCACCGCGATCGTGCAGCGCGTGCTCGCCCAGATCAGACGGGGATCGATCACCCTCTCCCACGACGGCGGAGGCCCGCGAGGGCAGACGCTGGCCGCCTACCCGCCGATCATCCGGGCGCTGCGCTTGCGCGGCTACCGCTTTGAGACGGTGCCCCAGCTGCTGGGCTTTCGCACGATCTACAGGCGCTGCGTGCGCGACTGCGAAGATGCGGCGATCATCGGACAGCCGCCCCCCGGCTCGATCATCCAGCCAGAACCCACCTCGCCGTAGCGCCCGCCTGGTGGAACAACGGCCGCCTGGTGGAACAACGGCCGCCTGGTGGAACAACGGCCGCCTGGAACAACGGCCGCCTGGCGGAACAACGGCCGCCTGGCGGAACAAGCGGTACCGTGAAGCGATGTCGCCTCGGACGCGAATACTGGCGTTTGGCTCAGCGGCTGCACTGCTCATCGCGGGAGCTGCGTGTGCCGCCCTGGTCGGGGGGATCACCGGTGAAGTGCTGACCATCACGCTGATGTCGGCTGCGCTGGCTGGAGCGTTGCTGCTGGTCTTCCTCGAAATCGGGCTTGGTGAAGAACGCGAGCTCGCGCGCGACGCACAACGCAAACGCACGCGTGAGAGGCGGGCCCTTGAAGGCCGCCCTCGATCGCGGCCGCCTCGTTGGCCGCGTCGCCCGGGCTGATCGATGGCAGGCGGCTCAGGCTCGCCTGCGGCTGCTCGGAGTGCGGGCGCACCGCAGTTTCGCTTCACTGTCAACCCATGAGCGTCCGCAACCTCGACAGCCTGTTCAACCCCACTCACGTGGCGGTCGTGGGCGCTGGCAGCAAGCGCATGCAACTCGGTCATATCGTCCTGCGCAATCTCGTCGACGCCGGCTTCGAGGGGGTCGTGTACCCGGTCAACCGCGGCCGCGAGTCGGTTGGCGGCATCCAGGCCTACGCCAGCATCGCGGAGACCCCTGCCAAGCCTGAGCTTGCAATCGTCTGCACACCCGCCGCGGGCGTCCCGGAGGTAGTGCGTGAGTGTGGTGAGGCGGGCGTCGCGGCGATCGCCGTCCTGTCGGCCGGATTTCGCGAGGCCGGCGCCGAGGGAGCAGAGCTCGAACGGCGCGTCGTCGAGGAGCTGGCCCGCCACAGCGGCATGCGGCTCTTGGGGCCAAACTGCATCGGGCTGATCGTGCCGCGGCTGGGGCTCAACGCGAGCTTCGCCGGAGCGACGCCCCTCGACGGCCACATTGCGTTCGTCTCGCAATCGGGCGCGCTCGCCACCGCCGTCATCGATTGGGCGCTCTCCGAGCAGATCGGCTTCTCATTCGTCGTCTCGCTCGGCAACATGCTCGACATCGACCTCGGCGACCTGATCGACTATCTCGGCCAGGACCCGCAGACGCACTCGATCTTCCTGTATGTCGAGACCGTCACCGAGCCGCGCAAGTTCATGTCGGCGTCGCGCGCCTTTGCGCGCGGCAAGCCAATCATCGTGTACAAGGCGGGGCGCTTCGCCGCGTCGGCCAAGGCGGCTGTCTCGCACACCGGCGCGATGGTGGGCGAGGACGCCGTCTACGATGCTGCGTTCCGCCGCGCCGGACTCGTGCGCGTCGGACGGATCGAGGACGTGTTCGCAAGCGCCGAGCTGCTTGCACGCGAGCGTCGCGTCCGCCGCGGACGCCTGGCAATCGTCACGAACGGGGGTGGCCCGGGAGTGATGGCCGCCGACCAGCTGCTCGCCCGCGGCGGCTCGCTCGCGGAGCTCGAGCCCGCTACGCTCGCAACTCTCGACGAGACGCTGCCACCGGCATGGTCGCACGCCAACCCGATCGACGTGCTCGGCGACGCTCCGGCGCAGCGGTTTCACGACGCGGTCACGGCGGCACTCGCCGACACGCAGGTCGACGCCGTGCTTGTGATTCTGACGCCGCAGGCAATGACCGACGCCACCGGCGCCGCCGATGCTGTGCTGACGGCGCGCCGCGAACAATCAAGCGTCGGCCAGCAGAAGCCGCTGCTGGCCGCCTGGATGGGCGGGCGCTCCGTGCGCGAGGGGCTAGAGCGCCTGAACGCGG
The DNA here is from genome assembly GCA_963767655.1 of uncultured Solirubrobacteraceae bacterium. Classification (GTDB taxonomy): domain Bacteria; phylum Actinomycetota; class Thermoleophilia; order Solirubrobacterales; family Solirubrobacteraceae; genus Palsa-744. The sequence continues at coordinate 452,553 of CAVYET010000004.1, read as the reverse complement.
GTGGCATAGCTACATACGCCTATCCCGAACAGGCGGTCGGCGCGTTCATGGACCTCATCTCCTACGCGCGCAACCTCGAGACGCTGCACGAGACGCCGCGGACGATCCCGGTCAGCTTCGCGCTCGACCGCGGGCGCGCGAAGCAGCTGATGGGCGCGGTGCTCGCCGAGGGCCGCGGCGTACTGTCCGAGACCTCCTCGAAGGCGCTGCTCGACGCGTACGAGATCCCGGTCACAAAGCCGCTGCCGGCCCTCTCGGCCGACGACGCCATTGCGATTGCCGGGGACATCGGCTATCCGGTCGTCCTCAAGGTGCGCTCCCCCGAAGTCACGCACAAGACCGACGTCGGCGGCGTCGAGATCGGGCTCGGAAGCGATGAGGAGGTCCGGGCGGCCTATGATCGGATCCTCGCTTCGGTGCGCGAGCGCCGGCCGGAGGCCGATGTGCAGGGCGTGACCGTCCAGCCGATGGCGCGGAGCTCCGGCTACGAGCTGGTGCTTGGCGGGCGCAAGGATCCGACGTTCGGCGCGGTGATCCTGCTCGGTGCCGGCGGCCTCGCGACCGAGCTGCTGCGCGACCAAGCGCTCGACCTGCCGCCCCTGAACGAGCGCCTCGCGCTCGCCATGCTCCAGTCGTTGCGCATCTGGCCGCTCCTCGCCGGCCACCGAGGACGCTCCGGGGTCGACCTCGACGCGCTGCTTGAGACTGTGATGCGCTTCTCCTACCTGGTCGCCGACTACCCCGAGATCAGCGAGATCGAGATCAATCCGCTGCTGGCCGGCGCGGACGGCTCCGTGGCGCTCGACGCCCGGGCCGTCGTAGACCAGTCACTGGTCGGCCGCCCGCCGCCGCCGTTCTCGCACCTGGCTATCCGTCCCTACCCCGAGGAGTACACACGCACGGCGACCACGACCGGCGGACTGCACGTGACGCTGCGCCCGATCCGGCCGGAGGACGAGCCGCTCTGGCACGAGATGCTCGACGCCTGCTCGCCCGAGTCGATCCAGTCGCGCTTCCGCGGGATGATCAAGCACACGCACGAGTTCGCCACCCGCTACTGCTTCATCGACTACGATCGCGAGCTTGCGCTGGTAGCTGAGTTCGAAGCGCAGGACGGCACGCGCAAGCTCCTCGGTGTCGGGCGCCTCGTCGCCGATCCCGACCGCAAGAGCGCAGAGTACGCGGTGCTCGTCGCCGACCCCTGGCAGCAGCGCGGCCTGTCGGATCTGCTGACCGCGTACTGCCTGGAGATCGCGCAAGCCTGGGGCATCCGCAGCGTCTACGCGGAGACGACGCCCAACAACGCGCGCATGATCGCCGTGCTCAAGCAGCACGGCTTCACACTTACGCGCGAGGTCGCGGAGGGGCTCGTCGTCGGTGAGCGGCATCCCTGAGCCACGCGGGCCAGCGCTGGCGCGGCCGACTGCGCGATTGCCGCTCAAAGCGCGAAGGTCGACCTTTGTCAGGAGCCGCGCGATGACCACATTCGTGCATTGGATGTTCAATTCGGATCTAGTCAAATCGACCTTCGGGCGGACCTTCTGTTGACCATGCCCTTGAGCGGACGCTAAGGTCAAGTCGTGGCGAGGGCACCGAAGGCCAGCAGCGGGGAGGCGCTCGACGACGAGCTCGCGCAGCTTCTGCGCGTGGAGCGCTTTGCCCCCCCGGCAGAGTTCGCCGAGCAGGCGCTGCTGAAAGACCCCGCCGTCTACGAGCAGGCGGCCTCCGATCCGCAGGCGTGGTGGGCCGCCCAGGCCGAGAGGCTCGACTGGTTTCAGAAGTGGACCAGAGTGCTCAACGACGACGATCCGCCCTTCTATCAGTGGTTCACGGGCGGCACGCTCAACGTCTCCTACAACTGCCTGGACCGTCACGTGCTCGCCGGCCGCGGCGATCGGATCGCCTTCCACTGGCGCGGCGAGGATGCTCAGCAGCGCGACATCAGCTACGCCCAGCTGCTGGCCGAGGTCGAACGCCTCGCCAGCGCGCTGAAGGACCTCGGCGTGCGCCAGGGCGATGTCGTGGGCATCTACTTGCCGATGATCCCCGAGGTGGTCGTCTCGATGCTCGCCTGCGCGCGCATCGGCGCCCCCCACAACGTCGTCTTCGGAGGCTTCTCCGCCGAGGCGGTACGCGAGCGCATGGAGTTCTCGCAGGCCAAGCTGCTGATCACGGCCGATGGGGCGGCACGCAAGGGCAGCACGGCGGCGGTCAAGGACCGGGTCGACGAGGTGATGGGCGATCTGAGCACGCTCGAGCGGATCGTCGTCGTGCAGAGCAAGGGCACGCCCTGTCAGATGCGCCCGGGGCGCGACGTCTTCTACGACGAGATCCTCGCCGCCGCCGCGCCCGCCTGCCCGCCCGCGCCGCTGGACTCCGAGCACCCCCTCTACATCCTCTACACATCCGGCTCCACCGCCAAGCCCAAGGGGATCCTGCACACCAGCGGCGGCTATCTGACGGGCGTCTCGGCCACCCACCGCTACGTGTTCGATCTCAAGCCCGAGTCCGATGTCTACTGGTGCGCCGCCGACGTCGGCTGGGTGACCGGGCACTCCTACATCGTCTACGGCCCGCTCGCCAACGGCGCCACCTCGGTGATGTGGGAGGGCGCCCCCGACTACCCGCACAAGGGCATCTGGTGGGAGCTCGTGGAGCGCTACGGCGTGAGCATCCTCTACTGCGCGCCGACCGCGATCCGCGCCTGCATGAAGTGGGGCGCGCAGTGGCCCAACAAGCACGACCTCGCCAGCCTGCGGCTGCTGGGGTCCGTGGGCGAGCCGATCAACCCGAAGGCGTGGCTGTGGTACCACAAAGTCATCGGCTCAGAGCGCTGCCCGATCGTGGACACCTGGTGGCAGACCGAGACGGGCGCGATCATGATCACGCCGCTTCCGGGCATCACCTCCACGAAGCCGGGCTCGGCGGTCCACGCCTTCCCGGGAGTCCAGGCGCAGGTGCTGGACGAGCTCACCGGCGAGCCCCTCACCGAGGGTCAGGGGCTGCTCGTGCTCACGCACCCCTGGCCGTCGATGCTGCGCACGCTCTACAAGGAGCACGAGCGCTTCATCGAGACCTACTTCAGCCGCTTCGGCAGGGAGACCTACCTCGTCGGGGATGCCGCGCGTCGCGACGCGGACGGCTACCTGTGGGTGATCGGGCGCATCGATGACGTGGTCAACGTCTCCGGGCACCGCCTCTCCACGGCCGAGGTCGAGTCCGCGATCGTCGCTCACCCCGAGGTCGCCGAGGCGGCGGTCATCGGCCAGCACGACGAGGACACAGGGCAGGCGATCGTGGCGTTCGTCACGCTGGAGGGAGACATCGACGGCGACGAGCAGACCGTCGAGGACATCCGCGCGACGGTCGCCGAGCGCATCGGCAAGTTCGCCCGTCCGAAGCGCATCATCTGGTCCGACAGCCTGCCAACGACGCGCTCGGGCAAGATCATGCGCCGGCTGCTCCGCGACATCACCGAGGGTCGCGCGCTGGGCGACGTCACGACCCTGCGCGACCCGATTGTCACGGCTCAACTGGAGGAGCGCGTAAAGGAGATACGGGCCGCCGAAGAATAGAGGAGGATGCTCTGGACGCCGCTTGACCTATCTATGTACGCCGCCCGTCTCCGGTTGATGACCATGAAGCACAGGACGGCGTTGGCGGTCTCTCTGGCCTGTGCGATCGCAGGGGCCACGCCGGCGCTGGCCGCCGCAGCGATAGCTCCCACCTCGTTGGTGGCACATCCGGCGGACCTGCCGGGCTTCACGGCGGCGACCCCCAAGCTCCGCTCGTCGAGGTCTCCGTCCCGCTATGCCAGGGTGGTGCTGGGTGAGCATCCACGCGAAGTGCGCGCTGAAGTCGTGAGGCTCAAGCGCAAAGGCTTTCGCGAGGGGGTGCAGGAGCTGTTGAGCGCCCCCGAGGGCGAAGCCCTCTCCTTTGCGCTCGTGCTCGGCTCGGCTCGGCTCGCCAGACAGGAATTCGACAGCAGCAGGCGTGAAGTCCTCAGAGCACAGGGCAAGGCGGTGATCGAGGGCTTCGCCGTACCCGCGGTCCCCGGCGCGTTCGCCTTCAGCGCCGTTGAAGCGGGCCACTCATTCGCGGCCGCGAACGTGCTGTTCGCCACCGGCCGCTGCTTCCTGCTCGTCGGGGATTCACTGAGCAAAGCCACCCCCGAAGAGGCCATCTCGGCGCCGCTCGCGGGCGCGACCGCGCTGTATCAGCGCGTCAAGGGCCTCTGCGCGCGTGGATGAGCTGTGGTGGCGGGGTCCATGCACACACAGCGGCCCGCTCGAGTAGCAGCTGGCGCTCGCGTGCATTTTGCGTGAGCGCTGCCGCGCGCTGGAGCTCGGCGCTCGCCTCCTCGAGGCGGCCCAGCCGTGCGAGTAGGTCGCCGCGCACGCTTCCCAGCAGGTGGTAGTCGCTCAACGAGGAGTCCCCAGCGAGCCTGTCAACGAGCTCCAGGCCCTCGGCTGGCCCGAACGCCATTGCAACCGCGACCGCCCGATTCAGCTCGACGATCGGCGATGGCGTGAGCCCCGCGAGCGCGTCGTAGAGCGCCACGATACGTGGCCAATCCGTCTCGGCCGCCGTGCGAGCCCGTGCGTGACAGGCCGCGATCGCGGCCTGCAGCGCGTACGGGCCGCGCGCACCGCCGAGCGTGCTGGCGCGCTCGAGCGCCGCAAAGCCGCGATCCACCAACACGCGGTCCCAGCGCGCGCGATCCTGCTCGAGCAGCAACACCGGCGCCCCCGAGGGAGTGGTGCGCGCGGGCAGGCGCGACGCCTGGATCTCCATGAGCGCGACGAGACCGTGTACCTCCGGCTCACCACGGGCAAGCTCGGCGAGGATGCGCCCGAGCCTGAGCGCCTCCTCACACAGGCCCGGCCGTGTCCACTGCTCGCCGCTGCTCGCAGTGTAGCCCTCGTTGAAAACGAGGTAGATGACCTCGAGCACGGCGGACAGGCGGGCGCCGAGCTCATCCGCAGCCGGCAGCTCGAATGGAACGCGGGCCTCCGCGAGAGTCCGCTTGGCGCGGACGATCCGCTGCGCGATGGTCGCCTCGGCGACGAGGAAGGCCCGCGCTATCTCAGAGGTCGTCAGGCCTCCCAGCAGGCGCAGCGTGAGCGCGACACGCGCCTCGCTCGAGAGCACGGGATGGCACGTGGTGAAGATCAGACGCAGCAGGTCCTCGTCATCCTCGCCCTCGCTCACGGAGTCGAACTCGCTCAGCGCCGCGATCTCCCTCGCGTCGATCTCGCGGGCGAGCTGCTCGTGCTTTCGCTCGAGCCGCGTGCGCCGTCGCAGCAGATCGATAGAGCGGTTCTTCGCGGTGACCGTGAGCCAGGCGCCCGGGTTCTCCGGTACGCCCGACTCAGGCCACTGCTCGAGTGCCGCCACGAGTGCATCCTGCGCGAGATCCTCGGCCAGAGCCACGTCGCCCACGATCCTCGCAAGCCGGGCGATGAGCCCGGCTGACTCGATCCTGAAGACGGCCTCGATCGCGCCGTGTGTCTGGGAAGCTCTCATGCCGAGCTACCGCGCGGCCTCCTGAACCTCCGGCGGGAAGTCCGACATCTCATAGATCTGGCGAACCTCGATGACGTCGCCGTCTTCGGCCGGGCAGCGCGACGCCCACTCGATCGCCTCCTCCTTGGACTTCGCCTGGATCAGCCAGTAGCCGCCGATCACCTCCTTCGCCTCGCTGAACGGTCCGTCGGTGACGGTGGCCCTGCGGCCGGCGAAGGAAACTCGTGCGCCCTTTGAGCTCGGGTGCAGCCCGTCGAGCGCGAGCAGCACGCCGGCCTTCGTGAGCTCCTGGTTGTACTTGCTCATCGCCGCAACAGCCTCTGGGGTCGGCTCCCATTCCTCCTCATCCCTCGGGCTGGGGATCATGATCATCATGAATCGCATCTTCGAATCCTCCTTCGTGGGTCGTGAGCTTGAATGTTCCTCGTCTCGGCCGGGCCTGAGCCCGCCCTACCTGTACGTCGAACAACGAGCCGCGAAATCGACATGCCCGACGACGAGGTCAAGCCAGCGCCCGAACAGCTCACGCGCCAATGCAATCGTGCGCGATGAGGCGCGATCTAGCTCCTCGAGCAGGTGGGAGGCCCCCGCCGCGCCCATCACCTGCTCGAGACTCCGCACGTAGACCGGCACGCGCAGCCACTGCCGCGCGAGCGCGGACGTGACCTCGAGGTGAAACTGAAGACCGTAGGCCCGGCGAAAGACGAACGCCTGCTGCTCGTATTGCGCGGAGGAGGCCAAGCCGACGGCCTCGCGCGGAAGCGTGTAGGTGTCGCCGTGCCAGTGCAACGCGTCGAACTCTCGCGGCGCGGCGGCAAAGACGGGGTCGTGCGCCGCAGCGTCGGCCAGATGGACGGGTCCGACGCCGACCTCGGGCGACGGTCCCGGAGCGACGCTGCCCCCGAGGCTCGCGGCCAGCAGCTGCGCACCCAGGCACACCCCCCAGTAGGGCGCGCCGGCGCGCACCGCGTCTGCGATGAACCGCTTCTCGGCACGCAGCCACGGATGAGCCGTCTCCTCATATGCCCCCATCGGCCCGCCCATCGCTACGATCGCCGCGAACGAGCGCCGGCTCGGGAGCCGGTCCCCCTCGTCCAGGCGCACACGGTGAAGCTCGAGGTCCCGGGCAACCAGCTCATCCTCATAGGCCGCGGGCGGCTCACAGGCGATGTGCTGCAGGATCAAGATCGGCGCGGCGGCTTGCATCGGCGCCGAATGCTCTCAGGCCGGGCCGCTCTGCGAGCGCCGAGCAGCTGCGCGTCCCTAGCCCGTGACAAGCGCCCCGAGCAGAGGCTCACCGGCACTTCGCTCGCTGCGCGCCGAACCGATCCTCGACCCGCCGGATACCGCCGTGGCCGTGACCTTGGCGGCGGCCCCGAGCTCGATGCACAGCAGAGCGCTGCCCGAAGACTCGGTGATGGCGCTCGCCGACTCGATCGCTCTCGCGATGTCGGCTGCGGGCACGCCGCACTCCCCCAGAAAGCGCCGCACCTCCCCCCGGGAGACCGTCTGAGCATCTACCTCCAGCTCCTCCACTCGAACGGCGCGTGCGACGGCGGTCGACTCCGGCGTGATCATGCAAGCGACCATGTCGTCAGGAGCCCCCTCTGTCGCCGCCCGCACCCCCGCGAGCAGATCGCCGGCGGCAGGTTCGCTGCCAAGCCCGCCCAGAATCTCGCGCAGGCGCTCGCGGCCGAGCAGCTCGCCCCCGCAGCGTGCCTCGATGAGACCATCGCTGAAGAAGCACGCCGCCGCACCGGCGGGGAGCGACACGGTCGTCTGGCGTTGCCCGGTCGGCTTGTCCCAGCCGATCGGTGGCGAGGAGCACACCGTCACCGGCTCGCGTGCCTTCACGCCACATAGGATCGGCGGAGGGTGCCCCGCGAGCGCGTACGTCAGCGTGCTGCCCGCGCTGTCGTAGAGGCCGACGGCCACGGTCGCAAAGCGCTCGCTCATCGGGTCGGCCAGCACCCTGCCGGCCAACGCAAGGGCCGCACGTGGCTCGAGGCCCGCCTGCAAGTAGGCGCGGAGCGTGTAGCGGGTGAGCGCAGCGTGGGTGAGCGCCTCGTGTCCATGTCCGGCGACATCTCCGAGCACGATCGCCACCTTGCCCGGCTCGGGGATGAACAGGTCGTAGAAGTCGCCGCCGGCGGCGGGTCCGTCGGCCGGACGGTAGGCGACCGAGACCGCCAGCCCGCCGAGGCTGGCGGGCACGGCTGGCACGAGTGCCGCCTGCATCACATCGAGATCGCCGAGCAGCGTCGTGCGCTGGCGCTCGAGTCGGCGCGCCCGGAGTGCCGAGAGGCGAGAGCGGACCCCGAGCCAGATCACGAGCAGAAGCAGCGCGATGATGATCGGCCTGCTCCAATCGGGAACCGGGGCCGGAAGCGGTATGTGACCGCCGATCCGCTCGAGTGGGTTTTCCGCCGCGTGCGGCTCCGGGCGGCCCGAGGACGGCGTGCGTGCAGAGTGCTGGGCTAGCTGCCGGAGGACCGCGAGCGCGGCGGCGCCACCGGCCGGTGCCGAGCTCGCCAATCCGAGGTTGCCCGAGGCGGGCGGGCTCACCCCGGCCCTCGACGTGCCGTGCGCGGTCGGCCGTGCCCTCAGGGCGGAGCCTCGCTGGGCAGAGCTCGTCAAGATCCGCGGGGCAGATGCGCCAGCCGGTGCTGATGCGCCAGCGCCGGTCGGGGCGGGTGCCGCGGCGTTCGTGGAGCCGGACACGCCTGACGAGCCGCTGCTCGCAGAGGCTGCCGTGCTCGAGGGGCCAGCAGTGCTCGAGCCTGCGGTGCTCGAGGGGCCGGCCGAACTCGAGGAGGACGACCTGCTCGAGGCGCTGGAAGCCCCTGAGGAGGACGACTTGCTCGAGGAGCCCGATGCCGTGGAGCCGGAGCCTTTGGTCGATTCGCCGGATGATCCACCCGAGGAGCCGCGGTCGTGGCGATGGCCGCCATGGTGGTGCTCGCCGCGGCGCCTGCCGGACCCGAACCCTCCGTCGCCCTCCCTTGCGGACGTTTCGCTTCCTCGTGCTTGAGCTGTCGCGTTCGGTCCTGCAGCCGCGCCTTCTTCGGAGCGCTTCCCCGGACACGGACTGCTGCCCATTCGCGGAAGATTCCGACGAGGGCGATTCCTGCGGGGACCCAGCCTGGGAGGACGGCCCGCCCTGCGCGGTGCGGTTCCCAGCGCCCTTCGTGGCCGGCTCGCCGCCTCCGTGCCGCGTTCTTGGTGGGGACCCTCGCTGCCATGACGGTCCCGTGCCCGGCGAAGAGCCGCCTCGGGGCGGCTCGCCCGTGTGCTGGGGCATGTCCGATCGTTGGGGTTCAGCTGCCGGGGCAGCGGCCCCTGGCGCGCCGCGGCCCGGCTGCCAGGACGGCGTGCCTCGCTGGGACCTGAAGGACGAAGTGCCGGCGGCCAGACGCCCCGGATCGCCCGCCCGGGCGTCCGCATACCCGGTGGCAAGCGACAGCGCGCACAGGCCGACGATCAGGATGCTCGCCGCCGCGCCCGCGCAGTCGGATCGCATGCTTGCCACGCTCAGCCACCGGATGAGCGTGCGCGGCGGGCTGTCATGCGCGCGCCTTGGAGAGGCGAACGGTGGTGCCGCCCGGCTCGATCTCGAGCTGAACCTCGTCGACCAGGTTGGCCATGAGGGCAAGGCCCCTTCCGTTCTCGGAGGCGAGCGAGCTGTCGAGGTCGGGCATCACGAATGTTCCACGATCGCGGACCGCGAACGTCAAGCGGTCCGCATCGGCGACGATGCTGAGGTGGATCAGTCCCCTCTCGTCGGAGGCTCCGTGGCGGATCGCATTGGTTACGGCCTCGTTGACTGCAACGACGAACTCGTAGCAACCGGCCGCGTCGAGCCCGAACGCCTCAGCGCCGTCGGCAGCGAACTGCCGCGCAGCGCCCAGCTCCGATCGGCGTGCGGGCAGTGGCAGCTCGTTTGCGACGAGAATCCCAGTGCGGTGCTCGTGAGAGGCTCGCATCTCAACCAGCCAGAGCGAGCTCCGAGACTGCCTCGTCGCGGGAGCTGTGAAGCGAGACCACGCTGTCGAGGCCGGTGATCTCGAAGATCTGCAGGACCTTCTCGTGCGTGGACACCACCGCCAGGGACCCGCCGCCGACTTTGTCCATTCTCGCGACTGCGCCCGCGAGCACGCCGATGGCGGTGGAGTCGATGAACGTGACCTCCGTGAGGTCGAGCACCAGGCGCCGTCGGCCGGCTTTGATTGCGCCCAACAGCCGCGCCCTGAGCTGGGGGCTGACCTCGTAGTCGAGCTCGCCGCCGATCACCAGGAGGGCGACCTCGCCGTCGCTGGCATCGCCGGTCTGAACGTCGCTTATGTAGAAAGACCTCATGTGATCCTCCGAGCGAAGACCTAGATGCAGGGGGACAGCTTCCGCTGAAGCTGTGGAGCACAGGGCTCCGTTATGCTCCATCGGCAGCCCAGCTGTTCCCCTTGAGCGCGATGAGAGAGCCTGGACGAGCGTCCAGTCCGGGCGTCCGGGCCGGGCGTCTCAGACCGGGATGCCGAGGAACTCGCGTGCCCGGGCGAGTATGAGGTCGGGGCGCTCCTCGGCGATGAAGTGCCCGGAGTCCTCGACGAGCTCGAGCGTCAGCGAGCCGCCTGGGCGAGCCCCGTATTCCTCCGCCGCGGCATGGCCGAGAGCGACGTCGTGCACGCCGAAGAGCAGATGCGTCGGCACGGTCAGCTCCGTGCTCTCGTAGCGGCCCCTCAGGATCTGAGGGGCCTCGCGCAGAAGGAAGTCGCGGTAGTACCGCGAGGAGGCGCGCGCCCGCGCCGGTTCGCTGAGCACCCGCGCGAAGGCAGCCACATCAGCATCGCTGAAGGCGCCGGCGTGGACGTTGTCGCTGCGCAGTGCGACCGCGATCGCGCGCGAGCGGCGCACCACCACCTCACCCAGCCATGGGGTGGCCAGCACGACCTGGTACCACAGCCGCCACAGGCGCAGCACGCGTCTGGGACTCGCTCGCCCTGGGAGCCATGGGGGCAGGATGTTGAGCGCCAGGTAGCGGCGCAGGCGCTCGGGCGCCCGCAGCGCGATGAGAAAGCCGACCCAACCGCCCCAGTCGTGGGCGATCAGATCGACGGCCTCGATCCCCAGGGCATCGAGGATCGCGAGCACGTCGTCGGCGAGGGTCTCCTTCCTATAGCCCGTCGGCGGCGCATCGCTCCAGCCCAGGCCGCGCAGATCGGGGAGCACGCAACGCCGGTGCTCGGCGAGCCTCGGTAGCACCTTGCGCCACTCGAACCAGTGCTGCGGCCAGCCGTGCAGGAGCACGAGCGGCGGTGCCTCCAGCGGACCGGCGAGCGCCACGTGGAAGCGCAGGCCACGCGCCTGCAGCATGCGATGCTCCACCTCCACCCCCGGCACGTGCGGAAAGGGACGCGTCATCGGCGGCCAGGCCTCTCTCCCGGTCCGGCGCGCCCGCCGGCCAGGAGCGAGCGGACCCGGGACGCCTGCGATGATCGGGGAGGGATCACGTCTGGATCTGCCAAGCGCTCGTGGCGATCAGCTCGGCACGCTCGAGAGCTGCCGCACGGTGGACATGGACCTCGGAGTAGGCCTCGCTGGTGACCATGGCGAGGAAGGCCGCCGGAGTCGGATACTCGACCACGAGGATCGCGTCCCACCATGGCCTGGGACCCTCGCCGATGACGAACGCCTGTGCCGTGCCTGCGTAGAGCGGCCTTGCGCCGACCGCCGTCAGGTGCGGGCCGACATCGCGCGCGTAGCGTTCGTAGTGCGCGGCGCCGCCGGGCTGCTTGAACTGCAGCAGGTTGATCATGACCACCGGGTCCTCCGGGGGGAGTTCGGCCAGGAGTGCACGCTGCTCGGGGTTTGCGACGACGGGGTCGGTCATAGGGCTCTCCATGGCTGGTAAGATAACACGACTTGTGTTACAATATATACGTGCAGGGGGTTGCTGCAGCCGAGCGAGCGGCCATCCAGGCAGATGGCAGTCAGGCGGTCGAGGTTGAGCGCTTGGCAGAGCTCGCTCGCGTGCGGCGCACACCCACCCAGGAGCGCAGCCGTCGGACCGTGGGGAGGATTCTCGAGGCGGCAGAGGCGATCGTCGCCGAAGCGGGCGTGGACGCGGTGACGACGCGCGCCATCGCCGAGCGCGCAGGCGTGGCGGCCCCCTCCCTCTACCGCTTCTTCTCCGATCGCGATGAGATTCTCGATGCGCTCCTGGAGCAGATGCTGCGTGATCTCGATGAGCACGCCGAGCGGGCCGAGCGCGGCTTCGCCGGCGGCTCAATCGAAGACTTCGTGCGCATGGAGGTCGAGCTTCACGTCGCCTACTACGAGCGCCATCCGAGCATGGTCGGCCTATGGTTCGGCGGCCGCGTCTCGCCGCCCGTGGTGGAGCTGGTGCGTAACCGAAACCGTGCGCTCGCCAGGCGCGCGCAGCGGGTCCTGACCGACGCGGGACTCATCGACCCCGCGACACCGGAGGTCGTCTTCGACCTGCTGGTCCAGTACGGCGACCGCACGCTCGACATCGCCTTCCACGGTGCGCCGAGCGCCGACGGCGAGGTCATCGCGGCCGGAATCGGCGCCCTCACCGCAATCGCCGAACGCTGGCGGCCCGGCGACGGCCCTCGAGCGTGCACCCCCCGAAGATCATCCCGACCGAGACTGGAGCAGACATGACCGAGATCACAGGTGGCAAGCTTTTCGCCCGCGCGCTGCGGGCCGAGGGCATCGAGTTCCTGTTCGGGCTGCCCTCCCCCGAGATCGACCCGCTGCTCGCCGAGCTCGGGGATCACGGCATCCGCCTGGTGCCGGTGCGCCACGAGGCCGCCGGCGTGCACATGGCCGAAGGGCTCTACAAGACGACCGGCAAGGCCGCCGCGGTGCTCGGCAATCCGGGCCCGGGCTCCGCGAACCTGCTGTCGGGAGTGATCGCCGCGCTGCACGAGGGCGTGCCCGTGCTCGCGATCACCTCACAGCATCGGCTCGGCATCGTCTATCCCTCTCCCCCCTCCACCTTCCAGGGCCAGGACCAGCTGGAACTGTTCCGTCCGGCGGTCAAGTGGGGCGGCCCGATCTTCGAGTGGGCGCGGATCCCCGAGGTCCTGCGCCTGGCCTTCCGCGAAATGTGGAACGGCCGGCCGGGGCCCGTTCACATCGAGCTTCCGGCGCCGATCCTCTACGAGGACGGGTGAGGATGAGAGCGCGCCGGTGATCCCGCCTAGCGCCTATCGAATCGGCGGACCACAGCCGTCGGGCGAGCAGCTCGACGAGGCGGCGGCGCTGCTCGGCGGCGCCCGGCACCCCCTGGTGATCGTCGGCAGCGGGGTCGACCGCGCCGGTGCGGGCGCCGCGAGCATCGAGATCGCTGAGCTTCTCGGCTGCCCCGCTGATGAGCACGATGGCCGGACGGGCGAGCGCTCCCGACGACCACGCGAACTATGTCTTCGGCTTCGGCCCCGCCGGCGACGAGGCGCGCAGCGAGGCCGATGTGCTGCTCGTGGCCGGCTCGCGGCTGGGCAACCTCGATGTGCCCTACGACGCCTACTGGGGCGACCCGCAGGGCAAACGCCTGATCCAGATCGACATCGATCCCCGCCACTTCGGCGTCACGCGCCCGCTCGCTCTCGGCATCCTCGCCGATGCGCGCCCGGCACTGGAGGGCATCGCGACACGCCTGCGCGCAATGCAGCTGCCGCCGCGCGAGGCCCGAGACCTGGCCCGCTACCGCGAGCTCGATCAGGAGGTCAAACTGCGCGCAGGCGGGCGCCGATCCTCGAATGGGAGGGTCCGGGCATCCACCCCGCGCACGCGATCGGGGCGATCGGGGCGTTCTTCGGCACCGACGCCGTCTACACCGTCGACGGCGGCAACACGGCGCTGTGGGCGTACTCGTCCTGCCGCCGACGCGCCCGCGCTCCTACCACTCGATCCTCGAGCTCGGCATGCTCGGCACGGGCATCCCCGGCGGCGATCGGCGCCAAGCTCGGCGCGCCCGAGCGCGAGGTCGTCTGCATCAGCGGCGACGGAGCGGCGGGCTTCAACATCATGGAGATGCAGTCCGCGGCACGCGAGGGCCTCCCGATCACGGTGATCGTGTTCGCCGAGGGCGCGTGGACGATGGAGGAGTCCAACGAGCTCGAGCTCTACGGCACCACCTTCGGCACCGCGCAGGGCGAGATCCGCTGGGACCTCGTCGCGCAGGGCCTCGGCTGCTATGGCGAGTACGTAGAGCGGATCGAGGACCTCGACCCCGCGCTGCGGCGCGCACGCGAGCACGACGGTCCGAGGCTCATCTGCCTGCGCACCGACCACGACGCCAACCTCAACGTCCCCGCCGAGATGCAGGCACGCTTCTTCGCGGTCTACAACGGGCCGGCCGTCGAGGAGACCGAGCTGAGCGCGGCGACGCGCTGAGACGGCCCGCAAGCCACGACACGGAGGAGCGATGAGCAAGCACCTCGACCTCGCCGGCCACGTAGCGGTCATCACCGGTGCCGGCTCCGGGATCGGCCGCTCGACCGCCCGGCTGATCGCCGCGCCACGGTGCCAGGGTGCACCTCGCCGATCTCAACGCAGAGGCCGCCGAGGCCGTGGCGCGCGAGATCGACGCCACGGGCGCCAGCGCCGTATCGCACGTGCTCGACGTCTCGGACCCGCAGGCCGTCGAGGCCTTCGCCGAGACGGTCTTCGCGAGCGAGAGCGGGGTCGACATCCTGCACAACAACGCCGGAATCGGCCATGCCGGCAACATCGAGGCGACCACGATCGAGGACTGGCAGCGAGTCATCGCCGTGAACCTGCTCGGGGTCGCCTATGGCGTCCAGGCGTTCATCCCGCGGATGCTGGCGCAGGGTCGGCCGGCGTCGGTCGTGAACACCGCGTCGATGGCGGGAATCGTGCCGACGGCGAAGATGGCGCCGTACTGCGCGTCGAAGTTCGGCGTCGTCGGCCTCAGCGAGGCGCTGAACGCCGAGCTCTCAGCGCGCGGCATCCATGTCAGCGCAATCTGCCCCGGCATCATCGACACGCCGATCGTCGCCACCGCAACGATGCGCGGCGACAGCGCGGCGCTCCAGGACAAGGCCACCAGCTTCTACGCCCGGCGCGGTGCCTCGCCGGACGAGGTCGCGCAGGCGGTCCTGCACACGATCTCAAGGCACAAACTCATCGTCCCTGTCCCGCGCCGCCAGGTGACGCTGCCCTACCTGCTGCACCGCCTCTCGCCGCAGCTCGCGCAGCCGATTGCCCGGGGCTTCGAACGCATCGTCAGCCGCGGCTGAGAGCGGCGCTACACGCGGGCCCGCGCTGTGCGGCGAGCGGTGATCCCGGAGGTCGTTGTCGCGAGCTTCGGCTGGCCGGCCGGCCCCAACGCCGCTGCGATGGCCCGGCGGGCCGCTACCCGTCGAGCACCTGGCCCTGGTGCCGTCGCGGCGGGTCAGCCGCTCACCTCGCGGTAGTCGCTGGTCGGCACGATCACGGCGAGGCGTCTGACGCGCGCGTTCGTACTGAGTCGCCGGCTCTCGGCGTCGCAGACGGCCCGTTCGAGGCGGTCGAGAAGGTTGCCGGCTGCGCTCGGGTCGTTGATGTCGGCGGCTTGCACGCCGCCCTCGTCGAGCAGCGTGCGGCGGTCGTTTGTCTGCACCAATATGCGGGCCATCGCTCTTCCTTTCGTGGGGTTGGCCCAGTCTCGCGCTCGGGGCTAACGGGTAGAGAAAGGAGTGGTGAGAGTCGTCTTAGCCGGATAGCCGATGGGTCGGTCGGCCGCTAGCGCGCCGATGAGTTCTCGCCGGCGCCGCGGTCGTAGGGTCAACCTCTGGAAAGGAGCCAACATGCCACAGATCACGCAGATGGGCAGGGTGATGGTCCCCGTATCCGACCAGGATGAGGCGATCGCCTTCTACACGGGCAAGCTCGGCTTCTCGCTGGCTGCCGACATCCCGTTCGGGGAAGGCGACCGCTGGGTCGAGGTCGCACCGCCCGGCGGCGGGACAGCAATCGCGCTGGTGCCGCCGCGCGGTGAGTACCGGCCAGGGCGCATGACCGGAATCGCGCTCGTGTCGGTCGACCCGCGCGCCGACCACGCCGAGTTGATGGGCAACGACGTGGACGTCGACGCGGAGCTGATGGGCGGCGACGGCACGGTGCCGCTCCTGTTCTTCTTGCGCGACCACGACGCCAACCAGCTGATGATCGTCGAGCGGCAGTAGCCCGCGGCCGTGGCTACTCGCACATTCCGGCAGCCTTGAGCGCGTCGGAGCGCTGGCGAACATCTTGACAGCGGCGATCTTGGCCTGGTGGATCTTGATTGCGGCTGTGGCACGAGACTCCACCGTCGGACCGACGAGCGCCCGCGCGGTGCGCGTCGCCTCGCCCATTCCATCCGCCGTCGCGGCCTCGCGCAACCTACCCCCATACGCCGGCTGTCTATCCGCCAATCGCCGCGCCCGCAGTCCCGTGCGCGACGAACGTTGTCAACTGACGAGCACGGCCTCTCCATGACCTGCCGGCAAGCCGGGAATTGAGCGCAGCGTCGAACAACCGCTCAGGATCTGCAACTAGCCGGCGGCGTCGACGAGCGTTATCCTCGCCGCAGGGTGCGTCGACCTACTGGTGCTGCTGTCGTTCTCGGTCTCGTTCGCTTTTTTCAATCATGGGCACATCTACGCCTCGGTCCCACTGTCCTACCCGCCGCTGATCTACCTCCTGGCGCGGATGCTAGCGCTCATGCGTCCCGGGAGCGTTCGAGGGGACGTCCGACCGCTACGCCTGCTCGTCCCCGTGCCGTGGCTGGCGGTCGGGGTGGTGCTCCTGATCGGCTTTCGCATCGCGCTGAACGTCACCGACTCGCTGCACACGATCTACGAGGAGACGATCGGCCACCAGGCCAACAGGGAATCGCCGTTCTCGGTGTGGGGGTTGTACGGCGGGCTCGGCGGGCTCCGGCTTGCCGTCCAGATCGCCGTCGTCGCGCTCGCGGTCGTTCGCCGTCGCCCGGACGTCGTCGGACTGGCGGCCGCGTGCGGGGCGTTGATTATCGCCACCCAGCTGGGAATCCAACACTGGTTCTACCTCTACATCCCCTGGTTCTTCCCGCTGGTGATGCTCGCGCTGCTGGGACCCTTCGGCGCACCGTTAGGGTCACGGGTGGCGGGGACATCGCCGAGTCGCCCCGCGGTGGCAGCTTGAGGTAATCGGCTCCTTGACGTTGCCGAAATGAAAAGGTTCCAGGGGCGCGTTCGATGAGCGCCTGTCTTTGGGGATCGCCCTCGGACCTCGTGTTCGCCCGATGCGGTCCTGCGGCCGGGAGCGCGGCCGAGTGAGCTCGGTCTTCGCCCTCTGTGCAGCGTTCTCGAACGCGCTGTATGTGGCGACCCAGCACATCGCGAGCACGAGCGGTCGCTCCGCCAAGGCCTCGGGCCTGCGACTCCTCGCATACCTCATCCGCAGTCCGCTGTGGCTGTTGGGATGGGCGGCGGCCCTCGGAGCATTCGCGTTTCAGGCGGCAGCTCTGAAGGACGGTCAACTCTCAATCGTGCAGGCCCTGCTCGTGACCGAGCTCGTCTTCGGACTTGTCCTGCGCAAGGTGTGGATCCGCCAGTCGATCCGAGCCGCGGCATGGGGCTCAGCCGCACTCACGTGCGTCGCGCTCGCCTTCTTCGTCGCAATCGACGAGCCACAGGGCGGCACCCCCATGCCGACGTCGCGCGCATGGGTATCGGCCCTGGCGGCATTTGCTGGCGCAGCGGCGATCATGACAGTGGCAGCGCGCCGGGGGCCACCGAAGCGGCGGGCCGCCCTATACGCAACGGCCGCCGCCATCGTCTGGGCGCTCGAGGCCACGTTCATCAAGGCCACTACCGAGACTCTTGTCGAAGCTGGCATCCTCGCAACGTTCACCCACTGGCCGCTGTACGCCCTGGCCGTCGGTGGCATCGCGGGCATAGTCCTGGTACAGGCCGCCCTCCACGTCGGACCCCTCAGCGTGTCCCAGCCCCTCCTGGTGATCGTGGACCCCACCGTAAGCGTCATCCTCAGCATCTGGCTCTTTCAGGAGCACTACACTCACGGGGCGGCTGCGATTGGCGGCGGCGTGGTCGCATTCGCGGTCATGTGCGTGGGAGTCGTGGCCCTTACCAGGACCGCGCCGACGACAATGCAGGCCACCGTCACAGGCCCATCCCGGCACTAATCTCGACATCCTGGTTCGCCTGCACGCGCCGGAACACCCGCGCCAACGCTGCGACGTCGCAGAATCTCACGGCGACGCTCGGCGGGTCGAGCTGCAAGATCGCCCCACAATGGTCGCAGGCGACACCGGCTCGCAGCGGGTTGAGGCCGAGCGTGCCCGTCGCTTTGCCGTCGTGATCGCAGGCGCTCACGCCGTCAGCTCATGGCCATGGCCCTCGCTCGGGTTGCGTTCTGGCCGACCCGAGTCACCACGGCGGGCGTTCCGAGTGTCTGGCGCCGGCGATCGGACGGTGGACCTGGACCATTCGCCTGGAAGAAGCACACCCAGGCGCTTGAGCTCGGTGTCGGTGCGGCGGTCGGTGCGGGCAGCAACCTGACAGGCCGCGATAACAAACGCGATGACGGCCAACCAGACGAGGGGGATCAAAATTAAGAACACGTAATCTGCCGAGGGCTCATGTGGTCCGCGTCCAAGAGTTCCCGGCATCCCTCAGGGCAGGATTAAGCCGACATGAGACTGTCCTCACGGGGTGCCTGCTCATGGCACCACATGCAGCGACAAGTCCGCCGTCTTCGGCGACCATCAGCGAGGCGATTGTGTGCCGACTCGACCCGCGAGGTTCCGCCTCTTGGGCACGTCACCACGGCCGAGATGAGCAGGGATCATGAACTGCGCCTGAGCGGGCACCGTCGGTGACGTCAGCTTCGCCGACCGAGACTGGCGCGGCGTATTCGAGCCGCTGAGCGACCCACAGCGCTACGGGAAGTCCCGGTCGAAGCGGGCACAATAGTGTGGCCCGAGGACATTCTGGACATGGCACCCGGGCCGCCATAGGCCGAAGCCATCAGCGCCAGGGCACGGCTCGTCGCAGAGCATCACAGCCGACCGACATCGCTGAACTCGCCCGTCATCTAGCTCCCGGTACTCCCAACCAGGGTGTCTATCGAGGACACGCGCGCAATCAGGGTGAGTTTGCCGCGTCGGCGGGCGGCGGATGCGGCAAGTCCCGGTCCATCCGGTCGATGATTCCCGTCCTCAGGGCGATCGGATCACCCACGCCCGCCGTGAGCGAGACGCTCCGGCGGACGCGACCTGGCCGTCGATGGTCCGGCTTGGTCGTGCGCCGCTGGTTATCGCTGCCGCCACAGCCGTTGGCGACGCCGGTGTGCGGGGATGTGTAGCGAGGTTCCGGCTCGAGCAGGCGCACGCCGACCAGCCTCCCGCGCTTATAGACACGGTCGATCGCGTATCCGTTCAGCTGGAGCTCGCTCGCGACGGCGGCCGGGAAGTCAATCCCACCGGAGCGCAGCTCGGCAAAAGCGACCGGCTGATCGCCGGCCCGGCGCAGTCGCTCGAGCATTCGCTGCTGCTGGGTGTCAGCGAGCGTCATCGACGGGATTCTCGCCCTTCAGCGCGCCGCGGCGCCGGCGGCGCCGCTTGTGGTCGTGGCCGGAGACCGTGCCCTGACCCAAGCGTTTGCGAGACGGTTTCTACTCCTGGCGGAGGTCCACCGTTCGTGCTCCGGTGACGCGTAGGATGTCGGCGGGATCGAGCCAGCAGCGAGTGCTCGTGGTCGCCCGCCGAGCACAGTACGTGCCCGTAGACGAGCAGACGCAGATCGATCAGCTCCACGGGCGTGTCCGGGCCGAGCGGCGGGATCGCCCCGACCTGGTAGGCAGGGAAGTCGGCCGCCATGTCCGCCTCGCTCGCGAAGCGGAGCTCGTGTCGGCTCACCTCGAGCGCATCGGCCGCCTTGTGCAGGTCGAGCCGATCCGAAGCGGGGATGACCGCGAACCGGTAGCCAGCGGGCGTGCGCAGCACAACCGTCTTCGCGGTCTGCTCCGCCGGGAGGTGCGCCGCGCGCGCCTCGGCCACAGCAGACTCGCTGTGTGGGTGCTCGATCACATCAAAGCTCACGTCGTGATCGCGGAGGTAGGCCTCGAGTTGCACGCCCATGCCGGCTGACATCCGATCAGACTACTCGCCCAAACGCACTTGCCAGAGCGCGCGGGGCTCCCAGCAGCGCGGTCACCAACCACGGCCTGCGCCAGCCCGGCGTCGAGCGAGACATCTTGCATGCTCATGCCGCGACTGCCTCCCCGGCGAGAACTTCTCCGACCCGGCCAGCCCGGGATGGTGCTCAGGTCACGCGCCAGCGGCGGCCGTAGGCGTCACGCGGGCGTGATCTCCAGGTAGACGGTCGTGGTCCCAAGTGCTCCGCCGGCTCCCTCATAGATCTTGCGCCCCAGCCCGTAGTTGGCCTGCAGCGCGCCCTCCGCCTTCTCCCCGTCGCTCGGTTGGTCGAGCACTCGCGCGCGACCCTCAGCGGGGGGACCGAGCGGCCTGCCGCGCACGGTGCACGGGGCGACGCGCACCCGCGGATCGTTGCGGATGCGCTTTACCTTGGCGACGTCTGCCTCGCTGCGCACGTAAAGCTTCCCGTCGCCGAGCCCGAACCACACGGGGGTCGGCACCGCCTCCCCGCTGCGCTTGTAGGTCACGAGTAGGCAGTACTTATGACCCCGCAAGTGCTGGAATCCCGGAACCGTTCGCTCCTGGCCCGCGAGCGAGCGAGCGGACGGGTGTCGGATCCAGTGGTAGAAGCGGTTCGCTACTGAGGTCACCCGGGAGAGGCTACAGTCGTCGCACCCGCTCCGCGGGATAGGCCGTATCCAACAACCCGCGTCAAGCAACATTCTCGAGTACTCGCCCAGACGACCCTGGTCTCTCTAGGGCCGTCGCACGCGCTTGAGCGACCTGTTGGCGAGGACGATGTGGATGACGACCGTTGCGGCGCCCGCGGCGGCGATGAATGACGCGAGTGCTCTCAATCCGGCCAACTTCGTCACGACCACTGCGACGGTAACCAGGACGACCATCGAAGCAGCGATGAGGAGTTGTTGCTCGCCGCAGGGTGCTTTGCCGCAACAGGTGCACGCGTTTGTACCGACGATGAGCGAGTTCGCGGGGCTAGCTTGTGAAGATGGGTGTTCATCTGCACGTGGCGCCGACTCCCACTGAGAGTGGTCCAGACACCTCAGCGCCGTCGCCTATCCGCGTCGTCCTAGCCGACGATCACGCTCTGATGCGTCGCAGCCTGCGGCTGCTGCTCGACCGCGAGGAGCACATCGATGTAATCGCCGAAGCAGCCGACCTGGCCTCCGCCGTGCGCCATGTTCACCGCCACAAGCCACACGTACTCGTGCTCGACCTCGGCTTGTTCAATGCGGCCGGTTCGAGCATCGAAGCGATCGGACCGCTGCGCGAGCGCATGCCAGAGACTCAGACCGTGGTGCTGACGATGGAAGACGACCCGGCCTTTGCGAGGCGCGCGTTCGCTGCCGGTGCGCTTGGGTTCGTGTTGAAGGAGCTAGCGGACTGCGATCTGCCGCAGGCCGTTCGCGCCGCAGCACGCGGCGAGGAGTACATCAGCCCGCGTGTGGCGGACCGGCTGGACGCCCTGCACCAACCGCAAACCGACGGTGAGCTGACACCGCGCGAGGTGGAGGTCCTGCAACTGATCGCGCTCGGCCATACGAGCGTCGAGATCGCCGGCAAGCTGCAAGTCTCCCCTCGCACGGTGGAGTCTCATCGGGCGCGCATTCACAAGAAACTCGGGCTCACCACACGAGCCGAGCTGGTGCGCTACGCGCTAGGGCGCGGTCTGCTCAAGACCTGACGCTTCGACCTGGCTGCCAGCGGAGTCGCGACGGCGTGCCGGCAGGCAGGCCTTCACCAGCGTGCCGCGCTCGCAAGAGCTGATGCGCAGGATGCCGTCGGCCAGGCTCACCCGCTCATGCATCCCGGCCAGCCCGAACCCCTGGCTTGCAGCATCGGTGTCAAAGCCAGCGCCGTCGTCCTGCACTTCGACCAGTAATTCCCCGTCGGACTCGCTGACATCCACGCGCACCGTGTCGGCCCGAGCGTGCTTGGCTATGTTCGTGAGGGCCTCCTGCACCAGCCGATAGGCGGTGCTCTCAAGCTCGGGCTCAAGCCGCGCCTGCCCCGCCACCGGGCCAGGCAGCGTCAGCTCGCCTTCGACCTGACAGCCGTTCTGCTCGCGGTGGCGATCGAGCAGCGCCTCGATCGCCGTTTGCAGCCCGAGCTCGTCCAGCGCCGCTGGACGCAGCTCTGTGATGATCGCTCGCAGGTTCCCGATCTCACACTCGATGTGCTCTATTGCCTCGCGCATTGCCTTCTGTGCTGGCTGCAGATCATCAAGGCGCAGCGCGGAGGAAAGCAGCACACGCAGGCCACCGAGGCTCTGCAGCGTCTCATCGTGCAGCTCGCGCGCCCAGCGACGCCGCTCGGCGTCGGCCGCCGCAAGCGAGCTGCGCAGTCGATCGGCCCGTACGCTCTGCGCCAGGGCCACGGCGGTCGCGGCGCTCACCGCGAACGTGCGCAGCGCCTGCTCGTCATCCTCGCTGAACGCCTCGCTGGCATCGCCGCGATCAAAGGCGGCCAAGACCCCCACCGCATCGCCGCGGTAAACCATCGGCACCAGCAGGGCAGTCTGCGAATCGGCCACGCCGAACTCCTCAGGCGCGATACCGAGTCGTGAAGCTACGTCTGACACGCGCTCGGGGCGGCGGCGCTCGAGCACCTGCCCGTAGGTCGACTCGGCGATCGACAGGCGCACACCGCACACCTCCTGCACATGGCCGGCGCTAGCCTGCACGACGAACTCCTCGCCGTCGCGCAGCATGATCACGAGGCTCCTAGCGCTGACCAATGCACGCCCGCGCTTGACGATCAGCTCAAGGACATGCTCAAGCGCGATCTCCCCGCCGATCGCGAGCGCCACATCGCGGGTCGCCTCAAGACCACGGAAGGCCTGCTCAAGCTCTTGGCGGCGGTGCTCGCTGGTCTCATACAACCTGGCGTTCTCGATCGCAATCGCCGCCCACTGCGCGAGGATCACCGCGGCCTCCTCGTCCACCTCGCTGAACTCGCCCTCGGACTTTTCGGTCAGGTACAGGTTGCCCCATACCTGCCCACGGATCACTATGGGCACGCCCAAGAAGCTGCGCATCACAGGATGCCCGGCGGGAAACCCGTAGCTGCTCGGGTGCTGGCCGACTTCGCGCAGGCGCAACGGCTGCGGATGGTCGATCAGCGCGCCCAGCACCCCCCGCCCGCGAGGGAGGTCTCCGATCGCCTGGTGGGTTGCGTCGTCCACGCCCGAGGTCAAGAACCGCTCAAGCCCGCTGTGCTGCTCGTTCAGGATCCCCAGCGCGGCGTAGCGCGCCCCGGTGATCTCGCGCGCGGTCTCAAGGAGCTGGTCCAGCACGACCGCCTGATCGAGCTCTGTCGTCAAGACCCGTCCCATATCCTGCAGGCGACGAGTCCGCGACTCCCCGGTGGAGTACGAGGGCTCCTCGTCGACCCGGTGAACAGCCGGCGGCCCGCCGCTCAAGAGGTCTGCGTCTGCCATCGCCCAGCTCCGATCCGGCGCTCTCGGGGCAGACTGCACGGAGGATAGAGAGCGGGCCGAAGGAGAGAACCCAACGAGCAGGAGCCTCTCAGTGTACACGCCTCCTTTGCGACGCGAGCGGGCGCGTTAGTGATCGAGCCCGACACTTTCGAGTTGGACGACCGATGAAAATCAAGGGCTGGAGTTCGGTATCGGTTGGATTTTGCGAGGATTTCGGATAGGGGATCGGTCGCAGTTCACCTCGCGAGGGCCGCAGAGGGCCTCCTGTGGCGTCGTTTTCGACCGGGCGCTAGTTCGGCGTCTGAGACTTTCACTTTCGAGGGGTAGCTGCCCTCGTCGAGGCGGGCGTAGACCTCCAGGCCGGTGCTGGTTTTGGTGCCGGCGATGAGGTTGATGATCGTCTCCAGCGATACGAGTGGCTTGCCGCGCCAGTTGATGGTGATGAACGAGAAGAGGCGGTGCTCGATCTTGTTCCACTTTGAAGTGCCGGGCGGGAAGTGGCAGACCTCGATCTCGAGCCCGGTCTCCTCGGCGAAGCGCTGCAGTTCGACCTTCCACAGTCTGGTGCGGTTGCCGTTGGAGCCGCCGCAGTCGGCGGTGATCGTCAGGCGCTGCGCGCGCGGGTAGCGCGCAGAGCCGAGGTGCTTCCACCAGCTGCGGATCGAGTTGACCGCGAACTCGGCGGTGTCGTGGTCGATGCCGACGTTGACATAGCCCTCATCCAGGCGTAGGTCGTAGACGCCGTAGGGGATCGCCTTGCCGAGCTGCTTGTCCTGGAAGTCGTGCACGCGCACGAGCTCGGGCTTGCCCTGCAGGCGCCATTCGCGCCCTGCGTTCTTGAAATCGCCGACCAGCTCCTTCTTCTTCGTATCGACAGAGATCACCGGCAGCCCGGCGGCGACGGCCGCCTTCGCGGTCTCGTTGATGTGCCGGAACTGAGCGTCGCGATCGGGATGGGAGGCGCCCTCTCTGGTCTTCACGTTCGCCTGCAGCGAGTACCCCAGCAGCCGCAGCAGCATCGCCACCGTGCTGAAGTGCGCCTCGTGGCCCAGGTCGCGCAGCGAGGCGGCGATATTGCGCACGCTCCTGGCCGTCCAGCGCAATAGCGACTCCGGATCGCCACGGCTGTCCTCATCAACCAGCCGCTCGATGTCCTCGAGGATCGCCGGTCGCGCTCAAGGATCGGCTTGCGCCCACCGCCCGGACGGCGCACACGCCCTGGATCGACTCTTGAGCCCGCCTCCAGTTCGGCGATCCCCCTGCGGATCGTGACCACCGAGATGCCCGTCGCGCGCGCAGTCGCCGTAATCCCACCCCAGCCCGCACTGCGCGCCTCGCTCGCCGCCCACAGCCGCCGCTGGCGCTCGTTCAGCTCAGCGGCCAACGCCCTGAACCGGTCACCAATCGCCACCTCATCGATCACACCCCACAGTTCTACAAAAGCGGTGCAAGAACCCTGTCAGGTTATTTTTCGACAGACCCTAATACGGTGGGACCTGAACAGCAGCCTTCAATCCCGCATTTTCATGCCCCGAGCGAGAGGGCCGCCCGCTCGATGCGACGCTTCGCCGAAAATGAGCGAGATCGACGTCGCGAGGACCGACGGGTTCCGCGACGACCTCGCGAATCGATCCGTGAGGCTGCAGGTCGCAGCAAGCCGCTGATGGAGACCGCTAGTGCCTGGCTGGGAATTACCCGATGGCGCTGGGTCGGGCGGGCGGTACGCTTGAGGATGCGATGAACAGTGGTAGCTCCGCATTGAGGCCATGACTGCTCTGGGTCTAGCTTTGATCGGCGTAGCCCTGGCGCTGTTACTGGCTGAGGCGCATCTGTCGACCGGCGGACTGATCGGTGCCGCCGCGAGCGCCGCCGCCATTGGTGGTGTGGCGCTGCTGTTGCTCGCCGCTGGCGCCGGCGCGGCAGTCGTGCTGATCGTCGCGTTGTGCGCCGCCGGGGCGGCCACGTCGCTGCTGCTGCTCGCCAGGCGCCGGATCCTGCGCCCCCTGCGAGCGCGCCCACGCACCGGCAGAGAGGCGCTCGTCGGCCATGTCGGCGTCATTCGTTCGAACCGCAGCCCCGAGCCGCAGGTCTTTCTCGATGGGTCGCTCTGGCGCGCCGAGCCAAGTCCACTCCATCAAGACGCCGAGCTGCAGGACGGCGACCGGGTCGTCGTCGAACGCGTCAACGGTTTGACCTTGCGCGTGCGCAAGGCCGAGGAATGGGAGCTGAATCCATGATCGTCACGATCGTCCTCATCGTCCTAGCCGTGCTCCTGCTGATCGGGTTGATCCTGGTCGCAGCATCGGTGCGCATCCTGCGCGAGTACGAGCGCGGCGTCATATTCCGGCTCGGACGGCTGCTCGATCAGAAGGGGCCCGGCGTTGTATTGCTTATCCCGTTTATCGATCGGATGGTGCGCGTCAGCCTCCGGACCGTGACCCAGCAAATCCCGCCCCAGGAGGTGATCACGCGCGACAACGTGCCGGCCCGCGTTACCGCGGTCACCTACTTCCACGTCGTCGATCCCAACAGGTCTGTCGTCGAGATCGAAGACGTTCTCGCC
Organism: uncultured Solirubrobacteraceae bacterium; assembly: GCA_963767655.1. Taxonomy (GTDB): domain Bacteria; phylum Actinomycetota; class Thermoleophilia; order Solirubrobacterales; family Solirubrobacteraceae; genus Palsa-744. The sequence continues at coordinate 426,840 of CAVYET010000004.1, read as the reverse complement.
GCGACGTCGCAGATCTCACAGACGACGCTGCGCTCCGTCCTCGGCAAGGCCGAGCTGGACACGCTGCTCGCAGAGCGCGAGCGGCTCAACGAGGACCTGCAGAAGATCATCGACGACCAGACCGAGCCTTGGGGCATCAAGGTCACCACAGTGGAGATCAAGGACGTCGAGATCCCCGAGGACATGCGGCACGCGATCGCGAGGCAGGCCGAGGCCGAGCGCGAGCGCCGGGCAAAGATCATCAATGCCGAGGGCGAGGCCCAGGCCGCCGCCAAGCTGGGCGAGGCGGCCGACGTGATCAGCCGCAATCCCGTGACCATCCAGTTGCGCTACCTGCAGACGCTGCTGGAGATCGGCAACGAGCAGAACTCGACGATCGTCTTCCCGCTGCCGATCGACCTGCTCGGGCCGCTGATGCAGGCGCTCAAAGACCACGGCGCCGACGCTGCTGCGCAATCGCCGCCCGGAGCCGGGATCGCTCCAGATCGCACAACCAACGGCCCCCCAACAGGCGCCACACCAGCATGATCGCGGCTATCAGTCCCGGCGGCGGTTGCCGTGCGACGAGGACTGGTTCTTGCTCTTGCTGAACGATGGCCAGCCGGCGCACTAGCTGGACACGGGTCTGCTGCAGTTGCTAGGCGCCGAGCAGCTTCGGGTCAACCCGGGTAGGTCTCAGTGCGGGCAGGCGCCACACCGGGATGGTGATCTGGTAAGCGAGCCGCCCGATCACCTGCGAAGGGCGCACGAGCAAATCGGCAGGTTCGCCGGTGGCGTGTCGCATCAATGACGCTTGTCAAAGCGACCACGCGTACATCCCGCTTCACCACACTCTGAATTGCTACCCAGCAGGGCCCCGGAGCTGAGGTGCAACCGAGGATCCGGCGAAGAAGACGAGCCAGATCACAAGCGTGATAACGGCCAGGTATACGCTGATCATCACGATCCGCTCAAGGGCTGTGATCCCAACCCGGCGGCTGATGTGGCCCTCCGCCTCAGCACGCATACTGCGCAGCCAGGGCACGCGCCGTTCGGTTCGAGGTCTACCGATGAGCTCATCGTAGGTGTTGTTGAGCCAGCTGAGCGCGAGGGCCATCGCCGTGACCGACGCGGCAAGCACGAGCATGACGACGATGACCGCCGTCATCGTGAGAGTGGTCTGATCTCCAACCTGTGAGTCGACCCACAGCGCGAACAAGGGAGCGCCGGTCCAGAGATTGATAGATATGAACGCGGTTGCCGCAGCCATGGCCACTCGCTTGAGGGAGACGAGGCGGGACGGGTCTCGCTGTCCGGCGACTCGGTGATCTGGGGAGATCGCGTCGTCGCGACCGTTTGATGTTCTCTGAACGCTCACCAGGAGACCCCGGCGTCCGCGGCGAACTGGGTCACGAGTCCGAGCAGGTGCGCACGCGTAGCCGGCCACGCCGCGTCGGCTCCTTCGTCGTTTACGAACCTCGCCATCGCGAGCCCGCGCATGGTCGCTTGCCCGGTCGCGAGCAGCTGCGCAAAGCCAGGTCGATCGACGAGCTCCGGATTCAGGATGCGGCTCGCGGACGCCGCCAGACGAGCGCCGTCGCGTTCTGCCTCGATGAGCTCTCTACGCAGCTCGACATCGGTGCGCGCGGCCACCCAGAGCTCCACCATGGCCGCAAACAATGGTCCCTTGAGCAGATCCCACATGTGATCGAGACGGCGCTCGGTGCGCAGCCGCAGGGTGGGGATCTCCGCCGATTCATGCCCGAACATCTGCTGGGCGAACTTGCTCCCAAGATGGCGCCGGGCGTGACCGAGCAGCTGCGCCCTTGAGGCGAAGTGATGCTGCAGAGCGCCGGGCGTAACACCAGCGCGTTCGGCTATTCGCCGCGTCGTCGTCTTCGCGTAGCCCTCCTCGGCCAGGCAATCGACGGCGGCGTCGAGCAGTGCAGTGCGAGTCGCGGCTCGGCGCTCGGCTTGCGTGCGGCGAGTCTTCTCAGACGCGGCGGGCTGGGTGGCCATACTCTCTGATCATACATACCAGACGTATGGCATGTACATTCCAGGCTCGCGCAGACTGAACGTCGTTCGGCGTGGTGTCTCGACACTCTTCGAGCGGCGTAGCTTGGGGTGGACGCCGCAGCGTGCGCAGCCCTGCGAACGTTAGGCGAGTGCGAGGCCGCAAATCCGGGGTTCTCTTCGCACCCTTTCGCACCCTGCGGGCCCTGAAATTCCCTGCAAGGGTGCGAAAGGTCGGGCTACTTCGCCCCCTTTGGGTGTCAGTGGAGACGGTGTCGGGTACGACAAGCTCGCGCCTGAGATCGGGCCTGCAGAGCCTTAGCCACTTTGGCGGTTGACGCCACTGCCCGCCAGTGGACCGCTGTAGGGACCGAAACCTCTCTACGAGAGCGGATTCGAGCGGATCGCCCCGCTCCAGCGGCGAAGACCGAATCCCGCACAAACACTGGCGATTCCCCGCGAACGCGGGGAATCGCCATGACGGGGAACCGAGGAGTCGAACCTCGCGTTGCGGTTTTGGAGACCGCCGTGTTGCCGATACACCAGTTCCCCGGGGCGTCGCGATTCTAGACGCCCCCCCTCCCTTTTCTTCTCTCTTTTCCCGCTTATCGGCTCAGCCCTTCCTGGATCTGTTGCTTGGTGAGGCGCGGGAAGGTGTGTTTGCTCTCGCCGATGCGCAGCTGGTTGCGGCAGACGGTGCTGAGCTCGGCGATCAGGTCGGTGAGGCTGTAGGCCGGTAGACCGTCGGCGGCGCGGTGGCGTGCGTCTTTCGCTTTGGCCGCGGCCGAGCGCTTGCGGGCGCACGGGGTCTGCGGCTCAGGGCGCCTCGTCTGTGTAGAGCATCGGCGCGAGGCGGGCTTGCAGCTCGAAGATCAGGTAGTAGGCCAGCAGAACGAAGAAGTGCGCCTCGACGCGCTCTTGGAGGTGGTGTCGGATCGGGCGCACCTCGAGCGCGTCCTTGATCGTGCGGTAGGCGCGCTCGGCCAGCTTCAGCTGCTTGTAGACACGCACCACCGCCTGGCTGTGAGCATGTCCCCCGCAGGTCGTCCGCAGCACGTAGACCCCGTCGAGCGCGGCCTCGGCCTGGATCTGCTCTCTCTTGCGCTCATAGCTGAAGGAGCCATCGGCGATCTTTAGCGCGAAGTGCTTGGCGACCTTGTACTTGTTGGAGACCCGCCCGACGCGCTCACCGATCTTCCCCGCGCTCGCGTGCTTGAGCGAACCGCGGGGCCCCTCGACCATCTGGCGGACCTTGTCCAGCTCGCGCTCGGTCGCTTGCAAGAGGTCCTCGCGCTTGCGCGCCCGCTCGGCGGCCAGGTGCGGGTTGCGGCACACCACCAGCCGCTCGCCCGGAACTCCTCGCTGCGATCTCCGCGAGGTTGGTCTGGTCGAACAGCGTCAGCTGCAACTCGCCCGCGTTCACCAGCTTGCGAATCTGCGCGGTCTTCAGCGCGGAGACGAACCCCGCCCCCAGCTCCTTGAGCGTCTTGGCGTGCGCGTCGGTGATCATCGCGCGGTCGCCGATGAGGATCACCCGCTCGATCCCGAAGCGCTCCCTAACCGTGTCGAGCACCCCCGGCAGGTGGCCGGGTCGGCGGTGTTGCCAGGGTGCACCTGGACGGAGATCGGCCGGCCCTCGGCGAGCAGACCAACCCCCAGTTGATCTGCAGCTTGCCCTTCTTGCCGTCGCGGTTGTGGCCCAGCGCCGCCAGCGGACAGCAGCGCCCCTCCACATAGCTGGAGGACAGGTCATACAGCACAAAGGCCCCGTCGGCCAGGTGTCGGCGCGCGAGCGTCTTCTCGATGCGCTCCTGGCGTGAGAGCAGCCAGTCCATCGCGCCAAGCAGCTGCGCCTCGGTGACCTCTCCCAGCCCGAGCTCCTCGGCGAGTGTCGTCTGTGAAAAGCGGCGAGTCATCGACAACTTGGAGGACGGTGCAATCACAAGCTGGCAGATCATCGCCACCGCCAGATCCCGCTCCCGGCACCCTGCGCCGCGGCGCCGCCGCCGTTTCCTTCAGGCGTTGAGCACGGCTCACGATCCTCAAGCTTCGGCCCGCGAGTGCCGAATCGGGATATGGCTCAAAACGGTTTCGTGACAATGCGCACTTTTCCCGCCACTTCCAGGTTCGGCCAGCGCCTCTCGCTGCGGTGCCGATTCACGGTGGGCCGGCTATCTCGCGCGGCGGGGGCCCGCCGCCGCCTGATCGCCGCGCAGGCCGGATCACAGGCCGGCTTCATGCTGCTCGAAGTGATGATCTCCGCGCTGCTCGTTGCGTTCATCGCCGTCGGGACGCTCAACGGCTTCGACGCCGCCGGGCACGTCAGCGCCGACGAGCGCGCCCACGCGGAGGCCAACCTGCTCGTCCAGCAGGACCAGGACCGGCTCAAGAGCCTCACGGCCGTCAAACTCGCCGAACTCGCCGCCTCGGAAGAAAAGACGCACCAGTACAAGGCCGCGAACGGCTCCTGCGTCGAAGAAGCCTCCAAAAAATGGCGCTACTGCACGGGCGAAAAACGCTCCTACACCGGCGCCGTCTTCACGATCCACTCCTCCGCGCGCTTCATCTCGGCCGCGAAAGAAAGCGCCGCCTGCGAAGGCAGTGAAGCGAGCGCCAACTACATCGAAACAAAGTCCACGGCCTCCTGGACCACACTCGCCAGCGGGCGCCCCGAAGTCAGCCAGTCCAGCGTCATCACCCCGCCAACGAGCCTCACCGGCCTGTTCGTCAAGGTCAAGAACCAGTTCAGCGAACCGGTCTCGGGGATCGAAGTCGTCCTCAAAGGCGCCACCAACCACACCGCCACCACCCCGTCGACCGGATGCGTGCTTTTCCTCGCCATCCCCGCGGAAAACTACGCCCTCTCGGCCGGCACCGCCTCATATGTGGACCAGAACGCCAGCAAACCTCCCGCATCCAAGGCGCTCACGGTCGCCGAAGGCAAAGTCACGACGGCCGAATTCGTAATCGCCTCCCCGGGCAACATCAAGGTCGAATTCGAAAACCCGGCAGCCAAAACCGAAGTCGAAAGCGACACGTTCGTTGCCGCCCAGGCCCACGTCTCCGCGCCGTCGTTCTTCCTCGGCGGCGAAGCGGCCAAACGCAAAACCTCCGTCACGCTCGAAGGCCTCTTCCCCTTCTCCATCTACGAAGAATCGAAATGGAAGCCGGAAGGCTACGCGGTGTATGCAGGCGACTGCGAAGCCAACAACCCCAAAACCGTCACGGCGAGCTCAGCCGAACACGTCGAACCGAAGTCCGCGCTCGTCGAAGCCGGGAAAACCGCCGAAGTTACGGTCGAAGCTCCCCCGGTCACCGCCATTGCCTACGAAGGCACGGAAAAAGAAGTCGTAACCGAAAAAAAAGAAATCAAGATCAAAGAAGCAAAAATCGCAAAGCTCTACAACACGGAATGCAAAGCCTCCGTCCCCCACAATCACCCCTCCCTCACGACGGAACGCTCGGTGCTTCCCCTGAAAGGCGAATTGGAAGTGAAATTCCAGCCGCAGCCCTACGGCAAGCTTGAGCTCTGTGTGATCACGCCGAAAATCGGCACCAAATTCTATAAGGCCAAAGCGATGTTCACGAATGAACTGAAGGCCGGCACGAAAAGTCAAGCTCTACATGAAAACAGCCAACAAAGGCAAAAGCGGCTCCGGCAACAACACCGTCGAATATCTCCAGTCAGAAAAAGAAGCCGAATTGAAATGTCCGTGATGTCTAGCTCCGCCCTCCCAGCCACCCCCGGCACGCACGGCTTCACCCTGATCGAGACACTGGTCGCGATGCTCACCGCGATCCTCGTCATGGGCGCCCTGCTCGCGGTGCTCGAATTCTCGCTCAAACAGGAGACGCGCGTCGCCGACGCGGTGGAAACCAACCGCATATCCCGCACCGCCATGGCCACGATCACCGAAGAGCTGCACTCCAGCTGCACCGGCTTCGGCGCCAAGTCTCTCCAGTCGCCAACGCTGCCGAAAGAATCCGGATTGGGAGCCATCAGCTCCACCAACCTCTGGTTTCTGAGCGCATACTCCAGCTCCGCCGGCGGCGAAGCGGTCGTCAACCCGGTTTTCAAGCACGACATCGTGTGGAAGGAAACCGGCAAAACGAGCGAAGGCGAACCGACGGGCACCCTCACCGACTACTACTTCGAAGGCACCGGCACTCCGCCCGAATGGAGCTTCCCGGAACTGAAGAGCTCGCTCGCAAAAAAACGGATCCTCGCCGAACACGTCATCGTCCCCACCGGCACCTCCCTCTTCAGCTACTACAAGTACAACAAAGGCGCCTCCGAAGCCACTCACGGGGAACTGGAATCCGAACCGCTGTCCTCGGAATCAGCCATCGCGACGGCCGTCGGCAAAGGCGAAGTCTCCAAGGTCACGATCGCCTTCACGCAGGCGCCGGCCGACAAACAGTTCAGCAAGTTGCGCACCACTCCAATCTCCGCCTCGGTCGTCCTGCGCTTTGAGAACAGCCTCAACGGCGCCGAAACGAAAGACGTCGCATGCGAATGAAAGCCCTTGGCCCCCTTTGTCGCGCGGCACGCGCCGAGCACGGCTACACGATGGTCGTAGCGATGATGGTGCTGCTCGTCAGCGGTCTGCTCGTGACGGCCGCCTTCGTCTCGGCCGAAGGCGACGTGAAACTCACGCGCACCAATCTCAGCCAGGAGCGGGCCTACGACGCCGCCCAGGCCGCACTGCAGGTCTACCAGTATAACCTCAATACGAGCGCCCTCTACTGGGAAACGTGCCCCAAAACCGAATCGCCGGAATTTCGCAAAGTCCCCGGTAGCACCGAAGAGGAATACAGCTACCGGACGCTGGCCGCGACCGGCTACACCCAGTCAGAATGTGAAACGAAACACAAGCAGTACATGATCCTCGAGAGCAAGCGCCCCGCGACCGGCACGTTCCGCATTGAAGCAGTCGGCAAGTCGGGCAGCTCCACGAGGAAGATCGTCGCGACGCTCTATCACCCCGGCTATCTCAGTTACGTCTTTCTGAGCAACTACGAAGTCGAAGATCCATCGACGTTCGAAGGTGAAGAACCGAAAAACTGCGAACACTACTACGAAGAACGTGTCGCTAAAGGCTATACCGCGGAATGCCCGACCATTCCCTTCATCAACGAAGACGAAATCAATGGCCCGTTTCACACCAATGATGCGGTGTCGATATGCAACACCCCGATTTTTGGCCGCAAAGAATTCCAGAAAACGGAAAATGAAGATCTCGTCGAAATGGGCGAGGGCAACTACGCGTTCACCTTCTGCACAGATAAACCGACGATCTATGGGAAATATCTCAGCGGGAAAGCCGTCTCGACGATACTTCCTCCGGAAACCGACAACGAACTGCTAGAAGCGGCCTCCTACACCTTCAGCGGACGGACGTTCATCGAAATCAAAGAAGGTACACCCAACAAAATCTGGGTGGTGAACGCCGAAAAACCCAAAGGTGAAGAAAAAGAATTTCCGGCGAATGGCGTCATCTTTGTCAAGAATGGCAAAGAAGTCGCCACCAAATGTCGTAAATACTCGCCCTTTGACAGCAACGCCTCCTACGAAGAAGACAGCGAATGCGGCGACGTGTACATCAAGGGCAAATACACCGAATCGCTCACGATCGGGGCAGCGAACGACGTGGTCATCGTCGGCAGTCTGGAAACCACCCATGAAGCCTCGGGCAAGCCGACGGGCACGGCGGCACTCGGGTTGATCGCGGACAAATTCGTCCGGGTCTTCCATCCCGTCAACTGCAACAAATGCACGAACAAGCTGACGAGGGGCCAGCTGGAAGGACCGTGCAACGCGACCAACATGAAAGCGGGCGAAGGGCCGCCCAAAAACTGGGGCTTGGAAGCGCTCAATAAAACCGGCTGGGGATCGCAGAAAGACATCGCCGTGGACGCGGCGATCCTCAGCACCAAGAACTCCTGGATCGTCGACAACTTCCTCTGCCCGGAAAAAAGCAAACGTGAACCGCTGGGTACGCTCACGGTATGGGGCACGATCTCCCAGTTCTGGCGCGGGCGGGTGACCTGCGATGCCAACGCGGATTGCGGCTATCTGAAGAGCTACAACTACGACGAACGCCTGAAGACCGATCAACCGCCGAGCTTCCTCTCCCCCGCGTCCTCGAGCGGCTGGACGATCGAGCGCGAGACCAGACCACCGGGGTGACCCCGCTCGCTGCGGTCACGCCCTAGCGCCGTGCGCAGCTCCGTGGCGCGGTCATTGCGGGCGCGGCGGAGCGACGATGCGGGCGCAGGTGCGGGCGGAGGGACTCGAACCCCCAGAGGCTTTCGCCCACCGGCTCCTAAGTTCTGCCTATCGGCCCGAGAGTCCTGTAGAATCAGGCTTTCCCATGCGATTTTGTCGTGGCTGGTCCGGTTCGTTTAGCCGATTTGAGAACACGTAGGGAACACGGCGAGCTTCGGAGCGCCGGTCAAGAGGCGTTGCCAGCCATCTGGCGCCGGGAAGGGTTCGATTGACTTCAGACGGTTCGGTCCAGGTTACGGGCCACCTCCAGGTGAAGGGTAAGCGGGGCAACCGGTCCTTCTATGCGCTCGTGCGGGATGCCGACGGGCGCCGTCAGCGCAAGCTCGGGCCCGCCTGGGTGAAGGACTCAGGCAGGCGCACACCCCGCGGCGCGGTGAAGTGGGCCACCCGTGACGGTGCCAAGCGCGACGGCTACCTAACGCCCGCACAGGCCGAGGACATGCTGCACGCCATGCTTGCGGAGGCGGCGAGACGTCCGCGGAAGAGGACGAGAGCATCGGCCAAGTCGATGACGCTGCGGCAAGCGTGCGATAACTGGCTGCGCTGGGCCGAGGTCGACAGCGAGGTGAAGCGCTCGAGCCTCGGCGACTACCGCAATGTCTGCGACCGAGTCTGCCGTGACTTGGGAGCCGGAACTCCGGTCGCTGAGCTCACCACCGAACGTCTTCAGCGATGGATCGACGGACTCCAAGCCGAGCGACGCCTCTCGGCGACAGAGGCGAAAAAGCGGCGCGCTGCCGGAGTGAAGATCCGCCGACTCGCCGACGGCACCCACGTCCAGCTCTCGTCCGCGAGCCCACGCACCAAGCGCAAGTACCTCGTCAACCTCAACGGGATCCTCAAGCGGGCGATGAAGCTCGGTGCGATAACGAGCAACCCAGTCGCGCTCGTGGACCGCTCCGGCCGTCTGCGCAAGAGAAAGACTTTGTCGACCACGCGGTTCCTTCGTCCCGCCGACGTTCACGCGCTTGTGCGGGCCGCGAGAGACGTCAACGAGCAGGACGCGGTCATGTTCATGGTGTCCGCGTTCTGCGGTCTGCGACTCGGCGAGCTGCTTGATCTGCGTTGGGGCGCGATCAACTTCGCTGGCTCCTCGATTCACGTGGAGTCGAGCTACGTGCGCAACGTCGAGGGCACCCCGAAGTCGGGCGCCGGCCGCACCGTGCCGATGGCTCCCGAGGTCGCTCGCGCGCTCGCCGAGCATTCTAAGACGGGACCCGTGAAGTCCGACGCTGACCTCGTGTTCATCGGGCGCCAAGGGCGCCACGTGGACGCCAACGCGCTGCGCTTGCGCTATTACGCGGCGCTGGAACGCGCAGAGCTCAAGCGCATCCGGATCCACGATCTGCGGCACGGCTTCGGAACGGTGTGCGCCGCCAAGGGCGTCCCGCAGACGGCAATCAAGGAGTGGATGGGACACTCCGACCTGGCCACGACCGAGATCTATACCGCGTCGCGGCCGCGGCTCGCCGAGATCGAGTCTTTACCCACAGGACTCCGATGCAGCCAAGATATCGGCAGCGTTCGCCGAAGATTCCCTAGATTCCCACGCGTCGCTCGACGAGCACCCGCTCGAGGTCGCTGCGGATGAACTTCAGGTGCTTGCCGATCTTCACGTGCGGCAACTCCCTACGCTTGGCGTAGGCGTAGATCGACGACCGCGGAATCCCCAGCAGAAGCGCCGCCCTCTCGGCGTCCAGAAGGGGCTCGCGCAGAATTTCGCTTCTCGGCTGAGCCAGGCCCTCCTCATCGAGCGTCACGGCTACCTCGCGACGCACACGACACTGCGATTGGCATACGCCATTCCGGTCTGATCGAAGACAACCATGTACACCAAAAATAGCAAAAACCAGTGGGGATAGCTATGCTACGACGGACGGCGGCGTGCTCCAGGACTGCGTCGCGAGCGCGCCAAGTAGCTGCCGGACCACCGCGTAGAGTAGCGGCCAAATGAGCAAAAGCAGTGAGACCGACCCCGATCAGCAGATACTCGGCGAGTTCAAGGACGCCATGGCCACCTGGGCGAGCGCCGTGCAGGCGCACAAGCAGGCGCCCCCAGATCTGAGCTTCGCCAATCGCCTGACTGCGCTCGCGCACGGGGCGAGCGAGGCGGCGCGCGTATGCCGCGCAGCGGACGCCGCGGGCTTCGAGTGGCCGCCCGCGCGCAAGGCCGACAGCGAGCCGCCGTATGAGTTGCGTCCGGGTACCGGGCGGCGTGGTCCCGAGGACCTCTGGCGACGCTTTGACCAGGCGATCACGCGACTGAGCACGATGGCGGCGGGCCAGGACATGCTCGAGGTCGCGCGTGCCTACGAGGAGTTGGCTGCGGTCGCCGTGGAGCTTGCGCACGCGGTGCGGGCAGAAGACCGGTCGGGCCTTCGCCCGCGTGGGCGACCGCGCAGATCGGCTTAGCGTCAACCCGTTTGCTTGAGGCTGCAACGCTTCCGCTGCTGGTGAAAGGGAGCGGCCAACCACGGCGCGATGGACTTCCCCCGCTTCAGACGACACTTTGATCTGCCCCGGCTTCCACGGCGTCGCGTTCTTAGAACCCAGCCCGAGCCCGCCAGCGGCCGCAACTATCTCCTCCGCGCCGGTGTTATCAACTTGAGATGCTCCGTCGCGACGGTATAGGGTGCGGCACAGAGTCGCCATCGTTCCCCGCTCAAACCGCTGGGGATCTCGATATCGCCGGACCGGCATGGTTCCGGGCCACCCCGGATCGAGGCGGACCTGTCCATGGATGCATAGGAGAGACATTCTGATGCGCAGAGCATCCATCTGTCTGGCCGTGCTCGGGAGCCTGGCCGCCCTGAGCCTGCCGGCGTCCGCCTCAGCGGCGCCCGAAGTAGCGTTCAAACTCACCGCCATCCCCATCCCGGGCTTCCCCCACACCGGCAACATCTACGGCGCCGGTGCCGCGGGAAAGTTCGAATTCACGATCAAAGGCACCGAATACGACGAAGGCCACCCAGCGCCGCTCGTCGGGGTCAACGTCTTCTTCCCCAAGGGCACCAAGATTCACTCGGCGGGCTTTCCGACCTGCTCGAAGGCCGCGCTGGAAGCGCAGGGAGAAAACGCGATCGGAACGGCAGCGTGCCAGAAGAAGTCGCTCCTGACCTTCCCGATATCCCACCCGCAGCCCGAAAGTCCGCACGTGATCCTGTCCAAAGAAAGCTACGCCTTGGGCGTCGTGCGCTTCGGCAAAGAAGTCACCGAAGAGAAATCGAGGGTCATCGGGGTCTACGCACCTCACAACCAGCTCTACTTCTTCTCCAAGGGCGTGACGCCCGCGGCGTTCGAAATCATCTCCTCGGGCAAAGTCAGCACCGGCGGCACCCCGATCACGAAGACCGAGGTGCCGCTCGTGGAAACGGTGCCCGGAGCGGCCGACGCGTCGGTCGAAAAGATCGTCCTGTATGCCGGCGGCGCCTACAAGAAGCACAAGAAAACGGTCTACTACGCAACCGTGCCGAAGAAGTGCCCGAAGGGCGGTTTTCCCGTGAAGGCCGAACTGACCTTCGCCAACACGGCAATGCTGCCCGCGGACGTTCCCGGCGAAAAAGTCACGGCCCATTACAAGGCGCGCTGCCCCAGGAGGAAGTAGCAGCGGGCGAGCTCTGAGATCGCCGTCCCGGCTGCGTAATTATCCCCGAGTCGCCTGCACGTCCGCATCGTGCGGCGTAGGTAGGCGTCTGCCGCCCTTCAGCCAATAACCGGCGCCGGCATCGGGTCCCGGCTGGCGCTTTAGCGGGCCGCTCAGGCGGCGATCCCGCGGATGTCGAGCTTGGCGACCAACTCGGCGTCGTTGAACACGTCGATCGCGACCGCGCGATCGCCGACGACCGTGAACGCCAGCACCGCGAACGGCCGCTCGCCGTCGAACGCGACCACGCCGGCGGCACCGTTGACCAGCGCCGGGCGAACGTACGGCGCGAAACGCCGGGCCGTCATCGCCCCTCGGGCGACCCGCGCGGCGCCGTGCAGCTCGAGCGGGTCGCCGTCGCGGCGGTGGGCGCGCAGCACGACGTCCGGGTCGAGCACCGCCACTAGCGCCTCGAGGTCGCCCTCCCGAGCGGCGGCGAAGTAGGCGTCGACGACCGCCCGCTGGCGGGTCAGGTCCGGGTCCGGCGGGGGCGCCGCCTCGCGCACGCGGCGGCGGGCGCGGCTGGCGAGCTGGCGGGTCGCCTCCGGTGAGCGGTCGACCATCGCCGCGATCTCGTCGAACGTCACCGCGAACATGTCGTGCAGCACGAACGCGAGCCGCTCGGCCGGGCTGAGCGTGTCCAGCACGACCTGCAGCGCGATCCCGACCGAGTCCGCGAGCAACGCCTCGTGCTCGGGATCGGTCCCGACCGCAGGGTTGTCGATGATCGGCTCCGGCAGGAAGCTGTCGAGCGGCTGCTCGCCGCGGGTCCGGCGGGACCGCAGCATGTTCAGGCAGATCCGCGCGACGACCGTCGTCAGCCACCGCTCGAGGCTGTCGATCTGATCGGCGTCGGTCCGCCACAGCCGTAGCCACGCCTCCTGCACGGCGTCGTCGGCCTCGCTCAACGAGCCGAGGATCCGGTAGGCGACCGCGCGCAGCTGGGGCCCTTGGCGGTCGAACTTGTTGGCCAGCTCGAGTTCGTCCATCGCTGTCACACCGTCCGGGTCTCGCGGGTCATACCGATAGACCCCCGAACCCCAACCTACGTGACAGGAGGTGCCCGGTGGCGCGTATCGATGGAGTGCAGCAGGCTGACGCCGGCCTCAAGATCAAGCTCGTCTACTGGTTCATGCGCAAAGGGATGGCCAAGCTGACCGGCCACGCACCGGCTGCCGGTGGCTCCGGCATCGAACCGGTCGAGGTCTGGGCCCACCAGCCGAACCTGCTCAGCGGCATGGGCAAGTTCCAGCAGGCCGTGCGCAAGGCGCACAGCGTCGATGCGCGGCTCAAGTACCTGGTCGAGCTGAAGGGCGCGCAGATGATCGGTTGCGAGTTCTGCGTCGACCTCGGCTCGCAGATCTGCCGCAACTCCGGTTTCACCGATGAGGAGCTGCTGGCGCTTCCGCACTACCGCCAAAGCGACCTGTTCACCGAACGCGAGAAGCTGGCACTCGACTACACGGTCGCCGTTATGCGTACGCCCGTCGAGGTCACCGACGAGCTATTCGACCGGATGAAGGAGCACTTCAGCGACGAGCAGCTCGTCGAGATCACCGCACTACTGACGGTTGTCAACCTCGACCGGTTCAACGCCGCCTTCGGGATCGGCTCGGCCGGGTTCAGCGAGGGAATGGTCTGCGTGCCGCCGGACCGCCCCGCCGCCGACCCCGCTCTGGCGAGGATCGCCTAGAGCGGCCGGTAGCCAGCGCCGACAGTCGAACATTTCAGGGTGCCAACATGCTCGTGCTTCTGCTCTCGCGTCGTTGCGAGCGTCTCTGTGGTTGACGTGCAGACGATCGCAACGGACGTTTGGAGCGACAGCGTCGGAGCAGGTCCCCGCGCGCTCGCTTGGTTGCAGAAGCAGCGGTCAGGGGCGTCCTGACGCGCGCCTGCTGGCCGCCCCCACATCGCAATACGCGTTTGATCACGCCCTTGCCGACGCGCTCGTGCGCGTGCGGGTCCGTCACGGCAGCCTCACTCGACACGGAGTCCGAGCGCATGGCTGGCCTCAATCAACCCCGGAGATTCGGCTGTCCCAGCGGTCGTAGTAGGGGCGCACGCGAAAGAGCCTCGCCAGCGCCGGCTGATGGCTCTGGCGCTGCTAGTCGGCGCCGGCGCCGGGTTGGGATCTCCCTGAAGGTTCGCCCGGTCCGGCGACGGTACGCACACGACTCACGACAGAGACTGAGGCCACGTTGCCGTTGACCGCCGAGCAGGCGCGCCGGGTGTATGACCGGATCGGACGCGCCCAAGACACGCAGAGCTTCTACGAGGACGCGGTGACGCGGCGCCTGGCGCAGCTGGGAGCGTTCGAGCGGGCCGGGTCGGTGTTCGAGCTCGGCTGTGGCACGGGACGCTATGCGGCCCGGTTGTTTGGCGAGCGGCTGGCACCCGATGCCCGCTAGGTGGGTGTGGATGTGAGCCCGCGGATGATCGCGCTCGCGCGCGCAAGGCTGCGGCCGTGGTCGCAGCGCGCCGGGGTGGCGCTGCCTTACCCGCCGGCCCGCTCGCTGCCGGGCGCCGACGGCGAATACGACCGCTTCGTAGCGACGTACGTGCTCGATCTGCTATCCGACGAGCACGCGCGGGCGCTGCTGACCGAGGCGCACCGTCTGCTGGCGCACTCGGGACTGCTGTGCCTCGCGGGCCTGACCGAGGGGGTGACGCCCGCCGGGCGGGCCTGGGCTGCGCTCGCGCAGCGCTGGCCCGCGCTGCTGGGCGGCTGCCGTCCGATCGAGCTTGAGCGCCTGCTCGCGCCCGACTCGTGGCGGGTCGAGCGGCGCGAGGTGATCACGAGCTGGGGTGTCCCTACCGAGCTTGTGGTCGCGGCTGTACGCGAGTCCGCCGAGGACGATGGCTGACAGCGGAGCGGGCGTCCGCCGTCAGCGAGCGTCAGCACCGGGCTGAAGGAGCGTGAGACGATGACCTCCATGCGAGGCTCGAGCGCCAGTCCCAGACGGGTGAGCGTCAAGCGCAGGGCGCTGGAGGTCTACCGCGAGTTCGTCGGCGACGAGCTCGTGGGCGAGGTGCGCGAGCTCGCCTCGCAGCTGCGTGGCTTGCGTGTGCTGGAGCTGAGCGCCACCGCGACCGGGGGCGGCGTCGCGGAGCTCTTGAGCTCGCTCGTCCCCCTGGAGCGCGACCTCGAGATCGAGACGGAGTGGAGGGTGATCGCCGGAGATCCTCGCTTCTTCGAGGTGACCAAGAGGATCCACAACGGCCTGCAGGGCATGGAGATAGACCTCTCAGAGGCGGAGCGCGAGGAGTACCTGCGCCACAACGAGGCGAACGCCAAGGCCCTCGAGGGCCAATGGGACGCGATCGTCGTGCACGACCCCCAGCCCGCGGCAGTGCGCAGCTTCGCACCCGATCGCGCCGATCACTGGATCTGGCGCTGCCACATCGACTCATCCGCCCCCCACCTGCCGGTATGGGAGTTCCTGCGCCCGTATGTGGAGCTGCACGAGCTGGCCGCGTTCACCCTGGAGGAGTTCGTCCCGCCGGACCTCGCGATCCCGACCGCGATGCTCGTCCCGGCGATCGACCCGATCAGCTCCAAGAACCAGCGTCTGCCCGACTATCTGGCGCGGCGGACCGTCGCGGCGCTGGGCGTGGATGTGGCGGAGCCGTTGCTGCTGCAGGTCTCCCGGTTTGACCCGTGGAAGGACCCGCTGGGGGTGGTCGAGGTGTGGCGGCGGGTGCGGGAGACGTTCCCCACCCTGCAGCTCGCGCTCGTCGGCTCGATGGCGACCGACGACCCGGAGGGCTGGCGCATCTACGAGCAGATCGAGCGCGAGACCGCGGGCGAGCGCGACTGCCTGTTGCTTACCGACCAGATGGGGGTCTCCAACCACGAGGTGAACGCGTTCCAGCGCGTGGCCGACGTGGCTATCCAGAAGAGCACGCGCGAGGGCTTCGGGCTCGTGGTCTCAGAGACCCTTTGGAAGGGCACGGCGATGGTCGCCGGTCGCGCCGGCGGGATCCCCCAGCAGCTACAGGACGGGGTCGGCGGCTACCTCGCGGACTCCACCGAGCAGTTCGCGGCCCGCGTCACCGAGCTGCTGGAGAATCCCATGGCAGCCGAGCACATGGGCGCCGCCGGGGTGGAGCGGGTGCGCGAACGGTTTCTGCTCCCCCGACTGCTGCGCGACCATCTCGCCGCGCTTCGGGGGCTCCTCGGATGACGGGCAGGATGACTTACGACCCCGCGACCGTGCAGGCGTAGTCGTCGGCTCGAGGTCCTCATGAGCGTCGAGGGCGATCAGCCCGTTCACTCGCCGGTCGAAACCGAACAGAGCACCCCCAAAGGCGAGGGCGGATTGGGGGGCGTCAGCGACCAGCGAAGCGAGCAGGACCGCCGAACCGACGAGCTGCTCGAGCCGGAGCAGGGCTTGAACAGCGACGAGGCGGGAGCCCGCCTGGAGCGCTACGGCCCCAACGCGCTCGAAGAGCATGAGCGCAGCGTCGTGCTCGAGCTGCTGTCGCATTTCTGGGCGCCGATCCCGTGGATGATCGAGGCCGCAGTCGTTCTGACCGCTGTGACCACTCGCTGGGCGGATTTCGGGATCATTCTCGCGCTGCTGCTGCTCAACGGGGTGGTGGGTTTCTGGGAGGAGCACCAGGCCGCTAACGCGATCGAGGCGCTGAAGGAGCGCCTCGCCAAACGGGCTCAGGTGAGGCGCGACGGCGAATGGAAGACTGTCGAGGCCGAGCAGCTGGTGCCTGGCGATCTGATCGTGCTCGGCCGCGGCGACGTGATACCCGCAGATGGACGGATACCCGCCGGGACGGCGGACACCGACGAGTCGGCGTTGACGGGAGAGTCGTTGCCGGTCGAGAAGCAGCCCGGGGACGGTGTCTACTCCGGGACGATCGTCTCGAGGGGCTCACCTCATGTGCGGGTGCTCGCGACCGGCTCCCATACGCAGTTTGGCCGCACGGCCGAGCTGACCGGCGCGGAGGGTCCGCAGAGCCATTTCCAGGCCGCGATCTTCTCGATCGGCAGGTATCTGATCGCGATCGCGATGAGCCTCGTCGGCGTGATCGTGATCGTCTCGCTGCTACGCGGCGCGAGTGTGACCGAAACGCTCGAGTTCGCGCTCGTCGTCACGATCGCCTCGATCCCCGTCGCGCTGCCGGCGGTGCTGTCGGTGACGATGGCGGTCGGCGCGCGCTACCTGGCCAAGCGCGAGGCCGTGGTCAGCCACCTGCCGGCGGTCGAGGAGATGTCCGGCGTGGATGTGCTGTGCGCGGATAAGACCGGGACGATCACCAAGAATGAGCTCGCGATCGTGGATGTCGTCACGATCGCCGATGACGTCGATCGTGATGAGATCCTCCTGGAGGCGGCGTTGACGGCCGAGCACGACGGCAGCGACTCGATCGATCAGGCGATCCTCGCGGTGCTCGTCCAGCCACCGGCGGGCTATGAGGTGCTCGAGTCAGAGCCCTTCGACGCCGATCGCAAGCGCGCCGAGGCGCGGGTGAGGCTGCCCGGCGGCGCTGAGTGCCGGGTGGCGAAGGGCGCCGTGCAGGCGATCCTCGACCTGGCCGGAGACTCCACCCAAGCGAAGCAGCGCGTGTCCGAGATCACCGCGGGTTTCGCCCGCAGGGGCTACCGGGCGCTCGCGGTGGCCCGCGCAGATGACGAGCGCTGGCAGCTTCGGGGGGTGCTGGCGATCCAGGACCCGCCTCGGGACGACTCGCGGGAGACCCTCGAAGAGGCGCGCCGCCTGGGCGTCGTGGTGAAGATGGTGACCGGTGACCGGGTGGAGATCGCACGCCAGATCGCCGGCGAGGTGGGGATCGGCCACCAGATCATCGAAGCGAGCGTGATAGCGGAGCTCGAGGACGAGGAACTCGCCGACCGGGTCGAGTCGGCTGACGGCTTCGCGCAGGTGGTGCCCGAGGACAAGTACCGGATCGTCAAAGCGCTGCAGGCCAGGGGTCACATCGTCGGTATGACCGGCGACGGGGTCAACGACGCCGCCGCCCTCAGCCGCGCCGACGCGGGGATCGCCGTCTCGGGCGCGACCGACGCCGCGAGGGCCGCGGCCGACATCGTGCTGCTCTCGCCCGGGCTGTCGGTGATCATCGAGGCGATCCACCGGTCGCGGGAGGTGTTCCGGCGGATGAGCAACTACGCGATCTACCGGATCACCGAGACAATCCGCGTGGTTCTGTTCGTGACCGTCTCGATCGTCGTGTTCGATTTCTTCCCGGTCACGCCGATCCAGATCGTGTTGCTGGCGATCCTCAACGACGCCGCCATCCTCACGATCGCCTACGACCGCGTCCGGCCCTCACCCAGACCGGAGCGCTGGGATCTCAGAGAGATACTGATCATCGCCAGCGTGCTCGGCCTCGCGGGGGTGATCGAGTCCTTCTCGCTCCTGGCGATCGCGGTCGGGCTGCTCGGTGTCGGCCACGCTGAGGCGCAGACGCTGATGTACCTGAAGCTCTCCGTCGCCGGGCACCTCACGCTGTTCGTCGCCCGCACCCGCGGGCGCCTGTGGTCCCATCCGCACCCCGCCCGCATCCTCCTCGTCGCGGTCGTCGGGACGCAGATCCTCGCGACCACGATCGCCGTCAGCGGCCTGCTGATGAAGCCACTGTCGTGGGATCTCGCGGCGCTTGCCTGGGGTTACGCGATCGTATGGATCCTGCTGCTAGACCAGGTGAAGCTCTGGGCCTACGACATCCTCGATCGAAGGGCTGAGACCGCAGCCGTGAGCGCGGAGCCGTCGCCGCCTCAGGGTCCAATCAGCGGGGCGACCCCGGGCGCCTGAGGGCTGAAGCGGTACCCTCTGGACGGCTGCGCTGCAGGCGGCAACCGAGGTAGAGGTGCAGCGCCGCCGGCGCTATCAGGAGCACTGCCCACCAGAAGCCGGAGTAGCACAGAAAGGCGGCAAGGGCGAGCAGCCAGACACCGACGCCAAAGCGCACGCGGGCCATGGCGCGACGGTGGCTGTGGTCGCATGACGTTGGAAGTTTCATTTGCCTGCCTGAAACGCTGCACGACACACGAAGTGCTCGCGCTCGCGCTCACCGAGATGCGAGCGCCCGTGTGCCGGTTTGCGGCGTGCCCGCTCCGGAACGACCAACGGCAGCGCCGGCCCGTCGCCCGCTGACTACTGCTTCGTCCCCGATTGCGAACGCGTCCGCGTCAACGGCGGCGCCGCTCCGGGGTGCTGCAAGGCCGCCCACGTGGGCGCGAGGCGAACCCCCTGCTTTCGCCCCCGCGATGGTATTCGTGCCGAACCCACCCGGAGACCCGGAAAGCGCGGACACCAGGCGGTGTGCCGGTGATGCCGTAGAAAACCGATGCGCGACCCGCGAACGTCCACCGATGAACGTTGGCGCCTTCGGTGAGAGCCTTGCCGCGATGGCAATGAACGAGCTTCGGAAAGGAGCCGGCCTGCTGGCGAGCGAGCGCCAAGCGGATGACGCGGTGGCGACCAAGCCGGGGGCCTCGAACGACGGTCTCAGCCCGACCACGAGCGCGGCGGATCTGACGCCGACTGCGGCGTGGTCGAGGCGGGTGCGGTGGATCGGCGGGCTGATTCAGCCTGGATCCACCGATCGGGTGACCCGGTGAGGGAATCGTGGGCGCGGGAGGTTTCGGGGGCGCTGCGCAGGTGCGTGTGCGGGCGTGGCTGGCGGTCGGCGGGTTTTGGCGCGTCCGCGGGGGCGGATTGGGGGGTTCGCGCGCAGCTGTGATCGCCGCGGGGTGTGCGGTAGGGGCGTGCTGGCTGTCGGTGCGCGTGGGGCGCTGTCAGGCGGCGGGGAGCGCGCGGATCCTGGCCAGGGCGCTGATGTAGTCGCCGTGCCAGGGCCAGCGGGCGGGGAGGTGAAGGGTCCAGCCGCGTGCGTGGCGGGTCAGGCGGCCGGGGATGGCAAGCAGCCGGCGGCGCAGGGTGCGCGCGGCCCGGACGGTGGTGTCCGGGAGACCGAGCAGCTGCGTCCACCTGAGCAGGTTGTGCGCCAGTGCGCCCAGCACGGTCCACGCGCCGTTGGCGTGGAACTCGCCGGAGGGGAAGTGCGCCAGCGCCTGATCCTTGAGGTCTGCGATGACCTGCTCGACGACGGCGTGATCGCGGTGCTCGGCCTCCACGACGGCGAGATCGTCGGTGCGGTTGGTGATGAAACAGAAGTGCCGCCAGTCGGGCCACAGCTCGGCCTGCGCGCCGAGCAGGCGGGTGCGACGCACGACCAGCCGCCGGCCGCCATAGACAGTCTCGGCGATCTGTGCCGCACCCTCATCGGGGTAGTCGATCGTCTGCCAGGCGTTCTCATCGATTGCCTCGACAGCCGCCCGCACGGTCTTGATCACCCGCACCCCGATCGAGTACTGCCACCCGGCCTTCTCCAGGCGCTCGAACACCTTCGTGTTCCAGAAACCCGAGTCGGCGCGCAGCAGCTTGACGCCACTCGCGCCGGCGCGATTGACGCGGGCGATCAGCTCATCGCAGAAGCGCAGCATACCCTTCTGCGTGTTCGCTGACCCCTTCCGTAGGCGGATGTGCAGCGCCTCGCGCGTATCCGCCCTGGTGGCGAGGATCGGGTGATAGCCCAACAGCTTGGTGTACCCGTAGGAGGCACCATGCTTGAGCCGGCCGCAGACCTCCCCGAGAAAACTGTCGACATCGATCACCAGCCGGCCCTCGCCCGGGCCAGCGCCCGCCTTCCATGCCCGCTCAAGCGCCTGGCCGAGCAGCGCGTCGAGCTGGCGCACATGCCCGAACGTGAACGCCCGCAGGAACGTCCCCAGCGTCGACGGCGCCGGCAACCAGCCGCCCAAAAGGCGGCGCGTGCGCCCGGCCCGCAGCACATCGGCGTCGTCGATGCTGTCGGCCCCGAGCACCATCGCGAACAGCAGCGCCATTACCTTGCGCCCCGCGTTGGCCGCCCCCGGCCGATCGCGACGCAACCACACCAACTGGCCGGCGAGCGCCTCGATCCCCAGGCGCTGAGCGACGGTCGCCACGAGCATCACCCCAGCGTCCGAGACGACCCGCTCGTCGTCGAATTTGACCTGCAGACCGTCCAGTCCGACCGGCTCGTCATCATGCACCACGAAGGTGACCTCCTGACCGCAGGCCCCGGCTGCCCGACACAGCCGTTAAAGCCCTGCACAGGAGGTCGTTCTTCTTTCCAGACCGGACGGAATCGACTTACCGCCGCGGTGGATCCAGGTTCAGGCGGCCTTCGCCGCCTTCTGGCTTGTGCGCGGGAGCGTGGTGATCGGCGGCCGGGTGGCGGATGTGCTGATTGCGGTGTTTGGGGTGATCGTGATCGGCGTGTTCTCCTACGCGATCACGGCCACTAGGGGCACCGCTCCGCGGCCGAGAAGTCCGGAGGGCAGGCGGATCGAGCGATCCGTCACGATCGCCACGGTGATCGAGTTCGCCGCGGCGATCGTTCTGCCGGTGATCGTCAGCGGTGCCGGGCACTCTGACTGGGTGCTGCCGTCGATCGCGATCACGATCGGACCGCTGTTGCTGTGGCTCGACCACCGCGTGCATGTCCCGCGCTACCGGCCGGTCGGATGGGCCCTGACGGTCGGACCGTTCATCCTCGTCGCGACGATGTCAGACACGCCGCTGATCGCGACCACGGGCATCGCCGCCGGCGTCCTCTTGCTCGCTACCGCGGTTGCCGGCTTCCACGATCTCGCGGGCGTCCGGCGCGCAGCGGAGCAGGTCAAGGCGGCAAGGCGCTCTCCGCGAGCGCTGGAGCGCAGCCATGAGTGAGGATCGACTGACAGGTGTCTGTCGATGAGGGCTGCCCGGCTCGCGGGCAAGTGTGTCTCGTCTCAGCGCTTGTGGAACGAAAGGTGTCGTCGCGCAGGCCGAGCTGGCTGTCTCGGTCTCGTGGCAGGGCGAGGGCTGCGGACGGTTCCTAGGCTGGGTGCAGATCCAGCCGTTGGCTCGGTCCCCAGGTGCGGGAGCCATTCGAGCCAGCTGGGCAGGTACCAGTTCCAATCGCCGAGCAGCTTCATCACCGCGGGTACCAGCACGGCGCGGACGATTGTGGCGTCGATCAAGATGGCTGCGGCGAGGCCGACGCCCACCGTCTTGAAATCGATCTGATCGAGCGTCGCGAAGATCGCGAACACCGCGACCATCACGATCTCGGCGCTGGTCACGACGCTCGCGGTTGCCTTGATGCCGTGGGCTACGGCGTCCTCGGTGCTCATCCCGCGGTCGTGGGCCTCGCGCATGCGGCTGAGGATGAAGACGTGGTAGTCCATCGAGAGGCCGAACAGGATCGCGGGGTCGCCTTCGTGGCAGCAGAAGCATTTGACCTGCTTGCGAAGGGCTTGGAAGCCGGATTCAATGGCTTGCTGTTGCTGGTCGTTGAAGCTGCCGCGCCGCAGCCGGACGGTAGTAGCCGGTTGTGACGGTGAGTGGAGTTAGCATGCGCGCACAATGAATCAGGAGGTGGACCATGCGGGCGGTGATCGTCTACGAGTCGATGTTCGGTAACACGCACGCGATCGCCGATGCCATTGGCAAGGGCCTCGAACCGATGCACGAAGTCGTCGTGGTTCCACTGGCTGAGGCAGGCCGCGAGCGGTTGGGCGACGCCGACCTGCTCGTGGTGGGCGGGCCCACCCATTTTCACGGCATGAGTCGCACACGCACCCGCAAGTGGGCAGCCGCCACTGCGCAAAAGCCCAAGAACGATCTGGTGCTCGATCGCGACGCCCAAGGCCCAGGCGTGCGTGACTGGCTGACGTCGCTCGGCCACGGCCACACAAAGGTTGCTGCCTTCGACACCCGCTTCAACGGTCCGGCGGTTCTCCGAGGGAGGGCGTCAAAGGCAATCAGCCGAAAGCTTCGAAAGCACGGGTTCGAGGTGGTCGCCAAGCCCGAGAGCTTCTTCGTCAATTTGAAGCAGCACCTCGAACCGGGCGAGGAGGCCCGGGCCCAAGAATGGGGAAAACGGCTCGCGGCAAGCGTTGTATCGAGCGGCATCACCGATGCGGACCGTCCGGGAGGACCACCCGCGTCCAAGGAGACGTGATGGCCGAGGTGACGATCCCCACTCAGGGTGAGCTGCCGTCCTACCTGGCGAGACCTGCGGGCGAGGGCCCCTGGCCGGGTGTCGTCGTCATCCACGACGCAATGGGGATGAGCCAAGACCTACGCAACCAGGCGGACTGGCTCGCGGGCGAAGGGTACCTCGCCGTAGCGCCGGACCTCTTCCATGGGAGAGGTCGGGCGGCCTGCATGATCTCGGTCATGCGCGACGTGCGCGCCGGACGGGGAAGGTCGTTCGACGAGATCGAGGCGGCGCGCGTCTGGCTGGAGGCCCGGGAGGACTGCACGGGCAGGATCGGCGTGATCGGCTACTGCATGGGAGGGGGGTTCGCCTTGCTGCTCGCAGCCGATCGCGGGTTTACGGTCTCGAGCGTCAACTACGGCACCGCTCCGAAGGACGCCTACACGGCCAGCTTCCTGAGAGGGGCTTGCCCGATCGTCGGAAGCTACGGCGGCAAGGATCGCGCGCTGCGGGGAGCCGCCGATCGCCTCGACCGGGCATTGACGGCCGTCGGAGTCGAGCACGATGTCAAGGAGTACCCGGAGGCCGGGCACTCCTTTCTCAACGACCACGAAGGAGCTGGAGACAAGACGCCGCTCCCGTTCGCCGTCTTGGAGCCAGTCTTCGGCATACTCTCGCCAGGATCGGGCTACGACGAGGAATCTGCGCGCGATGCACGTCGGCGCATCCTCGCGTTCTTCGACGCGCACTTGAAGCCGTAGAGGGGCGAGACCGCCCGGTACTGCCGGTCCCGGGTGGGGGCAGACCGACGACCGGTCGGGATCGCTCCGGCAAGGCCGCGGCGTCAGTCTGCGGCGATGCCCCGGAAGGGCTGCCCCCCGCGCCGACACGCAACGCAGAGGGCGGGGACTCGCCGCAACCGTTCCTTGACGAGGACCAGCACCGAGGCCGGGTCGCGTCGGTGCTGCCGCTCCTACCCTCGCAATGGGAGCCTGGCGTTGGTTCGCTTGACGTTGGAGAGTGAGACGGCGATCCACTGAAGCACCGGCCTGAGTGACGCCCAGTCCCGACAGCCGGCAGCGCAGAGACCTGCTCTCGCGATGTCTCGAGCATCCGGCCTCTGCTCGCGGCCACCCTAGTTTCCGCGGAAGGCAGCACTCTCGCCTTCGCGTGGAAGGAGCGGTCGCGGATGAGGCTCGCGAGACGGTCGGGTCGGCGGGAGGCGCCTGGTGAGGCCGCGCCGGTAGTGCTCGTGTTGTTCGCGATCGCGCTCCCCCTCGGACTCATCGTGCTGGCAGCGATGGGCGGAGGCCTCGCGGTTACGGCGCTGGCTCTCGCGGCGATGGCGTTGATCGTGGCCGTGGGCAGTGCCTTCATCGAGCGCCTCACCACGCGCAACCCCGACGGGGGCGACAAGCGCAGGTGAGAGCGGCCACGCTCGTGGGATGGGAGGTCAATCCGCGGGCGTGGCCCTTTCGCCACGCCCTCATCGCTTGTCGAGGTGCGCGTGATAGGCGCGAAGCAGGCGGCGATGCGTGAGCCAGCCGACGAGGACCTCGCCGTTTGTGTCGAGGACCGGCAGACCCTCCTCGTCGGTGGCGGCCAGCGCTCGCACCGCGTCTTCGAGCGACTGGTCGGCACGCAGCTCGGGCGCCGAATGCATCAGCGAGGCGGCATTCAGCTCGCGGGTGGGCCCGGCGATCGCCTGCTCGATATCGGAGGCAACGACAACCCCGATTAGGGCGCCCGCGTCGTCGGTCACTGGAAGTGCGTCCGCGCGCTCGGTGCTGAAGCGACGCAGCACCTCGCGCAGCGGTTGCTCGGGCGCAAGCGGCCTGGGCAGCTCGCCCATCGCCTCGGCGACCGTGATCTGCGCCATGAGTCGCTTGGGAGGGGCGTCGATGTCGATCCCGCGGCGGCGCAGCTTCAGCGTGTAGATCGTGTCGTGCGTGACGGCGCTGCTGAGCGTGGTCGCGAGCACGATGGCGAACATCAGCGGCAGGATGATGCGGTAGTCGCCGGTCAGCTCGAAGATGATGATCACGGCGGTGATCGGCGCGCGGGCGGCAGCGGCGAACACCGCCCCCATGCCGACCAGTCCGTAGGCGCCGGCGGAGGGGGCCAAATGCGGCACCAAGTCGTGGGCGACCGCGCCGTAGGCGCTACCGAGCATCGCGCCCATGAACAGCGACGGCGCGAACACGCCGCCGGATCCGCCGATCCACATCGTCAGGCTCGTCGCCAGGATCTTCGCCGCCAACAGCGCCAGCAGCACGAGGATCACGTAATGCCCGGACACCGCTCTTTGAAGCACCGGGTAGCCAACGCCATACATCTGAGGTATCGCGAGCAACAGGAGTCCGAGCAGCACCCCGCCAGCGGCGGGCCGCAGCCAGTCAGGGCCTCGCCACAGGCGGTCGGCGAGATCCTCTCCCGTGTATAGCGTGCGCACGAACGCCAAACCGACTGCGGTTGCGAGCACCCCAAGCCCGGCGTAGAGCGGCAGCTCGAGCGGCGAGCTGAACGTGAACGACGGCAGCGCCAGGAACGGGTGGCTGCCGAACGCCGCACGCCCGATCGCATCGGCGGTGACCGAGCTCAGCACGACCAGCCCGAACGACCGCGTCTGGAAGTCGCGCAGGATCAGCTCGAGCGCAAAGAACACGCCGGCGATCGGCGCGTTGAACGTCGCCGAGATCCCGCCCGCGGCCCCGCAGGCCACGAGCAATCGAAGGTGAGACTCGGACAGGTCCAACAGCTGGCCCGTCAGCGACCCGAGCGCCGAGCCGATCTGGACGATCGGGCCCTCGCGGCCGACCGAGCCGCCCGAGCCGATGCAGACCGCCGAGGCGACCGACTTCACGGCGGGCACCTGCGGGCGCATGCGACCGCCCTGCCGGTTGACCGCGAGCATCACCTCGGGCACTCCGTGTCCACGTGCCTCCGGCGCGAAGCGACTCACGAGCGGCCCGTAGATCAGCCCGCCGATCACGGGCACCAAAATGACGAACCAGATTCCCAGGCCGGGTGCCAGCGGGTTGATCGCGTGCCCGGCCGCACTGTAGTCGTTGTGCCCGGAAAATAGGTAAGTGAAGCCGAGAATCATGTAGCGAAAGGCAACCGCGCCCAACCCTGCGCCGGCGCCGACCAGCAGCGCAAGAGCCGTCAGCCCGCTCTGTCCCTCGACAGCCGAGTGCTCAAATCGCACACGCCAGCGCGAAGCGCGCGCAGGCCGGGGCGGAGGCGCTCCGTACGCCGGGCCGCGCGGCGCGGGCGTCGTCGCCGTCCGGCCGGGGTGCAACAGGGTCGACCGGCCGTCGGGGCTGTTGGCCTCCCCCTTGGGCTCATCAAGCGCCGATTCCTGTGTGCCAGTCATCTTTCGCTCACCCTAGGCGCCCATCGTTGCGGAGAACTCCTCGCAAGTCTGTGTGGTGACCGGCGGTTGTCAGACCGCTGACAGGTATCGCTCCCTGCGCGCAGACCGCTGGGTAGCCGCCTCTGGTCTGGCCGCACGGTGATAGTGAACGCAATCCACTGTGCGTCTGGCAGACTCTAGGCGTGAGCGTTGGTCGACCCGCCTCTGCGAGCGTGTGCCACATCCTGAGCGAGGAGCCTGCGCTGGCCGAGGCGATTCCAACCGCTCACAGACAGCAGGCGGTCGACGAGTGCATCGCCCAGATCGCACGCATCGCGCCCGGACGCTGGCGCGGGGAGGGAGCCGCCATCATTCGTGAGGGGATCGGTCTGCTGGTCCTGCAGGGGCTGCTGATTCGTCGAGTCGGCATCGACGGGCGCTTTGGCGCCGAGCTCCTCGGGGAGGGCGACTTGCTGCGGCCCTGGCAGGGCCAAGACGTCCCGCCGACGCTGCCCCGAACGACCGGCTGGCGGGTGCTCGAACCGACGCGGGTCGCAGTGCTCGATTTGCCAGCCGCCCGACGGCTCGCGCGCTATCCCGAGCTGACCGGTCGCCTCGTCGGTCGCGCGCTCGAGCGCTCGCGCAACCTGGCTGTGAACATGGCTATCGTCCACCAGCCGCGCGTGGATGTCCGCTTGCATATGCTGTTCTGGCAGCTCGCCGATCGTTGGGGGCGCGTTCGCAACGACGGCGTGAGCGTGCCGCTGCACCTCACGCACGAAGTCCTCGCCGACCTTGTCGCGGCGCGCCGACCCACGGTGACCAGTGCCCTCTCCGAGCTTGCCGACCGCAGCCTCGTACGGCTGATCGATACCTCGTGGCTGCTCTCGGGAGAGCCGCCCGGGGAGCTGCTGGAGCTTCAGCACGACGTCGAATCACCTGAGCGCCCGGAGGGGGACCTCGGCGGCGTAGCGCGCACTTGAACCGACGAACCGCGTCGAGCGACGAGCGACGAGCGTGAGATTTAGGTGTCCTGTCCGCGTGATCCAAGCTCCGCCCTCGCTGCGCCAACAGCACCGATGCGTTCGGCGAGACGCCAATGACGACGCCGGCGGTCTCGGCCGCGAACTCGACGTGCGGGTGATGACCGGCACCCTGTCGACCAGAACCACGTCAACCGGTGCATCACGCCGTGCGGGCAACGCCAGGTAGGCGCCCCGTGGGCAAACGCGCGCAACGGCCAGTAGATCACGTTGAACGAAGTGGTCCAGCCGCTGCCACGCTCGCCGACCACGATGCTCGGGCGCAACACGGCGATCGGAAGCCGCGAGCGCCAGCGCCCGACCAGACGCTCGGCCTCGAACTTCGACTGCTCATAGGCATTTCGAAACCGCTGGCCAACCTCGAGGTCGTCCTCGCTGAAACACCCCGAATGGTCGCCCGCAACGTATGCCGTGGAGATGTGGCAGAAGCGCCGCAGACCACCCCGGGCGCCGCAGCACTCGCCGAACTGGAGCACCCGTCGCGTGCCCTCTACGTTGATGGCACGCGATGCCTCGAGGTCGAGCTCGAACGACACCGACGCCGCGGCTGTGCACGATCTGGCTCACTTGCTCGTCATCGCCCAGACCGGAACGCCCTGTCGGCAATCCGGTCTGAGCCTCGATCCACCGTGCGACTGGGTTTGATGTGAGTGTTTGGGCGGATCGGGGGTTCGGCAGGCGCTCTACGCTGTCACAGGGTGCTTCGTGGTGGCTGGTCACGGCGTGGGCGGTGCCGCGGGCCGTCGCGGGGCCCGTTTCGCGCAGCGGTGAGTGTGCCGGTGTCGGCTGACGGGGTGCGCTGGTCCTCGTCGCGGAGTCGGTCGCTCAGGTCGGAGCAGGGAGCGCCCGGATGCGGGTGAGCGCGTTGGCGAAGTCGGTCTGCCAGGGCCAGCGGGCCGGGAGGTGAAGCGTCCATCGCCGGGCGCTGCGGGTCAGGCGTCCGGGGATCTGCAGCAGTCGGCGGCGCAGTGTGCGGGCAGCACGGACGGTGTCGCCGGGCAGGCCGATCGCGGTGGTCCAGCGGGCGAGGTTGTGGGCCAGGCAGGCGATCACTGTCCACGCGCTGTTGGCGTTGAACTCACCGGAGGGGAAGTGCGCGAGCGCCTGGTCTTTCAGATCGCGGATGGTGAGCTCAACGACGGCGTGTTGGCGGTGCTCGGCCTCGATGAGCGTGATCTCCTCGCTGCGGTTGGTGAGGAACGGGAAGTGGCGCCAGTCGGGCCACAGCTCGGCCTGCGCTCCGAGCAGCCTGGTGCGTCTGACGATCATGCGCTTGCCGGCGTAGGTCGTCTCGGCGATCTGCGCCTCCCCGTCGGCGGGATAATCGGCGAGCGTCTGCCAGTCGCTCTCGGGGATGCTCGCGATCGGCTCAGCAACACCCTTCTGGCAGCGGATGCTGATCGAATAGAGCCACCCGGCGTCCTTCGAGGCGCTTCATCAGCGTGTTGTTCCAGAACGCCGAGTCGGCGCGCAGCAGCTTCTCGCCGCTGGCGCCCGCGCGCGCGACGCGGGCGATCAGCTCCTCGGCGAAGCGCACCACCCCGCGGCTTGAGTTCGCCTTGCCCTTCCGCAGGCGCACGTGCAACACCTCGCCGCTGCCAGCCCGGCTGGCCATCAGCGGGTGATACCCGCGCTTTTTGGTGTACCCGAAGGAGGCGCCCTGCTTTTTGTAGCCGTGGACCTCCCCGATGAAACTGTCGACATCCACGACCAGCCGCTCCTCGCCCGGGCCGGCACCAGCCCGCCACGCGCGCGTGAGCGCCTCGGCGAGCAGCCGGTCGAGCTGGCGCACATGCCCGAAGGTGAACGCCCGCAGGAACGTCCCCAGCGTCGAGGGCGCCGGTAGCCAGCCCCCCAGCAGCCGAGCGCGTGCGGCCCGCGCGCAGCACCTCGCAGTCATCGATGCAGTCGGCGCCGAGCAGCATCGCGTACAGCAGCGCCATCACCTTGCGCCCCGCGTTCGCCGCCCCTGGCCGGTCACTAGCAAGCCTCACCAGCCGGCCCGCGAGCGCCTCGATCCCGAGCCGCCCCGCGAGCGTCGCCACCAGCGCGATCCCCGCGTCGGAAACGAGCCGCTCATCGTCGAAGAGCACCTCGACGCCGTCCAGTCCGACCCCCGCGTCATCATGCACCATCCAAGTGACCTCCTGACACAGGCCCCCGACTGCCCACACAGTCGTGAAAGAGGCCTGCTCAGGAGGTCATTTAAATTTCACCCCCGGACGGAACCCCACCCTCCACATCGGTGGATCCAGGCTCTAAGCCGGGGCACCCCGCCTTACCAACTGGACTGCGAGTCAGCCTGGAGCTTCACCCGGCGGATTCATTGGGTGCGTCGTCCAACAGAGTCCAGGAACACTTCACGGCATCCCGCGGGTGCGGTCGGGCGACTGGTCGGTCAGAAAGCTGACGAGTGAGGCAGCGGCCCACACGCGCTCCGCCTCCAGGTTGCCCCATCCCACTACGGGAACACGCCGGCTTGGCCGTCACGGCGTCTTGGTGATCACCGTTCTAGATGGCGAGACCACATACCACAGCCGACCGTTGGTGTTCAACGTGCTGGGCATGGGCGGCCATTAGATGACTTCGTGGTCTCGGGCGACGCGCTGGTGTCCGGATTCTGACAAGCGTCGTGCGCGCAGGGCCTTGACACTCGCCATGTTCATATGCCCGCCCGATTTCACCGCGTCTGTTTAGCGCAACCTGTGATTCACCGTCGTGTCTTAGGTTTTCATGTCTACGATCAAAGCTCCCTCAGCCCGCAGGCTCCGCACCCTTTCAATGCTCCTCGCGGCATGCGCCGCGCTGGGGGCGCTGGCGGCCCCCTCGGCAGTTGCCTCGCACAGCCAGATCACGTTCTTCGAGGCTCCGCGCGACCTGCTGGGCGGCTCCACGCGTCACAAAGCGTTCGTGCAGCTGCAGACACTCGGCGTCAAAGACCTGCGCCTGGAGCTGCACTGGCACGACGTCGCGCCGGCCGCGAACAGCAGAAGACGCCCGAACTTCAACGCCAAGAGCCCGCTGGGCTACAACTGGGGGGCCTACGACGCGATCGTAGGCGAAGCCCAGCGCCTGGGCTGGAAGGTGCTGCTGACGGTGACATCGCCGGTCCCCAAGTGGGCGACGGCCGCCAAGAGGGACCTGATCACACGGCCCGAAAACAGGCAGTTCGAAGAATTCATGACGGCCGTCGGCCTTCACTACGGCTCGCTCATCTCGTGGTGGGCGCTGTGGAACGAGCCCAACATCGCCGGCTGGCTGATGCCGCAGTGGAACCGCAACGGCACGCCCGCCTCGCCGCGCATCTACCGCGGTCTGTGGCAGGCTGGCTACGCCGGGCTGAAGGCGGCCGGCCTGAAATCCCCGCAGGTGCTCTTCGGCGAAACCTCGCCCTTCGGCCAGGACCACGCCAACATCCGCCGGGAAGGGACAAAACGCGAGGTCGCGCCGCTGGCCTTCATGCGCGAAGCGCTGTGCCTGAACACCCGCTACCGCAGGGCCCCCACCTGCGGTCGGCTGCCGATCTCAGGCTATGCCCAGCACCCCTACACCTACCCGGCCGTGCAGGGGCCCTACTACCGCCCGCGCGAACGCGACGAGGTGACGATCGGGACGCTGCCGCGGCTGTCCCACGCCCTCGCGCTGGCCGCCCGCGCGCACGCGATCCCCGCGCACCGGCCGATCTACCTGACCGAGTTCGGCGTCGAGAGCAAGCCCAACCCGCTCGGCGTCTCGCTCTCAGAACAGGCCGAATACGACGCGATCTCGGAAAAGATCGCCTGGGAAAACTCCCAGGTGCTCGCCTTCTCGCAGTACCTGCTCACCGACGAATCGCCTCATGGCCGCCTCCGTGGCTATCGGACGGGCCTCCAGACGGTGCGCCGAGGCCGCAAGCCGCTCTACTACGCCTTCCCAGTGCCACTCGTCGTCTCCCGGCGGCGTGCAGGCTATACGCTTTGGGGACTCGTGCGCCCCGCCAGCGGCGCCACGAAGGTGCGGGTCTACGTCAAGCCGAAGGGCTCGCGACGCTACCGCACGTTGGGACTCGTCGCAACCAACTCGAGGGGATACTGGACGCTGCACTCCGGCACGCGTGGCGTTCGCTGGCGGGTGAGTTGGCGCAGCCCGGGCGGCGCCGTCTATACGGGCCCGGCGATCGGCGCGAGCTGAAAGCGTTGCACCCGCGCGGACGTCAGAAAGCTGAAAGTTGGGGCGAGGCGGGGCCGCTCTGCGTGCCCAGTCCTCCCTGTCCTAGACCCACCTCGCCTTGGCCCGCGCGTCCCTCGTCTCCGTTCTCGGTGAACACCCAGCCGTCGGCGATCGTAGGCGTCCCCCCTGTCGGGCGAAGCCCTGCCGTCAGAAGGCTGACCGATGCTCGCCGAGCTTGCCGCTACCAGGTCCCTTTGGTGCCTTTAACGTTCTCGCAGCCGCCGTTGGGCGAGGTGCGGCTGGAGAGTTTGCATGTGCGGACGATCGTGCCGTCTGCGGCTCTTGCAAGCGTGAACTTGCTGCCCGTTGCGAGCGACCTCACAGTGAGCGTGTAGGTGGTGGCGGTACCGCTGGCGGCGCTCAGATACGCGTTTGTGTTGCTGCTGGTCGTGGCGATCGTCGGCTCGTAGTCGTGCAGGGTCGCCTTGCGAACCGTTGCGTAGCTGCCGCCATGGTCGAGGGCGATCGTCTCGGCGGCATTCTCCGCCGCAGCCGCCATTTCCTTTGCTGAGGCGTCGTTGGCTTGAGCCTGGGCGCTCAAGAAGGATGGAATCGCGATCGCAGCGAGGATTCCGATTATCAGGATCGCGACGAGTAGCTCCGGAAGCGTGAAGCCGTCATCGCGACGAGGGCTGAACTGAGAATCAGCCATAGGCTCCTCTCGACCGCTGAACCAGTATCCACGAGCCCGAATGTCAGAGGTCTGACATCAGATCTGCTCGCCGACTTCCAACCTGCGGCCGTGCGCCGGCCTGTCACGTTGCGGCGGCTTGAGCTTCCTCTGGACACTGCTTGGCGATCCACCTGATGCCGGGTGTCTCGGTCAAGCCGTGGAGGACCACGGACACG
The DNA here is from genome assembly GCA_963767655.1 of uncultured Solirubrobacteraceae bacterium. GTDB lineage: Bacteria > Actinomycetota > Thermoleophilia > Solirubrobacterales > Solirubrobacteraceae > Palsa-744. The sequence goes on along the minus strand of CAVYET010000004.1, from coordinate 394,450 downwards.
ACCACTGCGAGCGCCGCAATGTTGAAGATCCGTTCGCCCGCCGTGAGCTGACGCCCAAGGATCAGCAGTGAAAAGGTCATCGTCGCGACGCCCTTGGGTCCGAACCAGGCCATGAACGCCTTGGCCGCCCGGTCGAATCCGGCACCTGCGAGAGCGGCCCAGATCGCCACCGGGCGCGCGATCAGGAGCGTGGCGATCACAACCGCCAACGCCGCCCACCCATCGCTGGTGAGGCCGTCCAGCGTCAGCAGCGAGCCGAAGACCGCGAACACCCCAAGCTTGACGACCTCAGCGATCTCCCCCACGCCCTCGGCGAATTGCAGGCGGAGATCCGGCCGGCGGATGCCCAGAACGATCGCGGCGATGAAGACCGCGATCAGCCCGTTGCCGCGAGGCGGTAGAACCGTCGCGCTGTATGTGGCAAAGGCGATCCCCAGCCCGTAAAGCGCCTTCTGATGCCCGGGAATGCGGGCTCCCTCGTCACGGGGCATCAGGGCTGACCCCATCAGGCCGCAGATCAACCCGAACGCCACCCCTAGGCCGATGTCCTGCAGCACGAAGTGCCACCAGACGAAGTGGTGATGTTGCGTTTCGAGCGCGGCGGCCAGCGCGAGCACAGCCGGAAGCGCCAGCCCGTCGTTGAGGCCGGACTCGAGGTTGAGCGAATGCCGGATGACCCGGGGCACCCTCGCATCGGTGACGACGCCCGAGGAGAGGATCGGATCGGTCGGCGATAGGAGCGCGCCGAGCAGGAAGCACTCGACCCAGCTCAACCCGATAACCGCGTGGGCGAAGAGGGCGATGATCGCCACCGTCAGAGGCATCCCGATCGCGAGCTTGCGCAACGGCGCGCGCCACTCCCGCTGCAGCATCTCCGCATCCACCTCTAGCCCGTCGCGAAACAGGATCACGATCAGAGCGACCGTCGCCAAGTCCGTGACGAAGCCGGAACTCGCCGTGAAGTGCAGGACTCCCGCGCCGCCATCGCCGAGCACGAACCCCGCCAGCACGAAGACGGCGGCGAGGGAGAGGACGCTGCGGCCGGCAAGGCCCGAAAGCAACGCACCGAGCACGAGTAGGCCACCGAGCACGCCTGCGGCCGTCTGAAACGACGTCACCGTCCAAGCGTCCCACACGCAGGCCGCAGAAAGGCGCCCGTAGCGCGCTGCGCGTGAGCGCACGCGTAGGCGTTCACGGGGCCCCGGGGAGCCTCGGCCAAGGGGGCCAAGCGGTGTACTGCGCGGAGCTGTTTTGGCCAATTTGTATGCACATAGGGAACACGATCTGGGGACACGGCTGCAAAAGCGGGATCCTAAGGGCCTTTTCGCCTTTCAGAAATTCCCTGCAAATCAGCATAATGCGATAATGCGATAATGCGGGCGGAGGGACTCGAACCCCCAAGGGCTTTCACCCACCGGCTCCTAAGGCACGCCACAAGCGCGCGGATCCCGCAACTACGGGCCGCTTCGCGCGGTTGCAGCGCGTTCAGGCGGCCTCTGCGGGTCCGTTGTTACCCAATCTGTTACCCACGGAACTCGTGCGCGAGCTCTCACAGGAGGTGATGCGACAGGTCGTGACCTCGGCGGCGGACCACCCCGATGACGTCGAGCACCATGTGCGCCTGGCCGCGGCGAGCGAGCGGTCCGACTGGAGGAGCGTCGCTGCCGCTGCGGACGCTGCGCAAGCTGCCGGGGCCGACAACACGATCACGACTGCTCCGCCATGGGAAGGAGGCGTCAGGACGGGCCTGCCCGAGTCTGCTCGTCCTCGTCCAACTCAGCAGTCTGCGGGCTTGACGACCAACGTGCTCGCTCGCTCACAAGAGCGAGTGCGTCGACAGTCAATCAGTGTGATTCGGCTCAGTTCGGCGGGGTCCAGGCCCAGGAGACCTAACCGATCCTGTAGCGCTCGAGCGCCCGCCGCCTGGCGTCGGCATGGTCCACGATCGGCTTCGGATAGTCGGCCCCTAGCACGCAGCCCACCTCGCGCTGCACACGTGCCGGCATGGTCCACGGCTCGCGGATGTAGTCGTCGGGGACGTCTTTCAGCTCCGGAACGTAGCGGCGGACGTACGCTTCCGTCAGGATCGTGCGCCTCCATCTGGCGCGTCGGGTTGTAGATCCGGCGATAGGCCGGTTGGGGGTCGGTCCCGACCGAGGCGATCCACTGCCAATTCCCGTTGTTGTTGGCCTCGTCCCCGTCAACCAGCAGGCGCATGAAATGGCGCTCCCCCCAACGCCAGTCGATGCCGAGGTCCTTTGTCAGGAATGACCCGACCACGAGTCGCGCGCGGTTGTGCATCCAGCCTTCGCGCCGCAGCTGGCGCATGCCCGCGTCGATGAGCGGGTACCCGGTGCGCCCCTCACACCACGCCACAAACCGCCGCTCGGCGTGACTCCACTTGATCTTTCCGCGGTAGCGCGGCTGGAACTCTGAGGTGGCGTTGCGGGGGAAATGGAGCAGCACGTGGTGGTGGAAGTCGCGCCAGCAGAGCTGGCGGCGGAAGGCGGCGGACCCGCCATCGGACCCCAGCCGGTGCTCGACCTCGCGTGCGGAGACGCAGCCGAAATGCAGGTAGGGCGACAGCCGCGAAGTGGAGCTGCTGCAGAGCGCGTCACGGTTCTCACCGTACCCCGAAACATCGCGCGCGAGGAACCGCTCGAGCCGCTTGCGCCCCTCGTGCTCACCGCCCTTGGGGGGTTCGTCCACCTCCTGCTCGAGGCCGAGCGAGGCAAGGGATGGGATCTCGCCTCTGGCGAGGCCCGATGGAAGCGCCGGCAGTTGGCGCGGCGCGCCCAGCACTTCGCGCCGGCCCTCTCTCTCCCACGAACGGTGGAACGCGGAGAAGACTGAGTAGGGCTTGCCCGCCTGTGTTCGCGGTGCGCCGACGTCGTCGATCGCGCTGAGGCCGGGGTGGCCATGAAGCGTGAGCCCGGCGGCATCGAGCACCTTTCGCACGCGCTCCCCGCGCTGCCGTGCGAAGGGGGTTATGTCCGCGGTGAAGTGGAGCTCCTCGGCCCCGATCTCCTCTGCGAGCGCTGCGAGCTCGCGCTCAGGGGGACCGTGGCGAACGACGAGGCCGCTGCCGCGCTTGCGCAGCGACCCGTCGAGGTCGGCCAGGCATTCGAGCAGGAACTGCGTCCGTGGGCCGGACGCGTGGCGGCCGTGGAGCAGGCGGTCATCGAGGCAGAAGACGGGCACGACGTGGTTGTGGGCGTCCAGCGCCGCCCGCAGCGCAGGGTGCTCGTGCAGGCGCAGGTCGCGCCGGAACCAGACGATCGCACTCACGTACCGGCTGGCTCTGGTTGGAGTCGTTCTGCCACCGCCCGCTCGCGGTAGTCGAAAACCCGCTTGAGATCGCGCTTGACAAACGCCGCATGAGCGGTCTGCCCGAGCAGGCCCAGCGGAATCGCGTAGCGGACGCGGTCGCCGATCAGGACCGCCTGCTCGCCGTCGCGCTCAAAGGTGTGCGTGTGCTCCCAGAGCGCGTACGGGCCGCGCACCTGGACGTCGATGAAGCGCACGGGTGGCTCCCAGACCTCGATCCGCGTGCGCCAGCGGACGGGTACACCATGCAGCTTCAGGCGGTAGTCGATCAGTGCGCCGGGGCGCATCTCGATAGGCCCCGGCGTGATCACCTCGAAACCCATCCAGGGCGGCGTGATCACCGCGAGGTTGCGTGCTTGGGCGTAGAACTCGAATGCCCGCTGGACCGGCAGCTCGAGCCGCTGTCTGCGCTCGAGTACGTAAACACGCCCGCCGCTCACGAGACGGGCTGCTTGGTTCCGAGTGTCTTGCGCATACCCGCGAGGGCGCGATCGCCGACCCGCTTGAAAGCGAGCGCAAGCAGCGGGTCGGCGAGCTTGAACGGACCCTTCAGCGCGAGGTCCGCGTCGTAGGTGATTCGTGTGCCGCCGTCCGACGGCTCGAAGGTGATCCGGTCCAGCGAGACGACGCTCGAGTTCTCGCCGCGAAAGGTGACCGCGTTCGGCGGGTCGTACTCGACGATGCTGTAGGTGAGCGTTGTCTTGCGGTGAAGGAAGTCCGCCACGAGCCGAAACTCGCTCCCCTCTGCGACCGGCGCGTCGCCGAGGCGCTCGGCTTCGACGACCCCCGGATCCCACTCCGCGGTCGTCGAGAAGTCGCTGAGGTAGGCGAACACCTCGCCTGGGGGATGGGGCGTGTCGACTGTTGCCTTGTAGCGGGCCATCGGGTTCTCCTTATCTGTTTGAGTGGGTTGTGGCCGGAATGTCCTGCCAGCCGCTGAGTCGCTCGCACTCGGCCCAGAGCCGGTCGCGGTCCGCGGCGCTCTCCCTGGTCCACGGCACGCGATGGGTCGGGCGTTCTCGGCGGTCATGCCAGAAGCCGCCGGAGCAGCGTGCCGGCTCGGGAGCGGCACCCAGCCAGACGATCGTGTCGGCGCCCTCCTGCGGCGTGCGCAGCAGCCTCCTTGTCGCGCCGTAGAAGCGTGGCAGCGAGGACTCAAGGCCCGGGGTGTCCGCCCAGCCGGGATGCATCGCGTGAACCACCACCCCGCTGCCCTCGAGCCGCTCCGCCCACTGCTCGGTCAGGATCACCTGGGCGCGCTTGGTGCGAGCGTAGGCGGTGGCGCCGTCGAACTCCCCGTGGGCGCTCTGCAGGTCCTCGACGTGGATCCGCTGCGTGTACATGCCGCCTGAGGACACGTTGACTATGCGAGCGGGCGCGCTCTTCTCAAGCAGCGGGGTCAGCAGGTTCGTCAACAGGAACGGTCCGAGGACGTTGGTGGCGAATGTCAGCTCGATGCCGTCGACCGAGAGCGTCCGCTCGCCGAGCAGCGCGCCCGCGTTGTTGACGAGCACATCCAGGCGTGGCACTTCGCCGCTGAAGCGCTCGGCGAACTGCCGCACGGCTTTGAGGTCACTGAGGTCGCAGAGGCCGACCTGAACATCGCGATTGCCCGACCGTGCCACGATCTCCTGCGCGAGCACGCTCACCGCGCTCCTCGCTGCGGGCGAGCAGCCAGACGGCGGCACCGAGGCGCGCGAAGCCCTCGGCGGCAGCGAGCCCGAGCCCAGAGGTCGCACCGGTGACGAGCACTACCTTCCCGTCCAGCGGCGGCAGGTCGGCGGGGCTCCACGTGCCCCTGCGGATGCGATAGCCGACGCTCGTGTAGCCCGCAACCACGGTGCGGTCGAGGATCGTGTCGAGCAGCGAGTTGATCACGCGGTTCGTCCCGGGCAATCGAGCCGCTCGCACGGCGCGCTTGACGCATCGGCACGCCGTGTCGGCTTGCTCGCCTCGGCTAGGTTTGTGTTCCCGTGCATGTCCTCGTCACCGGCGCCAGCGGCTTCATCGGCGGGCGCCTCGCCCGCCGCCTTGCGCGAGCGCGGCGATGAGGTGCGCTGTCTGGTCCGCGACCGCGACGGCATTCGTGCGCGCGGGCTGCTCGAGGAGGGCTTCGAGGTCCACGTGGGGGACGTTCTCCGTCCCGAGTCGCTCTCGGGCGCCGGCCGCGGCGTCGATGTCGCCTACTACCTGGTGCACTCGATGGGCCGGGGCGGCAACGGCTCGGACTTCGCAGAGCGCGAGCGACGAGCGGCCGAGGGATTCGGGCGCATGGCCATGCAGGAGGGCATTGGCCGCGTCATATACCTCGGTGGCCTCGGCGACAATCCCCGCTCCGAGCACCTGCGAAGCCGCCACGAGACCGCCAGACAGCTCGAGGCGCACGGCCCGCCGCTGACCTACTTCCGCGCCGGGATGGTCGTCGGCAGCGAAAGCGAGTCCTATCGCACCCTGCGATACCTGGTCGAGCGTCTGCCCGCGATGATCGCTCCCGCCTGGCTCGCCACCAGAACCCAGCCGATCGGAATCGATGACGTGCTGAGCTACCTCTCGCAGGCGCCTGACCTCGAGGCCTCGACCGGCCGCGAGCTGCAGATCGGAGGCCCGGACGTGCTCACCTACGGCGAGATGCTCGACGTGATGGCGCGCGCCCTCGGCAAGCGCCCGCGCCCGAAGATCCCGGTGCCGTTCCTGACGCCGTGGCTGTCCTCGCTCTGGATCGGTCTCGTGACACCGGTCGACGCGGGTGTCGCGCGACCGCTGATCGAGGGGCTCAGCACCGAGACGGTCGTGACCGACGACTCCGCCCGCCGGCTCTTTGACATAGAACCCGCCCCCTTCGAGGCCACGCTGCGCCAGGCGCTCGCCGAGGACAAGGGTGTCCCACCGCTGAACTAGGGGCTCCCGACCGCACGCGGACCGCTCACGCTGCAAGGCGGGCCGCCTCGCCAATCGCATCTCCTCCAAGCAACTCAACGCCGCATCGCTTGGGCGAGCGCCGAGGTGGCGCCTGCGCCGCCTATGCCCACGCGCACACGACTCCCGAGAACGCCGATTTCCTCGCTGGCGTCGAGAAAGCGCTGCTGGCTGATCGCGGAGAGCACGACCATGGTCGGCAAGAGCTCCCCAAGGGCGTCGGTGATCTCGCACAGAGGCGTGTCTGCGCCGAGGTAGGTGATCCGCCAGCCGTGCTCCCTCAGGGCGAGCCCGAAGCACAGCAGGCCAAACTCGTGTCGCTCGCCGGGCGGACACGCGAGCACGGCGCGCGGGCCCACGCCGTTCCCCCAGCCCTGAGTCAGCGCGCGCAGCCGCCCGCCGAGCACGTTGCTCGCGAAGTGCTCGTGGGCGATGCTCGTTTCCGCTGCCGCCCAACGCTCACCGAGCTGGTGCAGAAACGGGAGGATCACCTCCGACAGCGCGAACGGGAGCGCGAAAGCTCTGAACAGCTGGTCGAGCGCCGACTGGGCCATCGGCTCGTCGAGCGCCTCGATGCCGTGCGCGAGCGCCGTCTCGATCTCGGCGAAGCTCGCCGAGCCCTCGCGCGCGGCCGATTCCTCGCCCGAGCCTGGCGAGTCGGGCGGCCTCCGAGGCGGACAGCCCGGCGGCGATGTGCTTGCGCATGAGATGCACGCGCCGCTCGTCCTCCTCGGAGAAGAGACGAAGCCCGCCTGCGGTGCGGTCAGGGCGCAAGAGCCCGTAGCGCGTCTCCCAGGCGCGCAGCAGTTCGGGGCTCACACCAACGCGTCTGCTGAGCTCGCCGATGCGCAGTCGTGGACCGTCGGTCACAACTGGAGTCTACCGAACTATACGATACTTCGCAAGATCTCTACAAAAGCTGTACACTGAGACCCGGATGACGCTGAAGGCCATCAACGGCGCAGAGCGACGGCAGGTTGCGCGCGCCCAGCGCTGGGCGTCCGGTTCATCGCCGCTGATCCGCGGTGCGCTGCGACCCGTATAGGTTGGGCATGAGGGTCGCGATCATCGGCGCAGGAGTCTCCGGGCTCGTGTGCGCGCACCGGCTGCACTCCGAGCACGATGTCGTTCTGTTCGAGGCGAGCGATCGGGCCGGCGGACACGCCAACACGGTGCGCGTCGAGACCGAGGCCGGGGTCTATGACCTCGACACGGGCTTCATCGTCTTCAACGACCGCAACTACCCGAACTTCGAACGGCTGCTGGACGAGCTCGACGTGGAGACGCAAGCCTCCCTGATGAGCTTCGGGGTGAGCGACGGGGTCGACTTCGAGTACAACGGGGCCTCGCCGAACGGGCTGTTCGCGAGCCGCGGCCAGATGGTCAGGCCCTCATTTCACCGGATGATCGCGGATCTCGTCCGCTTCAACCGCGACGCCCGCGAGCTGCTCGCCTCCGAGGAGGATCCGTCGCTGCGCGAGTGGCTTGCTGTCGGCGGGTATTCGCGCGCCTTCGTGGAGCGGCTGATAGTGCCCCAGGCGGCGGCGGTGTGGTCCGCGGATCCGGCGCAGATGTGGTCGTTTCCCGCGCGCTTCCTGGTCGAGTTCTTCGACAACCACGGAATGCTCGGATTCCGTGAGCGTCCGCGTTGGCGAACGATCACCGGAGGGTCGCGCAGATATGTCGAGGCGCTCACGCGGCCCTGGCGCGACCGTCTCAGGCTCTCGACACCGGTGACGGAGATCACTCGCCATCCGGACCACGTCGCTGTGTCATCCCGCGAATGTGAGCCAGAGCGCTTCGACGCGGTGGTGATCGCGACGCACTCCGACCAGGCCCTCGCGCTGCTGGCCGACCCCAGCGAGCGCGAGCGCGAGCTGCTTGGGGCGATCCCCTATCAGAGCAACGAGGCGGTGCTGCATACCGACCGCTCGCTGCTCCCGCGGCGCCGGCGCGCGTGGGCGAGCTGGAACTACCATCTCGACGCGGGCGTGGCGGGACGCTGCACGGTGACCTACCACATGAACCGCTTGCAGTCACTGCGGGCCGACCGCGAGTTCTGCGTCACGCTCAACCGCACCGCCGCCATCGACCCAGAGCGGATCATCCGCACGATCCAGTACGCGCACCCTGTCTACACGCCCGCGGGCGTCGCGGCGCAGTCACGCCACCACGAGATCAGCGGACGCAATCGCACGCACTACTGCGGCGCCTACTGGGGATGGGGCTTCCACGAGGACGGCGTCAAGAGCGCGCTGCGGGTGGTGCGCGAGATCGGCGCCCGGCGAACGGAGGCGGTGGGCGTATGAAAGCCAGCGCGATCTACGAGGGCACGATCCGCCACCGGCGCTTTGCGGTGCGGCCCCACGAGTTCAGCCACCGCGTGGCGCTCGCGTACCTCGACCTGGAGGAGCTCGATGGCCTGCTCGGCGGACGGCTTGTCGCTGACCGTCCGGGCCTCATTCGCTTCCGCCGAGCCGACTACCTCGGCGATCCCTCCGTTGGGCTCGCAGATGCCGTGCGCATGCAGGTGGAGCGCCGGACGGGCTGGCTGCCGACGGGGCCGATCCGTCTGCTCACGCAGCTGCGCACGTTCGGGCACTGCTTCAACCCCGTCAGCTTCTACTACTGCTTCACGCCCGCAGGACCAACTCGAGGCGGTCGTGGCGGAGGTGACCAGCACGCCGTGGGGAGAGCGCCACGCCTACGTACTCGCGCGAACGGACGAAGGACCGGTTCTCGCCGGCGAGCTTTGAGAAGAAGCTGCACGTGTCCCCGTTCATGGCGATGGAGCAGCGCTACCTCTGGCGCGTCGCCGCGCCCGGCCCGACGCTGTCGGTTCACATCGAGAGCCACGAGCGCGAGCGACCTGCCTTCGACGCGACGCTGGCGCTGCGTCGTGCCCCGTTCACCCGCGGCCGTCTCGTCCGCGTCACGGCGCGCTACCCGGCCGCAACGTTGCGCGTGCTGGCGCTCATCTACGGCCATGCGCTTGCGCTGAAGCTCAAGGGCGTGCCACTCCATCCCCGTCCGCAGGTGCCGGCGTGACGCGCCGGGCAGCGTGTGGCGCGGCGCATCGTGCTGGGCCTGCTGGCACATCTCCGCGACAGGCCAGCTGACAATCGTCGAGGGCCAGCAGCGGCTTACGCTGGGTCACGGCAGCCCGCAGGCGACGGTGGAGGTTCGCTCGCCACGGTTCTGGCCGATGCTGCTGCACGGAAGTCGCGGGATGGCCGAGGCCTACATGGATGGGCTGTGGGCGTCCCCCGATCTGACCGCAGTCGTGCGGGTGGCGGCACGCAACATCACAGGCCTGGACGAGTGGCGTCGCCGTCTGGCGCCGGCGCGGATACCGCTCCAGACGGTGCGCGGCATCCGGGCACGCAACACGCGCGTGCGCAGTCGCCGCAGCATCGCTGCCCACTACGACCTCGGGAACGAGTTCTTCGCGCTGATGCTCGACGAGACGATGATGTACTCCTCCGCGTACTTCCCGCGCCGAGGGATGACGCTCGCGGAGGCCTCGAGAGCCAAGCTCGAGCTGGTGTGTCAGCAGCTGGACCTCCGGTCCGACCACCACGTGCTGGAGATCGGCACGGGATGGGGCGGCTTTGCCGTGCACGCCGCGAGAACGCGGGGCTGTCGGGTCACGACCACCACGATCTCGCGCGAGCAGTACGAGTACGCCCAAGCGCAGGTGCGGGCGGCCGGGGTCGCCGATCGAGTCACGGTGCTGTGCGAGGACTATCGCGATCTGCGCGGGAGCTACGACAAGCTCGTCTCGATCGAGATGATCGAGGCGGTCGGGTGGCGCGATTTCGACACGTTCTTCGCGCGCTGCTCGAACCTTCTCGCTGAGGACGGGAGCATGCTGCTGCAGGCGATCGTCATCGACGACCGCGCCTACGCGGTCGAGAAGGCCTCGCGGAGCTTCATTCGCACGCACATCTTTCCCAACGGCTGCCTGCCCTCGCTCGAGGTGATCGCACGCTGCGTCGCCCGGCATACCGACCTGCGAACCGTCGGACTCAAGGACCTCACGCCACATTACGCCGAGACGCTGCGGCGCTGGCGCGCCAACTTTGAGGCCGCCGGCACGCGGCTGGAAGATCTGGGCTACGACGAGCGTTTTCGACGGCTGTGGCGGATGTATCTCGCCTACTGCGAGGCTGGCTTTGCCGAGCGGCGGATCGGCGTCGTGCAGATGCATTTGGCCAAGCCGCAGTGGCGCGAATACGCTGGCCTCGCGAAGGCGGGTGAGGCGCCGCTGGCGCTGGCGTCTTAGTTGGTTGAGACGCTGAAGGCCGCCAAGACCGTGTTCCGTCACGGGGGCGGCCCGACAGTTGCGCTCGAGCCGCCGTGTCGAGATCGCGACACTCCCGCCTGTCCTGCGAATGCGAGCGCCCCGATGAGCCCGGAGCAGACTGCTGAGTTGGACGAGGCGCGACAGCGAGGGTCGCTAGAGGTGAGACTGCCGCATCCCTCGGCGAAGCAAGCGTGTCGAGGACGGCCGCGCCGGCTGTTGCTGATCGTCCGCAGCAGGAGCCACGTGCGGCCGAGTAGAGACGACTGCCTTCACGCGGAAGCAGTCGCGAGGCTCGGAGCGCATGTGCGTGTCGCGTGCGTCTGGCGAAGCGACAGCGTCACTTCGGACGGTTGCCGGACAGGCAGGGGCTGCGCTGTTGGCCGGTCGCTGTCTTCTTGGCAGCGTTAGGCGCTGGCTCAGCGTTCGAGCAGGGCGTTCAGATATTCGGCGCGGGCGGCGAACGCGTCGCTCTCGCCCGTGTCGTGTGCGGCGGCGATCTCGGTGAGCTGTTCGCGCAAGGGCTCCCAAGCGCCGCGGGTTTCAAGCGCGACGCGTGCCCGTGCCATCGGTCCGTATGCACGGGCCATGAAGTCGACCCATGCCGCGGCAGACGCCGCTGGCATCTCGACGGGCGCACGGCAGAAGACGGCGTCTCGCGCGTATTCACCGAAGAGCTCGGCTACGCCCTCCTCGCGACCCCAGACGAGCGGCGACGGACGCGACGGGTCGGCGCCGGTCGCCCTGGCGATGGCCGCGAGGACTCGTCCGATGAATCCCTCGGGTGTCCATGCGGTCAGCGCGATGCAGCCGCCCGCCCGGCAGACGCGGATCAGCTCGGCTGCCGCGGCCCGCTGGTCGCCGCAGAACTGCACGCCCACGCATGAGAGCACGCGATCGAAGGTGGCGTCAGCGAACGGCAGCGCGTGGGCATCACCGTGAACCCACGTGACCTCCAGTCCGGCCGTCCTCGCGCGCTCGGCGCCTACCTCCAGCAACGCCGGTGTGATGTCCAGCGCCGTTACTACGGCGCCGCTGGCTGCCGCCGGCAGGGCTGCGTTGCCCGTGCCGGAGGCCACGTCGAGGACATCGTTCTCGGCTGCGACGCCTGCCAGCTCGACGAGCTGTGCGCCGAGCTGAGGGATCATCCGGTCACATACCTCGGCGTAGTCACCGGTCGACCACACCTCGGCGGGTCCCGGTCCTGTCTGCGCCGCTGCTGAAGTGCTCATGGACGGAGATCCTCACGCCCGTCGGCGGAGCGCTCAAGTAGCAAAAAGCAACCGTGAGCGCAGCCCGTCGGTAGGCTTCACGGGATGGATGGATACGGGCAGTTCTGTCCGGTCTCACTGGCGGCCGAGATCTTCGCGCGACGCTGGACGCCGCTGATCGTGCGGGAGCTGCTGTGCGGCAGCACACGCTTCAACGACCTGCGTCGCGGCATCCCGAACATCTCGGCCAGTGTCCTCTCGCGCCGCCTCGATGAGCTCGCGATCGCCGGAATCGTCGAGCGCCACGACGAGGAGAGCGGGACGCGGTATCTGCTCACCATCGCGGGGGAGGAGCTGCGTCCGGTGGTCGAACAGCTCGGGGTCTGGGGGCGGCGCTGGCTGCCCACCGAGTACCGCGAGCAGGACCTCGACCCGCGCCTGCTCGTCTGGGACATCCACCGCAACATCCACCTCGACGAGATCGCCGGGCGCACTGTCATCGAACTGCGTTTCCCCGACGCCCCGAGCGACCGCCGCGCATACTGGCTCATCCTTACCTCCGACCAAGCCGACGTCTGCCTCACGTACCCCGGCGGTGACGTCGACCTACACCTGACGAGCGACGTGCGCACCCTCGCCAACGTGTGGATGGGCGACATCACCTGGGCTTCGGCATTGCGCGCCGGAACCCTCAGGCTCACCGGCCCCAGCGATCTGCGTCGCGCCCTCCCGCGGTGGCTCAAGCTCAACCGCTTCGCACCAGTCCAACCCGCCGCAACGAGCTGACCCCACGCCACCGAAGCATCAGCACGGCAATCCGGCAGCAGCTCCCCTCGCGCGGAAGGCAGGCGTCAGCTCACCGACGGACCAGACGAGTGCGTCTCGGGGCATGAAAATGCGGGCTTGAAGGCTGCTGTTCGGGCCCGACCGTATTAGGGTCAGCCGACCGGGACAGGGGCTTTCAGGGAGAACGCAGTGGGGCAGGCCGTTTTGGACGATGGGCTTCGAGCCCGAGCATTCTCGGTGGCCGCCCCTGCGACTTGCCCGGGTGAGCCGTGAGCTCGTATCGGTCGTTGTCGTTAGCCCGCTGCTTCTCCGTCAGTTCAACAACCATAGGGAGGACGAGGTGAGATCGGTCGGTAGGTCCATCGGGTTGGACGTGCACCGCGATTTCTGCGAGGTCGCGATCGCACAGGACGGTGAGGTTCGCTCCTCGGGTCGGGTCGACACGACGCCCGAGCGCCTCGAGCTGTTCGGCGCAAGCCTTCACCCGCGCGATCGGGTGGCGCTCGAGGTGTCGGGCGGCGCGTGGGAGGTCGCGCGGATCCTTGAACGCCACGTCGCGCGGGTGGTGGTCGTGAGCCCCGCCGATACGGGGATCCGCCAGGCGCGCGCGAAGACCGATCGCCTGGACGCGCGCACGCTAGCGAGGCTGTTGGCGGCCGGGGAGCTTGACGCGGTCTGGTCACCGGATGAGCAAATGGGGCAGTGAGCGCGCCGGGGATCACTACGATCGTCGGCGCAGCGGCTCGCCCGCTTGCCACCAATCGGGCTCCTCGCCCTCCTCGCGTAGCCACTCAAGCGTGCGCGCGGCGCGCTCCCAGTCGCCGCCGGTCTGGCCGCAGAACTTCCAGAGCTCGCGCGCCGAGCGCTTGTAACGGTGGATCAGCTCGTCGAGCTCGAACGCGTCGATCTCGCCGCGGTCAAGTCGCGTGAACCCCTCGCGAACGCGCTCAAGCAGCGCGAGCAGCTGCTGCTCGTGATAGTCGGCGATGAGCGCTCTCGCCTTCTGACGTCGGGCGCGTTCCTCCTGGCGGCTGCTGTGCTCGACACCCACGCTGGGAAGGTACTCCCGACGACTGGACCATGGTGGGGCAACCGCCCGCGCGACCGAACGCTCGGCGCAGCCGACCTGAGAGACCCTTCAGCCGAAGGCTTCGCGGGGTCAAGCGCGCCGCGACAGCGGCGCGCGCAGCGCGGCCGAAGGCCGAGCTTGACGCCCAGCGGAGCCGAAGGCTATGCGCACGCTGAGCGTCACCGACGCGTTCCGTCTCTGCCGCGACGGGTCTGGGCCCTGCTCTGACGAAGGGCTACAAGCCTCGGTCACGAGTTCGCTTGCGCGAGTCCGCCCGGGCGCGGCTTATACAGCGCCCGCCTTCTCGCGGTAGGCGCCGGCACCGGACCCATGACCAACATCGGCCTCACCATCGCGCACAGGGCGCTGCTCGCGGGCGAGGGCTTGAGCGCCGCAACGATCGATTGGGGACGGCGACCGGAGCGGCCCTCTCCGCTCGCCCTCACAGACCGGGACCTGCGCCTGATGGCGCTGCTCCACGGAGCGAACTTCCTCTCGATGAGCCACCTCACCGTGCTCGGCTGGGGCTTCTCCCGCGAGCGCGCGGCGCAGATGCGCCTCAAGCGCCTGCACGACAGTGGATACGTGGACCGCTTCCGACCGACATCCGCCTACGGGCGCGCCGAGTGGAACTACCGGCTCACGTCTCTCGGTTTCTCGGCGCTCAGGGAGTGCGAGATGGTCCCGGCGGAGCAGCGCTACACGCCCACCCCGCTCACCAGCATCAGCTACGCAGAACACGACCTTCAGCTCGCATCGGTCGTGCTTCACATCGCTCAAGAAGCGGCCGGCGATCGCGAGCAGGCACTCATCGAACAGATGCCGTTTCGCTGGCTGGGTCCGCGCAACGGGCGCATCGAGATCGACGGGGACGGCGAGACCGAGCGCTCACCGGCTGCGCGGCTGCCGCCGGGCACACGCCTCTTTCCCGCAGGCAGTCGCACGGGTTACCTTGAGCCCGACACCACCCTCATCGGAGGATCAGGCGAGGATCTCTTTGCGGTGCTGATCGAGTACGACCGTACCGAGCGCCCGCACAAGCAGATCGACCGCCTGCGCCGCTATGACCGCTGGCTGCTCGACGGCTGGCGAAAAGGTCCCTTTGCCGCGCACGCCTTGGCACCGGCGGCGATCTTCCTGACCTCAGGCGAGGGTCCGCTGAATCGCCCGATCGAGACGGCGGATGAGACCTTCTCCGCCTGGTATGGCGGCGAACACACGGATCCTCACGAAGACACCTACCCCGCCAGAGAGCGGGTGCTGTTCGCTAGCCGCGAGCGGGTCCTCGCCGGTGACTGGATGATGAGACGAGCGCCGAGCCTGCCGGCGGGCTTCGCGAGGAGCCGGCCGTCTGTGAGCCGCGCTTGATCAAGTACGACCTGCCCTCGCTCTTCGCAGACGCAGGTCGTCTCGCGTCGACCGGCTGAAGCGCGGCCAAAGACATTGTGCGATCGCCGGTCCTCCCGCGCGGGTCTTCGAATGGGGGGTCCGTTGGCTCTTCGTTCATGAGGCGGCCCCCCATCCGAAGACCCTGCTGCCCGCTCGCTCCGGAAATTTGGCTCTGCAGCTGGCCCGAGGAAGGGGGTCCCCAGCTCTCGGCTTCGCTTCGACCCGGGGACCCCCTTCCTCGACCAACACATCACAGATGTTTATGGCGAGGCCAGATGCAGAGTGGTGAGCGGGAGCGAGCGGGCAGCAGGGAGCAGAGAGTCGGGAACAACAACTACGAGAGCACCGATTCGGACATAGAGCTACACGGTGGGAGTGCCAGGCGGATGACTGTCGGGGCGATGAGGGCAATTAGGTGAACGGACACGGAGTCGTCGTGATAACGGGTGGCCTGATCGAGCCGGGAGGGCGGCCTCTGTGTGCCGGCATGTCAGACGAACCGTCTACGCCCGCATCGAGGGGAGCGGCGGTGGCGTTTCCTTCATGGCTGTTGGGTCGCTCGTTTTGGCGATCCACTCCGTGGAGGAGAGCATCGCTCCCGCTGAGCGTCAAACGGCGGAGCACCGGCTCGAGATGCTGCGGCCCCGTCCGTGAACCTCACCGTCTCGCCCCCAAGAGTTCGACCTACACCCCGGTACAATCACCGTGTGTCGACTTCGCCTTGGCCGTCGTTGCATGACGAGGATCGTTGGCTGCTCGCCGCGATGGAGGATCAGCTGCGCGACAGCACGCAGAGCCCAGAGCAGCTGCAGGCTCGGGCCCGTGAGCTGCGCGCCCAAGCGGAGCAGAGCGATATCAAGGGCGTCCGCGACGCGAGCTTGGCGCTGGCCGGGCATTATGAGGACGCCGCGGCCGCTCGTCTGGCTGCTCGCTGAGCGCTAGCTGCCTCGCGCTCGCTCGAGCAGCCCGCGCATCTCGGCGACGATCGCCTTCCGGCGCGCTCGTAGCGCCGATAGCTCGGGCTCTGCTTCGATGAGGCGAGTCTCGGCGAGCTGCAGCGTGCGCTTCGCCCGGGGCGGGTCGAGCAGGTTCTGTGTCTCCCACTCCTCCCTCAGCTGGCGCAGCTCGCGCGCCAGACCCGGCATCCGTTTGGTGACCACCGCGGCCGACTCACCGAGCAGCGCCCGCGTGTGAGCACTGTCCGCGCCGAGCGCGCCGAGCTCGCGATGGAGCTCGGCGAGGTACTCGTGCGCGATCGTCGCCGCGGCGAAATAGCGGTCGAGTGCTGCGAACGGATCGGGGCGTTCGGTCATGATGCTCGCGATAGCTTCGAGGAGCGCACGGATGGCGCCGATGCCCGCCCCTTCGGTGGAAACTGGCTTGCGCAGTGAGCACGTTGCTCGGCTTTGTAGGTGATGATCATCAGGACCAACCCGCGTGCAGAGCAAGCAGAGGCCGCGGCATGAGTGCGGAACAGCACGACGTGATGACGGCAGCCCAGGTCGCCGAATATCTGCAGATCCCCGTGCGCTCGGTACACGACTACGCCGCCCGCGATGAGCTGCCCTCCGTCCGAATCGGCCGGCACCGCCGCTTCAGCCGGGCGGCCGTCGAAGCGATGGTGGACGTCAGTCGCCGCCCTCAGCGAACGCCCGCGCGAAACGATCGACCTGCTCACTCGCCTGGCGGGCGTGCAGGTAGCGCGCCGTCGTTTGGAGGTCCGCGTGTCCCATGGCCGCCTGTATCTCGGTGGCTGGCACGCCGCCAGTCGCGAGCAGCGAGCCGTAGGTATGTCTGAGATCGTGGAAGCGGAGCGGGCGCAGCCCAGCGGCGTCGCGCGCGCGCTTGAACCTCGCGACGAGCGCGCTCGGGTCAAGCGCGCGCCCGCGCCAGTTGCAGAACACCAGCTCGTCGCGCGCGGTGAAGTCGCCGCGTGCGCGCAGGCGATCCAGCGCCTGGGCCGCTTGCGGCACGAGCGGGACGTGCCGGACGCGGCCGCCCTTGGTCCCCGACTCCACGCCGGCCGACAGCGCCCGCGAGACGGTGATGACGTCCTCGCCGACGTCACGCCAGCGCAACGCGCGCAGCTCGCCTTGGCGCAGCCCGGTGTACGCCGCGACGCGCACCAGCTCGGCGTCCTGCGCGTCCTCGGCCCGGGTCGCGTCGCTGGCCGCCTGCCGATCGCGGTGCCTGCCCTTGGCAAGCGCCGATGCGAGCCGCTCGACCTCCGCGACGCTGTACGTGTCGAGGGCCGCCTGCTGCGGTTCGCGGCGCTTGTCGGTCGCGCGCACCGGGTTGGAAGGCAGGGCGGCGCGCTTGACGCCATAGGTGAACACCGCGCCGAGCAGCGCGCGCCGCTTGTTGATCGTCCGAGGCGACGCGCCCGACGCGGCGAGCGCGTCGAGCAGGTTCTCGACGTCGCGGGGCGTGACCTCGGCCGCAGGCTGGTCGCCGAGCGCCAGCATGACCTGTCCGCTTGTGGTGCCGTTTGGCTCGGCGAGCGCGTAGCCGTGGTCGGCGAGCGTCGAGGGCTTGGCACCCTTGACCCGCTCCAGCCACCGCATGTAGTCGCGCGCGACCTCGCGGAACGTCGGACCGGCCGCCTGCGGGTCGGTCGCCCTGACGGCCTGCTCGGCGACGATCTCGCGGGCGCGGTCGTGCGCACCGGCCACGTCGAGGCAGCCGTCCCGCGGACGCCCACGCCGCGGCTTGCCGGCGGGCGTAACCCATGCGGGGCCGACGCGGCGCTTGACCTGCCGGCCGTCGATGCGAAACATGACCTCGTAGAAGGCCCGCGTGCCCTGCGCGCGGAGCTGTAGCGAGTAGGTGGGCAGGCTGAGCTGCATGTTACCCAATCATGTTACCCAACCCGCGCCAGTGCCGATCCGCCGGCGCCCCTCAGAATATGAAAAGGCCCGGATTAGCAGGACCTTTTCTGTTGATGCGGGCGGAGGGACTCGAACCCCCAAGGGCTTTCGCCCACCGGCTCCTAAGGCCGGCGTGTCTGCCAATTCCACCACGCCCGCCCGCGACGGCAGTGTATGGTCATTGCTGTCATGTCCTCAGCGATGCCAGCACCCGCCAGCCGACGGCAGCAGTCCGACGGGCCGCCGCCCGGCGTGATCATCACCCACCCCAACCGCGACAAGCCGGTGGTGCAGGCCACGCGCGCGACGGTCGTGCTGCTCCTGCTCGTCAGTGCCGGGCTCGTCCTGATCATCACCATCGCCGGCTGGAACGTGATGGGAGGGGCGGCCGTGGTCCAGCTCGCCTACGTGGTGGTCTATCTGATCTTCGCCTTCTACGCCGTGCGTTGGAACCGCGGGGTGCTGCCCGTGGCGGCGGTGCTCGCCGTGATCCTCACCATCTTCGCGCTGGTCGCCGCGCCCGGCTGGTTCGAGCGCGACAAGTCCGGGTTCGCCGCACCGAACTTCCTCGACGCCGGCCTGCTCGGCGTGCTCACGCTGCTGATCATCCCGGTGCAGATCCTGCTCGTGACGTTCACCATGCGCGGCTTCAGCCAGGGCTGGAACGTGGAGCTCGAACGTCGCGAGCCCGAGCTCGAACGCCGCGAGCCCGCCTACACTTGACACCCGCGCGTGCGGCGGTGGCGGAACGGTAGACGCGAGGCCCTCAAAAGGCCTTATCTGAAAGGGTGTGTGGGTTCGAATCCCACCCGCCGCACTCGCTCGCTCTACGGTCCTCCGACCAGCTCGAGCAGCGGCTCGGCGAGGGCCGCGGGGGCGGCAAGGATCCCCCACGGCAGGTTCTCGTAGGTCGCGAGCTCCAGCACCGAGAGCCCGGCGCGTTCGCAGACCAGCACCCCCGCCGCCACATCCCATTGCTTCACCGAGCGCTCGAAGTAGGCGTCATAGCGCCCCGCCGCGGTCCAGGTCAAATCCAGCGCGGCGCTGCCGAAGCGGCGGATGTCGCGCACCCGCGGCGCCAGCCGCGCGAGCACCTTCGCCTGCGCCCGGCGCACGTCCGCCCCGTAGGCCAACCCGGTCGCGACCATCGCGCCCGCCAGAGCCTCACCGCCGGAGAGGGGCCCGAGCGTCGCCCTGCTCTTCGGCCCTGCGAGCTCGACCCTCCCCTGCGGGCCGCTCATCGTCGGGGCGCCCGCTCGCGTCGCGGTGAACAGCTCGTCGCGGTTGGGGTCATACACGGCGCCGGCGATCGTCTCCGAGCCCTCGCGCACGGCCACGCTCACGCACCACTGCGGGATGCCGAACAGGAAGTTGACGGTCCCGTCGAGCGGATCCACCACCCAGGCGAGCCCGCTGGCGCCATCCCTGGATCCCCCCTCCTCCCCCACGAATCCGTCCTCGGGCCGTCGCTCGGCGAGAAGCGCGCGGATCGCCGCCTCGGAGGCCAGGTCGGCCTCGCTGACGAGGTCGGTCGGACTGCTCTTGCTCTCCACCGCCCGCTCGACGCCGGCCAGCGAGCGCTCGAGCAGCAGCGCACCCGCCATTCTGGCGGCGTCGACCGCCACCTCGAGCAGCTCATCGCAGAGCGCGCGCCCGGCGCTCACGAGAAGCCGGGTGGGCGGGCCTCGGCCCACGGGCGCTCGGCCTCGAGCTGGGCGGCGAGCGCGACCAGCGTCGCCTCGTCGTTGGGCCTGCCCACCAGCTGCACGGCGCGCGGGCGCCCATCCGCCGCGAAGCCCGCCGGCACCGAGCACGCGGGCTGGCCGGTGAGGTTCCAGCACGCCGCGTAGGGAACGGTGGCGGCGGCGATGACCGTGGTCCACAGCCAGCCGCGGCCCTCACATGCGCCGATCTGCGGCGCCGGGGCCGGGGTCACAGGGGTGATCAGCACATCGTGATCCAGCAGCGGCTCGTTCAGCCGTGCGGCGTACGCCGGCACTCGCGCGCGCGCCCAGTCGACCGCGCCCGCGCCGAGCATCCCGCCGATGCGCGCCAGCGCCCGCAGCCGCCGTTCAAGGCGCCCGGGATGGGCGAGCGCGGCGGCCTCCCGGTGGATGCTGCGCAGGTAGATCGCCGTGAACTCCGGCGCCGGCGCGAGCGGGCCGTGATCGACCTCGTACTCGTCCACCTCGTGGCCGAGTCTGCGCAGCAGCGCCGCCGTCTCCTCGAGCGCGCTGGCGTTGTCGGGGTGAAGTCGCGTGAGCGGGGAGGGCGGCAGCTTGCGGGAGACGGCGATGCGCAGCCGCGACGGCGAGTTCGTGGGCGAGGAAGCGGCGCCGGCGCCGAGCGCCTCGAGCAGCGAGCTTGCAGGCACGGGCGGCGCGCCGGGATCCGGCGGGCCGTCGGCGATCGCGTCGTAGAACAGCGCGGCGTCGCGCACCGAGCGCGTCAGAACGCCGTTCACCGCAAGGCCGTGCCAGTGCGTCCACGTGCGGCGCCAGCGGCACGCGCCCGCGCTGTGTCTTCAGTCCGAACAGGCCGCAGTAGGCAGACGGAAAGCGAATCGATCCGCCTCCGTCCCCCGCCAGCGCGGCGCCCACCAGGCCTGCGGCCACCGCCGCAGCACTTCCTCCGCTCGAGCCTCCGGGGCTGTGCTGAAGGCTCCACGGGTTGCGGGTCACGCCCCACGTCGGTGACTCGGTCCAGGGGAAGGCGCCCAGCTCCGGCATGTGCGTCTTGCCGATCACGATGGCACCCGCCGCGCGCATGCGCCGCACGATCTCGGCGTCCTCGCGCGCCGGCTCGCCGTAGGCGCCGGTGCCGAAGGTGGTCACCTCGCCGGCCACGTCGATTTCGTCCTTGACGGCGATGGGCACCCCCAGGAGCGGCCGCTCGCCGCCGGCGCCGCGACGCGCATCGGCCTGGTCGGCCTCCAGCAGCGCGCGCTCGGCCGTCACCACGCGAAACGCGTTGAGAGCCGGGGCCAGACGCGCGATCCGCCCGAGGTAGAGCTCGACCAGCTCGCGCGAGGAGATCTCGCCCGCCGCGATCAGCTCCGCCTGGCGGGCGATGCCGGCGAACGCTAGGTCGGTGCCATCCATCGCCGGTCAATCTATTGAAAGACGTCCCCGACCGGCGTCGCGGCTGCCGTATCGGCCTCACCGCCCTGCATGGGTATCGGCGCCCGCTACACGGGCGTCACCGGATTGTGCTTGGCTGGCCACGTCCGCCGCTTCAGCGCGGCGTGCGCGAAGCGGCGAACCAGCTCCTCGCGGAGGTCCTCGGGCTCGACCACCGCATCGATCACGAGCTCCGAGGCGAGGTGCAGCACGTCGATGTCAGCGGCGTACTCCGCGCGCAGCTCCTCCGTGCGCCGCCCGCGCTCCTCCACGTCCTCGATCGCCTGCAGCTGGTTGTAGTAGACGGCATTGATCGCCGCCTGCGGACCCATGACCGCGATCTGCGCGCCGGGCAGAGCCAGGCAGCAGTCGGGCTCGAACGCCGGGCCGGCCATCGCATACAGGCCCGCGCCGTAGGCCTTGCGCACGACCACCGAGATCTTCGGCACGGTCGCCTCGCTGACCGCGCTGATCATCTTCGCGCCGTGCCTGATGATCCCCTCCCGCTCG
Source organism: uncultured Solirubrobacteraceae bacterium (assembly GCA_963767655.1). Classification (GTDB taxonomy): domain Bacteria; phylum Actinomycetota; class Thermoleophilia; order Solirubrobacterales; family Solirubrobacteraceae; genus Palsa-744. The sequence goes on along the minus strand of CAVYET010000004.1, from coordinate 372,953 downwards.
ACCTGCGTGCCGATCATGAAGCCGGGCACATCGGCCAGGAACAGCAGCGGCACGTTGAAGGCGTTGCACGTCCAGATGAAGCGCGCGGCCTTGTCGGCGGAGTCCGAGAACAGGACCCCTCCCTTGTGCTTTGGCTGGTTGGCGACGATCCCGACCGCGCGCCCCTGCAGCCGCGCGAAGCCGACGAGAACCTCCCTGGCCCAGCGCGGGTGGATCTCCATCAGGGAGCCCTCGTCGATGAGCGCCTCGATCAGCGTCACCATGTCGAACGGCTTGTTCTCATCGGCGGGGATCAGCTCGCTGAGCGCCAGCCCGTCCGGAGGCGCCTTGGCGTTCGCCGGTGCCGACGTCGGAGGCTCCTGCTCCCAGCTGCTTCGGCAGGAATGACAGGTAGCGCCGCGCGGTCGCGATCGCCTCCTCGTCGCTTGGCACGAGCTGGTGCCCACAGCCCGAGACGCCCGTGTGCATCCGCGCGCCGCCCATCTCCTCGAGGCTCACGCTCTCCCCGATCACCATCTCGGCCATGCGCGGAGAGCCCAGGTACATCGAGGCGTTCCCCTCGCGCATGATCACGATGTCGCAGAACGCGGGTATGTACGCGCCGCCGGCGGCGCTCGGGCCGAACAGCACGCACACCTGGGGCACCACCCCGGAGAGCTTGACCTGGTTGAAGAAGATCCTGCCCGCGCCCCGCCTGCCCGGGAACATCTGCACCTGTTCGGTGATCCGCGCTCCCGCCGAGTCGACGAGGTAGACCATCGGAACGCCCAGCTCGAGCGCCCGCTCCTGGATGCGCAGGATCTTCTCGACCGTCTTGGCCCCCCACGAGCCGGCCTTCACCGTCGGGTCGTTGGCCATCAGCGCGACCGTCCGCCCTGCGAGCTCTCCGATGCCCGTGACGACGCCGTCGGCTCCGAGGCCGTCGTGCTGCCAGTTGGCGAGCAGCGCTTCCTCGGCGAGGGAGTCGCCATCGAGCAGCAGCCGTACGCGCTCGCGCACATCCAGCTTCCCCTGCTCGCGCGCCTTCGCGCGATGGTGCTCGGGACCGCCGGCGAGGGCGCGCTCGGCGGCCCGCCGCAGCTCGCTCACCGAGCGTCTCGCGCCAGCATCACCACGGCAGCCGCCACCAGCATCACCACGGCAGCCGCCGATAGCGGTGGCGATGCGCCCGCGCCAGGCGCCGCTCGTGGCGCGCCTGCAGCCGCGCGTGGACTACTTCGAGGTCTGACGCCGGACCGTACAGGCGCCAGGCGTCGCGTAGCAGGACCAGCAGCGTGAATGCGATCACCCAACCGGGCCAGAAGCTCCCGCCCGCCCCATCAGCGAGCCAGATGCCGATGCAGATCGCCCACAGGCCGAACGACCCGCCGGCCTCCTGAACGAGACGGCGGCGCAGCTGCCCCTTACGCTTGCTCAACGCCAGCTTCACCGAGGTCGAGCTGACGGGAAGGTCTGCCTTGAGCCGCTCCAGATCGGCACGCGTCGTCGCCCGGTAGGCCTTGCCGATGCGCTCTTCGAGCTCCTCGGAGGTCAGGCGGCCGGCGATGGCGTGCTCGCGCAGCTCATCGACCAGCTGCTCACGATCGGCGTCCGCGATGCGCAGTGTGGAGGGATCGCTCATACCAGGACATTATTCACCCACACGCAAAGGCTCGCCACCGCCCCGCGCCGTCGGGCGCGAGGAGGTAGCCTCAAACGGTAGCCGTCCGGCATCCGCCGGCTCCGGCCAGCCACCGTGAGGAGCCGTCGATGAGCATCGTCATCACCGAGGACCGCGGACCCGTCCGCCACGTCGTCATGAACCGCCCCGAGAAGCGCAACGCGATGAACGAAGATCTCATCGCCGGCCTCGCCGGGGCACTGCATGCCGCCGCCCACGATCCCTCGGTGCTGTGCGTGGTCGTGCGCGGCGAGGGCGCCATGTTCTCCTCGGGCATGGATTTCAGCTCGCTGGGCGAGGTTGCGCAGGAACCACGGCGGCTGCGCGAGTTTCGCGCCGGCGTGCTGGCCGCGTGGAACCTCTGTGAGGAGATGACCAAGCCCACGATCGCCCAGATCCACGGCGGGTGCATCGGGGGCGCGATGGAGCTCGCACTGGCCTGCGACCTGCGCACGATGGCCGCCGATGCGGTCATCGGCCTGGTGGAGACGCGCGTGGGACTGATCCCCGACGTCGGCGGGTCCTCGCGCCTTCCGAGCGTCGTCGGGCTGGGCCGCGCGAAGGAGATGATCATGGCCTCCAAGATCATCGACGGCACCGAGGCGGAGCGCATCGGCCTCGTGAACCGCGTGGCGCCGGCCGAGGAGCTGGGCGCGGCGACCGATGCTCTGGTGGGAGAGCTGCTCGCGTGTGCACCGGTGGCGGTCGGCCTCGCCAAGCGCGTGATCGACGCCTCGGCCAAGCCGGCGCTCAGCACGACGCTCGAGCAGGAGGTCACGGTGCAGCAGATATGCGCCGAAAGCGCCGACTTCGCCGAGGGCGCCCGCGCCTTCGCCGAGAAGCGCCAGCCGCAGTTCAGCGGGAGCTGACTCGCTGCCAGGCCACCGGCCCGGCCACGAGCGTGTGGCTGCCGAGCGGGCGCCCGAGGAGCTCCTGAGCGCGGCGGGCGCACCCGATCAGCGCGGCCAGGTCGATGCCCGTGGAGATGCCCATCTCCTCGAGCATCGAAACGAGGTCCTCGCTGGCGATGTTCCCCGTCGCGCCGGCCGGCACCGGGCAGCCTCCGAGCTCCCCGAAGCTCGACTCGAAGCTCTCAACGCCGGCCTGCAGGGCGGCGAGCACGTTTGCGAGGCCCTGGCCGCGCGTGTTGTGAAAATGGGCGGTCAGCTCCACGCCGTCACCGAGGGAGGCGCGCGCGTCGCGGAAGAACTCGTGCACCTGGCGGGGGTTGGCCATGCCGGTCGTGTCACCGAAGCCGATCTCCGCGGCCCCGGCGTCGCGCAGGCGCGAGGCGATCTCCAGCACCCGCTCGGGCGCCACGCGACCCTCGTAGGGACAGCCGAAGGAGGTCGATATCACCCCCTCGCAGCGCAGGCCCCGCTCGCGCGCACGGGCCAGCACGATCTCGAGGCCCGCCAGCGACTCCTCGATCGAGCGGTTGACGTTCCTGCGGTTGTGGCTCTCTGAAGCCGACAGGAACACGTTGATCTCGTCGAACGCCGCCCGTTCACCGCGCTGGGCATCACGCAGGGCGAGCGCGCGCTCCAGCCCGCGCTCGTTGGGAATGAGCACCGACAGGCTCACGTGCGGCGGTATGTCGATCCGCTCGAGCACCTCGGCGGCGTCGGCGAGCTGCGGGATCACGTCGGCGCGGACGAAGCTCGTGACCTCGAGCCTGCGCAGGCCGGTGCGCGCGAGCGCGTCGATCAGCTCGACCTTCCGCTCGGTGGGGATCACCTCCGGCTCGTTCTGAAAGCCGTCGCGCGGGCCGACCTCCCTGATGTTCACCGAGTCCGGCAGCTCGCTCATGCCCGCGCCCAGACCCTCATCGGCCGCGAGCGCCGCCGGTGACCGACGCGACCTTCCTCTCGAGCATCATCCGGGGAACCCTATACTCGGCCGCCGTGCCACCGTCAACCCCCACGCCGGTCGCGATCATCGGGGCCTCGGGCGCACTGGGCTTCGGCCTGGCACTGAGGCTGGGAGGGGCCGGGGTGCCGATCGCGATCGGATCGCGTGAACCCGCTCGGGCCGAGGAAACCGCGCAGCGTGCGGAGGTGACGGTACCCGGCGGTTCCTTCTCCGGGCATGAGAACGCGGACGCCGTGCTCGCGGTGGGTCCGGCTGGCACCGTGATCCTGAGCGTGCCCTTCCGCAACCAGTCCGAGACGTTGACAAACCTGAGGGGCGCGCTCGCTCCCGGCCAGCTGCTGATCGACGCGACCGTCCCGCTGGCGGCCGCCGTAAGCGGGAGGGCGACGCGGATGCTCGGCGTGTGGCAGGGCTCCGCCGCCCAGCAGGCGCTCGAGATGATGCCGAGCGGCGTGCGAGTGGTCTCCGCCCTGCACACCGTCAGCGCTGCCTCCCTGGCCGATCTGGGCCATCCGCTCGAGCAGGACGTGCTGTTGTGCGGCGACTCGCGCGCGGACAAGCGCGAGGCCGCCGGCCTCATCGAGCGGGTGGAAGGTCTGCGCTGCGTGGACTGCGGAAGCCTTGACATGGCGCGCATCACCGAGTCGCTGACGGCCCTGCTGATCTCGGTGAACACCCGCTACAAGGCCCACGCGGGGATCCGCCTCACTGGCCTGCCGGACCCGTCGTGGGGCGTGGATGGGTGAGGATGTCGTCGTCCTTGCCGGAGGCACCGGTGGAGCCAAGCTCGTGAGGGGCATGGTCGACGTTGCCGGAGCAGAGCGGGTGGCGGCGATCGTCAATACCGGCGATGACATCGAGATCTATGGCGCGCACGTCTCGCCGGACCCCGACCTGCTGTCCTTCTGGCTGGCCGATCGGCTCGACGAGCGCGGCTGGGGGCTGAGGGAGACACCTTCGCGGTGATGGATGGGCTGCGAGCGCTCGGCGCCGAGGTGTGGTTCAACCTCGGCGACCGCGACCTCGCCTGGTGTCTTGAGCGGGCCAGGATGCTCGCCGAGGGATCGACCCCCACGGCGGCGATCGAGCGGCTGAACGAAGCGATCGGCGTACGCACGCGGGTACTGCCGATGAGCGACGATCCGGTGCGCACCTGGGTTCGCACGCCGAGCGGCTGGCACCCCTTCCAGGAGTTCATGATTCGCGAGCGTGCACAGGGACTCGTGGAGGGCCTCGAGTTCCGCGGCGCCGAGCAGGCCACAGCCGAGCGCGCGGGCGCTCGCCGCCATAGAGGGCGCGAACGCGATCGTCATCGGACCGTCCAATCCGCTCGCCTCGATCGCCCCGATCCTGGCCGTGCCGGGATTCGCGAGGCGATCGCCGCGGCGGGCGCCCCGGTCGTCGCCGTCAGCCCGATCGTGGGCGGCGAGGTGCTGAAGGGTCCGACGGCCTCGTTCATGGCCTTCGCGGCGCTGGACTGCAGTGCAGACGGGGTGGCCGACTTCTACGGCGAGCTGCTCGACGGGATGGTGGCCGACGAGAACGTCGCCCGGCTGGCCACGCTGCAGACGGACACGCGCATGCAGGACGCGGCGAGCGCCGCCCGCGTCGCCGAGCGGACGCTCGGCTTCGTCGAAGGCCCTCGCAGCGTAGCCGGCAACCTCGTCGATCCCGTCCGAGCGGCTCCCTCCACGCCCAGGCACCATCGTCGGCGCCCCAGGCACCATCGTCGGCGCTCCGGCATCGTCGGCGCCCCAGGCACCATCGTCGGCGCCCCAGGCACTATCGTCGGGCACTTGCGCACCATCGCGATCGTTCCTGTCAAGCGCTTCGCCTTCGCCAAGCGACGTCTGGGCGCCAGCGTCGCCGATCCATTTCGCCTGCGGCTCGCCCGTGCGATGGTCGCCGACGTGCTGCTGGCGCTGGAGCGGACCCCGTCGATCGAGTACGCCGCTCGTCGTCACCGGCGAGGACTCGGTGGCCGCAGCGCGCGCGCGAGCGGGGCTGGCCCGTCCTCGCCGACACGGCCGAGCAGGGCCAGTCGGCAGCCGTCGCGCTCGGCGTGCATGCGGCGCTCGCCGAGGGCATCGAGCGCGTGCTGTGCATCCCAGGCGACTGCCCCGCGCTCGACCCGGCCGAGCTCGAGGCGCTGCTGCACCCGCGGCGCCGCCGGGGACGCGGCAGCCGCGCCGGGGGCGACGCGCCGAGGTGGTGATCGTGCCCGACCGCCACGGGACCGGGACCAACGGGCTGCTTCTCACATCCGCCCAACGTCATCGCGCCGAGCTTCGGGCCCGGAAGCTTCGCGCGGCACCATGCGCGGGCGCTCGCCGCCGGCGCGGCGTGCCGCGTCGAGCGGCCCCCCTCGCTGCTGCTCGACATCGACACCGGTGCGGACCTGGCAGTGCTGCGCGAGCGCCTGGCAGGCGCTCACGGCCGGGCCGAGCGCACGCGTGCCGCGCTGGAGCACTCCGAGCAGGCGGACGCCGTGTCCGTCACGACAATGCGGCTGACCCCGGGCTGCGTGGGCTTCCTCTCCGCCCGAAGCCTCACCGGCCTGCCCGAGGTGCGCGCGCGGCGATGACCTGGCGGAGCTGATCACCGCCGCGCTCACCCCCGATCAGTCGCTGGACGGACGGCTGCTGGTGATCGCGCACAAGGCGGTCTCCAAGGCCGAGGGGGCGGCCGTGGCGCTGGCCGACGTGCAGCCGGGGCAGCGCGCACGCGAGCTGGCGGCTGACAGCGCCGGCGAAGGGGCCTCCCCCGCGAGGGACCCCCGCGCGATCCAGGTCGTGCTCGACGAGTCGACAGAGGTCCTGCGCGCCGAGCGCGGCGTGCTCGTCTGCCGCACGCGCCATGGCTTCGTCTGCGCCAACGCCGGAGTCGACGCTTCCAACGCCCCGAACCAGGAGACGCTCGTCCTGCTCCCCCGCGACCCCGATGCCTCGGCGCGGCGGATTCGCGCGCGCCTGCGCGAGCTCACCGGCTGCGCACCCGCGATGCTGATCACCGACAGCTTCGGGCGGGCCTGGCGCCACGGCCAGCTCGATGTCGCCGTCGGCCTTGCGGGCATGCATCCGCTCGAGGACTGGCGTGGACGCACAGACGCGAGCGGCCTCGAGCTTAGGGCCACCTGGCTGGCGGTCGCCGACTGCGCGGCGGCGGCAGCGGACCTGGCCCGCGCGAAGGACTCGCGCGAGCCGGTGGTGATCGTCGAGGGCCTCGAGCGGTTCCTGCTCGACGGGGACGGCCCCGGCGCCGCGGCGCTCGTGCGACCCCTCGAGGAGGACCTGTTCCGCTGATCGCGCCGGTGGCGCTCAGGCTGCTACGGGCAGCTCGTAGCGCCGTCGGATCTCGTACAGCGTCGTGCGCTCGGCCGCGGGGCGCCCGGCCCCGTGCGCCGCTGCGATGAGCTGATCGGGGTCGAGCCTTGTCCCGTGGTAGGAGCCCGCGAGCCGGCTGATCGACTCCTCCATCAGCGTCCCACCGAGATCGTTGACCCCCCAGCGCAGCGCCTCGGTGGCGGCGTCGATGCCCATCTTCACCCAGCTCGCCTGCAGGCTCCGAACGCTGCGGCCGAGCGCCAGGCGGAAGACGGCCGTGTGCTTGAGGTTCTCCTCGAGTGAGATCTCCTGGACGCCGTGCGTGCGCCCGAGCAGGGTCTGGAAGGGGATGAAGGACAGCGGCACGAACTCGGTGATCCCGCCCGTGCGCTCCTGCAGCTCGCGCACCACGCGCATGTGCTCGGCCAGCTCCCAGGGCTCCTCGATATGACCGAACATCACCGTCGCGGTCGAGCGCAGCCCGGCGCGTGGGAGGCCTCGATGATCTCGACCCAGCGTGCCACCGGCAGCTTGTTCGGCGAGATGCGTTCGCGCACCCCGTCGTGCAGCACCTCGGCGGCCGTCCCCGGCGTCGATCCCAGCCCGGCCTCCTTCAGGCGCGCGAAGACCTCCGCGGCTCCGAGCCCCGAGATGTCGCACATGTGCGCGATCTCCATCGGGCTGTAGGCGTGCAGGTGGACATCGCCGCCCCCACGGGCGGCGATCTGCTTGGCCAGCGCGAGCCAGCCCAGGTAGTCCTCGAGCTTCCAGTCCGGATGGATGCCCGACTGGATGCACAGCTCGCTGGCGCCGTACTGCAGGGCCTCCTCCACGCGCCGCACGAACTCCTCGCGGCTGTGTTCGTAGGCATCGGGCGAGCGCTTGCCCTGACCGAAGCCGCAGAAGGCGCATCCCACGACGCACACGTTCGAGACGTTGATGTTGCGGTTGACCACGAACGTGACCGTCTCCCCCGCGAGCTCCTCGCGCAGCTCGTCGGCAGCCGCGCGAAGCTCCTCGAGCACCTCCGTCCGCGTCTCGGAGAACAGCGCGGTCAGCTCCTGGGCGCTCAGCGCGACGCCCGTCGCGGCCCTTCTCGATCGCGCCGCCCACGAGCTCGGGGCGAATCGGCACGGGCGGATCGCTGCGACCGGATCCCCGCCGGGGGATGAAGCTCCAGTACCTCAGCTTGATCGTGTCCATCACCCCCTGGGCGATCCACTCGCGGTCTATGTACCGCGGGTACACGCACAGCCGCTCGGTCAAGGCATAGCCGTGCGCCTGCAGCTCCTTGCGCACCTGGTGGGGCGAGGGGAACGGGTGCTGCGGGGAGATGTGGTCGCCGTTGGCGCTCAGGCCGCCGAGATCGGTCGCGCCGGCGGCGACGAGCTCCGCCCACCAGTCGGCGAGATTCGGTGGGACCTGGATGCCGACGTCCGGCATCATGCGGCGCGTCTCGGCGATCAGGCGCTTCATGTCCTCGATGCTCGACGGCCTGCCCGCCCGTCCACTCCGGCAGGGGCAGCCGTGGCCGTCCGTCGGCAATCCCTGTCCTCCAGTACTCGCGCGCGGCATCGTCGGCGATCTGCGCCGGCTCCTGCCCGTAGTAGCGCTGATGGGGGACGAAGTTCTGCAGGATCACCTCCTGGATGTGTCCGAACTCGCGCTGCAGGGCGGCGAGCGCTTCGAGCGATTCGATGCGCTCCTGCTCGCTCTCCCCGATGCCCACCAGGATGCCGCTCGTGAACGGGATCCTCAGCTCGCCGGCCGCGCGGATCGTCTGCAGCCTGCGGGCCGGATGCTTGGTCGGCGAGCCGGCGTGCACGGTCTCCATCAGCCGCTCGGCCACCGACTCGAGCATCAGCCCCTGTGAGGCGGTCACCTCGCGCAGCCGAGCCAGGTCGGGGCGGTCGAGCACGCCGAGGTTGGTGTGCGCCAGCAGCCCCCGCTCCAGCGCCCGTTCGCATGCCCACACGACGTATCCGGTGAAGTCCTCGTGTCCGTACTCGCGCAGTCGCTCGCGCACCTCGGGGTTCACCTCCGGGCGCTCGCCGGTCAACACCAGCAGCTCCTTCACCCGCCGGCGGGCCGCGCCGTCGAGGATGTCGAGCACCTCCTGCGGCGAGTACAGGTGGGCCGTGTGCGTTGCGAATGCGCAGTACTTGCAATAGCAGCGGCACGTTCGCGACAGCGACAGCGTCAGGTTGCGCGAAAAGGTCACCCTGCGGCGCATCACCGGCAGTGTATGACCTCCTATGCTTGCCCCCTTGCCCAGCGATCCCGCCAACGGCCCCGCCGATGCTCCCAACGGCGCGGTGGCCGTCAGCATCTTCCTTGCCCGCCATGGGCAGACCGCCTACAACCTCGAGGGTCGCTTCCAGGGCCAGCAGGCGGTTGCGCTCGACGACGTCGGCCGTGCACAGGCCTCCGACCTGGCCGAGCGCGCGGCGGCCCACCGCTTCAGCGCGCTGTGGACCAGCCCGCTGCGGCGCGCACGCGAAACCGCGGACATCGTCGCGCAGGCGATCGGCCTGACCCCGCGCGAGGACTCGCGGCTGATGGAGACCGACGCCGGCGATTGGACCGATCGCAGCTTCGCCGATGTGCACGCCGAGGCACCGGAGCTGTTCGCGGCCTTCCTCGCCGGCGACCCGCGCTTCGCCTTCCCCGGCGGGGAGTCCTTCGCCCAGCAGGAGGTCCGCGTGGCGGCCGCGCTGGATGACGTGGAACGGCGTGAGCTGCCCGCGCTGGTGGTCTGTCACGGCATGGTCATTCGCGCCGCCCTGTCGGTGCGCTCCGGGCATTGGCTGGCCCACCGCGAGCGGGTGCCCAACGGCGCGCTCCTTCCCCTGGGCCCGACCGGGGACGACGGCGCGGACATCGGCGGCGGAGCCGTGACGCCGGCGAGCTGAGCTAGCCGGCGAGGTGCGCCCGGCGGTTGGAGTCCTCGCCGGCGACGAGCAGGAACTCGTTCCTCGCCCCGCTCAGGCGAGCTTCGCGGTAGGGCCTGTACTCCTCGCTGTCGTAGAACTCCTCGGCGACCGCTCGCGAGGGCCATTCGATCAGCACGCAGACCGGCGGCGGGGTGCGCTTGCCCTCGATCCTCTCCACCTGTGCGGTTCGAGCCAGATAGCGCGCGCCGCGGCGCTCGACCATGGCGGTGACCTTGGCGACGTACTCGCTGACCCAGCTCGGGTCGGCTATGTCGATCTCGCCAACCGTGTAGCACTTCATCCGGGCTCCCTCTGTCGATCTTCATTCTCAAGCGCAAGGCGCGCGATCAGCTGCGGTCCCTCGCGGGCCAGGCGCGAGCGGGGCACCACCAGATCGAAGCCGGCCTGTTCGGCGCGCTCGCGCGTGGCTGTGTCGACGTGCGCGTAGAAGCCGAGCGTGCGCACTCGATCGAGCCGGCGGGCGCGTGACAGCGATTCGATCAGCGTCGCGCCGTCGGGATCCTCGCTCGTCAGGTCCACGACCACCACCGCACCCGGCGCCGAGGAGTCGGCCAGGCGCTCGCACAGCGCGTCACCCTGCGCGATCAGCTCCACCTCGTGACCGGCGGCCACCAGCGTGCCCTGCACGCGCGATCCGAACAGCAGGTCGGGCACGAGCGCGAGCACCCGCGCCATCGCTACTGCGCCCGCAGGCGGCGAAACTCCTCGCGGGCCGACTCCGGCCGACCCCACATCTGCACGATCTCCGCGCGTCCGCTGCGTATCTCGCGAACCGCAAGCTCGCCCTCGATGCCCGCGTCATCGAGCAGGTGCAGCGTGCCGTGCGCCGTCGGAGCCGAGGCCGCATGCCCGAAGCGATGGGCGACCAGCAGCCGCCAGTGCCAGTCGTGGTGGGAGTAGGGCCGCGCGTTGCACGTGACGAGGTACACCGCCGCTTCCACGTAGCGTGACTCATCGGCGATCCGCAGGTCGAGCTCGAGATCGGTCCAGTCGTCGGGAAGCGAGTCGACGATCCGCTCGAAGGTGTCTGCCAGCGTCATCGCCCCGAAGCCTAGCGGGCGCGTGCACGCTGCCAACGACGGGGTGCGCCCTCGGCGCCGCGAGCCCTCGGCGCTCGCGTGCACGCGGTCTATATTCGAAGCGATGACGAGTTCGGACGCCACCACGAGGGCCGTGGCCGAGTATCGAGGCCCTCACGACGGCGTGTGGCCTGATCGACCGCTCCGAGCGGGGCAAGCTGGCCCTCACCGGGCCCGACGCCGTCGAGTTCCTCAACGGTCAGGTCACAAACGAGCTCGCGCAGCTATGCACCGGCGAGGGCTGCTACGCGGCATTCCTGACCCACAAGGGGAAGATGCTCGGCGACCTGCGGGTGCTGGCCGTGGGAGATGACGAGGCCGACGCACCCCGTGAACTGCTGCTCGACACCGAGCGCATCGCCCTGCAGGCGCTGTTCGACATGATCCGGCGCTTCAAGCTCGGATACGACCTCGAGCTGCACAAACGCACGCTGGAGTGCAGCCTGCTTTCGCTGCTCGGGCCGGCGGCCGACGAGATCGTGGCCCGCGCCGTGGACGCATCGGCTCCCGTCGGCGGGGAGCTCGCGAGCGACGCGCGGGCGGGGGCGCTCCCAGGGGCGGGGACGCTCCCCGGGGCGGCGGCGCTGCCCCGCGGCGAGCACGCGCACCGGCCGGCATCGATCGCCGGCCGCGCGGTGAGGCTCGTACGCACCGATGAGCCATCGGGCCTGGACGTGCTGTGCGCGGCGGCCGATCGCGGGAGCGTGGCGGCGGCGCTCGTGCAGGCCGGGGCACAGCCGGTCAGCGAGGCGGCCGGCGAGATCGTGCGCGTCGAACACGGCCGGCCCCGCTATGGCGTGGACCTCGACGACACCGTCATCCCCCAGGAGGCCGGACTGAACGAACGCGCCGTGAGCTTCACGAAGGGCTGCTACGTCGGCCAGGAGACGGTCGCCCGCCTGCACTACAAGGGCAGGCCCAACCGCCATCTGCGCGGACTGCGCCTCTCCGGGCCGGTGGCCGGTGGCGATGAGCTGCGCGTCGGCGAGCGTGCGGTCGGGCGCGTGGGCAGCTCGGTGCTCTCGCCCGTGCACGGTCCGATCGCGCTCGCGCTGGTGCGCAGGGAGGTCGAGCCCGGCGCGATCGTGGCCGCCGGCGAGCAGGGCGCGACGGCCAGGGTCAGCGAGCTTCCCTTCGCGGCCGCGCTCGGCGCGGCCGGCGCCTCCGCAGTGTGATCAATCACACACAAGCAATAGTTGCGCGTGGGATATCCTTGCGCAAGTGCAAGTAACCGTCCCCAAGCAGGCGCTCGACCGCGAAGAGCTGACGCGCGACATGTACGCGCTGGCGAGCTACCTGATGCGCAGCTCGAACGTGGGCGCGTTCAACACGATCGCCGAGCTCGAGCTCTCATTCACGCAGATCAAGGCGCTGTGCGCGCTCGACATGGACAGCGACGGTCCGTCGGTCAAGGCGCTGGCGGACTCGATGAGCGTGTCGCTGGCGGCGATGAGCCGCGCGGTCGACTGTCTGCACGATCGCGGCCTGGTCGATCGTCGTGAGGATCCGCTGGACCGGCGCATGAAGCGCGTCCGCCTGACCGAGGCCGGACGGGCCATCACCAGCTCCCTCAACGAGGCGCGCCTGGCGACGATGCACGAGTTCCTGCTCTCGCTGAGCGATGAGGAGGCGCAGGCACTCGACGCGGGCGCTCGGGCTGATCCTCGAGCAGCCGCGCAGGACATAACCGATCTGCGACCGCCGGCAGAAGGACCGTCGCACCGTGAGCAGGAGGATCACGGCCCTGCGGATGACCGAGGAGAACCGCCGCTGGTGGGCGCTGGCGGCGATGTGCTTCGCGCTGTTCATGATCATGCTCGACAACACGGTCGTCAACGTCGCGCTGCCGTCGATCCAGCGCAGCCTGGACGCCTCCACCTCGACGCTCGAGTGGACCGTCAACGCCTACACGCTCACCTTCGCCGTGCTGCTGGTCACCGGCGGGCGCCTCGGCGACCTGTTCGGCCGGCGCAAGACCTTCCTCGCCGGCGTGGTCATCTTCGGGCGTGTCGAGCGCCGCCATCGGCTTCTCGCCCAGCGACACCTGGCTGGTCGTCTGGCGCGCGGTCCAGGGCGTCGGGCTCGGCGCTGATGATGCCGGCCACCCTGTCGATCATCACCAACGCGTTTCCGCCGCACGAGCGCGGCAAGGCGATCGGCACCTGGGCCGGCGTGTCGGCGATGGCGCTCGCCATCGGTCCGGTGGTGGGCGGCTTCCTCGTCGAGAGCGTCAGCTGGCAGTCGATCTTCTTCCTCAACGTGCCGGTCGCGATCGGCGCGATCGTCATCACGCCTCTTCGCCGTGCGCGAGTCGCGCGACGAGACGGTCGAGCGGACGGTCGACGTGCCCGGCGTGCTGACCCTCACGATCGGCCTCACGGCGCTCGTGCTGGCGCTCGTGGAGGGCAACGAATGGCACTGGGGCTCGGCGCGGGAGCTCGCCGCTGCTCGCGATCGCCGCGCTCGGCCTGGCCGAGCTTCGTCGTGATCGAGCGCCACCGGCGGGTGCCGATGGTCGACTTCAACTTCTTCCGCTCGCGCACGTTCCTCGGCGCCAACATCGTCGCGTTCATCGTCAGCTTCGCGATGCTCGCGATGTTCTTCTTCATGGCGCTCTACATGCAGAACATCCGCGGCTACTCGCCGCTGCAGGCGGGTATTCGCTTCCTGCCCTCGACGATGATGATCATCTTCATCGCGCCGCTGGCCGGACGGCTCGCCGACCGCTTCGGCCCCCGCCCGCTGATCACCTTCGGTCTGCTCGCCGTCTCCGGCAGCGCTGTTCTGGCAGTCCCATCTCACGGTCTCCAGCGGCTACGGCACCCTGCTGCCGGGCTTCGTGCTGATGGGCATCGGCATGGGCTTCGTGATGTCGCCGATGAGCCTCGCGGCGATGAACGCCGTCGAGGGCAGGCCAAGGCCGGCGTCGCCTCGGGCATCCTGTCGATGAACCGCATGGTCGGCGGCACGTTCGGCGTGGCGGTGCTGGGCGCGATGGTCGCACGCTCGGGCGCACCGAGATCGACCGGCTGCTGCCGGCGCTGCCCGCCTCCGCCCGCGCGCGCCTGGCCAGCGGCCTGGGCTCGGGCGGCGTCCTGCACGGCGTGTCCGTCCAGGTCGTGCAGGCCAGCCAGCAGGCCTTCGTGTACGCCCTCCAGTACGGGCTGCGCGTGGGCTCCGCGGTCGCGCTGCTCGGCGCGCTGCTCGCGTGGATGCTATTGCCCGGCGCCCGGCACACACGCCGGTTGCCGCGTTCGAGCAGGTGGAGCTCAAGCAGCCCGATCTCGGGTTTCTCGAGAGATCCCTGGATGTCCTCGACAGTGGGCTCGTCGAGGTCGAGAGCGGAGGGCACCATCGCCATCTCGCTGCAGGAGAGCGCAGTCAACTGCTGACCCTCGGCCAGCAGACGCTCGGCCTCGTGCGACATCTGAAGCTCCAGCTAGAGCAGGCCGAGCTCGAGCAGAGGCCTCCCGGCCCGGCCGCGGACAACAGGGCGCAGACTCCGACGTCGTCTGCCACGGCCGACGCCATCCACGTCTGACGGGCAGACACCCGGGCTGGGCCCCGGCGAGCCTTCGAGGCGACCCGCGGGTAGGATTGCGGCGGCATCCGTCCCCGACACGGCGAGGTTCAAGAACACGTGGCGATCGATCTCCAACAAGTCTCCGAGGTGGACGTCGAGCCCGGGGAGCTGCCCGCAGACGATGGCCGCCTGGGTGATCCGCCAGGAGCGCGAGGGCGAACCCCGCGACGCCTTCCAGGTCGAGGAGATCGAGGTTCCCGAGCCCGGGGCGTTCGAGGTGATCGTGCGGGTGATGGCGGCGGGCGTCAACTACAACAACGTGTGGGCGGCGCTGGGCAAGCCGGTTTCGGTGTTCCGCTACCACCCCGACGAGGACCATCACATCGGCGGCTCGGACGCCTCGGGAGTCGTGTGGAAGGTCGGCGCCGGCGTCACCCGCTGGAAGCCCGGCGACGAGGTCGTCGTGCACTGCAACCAGGCCTCCTACGAGGATCCCGAGGTCCACGGCCTGGACCCCCTCGCCGCTCCCTCGCAGAAGATCTGGGGCTATGAGACGAGCTGGGGCTCCTTCGCCCAGTTCACCAAGGTCCAGGCTCAGCAGCTGCTGCACAAGCCCGCGGCGCTGAGCTGGGAGGAGGCGGCCTCCTACGGCCTCGTCTACTTCACCGCCTACCGCATGCTGATCACCCGCTGCAAGCTCCAGGCCGGGCAGAAGGGTGCTGATCTGGGGCGCGGCCGGTGGCCTGGGCGTGTTCGCCACCCAGCTCTGCGCCGCCGCGGGCGCCCACTGCGTGGGCGTCGTCTCCAACGCCGAGAAGGGCGAGCTGGTCAAGCGCCTGGGCGCGGTGGACTACATCGACCGCAACGAGTTCGCGGGCATGATGCGCACCGGCGGGGAGACGCCGGAGCAGGAGAAGGCCCGCTTCGGCGTCTCGCGCGAATTCGCCAAGCGCGTCAAGGAGATCCTCGGCGACGCGCCCGACATCGTCTTCGAGCACGTCGGCCAGGCGACCTTCCCGACCTCGGTATTCACGGTCAAGCCCTTCGGCAAGGTCGTCATCTGCGCCGGCACCACCGGCTTCAACCTCGACTTCGACGTCGCTACCTGTGGATGAAGCAGAAGGAGATCCTCGGCTCGCACTTCGCCAACGCGTACGAGTGCACGAAGGCCAACGAGCTGATCGAGAGCGGCCAGATCCGTCCGGTGCTGTGGCGCACGCTCGGCTTCGACGGCGTCGCCGAGGCGCACCAGCTGATGCTGGAAAACAAGCATCTCGGCAAGATCGCGATCCTCGTCGGCGCCCACTCCGAGGGCGAGGGCAGGACCGCCGCAGGGCCCGGGAGCCATCCATGCCGAGGTGGGTGCCTGATGGCCGGCACGGTGATCGTTCCGTGGTATGCGACGGGCTTTCGCGCGGACTCCTTCGAAGCGGCGCTGAACGAGGTCGCCGCGACGGCGCTGCGCTACGGGGCGGACTCCTACGCCGTCTACCGCGCGCGCGATGACCGCTACAAGTTCCAGCAGCTCGCCTCCTTCGCGGAGCACCTGGACTGGGAACGCTACTGGGAGGGCCCGGAGATGACCGATTTCAGCGTGCGCCACTCGAGCTGGTACCAGGTGCCGGTGCTGTACGGCTGGTGGGACCGCACGCGCCGGCGGACGAGCGCTGGTCTCGACGGGCGCAACACGCGACCGCCGGCAACGGCCACGGCAACGGCCACGGCGTGGCCAGGGCGAGCGCGCCTGAGGCGGGCGAGTGGGACCCGGAGGCGGAGCCAGCGCGCGGCCTCGCACGGGCTCGCTCAGGCGCCCGGACTGCCCTTCAGCCCTGCTCGAGCGGCGCCATCGTCAAGCCCGCACCCTTGAGCTGCTCCCAGTAGTGCTCGGCCGCCTCCTGGTGGCCGCTGTAGACGAGCGCCAGGCCGGTCGGTGTGGATCGTGTTGGCGATCTCGTGGCCGCGCTGCAGCGTGACGCCGGGGATGAAGCGCGCCAGCGTGCGGGCGACATGGTCGAAGGTGTTGTGGTCGTCGTTGCGCACGATCACCTTCCAGGCGTCCCCCAAGCCGCTCCCGGGCTCCCGCACGCGCGGCACCTCAACCGTCTGGCTCACGCGGCGAAGGATAAAGCCCATGGTCCGACCGTACAATTGTGGCATGAGCGGCGATCAGTCCCCGCGGCTGTCCGAGCCCGACCGGCCCTGGATGATGCGCACCTACGCCGGGCACTCCACGGCGACAGGCCTCCAACGAGCTCTACCGGCGCAACCTGCAGAAGGGACAGACGGGCCTGTCGGTCGCCTTCGACCTGCCCACGCAGACCGGATATGACCCCGACGACGAGCTCGCGCGGGGAGAGGTGGGCAAGGTCGGCGTATCGATCTCCCACCGCGGCGACATGGCGGCGCTGATGGACGGCATCCCGCTCGGCGAGATGAACACCTCGATGACGATCAACGCCACCGCCGCCTGGCTGCTGGCGCTGTACATCGTGGCCGCCGAGGATCAGGGCGTCGAGCCAGGAGCAGCTGCAGGGCACCACCCAGAACGACATCCTCAAGGAGTTCCTGGCGCGGGGAACGTACGCGTTCCCGCCCGCTCCCTCGATGCGCCTGATCGCCGACATGATCGCCTACACGGTCGAGCACGTGCCGAAGTGGAACCCGATCAACATCTGCTCCTACCACCTGCAGGAGGCCGGGCGCGACGCCCGTGCAGGAGATCGCCTACGCGATGAGCGACGCGATCGCGGTGCTGGACGCCGTGCGCGAGGAGCGCCCCGCGGCGGCGGAGCGCATCGAAGCAGGTGTTCGGGCGGATCTCGTTCTTCGTCAACGCCGGCGTGCGCTTCATCGAGGAGCACGCCAAGCTGCGCGCGATGTCGATCCTGTGGGAAGAGCTCGGGCGCGAGCGCTACGGCGTGCGAGGATCCGCGCCATCTGCGCTTCCGCTACGGCGTGCAGGTCAACTCGCTGGGCCTCACCGAGGCCCAGCCCGAGAACAACGTCCAGCGCATCGTGCTCGAGGCGCTCGCCGTGACGCTCGGGCGCGACGCGCGCGCGCGGGCGATCCAGCTGCCCGCCTGGAACGAGGCGCTCGGACTGCCGCGGCCGTGGGACCAGCAGTGGTCGCTGCGCATCCAGCAGGTGCTCGCCTACGAGACCGACATCCTCGAGTACCCGGACATCTTCGCCGGCTCGAAGGTGATGGACGGACTCGTCGCGGAGATGCTCGAGGGAGCGCGCGCCGAGATGGCCGTCGTCGCCGAGCACGGCGGCGCGGTCGAGGCCGTGCCCGTACATGAAGGGCGCGCTCGTCGACTCCCACCGCGAGCGCATCCGCCGGATCGAGTCCGGCGCGCAGGTCGTGGTCGGCCAGAACCGCTTCACCGAGTCCGAGGACTCCCCGCTCACCGCCGACGCGCAGGGCGGCATCCTGGTCGTGGACCCCGCGCTCGAAGCCGAGCAGATCGAGGCGGTGCGCCGCTGGCGCTCCGAGCGCGACCAGGCCGCCGTCGACGCGGGCGCTCGCCGCGCTCGCCGAGGTCGGCGCGCGACGAGGAGCACGGGAGAACCTGATGGTCGCGACGATCGCCGCCGCCCGCGCGGGGGCCACCACCGGCGAGTGGGCGCGGCACGCTGCGCGAGGTGTTCGGCAGCTACCGCGCGCCCACCGGCGTCGGCGAGGCCTCGCCGCGCGCCGCCGACGGGGAGCTGGGCGAGCTGCGCAGCGAGGTCTCCCGCCTGCAGGAGAAGCTCGGCCGGCGGCCGAAGATCCTCGTCGGCAAGCCCGGCCTGGACGGCCACTCAAACGGCGCCGAGCAGATCGCCGTGCGTGCGCGCGACTCGGGCATGGACGTGGTCTATGAGGGGATCCGCATGACCCCCACCCAGATCGCCGCCTCGGCGCTGCAGGAGGGCGTGCACGTGATCGGCCTGTCGATCCTCTCCGGCTCGCACCGCGAGCTGATCCCCGCGGTGATCGCCGCGCTGCGCAAGGAGGGCGTCACGGCGCCGGTGGTCGTGGGCGGGATCATCCCCGAGCAGGACGTCGCGCTGCTCGAGCGCGCCGGCGTGGCGGCCGTGTACACGCCGAAGGACTTCGACATCACGCGCATCATGCGAGACATCGTCGAGCTGGTGGGCGCCGGGCCGGGCCGTCCCCGAACGGCAGCGACGGGCGCGTCCGCCAACGGCTCGGCGTGAGCGCCGACGGAGCCGCCCTCGGCGCGCGTCTGCGCGAGCGGGACCTGAGCGCGGCGCCCGCCGCGCTGAACCTGCTGGAGAGCACGCACCGCCGCCGACCGCGAGCAGTCGGCGAGGCTTCTGCAGGAGCTCTCTCCGGCCGCGCTCGGGGGCGAGGCGCCGGGGCACGTGATCGGGGTCACCGGGCCGCCGGGCGCGGGCAAGTCGACGCTGCTGTCGGCGCTGCTGGAGCGTGGCGCGGTCAGGAGCGCACGGTGGCGATCCTCGCCGTCGATCCCAGCTCGCGCCGCTCGGGCGGCTCGCTGCTCGGCGATCGCGCGCGCATCGACTTCGACCCCGCCGACCGCGGCGTGCTGATCCGCTCGACGCGCCGCCGGCGAGCGGCTGGGCGGATTGGCCTCGGGCCACCCGCGCGGCCGCCCACGCGCTGGCGGCGGCGTTCGACGTCGTCGTGATCGAGACCGTCGGGGTCGGCCAGGCCGAGACCGAGATCGCCGACGTGGCCGACACGGTCGTCGTCGTCGTGCAGCCCGGGAGCGGGGACGTGCTGCAGTTCCTGAAGTCGGGGATCACGGAGATCCCCGACGTGCTCGTGGTCACCAAGGCCGACCTCGGCCAGATCGCCATGCGCACGACGCGCGACCTGAGCGCCGCGCTGCGCTCGCTCGGCTCGACCTCCACGCCCGTGCTCGCCGTCTCCTCGCTGCCTCCGCCCAGCGGGATCGAGGAGCTGGTCGCGGCGCTCGCCGAGCACCGCGCGCGAGCTGGACATCCCCGGCACGGCGCCTGCGGGCGCGCCGGGCCGGCGCGCTGACGGACTTCGCCCAGCGAGCACGGCGAGCGGGGCCTGCGGGCGCTCGGCGGGCCGCCGCGCGGCCGAGCGCTGCTGGAGGCGCAGGAGCCGGACCTCGAGGCGCCCGCGCTCGTGGCGGTGCTCGAGCAGGGCCGGGGCGCCGGCGACCGGCGGGCAGCTGAGGATGGCGCGCGATCTGCTGATGATGTTCGGGGCCTTCGTGCTCGCGAGCGCTCCTCGCCGGCGCACTCGGCGCGGTCAACCTCGGCACCGCGCTCGCGTTCGGGCAGATCGCGTTCGCAGCGGCCACCGTCTACGTGATGCTCAGGCGCTGAGGTGCTCCCGCGAGCCGATGGCAGCCGGCTCGCGCGCGACAGCCGGGACGTAATCTGCCGTACAGATCTCGGACGTAGTCTGGTCGATGAGATGATCGTCCTCCTCGGCTTCGCCTTCCTCGCGGGCGCGGGCACCGCGCTGTCGCCGTGCGTGCTGCCCGTGCTGCCGGCGCTGCTGTCCGCCGGCGGCGTCGGCGGGCCGGCGCCGGCCGCTGGGCATCGTGCTCGGGCTGTCGATCACGTTCACGGTCACGATCGTGGGCGTGGCCAAGGTCGTCGACGGGGTCGGCCTGGGCAGCGACCCGCTGCGCGACGTGGCGGTCGTCGTCCTGCTCGCGTTCGGCGCTCGTGCTGCTGATGCCGGGCCTGGCCGCGCGCATCGAGGCGCCCCTGTCGCGCCTTGCGCGCTTCGGCCCGCGCTCGAGCGGCGACGGCTTCCTCTCGGGCCTGCTCGTCGGCGGCGCGCTCGGCTTCGTCTACACGCCCTGCGCCAGCCCGATCCTGGCGGCGGTGATCTCGGTGAGCGCCGCCTCGGGCAAAACGATCCTGATCGCGCTCGCCTACGCCGCCGGCTCGGCGCTCGTGCTGCTCGCGCTCACCCTCGGGCGGCAGGCGGCTGTTCGACCGCGTGCGCAGCGGCCGGCCGCGGCCCGCTGCTGCAACGGGTGCTCGGCACGATCATGATCCTCACCGCGCTCGCGATCGTCGACCAACCTGGACGTCAACTTCGATCAGTTCGTCGCCCAGCACATCCCCGACGTCAACCTCACCGCGTCGCTCGAGTGCTCGAGCACGGTGACCGGCCGCCTGCACGAGATCACCGGCCGCCAGGCCGAAGTTCGCTCCGGCGAACGGGTCCTCGGCATGCGGCGGCTCCTCGACGGCGGTGCATCCGGCGGCGCGCCAACGCGAGCCAGGCGACCCTGCTCGCCGACGCCGCACGAGCTGACCGGCCCTCGGCGACAGCGCCGGAATTCATCGAAACGCAGGACTGGTTCAACACGCCCGGCGACAGCCCGCTCACGCTCGCCTCGCTGCGCGGGCGCGTGGTGCTGATCGACTTCTGGACCTACACGTGCATCAACTGCATCCGCACGCTGCCCTACCTGAAGGCGTGGGACGCGGCCTATCGCAACGAGGGCCTGACGATCGTCGGCGTGGAGACGCCGGAGTTCGCCTTCGAGCACGACGCCGCCAACGTGGCCAACGCGATCAGCCAGTTCGGCCTGCACTACCCGGTCGTCCAGGACAACAACATGGGCACCTGGAACGCCTACGGCAACGAGTACTGGCCGGCCGACTACCTGATCGACGCCCACGGACAGGTGCGCTACACGGCATTCGGCGAGGGCGACTACTCCCAGACCGAAACCGCCATCCGCGCGCTGCTCGCCGAAGCCGGCTACGCGGTCGGCGCGCAAGAGCCATCCCGACCGGCGTGATCGTGCCCTCCGAACAGGCCACCCCCGAGACCTACCTGGGCACCGCGCGCGCGCAAGGGTGGGTCAACGGCCCGAAGCCGGGACTGCACGACTACGGGTCCAGCCCGCCGTCGAGCCTCGCGCTGAACGACTTCGCCTTCAGCGGCACCTGGAACATCGCCGAGCCAGCCCGCGACCGCGGTCGCGGGCGCCGGGATCGACGTGGAGTTCGAGGCCAAGAACGTCTACCTCGTGCTGAGCTCGCCCGGTGAACGCCCGCTCGGGTGCAGGTGCTGCTCGACGGCCGCCCGATCCCCGCCGCGGACGCCGGCGCCGACGTGCACGGCGGCGTCGTCACCGTCCGCCGCCAGCGCCTGTACTCGCTCGTCTCCCTGCCCCGCGACGAACAGCACCGCCTGTAGCCTGCGCTTCGCGCCCGGGCGTGACGGGCTACGCGTTCACGTTCGGGTAGCCGCCCGGGCCTCGGCGGGAGCCCGCGAGACGGCACGCCATTCCCGCAACGTGCGGACATCGCGGCCGCCAATCCGTCCAAGCCGCTTGAAGAGTCTGCCCGAACGGATAGCCTGCCCCCGACCGCGGGCCTGCTCGCTCTGGCTCGGAGGCGGAAAATGTCGGCGATCCGGTCGCTCAAGCGCGCTCCGGGCACTAGGAGGTAGCACATGGGCTTTTCAGGGATCTGCGAGCCGGGCTCGCGGGAGGAGGGCGAGGTGCCCGTATCGGGGCAGCGGCGGCGAGGCAGGGGGCGCCTGCGCGGTTCGCGGCGACTGGCCAGGCTCGCCGGCTGCCTTTCGGCGATTGCGCTGGCCACGGCGGGGCTCGGCACATTCGCGGCCAGCGCGAGTGCACAAACGGACACTACGGCCGTGACCTTCCCCGGCAGCCCGTTGACCGTCTACGTCGGCCCGCGCGGCGAGTGCCAGTCCAGCTACCTGGTGAACGGCGAAGTGGCGGGCAACTTCTTCTACGGCGGCAATCAGGTCGGCGACTGCGGGTTCTTCCTGGCGTTCCCGAAGCGCGGGCGGCCAGCCGAAGCCCTAAAGGAAAAGACCTTCGGCTTCGACGGCGCCGCCGGACCTCACCTCGAAAGTGTGTATGAACACGATCGAATCAGTCCGAAGTCACCGGCTCGGGCACAGAAGCGAGCCCGTACACGCAGACCACGGTCTTCCAGGTCAAGGACACCGAAAACAACGTAGACGCGGTGATCACCGAGACGACCACGTACGTCAACGGGGCGCCGCAGTTCACCTCGACCTACAACGTCAAGAACACGTCGCCGTCGACGATCTACTTCCGCGCGATCTACGCGGGCGACCTCTACGTCAACGGCAACGACCTCGGCACCGGCGTGTTCCTCGCCGGTCCGCCCCGTTTCATCGGCGGCCAGAACACCGGCTCGGGTGTGATCGGCGGCTTCCAGGAGGTGCCCGCGCCGGCGCTTCCCTGGACCTCCTTCCAGGAGGCCTACTGGGACGAACCCGTTCGGCGAAGTCTCTGCGGGTAGACAACGGCATCTGGCACGACGTCCAGGAGACCGTCGAACTGAACCCCACGCGTTCAACGAAACGATCGAGCCGCTGGAACTCGACAACGGCGCCGGCGTGGAGTGGGATCAGTTCCGCGAAACCGGCCTGGCATCCGAAGAAACGAAGCGTCGTTCACGATCATCAACCGCACCCAGATCCCGAGCGGCCTGCAGATCAGCCCTGCCAACCAGACGCTCACGCAGGGGCAGACCGCGACGGTCACGGTGACCGCGCTCGACACGGCCAAACAGCCGTACGCGGGCAAGGCACTGCGCTACACGATCACGGGGGCCAACCCGCAATCGGGCTCGGTGACGCTGAACGCCGCGGGCCAGGCTCAGATCTCCTACGTCGGGCACAACGCCGGCATCGACACCGACCAGATGTACGTCGACCTGGGCGGCACCGGCGTGCAGACCACGAATGACCCGGCGGGCACGGCCGTCGTGACGTTCACCCGCTGCCGCCCACGCCCAACAGCAGCTACAAAATCCAGAGCATCAAAGCCAACTCCAACGGCACGATCACGATCATGTTCGTGCCGACGCAGTCGGGCACGGCGACGCTCGAAGTGACGGTGCCGACGGGCACGATCTCCGCCGGGAGGCGATCGCGGCCAAGAAGGCCAAGAAATGCAAGAAAGGCCAGATCAGGATCAAAGGCAAATGCAGGCCGGCCACGACCGTCAGCGGGAAGCTCTCGGCGGCGGGGACCGCAGGCGTGCCGCTGACGCTCACGGTCAAGCCCTCGAGCAAGGTCAAGCGCGCGCTGAAGAAAGGCAAGACCGATCCACCTCACGGCGACGCTGACCTACAAGTCCTCGCTCGGCGGCACTCCGACCGTCAGGTCTTCCACGAGACGGTCAAGCCTCCCAAGAAACACAAGAAACACAAGAAACACTGACACTCGACAGCGGTTAGGACCGAAACGGGGCGCCCGCGGGCGCCCCGTTCGCGCCGCCATCGCAGAGCGTGATGAGCGGGCGCCTCAGAACGCCTGCTCGGCCAGCAGCGCCGAGCGCTCGCGCGGCGTGGCGAAGAGGTAGCGCTCGACGGCGACGAGTCCGGCCACGTCGCTGACGTCGCGGTCGAGCTGAGGGACGAGGATCGGGTGCTTCTCGTCGAGCTCGGCGGCGAGGCGCCGCAGGCTGGCCGCGTCGCGGCGGGCGAGCGCGCGCAGATCTCGCAAGCGCCTGCACGGACCTCGCGGCCAGGTCGGCGTCACCGCCGAGGTCGGCCGCGAGGGCCGCCTCGTCGATCGCCGGGTCGCGTGCGTGCCAGCACGCGCACGCGGTTGACGACCAGGCCGCCGAACGGCATGCCGGCCTCCGCGAGCCGGCGGCGGAAGAAGATCGCCTCCTCGACGGGCGCGGGCTCGGGCGAGGTGACGATCAGGAAGGTCGTCGCCGGGATCGCCGAGCAGGCGAGCGACGGCGCTCGCGCGCTCGGCGAAGCCGTCGACGACGCCGCTCAGCACGCGGAAGAACTCGCCGAGGTCGGCCGAGCAGGTCGACGCCGGTCACGCGGCGCAGGGCGGAGAAGACGAGGCTGCTGCCGCGCGCCGCGATCGCGGCGGCCGACGCCGGTCGGGGCGGTGAGGACCTTCAGCGCGCGACCTTCCAGGAACCCGGTCAGCCGCTGGGGAGCGTCGAGGAAGTCCAGCGCGTTGCGCGAGGGTGGCGTGTCGAGGACGATCGCGTCGAACCTGCCGGAGGCGTCGAGCTCGTACAGCTTGGCCACCGCGCTGAACTCCTGCGAGCCGGCCACGGCGCTGGAGAGCTCCTGGTAGATCCGGTTGGCCAGGATCGCCTCGTGGGTCGCTGCATTCGGGGCGAGCAGCTCGATCAGCTCGTCGAAGGTGCGCTTGGCGTCGAGCATCATCGCCCACAGCTCGCCGCGCAACTCGAGTCCGTGGCCGGCGAAGTGGGCGGGCTCGACCCGGCGGGGCTCGTTGTCGAGCTCTGCCAGCCCCAGCGAGCTCGCAAGCCGCCGCGCGGGATCGATCGTCACCACCGCGACCCGCTGGCCGCGCGCCGCGAGCCCGATCGCGACGGCCGCAGCGGTCGTCGTCTTGCCGACGCCGCCCGAGCCCGTGCAGATGCAGATGCGCTTGCCGGCCATGCGCTTGGCGACGCTCATCGATCCAGCTCCCGGGAGAGCCGCTCGAGCGCCGCCCGATCGAGCGCGGACTCGAACACGAACGGAAGCGTGACGAGCGCCACGTCGTGAAGCCCCGGCGCAGCCGTGGCGATCTGCGTGCGCTGGTGGCGCGCCCAGCTGGCCGAGAACAGGGCGGCGTGCCGGGCCGGGGAGGGCGGCGCGGCCCGCAGCGTTCGCTGCTCGCGCGCGGAGAAGCGATGCGGGACGACGGCGTTGACGACGATCAGCGCGAGGTCGAGCGCCAGCTGCTCCCGCAGCTGCGCGCGCAGCTCGAGCGTCTCGGTCACCGGCATCTCCTCGGCGCTCGACACGGCCAGCACCGCCGTGCGTCGCGGGTCGCCGAGGAAGCTCGCGATCGCGCGCGCCCTGCCTCGCGACCGGGCCCACGCGCGCGACCGACGCGAACGTGCGCGGCGCCTGCAGCATCGCCAGACCATGCCCGGTCGCCGGCGCGTCGAGCACGACGAGGTCGTAGGGCCGCCCGCCGCGGGCGCGGCGCTCTGCTCGGCGAGCTCCCAGACCTTGCCGATCGTCAGCAGCTCGCGCATGCCGGGCGTCGCGGCGGTCAGCGCCGTGAAGATCCGGCTGCGCGACAGCAGCGCGGCCAGCGCGCCGACCGGCAGCTGCTCGCGCAGGTATTCCTCCATCGCCTGCTGCGGGTCGATCGAGATGTGCTCGAACGCGCTCGCGGCTTCGCCGGGCGTGCGCGCCGGCTGACTCTGAGGCGCCCAGCGCGCGCGAGACGTCGTCGCGGGCGGCCACCTCGACGACGATCGTGCGCAGCCCGCGCCGGTGCGGCGGCGACGCCGAGCGCGGCCGCCACCGTCGACTTGCCGACGCCGCCCTTGCCGGTCACCACGAGCAGCGAGTGGGCGAACAGGGCGTCGTCCATCGAAGGCTGGACCCTAGACCTACTGGCGGGCTGCAACGTCGAGGAGGCGGTCGGAGAGCGGCCGCATACAATGGCCCCATGGAGGGATCGATGCCAGAGACGACCGCGCGAAGCTGGCTGCGCTGCTATCGCTGCTGGTCCCAGGACCTGGAGGTCCAGGTCCACTACGAGGGGATCCACAAGATAGATCCGCAGACCGGCGAGCGTGCGGAAGTGGTCGACGAGCTGCAGGAGGCCGTCGTTCAGTGCCTGGACTGCATGCACGACCAGCCGCACCTGGGCTTCAGCAACGGTCGCGTGGAGCCGATCGAGGATCGCTGGGAGCGCATGATCGCCGGAACGCCCTGGGTCGCCTCGTGCACCGTGGCGGTCGATGCCGACGACGTCGAGAGCTGCTCGGGCCCGGAGGCCGGGGACGCTCTGTCCTATGCCGCCTTCGGCGACCACGGCGTGCGCGAGTTCTTCACGCACGTGCGCTTCCACAAGCACGAGGACGACTCCCGCATCATCGTGCACCTGCTCGTCGAGCTCTACGCGCGCTCACTGGAGGAGGCCACCGAGGTGCTCGAGTCCTCCGCCCGGGGCGCGCTGACGATCACCTCGCTGGCCGAGGAGTCGCGTCCGCCCGCGGCGGCGGGCGAGACGCACGGCCACGACTAGGCGGGCGCTGGGCTACTCAGTCGCCGGCTCGGCTCAGGCGCTCCTCGAGCGCCTTCAGCTGGGCGTGCAGCTCGTCAGGCAGGCGCTCGAACTTGCCCAGATGCTCGTGGAAGTGGGGCAGCTGTGACTTCCACTCGTCCACATCGACTCGCAGCAGCTCGGCCATGTCCGCTTCGGAGACGTCCAGTCCGGTGGTGTCGATGCCGTCCTCGCCGACCGGCGGGATCAGGCCGATTGGGGTCTCCGTCGCCGCGCCATGGCCGGCGCAGCGCGCGAACACCCACGAGAGCACGCGAGAGTTCTCGCCGAAGCCCGGCCACAGAAAGCGCCCGTGCTCGTCCTTGCGGAACCAGTTGACGTAGAAGATCTTTGGCAGCTTGGCCCCGGGCGTGCGCCCGACCTTCAGCCAGTAGGCGAAGTAGTCGGCCATGTTGTAGCCGCAGAACGGAAGCATCGCGAACGGGTCGAAGCGCAGCTCGCCGACCGTTCCGGCGGCCGCCGCCGTCTTCTCCGAGCCCATCACCGCGCCGAGGAACACGCCGTGCTCCCAGTCGAACGCCTCGCTCACGAGCGGGACGACCGTCGAGCGGCGTCCGCCGAACAGCATCGCGTCGATGGGCACGCCGGCGGGGTCCTCCCACTCGGGCGCGATCGCCGGGTCCTGCGCGGCGGGAGTCGTGAAGCGTGCGTTCGGATGCGCCGCCGGCTTCTCGGATGCCGGTGTCCACTCCTCGCCGCGCCAGTCGATCAGGTGCGCGGGCGGTTTCCTTGACATGCCCTCCCACCAGATGTCCCCGTCGTCGGTCCTCGCGCAGTTGGTGAAGATGGTGTTGCGCTCGACCGTGTGGATGGCGTTCGCGTTGGTCTCCTCACCGGTGCCCGGCGCGACGCCGAAGAAGCCCGCCTCCGGATTGACCGCGTAGAGCCGGCCGTCCTCGCCGAACTTCATCCAGGCGATGTCGTCGCCGATCGTCTCCACCTTCCAGCCCTCGAGCGTCGGGATCATCATCGCCAGGTTCGTCTTTCCGCACGCGCTCGGGAAGGCGCCGGTGATGTACTTGACCTCCCCCTCGGGCGAGGTGAGCTTCAGGATCAGCATGTGCTCGGCCATCCACCCCTCGTCGCGAGCCATCACCGAGGCGATGCGCAGCGCGAAGCACTTCTTGCCGAGCAGCGCGTTGCCACCGTAGCCCGAGCCATAGGACCAGATCTCGCGCGTGTCGGGGAAGTGCACGATGTACTTGTTCTCGGCGTTGCACGGCCACGGCACGTCGTCCTCGCCGGCGCCCAGCGGCATGCCCACGGAGTGCAGGCAGGGGACGAAGTCGCCCCGGCTGCCCAGCGCGTCCAGGGCACCCTGGCCCATGCGCGTCATGATCCGCATGCTGACCGCGACGTAGGTGGAGTCGGTCAGCTGCACCCCGATGTAGCTGTGGTCGGAGCCCAGCGGGCCCATGGAGAAGGGCACCACGTACATCGTGCGCCCCTTCATCGAGCCTTCGAAGAGCTCCGTGAGCGCCTCGCGCATCTCCCGCGGATCGCGCCAGTTGTTCGTCGGTCCCGCTTCGTCCTCGCTCGGCGAGCAGATGAACGTGCGATCCTCCACGCGCGCCACATCCCCGGGATCCGACAGCGCCAGATAGGAGTTGGGGCGCTTGGCGTCGGACAGCCTGCGGAACGTCCCCGCCTCGACGAGCTCCCGGCAGAGGCTGTCGTACTCCTCGGCGGACCCGTCGCACCAGCGGATCTCGTCGGGTTCGGTCAAAGCGGCCACCTCCTCGACCCATGCCAGCAGGCGCTCGTTCTTGGTCGGGGCTGGGGCAGTGGCACTCATGACGGTATGCGGCTCCTCGTGTCGCGGTCGTGCTCACGCGCCTGCCGGGCGCGTGCCGGCGCCGGCGAAAAGCGGCCGGCAAAGGAAAAACGCCCTCGCGGGCGGTCAGAAGAGCTTATCGCACCTCTTCTCGCAGCCCTAATCGACGCCTTGTCCAGCGGACCCGTTGCGGTCCTCCGCCGCGCCTTCGCCCGGGCTCTTGCGGGGAACCAGCACGACGCGCTTGAACTCGGCGACGAGCACGCCGTCCTGGTTGAGGACCCGCGTGTGCACCTTCACGGTGCCCCGATCGGGCTTTGACTTCGACTCCCTCTTCTCCAGCACCTCGGACTCGCAGAACAGCGTGTCGCCGTGGAAGACGGGCGCCGGGTGGGAGAGTTCCTCGGTGGCGAGATTGGCGATCGCCTTACCGCTGACGTCGCTCACCGACATGCCCAGCGCCAGCGAGTAGACCAGCGGCCCGACCACCACGTTGCGCCCCTGCTGGGATTTGCTCGCGTACACGTCGTTGATGTGCAGCGGGTGATGGTTCATCGTGATCAGGCAGAAGAGGTGGTCGTCTGACTCGGTCACCGTCTTGGCCGGCCAGTGCTTGTACACCGCGCCGACCTCGAACTCCTCCAGATAGCGGCCATAGGGATGGGAGCCGCTCGCCTCGCGCGCAGCCTGCTCGGTCTCGACGGTCTCGACGGTCTGGGTCTCGCTCATGGGTCTCTCAGGGTCTCCTTTGGCCGCTGTTCGCCCTGAACTCTAGATGGTCGGCGCGAGTCGCAGTCGATGGTCGGCGCGAGTCGCAGTCGACCGGTCCGCGACGAGGCCGGCGCAGTCGAGTCCGTGGTCGGCGCGAGTCGCAGTCGTCGGGAAATCAATACGATTTGCTCAATGCGCAACCCACGCGACTTCTTCAAGCCCCTCGCCATCGACGCGCCCGAGCCCGCGCGCGAAATCCCCTTCAAGCCCTCGCGGATGATCCACTTCATGGACTTCTCGAACCCGAAAATGGTCGAGAAGACGCCGGACCTCGCGCCGAAGGTGGACATCCTGCTCGGCAACCTCGAGGACGCGTCCCGCTCGAAAAGAAGGAGGCCGCGCGAGCCGGCCTGATCAAGGTCGGCCGGGAGATGGAGCTCGGCGACACCGCCCTGTGGACGCGCGTCAACGAGCTCGCCTCGCCCTTCGTGCTCGACGACATGACCCAGCTCGTCGGCGAGATCGGCGACAAGATCGAGGTCATCATGGTGCCCAAGGTCGAGGGGCCGTGGGACATCCACTACGTCGACCGTCTGCTCGCCCAGCTCGAGGCCAGGGCCGGGCTGGATCGGCCGATCCTCGTTCACGCGGTCCTCGAGACCCACCTCGGCGTCGCCAACCTCGAGCAGATCGCCGCCGCCAGCCCGCGCATCCAGGGCATGAGCTTCGGACCGGCCGACCTGGCCGCGTCGCGGCGCATGAAGACAACGCGCGTGGGCGGTGGGCACCCGGGCTACCGCACGATCGCCGATCCCGACCCTGACGATCCCGACGCGCCTCGCCCCAGCTATCAGCAGGACCCGTGGCACTACTCGATCGCGCGCATGGTCGACGCCTGCACCGCCGTCGGCGCCCTGCCCTTCTACGGCCCCTACGGCGACATCGCCGACGAAGAGGGCTGCGAGACCCAGTTCCGCGCCGCCTTCCTGCTCGGTTGCGTCGGCGCCTGGTCGTTGCACCCCGGCCAGATCAAGATCGCCAAGCGCGTCTTCTCGCCCGATCCGGAGGAGGTCGCGTTCGCCAAGAAGGTGATCGAGGCCATCCCCGACGGGCGCGGCGTGCACATGATCGACGGCAAGATGCAGGACGACGCCACCTGGAAGCAGTGCAAGGTGATGGTCAACCTGGCCGAGATGCTCGCCCGCAAGGACCCGGAGCTGGCCGAGGCCTACGGGTTCTCGCCCGCGGCCGCCCTGTAGCCGGCGTAGGAAGCCCGGCGCTGCGCTCGCCATATAGGCTCCCCGTGGCATGAGATTCTTCGAGTACGAGGCGCGCGAGATCGTCAAGCGCGCCGGCATACCCGTCACCGACTACGGCTTCACGACCGACGCCGCCGAGGCCGCCTCGATCGCAGAGCGCATCGGCGGGCCGACGGTGATCAAGTCGCAGGTCCTCTCCGGCGGGCGCATGAAGGCCGGCGGCGTCAAGTTCGCCGACACGCCCGAGCAGGCGCAGGCCTACGCGCAGGACATACTCGAGCTCGAGATCGGCGGGCACATGCCGCGCGGCGTGCTCGTCGACCCCAGGGCGGAGGTCGAGCAGGAGTACTACGCGGGCGTCGTCTGGGACGGCACGCGCAAGCAGCCGGTGATGATCTTCTCGCCCGTCGGAGGCATCGACATCGAGCAGCTCGCCGCAGGAGCAGCCCGACAAGGTCGGGCGCCGTCACTTCTCCAACATCCTGCCCTTCTCCGACTTCCAGGCCAAGGAGGTGATCGCCGCGACGGGCGTGAGCGGCTCGGCGCTCAACCGCCTGGTCGCGATCCTCACGCGCCTGGCCAGGCTGTTCGTCGAGACACGACATGACCCTCGCCGAGATCAACCCCCTGGGACGGCTCGCAGACGGCTCCCTCGTGGCGCTGGACGCGCACATGGAGATCGAGAACGAGGCCCGCGGACGCCACGCAGGGCTGCTGTCGGACCTCGGCATCGGCGAGGAGGAGACGCGCCAGGCGCGCGAGGCCACCCCATTCGAGCTCGCCGGCGAGCAGGTAGACGCCAGCGACCATCGCGGCGTGGCTGGCAACGTGACCGAGTTCGACGGCAACCTCGGGCTGGTCATCGGCGCCGGCGGCGGCTCGCTGACGCTGTTCGACGCGGTCCGCGCGCACGGCGGCAGGCCGGCGAACTACTGCGAGATCGGCGGCAACCCGTCGGTGGCCAAGGCCTGCGGCCTGGCCAAGCTCGTGCTCGGAAAGCCGGGCGTGGAGCAGATCGCGGTGATGATGTCGATCGTCTCCAACACCCGCGTGGACATCGTCGCCCGCGGCGTGATCAAAGCCTGCCTGGAGCTCGGCCACGACCCGGCCGAGAAGATCGCCATCTTCCGCATACCGGGTGCATGGGAGGAGGAGGGCTTCAAGATCCTCGAGCTCTACGGCGTCGACTACGCCGACCGCAGCGTGTCGCTCAACGAGGCCGCCCGCCGGGCCGTCGAGAAGATCCAGGGCGCGACCGTCTGATGTCCATCCTCATCGACGCCGACACCACGTTCATCGTCCAGGGCATCACCGGCCGCGAGGCTGTCAACCTGACGCGCGAGTGCCTGGACTACGGCGCCGGCGCCAAGATCGTCGGCGGCGTCACCCCGGGGCGACTCGGCCGCGAGGTGCACGGCGTGCCGGTGTTCGACACGGTCGCCCAGGCGGTCGCCCACCACGGCGCGGCGATCGACGGCTCGGTCGTCACCGTCCCCCCCGCCTTCACGAAGGACGCGGTGTTCGAGGCGATCGAGAACGGCGTGAAGCTCGTCGTCATCGTCACCGAGCGCATCCCGCGCCGCGACGTCGCCCAGATGGTCGAGCTCGCGAGCCTGCGGGGCGCGCGCATCATCGGCCCCAACTGCCTCGGCATCATCGTGCCCGACGTGATCAAGATGGGCGGCATCGGCGGACCGGCGAGGAACGCCGCCCAGGCCTACACGCCCGGTCCGATCGGCGTGATCTCCCGCTCCGGCGGCATGACCACCGAGATGTCCTCGACGCTCAGCGCCGCCGGGACTCGGCCAGTCCACAGCGGTGTCGATCGGTGGCGACGCGATCATCGGCTCCACCTACGCCGAGCTGATGCCCCTGTTCGAGGCCGACGAGCAGACGCAGGGCATCGTCATCTACACCGAGCCCGGCGGGCGCATGGAGGCCGAGCTCGCGCGCTGGGTCGTCGAGCACCGCTCCAGGCTGCCGATCGTCGCGTTCATGGCCGGGCGCTTCATGGACGAGATGCCCGGCATGAGCTTCGGCCACGCCGGCACGATCGTCGAAGGCAAAGAGGACACGGCCTCCGAGAAGATCGCGCGACTGGCCAACGCCGGCATCGCGGTGGCCGAGCGAATCGAGGACATCCCCGAGATGATCAGGGCCAAGCTCGCCGGGTGAGCGTGCCGTGAGGCGGGACGGGATCTTCATCGCCGTCGAGGTCGACGAGCAGGCCGCCGCCGACGCCGACCTTGCGCGCAGGCTCGCCGAGGCCTGTCCGGTGGACATCTTCGCCCAGGACGGCGACGGCCGCCTTGAGATCGTCGAGCAGAACCTCGACGAGTGCGTCCTCTGCCGCCTGTGCCTGGACGCCTCACCCGATGGCACGGTCAGCGTGATCAAGCTCTACGACGGCGGCGCGGTGCTCTCCTGAGCGCGCCTCGGCGCTCGCGCACGCCCGAGCGCAGCGGCGCTCCCGAGCGCATGCCGGCCGAGCCGAGCACCTCCCCCGGGCGCGGCGTCCCCTATTCTCTGTGAACCAAGGGGCGCGGCGAGCATGAAGGAAAACCTCTCACTCATCATCATGTGCCTCTTCCTGCTCGGGTCGCTTGCCTTCCTGGCCCAGCAGCTGTCCTCGTACCACTAGCGGGCCTCAGGAGGGCCTGCGCACCTTGCGCGTGTGCTGGCGCTCCTGCTGAGCCTCGACGACTTTGACGATCAGCTTCAGGAACTGCTCGGGCCCGGATGCCTTGGCCTGGCCGTAGGTGAAGGCCTCGATCCAGTCGGCCACCTTGGCTTCGCGGGCCATCACGTTGAAGAACTCCCGGCGCATGTCGACGCGCACGTGGGCATCGGTCGCAGGGTCCTTACTGACCTTCACCTCCGGCATCTGCAGACGGAAGTGCTGCACGTCCCCGCGGCCACGCAGCTCGACGCTGACCGCAAGCTTGATCGGCGCGAGCGCCGGCACTTCCTCGATGAACCTGCGCGTCGCAAGCTCGATCAGGGCCTTGGCGTCTTCCGCCATTGCAAACACTCCCTCCGTTGCCCGCGGGCTGGGACCGTGGCCCGCGGGCTGGGACCGTGGCCTGCGGGTCGATGACGATCGTCAGATCTTATGACGCTGCAGGAGCTTGCGCCCGATCACCATGCGCTGGATCTCCGAGGTGCCCTCGCCGATCAGCAGCAGCGGGGCGTCCCGGTAGAGACGCTCGATCTCGTACTCCTTGGAGTAGCCGTAGCCGCCGTGGATGCGGAAGCACTCCTCCACGCAGAAGCGGCCGGCCTCCGAGGCGAACAGCTTCGCCATGCCGGCCTCCAGGTCCGAGCGCTCGCCGGCGTCCTTCAGGCGTGCGGCGCGCAGCGTGAGCAGACGCGCAGCATCGACCTGGGTGGCCATGTCGGCGAGCTTGAACTGGATCGCCTGGTGCTCGGCGATCGGCTTGCCGAAGGTCTTGCGCTCCTGGGAGTAGCGCAGGCCCAGCTCGAGCGCCCGCTGGGCGATGCCCACGCCGCGGGCGGCCACGTTCACGCGGCCCACCTCGAGGGCGTCCATCATCTGCGCGAAGCCCCTGTTCAGGCCGGCCGACTCGCCCCCGAGGATGTTCTCGGCCGGACAGCGGTAACCGTCGAAGACGAGCTCGGTGGACTCGACCCCCTTGTAGCCGAGCTTCTTGATCTTCGGCGGCACGTTCAGGCCCGAGAACTCGCCCGTGTTCTCGCTGACCCCCGGCTCCTTTTCGGCGATGAAGCAGGTGAAGCCGCGGTGGCGCGGCTCGGCCTCGGGATCGGTCTTCACGAGCACGAACACGAGCGTCGAGAGCAGGCCGTTGGTCACCCACATCTTCTGACCGTTGATCTCGTACTTCCCGTCCTCGCCCTTGCGCGCGGAGGTTTTGATCGCCTGCACGTCAGAGCCGAGCTCGGGCTCAGAGAGGGAGAAGGCCGCGCGTATCTCGCCGGTCGCCATGCGCGGCAGGTACCTCTGCTTCTGCTCCTCGGAGCCGAACTTCATCAGCAGGTAGGAGCCGATGAAGTGGGTGTTGACGATGCCCGAGATCGAGATCCAGCCCCGCGAGAGCTCCTCGACGATCATCGCGTAGGTCGTGAGATCGAGGCCCATGCCGCCGAACTCCTCGGGGATCGTCACCCCGAACAGGCCGAGCTCCTTCATCTGCGCGACGATCGGCTCGGGGAAGGCGTCCTCGTGGTCGTAGTGCTCGGCGTTGGGCAGGATCTGCTCGTCGGCGAACTGGCGCACCATCTCGGTGATCGCCTTCTGCTCGTCGGTCTTCTCGGTATACGGCTCGGCGGCCACGGCCATGTGCTCAGCGCTCCAGGGTCGTTGCAGTTCGTCTCGGCGTCTGCAGGGAGAATACCGGCGTGAACTTCGCCCGCGATGTCCTGGAACGCCGGCGCCCGCAGGCTCTCGCGCTGATCGAGCTCGCGCGCGACGGCGAGCGACGGCAGTGGACGTTCGGCGAGATCGCCGAGCGCAGCGCGCGCCTTGCGGGCGCGCTGCAGGCGCGCGGGGTGCGGCCGAGGCGACGTCGTGATGACGCTGATCGGCAACCGCTCGGAGTGGGTGGCGACGATGTGCGCCTGTTTTCGCATCGGCGCAGTCGTGCTGCCATGCACCGAGCAGCTGCGCGCGAAAGACCTGCGCCTGCGCCTCGAGCTGACGAGGCCGTCGCTGCTCATCGCCGACGAGCGCAACCGCGGCGAGCTCGAGGCCGCGAGGCCGCAATGCGATGTCGTGCTCGTCCCCGACGAGAAGCTGTTCGCGGCCGAGCCGATCCCCGCGATCGAGCTCGCCGACGCAGATCCCTGCCTGGTCACGTTCACCAGCGGCACCTCCGGCGAGCCGCAGGCGGTGGTGCACGGCCAGCGCTACCTGCACGGCCAGCGCCTGCAGGCCTCACACTGGCTGGGCGCGCGCGAGGGAGAGCTCGTGTGGTGCACCGCGGCGTCGGGCTGGAGCAAGTCGGCGCGCAACGTGTTCATCGCGCCGTGGCTGTCGGGCGCATGCGGGCTGCTGCACGACGCGCGCTTCGACCCGCACGAGCGCCTCGAGCTCCTGCAGCGCGAGCGCGTCGACCGTGCTGTGCATGGCACCGACCGAGTACCGGGTGATCGCCAAGCGCGCCACGCTCGGGCCATTGGCCGGCCTGCGCGCGATGGTGGCCGCCGGGGAGGCGCTGAACCCCGAGGTGCTGAGCGCATTCAGGCAGAGCACGGGGCTTGAGATCCGCGACGGCTACGGCCAGACCGAGACCGGGCAGTTGACCGGCGCTCCACCCGGCGAGAGGGCACGCGCGGGCTCGATGGGCCGCGCGCTGCCGGGAGTGCGCCTGCGCATAGAGGAGGGCGAGCTGACCGCGGACCCCGCCACCGTCCCGACCTTCTTCCTCGGCTATCTCGGCGAGGCCGTGCGGCGCGGCGATGACGGTGAGTGGAGCGTCGAGGACCGTCGCAGCGGCGGCACCTGGCGTACGGGCGACAGGGTCGTTCAGGACGCCGATGGCTGGCTGCACTTCGAGGGGCGCGGCGACGATGTGATCATCTCGGCCGGCTACCGCATCGGGCCCTTCGAGGTCGAGTCGGCGCTGGTGGCCCACCCCGCCGTCGCGGAGGCCGCGGCCGTGGCCGCTCCCGACGAGGAGCGCGGCGCGGTCGTGCGCGCAGTGGTGGTGCTGCGCGAGGACTCCTACTCTCCCTCGCCGGAGCTCGCGCGCGAGCTGCAGGAGCACGTCAAGCGCGAAACGGCCCCCTACAAGTATCCCCGCATCGTCGACTTCGTCAGCGAGCTGCCCAAGACGAGCAGCGGCAAGGTCAAGCGGGCAGCGCTGAGGGCCGGATGAACAACGTGCTCAGGTTCTACCCTTGGCGCAGGCCGGCCGCCCGGCACCTACAGCGCGACGATGGCGTCGATCTCCACGCGTGCGCCCCTCGGCAGCTGTGCCACCCCGACCGTCACGCGGGCAGGCGGCTCCTCGCCGAAGAAGCGTCCGTACACCTCGTTGACCTCGTTGAAGTCCGCGAGGTCGGTCATGTAGACGGTCACGCGCAGCGCCCGCTCAAGGCGCGCGCCGGCGGCCTCGCAGACCGCGCGCAGGTTCTCCAGGCAGCGGCGCGCCTGCTCGGGCGCCGTGGCGCCCTCGATCTGGCCCGTGTGCGGGTCGAGCGGGATCTGTCCCGAGCAGAACAGCAGCGCGCCGGGCGCGCGACCGTCGAGGAGCACGGCGTGGCTGTAGGGACCGATCGCGGGAGGCGCTCCCGCTGCATCCACGATCTCCCTGCCGGCGCTCATCCGCCAACGACACTACCTGCTGGAACACCGCACCGTCGTCGAGCGCGGGAGTGCCGCCGAGCGCGGGAGTGCCGCCGAGTGCGCGAGTGCCACCGAGCGCGGGAGTGCCCGTGAGCGGCCGACCGCGGGAGGGGCTATAGATTCCATTGGTGCGTCGTTTCCCCGCCAAGATCGCTGCCGTGCTGATGGCGGCAGGCGGCCTCGCGCTGGCGGCAGGCGGCCTCGCGGCGGCGGCAGCCGCCCTCGCGCTGGCGGCAGCCGCCCCGGCGGCGGCGCAGATCGCGTTCGCGCCCTGCGAAGGCAGCAACGAATTCGCCTGCGGCCACCTGACGGTGCCGCTCGACCCGACCGGAGCGCAGCCCGGGACGATCACGCTCGCGATGCGCCGCCACCGCGCTCCGGTCGGCGAAGAGAAGAGCGCCGTGATCGCGCTCGCGGGCGGGCCCGGCCAGGCGGCTCTGCCGTTCGCCGAACAGTTCGCGAGCCTGCTGGGGCCGATCGTCGCGACGCGCGACTTGATCGTCTTTGACCAGCGTGGCACCGGCCTGTCGCATCCGCTCTCCTGCCAGCGCTTCCAAACGAGTGCCCTCAGCAGCCTCCCGGGTAAGGCCACGGCCGAATGCGCCGTCCAGCTCGGTCCCACGCGCAGCCTCTACACCACCGCCGACAGCGTCGCCGACATCGAGGCGATCCGTCGTGCCGGCGGCTATGAAAAGCTCGTCCTCTACGGCACCTCATACGGCACCAAGCTCGCCGAGGAGTACGCGCGGGCCTATCCCAGCCGCGTCGAAGCGCTGGTGCTGGACTCGGTCGTGCCGCCGAACGGGCCCGATCCACTGAACCGAGCGAGCTTCACCGCGGTTGGGCGAATACTGCGGCAGCTGTGCACGCGAGCAGCCTGCGAGCACGTCACATCCGACCCCGGCCGCGATCTCGCAGTTCTGATCAGGCGCCTGGGCAGGGGCAGGCGTGCCCGCTGGATCGACGGCCGCGGTCACGGCCATGCGATCACCATCTCGGCGGGCGCAGTGCTCGAAGCCCTCTTTCAGGGCGATCTGGAACCAACTCTGCGCGCAGAATTCCCAGCCGCCGTCCACGCCGCGGCGCGCGGCGACCTGGCCGAGTTCGCACGGCTGCTCGAGCGCTCCAGGAGCGGCGAACGCGAAGCGGAAAGGCCGAGCGAGGGCTTTGACACCGCTCTGTACTTCGCCACGACCTGCGAAGAGGCGCCCTTCCCGTGGAACCGCGCGGCCCCTCCCAGCAGGCGGCTCGCCGAAGCCGAGGTCCAGATCCGCGCATTGGGCACGCGCGTCTTCTCACCGTTCAGCCAGGCCGATGTACTCGGTCTCAGCGATATCCCTTCGTGCGCCTTCTGGCCCTACACGACTCCCGCCCCGGCGGCGCAGGACGCACCCTTTCCGAGCGTCCCCACGCTGATCCTGAGCGGCGCCGACGATATGCGCACACCGACGGCCAGCGCCGTTGAAGTGGCCGCGCAGATCCCTCACTCCAAGCTGCTGGTCGTCCCCAACGTGGGCCACTCGGTCCTCGGCAGCGATCCCTCGAGCTGCTCGCACAACGCCCTGCTGGCCCTCTTCGCCGGGACGCCGATCAAGCCCTGCCCGAGCGGACCGGCCCCCGCCCTGCTGCGCCCGACGCCCCTGCCACCGGCCGGGCTGGGCGACGTCGCGCCCGCCAAGGGCAACCATGGTAGGCCGGGCAGGACGCTGGACGCGGTTCTGCTCACCATCTCGGACTTCGAGTATCACCTCGCCGTGCAGGCGCTGGCGCAGCTCGAAGAACAGATCGCCGTGTCCTCCCCGCTGAGCTCTGCGCTGTCCGTGCGCGTCGGGGGCCTGCGCTCCGGCTGGGGCGAGCTCGCGGCGAACAAGCTCACGCTGCACCGCTACTCCTACGTGCCCGGCGTGAGCGTCTCGGGCGAGATCTCAGGCGAAAGGATCGCGCTCGCCGTGGCCGGCCCTGCGGCCGCCCCTGGGACGCTGCGGGCGGAGCTCGGATCGTCGGGCGCGCAGCCGACGCTGGCGGGCCAGCTGGAAGGCCAGACGGTGCGCGTCGCCGGCGTCGCGTCGAGCCGAGCGGGCGCGCGGGCAGCCCTGAGCGGTCTGCGATCGATGAGCGCCGTGCGCAATCTGGCGCCCACCGCGCGCTCGCGACTGCTCGCCGCGGCCGCGCGGCTGCGTGGACTAATCGGCATCTCGCCGTAGCCTTGCCGCTAACGTCTCGGGCGATGCCCGGACGTCCGAAGATCGCGTTGGCGGCACTGCTAGGCAGCACGTTGGCGCTGGCGGGCATCTCAAGCGCCGACGCCCTCTCGTTCGGTGCATGCGCGAACAGTCCGGGCTTCAGCTGCGCGACGGTGCCCGTGCCGCTGGATCGAGCCGGGGGAGTACCGGGGACGATCCACCTTAGCGTCGAGCGCAGGTCAGCCGGCAGCGGTCAGGGCAACGTGGCCGTCCTGGCACTGGCAGGCGGTCCGGGCCAGGCCGCCCTGCCGCTGGGTGAATTCGTCGCCAAGGCGATCGCCCCGGCCCTGTCGGACCGCGACCTGCTGGTCTTCGACCAGCGCGGAACCGGCGAATCGGACCCGCTGAGCTGCGCCGCGCTCAACGCCTTCAGCACCCGCACGATCGGCCAGCTGTTCGAACGGTGCGCGCTTCAGATCGGTCCCGCGCGGGGCGCCTACACGACACAGGAAACGGTGGCCGACATCGAGGCGATCCGCCAAGCGATCGGGTATGAAAAGCT
Organism: uncultured Solirubrobacteraceae bacterium; assembly: GCA_963767655.1. Lineage (GTDB taxonomy): Bacteria > Actinomycetota > Thermoleophilia > Solirubrobacterales > Solirubrobacteraceae > Palsa-744. The sequence goes on along the minus strand of CAVYET010000004.1, from coordinate 333,679 downwards.
CGCCCTCTACGGCACCTCGTACGGCACCAAGGTGGCGCTCGAGTACGCCGAGCGCTACCCCCAGCGCGTCGAAAGCATGGTGCTCGACTCGGCGGTGGCACCCACCGGACCGGAACCGTTCGCGATCCCCAGCTTCCAGGCAGTCTCAGCGGTGCTCGGCGAACTCTGCGCCAACCGCGCCTGCGCCGGAATCACCTCCAGCCCGATGGGCGATCTGCAGCGTCTGGCCGCGCAGCTGCGCAGGCGCGCCCTGAGCGGCTCCGCTTATGACGGCTCGGGCCATCGGCACGCAACCACGCTGAGCGAGCTCGGGCTGTTCGACATCTTGGAGGCCGGCGATCTGAATCCGGCCCTGCGCGCCCTGCTGCCCGCCGCCGTGCAGTCGGCCCGGCGCCACGACCCCGACCCGCTGCTGCGCCTGCATCTGCTCTCGGAGGGGCTGATACCGAGCGTGCCCAACACCTCGCCCGTGGAAGGCCCGCAGCAGGTCGACGAAGCGCTGTTCGTGGACACGAGTTGTGAGGAGACGCCGTTTCCCTGGCAGCGTGCCGCTTCGCCGGCGGCGCGCCTGCAGGAAGCGCTCGCCTACCTGCATGCCCAACCGACCGCCGACTTCTACCCGTTCGACGCCGGCACGGCACTCAGCAACAGCCTGGTGCCCGACTGCGACGACTGGCCGGACGCCTCCTCATCGCCCCCCGCTGGCGGCGTGCTGCCGAACGTGCCCACCCTGATCCTCTCCGGCGGCCAGGACATGAGGACCCCGACATCGAACGCGCGCCAGCTCGCCGCGGAGATCCCCGACGCACAGCTCGAGATCGTGCCGTTCACCGGCCACTCGGTCATCGGCAGTGACTTCAGCGGCTGCGCCGAGCAGGCCATCTCGGCGTTCTACGAAGGAGCTGGAGTACGGCCATGTACGTCGGTCACCAACCTGTTCGCCCCGACACCCGTCACGCCGACCAGCGTCGCCCGCCTGCATGCGCCCCGCGGTTTAGGCGGCACGCCGGGAAGGACGCTCGTGGCCGTGCTCGACACGATCGTCGATCTCAACCGCCAGGTCACCGCCGCGATCCTGCAGGCCGACCAGGAGCTTCCCAGCGGGTCGAGCTTCGGCGGGCTGCACGGAGGCTACGCGCGGCTGACCTCCTCGGCGGCGATCCTCAGGGACCTCTCGCTCGTGCCCGGCGTCCAGCTGAGCGGAACGCTGCCGGTCAGGAAAGGCCGACTGCAGCCCTCCACGATCCGCATCAATGGCTCGGCGGCCTCCCCGGGCACCGTCAGGATCAGCTCGGGCACACGCGTCACGGGCACCCTGGCAGGCAGGCACTTCGACGTCGATCTCGCCCGCGTCCACCTCGCGCGCGTCGCGACTGCGGGCGCGTGGCCCACGCTCGCGGTACTCCCGCCGCTGGCGCCGCTGCGCCAGGGCGAACGGCCCAGCGGCGCGCGCTGAGGAGCGCCTGCGGACGGCAGCCGCGCATGAAGGCCGCCCTGCGCTCGGCTTAGCCTCTACGCTCAGCGCAAGGTGCCCAACGCCCTCGCCGCCGAGACATCGCCCTACCTGCGCCAGCACGCGGAGAATCCGGTCGACTGGCTGCCGTGGGGTCCGGTGGCCTTTGCGCGCGCACGCGCAGAGGACAAGCCGATGCTGTTGTCGATCGGCTACTCGGCATGCCATTGGTGCCACGTGATGGAGCGGGAGTCCTTCGAGGATCCGCGCACCGCCGCGCTGATGAACGAGGACTTCGTCTGCGTCAAGGTCGATCGCGAGGAGCGCCCGGACGTCGACGCGATCTACATGGAGGCCGTGCAGGCGATGACCGGGCGGGGCGGCTGGCCGCTGAACGTCTTCCTCACGCCCGAGCAGCTGCCCTTCTATGGAGGCACCTACTTCCCGCCCGAGCCGCGCCAGGGGATGCCGGCGTGGACCCAGGTGCTGGTCGCGATCGCCGAGTCCTGGAGCGAGCGCCGCGAGGAGATCCGAGCCGGCGGAGAGCGCCTGCGCGAGCGACTGGCCGCGGGCGCACTGCCTGCGCGATCGTGTGAGGCGATCGAGCCCGCGGCGCTGGACGCCGCGGTCGCGCGGCTCGGCGAGAGCTACGACCCGCGCAACGGCGGCTTCGGCGGTGCCCCGAAGTTCCCCCAGGCTTCGGTGATCGAGTTCCTGCTGCTGCGCGGCGAGCGCGTCATGGCGCTCGAGACGCTGCGGGCGATGGCGAGCGGAGGGCTGCACGACCACCTGGGCGGCGGCTTCGCGCGCTACAGCGTCGACGCGGCCTGGACGGTGCCGCATTTCGAGAAGATGCTCTACGACAACGCCCTGCTCGCACGCGCCTACCTGCACGGCTGGCAGAGCTGCGGAGAGCAGCGCCTGCTCGATGTCTGCCGCGACACGATCGGCTGGGCGCTGCGTGAGATGCGCGGCCCGGAGGGGGGCTTCTACTCGGCTCTCGATGCAGACTCAGAGGGCGCCGAGGGGCGTTTCTACCTCTGGAGCGTGGCCGAGCTCGAGGAGGCGCTGGGCGAGGACGCGCCCGCCGCGATCGCGTGGTTCGGCGTGACGGCGGAGGGGAACTTCACCGATCCGCACCACCCCCAGCCGGGACAGAACGTCCTGCAGGAGCGCGGTCCACGGCCGGGCGAGAGCGGCGACCCGCAGCCGGCCGAGCGGATCCGCATGCGCCTGTTTCAGGCCCGCGAGCGCCGCGCGCGCCCGGCGCTCGACGACAAGCGGCTGACGAGCTGGAACGCGCTGATGATCAGCGCCCTGGCCGACGCGGGCGCGGCTCTCGAGGAGCCCGCCTACATCGAGGCCGCCCGCGAGTGCTGTGGCTTTTTGCTGCGCGAGGTGCGCGATGAGCGGGGGCGGCTGCTGCGCAGCTACAACCACGGCCGCGCCAAGATCGACGGCTACCTCGAGGACCATGCGTTTCTGCTGGAGGCGCTCATCGCGCTGTTCGAAGCGACCTGCGAGGAGCGCTGGTTCCTGCAGGCGGTGGCACTCGCCGAGGAGATCATCGCCCGCTTCGCCGACCTCGAGAACGGCGGACTGTTCTCCACCGCGTCGGACGCCGAACCGCTGATCGCGCGCCGCAAGGAGCTCGAGGACACGCCGATCCCCTCCGGCGGCTCGAGCGCGGCGCTGGGCCTGCTGCGCCTGGCGGAGCTGACCGGCCACGAGGAGTACGAGCGCCATGCGCTGGCGGTGCTGGCGCCGCTGCAGGAGATCGCGCCCCGCTATCCCAGCGCGTTCGGGCACGCGCTGCAGGCGATGCACTGGCAGCTGGAGCCCATGCGCCCGATCGCCTGTCCGGTTCCGCAGCTCCCCGCGGCGGGTGCGCTCAGAGAATCGACAGGTAGCGATCGAGCTCCCACTGGGTCACCTGCACGCGATAGTCCTCCCACTCCTGGCGCTTGATCTCCACGTAGCGGTTGAACATGTGCTCGCCGAGCGTGCGCAGCACGAGCTCTGACTCGGCGGTGATCTCGATCGCCTCGCCGAGGCTCGCCGGGAGCTGCTCGACGCCCAGGCGCCTGCGCTCCTCGCCCGAGAGGTGGTAGAGGTTCTTGTCCATCGGCTCGGGCAGCTCATAGCCCTTCTCGACCCCCTCGAGGCCGGCCTGCAGCAGCGCCGCGAAGGTCAGGTAGGGGTTGCAGGCGGGATCCGGGCATCGCAGCTCCATCCGCGTCGCCCTCTCGGTCCCGGGGTGATACAGCGGCACGCGCACGAGCGCCGAGCGGTTGCGGCGCGACCACGCCACGTACACCGGCGCCTCGAAGCCCGGAACCAGGCGCTTGTAGGAGTTGACCCACTGGGCGAAGATCGAGCAGATCTCGCGCGCGTGCTTGAGCTGGCCGGCGATGAACGCCTTGGCCACGTCGGAGAGGAAGTACTGGTCATCGGGGTCATAGAAGGCGTTCTGCCCGTCACTGAACAGCGATTGATGGGTGTGCATGCCGGAGCCGTTCTCGCCGAACAGGGGCTTGGGCATGAACGTCGCGTGCCAGCCGTACTTCATCGCGTACTCCTTGACCGTGATCCGATAGGTCATGCAGTCGTCGGCCATCTTCAGCGCGCCCGAGTAGCGCATGTCGATCTCGTGCTGGGAGGGCCCGACCTCGTGGTGGGTGTACTCCACGTGGATCCCCAGCTGCTCGAGCGCCAGCACCGTCTCGCGGCGGACATCCGAGCCGGCATCGAGAGTCGTCAGGTCGAAGTAGCCGCCCTCGTCGAGCACCTCGGTCGAGCGGGGGCCGCGGAACAGGTAGTACTCGAGCTCGGGCCCGACGTTGAACGTTTCAAAGCCCATCGCCTGTGCTCGCGCCACCGCGCGGCGCAGCACGTGGCGCGGGTCGCCCTCGTAGGGCGTGCGCTCGGGAGTGATCACGTCGCAGAACATGCGCCCCACGCCCTGCTCCTCCGGGCGCCAGGGCAGCACGGCGAAGGTCGACGGGTCGGGCATCGCAATCATGTCGGACTCCTCGATCGCGTTGAAGCCCGTGATCGAGGACCCGTCGAAGCCCATGCCCGCCTCGAACGCGTCGTCGAGCTCGGCGACGTTGATCGAGAAGGACTTGAGCTGGCCGAGGATGTCGGTGAACCAGAACCTGATGAAGCGGATGTCGCGCTCGGCCACGAGCGCCTTGACGTCCTCGGCTGTGCGGGGGGTGTCGTCCATCGCGGCGGACCTTAGTCGATGGTGGACGCTGAGCGATATCGACGGATGGCCAAACTGAGCGCGCTCTCCTGCGCGGCTTGGCGGCTTCAGTGACCGGCGACGGCGGCGACGAAGCTGGCGACGTCTTCGGCTTCCTTGCCCTGGTAGAGCAGGGCCGGCATCTGCCCGAGCCCGCGAGCACGGCCTTCTTCGATCGCGTTCAGCACGAGCGCCTTGCGTCCGGCTTCGGTCGAGATGTCCTCGCCGACACGCACGTCGAGGTTCGGCCCGATCCGCCCCACCGCCTTGGTCGCCGCGAGTGTGTGGCAGACCGCGCATGAATGTGCGAACAGTTCGCGACCCTTCTGCTGCTTGGCGTTCAGGTGCAGGCCGCCGACGGCGACGCTGGCCTTGTGGTTCGCGTTGAACGCCAGCACGAGCCCCGGCACGAGCAGGCCAAAGGCGAACAGCACGATCACGCCGAGCATGACCGCGCGCTGGCCGAGCTTCGATTCCGTGTGCAGCGACTCGCGTGCTCCCCGCGGGCCGCGCATGGCGATGAAGAAGACCGCGAGGCCGAGCAGCACCCAGATGACCACGATCGCGATGAGCATCGAGGCGAGAAGATATCGGGTGGGGCACTCGGGCGGTCGATCGCCTCCGCCGACGCGGCTCGATTGACTTTAGGAATCCTCAAGGTGGGGCGCTAACCTTGGCTTACGGTCAGCTCGAGCAACGAGGACCAGCCATGAACATTCTGCGCCGAATCCCGCTCTCCCGCCTGCTGCTGCTGTGCGCGCTGGTGCTGGCCGTCGGCGTGTCCGCGACGGCGATCGCGTTCGCGCTCGGCGCCGGCCCGACGCCGCCACCCAAGCCGCTCGCGCAAGCCGTTCACGATGCGCTGGCCGCGCCCGCGGTGCAGGGCGTGAGCGCGAACATCCGGCTGACCGACCACCTGCTCGAAGGCGCCAACCTGGCAAGCGGAGGGCAGGACGGCGAAGTGAGCTCCAACCCCCTCGTCACCGGCGCATCCGGCCGGCTGTGGATCGGCGCGGATGGCCGTGCGCGCCTGGAACTGCAGTCCGAACAGGGCGACACCCAGATCCTCTCCGACGGGCACACCGTCGAGCTCTACGACGCCGCGACGAACACCCTCTACCGCTACGCGCCGCCCGCCGCCGGGAATGGCCCCGGCGCGACGTCCGAGCACCATGAAGCGCCGAGCGTCGCGCAGATCGAAGAAGGCATCGCCCACCTCAGCCGCCACGCGGACGTGTCGGGCGCGATGCCGAGCGACGTCGCCGGCCAGCCCGCATACACGGCCCGCATCTCCCCCAAGGAAGGCGGCAGCCTGTTCGGCGGCGTGGAGCTCGCGTGGGCCGCCGACAACGGGGTGCCGCTGCGCGCGGCGGTCTACTCCTCGGGCAGCTCATCGCCGGTGATCGAACTCGCGGCCACTGAAATCTCCTACGGACCGGTGCCCGACTCGGTGCTGGCGTTCACGCCGCCCGCGAGCGCCAAGGTCGTGGAAGTCAAGAGCCCCGGCGCGAGCGGCTCGACCCCGCCGAGCACTCCTGCGCAGCGGCCCAAGATCACCACGCACGGGCACGGACCGACGACGATCGTCGTCGTCGAAGACACGGTCAAGGCGAGCCAGAGCACCAGCGCACACGACCCCTCCTCGGGTCTGCCTGAAGTGAAGATCAACGGCATCAGCGCCAGCGAGCTGAGCACCGAGCTCGGCACCGTGCTCAGCTTCGAGCGCTCCGGCGTGCGCTACTTCGTTGGCGGCTCGCTGACGCCGGCCGCGATCGAGGCGTACGCACGAGGCCTCTAGCGTGAGCGCCGGGGCGCCGCCGGTCAAGGCCCGCGGGCTGGTAAAGCGCTACAAGGAGGTTCTGGCGGTCGACCACGTCGACCTCAACGTCCACGAAGGCGACGTGTACGGCTTTCTGGGACCCAACGGCGCAGGCAAGACGACGACGCTGCGCATGGCGCTCGGCCTGATCATGCCGAGCGAGGGCACGGTCGAGCTCTTCGGGCAGGATCCGGTCCGCGCCGGCGCGCGGGCGCTGGAGGGCGTCGCCGGGTTCGTGGAGGCGCCGCGCTTCTATCCCTATCTGAGCGCGCGCAAGAACCTCGAGCTGCTCGCCGCGCTCGACGGCAACGGCGCCGCAGCGCGCATCGATGAGGTCCTTGAGATCGTCGAGCTGAGCCCCCGCGCGGAGCACCGCGTGGGCGGCTACTCGCACGGGATGCGCCAGCGGCTGGGGATCGCCTCGGCGCTGCTGCGCCGCCCGCGGCTGCTGATCCTCGATGAGCCCGCCACGGGCCTGGACCCGGCCGGGATGCGCGACATGCGCCTGCTGATCCGCCGTCTCGCCGACGACGGGATCACCGTGCTGCTGTCCAGCCACCAGCTCCCGGAGGTGCAGGAGCTCTGTGACCGCGTCGCGATCGTGGACTCCGGGCGGGTCGTCTACGAGGGCGCCCTCGCCGAGCTGCGCCGGCAGGGCGGCGCCGGCTACCGGCTGCGCACGACCGACGATGCACGCGCTCTGCAGCTGGCGCGCGAGCAGCGCGGGATCGAGCATGCGAGCCATGGCGAGCACGGCCTCGGCTTCCAGGCGCAGGAGCGCGACGTGGCCGAGCTGTCGCTGGCCCTCGCCCGAGCCGGCATCGGCATCCTCGCGCTGACGCCGGAGCTGGCGACGCTCGAGGACCTCTTCTTCCGGCTCACCGAGAGCGACGGCGCCGCGGCGCCCGGCCCGGGCGGGCCGGGCGAGAGCCCCGTCGGCGCCGCGAGCGTGGGGAAGGCGCCAGCCACACCGACCGCCGTCGAGGCCGGATGAGCAGCGCCGTCGCAGCCCCGCCGCCCGCCGGCGCGCCCGCCGTCGCCCGCCTGCGACGCCCCTCCACAGCGACGATCTGGCGCTGGGAGCTGCGCAAGCTGCGCTCGCAGAAGCGCACCTACCTGGGCATCGGGCTGGCGGCCATCCTGCCGGTGATCTTCGTCGTCGTTCAGAACCTCCGCCACCGCCAGGGGCACGGGGGCGAGACCATCTTCGTCTCGCAGATCACCCGCTCAGGGCTCGCCACGCCGGTGCTGATGCTGCTCTTCCTGTCCGTCTTCATGCTGCCCCTCATCGCCGCCCTGGTGGCGGGGGACATCGTCGCCAACGAGGACGCCAACGGCACGCTGAAGACGATCCTCACGCGCTCGGTCGACCGCGGGCAGGTGATCGCCGCCAAGGCGCTCGCGGCCATCAGCTACGCCGCCGTCGCCGTGTTCGTCTCCGCAGCCGTCGCCACCGCCGCGGGCGTGGCCTCGTGGGGCTTCAACAGCATCACCACCTACTCGGGGACCGTCGTGCCCGCGCCCAAGGGGCTCCTGCTCGTCTTCGCAGCCAACGCCTGCTATCTGATCCCGCTGCTCACCGTGACCTGCCTCGGCGTGCTGCTGTCGACCGCCACCCGCAACAGCGCTGCCTCAGTCGTCGGCACCGTGGGACTCGTAATCCTGATGTTCATCGTCGCTCAGATCCCGGGCCTTGAAGGGATCCGCCCCTATCTGCTGACCGAACAGTTCGAGAACTGGCACGGACTGCTGCGCACGCCGACCGACTGGGCGCCCATCTCCCACTCGGCGTGGGTCTGCGCGCTGTACGCGCTGCCGGCGCTCTTCGCCGCCTACCTCGTCTTCCTCAGACGCGACGTGGCCGGAGGCTAGCGCTGCTCAGGCCGTCTCGCTGACCCCGGCGGGCAGCTCCACGACCGACAGCTCCACGTCGCCCATCAGCCTCCTGGCATCGCGCGGGTCGATGAGACCGGCACCGAGGCGCCCGGTCGACTCCGCCCCGCAGGCCACGCCGAAGCGCAGGCACTGGTCGGGCGCGCGCCCTTCGTAGCGCGCCGCGAGGTAGCCCGCGAGGAAGGCGTCGCCCGAACCGCTCTTGGCGATCGGCTCACGCGGCTCGACGCGCGCCCGCTTCAGGCGCGGCTGATCATCCACGAGCAGCTGCGCGAAACAGCCGTCGGGGACCGTCATGATCGCCTCACGGGGCCCCAACGCGGCGATCTCGCGCACCACCAGGGAGCGCTCCTGCTCGCCGGCGAACTCGTGGCCCACGAGTTCCTCCGCCTCGAGCACGTTGGGTGAGACGAGGTCGGGTTCGGCGCGCACGGCCTGGCGCAGGGGCTGCCCGTCGGTGTCCACGACGGTCATGACCCCCATCGGCTCGAGCTCTCCGATCAGCGTGGCATACAGCTCGGGCCCCACCCTCGGCGGGAGCGAGCCGGCGAACACGACGATCGCCGCACCGCGCGCGAGGTAGACGAGCTTGTCGCGAAACAGCTCGATCTCCTTCTCGGAGACCGAAGGACCGCGTTCGTTGATCTCCGTCTGCTGCCCGGTGGTCGGATCCAGCACCGACGTGTTGGTGCGCGACTCCTCGCGGATGCGCACGAAGTCGTTCAGGATCGCCTCCTCGGTGAGCTGCTCGACGATGTGCGTTCCCGTGGCCCCACCGGCGAAGCCGGTCGCGATCACGGGCTGACCGAGGGCCTTGAGCGTACGCGCGATGTTCACGCCCTTGCCTCCGGCGATGGTGCGCTGTTCGACCGTGCGGTGGCGGCGGCCGAGGCGGAAGTTCGGCACCGAGAGCGACTTGTCGATCGCCGCGTTGAGCGTGACCGTGATGATCATTGTGACTCTCTACCCGCCTTCCCGCGCCTTGAGCACGGCTCTGTGTCCCAGCGCGCCCACAAGGCTAGCGAAACGCTCCAGGAGGCCCCGCAATCATCCCTCCAGGCTCCAACGCGACCGCTACCATTCGGCTCCATGCCACCCCCATTCGGCTCCATGCCACCTCCATTCGGCGCCGGGAGCGCACTAGCAGGGCGCTTGCACGCGGTCGGACAGCGCCCAGGCGGCCTCGCGCAGGCGCTCGGCCTCGGCGCGCGCCGCGGCGGCCGGCACACCTCCGCTCGCCAGATGGGCGTTCGCGATGCTGCGGGACGCAGTCACGAGCCCACCGGCGCGTCCGGGCGCGAACGCGGGCGCAAGGTCCTGCACGCGCCCGCCCTGGGCGCCGATGCCCGGGAGTAGGAACGGGGCGTGCTCCATCAGCTCGCGTGCGCGCTCCAGATGCTCGGGAGCCGTGGCTCCCATCACCGCGCCCACGTCGCTCAAACCCATCCTGCCGATGGCGCCGGCGCCCAGCGCATCCACGATCCGAGCGATCCGCTCCCACACGGCGCCGCCATCCCTGAGCTCCAGGTCCTCGACGTCGGCGGCGCCCGGGTTGGATGTGCGCACGAGCACGAGCACACCGGCGCCCGCCGCTCTGGCGGCCGACACGAACGGCTCGATCGCGTCCCGGCCCATCAGCGGGTTGACGGTCAACAGATCGGCGCCGGGGCCCTGCGCCGTTCCGAAAGGCGTCTGCACTCCGCCGAGCAGCGCCTGCGCGTAGGCGGCGGCGCTGACCGAGATGTCGCCCCGCTTGCCGTCGAGAATCACCAGCAGGCCAGCTGCCCTGGCATCGTCGGCGACCGCGTGCAGGGCGCTCCACCCGGGGGCTCCAAGACGCTCGAAGCATGCGAGCTGCAGCTTGACCGCCACGCATGCCTGCGCGGTGGCGTCGATCAGCGCCCGGCAGTGAGCCAGAACCGCCCCCGCGGCCCGCTCGGCCGGCGATCCCTGCGCCGTCTCCGGACCGCTGCCCGGCCACAGCGCGGCCGGGTCGGGGTCGAGCCCGAGAACGATCTGCGACTGGCGCTCGGCCACGCGCGCGGCCAGGGTGTCGCCAAACGAAGGCGCTGTCAGTGCCCCTTCACCGCGCTCTTCAAGCCGCTGCCCGCGGTGAAGCGCGGCACGCGCGACGCGGCGATGCGGATGCGCTCGCCCGTGCGCGGATTGACTCCCATGCGCTCTCCCCGCTGGCTGACGTGGAACTTGCCGAATCCCGACACCGCTACCTCGCTGCCGCGCCGAAGGGCGTCCTCGACGGTCGCCAGAAGGGCATCCACCGCCTTCGCGGCATCCTGCTTGGTCAGATCGGTGCGGTCTGCAACCTGGTCGACCAGCTCGGACTTCGTCACCTTGTCCTCCTTCTTCGCGAAACAGTTGCTACGAAGCTAACACCGCCGGCGGACGCGCGCGTCGGCAAGAATACCGCCATGAGCATTACCCGATTGGCCTGGTTCGTGACTGTGTTCGTCGCCCTGCTCACCTCCCTGCTGCTGCTGCTCTCCGGCTACACAGGCTATGCCGGCCTCGGCGTCGCCGTCGCCGCATCTGCGGCGATCAACCTGCTCTGAGCCACTCCAGCAGTGCCCGCGCTGCGCGGCCGCGGTGGCTGATCGCATCCTTCTGCTCGTCGGAGAGCTCGGCCATCGTCAGACCCGGCGGCCCGTCATCGGGGAGGAAGGCGGGGTCATAGCCGAAGCCGCGGCGCCCGCGCGGCTCGGCCGCCAGACGGCCCGAGCACCGCCCCTCGAACACGCGCTCGGCGTCCATGCCGGGATCCACGTAGGCGATCGCACACACATAGCGCAACTCGCTGCCCGGCGGCGCCTCGCGCAGAAGCTTGCGCAGGTTCTCCTCATCGGAGGCGCCCTCGCCCGCATAGCGGGCCGAACGGACGCCCGGCTGGCCTCCCAGCGCGGCCGCCTCGATGCCCGAGTCATCGGCGATGCTCGGCCCACCAGTCGTCCGCGCCGCCGCCCGCGCCTTGCCGAGCGCGTTGGCTGCGAACGTGTCCCCCACCTCCGGCGGCAGCACGACCGCCGCCGGCAGTTCGGTCACCTCCCAGCGCTCGCCCGGATCGATGCCGGCCAGCAGACGCTGGAACTCCCGCCGCTTGTGCTCGTTGTGGGTGGCGAGCAGGAGCTTCAACTGCGCCCGAGCGCCGCCCTACGGCGACGGCGCCTCTCCCGCCGGCGTGCGATCACCGTGCCCGTCCTCGTTGACCGCCGTGTCCGCCACCTCGGCGAGCGCCTGCTCCTGGGCGCCGCGCAGGCGCTCGATGCCGCTGCCGGCGAGCGCCAGCAGCTCGTCGAGATGCGCCCGCGAGAGCGGAGTGCGCTCGGCCGTCGCCTGCACCTCGACCAGGCCCCCATCGCCGGTCATCACGACGTTCGCGTCGACCTGGGCGGCGGAGTCCTCGGAGTAGTCGAGGTCCAGCAGCGCCTCCCCGTCGACCATGCCGCAGGACACCGCCGCCACCGAGCCGGTCAGCGGCGAGCGCTCCAGCCGGCCCTCGCGCCGCAGCCGCGCGCATGCCAGCGACAGCGCAACGTAGGCGCCGGTTATCGACGCGCAGCGGGTGCCCCCGTCGGCCTGCAGCACGTCGCAGTCCAGGAAGATCGTGTGTTCGCCCAGCGCCTGGAAGTCGAGCACGCCACGCAGCGAGCGCCCGATCAGCCTCTGGATCTCGACCGTGCGGCCATCCGGGCGTCCCCTGGTCGCGTCGCGCTGCTTGCGCTCGCCGGTCGACGCCGGCAGCATGCCGTACTCGGCCGTAACCCAGCCGCGGCCCCTGCCGGCCATCCAGCGCGGCACGCCCTCCTGCGCCGAGGCCGTGCAGATCACGCGCGTCTCTCCGGCCGATATCAGCGCCGAGCCCGTGGCGGTGCGCATGAAGCCCGGCTCGATCACCGTCGGACGCAGCGCGCCGGGCCCGCGCCCGTAGCTGCGCTGGCTCACGCCAGCACCTCGAGCTCGGACAGCGCGACGTGCTCGACCGTGCCAAGCGGCATCTGCAAGAAGCGCGTGCCCACCTCGCGGAAGGCATGCACGTCGCCGGTGCACAGGAACATGTAGTCCCCCTCGCCGTCGCTGCGCGGATTCTCGAGCTCGCGCGTGCTCAGCGCATGCTCCACCTGGCGCGCCAGCGCCGCGCCGGAGCTCACGAGCGTCACCCCCGGCCCCAGCACCCGCTGCAGCAGCGGGCTTATCAGCGGGTAGTGCGTGCAGCCCAGGATCACCGTGTCCACGCCCGCGCCCTTCAGCGGCTCGCAGGCGACGCGCACCGTCGCCACCGCCTGCTCGTCGAACTGCTCTCCGGCCTGGATGATCGCCGCCAGCGTCGGGCACGCCACCGCGTGCAGCGTCACGTGCGGATCGACCGCCGCGACGGCCCGCTCGTAGGCCCCGCTCGCCACGGTCGTGGGCGTCGCGAGCAGGCCGATGCGCCCGCTGCGCGTGGCCGCTACCGCCTGCAGCGCCTCGGGCCGCACGACCCCCAGCACGTCCAGGCCGAGCGTCGTCTGCAGCATCCGCGCGCTCAGGCTCGGCAGGGCCGAGGACGCGACCGAGTTGCACGCGACGACCAGCAGCTTCGCGCGCCGTCGCAGCAGCTCCTCGGCTATCTCGCGCCGCGAACCGCTCGATCTCCTCGGGCGAGCGTTCGCCGTAGGGGAACCGCGCGGTGTCACCGAGGTAGACGAAGTCCTCGCGCGGCAGCCGCACGAGCAGCTCGTGCAGCACGGTCAGCCCGCCTACACCCGAGTCGAATACCGCGATCGGCCGCCCACGCGGGTCCGATCCGGCGGATGCGCTGTGCATGCACGCCATCATTCCAGAGCGCTACGGTCGGGGGAACGTGCGCGCGCTCGTGGTCTCGAACATGCTCCCGGACGCGGCCCACCCCGAGCGCGGATGCTTCGTGCGCGACCAGGCCGCCGCGCTGCGGCGCATCGAGGGGCTCGACGTCGAGCTCTACGAGTTCCCGCCGGGGGCGCCGGCACTCGCGCGAGCTGCCGTTGACCTGCGCCGGCGGTTCGCCTCGCGCGCACTTCGACGTCGTTCACGCCCACTTCGGCCTCACCGCCTGGCCCTCCTTCGTCGTGCCCGCCGCCGTGCGCGCCCTCACCGTGCACGGCACCGATCTGCGCCACCCCCGCACACGCCTCGCAACCCGAGCGGCGCTGCCGCTGATCGATCTCCTCGCCGCGGTCTCGGAGGCGCTCGTCCGGGAGCTGCCCGGCCGCGCGGCGCGGCGGCGCGCGCAGGTGCTTCCCTGCGGCGTGGATATCGAGCGCTTCCGCCCGCTCGAGCGGCTGCAGGCGCGCGCCGAGCTGGGCCTGGACCGGGACGGTCCCTACCTGCTGTTCGCAGCCGACCCCTCGCGCCCGGAGAAGCGCTATGACCGCGCGCTGGCCCTCGCCGGCGCGCTCGACGTGGAGCTGCTCACCCTCGGTGGGGTCGATCATTCGCAAGTTCCGCTGTGGATCAACGCCGCCAACGCCGTGCTCGTGCCCTCCGAGCGCGAGGGCTTCGGCCTGGCGGTGCTGGAGGCGCTCGCCTGCGAGGTGCCCGTGCTCGCCACCCCCGTCGGCATCCACGCCAGTGCCCTGAGGGACCTCGACGGCACGTTGCTCGCGCCCTTCGACCTCGCGCGCTGGCGCGCAGCCGTCGAGCCCCACCTGCGTGCCAGCGACCCGCGCATAGACGGCCGCGAGCGCGCGTCGCGCTTCTCCGCCCGGGAGATGGCCGAGCGCGTGGCCGCCGCGTGGCGCACCGCGCTCGTGGATCGTGCGCAGCGGCTAACCGTTAACCCTTGCGGCTAACATGGATCGGCTGTGGATCGGCCATCTGCCCCGACCTCTGAGGTCGCCCCCCCGCCGGCGGCGCCAGCGACGGCACCGGCCGCCGGCCAGACACCGAATGCAGGCCAGTCGCCGGCTGCGGGCCAGTCGCCGGCTGCAGGCCAGTCGCCGGCTGCGGCCGGTCACAGGCTGCCGGCCAGGCACCGGATGCCGGCCAGTCGCCGGCTGCAGGCCAGTCGCCGGCTGCCGGCCAGGCCCCGGATGCCGGCCAGTCACAGGCTGCGGGTCAGGCGCCGGCTGCCGGCCAGGCACCGGATGCCGCCAGCCAGGCCGACTCACCCGGGTTCCGCACCCGCGGGCGTCTGCGCCGTCGCGTTCGCTTTCTGCGACGGGCCCGCGAGCTCGCCTACCGCGACCTCGGCGGTCTCGTCTTCACCCTCCACCGCTACGGACAGCGAAACGATGCGCTGGTGATGGCCAAGCTGAGCACGCTCGGCCAGATCCACGACGAGCTGAGCTCGCTCGAGACGCGCCCTGAAAGAACGCCGGCCGGTCACCGTCCTGCACGAGGCCGGCATCACCGCCTGTCCCCGATGCGCGGCGATCCACAGCGGTGAGGACCGCTTCTGCCCCAATTGCGGGCTCTCGATCAGCCGTCACGCCGACCTGCCGATAGCCGGCGCTTCCGGCGCGACGGCGGCCGCCGGAGCACAGGGCCTGGCGAGCGCCGGCGCAGCCTCGGCGGGTGCTCGCTCGCCATCCGCTCCCGCGCCGACACCCGCCTCCACCCCGCCGCTCCCCGCCGCTGCCGGCGGGGATGCCCCAGGCGTCAGGGCGGGTGCGCCCCCCGCGACGCCCGCTCCCCGCGACCCCCGCCGCCCCGCCGACGGCCCGCCGCCCCGCCGAGGCCCGCTGCCCCGCCGCGGCCCGCTGCCCCGCCGGCATCGACCGCGCACCCGGTACCCGCCGCCGCGCCGGCGGTGCAGCCGCCAGCTGCCACCCCATCCGCGCCCGCCGGACCGCCAGCGTCAGCCCGGCCCGCGCCGGGGCCCCCTTCGCCGCCCGCCAAAGCCCCTTCCGACGCCGAGGAACCCACCAAGATCATCCGTCCTCCGGCGGCCGGCAGATGAGCGTAACCCCCACCTCGCCTCCCCCTACGGGCCTGGCCGAGGGCTCCCCCGGGCCGCTCGACGGCCACAGCGCCGAGCCGCCGGCTGCGCCGGCGCACGAGGCGTGTCCGCTGTGCGGCACGCCGCTGGGGGCCGAGCAGGAGTGGTGCCTTCGATGTGGTGCCGCAGCACGCACGCGCCTGGCCAGCTCCTCCAACTGGAAGGCCCCCATCATCGCAATCGCGGCCGTGGCGGCGCTCTCGCTCGGGGTGCTCGCCGCCTCTCTGGCAGCGCTCGCCGGGAACTTCGGCTCCAGCGGCGACTCCGGCCGCGAGGACCGTGGTCGTGGCCAGCCCCACGACGGCGACCGCGCCCTCGACGGGGCGAGCAGCCCGAGCGCCACGACGACCCGCCACGACATCGGCCGGCAATCCCGGCACGGCGAGCGGCCCGCTCTCGAAAGAGCCCACCGTGACGCCGCCGTCGGGCTCACCGCCCGCCAAAGTGGAGATCAAAGAACTGATAACTGGAACGGGCACCGAAGCCAACGCGGGCGATACGGTGACGGTCAACTACGTGGGCGTCCTCTACAACGGCGGTGCGCAGTTCGATTCATCGTGGCGTCGTGGCAAGCGCTTCACGTTCACCCTCGGCACGAACCAGGTGATCGCCGGATGGGATCAGGGCGTGCCCGGCATGAAGGTGGGGGGACGGCGCGAGCTGATCGTCCCGGCCTCGCAGGCTTACGGCGCCAAAGGCTTGGCAACCAGGCCGGTCGCGATCCCGCCGAACGCGGCGCTCGTTTTCGTGGTCGACCTGCTCGCAGTCTCGACGCCGCACGCCTCGAGCCCGCCCGCATCGACCCCGCCCGGCGGCACCTCCCCGAGTACGCACCACTCGCCCACCGAAGCCGAGAAGAGGCATCTTCACGAAGTCGAACAGGCCGAGCGCGAAAGCACGAACCCCGTTGCTAAAAAGCGGCTTCTCGAATCCGAGGAACGCCTGCGACGGGGCGAATGAGGGGCGTGAGCCGGCGAAGCCGGCAGGCCGACTCGCGCGCGAGCCGGGGGAGATACGGTTCCCGCGATGCCCGCCTCCCCCATGGCGGCCTCTCGCGAGGCCGACGTCGCAGTGGTGGGCGCCGGCGCGGCCGGACTCTACGCCGCGCTCTGCGCCGCGCGCGAGCACGCCACGGTCGTGCTCGTCTCGGCCACGCCCCTGGCCCAGACCGCCAGCTACTGGGCGCAGGGCGGCCTCGCCGCCGCCCTCGCCGCCGACGACAGCTTCGAGCTGCACCTGAGCGACACCGAGCGCGCCGGGCGGGCCCTGGTCAGGCACTCGGCGGCCGAGGTGCTCGTGCGCGAGGCGCCCGACTGCGTGCGCGACCTGCAGGCGCTCGGCGTGCGCTTCGATGCCGATCGCTTCGGACGCCTCGCGCTGGGCCTCGAGGGCGGCCACTCGGTCAGGCGCGTCGTCCACGCCGGAGGCAGCGCCACCGGCCGGCGCGTGGTGCGCCAACTCTCCGCCCTGGCGGCCGAGGAGCCGCGGATCGCGGTGCTCGAGGGCGCCCGCGCCCGCGCGCTGTGGCGCTCGGAGGGCCGCTGCCGCGGTCTCGTCTGCGACGACGGCCTCGTCATCGGCGCGCGCGCGGTCGTGCTCGCGACCGGCGGCGCCGCGGCGCTGTGGGCGCGCACCACCAACCCGCCGGGCTCTCAGGGCATCGGCCTGCTGCTCGCTCACGCCGCCGGCGCCGCTCTGGCCGACCTCGAGCTGCTGCAGTTCCATCCCACCGCCGTCATCGGCCTGGCCGGGCGCGAGGGCTTCCTCGTGACCGAGGCGATCCGCGGCGAGGGCGCCACGCTGCACGACGCCTCCGGCGAGCGCTTCGTCGACGAGCTCGCGCCACGCGATGAGGTCTCGCGGGCGATCCAGGCTCGCCTGGGCGAGACCGGCGAGCGATCGGTGGGGCTTGACATGCGTTCGATCGACCCGGCCCACTTCCCCAACGTGGTCGCCGTCGCTGCGCGAGGCCGGACTGGATCCCGTCGCGCGAGCTCGTGCCCGGTCGCGCCGGCCGCCCACTACACGATGGGGGGAATCCAGTCGCCGACCTGCACGCCCGCTCCACGCTTCCCGGGCTCTACGCCGTCGGCGAGTCATCGTGCACGGGCCTGCACGGGGCCAACCGGCTCGCCTCCAACTCGCTGAGCGAGTGCTTCGTGTTCGCCCGCCGCGCCATCGCCAGCGCGCTCTCCGAGCCGCGTGCCGGCGGCCGCCGCGGCCGTCCGACGCGGAGATCGCGGCGCTTCGCACGCTGCCGGCGCCGCCGCTGGCCGACGCGTCCACCCGTGACGCGCTGTGGCGCGACGCGGGCATCGTCCGCTCGCAGCGAGGGGCTGAGCAGGCTGCTGGGCGATCCCCACCCGCTGGCCAGGCTGATCGCCCGCTGCGCCCTGACGCGCACCGAGAGCCGCGGAGCCCACCAGCGCTCGGACCATCCCCGAGCCGCGAGCCCGCCCTCGACCATCGCCACGTCGTCGTCTCCGCTGAGGACGACGATCGGCCTGGCAGACCTGGACCTGACGCGGCGCTCGAGCGCGCTACGCGCCGGCCCACGGGGTGGCCCCACGGACAGTCCTAAAAAAAACGGCCTCCCCGTCTTTATCTCGGTCCTTTTCGACCGACACTGTGTTCTGTGTGACGAAGGTTTTGGGAGAAACCGGAGTCATTGAGGAAGGGCTGGCGTGCTTCAACACCGAATCTGAGCCAGAAAGCAGGTGAGCGCGAAGCGCCATGTATCAGTTCAGTCAGGGCCATCTACCGGGAGCTCGCTCCCCACATCCCCGCTCCGCGGCCGGGAGCCGGCGCCACGCAGCAACCACGCGGCCGTCCTGCGTGCCTGCGAGGCGGTGGTCGAGCGCATGGCCACCGACCGCCACCACTTCGCCCGTCCGGCCCGCACGCTGTTCTGCGACATCCGCAGCTACTTCCCGATGTCCGCGCAGGAGCACGTCCACCAGGTCGTCTGCCGCTACGTCGGCTACGCCGAACAGTTCCTCGTCGAGCACCCGCACGAGGGCTACGCCGCCGTCAGCGGCGCCACCGCCGCAGTGCCGCGCCACGACCCGCAAGGGCACCGCCTGCCAGCGCATGCCTCTGCCCCACAACGGCTACTGCCCCTCCCACCAGCACCTGGCCGACACCGAGGATCGCGAGCTCGCGGCGGCGTGAGCCTCCCGTAGTCTCCCGGGACATGCTCCTGGGAGTCGACGTCGGCGGCACCTTCACCGACGCGGTGCTCGTCGGCGAGGACTCCGCCGTCCACACCGCCAAGGTCCCCTCCACGCCCGGCCCGGCAATCGCGTCGCCGTGCTCGACGCGGTGCGCCTCGTGCTCGCGCGCGCCGGCGTGCAGGCACGGCAGGTGGAGCGCTTCGCCCACGGCATGACCGTCGCCACCAACGCCCTGCTCGAGGACCGCACGGCGCGCACGGCGCTGATCGCCACGGACGGCTTCACCGACGTGATCGAGCTCGGCCGCCAGGCACGGGCCGACCTGTATGAGCTGTGCCGCGTCGGGACCGCCGCCGCTCGTGCCCGCGCGAGCTGCGCTTCGCGGCGCCCGAGCGAACCGGCCCCGAGCGGCCCGCTGCACGGCGCTCGATCCCGCCCGCGCCCGCGCGCTCGTGCGAGCAGCTCGCCCGCGCCGCGCCGCAGGCGGTCGCCGTGTCGCTGCTGCACTCCTACGCCCATCCCGCCCACGAGCGCCTGCTCGGCGAGCTGCTCGCCGAGCTGCTGCCCGACGTCCCGACCTCCCTCTCCTACGAGCTGGTCGGGCACCTTCCGCGAGTACGAGCGAACCGCCACCACCGTTCTCGACGCGGCCCTCTCGCCGCTGCTGGGCTCCTACCTGCGCCGCCTGTCCGAGCGACGCACGCGCCCGCGGACTGCCCGAGCCGCTCATCATGCAGTCCTCCGGCGGGCTCACCGACTCCGCTCGCGCGGCCGCCCATGCCGCCCTCACCGTTCTCTCGGGCCCGGCCGGCGGCGTCGGCGGGGCGCTGCTGCTGGCCGAGCTGGCGCAGGAGCCGAGCGTGCTCTGCTTCGACATGGGCGGCACCTCCTGCGACGTCTGCCTGATCGACGGCGCGCAGGTCGCAGAGACCGCCGAACGCGACGGTCGCCGGACGGCCGCTGGCGCTGCCTGCGCTCGACATCCACACCGTCGGCGCCGGCGGCGGCTCGATCGCCTGGCGCGATCCCGGGGGCGCCCTGCGCGTCGGACCGCGCCTCGGCGGGCGCCGTCCCGGGACCGGCCTGCTACGGGCGCGGCGGCACTCGACCCGACCGTCACCGACGCCAACCTCCTGCTCGGGCCGCCTGCTCGAGGACTCGCCGCTCGCGGACGAGCTCTCGCTCGACCGCGCGGCCGCCGCCGCCGCCGTCGGCGAGCTGGCGCGCGAGCTCGACATGGACCTGTTCGCGTGCGCCGAGGGCATCGTGCGCGTGGCCGAGGCCGAGATGCTCGGCGCCCTGCGCGTGATGACCGTCGAGCGGGGAATCGACCCGCGCGGCTTCGTCCTCATGCCCTTCGGCGGCGCCGGCCCCCTGCACGCCGCCGCGCTGGCGGACGAGCTCGGCATCGAGCGCATCCTCTGCCCGCGTGCCTCGGGCGTGCTGTGCGCGCTCGGCCTCGCCGCCGCCGCTCCCCGCCGCGACGTCTCGCGCACCGTCATGCTCGCCGGCGACTCCCTCACCGACGCGCGCCTGTCCAGCGCGCGCGAGGCGCTGATCGCGAGGCCACGACCGCGCTCGGACAGCGCGCCCGGCGCGTGCGCGTGCGCCACGAGCTGCGCTACCGCGGCCAGTCCTTCGAGCTGTCCGTCGAGGTGCCCGACCCCGTCGACACGGACATCCTGCGCGAGGCCTTCGCCCGCGCGCACGAGCTCCGCTACGGCTACCGCGATGACTCGGCGGAGGTCGAGCTCGTCAACATCCGCGTATCGGTCTGGGGCCCGTCGCCCTCGCTGCGGCCGCTCGCCGGCAGCGGCCGCGCCGTCCGCGAGCGAGACCCGTCCGATCATCTTCGACGGCGAGGCGCTGGACGCCGCCGTTTACCGCGGGGAGCTCGCGCCGGCGATGACCCTTCGCGGGCCGGCGCTCTGCGCGCTCGGACAGTCCACGCTGCTGGTTCCGCCCGGCTGGTCGGGCGAGGTCGACGCGCACGGAACGATCCACCTGCGGCGCGAGCGCTGATGCTTGACCCGATCGAACTGCAGGTCGTCACCGGCGCCCTGCGCGCGGCGTGCCAGGAGATGGGCGTGGTGCTGATCCACTCCGCGCACTCCTCCAACATCAAGGAGCGCCGCGACGCCTCGACCGCCCTGTTCGACCCCCACGGGCAGATGGTCATGCAGGCCGAGCACATCCCCGTGCACCTCGGCGCGATGCCCGCCGCCGTTGCGGCGGTGCTCGAGCACGAGCACGCCCCGGGCGTGTCCTGGATCCTCAACGACCCCTTCGCCGGCGGCACCCACCTGCCCGACATCACCGTCATCACGCCGGTCTTCCTGGCCGAGGAGCTGCTGGGCTTCGCCGCGAGCCGCGCGCACCATGCCGACGTGGGCGGGCGCGTGCCTGGGTCGATGCCCGCCGACAGCCGAACCCTGCAGGAGGAGGGCGTGGTGATCTCGCCGCGCCCGCTGCAGGAGTCGACGATCGACGAGCTGGTGGCGCAGCATGCGCCAGCCGGCCGAGCGCCGAGCCGACCTGCGCGCCCAGCTCGCCGCCAACCGCACCGGCGCCCAGCGCCTGAGCGAGCTCGCGCTGCGCCTCGGCCCGGACCGGCTGCGCGAGGCCACCGACGCGGTGCTCGACTACACCGAGCGCCGCACCCGCGCCTGCCTGGCCGCGCTCCGGATCGGGTCGTTCACGCCACGGACGTGCTCGAGGCGCCGCGAGGGCGACCTCGAGCTGCGCCTGCGCGCGGTTCTGGCCGGCGATCGGCTGACCTTCGACTTCGCCGGCAGCGCCCCCCAGCACCCCGGCAATCTCAACTGCCCGCTCGCCGTCACCCGCTCGGCGTGCCTGTTCGCCGTGCGCGTCCTCACCGACCCCGACATCCCGCCCTCGGCCGGCGCCTACCGCACGATCGAGGTGCGCGCCCCGCTGGGCACCGTGCTCAATGCCCGCCCGGGCGCGGCGGTGGCGGCCGGCAACGTCGAGACCTCCTCCAGGGTGGCCGACCTGGTGCTCGGCGCGTTCGGCCGCGCCCTCGGCCAGGGCACGATGAACAACCTCACGCTCGGCAACTCGCGCTTCACCTACTACGAGACGCTCGGCGGCGGCCAGGGCGCCTGCGCCGACGCCGATGGGCCCAGCGGCGTTCACGTCGCGATGAGCAACACGCTCAACACGCCCATCGAGGCGCTCGAGCGCGAATTCCCGCTGCGCGTCTGCTCCTATGCCCTGCGCCGCGGCTCGGGCGGCGCGGGGCTCCACCGCGGCGGCGACGGCGTCGTGCGCGAGGTCGAAGCGCTCGAGGAGGTGACCTTCTCGCTGATCGCCGAGCGCCGCCGCCACGCGCCCCGCGGGGCCGACGGGGGCGAGCCCGGGCAGCGCGGACACGATGAGCTCGACGGCCGCACGCTGCCGGGCAAGCTGACCGGCACGCTGCACCCAGGGCAGCGGCTTCGCATCGAAACGCCCGGTGGAGGAGGATGCGGGCATGCCCGAGAGCACGGCCGCGCCCTGAGCGGATCGGCTTTCTCGGCCTGGGCATCATGGGCTCGCGCATGGCCGCCAACGTCGCGCGCGCCGGCTTTCCGCTGCGCGTGTGGACGCACACTCCCGGCAAGGCCGAGCGCTGGGCCTCCGAGCACGACGCCCTGCCCTGCGCCACCCCGGCCGAGGTGGCGCGAGGTAGCGACATCGTCGTCAGCATGGTCGTCGACGGGGAGCAGGTCGCAGGCGTCCTGCTCGGCCCCGAGGGGGTCATCGACGGCGCCCACGCCGGGCTGCTCTGCATCGACTGCTCGACGATCGCGCCCTCGGACACGCGCCGGATCGGCGCCGCGCTCGAGCAGAACGGCGTGCGCATGCTCGACGCGCCGGTAACGGGCTCCTCGCCGCGCGCAGAAGACGGCACGCTGACCATCATGGTCGGCGGCAGGGCCGATGACTTCGCCCGCGCCAAGCCGCTGCTCGAGGCGATGGGCGGTCTGATCGTGCACGTGGGCGAGCTCGGCCATGGGGAGATGCTCAAGCTGCTCAACAACGCGCTCGGAGCCGCCAACGCCGCCGCGCTCGCCGAGGCCCTGCTGCTTGCACGCGCGACCGGCGTGGACCTCGACGCGTTCGTGCAGGTGACCATGGCGGGCTCGGGCGCCTCGGCGCAGATGCAGATCAAGTCCACGCCGATGCGCGAGCACGACTACACGACGCTGTTCAAGACCGCCCACATGCTCAAGGACGTGCGCCTGTGCCTCGAGGAGTCCCAGGCCGCGGGCGTGCCCTTCCCGTCGGCCGCCCATGCGCGCAGCCTGCTCGTCGCCACCATCGGCCGCGGCCACGGCGAGCAGGACTACGCCGCCATGATCGAGGCCGCCGAGGGGCTGGCCGGCTGGCGATTGTGAGCAGCGCCCGGCGCGCCTGAGCGCGACGACCCAGCGCCAGCACAGGTGTGCGCAGGCTGGGCGGCTCTGGCTGCGCTAGGAGGAGGCCTCGCCGTGGGGCTCCCGGGCTGTCCCCGCCTTTGGCTCCTCAAGGGCGTCGCCCTGATCCTTGACGGGCTGCTCGGGCGTCGGCCGCTCCTCGTTGGGCTCGGCCGGCGGGGCATCGGGGTCCACCTTCCCCAGCGCCTCTGGCGCGTCCTCGGTGCCGCCGTCGAGGGCGTCGCTGTTCGCATCGTCGCTCATAGCCAGACCATACAGGCGTCGGCACAGTGGGGGAAGCTGACGCTTCCCAGCCGATTGGCGCCTCCCTCGACGATCGGCGCCTCCCTCAACCGCTTGGCGCCTCCTTTGGATAAGCGGATTCTCACCTCTGAGGGTCGCTCTGAGGACTACGATCCTCCTCGTAAGCCCGTCCGGGATGAGCCTCCAACCCGTGACGAACACTCCCTCAAAGAGCCCGCCTTGGCGGGCTCTTTGGTCAGCAGCGGCTCAGTCGCCTCAAGGCATCGTGCCAGTCTCACCGGTTCGTCGGCGCACATATCCCAAAATAATGTGGATGTGTGCGCTGACAAACCCAAGGATCGGGCCATAACGGACCTCCTTTGACCCGGGATCACGAAGGGGAGGCTACGCCGCGCCCCCCGAGACCTTGCCCTGGCGGGGGACGGCCCGCCGATCCGAACGGGGCGAATGGGTCACCACTGCAAGAGCAGCCCCGAGTATGGTCGTTTGCCATGCGACCGCGAACGATCGTTGCAGCGCTGGCCGTGAGCGCGTGCCTGCTTGTCGGATGCGGCAGTACGACCAGCCACCATCCGACGACACTTAGACCAGGGGTGCAGGTGTTCACGGTCACAGGGGCCACGGCGGCCATCGGCGGACCCGAGAGCCCCCAGGAAAAGCAGGTCGAACGCGAACTACGCGGCGTTGAAGGCGAGTCGCCTCATAGAGAGCGCTGAATGGCCCGCCAAACGACGCTAGGCGAGCGTCACGCCGAGCCGTCGTGGGGGTTTGTCAGCGCGCACATCCCCAAATAATGCGCTGATTTGCAGGGGATTTGGGATTTTCGCCCGGAGTTCGTATCTTTAACGGACCGGCAGCCGCCCTCCCCGGTCGGCACGCAGGGTGTCGCAAACAGCCGTTTCCCCTTCAGGTCTTTGGTCTTTCATGCCAATTGCTTTCAAAGAATGGGCTGTCACCGTCCGCGCCCTGGCGGAAGGCGAGCAGCTCATAACACTTCGCAAGGGCGGCATCCGTGAGCCCGGCAAGTCCTTCCAGCTCGCCCACGAGCGCTTCTTCCTGTACCCCACCTTCGACCACCAGCCGGGCGACCTCGTGCGCGAGTCCCACCAGCCCGAGCTGCGCCGCGCGCTCGAGGAGGGCGTCTGGAGCGAAGGCGAGCCGCCGCTGCACGCCTTCGCCTCCGGCGCCCCGTCCAGCAGCCCGACCGCGTGCGCATCCGCGCCTGGGCGCAGGTGGCCGGCCATTTCACGATCGCCGACCCGCGCTGCGTGGACGCGCTCTCCCCCTTCTACGTCTGGACGCCCGACTACGCCGAAAAGCGGCTGGGCTGGCGCAGGCACGAGCCGCTGCACGTGCTGCTGCTGCGCACCTACCGCATCCCCCGGCCGGTCACGGTGAAGGTCAAGGACGAGTACACCGCCTCCCACGCCTGGGTCGAGCTGCAGCGCGAGCTTCCCTTCGAGGGCACCCCCGTCCTCTCCGACGCCGAGTTCGAGCGCGCCTCCGAGGAGATCCGCGCGATCACGAGCGAAGACGCCGGCCAGCCCGTCCTCGCCTAGGCGCCCGCAGCCTCCTCCCAGGCGAGCGCTTCGCGGGCCGCCTGGGCGCCCGACTCGGGCACCAGCACGTCGCGCGTCCGGCCGCCAGGAATTCCGCCACGTCGAAGCCGCCGAGGAGCGGCGCAGCATGCAGGGGATCCCCTCCTCGAGCAGCAGCCCCTCGATGAACTCGGCCTCGGGCTGGTTCTGCGCGCGGGCCACCTTCACGAGCTCCCCTTCGGCGTACTGGGGCTTGATCTTGCGCGCCTTGCGCTGGCGCTCGGCGGCCTCCCGCTCGGGTCCGGGCACGATACACCAGCGGCATGCCGCACGCCGCGCAGAAGCGCTCGCTGCGAGGGTAGGTGCGAGCGCAGCCCGGGCACACGAGCGGCTCCTCGCTCACATCGCCGTCTCCTCGATCGCCACCTCTTCGACCCTGCCGGCGTCGTCGATCAGGTAGGAGCGCACCTCCGGCTCCGAGCCGCCGGCGAGCCCCACGATGATCCACTCCACGCCCGGCCAGTTGGCGGCGAAGTTGACGTCCGTCTGGGACGGGTAGGGCTCGCTGCGCACGTGCGAGTGGTAGATCGCGCCCAGCTCGCCGAGCTCCTCGCACGCGTTCCACAGCTCGCAGCAGTTCCTTCGGGGTCGATCTCGAACTTCAGCGGGCTCGCGTGGACGTTGCCGGCGCGATACACGCGATCGCGCGCGCGCCGCCGGCGCCCGCGGCGGCGTCGGCGGGTTCGACCGCGACCACGCCGCAGACCTCGTTCTCGGGGTCCTCGCGCACGTGCGCGATCAGCTCGTCCAGGAGCTCGCGGAGATGTTCATGTCCGCCGGACTGCGCCGCGGACCGCGCGGGGCGCTACCACCAGACGGTCGAGTCGAGGTTCTCGATCTCGTCGACCGGCAGCGTGTAGATGCCGCTGGACAGATACTTCCAGCCGTCGTCGGCGACCACGAACACGACGTTCCCCTCCTCCAGCTCGCCGGCGATCCGCACGGCGATGCTCGCGATCGCGCCGCTCGAGACGCCCGCGAACACGCCCTCCTCGTCGAGCAGCCTGCGCGTCCAGGATGATCGCGTCGCGGTTGGTCACGAAGATCTTGCGGTCGAGCAGGGAGAGGTCGATGATCGGCGGGATGAAGCCGTCGTCCAGCGAGCGCAGCCCCTGCACCGGCTCGCCCTGCATCGGCTCGGCCGCGACGATCTTCACGGCGTCGCCGAAGGTCTCCTTCAGTCGCCGGCCGTTGCCCATCAGCGTGCCGCCGGTGCCGAGCCCCGCCACGAACGCGGACACCTCGTCGAGCTCTTCGAGGATCTCGAGCGCGGTGCCGTTGTAGTGGGCGTTCGGGTTGGCCTGGTTGCCGTACTGGTAGGGCATGTAGCAGGAGGGGTCTTCCGCGGCCATCGCCAGCGCCTTCTCGACGGCGCCGTTGGAGCCCTTGGAGCCCTCGGAGTAGACGATCTCCGCGCCGTACATCCGCAGCAGCTGCGTGCGCTCGGGCGTCACGTTCTCCGGCATCACCACCTTCAGGCGGTAGCCCTTGCGCGAGCAGATCATCGCCAGCGAGATGCCGGTGTTGCCGGAGGTCGGTTCGAGGATCGTCTGGCCCTTGCTGATCGCGCCCTTCTCCTCGGCGTCCTCGATCAGCGCGCGCGCCACCCTGTCCTTGACCGACCCCGTCGGGTTGCGCGACTCGAGCTTCGCCCAGATGCGCACGCCCGGCTTGGGCGACAGCGTGGCAGCTCGACCAGCGGCGTGTTGCCGATCGACTGCACGATGTCCCCGTACCGACCCCCGCAGGGCCGGTTCCTCAGCCTCTCAACCGCCATTACTTCACGGAATATAGCGGGGTCGAGCGCCTACTCCTCGCTCTGGCCTTCCAGCCCTTTCTCGGCTATTCGCAGCATGCCGAGGCCGGTCCACGGTGGGGCGTTGCTGCGCACGCGGATTGTTGCGGCGCCGTCGGGGCCGATCACTTCAACGATGATCACGGTACTGCCGATCGCGTAGCCGTCGCCGAAGTCGGCTTCGATGGCCTCCATCTGGGCGGCCACTTCCTGCATCAGCCGTGCCCTCGAATCCGGTGGCTGCTCCGCTGCTGCGTCCTCGTTGCCTGCGCTGGCCATGGCGCTCCCTCTGTCGAGACCAAGCGAAGTGACGATCATGCCACCACGTCCGCCTGGCCACGGGTCTAACATGGTCGGACATATGGAGCACGCTGGGGACTTCGACTTCGACTGGCTCGTCATCGGCTCGGGCTTCGGCGGCAGCGTCTCGGCGCTGCGGCTGTCCGAGAAGGGCTACTCGGTCGGCGTGCTCGAGTGCGGACGCCGCTTCGCCGATGACGAGCTTCCCCGCTCGACCGCCGATCTGAAGCGCTACTTCTGGAGCCCCAAGCTGGGGATGAAGGGCATCTTCCGGATGACCACCTTCAAGGACGTCTCGGTCGTCTCCGGCTGCGGCGTGGGCGGCGGCAGCCTGGGCTATGCGAACACGCTGTACGTGCCCCCGAAGGCGTTCTTCGAGGACCGCCAGTGGGCGGACATGGAGGACTGGGAGAGGCGCTGGCGCCCCACTACGCCGAGGCGCAGCGGATGCTGGGCGTCGTGCAGAACCCCCACGACGATCCCGCCGATCAGCTGCTGCGCGAGCTCGGCGAGGAGCTGGGCGTGGGCGACACCTACAAAAAGACGCCGGTGGGCATGTTCTTCGGCGAGCCGGGCAAGACCGTCCCCGACCCGTTCTTCGGCGGCGAGGGGCCCGACCGCACGGGTGCAGGCTGTGCGGGCGCTGCATGGTCGGCTGCCCGCACGGAGCCAAGAACACGCTCGTGAAGAACTACCTGTACCTCGCCGAGCGCCGCGGCGCGCGGGTGATGCCCGAACGCACGGTCATCGACATCCGCCCGCTCGGCAGCGCCGACGGCAGCGACGGCTATGAAGTCGAAAGCGTGCGCTCGGGCGCGTGGCTGCGCAAGGACCGCCGGTCCAGCGCGCGCGCGGCGTCGTCGTGGCCGCCGGGCCGCTGGGCACGAACAAGCTGCTCCAGCGCTGCCGCGCGAACGGGTCGCTGCCGCGCATCTCCGCGCGCCTGGGGGAGCTCGTGCGCACCAACTCCGAGTCGATCCTCGCGGTGACCGTGCCCGAGGACTACCCGGACGACCTGATCAAGCGCGTGGCGATCACCTCCTCGATCTACCCCGACCCGCACACGCACATCGAGACCGTCACCTACGGCGACGACGGCGACTCGATGCACCGCCTGTACACGCTGCTCGTCGGCGACGGCACGCGCGTGACGCGCCCGCTGAAGCTGATCGGGCAGAGTCTGCTGCACCCCAGGCGGCTGGCCAAGGTGCTGTTCCCCAAGCACTGGTCGCGGCGCACGATCATCATCCTCGTGATGCAGACGCTCGACAACGCGATCGCGCTGCGCCCCCGCAAGGGCCGTTCGGCTCGTTCTGGCTGCAGACCGAACAGGACCCCGAGCGTCCCAACCCCGACGTTCATCCCGATCGCCAACCAGGCCGCCGAGTGGTTTGCCAAGCGCACCGGCGGCATCGCCCAGAGCTCGCTGTCCGAGGCGCTCTTCAACATCCCCACGACCGCCCACATCCTCGGCGGCGCCGTGATCGCAGCCGAGCCCGCGAGGAGGGCGTCGTGGACGCCCGCCAGCGGGTGTTCGGCTACGAGAACCTGCTCGTCTGCGACGGCTCGGCGATCCCCGCGAACGTCGGCGTCAACCCGTCGCTGACGATCACCGCGCTGGCCGAGCACGCCATGAGCCACGTGCCGGCGGCGGACGAGCGCAGCCGACGGCTCGCTACGCGCCGCGGCTCAGGCTCAGCTGCTCGGCCGCAACGGCCCGCCGGCCATCGCCGGCAGGATGACGAGCGTGTCGCCGTCGCTGCACGACCGTCTCCAGGCCGTCGAGCACGCGAACGTCCTCGTCGTTGAGGTAGACGTTGACGTAGCGGTTGAGCTCGCCCTCGGCGGAGAACAGCTGGCTCTCGGTGGCCGGGTGGCTCGAGGCGAGATCGCGCAGCACCTCGCCGACGTTCTCGCCGGAGGCGCTCACCTCCTTCTCGCCGCCCACCGAGGCGCGCAGGACCGGGGGGATCTTGATCGTCGCCATCGCGGGAATGATTAGCAGGCCGCGCACATCCGGCGCGCGCCCGTGTCGTGCAGCCGGGCGTCATCGGAGCCTGCGGCCACGCTAGCCGGCGGCGGCGCAGAACGCCTCGTAGTCGGGGAAGGCGCCCATCTCCTCGTCGGTGATCTCCTCGGGCTCGCGCGAGCAGATCGGGCAGTCGGGATCGCGGTGGACCTTGACCTCGGTCAGCGTCGCCCCCAGCGCGTCGTACAGGAGCAGGCGGCCGATCGCCGGCTCGCCGATGCCGAGGATCAGCTTGACGACCTCGGTCGCCTGCAGCAGGCCCATCGTCCCGGGCAGCACGCCGAGCACGCCGTTGGCGCCGCACGAGGGCGCCAGCTCGGCCGGCGGCGGCTCGCGGAACAGGCAGCGGTAGCAGGGGCCCTCGTAGGGCGCGAACACCGACAGCTGGCCGTCGAAGCCGAGGATCGAGGCGGAGACGACCGGGATCCGCAGGCGCACGGAGGCGTCGTTGAGCAGGTAGCGGGTGGGGAAGTTGTCGACGCCGTCGACGATCACGTCGTAGCCCTCGATGATCTCCATGATGTTCGAGGCGTCGATCCGCACGGGGTACTTGACGACCTTCACGTCGGGGTTGAGCGCGTGGATCGACTCCTCGGCGGAGTCGACCTTGGGAATGCCGATGCGCTGGGTGGAGTGGATCACCTGGCGCTGGAGATTGGAGAGGTCGACGTCGTCGTCGTCGACGATTCCCAGCGTGCCGACGCCGGCGGCGGCGAGGTACAGGGCGGTCGGCGAGCCGAGGCCGCCCGCGCCGAGCAGCAGCACCTTCGCGTCGAGCAGCTTCTGCTGGCCCTCGACGCCGATCTCGGGGATCAGCAGGTGGCGGGAGTAGCGATCGCGCTGCTCGGAGCTGAGCGCGCGCGGGATCTCGACCTCGTAGCCGCGGTCCTTCCACAGGGTTATGCCGCCGGTCATCGAGCGCACGTGCTCGTAGCCGAGGTCCTCCGTGCAGCGTGCGCGCGGCGTAGGCCGAGCGGCTGCCGGAGGCGCAGTAGAGGATCAGCTCGGCGGAGCGGTCCGGCGCCGCGCTCTCGATGCGCGACTCCAGATGGCCCCGCGGAACGCTCTTGGCGCCGGGCAGGTGACCGGTGGCGAACTCTTCGCTGCCGCGCACGTCCACGATCGTCACGCCCTCGTCGATCAGCTCGTGCACCTCGGAGGGATCGACCTCGTCGATCTGGCTCTTGATCTGGCGGAGCAGCTCCGCGCCTGACGGACTCATATCGAAACTCCTAAACCACGGTCGGCTTTCATGGTGACTTCACAAAGTATAGCGCCTGATCGTAGATTGTCGCTATCCTGCGCGCTTTATCGCGCGCACCATCCTGCGCGTCCGCCTCGCGCGCTGCGTCCAGCCCCTACCCTCAGCCACGATGCGTCCGCACCTGCGCGTTCGCCCTGCCCGCCCTGGCCATCGCGATCGCGATCGCGCTTGCGCTCGCGGTGGCGCTGGGCGGGTCCCCCGGCCACCCCTCCACGGCCGGCTCCGCCCCGGGCGCCGGCGCGCGAGCCTCGGGCTTCGACGGCGCGG
Organism: uncultured Solirubrobacteraceae bacterium; assembly: GCA_963767655.1. Taxonomy (GTDB): domain Bacteria; phylum Actinomycetota; class Thermoleophilia; order Solirubrobacterales; family Solirubrobacteraceae; genus Palsa-744. The sequence continues at coordinate 303,189 of CAVYET010000004.1, read as the reverse complement.
CGCTTCCAGCGCGCGGCGCGCGCACGGACTTCACGCTCACCGACCAGCACGGGCGCAGCGTGTCGCTGCGCGACTACCGCGGCCGCGTCACGATCCTGACCTTCCTGTACTCGACCTGCCGCAGCGCCTGCGTGCTGATCGCCCAGCAGATACGCGGCGCGCTGGACGAACTCGGCCCCGGCGTCGCGGCGCTCGCTCGTCAGCGTCGATCCCGCCGCCGACACGCCCGGCCCACGTGCGCGCGCTTCCTCGAACGGGTCTCGCTGAGCGGGCGCCTTGCGCTACCTGACCGGCTCCCGCGCGCAGCTGCGAGCGGTCTGGCGCGCCTACCACGTCGTGCCCGCGAGCGCGGGCGAAGGCGCCTGGGCCAGCTCGGCGCCGGTGCTGCTGCTCGACCGCGATGGCCGCGAGCGGGTCGTGTTCGAGCTCGAACAGCTCACCCCGAACCCTCGCCACGACGTCCGCTCGCCGCACGAGCTGTCGCGCAAGCTCCGAGGAGCGCTGCTGATACCCTAGCGCGCAGGTAGGTATTACGGAGATGATGTTCTCAACCAAGGCCGAGTACGGCGTGCGCGTGATGGTCGAGCTGGCCAGGCGTGCCGGCGAGCGATCCGATACCGCTGACGGAGATCGCCGAGCACGACGGCCTTCCGCTCGCCTACCTGGAGCATCTGGTGGCGCGTCTGCGCAAGGCGGGGCTGGTCGACTCCCGGCGCGGCTCCCGCGGCGGCTACCTGCTCGCGCGCTCGCCCGATGGAGATCACGATGGCCGAGGTGGTCGAGGCGCTGGAGGGCTCGATCGCGCCGATCGAGTGCATCTCCCAGAGCCCCCGACGGCTCGATCGTGTGCGCGCGCGAGTCCGACCCCGCCCACAGCCTGCCCCACGAAGCTGCTGTGGACGAGGGTGCGCTTCTCGATCGTGCGCACGCTGCAGGAGACGACGCTCGCCGACCTCGTGCTCGAGCCGGCGCTGCCAGGACGCCTCGGCGCTGTCCACCGGCGCCGCGCTGCCGACGCTGGACGCCAAACCGCAACCCCTCACGCACTGGAGCCTGAACAGCGAACATGGCCGACCTGGAGATCAGAGACCTGCACGTGCGCACCGAGGACCGCGAGATCCTGCGCGGCGTCGACCTCGACATCAACCGCGGGGAGATACACGCCCTGATGGGCCCAAACGGCTCGGGCAAGTCCACGCTCGCCAACACCCTGCTCGGGCACCCGACCTATGAGATCACGCAGGGCTCGATCACCTTCAAGGGCGAGGACATCACCGGCGGCCGAGCCGCACGAGCGGGCCAAGGCCGGGCTGTTCCTGGCCTTCCAGTACCCGGTCGTCGATCCCCGGCGTCTCGGTGGCCAACTTCCTGCGCATGGCGATCAACGCCAAGCGCGAGGAGCCGATCGGGGTCAAGGAGTTCCGCACCCAGCTCCAGCACGCGATCGAGCTGCTCGACGTCGACCAAGCCGTTCACCTCGCGCCACCTCAACGACGGCTTCTCCGGCGGCGAGAAGAAGCGCGCGGAGATCCTGCAGATGGCGATGCTCGCGCCCGATGTCGCGATCCTCGACGAGACCGACTCGGGCCTTGACATCGACGCGCTGAGGACCGTCGCCGAGGGCGTGCAGAGGCTGCACGACGAGCAGGGCCTGGGCGCGCTGATCATCACCCACTACCAGCGCATCCTCCACTACGTGAAGCCCCAGTTCGTGCACATCATGATGGACGGGCGCATCGTGCTCGAGGGCGGCGTCGAGCTCGTCGAGCGGCTCGAGCGCGAGGGCTACGACGAGATCCGCCAGGAGTTCGGCGTCGGTGTCTGAGGGCTCCTCCGTGGGAGGCGCCGGCACGGTGGCGGTCAAGCCGGGGCGCCACCGCGAGGCGACCCTCTACCACGCGCTCGCCGGCGCGGGGCCGGCGACGGGCGCACGCTCGCAGAGCTGCGCGAGGCCGCCCTGCAGAGCTTACGAGGCCTCGCGAGCTGCCGGTGTGGCGGCGCTCGGGGTTCTGGACGACGAGCCTGCAGGCGCTCGACCTCGACGCGCTCGAGGATCAGTCCGATGCGAGGGAGCCCGGCGTGGGCGCAGCCGGAGCGCCCGGCCCTCGGGACATCCCGGACGTCGTGACGCGCACCCTCCCCGAGCGCCGGCGCGCCGGGCGGCTCGTGCAGAGCGCGGGCGCGGTCGTGCACGTCGAGCTCGACCCGGCGCTGGCCGAGCGCGGGCGTGATCCTGTGCTCGCTGGAGGACGCCTTCCGCGAGCATCGCCGAGCTGGTCGCGCCGTGGTACTCCAAGCGCCTGACGATCGACCGGCACAAGCTCGAGGCGGCCAACGCCGCCTTCTGGAGCGGCGGGGCCTTCCTGCACGTGCCCGACGGCGTCGTCGTGCGAGGAGCCGTTCGAGATCGTCTACGCGATCGAGCAGCCCGGCGTGGCGCAGTACGCGCGCACGCTCGTCGCTCGGCGGCGAGAGCGAGCGAGTTCCGCGTGCACGAGTACGACCTCGCCGAGGACTTCGACGGGCACAGGCGCTGCACGCCGGCGCGTTCGAGCTGTACCTGCAGGACGGCGCCCGCTGCCGGCTGGCGCAGCTGCAGGACTGGGGCCGGGAGAAGTGTTCGACGTCTCCACGCGGTTCGTGGGCGTCGGTCGCGACGCCTACTGCCACTGGCTGCCGGCGCTGCTCGGCGGCCATCTGGTCCGCCAGCACCTCGAGCTGGCGGTCTCCGAGCCGGGCGGCGAGATGGCCTTCCGCGGCCTGTTCTTCACCGAGGAGCACGAGCATCTGGACGTGTTCGCCGTGGACCTGCACGAGACCGGCCCCTCCGGCGGGGACGTGCACTGGCGGGGAGCCGCGACCGGCGAGAGCCGCGCGAGCTTCGAGGGGCTCATCCAGATCGATCCGGGCGCCCAGCAGACGCACACCTACCTGCAGATCCACTCGATGATGCTCTCGCCGAAGGCGCGCGTCGACGCGATCCCCTCGGTGCTCGTGTCCGCCGACGACGTCTCGGCCTCGCACGGCGGCACCGTCGGCGAGCTCGACGAGGCGGCGATCTTCTACATGCAGACGCGCGGCCTCGACCGCCCGGCGGCCGTGCGCGTGATCGTCGAGGGCTTCTTCGAGCCGCTGATCTCAGAGCTCGCGGATGAGCCCCTGGAAGCGCTCGTGCGCGAGAAGGTCGCGGGCAAGCTGGCGGCGGCGCGCGAGGACATCGAGGCGTATGCCGTCAGTCGCTGAGCTGCCCGCGCTCGAGGTCCAGGGCCGACTTCCCGATCTTCGCGCGCGAGTTCGACGGGCGCCCGCTCATCTACCTGGACTCGGCCGCCACCTCGCAGAAGCCCGCGGTCGTGATCGAGGCGCTCGCCGAGCACCTGCGCAGCCACAACGCCAACGTTCACCGCGGCGTGTACGCGCTGGCGCAGGAGGCCGACGCCGCATACGACGATGCCCGCCGGCGGGTCGCCGCCTTCACCGGCGCGGACCGAGCGGGGAGCGGGGGCACCGCCGTCGAGGGCTCCTCAGACGACGATCTTCACCAAGAACGTGACCGAGGCGATCAACCTCGTCGCCTACTCCTGGGGCCGGGCCAACGTCGGCCCCGGCGAGGCGGTGCTGATCACCCAGGCCGAGCACCACGCCAACATCGTCCCCTGGCAGGTGCTCTGCCGCGAGCGCGGGGCGAGCCTGCGCTACCTGGAGGTCGACGAGCACGGTCGGCTGTCGCTCGATGCGCTCGACGCCGAGCTCGAACGCGGCGACGTGCGCATGGTGGCGGTCACGCACGTCTCCAACGTGCTCGGCACGATCAACCCCGTCGCGGAGATGGCGGCCCGCGCTCGCGCGGCCGGCGCGGTCTCGCTCATCGACGGCGCGCAGGCGGTCCCGCACATGCCCGTCGACGTGGCCGCGATCGGCGCCGACTTCTACGGCTGGACCGGCCACAAGGCGCTCGGGCCGACCGGGATCGGCGTGCTGCACGGCCGCCGCGAGCTCCTCGAGCGAATGGAGCCGTTCCTGACCGGCGGCGACATGATCGCCTCGGTCGGCTTCCAGTCGGCCACCTGGAACGAGCTGCCGGCGAAGTTCGAGGCGGGCACGCCGATGATCGCCGAGGCGGTCGGGCTGGGCGCGGCGGTCGACTATCTGCAGGAGCTCGGGATGGAGCGCGTGCGCGCGCACGAGCGCGCGCTGACCGCCTACATGCTCGAGCGCCTCGAGCAGGTGCCCGGCCTGCGCGTCGTCGGTCCCGCCGGTGCGGAGGGCCGTGGCGGTCTGGCGTCGTTCACGATCGAGGGCATGCACCCCCACGACGTCGCCGAGCTGGCCGATCGCGGGGGGGTGTGCATCCGCGCCGGGCACCACTGCGCGCAGCCGCTGATGCGCTGCCTCGGCGTCGAGCGCGACCGCGCGGGCGAGCGTGGGCGTCTACAACGAGCCGGCCGACATCGACGCGCTCGTGGAGGCGCTGATCCGCGGGCGCGAGGTGTTCGGGCTGTGAGCGCGATCCACGAGCGGCTGTGATCGAGATGGACGACCTCTACCGCGACTACATCCTCGACCACTACAAGCACCCGCGGAACTTCGGCGAGCTCGAGCCCCACGACCTCGAGGCGCTCGAGCACAACCCCCTGTGCGGCGACGAGCTGGGGGTGCACATCCGCGTCAAGGACGAGCGCATCGAGGACCTGCGCTTCCACGGCCACGGCTGCGCGATCTCCCAGGCCTCGGCGTCGATCGCCTCGGAGGAGCTCAAGGGCATGGAGCTGAGGAGGTCGGAAGGCTCGGCGCCGACTGGATGATCGAGCTGCTCGGCATCCCCGTCTCGGCCACGCGGCGCAAGTGCGCGCTGTTGAACCTGAAGGTCGTGCGCGGCGCGGTGACCGGCGATCACGCCTGGCCCGCCTGAGGCCGGCGGGCGAGCACGGGCCGCGGCCCGCAGCGACGATCGAGGTGCCCCGCGGGGCCACGTGGTGACCGGCACCCGGGCGCGATACAATTCCTACTCCGGACACAGGATTGAAGAACACGCGGAAGCGAGGAGCAGCATGGCCACCATTGAGCGCACGAGGATCGCCAAGCCCAGCCCGATCGTCGAGGACGATCAGGGTCAGCTGCGCGCACGCCAGGGCATCTCCCGCGAGGTCGTCAGCGAGCTGTCGAAGATCAAGGACGAGCCCGACTGGATGGCCGAGAAGCGGCTGAAGTCGCTCGAGATCTTCGAGCGCAAGCCGGTGCCCACATGGGGCCCTGACCTGAGCGGCCTGAACCTCGACGACCTCGTCCTCTACTCCCCCCCGACGGCCGGTCGCTTCAACAGCTGGGACGACGTTCCCGCCGAGATGAAGCAGACCTACGAGGACCTCGGCATCCCGCAGGCCGAGCGCGAGCACCTCGCCGGCGTTGTCGGCGTGTGGCGCCAGGAGCCCGTGTACGAGGGGCTCAAGGAGGAGTACTCCAAGCAGGGCATCCTGTTCTGCTCGATGGACACCGCGATCACCGACTACCCGGAGCTCGTGCAGAGCTACTTCATGAACAAGTGCGTCCCGCCGCAGGACAACAAGTTCTCCGCGCTGCACGGCGCGGTCTGGTCGGGCGGCGCGTTCTGCTACGTCCCCAAGGGCGTCAAGTGCGACTTGCCGCTGCAGTCCTACTTCCGCATGGAGGGCGCCGGCGAGGGCACCTTCGAGCACACGCTGATCGTCGCCGACGAGGGCGCCGAGGTGAACTACATCGAGGGCTGCACCGCGCAGACCTACAGCGTCAACTCGATGCACTCCGCGGTCGTCGAGATCTTCGTGCACGAGGGCGCAAAGGCCCGCTACACGACCGTGCAGAACTGGTCCAAGGACGTCTACAACCTGAACACCAAGCGCGCCGTCGTCGACGCCGAGGGCACGGTCGAGTGGGTCGGCGGATCGATGGGCGCGAAGTACGTCATGCTCTACCCGGGCTCGTTCCTGATGGGCGAGGGCGCGCGCGCCGATCACCTCAACGTGGGCGTGGCCGGAAAAGGGGTGCACAAGGACACCGGCGCCAAGGTCGTGCACCTGGCGCCGAACACCACCTCGAACATCCTCGCCAAGTCGATCTCCAAGGACGGCGGCATCATGGGCTACCGCGGCCTCGTCAAGATGGGGACCCACTCGGCCGGCTCCAAAGCCCGCGTCCAGTGCGACGGGCTGATGATGGACGGGCGCTCGCGCTCTGATACCTGGCCTGACATCCAGATCCAGAACCCCCACGTGACCGTCGCCCACGAGGCCACCGTGGGTCGCATCTCCGACGAGCAGCTCTTCTACATGGGCTCGCGCGGCTTCACCGAGGATGAGGCCGCGGCGATGATCGTCAACGGCTTCATCGAGCCCGTGACCAAGGAGCTGCCGATGGAGTACGCGGTCGAGCTCAACCGCCTCATCCAGCTGGAGATGGTCGGCTCGATCGGATAGCCGCGCGATTTGCGCGCGCCTGTGGACACGATCGTCGCGCCGCTGTTCCCACGGGGGCTGGCGTGGGTCAACGCCCCCGGGGGGCAGGCGAGCATCATCCAGCGCGGACGGCCGCTGCTGGTGGAGTTCTGGGACTTCTGCCGCGCGAACTCGCTGCGCACGCTTCCCTATGTGAAGGAGTGGCACGCGCGCTACGGACCGGCGGGCCTGCGCACGATCGGCGTGCACTGCCCCGGCTTTGACCCCTCACGACCGGAGCGGGCGGTGAGGGACGCCGTGTCGCGCCTCGGGATCTCCTATCCCGTGGCCATCGACAGCGCACTCGAGGTCTGGCAGGACTACGGCAACGAGGGCTGGCCGTCGCGCTACCTGTTCGACGGGCGCGCCCGCCTGGTCGAGTACCACCACGGCGAGGGCGGATATCTGGAAACCGAGCTGGCGATCCAGGAGCTCGTGGGGATCGAGCGCGAGCCGATGGCGCCCCTGCGCCCGAGGACGTTCCCGGCGCGCGGCTGCGAGCCCAGACCGAGGACCAGCCCGGCGCGTACTCGGGGCCATACGAGGCGGGCGGCGTGTGGGCGGTCCTCGACGGTGAAGGAGCGGCGTGGGTCAGCGGCAGCGCCGGCCGCGGCGCCGAGCTGGCGGTCACCCACCCGGGCGCATATCCCCTGATCGAGCACGAGCGCCATACGGTGGGCACGCTGGTGCTCGAGTGCGGAGCCGGCGTGGAGTGCCTGGCGACGTGCTTCACACCGGGGGTGGTCTGAGCTGCGCGTGGGTGCGGTCCAGCAGCAGCCTCTCCAGCCGCGGCGCTCCCGAATCCTCGACGATCACGCACGCTCCCGGCCAGTAGGGGCTCTCGCCGGGGGTCGGGTGAGGAAGGCGGGAGCGTAGACCCAGCAGCCCGCATTCACCAGGCGCGCGCCCGACCCCCCGGGAGCACCCTGCAGGCCGCGCCACTCCGGCTCGCGGTCGCCGGGCAGCGGTCCGGCGCGGTGGGTGTGGCCGAAGACCACGTAGGCATCGCCCAGGCCGAGCCGCATCGCCACCTCCCCCATCGCACGGAGGCCGGCCCGGCGCAGCTCGCCGCCCGAGATCTCCGCGCGCAGCGGGCCCAGCCCAGCACGGTTCAGCGCCGCCACGGCGAGCGGGAAGCCGCCCACCAGCGCGCGCGTGCGCAACCGCCGGCGAAGCCCCGGGGCGGCAGCGATGCGCCCGTCCGAGCGGGCGGCCGTCTCGCCTCCCAGCGCACGCCAGGCGCTCACCATGCTCACGCCGTTGAGGGCGTCGCCGGTGCGCCCGTCTCTGGCGACGGCGTCGCGCCACGCGAACACGGGAGCCGACACCGCCTCGTAGTCGTCGGGGCCGCTGAACGCATCGGCCGGGCGCCCGAGCAGGCGGCTCATCGCGCCCACGCTCAGGCGCTCCAGGGTGGGAACCGTCAGATGGCAGTCCAGATAGTGGCCGTGCGTCGCGTAGACGTCGGGACGCACCCACAGGCCGGGGTAGGCGACGCGGACGCGCGCCGGCAGGGCCCAGCGCGCGATCCGCTCGAGCATCGGAGAGACCTGCTCGGGCTCGAGGATCTGCTCCAGCGCGAGCGGCGGCGGCTCCTGGTGCTCGCCGCGTCGCGCGAGCCACGGTTCCACGAGCGCATGGTCGTGGTTGCCGGCCGCGACGATCAGCTCGCGACCGGCGAGCGCCCGGCCGAGATCCTCGAAGAACGGGCCGCGCGGCGGCCATCGCGTCGCGAGCCGGACCGTGACGAAGCTCGAGCACGTCGCCGAGCAGCACCAGTCGATCAACGCGCGCGAGCGCCTCGAGCAGTGCAGCACGCAGCTCGGCACGGCGCAGCAGGTCCGAGCCCGAGGCGCTGCCCAGGTGCAGGTCCGAGACGATCAGCGTGCGCATCGCAACGGGCACGATAGAGGCGCTCGGGGCCGGTTGGGCGTAGAGGAGCGCGTCTAGGTGGGAGGTGCGACGACCGCGGTCGCGGCGCCTGTGTCGCCGTCGGCAGCCATGCCCGCGGATCCTCCGACAGTGTGGTCACGGACGGGCTTGGGCAGCATGAAGCGGACGTCCTCGCTGATCACGTGAAACTCCGAGACCTCTGCCACGCCGCGGGCGCGGAAGAAGTCGACCAGCTCCTGCACGAGGTTCTCCGGTGCGCTGGCCCCCGAGGTGATGCCGACCACGCGCCTGCCGGCCAGCCACTCCTCGCGCACCTCCTCGGCCGTGTCGATCAGATGTGCATCCGCTCCGCAGTCGCGCGCGACCTCCACCAGGCGCACCGAGTTGGATGAGTTGCGCGAGCCGATCACGAGGATCAGATCGCAGCTGGGAGCCATCTGCTTGACGGCCGCCTGACGGTTGGTGGTGGCGTAGCAGATATCGTCGGTGCGGGGGCCGATGATGCTCGGGAAAGCGCTCGCGCAGGCGCGCGAGGATCGAGCTGGTTTCATCCACGGCCAGCGTGGTCTGCGTTATGTAGGCGATCCGCTCGGGGTCGTCGACCTGCAGAGCGTCCACGTCGCGCTCGCTCTGCACGAGCACGATCTGCTCCGGGGCCTCGCCCATCGTGCCTTCCACCTCCTCGTGTCCATCGTGACCCACGAGCACGATCGTGTAGCCCTCCTCGGCGAAGCGCACGGCCTCGCGGTGCACCTTCGTCACCAGCGGGCAGGTGGCGTCGATCGTGCGCAGGCCGCGCGCCTGCGCGCCTGCGCGCACGCTCGGGGCGACGCCGTGGGCGGAGAACACGCACACCGCGCCCTCGGGCACCTCGCTCTCCTCCTCGACAAAGATCGCGCCGCGCTCGCACAGCCGGGCGACGACGTGCTTGTTGTGCACGATCTCCTTGCGCACATACACCGGCGCACCGTGGATCGCCAGCGCGCGTTCCACGGTCTGCACGGCGCGATCCACGCCGGCGCAGTATCCGCGGGGTGCGGCGAGGAGAACCTTCTCGATCGTGTTGGACACCAACGCCATTGTAGGGGCGCCGGTGTACCCTAAGCGCTCGTGCCCCAACGCCACCTCGACAGGCTCACCCCGGTCGACGCCTCCTTCCTGCATCAGGAGGGTCCGGGCTCGCACATGCACATCGGCGGACTGACCGTCGCCGAGGGCCCGCCACCGGCGATGGAGGACTTCCTCGAACAGATCCGCCAGCGCCTGCACCTGGTGCCGCGCTACCGCCACAAGCTCGCCTACACCGTGCTCGACAGCGGGCGGCCCGTGTGGGTCGACGACCCGAGCTTCAACCTCGAGTACCACGTGCGCCACACGGCGCTGCCGACGCCCGGTACATGGGTGCAGCTGCAGAGCCTGGTCGCACGGATCTTCTCCCAGCAGCTCGACCGCTCCAAGCCGCTGTGGGAGATGTGGCTGATCGAGGGCCTGGAGGACGACCGCTTCGCGCTGATCACCAAGACCCACCATTCCCTGATCGACGGCATCGCCGGTGTCGACCTTGCCACCGTGCTCTATGACCTCTCCCGCGAACCGCCGCCGATCAGGCACTCCGGGCGCGCATGGCAGCCGCATTCAGAGCCCGGGGCCGTCGATCTCGTCGCGGCTGGACTGCGGGGAGCGGTGCGCATCGGACTAGAGCTGGCCGAGGGAACGGTGGACGCGCTGCTGCATCCGGACCACGCGCTCGCACGGGCGCGCGAGGCGGCCGAGGGGATCGGCGAGCTCGTCTGGGCAGGCCTGAACCCCGCCCCGCAGACGCCTCTGAACGTGCCCATCGGCCCCCACCGGCGCTTCGTCGGCGTGGCCGACCGGCTGGAGGACTTCAAGCTCGTCAAGAACGCCTTCGGGGGCACCGTCAACGACGTCGTGCTCGCGGTCGTCGCCGGCGCGCTGCGCTCGTTTTTGATCTCGCGCGGCGTGCACACGGAGGGCCTCGAGCTGCGCGCGCTCGTGCCGGTGTCGGTTCGGGGCGCGGGCGAGCACCACACGGGAGGCAACCGCATCGTCGTCATGCGGGGACCGCTGCCGGTGTACATCGCCGATCCCCTCCAGCGACTGCAGTTCGTCTCCCAGGCGATGGAAGGCCTGAAGGAGTCCAAGCAGGCGCTGGGTGCCGAGGTGATCGCAGGGGTGCAGAACTTCGCCCCTCCCACGATCCTCGCGCAGGCATCGCGCCTGAACTTCTCAACCCGCCTGTTCAACCTGATCGTCACCAACGTGCCGGGCCCGCAGTTCCCGCTGTATGTGCTCGGACGGGAGATAGTCGAGGCCTATCCGATCGCCTTCCTGCCGGAAAATCACGCCCTCGCGATCGCCATCATGTCCTACAACGGCCAGATGAACTTCGGCCTGCTCGCCGACTTCGACGCGGTGGCGGATCTCGATCTGATCGGCGAGAGCATCGCGGCCGAGCTCGCGACGCTCGTCGCGCTCGCGCGCGAACCCGAACCGGTTCCGGTTAGCGCCTGACCGCTCGTCGGCGCGCCTGCGAACCCTGTGAGCGCCCCCGGTTGGAGGAGGAGGGAAGACCGGGGGCGCTCCGGTTCGTCATGCGGCAGCGATCGTAAACGAGGTGGTTGAAGTTCATACGGGCCATTGCCGCACATTGCGACGAGAAAGCGACCAGACGTTCGCAGGAGTCTCTACCTTCTGCGAACATATGTTCGTATGAGACCTCGACCGTGGAAGCCCCATCGCCGAGCTTGACGGGTCGCTCGAGCTCATCGCTCAAGCCAATGGACCGCGCGGAAAGGTGTTCAAACATACGTCCGGTTGCCCTAAGAGGGCAGCGAGTTGCGCCGATGCTGCCCGTGAAGGACGACAAACCAACATGAACAAGCAAACTCGTCGTGAGGCGAGGACAGTTACGGAGGACATCGTGTTTTCGTCTCAGCAGAAAGTGTGGAGCTTCCAACGTTCCCTTGAATTCGTGGCGGGCCTCCTTTTCCCGCTGCTGGCTGTCTCGGCGGTCCTTGCCGCCATGGCCGCCGAGGCCGTGCGCCTCGAGCTGCCGGAGCCGGCCGGCGACTCTTGACCGGGGCGCTTGCCAAGGCGAGGACAGTTCGAGTCCAGCGGCCGTCGAAGCCCGTGCGCAACCTACCGTGGCGGGGTGAGCCGCTTGGAACACCCGTCCTCCTCGGCGTTGACAGCTCATGTTCGCGCCGCTGGTCGCCGAGAGTGCTCCGACGTGTCGCTGAACCACTAACGCCGGAGCGGAGATCGGCACCGCACGCAAACGCAGCGCACGTCAACTGAAGCCCCGAGGTCCTCACGCATCGGCCTCGGGGCACGCCTCGGCAAGTCCTTCGTTCGCCGCGTAGACGGTGGCAGACGGCCAGTGCGCGCCGCCGCCCAGAAACCGGGCTTTGCAGGGACCTCGGGTGTGTGAGAGCTCGAGAGCAATCAGTAGCCGAGCGCGAACTTGGCGTCCTCGCTCATCCTCTCGGGCGACCATGGAGGCGTGAAGACCATCTCCGAGGCGATCGTCTTGACGCCGTCCACTTCGCCCACGAACTCTTCGATCTGTTCGGTCACCTGCGGGCCGATGGGGCAGCCGGGAGTGGTCAGGGTGAACGTGACGCGCACGTTTCCCCCGTCGATCTCCACCCCGTAGATGAGCCCCAGCTCCACGAAGTCGAGCCCGAGCTGGGGTCGATCACGTTCGCCAGCGCCTCCATCACGTCGTCCTCGGTGGGCATCCCCCGAGTCTATCTCCCTCCCGTCTGTCTCCCTGCCTAGCGGGCCTAGGAGCAAGCGGGGCAAGGACGCAGGGAGCGTGGCGTGCTACCGATCGCCTTCCTGCCGGAAATCACGCCCTCGCGATCGCCATCATGTCCTACAACGGCCAGATGAACTTCGGCCTGCTCGCCGACTTCGACGCGGTGGCGGATCTCGATCTGATCGGCGAGAGCATCGCGGCCGAGCTCGCGACGCTCGTCTCGCTGGCGCGCGACCAGAACCGGTTCCGGCGCCCGCCTGACCCGCGGCTCGCGCGCCCGCCGAGGGCACTCGACCATACGCTGAGAGTGCGCGCCCGGCTGTTTTGCCGGCATCGACTCGGCCGCTACGCTTTAGCGACGATGGAACGAGGCCCGTGGAGCCGTCGCGTGGGCGCCGTCGCGGCCGTGGCGGCCGCTCTGGTCGGCTGTGCCCTTCCACAGGCGGCCGCCGCCCGTGGGCTGGGATTCTCGTTCACGCCTTCCACGACTGAACCGTATGCGGTGTGTGGCCGCCCCATCGCGGGTCACGCCGCGTGCCTGGCGATAATCGTCCCGAAGACCGCGATCCTCTCCTCGCCCGCCGTGCTCAGCCAGGCCTTGGGGGAAATCGGCCCAACGCCAGCCTTCTCCGGCGGCGGCGTGGGCGGCGGATACGATCCGGCCGATCTCCAATCCGCCTACGATCTGCCGTCAGCGTCCGCAGGGATCCGGACAGACCGTGGCGATCGTCGACGCCTACAACGATCCCAATGCGGAATCGGACCTGGGCACCTATCGCTCGCGCTACGGGCTCTCGCCGTGCACGACCGCTAACGGATGTTTCAAGAAGGTCAACCAGACTGGTGGCAGCAGCTACCCGGCGGCGAGCGCCGGCTGGTCGGTCGAGATCTCGCTCGACCTGGACATGGCCTCCGCGGCATGTCCGAACTGCCACATCATGCTCGTTGAGGCGACCAGCAACACGGACGCCAACCTGTACGCCGCCGAGAACGAGGCGGTAACGCTCGGGGCAACCGAGGTCAGCAACAGCTGGGGAGGCGAAGAGTACGAAGGCGAGACTGGCGAAGGCTCAATCGAAGAATGACGCACACTTCCATCATCCCGGCGTGCTGATCACCGCATCGGCCGGGGACTCCGGCTATGAAGTCGAGTATCCGGCGGCCTCGCAGTACGTGATCGCCGTCGGTGGAACAGCGCTCAAAAAGGCATCGAACTCGCGGGGGTGGTCCGAGACGGCCTGGAGCGGCACCGGAAGCGGCTGCAGCAAATATGAGACCAAGCCGGCCTGGCAGACCGACAAAGGCTGCACGCATCGGACCAACAACGACGTCGCCGCGGTCGCCAGCACGGAAACACCCGTGTCCGTCGCCGATTCATACGAACTTCCCGACCGAATTCGAACAACCCGAACCCGGATGGACGCTCGTCGCCGGGACGAGCGTGAGCAGCCCGTTCATCGGCCGGGACGATGGCACTGGCGAACGCGTACACGAGATCGTTCGCCGGGGCGGACGCCCTCTACATGGAGGCCTCCCAGAACGGCACCGGGGTTCTCGACGACGTCACGTCCGGCAATAACGTCAAAAAAGGCGAAAAAAGCTGCGGCAACTATCTCTGCAAGCCGGCACGAGCTACGACGGGCCCACCGGCCTGGGCAGCCCCTACGGCGCTCCGCTCGTGCTGCCCAACGTCCCGACGGTCGTCACCAAAGCGGCCTCCTCGGTCACCCAGACCACGGCGACCCTGAACGCGACCGTCAACCCCAACGGCGAGACAGTCAGCGAATGCAAGTTCGAATACGGCACCACGGACGCCTACGGAAAAACCGCGCCGTGCACGCCGTCGCCGGGGTCGGGCGAAAGCCCGGTCGCGGTGTCCGCATCGGTCACGGGCCTGACCGCGAACACCACCTACCACTTCAGGATCTTCGCGACGCAACTCGAGCGCCGCACGGCACGGGCTCAGACGTGATGTTCAAAACACCGGGTCCCCCGACGGTCGTCACCAAAGCGGCCTCCTCGGTCGCCCAGACCACGGCGACCTTGAATGCGACGGTGAACCCCAACGGTCAGACGGTCAGCGAATGCAAGTTTGAATACGGCACCACGGAAGCCTACGGAAAAACCGCGTCGTGCACGCCGTCGCCGGGGTCGGGAGAAACCCCGGTCGAAGTGTCCGCATCGGTCACGGGCCTGACCGCCAACACCACCTACCACTTCAGGATCTTCGCGAGCAACTCGAGCGCCGCCGGCACGGGCTCAGACGTGATGTTCAAAACGCCGGGTCCCCCGACGGTCGTGACCAAAGCGGCCTCCTCGGTCGCCCAGACCACGGCGACCTTGAACGCCACCGTTAACCCCAACGGTCAGACGGTCAGCGAATGCAAATTTGAATACGGCACCACGGAAGCCTACGGAAAAACCGCGTCGTGCACGCCGTCGCCGGGGTCGGGAGAAACCCCGGTCGAAGTGTCCGCATCGGTCACGGGCCTGACCGCCAACACCACCTACCACTTCAGGATCTTCGCGAGCAACTCGAGCGCCGCCGGCACGGGCTCAGACGAAACGTTCAAGACGCAGGCGAGCTGCACCCCGGAAGGCTTCTGCAGGAGCTTCACCCCTCCAAACAACATCGAAGGCGCCTTCAAGGAACCGGATGGCGTGGCGCTCGACCCAAGCGGCGACATCTTCGTCGCCGACTCGGGCCATGACCGGGTGCTCGAGTTCAACTCCAACCGTGAATACCTGAGGCAGTTCGGCACGGAAGGCACAGGCAATGGGCAGTTCAAGGGGATCCGGGGTATCGCGACCAACGCATCAGGCGATGTGTACGCGATCGACACCGCCAACCACCGCGTGCAGGAGTTCTCCCCGACAGGGACATACATCACGCAGTTCCCCGGCCCGGCAACGCGAGCGCGATCGCGCTCGACTCAGAAGGCAACGTCTGGGTCGACCACGCATCCTCCCTGGGCGCCGGCCCGATAGAGGAGTTCTCCTCCGCCGGTGCCTTCAAGAGCCAGTTCGGCACCTCCGGGAGCGCCGCCGGGCAGTTGGGCCTGGCCTATGGCCTGGCCTTCTCCGGCGGGCACCTGTATGTGGCCGAACTGAGCAGAGGTGCAGGAGTTCTCGACCGCCGGCAAATTCGAAGGGCAGTTCGATGAAGCAGGCTCGGGCAACGGCAAATCCTCGCTGCCGTGGGGCATCGCCACAGACCCGAAAACGGGCAACCTCTACGTCTCAGAAGTCGGCAACAACCGCGTGCAGGAGTTCAGCGCCGCCGGTGCCTTCATCGCCACGTTCGGCTCTGCGGGCTCCGGCAACGGCCAGTTCTCAGGCCCACAGGGGCTCGCGGTCAACTCCTCCGGCACGATCTACGTCGCGGATACCGGCAACAACCGGGTGCAGGAATGGCTGGCGGGCGGACCTCCCACCTACGCCACGAGCTTCAGCCCCGAAAACATCGAAGGCGCCTTCAAGGAACCGGATGGCGTGGCGCTCGACCCAAGCGGCGACATCTTCGTCGCCGACTCGGGCCATGACCGGGTGCTCGAGTTCAACTCCAACCGTGAATACCTGAGGCAGTTCGGCACGGAAGGCACAGGCAATGGGCAGTTCAAGGGGATCCGGGCTATCGCGACCAACGCATCAGGCGATGTGTACGCGATCGACACCGCCAACCACCGCGTGCAGGAGTTCTCCCCGACAGGGACATACATCACGCAGTTCCCCGCCGGCAACGCGAGCGCGATCGCGCTCGACTCAGAAGGCAACGTCTGGGTCGACCACGCATCCTCCCTGGCGCCGGCCCGATCGAGGAGTTCTCCTCCGCCGGTGCCTTCAAGAGCCAGTTCGGCACCTCCGGGAGCGCCGCCGGGCAGTTGGGCCTGGCCTATGGCCTGGCCTTCTCCGGCGGGCACCTGTATGTGGCCGAACTGAGCAGAGTGCAGGAGTTCTCGACCGCCGGCAAATTCGAAGGGCAGTTCGATGAAGCAGGCTCGGGCAACGGCAAATCCTCGCTGCCGTGGGGCATCGCCACAGACCCGAAAACGGGCAACCTCTACGTCTCAGAAGTCGGCAACAACCGCGTGCAGGAGTTCAGCGCCGCGGTGCCTTCATCGCCACGTTCGGCTCTGCGGGCTCCGGCAACGGCCAGTTCTCAGGCCCACAGGGGCTCGCGGTCAACTCCTCCGGCAAGTTCTACGTCGCCGACAGCGCCAACAACCGGATCGAGGAATGGCTGGCGACCCCATAGGCCCACTTGAGGGGTCGACACTCAGGGAGGCAGAACCAGTGGTAGACTCGGCTCCCTTACATGCCAAAGTCCCTGATCGTGTAATCTCTTGGCGGACGAGGACGCCCAGTAGCATCGGTGCTTCCGGGCTCGTGGTCGAGAGGGACGTTGGGGGTAGAGGGAGCCTTGGAGGGTCAAGGGAGGCTTGGATTTCAGGGAGGGAGACTTGCGATGTCCACCGGTCTCGGACGGATTCGGTTGGGGATGCAGAGGATGAGCGGAATACTCGGATCGCCCGGTGCTCTGCAAACGGCCACTGGCTCGGTGAGCGACCAGGTGGGGCGTCCGGCCGGAGCCGTGGTCCCGTGGCGCGCGCTGGTGGCGGCCGCCCTGCTGTCGCTGGCGCTCGGGGCGGCGCTCTATGGGGGCTTGGCCGGCGAGCGCTCCTCGGTGGCCCCCGCCCTGCGCCCCGGTGCCTCTTTGCACGTGCGCCCTGGCGCCTCTCGTACGTGCGCACCGGCGCCTCTTCGCACAGGAAGGGCCTCTCGAGTCTTCCGCTGGCGGCGCAGGGGCCGGTCTCCGAAGCGCTGGGCGCCGAAGACCCGGCCTACCGGGTACGGCGCTTCGAGCGGTGGGCTTTGCGGCGGCGAGCCCCGCGCAGCATCTCAGCACGAGCTTTCGCCGCTCGGGGGTCTCGCGTCAGCTCGGGCGCGACGCGGGTGGGGTTGAGCCTGCGCGCCGTGGGCTACGGCGCCTCGCTGAGCGCGCTCGGCGCGGTCGCCCCGCGCGTGAAGGCCAACCGCGTCGTCTATGCGCGCGCGGGCCTCAGCGAGTGGTATGCGAACGGGCCGCTCGGCCTGGAGCAGGGCTTCACGATCCCCAGGGCGCCAGCCGGGCATCCGGCTGGAGCGCTGACGCTCTCGATGGCGCTCTCAGGCAACGCGCACGCCTCGCTTGCTTCCGGCGGGCAGAGCATCACCTTCAGCCGCGCGGGCGGGCCCGTGCTCCGCTACAGCGGCCTGAGCGCCACCGACGCGCGCGGGCGCGCGCTGCACAGCTGGCTCGAGCTGCAGGGCGGGCGGATCCTGCTTCGCGTCGATGCGACCGGTGCGCGCTACCCGCTGCGGATCGACCCGTTCGTCCAGCAGGGCGAAAAGCTCACCGGCGGCGGGGAGAGGGGCGAAGAAGGCGACTTCGGCTACAGCGTGGCGCTCTCCCCCGAAGGCGAATACCGCGCTGATCGGCGGCCCCCGCGACAGCGGCGGCGTCGGCGCGGCGTGGGTGTTCACGCGCTCGGGCGACGACTGGACCCAGCAGGGCGCAAAGCTCACCGGAGCAACGAAGAGGCCGGCGCAGGCGAATTCGGCAAGAGCGTGGCGCTGTCCGCCGAAGGCAGACTACACCGCGCTGATCGGCGGCCCCGGCGACAACGAACACGTCGGCGCGGCGTGGGTGTTCACGCGCACGAGCGAAAACTGGACCCAGCAGGGCGAAAAGCTCATCGCGAAAAGCGGCGAAGAGACCGGCAACCGGCGAATTCGGCGAGAGCGTGGCGCTGTCCGCCAAAGAAGGCAACACCGCGCTGATCGGCGGCCGAGCGCGACAACAGAAGGCGTCGGCGCGGCGTGGGTGTTCACGCGCGCGAGCGAAAACATGGACCCAGCAGGGCGCAAAGCTCACCGGAAAAGCGGCGAAGAGACCGGCGAAGGCGAATTCGGCTGCAGCGTGGCGCTCTCCGCCAAAGATGGAGAAGGCGACCACCGCGCTGATCGGCGGCCCCAACGACAACACCAGGCATCGGCGCGGCGTGGGTCTTCATGCGCTCGGGCACGGGTACCTGGACCCAGCAGGGCGCGAAACTCGTCGCGAAAAGCGGCGAAGAGACCGACGAAGGGCGAATTCGGCGACGAGCGTGGCGCTGTCCTCCGAAAACGGCAACACCGCGCTGATCGGCGGCCCTGGCGACAACAGAAGACGTCGGCGCGGCGTGGGTCTTCACGCGCTCGGGCACGACCTGGACCCAGCAGGGCGCCAAGCTCATCGCGAAAAGCGGCGAAGAGACCGGCGAAGGCGACTTCGGCTTCAGCGTGGCGATCTCCGCCAGACGAGAAGGCAACTACGCGCTGATCGGCGGCCCCGGCGACAAAGAAGGCATCGGCGCGGCGTGGGTGTTCACGCGCTCGGGCACGACCTGGACCCAGCAGGGCGCAAAGCTCACGCGGCAGCGGCGAGAGGCCGGAACGGGCTCGTTCGGCGTCAGCGTGGCGCTCTCCGCCGAAGGCGACTACTGCGCTGATCGGCGGCTACCGGCGACAACAGAAGGCATCGGCGCGGCGTGGGTCTTCACGCGCTCGGGCACGACCTGGACCCAGCAGGGCGAAAAGCTCACGCGGCAACGGCGAAGAGAGTCGGCGAAGGCGAATCCGCCGGCAAAGGCGAACTCGGCTACAGCGTGGCGCTGTCCGTCGAAGGCAGACACGACGCGCTGATCGGCGGCCCCGGCGACAACAACAGGCGTCGGCGCGGCGTGGGTGTTCACTGCGCTCGGGCACGACCTGGACCCAGCAGGGCGAAGCTCACCGGACAAGCGGCGAAGAGATCGGCGAAGGCGAATTCGGCTAGAGCGTGGCGCTGTCCGCCAAAGAAGGCGAATCACCGCGCTGATCGGCGGCTCCGGCGACAACGACAGACGTCGGCGCGGCGTGGGTGTTCACGCGCTCGGGCACGACCTGGACCCAGCAGGGCGCGAAGCTCACCGCGAAAAGCGGCGAAGAGACCGGCGAAGGCGAATTCGGCGAGAGCGTGGCGCTCGCCGCCGAAGGCGAACACGCGCTGATCGGCGGCCCCGGCGACAACAGAAGGCGTCGGCGCGGCGTGGGTGTTCACGCGCGCAAGCGAAAACATGGACCCAGCAGGGCGCGAAGCTCGTCGCGAAAAGCGGCGAAGAGACCGGCAACGGCCGAATTCGGCGACAGCGTGGCGCTGTCCGCCAAAGAAGGCAACACCGCGCTGATCGGCGGCCCGGCGACAAAGAAGGCATCGGCGCGGCGTGGGTGTTCACTGCGCTCGGGCGACGACCTGGACCCAGCAGGGCGCAAAGCTCATCGCGAAAAGCGGCGAAGAGACCGGCGCAGGCTGATTCGGCTAGAGCGTGGCGCTCTCCGCCAAAGACGGCGAACTACCGCGCTGATCGGCGGCCCCGGCGACAAAGAAGGCATCGGCGCGGCGTGGGTGTTCACTGCGCTCGGGACACGACCTGGACCCAGCAGGGCGCGAAACTCGTCGCGAAAAGCGGCGAAGAGACCGGCGAAGGCGAATTCGGCGACGAGCGTGGCGCTCGTCCGCCGAAGGCGAACTACGCGCTGATCGGCGCGCCCGGCGACAACGAACGGCATCGGCGCGGCGTGGGTGTTCACGCGCTCGGGCACGACCTGGACCCAGCAGGGCGCGAAGCTCACGCGGCAGCGGCGAGAGCGGCGCAGGCGAGTTCGGCACGAGCGTGGCGCTGTCCGGCGAAGGCAACTACCGCGCTGATCGGGCGGCCCCGACGGACAGCAGCGAAATCGGCGCGGCGTGGGTCTTCACTGCGCTCGGGCACGACCTGGACCCAGCAGGGCGAAAAGCTCACCGGCAGCGAAGAGATCGGCGAAGGCGAATCCGGCCGGCAAAGGCGAGTTCGGCTTCAGCGTGGCGCTCTCCTCCGACGGCAACACCGCGCTGATCGGCGGCCTCGTCGACAACGGCGGCGTCGGCGCGGCGTGGGTGTTCACGCGCTCGGGCTCGACCTGGACCCAGCAGGGCCCGAAGCTCACCGGCAGCGGCGAAGAGATCGGCGCGGGCGAATTCGGCACGAGCGTGGCGCTGTCCGCCGACGGCAACACCGCGCTGATCGGCGGCTACCGCGACAACGGCGACGTCGGCGCGGCGTGGGTGTTCACGCGCTCGGGCGCGACCTGGACCCAGCAGGGCGCAAAGCTCACCGGCAGCGGCGAAGAGACCGGCGCAGGCGAATTCGGCGACGAGCGTGGCGCTGTCCTCCGACGGCAACACCGCGCTGATCGGCGGCCCCGGCGACAACGGCAGCGTCGGCGCGGCGTGGGTGTTCACGCGCTCGGGCGAGACTGGACCCAGCAGGGCGCGAAGCTCACCGGCGGCGGAGAGATCGGCGAAGGCGAATTCGGCGTCAGCGTGGCGCTCTCCTCCGACGGCAACACCGCGCTGATCGGCGGCCACGGCGACAACGCAAACGTCGGCGCGGCGTGGGTGTTCACGCGCTCGGGCGCGACCTGGACCCAGCAGGGCGCAAAGCTCACCGGCAGCGGGGAGACCGGCGACGGCCGAATTCGGCGACGAGCGTGGCGCTGTCCTCCGACGGCAACACCGCGCTGATCGGCGGCCCCGGCGACAACGAAGGCGTCGGCGCGGCGTGGGTGTTCACGCGCTCGGGCTCGACCTGGACCCAGCAGGGCGAAAAGCTCACCGGCAGCGGAGAGATCGGCGAAGGGCGAATTCGGCTACAGCGTGGCGCTGTCCGCCGAAGGCAACACCGCGCTGATCGGCGGCCCCGACGACAACGACAACGTCGGCGCGGCGTGGGTGTTCACGCGCTCGGGCTCGACCTGGACCCAGCTGGGCGCAAAGCTCACGCGGCAGCGGCGAAGAGATCGGCGAAGGCTTCTTCGGCGTCAGCGTGGCGCTGTCCTCCGAAGGCAACACCGCGCTGATCGGCGGCTACGGCGACAACAACGACGTCGGCGCGGCGTGGGTGTTCGTGAACACCTCCCCGACGGTCGAGACGAAAGCGGCGTCAGTCGATCACCCAGACCTCGGCGACGCTGAACGCGACCGTGAACCCCAACGGCGGGGAAGTCAGCGAAATGCAAGTTCGAATACGGCACCACGACCGCCTACGGATCGACCGCGTCGTGCTCGCCGTCGCTGCCCGGGTCGGGGACGAGCCCGGTCGCGGTGTCCGCGGCGATCACGGGCCTGACCGCGAACACCACCTACCACTTCAGGATCTCGCGACCAACGCGGGCGGCACGAGCAAAGGCTCAGACGAAACGTTCAAAACGCTGCCGAACCCCCCGACGGTCGTGACCGAAACCGGCCTCGTCGATCACCCAGACCACGGCGACGCTGAACGCGACCGTCAACCCCAACGGCGGCGAAGTCAGCGAATGCGAATTCGAATACGGCACCACGACCGCCTACGGATCGACCGCGTCGTGCGCGCTCGCTGCCGGGGTCGGGGAACAGCCCGGTCGCGGTGTCCGCGGCGATCACGGGCCTGACCGCGAACACCACCTACCACTTCAGGATCTCGGCGACCAACGCGGGCGGCACGAGCAAAGGCTCTGACGAAACGTTCAAAACGCTGCCGAACGCCCCGACGGTCGTGACCAAAGCGGCGTCGTCGGTCACCCAGACCACGGCGACGCTGAACGCGACGGTGAACCCCAACGGCGGGGAAGTCAGCAAATGCGAATTCGAATACGGCACCACGAACGCCTACGGATCGACCGCGCTCGTGCGCCGTCGCTGCCGGGGTCGGGGACGAGCCCGGTCGCGGTGTCCGCGGCGATCACGGGCCTCACCGCGAACACCACCTACCACTTCAGGATCTCGGCGACGAACGCGGGCGGCACGAGCAAAGGCTCTGACGAAACGTTCAAAACGCTGCCGAACGCCCCGACGGTCGTGACGAAAGCGGCCTCGGCGATCACCCAGACCACGGCGACGCTGAACGCGACCGTCAACCCCAACGGCGGGGAAGTCAGCGAATGCAAGTTCGAATACGGCACCACGACCGCCTACGGATCAACCGCGTCGTGCACGTCGTCGCCGGGGTCGGGCGAAGGCCCGTCGCGGTGTCCGCGGCGGTCACGGGCCTGACCGCCAACACCACCTACCACTTCAGGATCTCGGCGACGAACGCGGGCGGCACGAGCAAAGGCTCAGATGAAACGTTCAAAACGCTGCCGAACCCCCCGACGGTCGTGACGAAAGCGGCCTCGTCGGTCACCCAGACCACGGCGACGCTGAACGCGACCGTCAACCCCAACGGCGGGGAAGTCAGCGAATGCAAGTTCGAATACGGCACCACGACCGCCTACGGATCAACCGCGTCGTGCACCTCGTCTGCCGGGGTCGGGACCAGCCCCGGTCGCGGTGTCCGCGGCGATCACGGGCCTGACCGCCGAACACCACCTACCACTTCAGGATCTCCGCGACGAACGCCGGCGGCACGAGCAAAGGCTCAGACGAAACGTTCAAAACGCTGCCGAACGCCCCGACGGTCGTGACCAAAGCGGCCTCCTCGGTCACCCAGACCACGGCGACGCTGAACGCGACCGTCAACCCCAACGGCGGCGAAGTCAGCGAATGCGAAGTTCGAATACGGCACCACGACCGCCTACGGATCGACGCGCGTCGTGCGCGCTCGCTGCCGGGGTCGGGACAAGCCCCGGTCGCAGTGTCCGCGGCGATCACGGGCCTCACCGCGAACACCACCTACCACTTCAGGATCTCGGCGACGCAACGCGGGCGGCACGAGCAAAGGCTCAGACGAAACGTTCAAAACGCTGCCGAACCCCCCGACGGTCGTGACCAAAGCGGCCTCCTCGGTCACCCAGACCACGGCGACGCTGAACGCGACGGTCAACCCCAACGGCGGGGAAGTCAGCGAATGCGAAGTTCGAATACGGCACCACGAACGCCTACGGATCGACCGCGTCGTGCGCGCTCGCTGCCGGGGTCGGGACAAGCCCCGGTCGCGGTGTCCGCGGCGATCACGGGCCTGACCGCCAACACCACCTACCACTTCAGGATCTCCGCGACGCAACGCGGGCGGCACGAGCAAAGGCTCAGACGAAACGTTCAAAACGCTCCCGAACCCCCCGACGGTCGTGACGAAAGCGGCCTCCGCGGTCGCCCAGACCACGGCGACGCTGAACGCCACCGTCAACCCCAACGGCGGGGAAGTCAGCGAATGCAAGTTCGAATACGGCACCACGGACTCCTACGGATCAACCGCCTCGTGCACCTCGCTGCCGGGGTCGGGACAAGCCCGGTCGCGGTGTCCGCGTCGGTCACGGGCCTGACCGCCAACACCACCTACCACTTCAGGATCTCCGCGACGCAACGCCGGCGGCACGAGCAAAGGCTCAGACGAAACGTTCAAAACGCTGCCGAGCTGCACCGCCGAAGGCTTCTGCACGAGCTTCACCCCTCCAAACAACATCGAAGGCACCTTCAAGGAACCGGACGCGCGTGGCGCTCGACCCGAGCGGCGACATCTTCGTCGCCGACTCGGGCCATGACCGGGTGCTCGAGTTCAACTCCAAACGCGAATACCTCAGGCAGTTCGGCTCTGAAGGCTCAGGCGAAGGCCAGTTCAAGGGCATCGGCGGCATCGCCACCAACGCCTCGGGCGATGTGTACGTCGATCGACTAGGCCAACAACCGCGTGCAGGAGTTCTCCCCGACAGGGACCTACATCCGCAGTTCGGCTCCCGGCCCGGCAACGGCAGTTCGCGAGCCGACGCATCGCGATCGACTCAGAGCGGCAACGTCTGGGTGCTGACCACGCATCCTCCCTGGGCGCCGGCCCGATCGCAGGAGTTCTCCTCCGCCGGCGCCTTCAAGAGCCAGTTCGGCACCTCCGGGAGCGCCGGCCGGGCAGTCGGGCCTGGCCTATCGGCCTGGCCTTCTCCGGCGGGAACCTGTATGTCTCCGAACTGGCAACCAGCGAGTGCAGGAGTTCTCGACCGCCGGCACATTCGTCAGGGCAGTTCGATGAAACAGGCTCGGGCAACGGCAAATCCACGCTGCCGTGGGGCATCGCCACAGACCCGACCACGGGCAACCTCTACGTCTCAGAAATCGGCAACAACCGCGTGCAGGAGTTCAGCGCCGCCGGCGGCTTCATCGCCACCTTCGGCTCCGCCGGCTCCGGCAACGGCCAGTTCTCAGGCCCACAGGGGCTCGCCGTGAGCTCCTCCGGGCACGTCTACGTCGCAGACACCGCCAACAACCGGGTGCGAGGAATGGCTGCGCAAAGCCGGCGAACCCCCCACCTACGCCACGAGCTTCAGCGCCCGAAAACATCGAAGGCAGCCTTCAGCGAACCGGACGCGCGTGGCGGTCGACCCAAGCGGGAACATCTGGGTCGCCGACTCCGGCCATGACCGCGTGCTCGAGTTCAACTCCAAACACGAATACCTCAGGCAGTTCGGCTCAGAAGGCACAGGCGAAGGCCAGTTCAAGGGCATCGGCGGCATCGCGACCAACGCCTCCGGCGACGTCTACGTCATCGACACGGCCAACCACCGCATGCAGGAGTTCTCCCCCACCGGGACCTACATCACGCAGTTCGGCTCCCGGCCCGGCAACGGCCAGTTCGTCGACCCGACGCATCGCGCTCGACGCAAGCGGCAACGTCTGGGTGCTCACGCATCCTCCGGGCGTCGGCCCGATCGCAGGAGTTCTCCTCCGCCGGCGAATACATGCGCCAGTTCGGCACCCAGGGCAGCGGCGCCGGGCAGCTCGGGCGCGGCCTTTGGCCTGGCCTTCTCCGGCGGGCACCTGTATGTCGCCGAACTGAGCAGAGTGCAGGAGTTCTCGACCGCCGGCACCTACGATCAGGGCAGTTCGATGAAGCAGGCTCGGGCAACGGCAAATCCACGCTGCCGTGGGGCATCGCCACAGACCCGAAAACGGGCAACCTCTACGTCTCAGAAATCGGCAACAACCGCGTGCAGGAGTTCAGCGCCGCCGGGCCTTCATCGCCACGTTCGGCTCCGCCGGCTCCGGCGCGGCCAGTTCTCCGGCCCACAGGGGCTCGCGGTCAGCTCCTCCGGCAAGTTCTTCGTCGCCGACACGCGGCAACAACCGGATCGAGGAATGGCTGGCGACCCCATAGGGGGATCGCTGCTCAGTACCCGAGCGCGAACTTGGCGTCCTCGCTCATCCTCTCGGGCGACCATGGAGGCGTGAAGACCATCTCCGAGGCGATCGTCTTGACGCCGTCCACTTCGCCCACGAACTCTTCGATCTGCTCGGTCACCTGCGGGCCGATGGGGCAGCCGGGAGTGGTCAGGGTGAACGTGACGCGCACGTTTCCCCCTTCGATCTCCACCCCGTAGATGAGCCCCAGCTCCACGAAGTCGAGCCCGAGCTCGGGGTCGATCACGTTCGCCAGCGCCTCCATCACGTCGTCCTCGGTGGGCATCCCCCGAGTCTATCTCCCCGCCCGTCTGTCTCCCTGCCTAGCGGGCCTAGGAGCAAGCGGGGCAAGGACGCAAGGAGCGTGGCGTGCTACGCACGCGAGCGACCGAGGACGCCGCACCGCGCCGCCCGTCGGTCCGCTGGTTATGGCAGCCGCAGCGCGCCGCTCGTAGGCCGCTAGTTGTCGCAGCCGAGGCGGTCCCACATGTACAGCTGGATGCACTCGCCGGCGAGTTCGATCGGCCCGCTCGCGCGACAGGCGCGGCAGCACCGTGCTCAGTGCCTGCTCCTCGGAGACTCCCGCCTGGAAGGCTTCCTCGCCGCGGAAGCCCGCGGCGATCTTCAGCGCCTCGCGCCTGTTCTCGCCCAGGCTCGGGAACACGCCGACGAGGAAGTCGGTGTTGGGGATCGGCTGGCCCACCTCGAGCGAGGCGTGCCACGCGGCCAGCAGGTGCAGGTCGTCCTCGTCGAGATCGGCGATCGCTTTGGCGTAGTGGACCGACAGCTCCTGGTCGGGGATGTCGTCCACCCACGCGCGCACGACCTCTCCCACGAGCTGGCGGCGGGCCTCACGGCCGACCGACTCGGCGATCACTCGAATGGCATCCTGGGGCTCGATGAAGCACAGTGGCATCGGCGACTCCCGGCCGAAGGGGAAAGGGTTACAGCCGAGACTGTAGGCGCCGGTGAGGACGGACTGCGGCTCACAGCCCGAGCGCCCCGCGGGCGCGCTCCAGCACGGCCTCGATCGCTGCAGCCGGGCGGGCAGCCGGCGCTCGTCCGCTGCGGCGAGGCCCAGTTGGCCAGTGCGAGGTCGAGCGCCGCCAGCGGCACGGCGACCGCCTCGGCGAGCGCCGCCGCGCGGCGCTCGAGGTGGACCGGATCGCCGATCGCGAACAGGCGCTTGGCGCCCAGCGTGGTGAGGTCGCTCTGTGACGGCGAGCGCACGCCGAGCAGGTGCAGGGAGTCGGCCCGCAGCTCATACAGGCCGAGCGTGCCCAGCGTGACGAGCAGCTCGTAGCGCCCCATGCGGCCGAAGCCCGGGAGCGCGAGGCGCTCGAACAGGCGCTCGAAGCGCCGCTGCGCGCTCCACGCCGGGGTCACCGAGGAAGGCGCTCGCCTGCGAGCCGCCTGCGCGCGCCAGGAAGCCGCGGTAGGCCACCAGCGTGTCGGAGCCCGCGCGCGGGGTCGTGGGAGGTGCGCGGGCCGAGCGCGATCCCCTCGGGCTCCGCCAGCAGCTGCGAGAGCCTGCCGCAATCCTCCAGCGGGCCGCGAGCCGCCTCGAGGGCGAGGCGGATGCGGAGCGAAGGGGTCCTCGCCCTCCAGCGGGCCGAGATAGCAGATCAGAAAGCACGTCCAGGTGGCCTGCTCCAGGTCCGCGGCGGCCAGCGCTCGCGCCTCGCCGTACAGGCCCCAGGGCGCCGCGGCGAGGGCGAGCAGGCGCCCGCCGGAGAAGGCGATCTCCTGCGCCAGGCGGTCCGCGTCCGCGGAGGCGCGCACGCCCGGCAGCAGCGCCGAGCGATAGCCGTCGTCCTGTGCGCGGCCCTCGCGGCGCACGCGCAGGCTCTCTGCGCGCGGGCGCCGGGGAGGGCCGCCCGGGGCCTCGGAGGAGGCGCGCCTGGCGCCGGCGGTGCGCCGGGCGGCGCCGGCGCGCCCGTCGACGTGACGCGCGAGGATCCGGCCGGCGCCGGGGAGTGGCCCGGCAGCGTCTTGCTGCAGATCGGGCAGCGCTCGATGAAGCGATTGTGCCTGCAGAAGGTCGGCATTGCGGCGCAGGGTCCCGCCGGTGCGCGGTCTAGCCGGCGCCGATGCCCGGGTTCGCGTGCTGGGGCGGGCCCTCGGGTCCTTCGTCGGCGTCGGCATGTCCGGCCAGGCCGGCGTCCGCCGGCAGCTCGGCCCCCTCGCCCTGCGATCCGTTGCGACGCGAGGCCAGGTAGCGGTCGACCATGCGCGCGCACTGGCGCCCCTCGTTGATCGCCCACACGATCAGCGACTGGCCGCGGCGGGCATCGCCGGCGGCGAACACGCCCTCCACGGAGGTCGTGTAGGGCGCCTCGGTCTTGACGTTGCTGCGCGCGTCGCGCTCCACGCCGAGCTCATCGAGCAGCTGCGCTTCGGGGCCCAGGAAGCCCATCGCCAGCAGCACGAGCTGCGCCGGCAGCTCGCGCTCGGTGCCCGGCACCGGGCCGAACGGCGGGGCGTCCTCGGCGCGGGCGATGTTCAGGGCGGCGACCGCCCCGCTGCCGTCGTCTGAGAGGTGCGTCGTCGTGACCGAGTAGTCCTGCTCGCCGGCGAGGAGGTTCCTCGCCTCCTCCATCGCGTAGCTGAGGCGATACTTCAGGGGCCATTGCGGCCACGGGGTGATGTCGTCGGGACGGCGCGGCGGGGGCTCGGGCAGGAGCTCCAGCTGGGTCACCGAGCGGGCCTGCTCGCGCAGCGCGTTGCCGACGCAGTCGGCACCCGTGTCCCCGCCGCCGATCACGACCACGTCGCGGCCGGCGGCCGTGATCTCGCGCTCGGGCGCCGGCGGGGCGACGGTCGGCTCGGGGCCCAGCTCGCGCGCCAGCAAGCGGTTGCGCTGGTAGAGGTACTCCATCGCGAAGTGCACACCCTCCAGCTCGCGCCCGGGCACGGGCAGGTCGCGGGGCACGCGCGAGCCGGTCGCCAGGACGACGGCGTCAAAGCCGCCGCGAAGCTCCTGCACGCTCAGCTCGCGCCCGACGTCCACCCCGCAGCGAAGCTCCACGCCCTCGTCGGCGAGCTGCCTCGCGCGGCGCTCGACGAGCGTCTTCTCGATCTTGAAGTCCGGCACCCCGAAGCGCACCAGCCCGCCGATCGCCTCGTCGCGCTCGAACAGCGTGACGCGGTGGCCGGCGCGGCGCAGCTGCTGGGCCGCCGCCATGCCCGCGGGCCCCGATCCGACCACCGCCACCGCCTGGCCGGTCTCGCGCCGTGGAGGTTCGGGCGAGACCCAGCCCTCCTGCCAGGCGCGGTTGATGATCGCGTTCTCGATCTGCTTGATCGTGACCGCTTCGCCCTCCCTGATCTCCAGCACGCAGGCCGCTTCGCAGGGCGCCGGGCACAGGCGCCCGGTGAACTCGGGGAAGTTGTTCGTCGCGTGAAGCTGGGAGATCGCGTCCTTCCAGCGATCGCGGTAGACGAGGTCGTTCCAGTCGGGGATCAGGTTGCCCAGCGGGCAGCCGTTGTGGCAGAACGGCACGCCGCAGTCCATGCAGCGGGCGCCCTGCTCGCGCAGGTCCTGGAGCGAGCGCGTGAGCAGGAACTCGCGGTAGTCGTGCACGCGCTCGACGGGGTCCCGCTGCGGGACGCCGTGGCGCTCGATGCGCAGAAAGGCGCCGAGCTCGCCCATCAGGCCCCCGCGTCGCCGACCGCGTCCAGGCGCCGCGCGAGCGCGACGCCGCCGTTTTCGGCCGCCAGCGCGGCGAGCGCCTGCTGCTCGGCGATTTCTCGTAGCACGCGCTTGTAGTCGTGGGGCATGACCTTCACGAAGGCCCCGCCGTCGAGCAGGCCCTCCCACTGAGCGAGCACGCGCGCCGCGACCGGGGAGTCGGTGCGCGCCAGGTGCTCCTCCACCATCCCGCGCAGCTCGAGCGCGTCCGCCTCGCTCAGCGCTTCCAGGCCGACCATGCCCATGTTGCATCGCTGCGGGAACGTGCCGTCCTCGTCGAGCACGTAGGCCACCCCACCGCTCATGCCGGCCGCGAAGTTGCGCCCCGTGGGGCCGAGGACGATCACGCGTCCTCCCGTCATGTACTCGCAGCCGTGGTCGCCGACGCCCTCGACGAGCGCCCAGGCGCCCGAGTTGCGCACGGCGAAGCGCTCCCCGGCCAGGCCCCGGAAGAAGGCCCTGCCGGAGGTCGCGCCGTAGAGCACGGTGTTGCCGACGATCACGTTCTGCTCGGCCTTGAAGTGCTCGCCCATGCCGTCTCGCGGGCGAATCGCGAAGACGCCGCCGGAGAGGCCCTTGCCGGCGTAGTCCTGGGCGTCGCCGCGCAGCGTGAACGTCACCCCCGGCGCCAGCCAGCCGGCGAAGCTCTGGCCGGCCGAGCCCTCGAAGTCGACGAGGATCGAGTCCTCGGGCAGGCCGTTGGCGCCGTAGCGCGAGGCTATGCGGCTCGAGAGGATCCCCCCCACGCAGCGGTTGCGGTTGCGTATCTCGAGCGCCATGCTTGACGTGCTCGCGCCGCTCCAGAGCCGGGCGCGAGCGCTCGAGGATCTGCCAGTCCAGCGCGTCCTTCAGCACCTCCGGCGGCGGTTCCACGCGCCGGCGCGGCGCGCCCTCGGGCAGCTCGATGTGGGTGAGGACGTGGACTGAGATCGACGCCGCGGGCCTTCCAGTGCTCGATCGCCTCGGAGACGCCCAGCAGGTCGACCCGTCCGATCGCCTCGTCGAGCGAGCGCAGGCCGAGCGAGGCGAGGATCTCGCGCACCTCCTCGGCGACGAAGAAGAAGAAGTTGACGACGTGCTCGGGCGTGCCCTTGAAGCGCTCGCGCAGCTGCGGGTCCTGCGTGGCGATGCCCACCGGGCAGGTGTTCAGGTGGCAGGCGCGCATCATGATGCACCCGGTCGCGATCAGCGGCGCCGTGGAGAAGCCCATCTCGTCCGCTCCGAGCATCGCCGCGATCACCACGTCGCGTCCGGTCTTCAGCTGGCCGTCGGTCTGCACGACGATGCGCGAGCGCAGGTCGTTGAGCAGCAGCGTCTGCTGGGTCTCGGCCAGGCCGATCTCCCAGGGCACACCCGCGGCCTGGATCGAGGAGAGCGGCGAGGCTCCCGTGCCGCCGTCGTGCCCGGCGATCAGGACGCGGTCGGCGTTGGCCTTGGACACGCCTGCCGCGACCGTGCCGACGCCGACCTCGGAGACGAGCTTGACCGACACCTGCGCGCTGGGGTTCGAGCAGCGCAGGTCGTAGATCAGCTGCTTGAGGTCCTCGATCGAGTAGATGTCGTGGTGGGGCGGCGGGGAGATGAGGCCGACGCCGGGCGTCGTGTTGCGGATCGAGCCGATGTAGGCGTCGACCTTGTGCCCCGGCAGCTGGCCGCCCTCGCCCGGCTTGGCGCCCTGGGCCATCTTGATCTGGAGCTCGTCGGCGTTGACGAGGTAGTGGATCGTCACGCCGAAGCGGCCGGAGGCGACCTGCTTGATCGCCGAGCGGCGGCGATCGCCGTTCTCGTCGGGCTCGAAACGCGAGGGGTCCTCGCCGCCCTCGCCCGTGTTCGAGCGCCCGCCCAGGCGGTTCATCGCGATCGCCAGCGTCTCGTGGGCCTCGCGGGAGATCGACCCCAGGCTCATCGCGCCGGTGCAGAAGCGCTTGACGATCTCGCTCGCCGGCTCGACCTCCTCCAATGAGATGCCCGCCCGCCCGATCGCCGCCGGGCCGCCCGCGCCGCTGGCGCCGGGGCCGCCGCCGGGCCGCCGGGCTCACCCGAGCCGCCCGCGGTGGGCTCGTCGGGGCCGATCCGCAGCAGGCCGCGCAGCGTCGCGCTGCGCGCCGCCTGCTCGTTGACCTCGCGCGCGTACTCGCGGTACTTCTCGAAGGCCGGGCTCTCGCGGACCGCCTGATAGGCGCCGCGGTCGCCCTTGAGGGCGGCGGCGACGTCGCCGTTGGCCGCGCGCACGGCGTGCTGGACGAGCGCGATCGTCTCGGGGTTCCACATGTGCTGCTCGCCGTCGCGCCGCCACGCGTAGATCCCGCCGACGGGCAGCAGCTGATCCTCGCGCGCGGCGCGCGGATAGGCGCGGGCGTGGCGCTCGAGCGCCTCCGTCGCGAGCACCTCCACGCCGACGCCGCCGATGCGCGAGGCGGTGCCCGTGAAGTGCGTGTCGATCAGCTCCCGCTCGAGCCCCACGGCCTCGAAGATCTGCGCCCCGCGGTAGGACTGGATCGTGGAGATGCCCATCTTGGAGATCGTCTTCAGGAGCCCTTTGCCGATCGCTTTGACGAGGTTCTGCGCGGCCTGCTCGGCGCTGATCGGGCTCTCCACCCCGCCGGCCCCGCGCTGGGAGATGCGCCCCTCGATCACCAGCTCGATCGAGCGTCTCGAGCAGCAGGTAGGGGTTGATCGCGCTCGCGCCGTAGCCGATCAGCGTCGCGAAGTGATGCACCTCGCGCGGCTCGCCGGACTCGACGATGATCCCGGCGCGCAGGCGCGTGCCCTGCAGCACGAGGTGATGGTGCACGGCCGCGAGCGCGAGCAGCGAGGGCACCGGTGCGCGACGCGGCCCGAGCAGGCGGTCGGAGAGGATGATGATGTTCACGCTTTCGGCGATCGCCTCGCGCGCCTGGCGGCAGATGCGCTCGAGCGCCTTGGCCATGCCGCCGGCGCCCTCGCCGACCGGCCAGGTGATGTCGATCGTGCGGGCGGCGTAGACGTCGTGAACGACGTGGCGCAGCGTCTCGAGCTCGCGGTTGAGCAGGATCGGCTGGTTCAGCAGCAGCTTGTGCGCGTGCTCGGGCGTCTCTTCGAACAGGTTGCGCTCGTTGCCCAGGCTCGTGGCCAGGCTCATCACGATCTCCTCGCGGATCGGGTCGATCGGCGGGTTGGTGACCTGCGCGAACAGCTGCTTGAAGTAGGAGAACAGCGGCGGCGCCTGGTCGGAGAGGACGGCGAGGGAGATGTCGTTGCCCATCGACCCCACCGGCTCCTGGGCGTCCCGGGCCATCGGCGTCAACAGCACGCGCAGGTCCTCCTGGGTGTAGCCGAACGCGCGCTGGCGCAGGTACAGCGGCTGGTCTGAGAGCGTGACTTCGCTGGAGGGCGGCAGCTCCGAGAAGGGCACGGCGTTGCGCGCATACCACTCGCCGTAGGGATGGGCCGTCGACACGCTCTTCTTGACCTCCTCGTCCTCGACGATGCGCCCGCGCTCGAGATCGACGAGGAACAGCTTGCCGGGCTGCAGGCGCCCGAGCCGCCGCACCTGCTCGGGGGCGATGTCGAGCAGGCCGGACTCCGAGCCCAGCACGACGTAGCCGTCGGTGGTCTCGACCCAGCGCCCGGGCCGCAGCCCGTTGCGGTCGAGCGTCGCGCCCACGAGCAGCCCGTTCGTGAACGCGACCGACGCCGGCCCGTCCCAGGGCTCCATCAGGCAGGAGTGGAAGGCGTAGAAGCCCTTCAGGTGCTCCGGCAGGTCGTCGCGGTCGCGGTAGGCCTCCGGGATCATCATCATCGCCGCGTGCGGCAGCGAGCGGCCGGCCAGCATCAGCAGCTCGAGCACGTTGTCGAAGGTCGCGGAGTCCGAGTTGCCGGCGCTGACGACCGGCAGGATCTTCTGCAGGTCCTCGCCGAACAGCTCGGAGTGCAGCTCGGACTCGCGCGCGCGCATCCAGTTGACGTTGCCCATCACGGTGTTGATCTCGCCGTTGTGGCAGATGACGCGGTAGGGGTGCGCGAGCTGCCAGCTGGGGAAGGTGTTGGTGGAGAAGCGCGAGTGCACGAGCGCCATCGCGCTCTTGGCGCGCTCGTCGCGCAGGTCCGGGTAGAACTCGGCCAGCTGGTAGGAGATCAGCATGCCCTTGTAGTTGATCGTGCGCGAGGAGCTCGAGGCGACGTACAGGCCGGGCTCCCGCGCGGTCAGCTCTGAGATGCGGCGGATGACATAGAGCTTGCGCTCGAAGGCGTCCTGGTCGCCCTGCAG
This sequence comes from uncultured Solirubrobacteraceae bacterium, assembly GCA_963767655.1. GTDB lineage: Bacteria > Actinomycetota > Thermoleophilia > Solirubrobacterales > Solirubrobacteraceae > Palsa-744. The sequence continues at coordinate 269,925 of CAVYET010000004.1, read as the reverse complement.
CCACGCCGCGGCGCCCACGAACAGCTGGCGGATCACCGGGCGGCAGGCGGCCGCCACCTCGCCCGTGTGCTCCTCGCGGATCGGCACCTCGCGCCAGCCGAGCAGCTGCTGGCCCTCCTCGCGCACGATCCGCTCGAGCTGCGCCGAGAGCCTTTCGCGCGCGCCGGCGTCTGTCGGCAGGAAGCACATCAGCACCCCGTAGGAGCCGGGCGGCCCCAGCTCGAAGTCGACCTCCGCGCGCAGCAGCTCGTCGGGCATCTGCATCAGGATCCCGGCGCCGTCGCCGGTGCAGGGGTCGGCGCCCGAGGCGCCGCGATGCTCGAGGTTCTCCAGCGCCGTGATCGCCCGCGAGAGCACCTCGTGCGTCGGCCGGTTGTCCAGGCGCGCGACCATTCCCACGCCGCACGAGTCGTGCTCGAAGCGGGGGTCGTAAAGTCCGACGGCCTTTGGCGGCTGCTTGTTGTGCGAAGTCATGGAAGTGCTCCGTTTGGGCGGTGCAGCCCGGGCAGGGTGGGCAAACCCTTTTCGGGCACGCCCACCGGTGCGCAGGCAGGCGAGCACACGAGGTGGAGAGCAAAGCCTAGCAGCGCAGGCACCTCAAAAACCAGTCCGCAGAGCCGTGTTGCGCGCTCAACCCGCGGGGCTCTCGCGCAGCGTCATCTCCTCTCCCCACGAGCACATCCCCGCCCGTCCGGGACACGTCTCGCAGAGTCCGCGATGGGGATGTTCGCTGACCGCGAACATGCGTGCGTGCGCGCCCGCGATCCGCGCCCGCAGACGATCTTCGAGCTGGCCGCGAACGCCGGCGCCGTAGCTCGCGGTGACCCAATCCTGCGGGCGCTGCAAGAACCAGTGCACGACCTCCACCGCGGGCGCGCCGGCGCGCAGGACGGCCAGCGCGTACACCAGGCGCTGCAGCTCGTACTCGCGCGCCACCAGCGCGCCGAGGTCCTCCTGCGCGCCGACGCGGTCGGACTTGTAGTCGATCACCAGGCAGCCGCCGTCGGCCTCGCGCGCAAGCACGTCGATGACGCCGTTGACGAGCGGCTCCTGCGGGGCGAGGGCGAAGGCGAACGGGTGCTCGGTGTGGACGCTGCGCGCAACCGCGACGCGTGCCGCCGGGCCCGACCGCGACGCCGCCGCGGTGCAGACCGAAGCCGCCAGGGCCAGTATCTCATCGCGCTCGCGCGCGGTGAGCTGCACCCCCAGCTCGCGCGCCAGCCCGGCCAGATCCGCGGCCGAGGGCGCGCTCGGGCGCGCGAAGTCCAGCGACTGCAGCAGCATGTGCACGAGCGTGCCGCGCACGCGTGCCTGCAGGCCCGCCCCGGCGAGGCGCGCACCGTCCTGTGCGCTCCGCTCGCGCAGGCGCAGCACGCGTTCCAGGTAGTAGCGATAGCCGCAGCGCTCGAGCTCGCTCAGGGCCGTGTAGCTGAGCGAGTCGCCCGCGCCGAGGTCGACCACGCCGGCCTCGCGCGCCTTCTCCCGGCCGGCGTCCGAGCTCGCGCGCGTCGGCGGCGGCGAACTCGAGCGGGAGCGACTGCTGCCCCTCGACGGGCTCCTGCGCCGGGCGCAGGACCGCGCCCTCCTCGCGGCGGGGCGCGCGCTGGCGCGGCGCCCGCGAGCACAGGACCGTGCCCACCGTCGCGGGCGCGTTCAGCCGGCAGCGGACGGTGGCGCCGCCGCCCGCACGGCCGTCGGCGCCCGCGAGCTGCAGGTCGAAGACCGGCCGCTGCAGCGCGGCCGCGATCGCCGGCAGCTCGGGGTCCAGCGCGCGGCCCAGCCAGGCGATCGGCGGCGTGCGCAGCCCCTCCAGAGGCCAGCGCTCGAAGTTGACCGCCCCGCTCAGCAGCAGCCGCTCCCTCGCGCGGGTCATCGCGACGTACAGGATCCGTTCCTCCTCCTCGGCCTGCGCGCCGGTTCGCTGCTCGCACAGCTCATCGAAGTGCAGCGACGCCTTCGACTCGGTCCCGTCGAGGCGCACGAGCCGCAGGCCGATGCGCTCGCCCTCGACGAGCAGATCGGGCATCGACATGTTCGGCGCCCGGCCCAGGTCGCCGATGCAGACGACCGGGAACTCGAGGCCCTTGGCGGCGTGGATGCTCATCAGCCGCACGGCATCGGGCTCCTCGCCGGGAACGGGCGCGTCGGCCTCGGCGATCGCCAGCCCGTCCTTCACGTCGGAGACGTAGTCCAGAAAGGCACGCAGATCGCGTCCCTCGCCGGCCTCGAAGCGGCGGGCCAGGGCGAGCAGCTTGTTGACGTTCGCCAGCCGCCGCTCGCCCCACTCCAGCGCCAGCACGTGCTCGCGGTATTCGCTCTGCTCGAGCGCGCGCCCGATCAGCTCGGAGATGGTCCGCATCTCGGCGCAGCGCCGCTCCTCGCCGAGGCGATCGCCGAAGGCGATCAGCGCGTCGCGGTCGCTGGTCGTGAGACGGTCATACAGGCCCTCTGCGCCCCGCGTGAGCGTCTGGAAGGCCCCGCCCCCGTCCGCCTGCGAGGCGCGTGCGAGCAGCGCCAGCGCATCGCTCGAGCAGCCCACCAGCGGCGAGGCGAGCGTCGCGTACAGCGCCGACTCATCGAGCGGGTTGGCCAGCGTGCGCAGGTAGGAGAGCAGATCGCCGACCTCCCGCCGTCCCCAGAAGCCGCCCACCGCCGCCAGCGTGCGCAGGCCGCAGTCGCGCAGGGCCTGCTCGTACACCTCCAGATCGCCGCCGGAGCGCAGCAGCAGCACCACCTCCCCGGCCGCCGCCTGCCCGCCGCGGACGAGCTCGGCCACGCGCTGGGCCAGCAGCCGCGCCTCGGCCGCTCGCCAGCGGGCCGTTGGCGGGAGCCGCTCGCTCGCGAGCGCGGCGGCCGGGACCCCGTCCTCGGGCCAGCCGCGGGCGTCGGTCAGCAGCAGCTCGACCAGCGGCTCGCCCTCCTCGCCGTCCTCCTCGCCGTCCTCCTCGCGCGCGGGCACGAGCGGTGTGTGGTCGGACCCGAAGCGCTCGGCGAACACGGCGTTGACCACCTCCAGCAGCGGCCTGCGGCTGCGGAAGTTGCAGGCCAGCTCGAGGCTCGCGCCCCGCTCGGCGAGCTCCGCGCGGCGGGCGCGAAACAGGCGCACGTCGGCGTGCCTGAAGCCGTATATCGCCTGGCGTTCGTCTCCCACCGTGAACAGGTTCCCCCGCTCGAGCGCCGTCAGGATCGCGAGCTGCCGCGGGTTGGTGTCCTGGAACTCGTCGACCATCAACAGCTCAAAGCGCTCCGACCACGCCCTGCGCACGCTCTCGCGCTCGCTCAGAAGCTCGCGCGCGAGCAGCTCGAGGTCGTCGAAGTCGACGGCGCCGCGCTCGCCCTTGAGTCGCTCATAGGCGCCCGCGAACCGCTCGAGCAGCGCCGCGAGCAGCGCGCAGGCCCGCGCCCCCTCCCCGTCGCGCTCACCGCCCGGCGAGGCGAGCCTCGGCACGGGCAGCGTCGGGGCCCGCTGCCCGGTGCTGCGCAGCTCGGCGTAGGCGCCCGTGAGCATCGCCTGCACGCGATCGGCTCCGTAGGCGGCGAGCAGGTCGACCCCCTCGCCCGGCTGCGCATCGACGAACTCCACCAGCGCGGCCTTGAAGGCCTTCGCGCGCAGGCGCCCGGAGAGCCCTTCGTCGAGGACCCGGAACTCCGGGTCAAGTCCCACCATCAGCGGATGCGTGCGCAGCAGGCGCGCGCAGAAGGAATGGAAGGTGCCCACGAACGCCGCCTCGGTGTCCTGCGCCGAGGACGCGAACATCGCCACGCGCTCGCCCAGCTCGTGCAGGCGCTCGCGCACGCGCTCGCGAAGCTCATAGGCGGCCCGCTCGGTGAAGGTGATCGCGAGGATCCTCCCGGGGCTCACACCGTCCTCGCGCACGGCTCGCACGAACCGCTCCACCAGCACGGAGGTCTTCCCGCTGCCCGCGCCCGCGGACAGCAGCAGCGGCTCGCGCCGCCGCGCGACGGCCTGCTCCTGCTCGGCGGTCAGGCTGGGGCTCAGCATTGCGATCGGCAGATCGTCGGATACGAGCACCCGCCCTTGAACGCGCACGTCTGCGGTCGCGCCTGCAGCTCCCCGCGGCCAGCCTGCGCCGCGGCCTCGCGCGCCAGCGCCACGACCTGCTGAAGCAGCGCCGCCATCTGCGCCGGCGATTGGCGGTCGCCGCCCACGCACTCGATCTGCACCCCGCGCTCGCCGTCGAGCACGCCGCGGGCACGCAGGTCCGAGCCCGTCAGCGGCTGGTAGAAGCCTCCGGCGACAGGCAGGTGAAGCAGGGCGCCCACCGCGCGCATGTACAGCGCCAGCTGCACGTTGCCCTCGGGCAGCCACTTCGCCGCGCCGAGCACGTTCGCGCCCTTGTAGTCGTACACGACCGCCTCCCCCGAGTCGCCGACGTCGACGCGGTCGATGCGCCCGCGCAGCATCACGCCGCCGCCGAGGTCCAATGGGGGCAGGCCCGCAGCGTCGTCGGACTCGCCATCGCTCGCGAACCCGAACTCGAGCTCGAAGTGGCTCGGCTCGAGCGGATGGGCCTCGGCGCTCGCCGCGTGCTGCAGGTAGCGATCGAGGTCCCACTGCAGGCGCCGGCGCGCCACCTGGCGGCGCTCGGGCGCCACCGACAGCGGGTAGTCGGGCTCGTTCTCGCCCAGCGCCTGAACGAGCAGCTCGCGGGCGAGCGCCAGCCGCGCCGGGGTCAGCCGGGCCGATCCCGTGCGCGCCCGCAGGCCTTCGAAGGTGTCCCTCAGCGCCGCGTGAGCGAGCCCGCCGCGCGCGAACGGCTCGGGGTCGGGGTCGAGGTCCCTGGCGCGCAGGACCCGCTCGACGAACCACCGCACCGGGCATCTGATCCACAGCTCCAGCGAGGAGGCCGACCACAGGTGTCGCGTGCGCGCCCGCGCCGGCCTGGGAGCGATCGTGCAGCAGGCCCGGATCGCGCAGCGGCGCGAGCCCCTCCTCGACCGCGCCCGCGCGCGCCCCCCGGCCGCCGCCGAGCGCCCCGCCGCGCCGCACGCGCAGGCGCTCGTCGAAGAGGTCGCAGATATCGTCCACGAACGGGGATCTCGCGCGCGGCACGCCGTCCTCGCCGGCCGCATGCCAGCTGAGCACCAGCAGCTCCTCGGGACGGGACACCGCCGCGTACAGCAGATAGCGCTCCGCGGCCAGCGAATCCTCGTAGGCGCCCGCGCGCAGCTCGGTCAGGCCCGAGAGCGCCGCCAGGCGCCGCCTCTCCTCCTCGGCCAGGACCGGCTGCGCGCGCGCGGGGGCCGGGAACACGCCGTCCTGCAGCCCGCACACGAACAGCGCCCGCACGCGCCGGGCGCGCACGGCGAGCGGATCGACCACCGCCACCGTCGCCGGCGAGGCGCGCTCGCCGCTCACGAACTCGACCCCCTCCAGCAGCCTCGCGAGCTCCGCCGGGCCGCCCGGCGCGAGCTCCGCATCCAGGCGGGCGAGATCGCGCAGCTCGCCCAGCGTGCGCCGCCCGGCCTCCAGCGCACGGGCCTCGTCCAGCTCGCCGCCGCGCAGGACGCTCGCCCGCCCGCGCCTGGGCGCGCCGAACAGCCATTCGAGCTCGCTCGCGGCCCGATCGATCAGCGCTCGCCCGCCCGAGGCTGAGGCGATCGATCCTCTCCAGCGGCCAGTTCGCCTGCTCCCACAGCGCCCGCGCCGCTGCGGCGCCGGCGGCGCCCGAGCGCCGCGCGCGAGCCTCCAACCGATCGGCCAGCTCGGGGCGCTCGAGCAGGCCGGGCGCGCGCAGCCAGGCCAGCAGGTCGCCCGCTTCGCCGTGCACCACGCCGTCGGCGTCCGCAGCGCAGCGCAGCAGCCCGATCAGCGCCTTGCCGACCGCGGCGTCGGCGAAGCGCCTGCGCCGCTGCAGCGCGTACGGGATCGAGGCCCCCCCGAAGACCTCTTCCAGCAGCTCGGCGGAGACCGGCCCGCGGTGCACGACCGCGATCTCCCCGGCCGGCGTCCCGGCGCGCAGCAGCGCGCGGATCTCCTCGGCGAGGAGCTCGAGCTCGCCCCGCTCATCGCCGCCCTCCAGCAGTCGCACCGCGCCGCCGTGCTCGGCCCGCCGCGCGCCGGGCTCGAACAGCGAGCGCTCGAGATGGGCCAGCGCCCCGCGTGCCCGCGGCGCGTAGTAGTCCCCGCGCGCCTCCAGGACGGTCTCCCTGGCGGCCAGCGGCGCGAGCGCCTGGTAGCTGCCCGCGCGCCCGGCGAACGCCGTGCGCCCCGCCTGGAAGGCGAGCGACACCGTCACCTTCGCGTCGACCACCGTGCCGAGCGTCTCGATCGCGTCGAGCTGCAGCCGCGTCAGGTCGTCGAAGCCGTAGAACAGCACCGGCGTCCCGCGCCAGCGTGCCGGCCTGCGCCGCAGCGCATCCAGCGCGCGCAGCGCGCGCTGCTGCTCGTCGCAGCGGCCCATCCGCTCGAGCAGCCGCTCGTACTCGGCGAACAGCTCGGCCAGCTCATCGCGGGGGGATTCCCGCCCGTCGAGGGCCGCCAGCGCCGCCAGCGCGCCGCCCAGCCGCGCCGGGAGTGACCCTGCTCACCCGCAGCTCGGCGATGAAGGCCCCCAGCGCACGCACGTATCCCCGCGCGGCCGGTATGCCGCGGCGCTCGATGATCGCGCCCAGCAGGCGCTCGCGGGCGACGCCGCCCAGCGGCGCCTCGCCCACTTCCGAACGACGGACCGCCTCCTCCAACAGCCCCTCGAAGGGCTCGACTCGCTACCCCCATCAGCGCTCCCTCGCCGGCCAGCTCGCGGCGGTAGTGATCGCAGTCCGGCGCCGTGGGCACGATCAGCAGCGGTTCCTCGCCGCGGGCCAGGTGCCCGCGCACGGCGCTCATCACGAGCTGCGCCTTGCCCGAGTTCGCGGGTCCGGTGATCAGCGTGATCGGCACGGCTCGCCATCCTTGCGCAAGCGCCCGACGCGCTCGCGCCGCGGGCGGCGCGGTCCTCTAGGCGGCGCTGCGGGCCTGCACGGTCTCGCGGGCGTCCTGCGCTTCGGCGTCCGGCGGCTTGGCGCCCTCCTTGGCCCACTCCTCGTTGAACTCCACCCGCCATTTGCCGTCCTCGGTCTGGCCCATCGCCAGGCGGGCACGGAAGCTGCGACCGCTGCGGCCGCGAAAGCCGGTCACCGCCGCGGCCGTGTAGCCCGTCCTGATCAGTTCGCGCGCCACCGCCAGCGGCAGCTGCTTGCCGGCCTTGGCCTTCCAGATCACGAAGCCGCAGCCCGGATCATCGCGCGCCCAGCAGGAGTAGCCCTTGCGGTTCTCCACGATCTCGTGCCCGCACACCGGACACGGTCCCAGCCTCGCGCGCGGAATGCGCACGTCCTTGAGCGTCTCGTCGAGCTCCTTCACGGTCTGGAGCGCGAACTCGGCGATGTCGTGCATGAAGTCCTTGCGCGAATCCTCCCCCCGCTCGATCCTCCCCAGCCGGTGCTCCCAGTTGCCCGTCAGTTCCGGGGACGTGAGCGCGTGCCGGTTGAGCAGCCTGATGACGTTCAGGCCCTTCTCGCTGGCCACCAGCGCCCGCCCGTCGCGCTCGACATAGCCCACCTGGATCAGCCGCTCGATGATCGCCGCGCGCGTGGCGGGGGTGCCGATGCCCGAGTCCTTCATCGCCTCGCGCAGCTCGTCGTCGTCGACCAGCTTGCCCGCCGTCTCCATCGCCCCCAGCAGCGACGCGTCGCTGTAGCGCCGCGGGGGCTTGGTTTCCTTGCGCTCGCTCTCGATCTCGAGCGTGCTCACCTGCTCACCCTCGGCCAGCCGCGGCAGCTGCTGATCGGCGCCCTCGTCCTCCTCGCCGGCCGGCCGCGAGTCGGCGGCGACCTCGTCGTAGACCCCGCGCCAGCCGGGCACGAGCAGGAGCTTGCCGCGCGTGCGGAACACGTAGGGGCCGCTCGGCTCCTCCGCGCCCTCCGCGCCGGGGGCCGTCGTCGCCTCCGCGCCGGGGGCCGTCGTCGCCTCCGCGCCGGGGGCCACCGTCGTCTCCACGCGCGTGTTCTCGAACACCGCCTCGGGGTGGAAGACGGCCAGAAAGCGCCGCGCCGCCATGTCGTATATCCGCCGGTCGTCCGAGCCCATCTTCTCCAGGCGGTGCTCGGAGCGCGTGGGGATGATCGCGTGGTGGTCGGTGACCTTCTCGTCGTTGACGACGCGCGCCAGCGGCAGCAGGTCGAGGCCCGTCACGTACTCGGCGCCCTTGCGGTACTCCTCGTGCATCCCCACGAGCTCGGCGATCGGCTTGATCTCCTCGACCATGTCGCTCGTCAGGTAGCGCGAGTTGGTGCGCGGGTAGGTGAGCGCCTTGTGCTCCTCATAGAGCCGCTGGGCGGCCGCGAGCGTCCGCTTGGCGGAGAACCCGTAGCGGTTGTTCGCCTCCCGCTGCAGCGTCGTCAGGTCATACAGCATCGGCGCGCGCTCGCGCTGCTCCTTCTTCTCGAGCTTTGAGATCGTGCCGGTGCGCCCCCGGCACGCCGCCACGATCGCGGCCGCCTGGAGCTCGGTGGCGATCCGCGGGCCGCGGCCCTTTCCGGCGCTGCCGGCGCCGCCATGGAAGCGCCCGCTGTAGATCCGCTCGCCGCCCGACCGCGCCCTGCTCGGGCGCGGCCTCGAAGGTCGCGTCCACGAGCCAGTAGGGCTCGGGCTGGAACGCCCTGATCTCCTCCTCGCGGCGAGCGACGATCGCGAGCGTGGGCGTCTGCACGCGCCCGAGCGACACCGCCCCGTCGAAGGAGCTGCGCAGGCGGATCGTCGCGGCGCGCGTGGCGTTCATGCCGACTATCCAGTCGGCCTCCGAGCGCGATCTCGCGGCCTGCTCCAGGCGCGCGAACTCCTCGGCCGGGCGCAGCGAGCCGAACGCCTGCTTCATCGCCGCGCTCGTCATCGAGTTCAGCCACAGCCGCCTGACCGGCTTCTTGGCTTTGGCCTTCTCGTACAGGTAGGCGAAGATCAGCTCCCCCTCGCGGCCGGCGTCGCAGGCGTTCACGACCTCCCCGACATCCTCGCGGGCGAGCTGCTTGCTCACCACCGCCATCTGCTTGCGCGAGCGCTCGTCGCGCACCACGAGCTTGAAGTGCTCGGGCACGATCGGCAGGTCGGGCATCCGCCAGCTCTTGTACTTGGGGTCGTACGCGTCCGGCTCGGCGAGCTGCCACCAGGTGGCCCACCGCCCACGTGATCACGTGCTCAGGCCCCTCGAGGAAGCCCTCCTGCTTCTTGAACGGCCCCTCCAGCACGCGCGCGAGATCCTGCCCCACCGAGGGCTTCTCGGCTATCACCAGCGTCTTGGACATGGCGGTCAGCGTAGCGGGTGCCCGCCCGGCCCCCGCGCCGCGCCGCCGGGGCTCATCCCGAGGTGCACTGCCCCGTGCCCGCCTGCGCGCCGTCGTGCGCATTGGCGTTCGCTTCCGAGAGGACGGTCGCGACCGTCGCGTTGGCCACGCCGTATCCGCCCCGCGAGGAGCGCCCGACGATGCTCGCGAACACGGTCGTCAACACGCGCCCGTCGCCGTCCACCAGCGGGCCGCCGGAGTTGCCCGGGCGCACCAGCCCGCGCAGCGGGGTGAGCAGGCGCGAGACCGGCCCCTGGCCGTAGGCGTTCTGGGTGAGCACCGCCTGCGTGCGCCCGATGCGCCCCGGCTGCGCGTCGAGCGACCCGTTCTCCGGGTAGCCCAGGATCGCCCCCCCGAGGCCCTCGGCGGGGCTGTTCGCGAGCCTCAGCGCCGGCAGGCCGAGGCCTTCGACGTAGAGCACGGCGACGTCGTCGGTGGGATCGAAGGCGATCGGGCGCGCGAGCAGGCCGGGGGAGTGCCCGCCCACCTCGACGGTCGTGTCCTGCTCGCCGGCGACGACGTGCGCGTTGGTCACGACCACGTCGGGCTCGGCCACCCAGCCCGAGCCCTCGATCGCCAGTCCGCAGGCGGTCCCCAGCACCCGCACGACGCTGCGCGAGGCGGCCCTCACGCCCGGGCGTGCGCGCGAGCGCGGACGTCGGCGGGGCGACGTCGGGCGAGGGGCCCGTGATCGCGGGCAGCGGGTCCAGTCGCGCGAGCGCGTTGAGGATCGGGCCCGACGGCGGCAGCAGGACGTTCAGCTCGCGCAGGATCGCCGAGCGCTGGATGTTGGCGCGCAGCTGGTTCTGGCCGGGGGTCTGGGCGACCACGGCGGCGAGGATCCACACCACCCCCAGGGCGATCGTGGCGCCGAGCACCGCGCCGAGCACGCCGTCGAGCATCCCCATGCCCGGGCAGCACCAGCGTTCGGCGCAGCTTGAAGCCGACCCCCTCGAACCCGCTGGCCAGGATCGCGCCGCCGAGCAGCGCGCCGAGCAGCCCGAACGCGGGAGCGTAGGGCGAGGCCGACCCCTGCGAGAGCAGCAGCGGACCGAGACGGGTGCCGAGGAACGCGCCGAGCGCGAACCCGGCGAAGGACAGCACCCCCACGATGAAGCCCTGCCAGAAGCCGAAACACGCTACGACGGTCGCGAACGCGACAATGATCCAGTCGAGCTCAGTCACCCGTCATGTTCTACCGCTCTCCGACCGAGAAACAGGCAGCTCGCCGGCGCCGGGCGCTCCCCGTCGCCGCGCTGGCGGCGGTCGCGTTCGCGATCGGCGCGATCGTCGGCGCGGGCCATGGCGACTCCTCCTCGCTGCAGCTCGCGTCGCGCTTCGTGAAGGCCTGGAGCAGGGGCGAATACGCCGCCATGTACTCCGACATAACTACCTCCTCGCGGCGGCACACCTCGCTCAGCGAGTTCGTCGACGCCTACCAGAGAGACCTGAGGACGGCGACCGCCACGGGCGCTGCGGGTGGCGGGCTCCCCGCGCGCGGAGCCGGCCGGCCTCGTCGCGGTGCCCGTTCGCGTGCGCACCCGCCTGTTCGGCACGCTGTCGCTCGACTTCGAGCTGAAGATCGCTTCAGCCGGCGCAGGGCGCACGCGTGGCCTGGTCGCGCTCGCTCGCCTTCCCCGGGCTGATGGCCGGTGAGCTGCTCGGCCGTCGCACCGCCCTGCCCCGCCGCGCGACGCTGCTGGCGCGCGACGGCAGCGTGCTGGCCGAAAGCCCCGAAGGGGCCTCCTCCGAAGACGTCTTCAGCGGATCCTCCGAACGCGCGGGCGCCGCTCAGCCGGCCGCCCTGCAGCGCAGCTCCCCGCTGGGGGAAGAGGCGAGCGCCGTGCTCGGCTCGGTCGGGCCGATTCCCTCCTCGCGCCGCGAGCAGCTCGAAGCCGAAGGAGTGCCGGGCAGCGCCGTCGTCGGGGTCAGCGGCCTCGAGCTGGCGCTCGACGGGCGCCTGCGCGGAACCCCCGGAGGCGTGCTGCTCGCACGGGGCACGCGGCCCGGACAGTCCGAGCGCGTGCTCGCATACGCCGCGCCCCATCCCGCGCCGGCCGTCCGCAGCACGGTCTCCCCGGCGCTGCAGCGTGCGGCGGTGGCGGCGCTCGGCGGCCAGTTCGGCGGGATCGTCGCGATCGCAGCCCTCCACGGGACAGATCCTCGCCGTGGCCGGCATCGGGCTCGACAGCCTGCAGCCGCCCGGATCGACGTTCAAGATGGTCACCCTCACCGGCGTGCTGCAGTCGCACGTGGCCTCTCCGCACACGCGTCTTTCCCTATGCGACCTACGCGACGCTCGACGGGGTGCGGCTCAACAACGCCAACGGCGAGGACTGCGGCGGCACGCTCGAACTGGCCTTCGCCGTGTCCTGCAACTCCGTGTTCGCACCGCTCGGGGTCAAGCTCGGCGCCCAGCGCCTGGTGGCCACGGCCGAACGCTTCGGCTTCAACCACCAGCCGCCGATCACCGGCGCCGCCGAGAGCACGCTGCCGCGCGGCCGCGCAGATCCAGGGTGAACTGGACGTCGGCTCCACGGCCATCGGCCAGGGGCAGGTGCTCGCCAGCGCGCTTCAGATGGCGACCGTCGCCGCGACCATCGCCGACGGCGGGCGCCGGCCCAGCCCGACCTTCCTGCCCGGCGCCCGCGCCGCCGCCGGCGCGAAGGCGATGAGCCCCGCGGTGGCGCGCACCGTGCGCCACCTGATGATCGGCGTCGTTCGCGACGGCACGGGCACCGCCGCGGCGATCCCCGGGGTCGTGGTCGCCGGCAAGACGGGCACCGCCGAACTGAAGACGCACATGCGCCTCCGGCGAAGGCTCCTCGGGAGAAGGCGAAGCGAGAAGCGGCCGGGTCCGGCTGCGAGGGCTCGGCCAGCGAAGCGAGCAACACCGACGCCTGGTTCGCGGCGTTCGCGCCGGCGCTTCACCCGCGCATCGCCGTCGCCGTGCTGCTCGTCAAAGACGGCGCCGGCGGGGCCACCGCGGCGCCCGTCGCCCGCCAGGTGCTGGAAGCGGGCCTGCAGTCAGCCCGCTGAGGAGCGCATCCTCACACGTCGAGCTCGGCCGAGGCGGACTGCAGGCGATTGAACGGGTCGACGAACCTGATCTCGAGCGGCCTGTTGTCAAGCGAGACGATCTGCGATCTTGTAGAGCAGCAGCGCCCCCTGGGTGGAGCCGTTCGCGGCCACCGAGTCGGGCAGCGGCACCCGGCTGTCGCCGGCGATCAGGCCGCCGCGGAAGGCGAAGGGGTTGCGTCTGATCGGGCACCACCGGCGTGTAGACGTTGTTCTGCGTGTCGCTGATCAGCGGGCTCGGGGCGGCCAGCTGCACGCGCGCGGTGTCGTTGAAGACCTGGATGAAGACCGCGAACCACTCCTGCCCCGGCCTCAGCACGCGCTGGGCAGGGGTCAGCCCCTGCAGGTAGGCGGAGTCCTCCACGCTGTACGGGTTCAGCTGGCGCGAGAGCTGGACCTGGTAGATCAGCGGCCCGACGTCCAGATAGGGGGCGTTGGCGCCCGACTCTCCGGCGTATGTTCCCTTCGTCACCCGCGAGCGGGATTCCCCGCATGCGCCGAGGGCCACGAGCGCGAGCAGGATCAGCCCGGCGAGCGGGAGCTTGCGCAGACGGCTTGACATGCGAGGCGGCAGTCTACCTGCCTCGCTGCTCATCCGCCCCCCTCGCCGCTCATCCGCCGGCGACGCTGACCCGCCGCCCGCGGCCCTCGCCGCGCTCGAGGATCGTGCGCAGGCGGCGCATCGCCCGCCCGTTCTGGCGTCTTGTCCAGCGGCGTGCGCCGAGCCCCTCCATCAGCCGGTCCGAGAGCTTCGCCGGGAAGGTCTCGAGCGTGAAGCTCACGCGCGTTCCGCCGGCGGCGCCTCCGACGAGCTCGTACACGCCGAGCGTGCGAATGCGGTTGTTCTTGCCGGTGCGGCCCGAGCTCCACGATCCGGTGCGGGCGCTCGACCTCGGCGAACACCACGTCGGCCCAGCTGAAGCGGCTCGCCGGCGCCTTGACGCGAAAGCGCGCCCCGGCGCCGCGTCCGACCGAGTCGATCCGCGTCAGATGCCAGTCGACCAGGTAGTGGTCGGTGAACTCCGGGTGATTGGCGATGTCCTGCAGATAGTCGAACACCTGCTCGCGCGGAGCGGATACGACGATCGACGCGGTCACGGGGTCCACGGCGAGCGCCAGTCTAGTGCCCGCCTGCCGCGAAGACCCCGCCGCACGGACGCAGCCGCGGCGAGCCCGGCGCTAGGCGGCGCGCGCGATGATGCGCACGGCGTGGCCGTGCTCGAAGTGGCGCACGACGTTGCTCGAGACCGGCGGCTCGGAGCGCAGCGCCCGGCACAGCTCGCACAGGATTCCCCGCACGCGGCCCTCGTACACGTGGACGCTCTCGCCGATCAGCGGCGAGCGCCCGCAGCGGCTGCAGCGGTTGCGGTCCTCCTCCAGGGCGCCCACGCCCTGGCGCAACAGCAGGCGCTCGAGCTGCTCGACGTGGGAGGTATGCGCAGCCATGTTGAGCTCTCTTTTCGCCACCGGCCCGGCGCCTCCTTCCCCCGCCGGCCCGCATGCGTCCAAGCTTGTTATGATCGCCACTAGCGCCCTTGATGGCGCAAGCCCCCGTGTTTGACCAAGTGGAAAGGGAGGGGCGTGCTATGGAGTCACTTACTTCTGGCAGCTTCGTCGGCGCCGGCTCGTTTCGCTGCCGGCGCTGCGGCTACGTGCTGACGCTCTCGGGCTCGGACGCGCTCACCGACTGCCCCAGCTGCTCGGGCAAGGACTTCGTGCGCGCGTCGCTGTTCAGCACCGAGCGCCGGCAGGCTCCGGACGCGGCCACCGAGCGCGTAGACGCTCGCCGAACCCGTTCCCCCCGACCATGACGCGCAGATCGCCAGCGCGCGCGAGCGCATCGAGCAGCCCGGCCAGTACCTCTGCTACGAAGAGGCCGGCGAGCTGCGGACCGTGGCGCTGACGCGCGAGTGGACGCGCATCGGGCGCAGCCTCGCCGCCGATGTGCGCTTCGACGACCCCACCGTCTCGCGCCGCCACGCCCTCATCGTGCGCCAGCCCGACGGCGTGCGCGTGCTCGACGACCGCAGCCTCAACGGCGTGTTCGTCAACGGCGCGCGGGTGGAGGGCAGGGTCCTGAGCGACGGCGACGAGATCGTCGTCGGGCGCTACCGCCTGAGCTTCCTGGACCTGGCGCCGGCACCCGGAGCGGCGGCCGGGACCTCCGAGACGACCGAACAGACGCTCGCTGCCCGGGCGCCGGCTGAGCCGCACGCCGAGCGCGCGCTGCGCGTAGTATCCGGCGCGTATGGCCATACACCATCGCGGTGCTCTCCCAGAAGGGGGGCACCGGCAAGACAACCGCCGTCCGCACCCTCACCGACGCGCTGCGCCGCAGCGGCGTGCGCACGCTGGCGGTCGACCTCGACCCGCAGGGCAACCTGTCCGACTACTTCGACCTGCCCCCCGACGTGCAGCCGACGATCGCCGAGGTGCTCTCCGGGCGCTCCCGCGCCGCCGCGGCGATCCACGAGGACACCATCCCCGCCAACCTGACCCTCGCCGAGGCCGAGCTGATGCTGGGCGGCAAGATGGGCCGCGAGCTGACGCTCAAGCGCGCGCTCGCGAAGCTGCCCGACGACTACGAGGTGATCCTGATCGACTGCCCGCCCTCGCTCGGCCTGCTGACCGTCAACGCGCTCGTCGCCGCGGACTTCGCGCTCATCACCGCCGAGGCCCAGTACTTCGCGCTGCAGGGAGTCGAGCAGGCGATGGAGGTCGTCGAACTCGCGCGCGACAGCCTCAATCCGGAGCTGGCGCTGCTCGGCGTGCTGCTCAACCTGGCCGACATGCGCACGGTCCACTCGCGCGAGGCGCTGGCCTCGCTGAAGGAGCGCTTCGGCGAGCAGCTGTTCGAGACCGTCATACGCGCCTCGATCGCCTATGCCGAATCGGCCGAGCGCGCCACCTCGATCCTCGACCACCGCCCCGACCTGGGCGCCGACTACCTGGCCCTGGCGCGCGAGGTGCTGGCGCGGCTGGGGGACTTCGAAGAGGCGCGCAGGCAGCTCGCGCGCCTGTAGGACGCCGCCGCGCTCGATAGCACGCTCGGGAGGCGGCTCCCCGCGCTCAGAGCTCTCCCACGTAGGCGCCCTGGGACTCGAACGGGACCCTCAGCAACCTCGCCCAGCCCTCCACCTCCTCGCGCAGCGCCTCCGCGACGGCCCCGGTCTGCTCGTAGAAGCACCACACCAGCACGGTCGGACCCGCGCCGGAGATGGTCGCGCCGAGCGCGCCCAGCTCGCGCGTGCGCGAGGCGAGCTCGAACGAGCGCGGGAACAGCTGCGCGCGGCGCTGTTCGTGCAGACGGTCCTGAAGGCCCCGCGCGAGCAGGTCCCAGTCGCCTTTGAGCGAGGCCGAGCATCAACAGCGCGCCGTGCGCGACGTTGAACACGGCGTCGGCGAGCGGGACCTCCGCGGGCAGCAGCGCGCGCGCGGCCTTCGTGCGCACCGGCGGACTCGGGCACCACGGCCAGCGCCTCCAATCCGGTGGGAGGGTCGAAGCGGCTGGCCCGCCCGTCGGCGCAGACCACGAACCCGCCGAGCAGCGCGGCCGCGACGTTGTCGGGGTGGCCCTCGAGCGCGCTGGCCTGCTCGAGCAGGTCGGCGTCCAGCTCGAACAGGTGGTCGGCCGCCATCAGGCCGGCGACGATCGCCGCGGCGCTCGATCCCAGGCCGCCCGCGAGGGGGATCTGCGAGCGGATCCTGAAGGTGAAGCCGTCGGCTCGGTGCAGCCGCTCGAACGCCCTGACGCAGAGGTTTTCGCGCCCCTTGGCCACGGGCAGCTCGGACTCCACGGCGAACGCGTCCCGTCTCCAGCACCTCGAGCTCCAGATGCAGGGCCAGCGCGGCCGCCATGCAGTCGAACCCCGGTCCCAGGTTCGCCGATGAGGCCGGCACGCGCACGACGCGCCTACGGATCACCCAGCACCGCTTCCTCGATGGCCTCGGTCTCGGGGACGCAGCGGATCACTTTGCCGTCGTTGTTGGCGATCGCGGTCTCGGGGTCCTTCAGGCCCCGCCCGGTGAGCACGCACACGATCTGCCCTGGCGCCGTCGGCGCCGTACTTGAGCAGGCCCGCGACCGAGGCCGCCGAGGCCGGCTCGCAGAACATCCCTTCCCGGGATGCCAGCAGCCTGTAGGCGGCGAGGATCTCCGAGTCGCTGACCGCGCGGATCGCGCCCCGCGAGGCGGTCGCCGCCGCCATCGCCTCCTCCCAGCGCACGGGGTTGCCGATGCGGATCGCGCTGGCGACCGTTTCAGGGTGCTCCACCGCGTGGCCGAGCACCAGCGGCGCCGCGCCCTCGGCCTGGAAGCCGTACATCCTCGGCGACGCGCCGACCTCGCTGAAGCCGCGCCAGTAGGCGGTGATGTTGCCGGCGTTGCCGACCGGGATGCACAGCGCCTCCAGCTCCCCTTCGAGGTCCTCGTGCACCTCGAAGGCCGCCGTCTTCTGGCCTTCGATGCGGAACTCGTTGACCGAGTTGACGAGCACGATCGGGTGCGTGGCGGTCAGCTCGCGGACCAGCGTGAGCGCCTGGTCGAAGTTGCCGGCCAGCGCGATCACGCGCGCGCCGTGCATCAGCGTCTGCGCCATCTTGCCCTGTGCGATCTTGCCCTCGGGCACGATCACCGCGCAGGTGATGCCGGCGCGCGCCGCATAGGCCGCCGCGCTCGCCGCCGTGTTGCCGGTCGACGCGCAGATCACCGCCTTGGCGCCTTCGCGCACGGCGGCAGAGACCGCGCAGGTCATGCCCCGGTCCTTGAAGGAGCCCGTCGGGTTCGCGCCCTCGAGCTTCAGGCGCACCGTCGCTCCGACCATCTGCCGAGAGCACGGGCGCCGCCATCAGCGGCGTCGAGCCCTCCCGCAGGCTGACGACCGGGTCCTCGCGCGGCGAACGGCAGCCGCTCGCGGTAGCGCTCGATCAGCGGCACGTGACAGTCGCTCATCCGCCGTTCTCCTGTGCTTGCGGGACTCATGTGAACTCCTCTTCGATCACCCTGATGGTGCGGGGAGCGGAGCGTATGAAGTCGAGCTCGCCGATCCTCTCGACCGCCGCACGCAGGCTCGACTCGAGCACCGCGTGAGTGACCATCACGAGCCGCGCATTCTGCCCCATGCCCTGCTGGACGACCGACTTGATCGACACGCCGTGCTCTCCGAGCGCCTGCATCAGCGCCGCGAGCACGCCGGGGCGGTCGACGACGTCCAGGTGCAGGTAGAAGGCGCTCTCGACGTCCTCGATCAGCGGCAGCGCCAGCGGTGGCGCCGGCGGCCGCGCGCCGCCGGTCATCACGCTCACGACGTCGCCGAGCACCGCGCTCGCGGTCTGCAGTCCGCCGGCGCCCGGTCCGGACATCGTGATCTCGGTGATCGCCTCGGACTCGACGGTCACCGCGTTGAACGGTCCCGACACCGACGCCAGCGGATGCCCGGAGTACAGGAACGTGGGATGCACGTGCACCGACAGGCCTCCCTCGCGGCGCTCGGCGGTGCCGACCAGCTTGAGGCCCAGGCCCAGCTCGCGCGCATACTGCAGGTCGTCGCCGTGCAGGTGCTCGATCCCCTCGTAGCGCACCTCGTCGAGGTGCACGGGCGTGCCGAACGCCAGGCGCGCGAGGATCGCCATCTTCGCGGCGGCATCGCGGCCGCTGACGTCGTCGCTCGGATCGGCCTCGGCGTAGCCCCGGCGCTGGGCCTCGGCGAGCGCCTCGGCGTAGGAGCGAGCCGCGGGTCATCTCGGTGAGGATGAAGTTGGTCGTGCCGTTGACGATCCCGTGGATGCGCTCGATGGGCGTGGCCGACAGCGACTCCTCGAGCACGCGCACGACCGGCACGGCGCCGGCCACGGCCGCCTCGAAGCGCAGCCTCACGCCGTGCTCGCGGGCCGTCTCGAAGAGCTCCTCGCCGTGCTGGGAGAGCAGCTGCTTGTTGGCGCGTGACCATGTCCTTGCCCGCGCGCATCGCGCTCAGCAGGTACTCGCGCGCGGGCTCGATCCCGCCCATCAGCTCGACGAGCAGGTCGGCGCTCGGCGAGGATCTCCTCGAAGCTCCCGCGCGATCGCGTCAGCACCCCGCAGATGACCGGGCGCCGGCCGTTGAAGCGCGCGATCTCATCCGGCCCGTTCCTCCAGCAGCGCGACGAACGCCGAGCCGACCGTGCCGTGCCCCAGCAGGCCGACCTTGAAATCGGCGCGCTCCGCGGCCTCAGCCGACTCCGGGCGCGCTCCGCTCAGGTGACATCGCGTGCGAGCAGATCGTCGAAGCTCTCGCGCCTGACCACCACGCGCGCGTCGCCGTCCGAGCAGAAGATCACCGGCGGCCTGGGAACGCCGTTGTAGTTGTTGGCCATCGCGTAGCCGTACGCGCCCGTCGCCGGCGTCACGATCACGTCGCCCGGCCTGGGGTCTTCGAGCAGCGCCTCGCGCACGATCACGTCGCCGGACTCGCAGTGCTTGCCCGCCAGCACGCACCTCGTCCGCCCGCCGAAGCGATCGGCGACGTGCGCTTCATAGACGGCCCCGTAGAGCATCGGCCGCAGGTTGTCCGACATCCCGCCGTCGACCGCCACCCAGCGCGAGACGTTGTCCTTGACGCTCTCCACGGTGTACAGCGTCACGCCCGCGTTCGCGCTCAGCGCCCTGCCCGGCTCGATCAGCAGGCGCCGCTCGGCGCCGATGCCGTGGGCGTGCGCCGCCCTGACGAGCGCCGCAGACGTACTCCTCGATCGAGGGCGGCGCGGGCTGATCCTCGGTGTAGCGCACCCCGAGCCCGCCGCCGAGGTCCCACACCGGGAAGTCGCCGAGGCTTCGCCAGCTCCGCCACCTCGCGGCGAAACGGCTCCAGCCCGAGCAGCTGGGAGCCGATGTGCGCGTGCAGCCCCTTGAACGCCAGCCCCTCGATCGCCTGCACGCGCGCGATCGCCTCCTGCGCCTGCGCCATCGAGAAGCCGAACTTCGAGTCGGCCTGGCCGGTGGAGATCTTCTCGTGCGTCTCTCCCCGCACGTCCGGGGTCACGCGCACGAGCACCCGCTGCAGCGACGCCGCGGCGCTCGGCGAGCAGCCCCTCGAGCCGGTCGATCTCGTCGAAGTTGTCCACCACGATCAGCCCCACTCCGAGCCCCAGGGCCATGCCGAGCTCGGTCTCGGACTTGGCGTTGCCGTGCAGCACGATCCGCTCCGGCCGAAAGCCCGCCGCGAGCGCCAGGTGAAGCTCGCCTCCCGAGGCGACGTCGCACCACAGCCCCTCCTGCGCGAACACCCGCAGGACGGCCGTGCAGGGGAAGGCCTTGGAGGCGAACACGACCTGGAAGTCGTCATGGCCCGCGTCGCGCCCGGCCTCGCATGAAGGCGCGGGCACGTGCGCGCAGGTCGTCCTCGGCGACGACGTAGGCCGGCGTCCCGAACTCCCTGGCGAGCTCGATCGTGTCGCAGCCGCCCACCTCGAGCCGGCCGCGCTCGTTCAGGCGGCTGCCGAGGGGGAAGACGTCCGAGAGACTCGTTCCGGTGAGCCATCGCCGCTGATTATCGCTTGGCGCGCGTCAGCCGGCCGTCGGCGGCGCGGGGCAGCCGATCGCCGGCGCCGGCGCCCAAGCCGCCGCGGCGCGCGATCGCGGCCAGCCACACCGCCCCGATCACGCACAGCGCGATGCTCTCGAGCTGGGGCGCGGTCAGGCCGGCGAGCACCTCTTTGTTGCGGCGGATGAACTCGACCAGAAAGCGCTCCAGCCCGCTAAGCAGCAGGTACAGGGCGAAGATCACCCCTGGGCGCACGCGGTCGCGCAGGTGCCACAGCAAGTAGGCGAGCAGGCACATGCTGACCGTCTCATAGATCGGCGTCGGCTGCACCCTCACGCCCGGCGGCGTGGGAACCGTCCCGTGCGGGTAGCCCATCGCCCAGGGCAGGCTCGAGCGGATCCCGTAGTCCCCGTCGCCGGAGACCTGACAGCCGATGCGCCCGATCGCATAGCCGAGCGCGAGCGCCGTGGCGCACATGTCGAACGTCCTCAGCTCGAGCATGTGGCGCCAGCGCATCCACAGCGTCACGCCGATCGCGCCGCCGATCGCCCCGCCGTACCACACCAGGCCCGAGCCCGAGAAGAGGCTCTTGGTGAAGTCGTGCCTGACGAGGTCGTAGTTCTCGATCACGTAGTAGGCCCGCGCGCCGACCACGCCGCCGACGAGCGCCGCGAAGACGATCTCATAGGCCCAGTCGACCGGCTTGCCGAGCTCGCGCAGCCGGCGCGCCACGAGCGCGCCGCACGCCAGGAAGCCGAGCGCGAACATCACGCCGAAGGTCTTGATCGAGATGCCCAGGACTTCTATTTCGGGCTTCATCGCTTCGCCGCCGCCACGCTCATCGCAGCAACTGACTCTACCGGCCGCAAACGCACCGCCGCGGCGATCAGACGGCCCGGGCGGCCCGCCGCTTCTGCGACAATCAGAAGCGATGGCCAACAGGCACCAGAGCTTCGGCAAGGACACCGGGCTGCAGGCCCGGATGCTGTTGACGATGTTCCTGCTCGGACTCGTCTACGTGGTCTTCATCGGCGTGCTGTTCGCCGCCGGCGCGGCCGCGGGGACGATCGTCGTGGTGGCGCTGGTGCTGCTGGTGCTGCAGCTGTTCACCTCCGACAAGATCGCGATGGCCACGCTGGGGGTCAAGGAGGTCTCGCCGGCGCAGGAGCCCGAGCTGCACGGGATCATCGAGCGGCTGTGCGTGCAGGCCGACCTGCCCAAGCCGCGCGTGTGCGTGATGGAGACCTCGATGCCGAACGCCTTCGCGATGGGGCGCTCGAAGAAGTCGACGACCGTCTGCGCGACCAGGGGGATCCTGAGCTGCTCGAGCCGGCCGAGCTCGAAGGCGTGATGGCGCACGAGCTGACCCACGTGATCAACCGCGACGTGATGGTGATGACGCTGGCGAGCTTCTTCGCCACGCTGGCATCGCTGATCATCCAGTTCTCGTTCTTCTTCGGCGGGGGCTTCGGCGGCGGCTATGGGCGCAGCCGCGACGAGGAGGAGGGCATCGTGCTCGTGCTGATCGTCTCCGTGCTGGTGTACGCGATCTCGTTCCTGCTGCTGCGCGCGCTCTCGCGCTACCGCGAGTTCGCGGCCGACCGCGGCTCGGCCGTGCTCACCGGGCGCCCCAGCGCGCTGGCCTCGGCGCTGCTGAAGATCAGCGGCACGATGGAGCGGGTGCCCAGCCAGGACCTGCGCCGGGCCGAGGGCATGAGCGCCTTCTTCATCCTCCCCGCCAGGACCAAGCAGTCGCTGATGAACATCTTCGCCGACCACCCGCCGCTGGAGCAGCGGCTGGCCGCGCTGGAACGCCTGGAGTCTCAGCTGCAGGGCACCGCCTGACGTGGGCCTGCGCGACATCCTCACCGGCCGCCACGAGGTCAAGGGCCCGGCGCCCGGACCGCCTGTTCGCGATCGCCACGGCCTACGTGACGCTGCAGGCCGAGCACCAGATCGACCCCGTCGGAACGGCCGCGATCGTCTTCCAGGCGCTCGCCACGAGCGAGTTCGAAGCGACCCTGCGCGACATGGAAGAGGTCGTCACGGCCACCGGCGGAGATTCGCGCACGACGGTCTCCACCGAGGACGACAGCTACGGCTATCGCTGGATGATCCTGCGCAGCCCGGACGGGGCTCCGAGCGTGGAAGACCTCGCGGTCGGCATCAACGCCGTCTCGAGCTCGATCGAGACCGCCGGCCACGGCGAGCGGCTGCTGTGCGCGGTGTTCGCCTTCGCCGACCATTCGGGCCCCGCCGGCAGGGCACCCTCGCGCATCTACTTCATCTACAACTACAAGCGCGGCTACTGGTACCCGTTCGTGCCGGCCGGTGCGAGCGCGTCGGGCCCGGACGGGGGCGCCGGTGATCGCGGCGCCGAGGAGCGCTCGACCGAGCGCGAGCTGCAGATCAAGGCGCAGATGGCCTCGGAACTGCCGATGGAGCCCGAGCTCGAGCGCTGGTTCCCGCTCTGGGGCATCCCCATCTGAGGCGCGCCGTGACGGCGCTCGTCGGCTGCCGGGCAGCGCTCCGGGCCCTCGCGGCACCGCGACCTTGGCCCGCGGCGCGTCAGTCGGGGATCAGGCCCTCGCCGGTGAACTCGCCCGCCGGCCTCCTGGAAGCTCAGGTCTGCTGGAGGCAGGATCACGTCGGAGCTCTCGAGCTCCTCATCCGGGACGCGCCTGCCGTGCGTGCGCACGTACTCCAGCAGCGCACGGTAGGCGTCGGCGAAGTCCTCCTCGCGCCCGCTCTCGACGATCGAAACGACCGCGTCCTCGTGGCTCGTCCAGCTGCTCGGCGGCGTCGTCCGGGAGCACGTACTGGTCCTCGCCGGAGATGCGCACGATCATCCCTGGCCGCCTTGCGCCGGCGGCTCGGCGGCGTCCGGAGAGGAGGATCCCGCCGCGCCCTCCTGGGCCTGGCTCTGCGGGGCGATCTGTGCCGCGGGCGCCGAGGCGCCGGCGCCGATTTCGCTCTTCATCTTCGCGAGCTCGTCGTCGACCTCGGGCTGGCTGGAGAGCTGCTTGAGCTGGCGATCGATGTCGTCTTCGCCGGAGCCCAGCGCGGTGATGTCGTCGAAGGTGCCGGCGGCTTCGAGCTCTGACACGGCGTCCGCGCGGGCTTTCATGTTTTCGGTCTTGTCGACCGCCCGCTGCATCGCCAGGCCGACGTCGGCCATCTGCTCGCCGACGCCGGTGGCCGCCTCGGAGATCCGCACCTGGGCCTCGGCGGCGGAGTACTGGGCCTTGATGACCTCCTTCTTGGTGCGGAAGGCCTCGATCTTGGCGCGCAGCTTCTGCTCGGATTCGGTGAGCTTCTCCTGCTGCGCTTCCAGTTCTGCGACCTGGGTGTCGAGCCCCTGCAGCTCGGTCTGGGCGACGTTCTTGCGTTCCAGCGCCGTCCGCGCGAGGTCCTCGTGCCCGGAGGAGAGCGCCTGGCGGGCCTGCGTGTCGAGCTTGACGACGCTCTGCTGCAGCGTGGACTCCTGCATCTGCAGGCGCTTCTTGGCGGTCACGACATCGGCGATGCCCTTCTTGACGTTCTGCAGCTGTTCGACCTGCCTCTGGTAGCTGTAGTCGAGCGTCTCGGCGGGGTCTTCGGCACGGTCCAGAAGTTTCGAGACCTTCGCCTTCACGACGGTTGACATGCGCCCGGTCAGACCGGCCATCTGATCCTCCTATTGCTTTTCTTCGGGGCGACCGACGCCGAGGCCGGCCAGCAGGCTCAAGCGTAGCCGACCCACGGCCGGCGGGCGCTCACAGCCCGAGGGGTGGCGAACGGTGAAGCCTCCGTTGCCTAGGCGCAGCGGGCGCCAGCGCGGACCCTGCTGGTTGGAGGGGTCGTCGGCGGCGCTCGTGTCGAGCCGCAGGCCGGCGACCGTCATGTAGGCGTGTCCGGCGTTGGAGAAGATCGTCACCCAGCGGCCGACTCCGCGCGAGCCCCAGACCATGAATTCAGAGGAGTCCTCCGGAGCGGCGAGCAGGCTGGCGCCGTGCAGCGCGAAGGACACGGTCCCCGAGCAGTCGTAGCCGGGGGAGGTGAACGAGCCGTGGCCGCCGCCGTAGATGTAGGGCAGGCCGATGATCTGATCGCCCGCCCAGATGATGTCCTGCACCGCCGCGGGCGCCGACATCGGCGCCGCCGCGAGCCCGTTCACGTAGCGCGCCCGCGATCCGGGGACCAGCAGCTCGGGCTTGGCGTTGGCGGTCGTGCCCACGGGGCTGCCGCCGGTGAGGGAGCTCATCTGAGCGGCCGGCAGCGGCGGCTGGTAGGGAACGACTTCGCCCGTCGGCGTCTTCTCGTACACGGGGCCCGTGTAGAGGACGTTCGGCGTGGTGGCGGTGATCGGAGCGGCGTGAGGCGGAACCGCCGGGGCCTTGGGCTTGGCGTGCCTTGCCTTGGAGCGCCTCGGCGCCGAGCCGCCGGTCGCCTTGGGGGTGGGAGCGGGGCCGGCAAGGGCGCCGCCGGTGGAGGCGGCGAGGGCCGGCGAGGCCGCCAGCAGGAGCATCGCCACGATGGCGAAAAACGCACCGGAGTGCTCGTCACCCGCAAAGCGAAACCTCTTTCGTCGGCCTGCGGGGTTAGCTGACGGGCTAGCGCTGAAAGAGCCTGCGCTTCACACGGTCAAACCGTGGATTCGCCCCAACAATTTGGGTCCCCCGTTCCCTGACATCTAGTCAAGGATTCGGCGTTCTGCGCAGCAGGCTAGCAGACTGCAAGGACAGTTGCACAGCTTGCGCCCCTGTGCCCCCTCTGGGGGCAGACGAGGAGCCGGGACCGGGGCCGGGGCCCCGGCGTGCTCGCTACTGTGCCTGCATGCGCGCCCCCCGGCTCGGCCTCCTCGTCGCGCTGGCGATCGCGACGGCCGGCGGCCGGCTGCGGCAAGCAGAGCCCGCAGGACGTCTCGACGGCGCCAACGGGGCGCTTGCGGGGAGCGAGCAGGGCGCAGCGGCCCTGCAGACGAGGAACACGACCCGGCTGGGCGGCGCCGATCCGGTGATCAATGCCGCCGCCGTGGCGGAGGCGGTCTACCCCGGCCTCACGGCCGCCTCGCGCCCGCAGGCGGTGGTGCTGGTGGAAAAGCAGCGACTGGACGGCCGCGCTCGCGGCCTCGGCGCTGGCGAGCGCGCCGCTCGGCGCGCCGCTGCTCTATGCCGATGGCGAGCGCCTTCCCGGGGCGACATCGAGCGCGCTGCGAGCGCTGCACCCGCTTGGCGCGAAGGCCCTGGGCGGCGCCCAGGTGATCCGAGATCGGGACCTCGGCCCCCCTGCCCGAAGGGCTCCGCGGCCGCGCCGTGCCCGCCGCCGGCGAACCGGCGGCCGTCGCGGTCGCCGTCGAGCACGTGCTGGACGCCATCGCCGGCCCCTCCCGCCAGGTGATCGTGCTCCCCGCCGGCGCCCCGCCCGCGCTTGGAATGCCCGCGGCCGGCCTGGCGGCAGAGAGCGGCGCTCCGATCCTGTTCGTCACGGCCGCCGGCGTTCCGGGGCCGACGGCGAGCGAGCTCTCGCGCCTGCGCCGGCCGGCCATCTACGTCGTCGACCCCTCTGCCGTGCCGCCCGCCACGATCGCCGCGCTCGCGCGCTTCGGCCACGTCACGCCGATCCCCAGCAGGCCCCACGCCGGCCGATCAGAGCAGTCCCGCGGACAATGCCATCGCCGTCGCGCGCTTCACCGACGGTGCGTTCGGCTGGGGGGTCAAAGAACCCGGCCACGGCCTCGTGTTCGCGAACGCCGGGCAGCCCGTTCGACGCCCCCGCCAGCGCCCTGCTGTCGGCCACCGGGGACTACGCGCCGCTGCTGCTGCTCGAAGACGCCGAAGCAGTGCCGCCCGCGCTGGCGCGATACCTCGGCGACATACAGCCCGCCTACGGCGCCGCGCCCCAGTTCGCAGCCGGTGCACGGCGCGTACAATCACGGCTGGCTGATCGGCGACGAACGAGCGATCTCGCTGCAGACGCAGGCCGAACTCGACTCCATGCTCGAGATCGCCCCACGCCACATCTCATCCGCAGAAGAAGCTCCTCCTCCTCCGAATAGCCGACCGCACCGAGACGAAACTTGAGCCAAGCCGAGGATCCCGAGCGCCTGCTGCGCATGCAGGACGCCAGCGAGGTGACCGTGGAGGACGTGCGCCAGCTGATGGGCGCCTCCACCCCCCACTTCGCGCTTCAGCTTCGCAATCGCATCGCCAACCTGATCGCCGGGCTTCCCGGCGATCATCCGGCGCGCGTGGAAGGCGAGCGCGAGATCGCCCGCCTCGAGCGCCTCGGCTTCAGCGGCGAGACGCGCGGTGCGATGGGCGAGGCCGGCGAGCGACCGCTGCCGCCGCTGCCCTCGCTCGACGCCTCCGAGCTCGGGTCCGCATAGACCGCTCCGAGCCGGCCCTCAGCGACCGGCCGGGAACGTCCGCTCGCGGCGGGCGCGAACGAAGCGCGCGCGCAGCCGTTTGAACAGGAACACCCCGAAGGCGACGTCGAGCACGAGCAGCACGACGATCACGGCCGGCGGCGGTCGCGTCAGCAGCACGGCCCCGGTGAACAGCAGCGACCGTCGGAAGCAGCGTGAGGATCAGCGTCTGCGAGCGATAGCCGCTGAGGTGCTCGCGCAGCGTCACCTCGACGGTGCCGATCAGCACCGCGGCGAGCCCTGCGATCAGCAGCGGCGAGGCCCGATTCGCCCCTGGACAGGCCGACCACGATGCCGATCGCGCCGACGAGGATCAGCAGCTCCGACAGCGGCAGCGGGTGCCAGGGCGCCCGCGGGCGCTCGCCGACGGCGAGCCGGTCGGTGAGCAGGCTTCCAGGGCGCGGCGGCCGTGCGCACGGGATCGCGATCGCGTGTCCGGGGCGGGCGAGGGGTGTGGCGGCGGCGAGGCCTTTGCAGTGGCGCCCGCCGACCGGACGCCGCTTGCGCGGGCGCCCGCGACGGCCCCGCTTGCGATTGGCCACCGGCTCAGGCGTCCGGGCGAGATTCGCTGCGCCGCATCGCCGTCGATGCTAGCGCCTATGCTGGGTTTCGATGTCCACCTCGCCCCCTCCCGCGACTCCCGAAGGCGCGGGCATCCCCGGCCCCGGCCCCTCCGAGCAGGGGGGCATCCCCGACAGCGGACTGCCCGGCCCCTTCCCGGTGGGCGAGTACGCGCGGCGCGCTGCGCTCCAAGCTGCGCTCGCTCGCGCGGGTGCAGCTCGTGGGCGAGCTCGTGAACCTGCGTCCCTCCCGTGCGCGCGTGTACTTCGAGCTGCGCGACGCCGCCGGCGCGATCCCCTGCGCGGCCTGGCTCGGGGACTGGGAGGCGATCCTCGCCCGCTGCGGCGGCTCCTCCCGCCGAGGGCATGCAGGTGGTGGTTGCGGGCGGCTGCGACTACTACCCGGGCAGCGCCACCTCCTCGCCGGGCTTCTCCTTCGCCGTCAGCGACCTGCGCGTCGCCGGCGAGGGAGATCTGCTGGCCCGCATCGACCGCCTGCGCAAGCAGCTCGACGCCGAGGGACTGCTCGAGCCTCAGAAGCGGCTGGAGCGCCCGCTGCTACCCCGCACGATCGGCGTCATCACCGCAGAGGGCGGCAAGGCCGCGCGACGACATCAGGGCCGCGCTCGCCCGCCGCGGCTGGGCCGGGCGACTGGTGTGGGGCTTTGCACCCGTGCAGGACCGCCACGCGGCGCCGGCGATCGTGCGCGCGCTGTCGGACCTCGCCGGCGTGGCCCGCGTGCAGGTCGTGATCGTGGCCCGCGGCGGCGGCTCGCTCAGCCGACCTGCTGTGCTTCTGCGATGAGACGCTATGCCGCACCGTCGCGCTGCTGGGCGTGCCGGTGATCGCCTCGGTCGGCCACCACACCGACCGCACGCTGCTCGACGACGTCGCCGCGGTCAGCTGCTCGACGCCCACGCACGCCGCCGAGGCCGCCGTGGGCGTGGACTGCACGCGGGCGCGCGCCGAGCAGCTCGCGACGGCCGCGCGGCTGCGCGAGCACGGGCCGGCGGGCGGTCCTCTCGCGCGCCAGGCGGCCTGGCCGACGCTCTCGCGCGCGCCCGCGGCGCACCTGGAGCGCCAGCGAGCGCGCCTTCACCAGCAGCTGCGCGAGGTCCGCGCCGCCTGCCGGCGACGGCGGATGACTCCGAGCGGCGCCTGACCGCGCAGCGCGCGCTCGTGCTCAGGCGCAAGGCCGACTCCTCGATTCTCGACTGCCGTCGGCGCCGCCCGCGCGATCTCGAGCAGCTGGCGCTCGCGCTGAGCGCCCACGATCCCCAGCGCACGCTCGAGCGCGGCTACGTGCTCGTCCAGTCCCCGCAGGGAGAGCCGCTGCTGAGCGCGGCGCAGGCCCGCGAGGCCGATGAGGTCGGGCTTCGATTCGCGAGGGCACGGTCCCTGCGAAGATCCTCCACCGATGAGCGCCGATCGATGAGCGAGCCGCCTCAACATACGAGGCCGCGGCGGCGCGCGTCGAGGAGATCATCCGCCGCCTGGACTCCGGCGAGGCCAGCCTCTCAACGAGACGCTCGAGCTGGTGCAGGGAGGGCAAGGCGCTGATCGAGCTGTGCGCACGCGAGCTGAGCGCCGTCGGCGACGCGCTGGAGGAGCTGCGCCTCGACGAGCTCGTCAGCCGCCTCGAGGCGGAGGCCTCGGCGTGAGAGGCCGGGCGCGCCGTGCGCCCCGGCGACGAGCGAGTCGCCCGCCGTCACCCGGCGACGAGGAGCCCCTGCCGTGAGCACCTGGGGGCTGCTCGCCGAGATGCCGCGTGGTGGTGGAGGACTACGCGCTCGAGCCCCTCCAGGCGACGGTCTCCAGCGACTTCGAGCGCAAGAGCACCGTCATCCGCCTGCGCGGCGCCGGAGCAGGAGGGCCTCGGCGAGGACGTCACCTACGACGGCGTCGACCACGACATCCTGCAGGCCGCCGGCCCGGTGCTCCCGCTCGCCGGGCGCTTCACGCTCGGCTCCTTCGCCGAGCACCTGGCCGCGCTGTCGCTGTTCGCAGCGAGCCGCCCCAGCGCGAGGTCTCCCAGCAGCTACCGCACCTGGGCGTATGAGTCGGCGGCGCTGGACCTCGCGCTGCGCCAGGCCCACACCACGCTGCACGCGGCGCTCGCGCGCGAGCCGCGGCCCGTGCGCTTCGTCGTCTCGCTGCGCCTCGGCGAGCCGCCGTCGCTGGATCCCGTTCGCAGTCGCCTCGAGCTGTACCCGGGGCTGCGCTTCAAGCTCGACCCGACGAGCTCCTGGGATGAGGCCCTGATCGCCGCTCTGCGCGCCACCGGCGCGGTGGACTCGGTCGACTTCAAGGGCTACTACGTCGGCTCGATCGTCGACCAGCCCGCCGACGCGGTGCTCTACCGGCGCGTCGCCGAGGCGTTCACCGACGCCTGGATCGAGGATCCGGCGCTCACCGCAGGAGACCGACGCCGTGCTCGCGCCCCACCGCGAGCGCTTCTCCTGGGATGCGCCGATCCACTCGATCGCCGACATCCGAGGCGCTGCCCTACCCGCCGCGCATGGTCAACATCAAGCCCTCCCGCCTGGGCGGGCTGCGCAGCCTGCTCGACGCCTATGACTACTGCGCGGAGCAGGGAATCGGCAACTACGGCGGCGGGCAGTTCGAGCTGGGCGTCGGCCGCGGGCCAGATCCAGTACCTCGCCTCGCTGTTCCACGCCGACGCCCCCAACGACGTGGCGCCCAGCGGCTTCAACCTGCCCGTGACGCCCGCGGGGCTGCCGTCGAGCCCCCTGCCCGCCAGCCCCTTCGGCCGAGGGCTTCCGCTGGGATTGACGCGCTGACAGAGCGGCTGCGCGAACGCAACTTCCTCCTCGCTGCTCGGTTTGCGCTTGCATAACGGACTAAGGTCCACTGCTCGGCGCGGGCCAATGCTCGGCGGGGCCACTGCCCGGCAGGTCGTCCGTCGCACAGGTCGTGGAGCCCGGAGGAGCTCGTCATGGCGAGCACAGGCGCACACAAGCGATCGACGTTCCTCAGCGCAGCAGTCGTGGCGCTGTCGGCGTGCGCGCTGGCCTGGCACGCCGATGCCGGCCGCCGGCCGCCGGCGCCGGCGGCACCCCACCGGTCGCGAGCGCTCCGGGTGCGAGCGCCCCGGGCACGCGGTACGAGCGCCCCGGGCGGGAGCGCCGCCGGTCAAGTCCCCCGCGGGCGGGGCGAAGGGCACGAGCCAGGCCCCGAGCCTGCACGTCACGAGCGTTCGCATCACGGAGCGTCGGCTGCGTGCCCGCCGCCCGCTGCAGCGCCAACCCCCACCAGGTCTCGACGCACGGAAGCCTGCTGTTCACCGGCAGCGGCCTGAAGGCGGGGATGATCGTCGCCTTTCCCAGCTCGCCCGGGCGCCCGCATCTCGAGCGTCTCGCCGGCATCGCACCTGCGCTCCAGCGCCTCGGGCCTGATCGTGACGGTGCCGAGCAGCGCGCACTCGGGGCGCATCATGGTGCTGCTCGGCCACGGGCGCCACACGAGCTCCTACGGGCCGATCTACGTCTACCGCCACGCCCTGCACCCGCCGGCGCCGCGCGCGTCCGCGCCGACGCGGAGCGCCGAGCGGCACCGCCTTCACCGGCCAGGGCATGTGGATCTGGTACCTGAGCCGCTCCGACGGCGGCAGCGTCGCCGCGATCGCCGCCCAGGCCCACGCCGCCGGTGTGAGCACGCTGTTCATCAAGAGCTCCGACGGCGCCACCAACTACTGGAGCCAGTTCTCCGCGCAGCTCGTCGCCGAACTGCACGCCAACGGCCTGAGGGTGTGCGCCTGGCAGTACGTCTACGGCTCCAACCCCGCCGGCGAGGCCCAGCTCGGCGCGCGGGCGGTCGCCGACGGCGCCGACTGCCTGGTGATCGACGCCGAGGCCGAGTACGAAGGCCACTACGCGGCCGCGCAGACGCTACATCGCCGACCTGCGCGCGAAGGTCGGGCCCACCTACCCGCTCGGCCTGGCCTCCTTCCCCTACGTCTCCTACCACCCCTCCTTCCCCTACTCGGTCTTCCTCGGGCCCGGGCGGCGCGCAGTTCAACGCGCCGCAGATGTACTGGAAGGACATCGGCGTCTCGGTCGACACCGTCTACGCCAACACCTACATCGCCAACCGCATCTACGGCCGCCCGATCTTCCCGCTCGGGCAGACCTACGGCGGCATCTCGGCGGCCGACCTGCTGCGCTTCCGCGAGGAGGCGGTCGACTACGGCGCGCAGCGGGCTGTCCTTCTGGGACTGGCAGGAAACCCCGGCGAGCGCTGTGGGGCACGCTGGCCGCGCCGCTCGCCCCGCTGACGAGCGTCACCCCCAACGGCGAGCTACCCCGAACTGAGCAGCGGGCGCAAGGGCGATCAGGTGCTGTGGCTGCAGGAGCACCTGGCGAGCGCGATCCCCGCGCAGGAAACCACGGGCAACTTCGGCGCCCAGACGCTCGCCGACCTGAAGGCCTTCCAGACGGCCCACGGCATCGCGCCCAGCGGCGTCGCCGAAGCCGCCACCTGGAACGCGCTGCTGGCCCTGCCCCCCGTCCCGGTGGACTGGACGGGGGGCGGACCGTCAGCTTGAGTGCGGCCTTTGCGGCCTAGACCCGCTGGATCAGCGTCGCGGTGCCGAGGCCGCCGCCGCAGCACATCGTCACGAAGCCGATCTCCTTGTCCGAGCGCTCGAGCTCGTGCAGGAGCGTGGTGATCAGGCGCGCGCCGGTCGAGCCGAGCGGGTGTCCGAGCGCCATCGCGCCGCCGTTGACGTTCACGCGGTCCATGTCCGGGCCGAGCTCGCGCCGCCACGCCGCGACGACCGGGGCGAAGGCCTCGTTGATCTCGATCAGGTCGATGTCGTCGATCTTCATCCCGTTGCGCTCGAGGATCTTGCGCGTCGCCGGAATCGGCCCCTCGAGCATTTTCACCGGGTCACAGCCGACGGTCGTCTGGTCGACGATCCGCGCGCGGGCGCGTCAGCCCGAGCGCAGTGGCCTTCTCGCGCCGACATCAGCAGCACGGCGGCCGCGCCGTCGGAGATCTGCGAGGCGTTGCCGGCGGTGATCTTGCCGTCGGGCTTGAAGGCCGGCTTCAGCTGCGACAGCGCCTCGAGGCTGGTGTCCGGGCGGATCCCCTGGTCGGTGACGTACGTGTCGCCGTTGACCGCCATCGGCAGGATCTCCCGCTCGAAGCGGCCCTCCTGGGTCGCCTGGTGGGCGAGCCTGTGCGAGCGCACGGCCAGCTCGTCGAGCTCGGAGCGGGGGATCTCCCACTGGTCGGCGATCATCTCGGCGCCGAGCCCCTGGCCGACGATGTTGTGCTTGGCCATCAGCTCGGGGGTGAAGGCGACGCCGAACTCCTGCTGGGTCTGCATCACCGCGGCGAACGGCAGGTGGCCCATGTGCTCCACGCCCGAGCCGATCATCGCGTCGTGGACGCCGGCGGCGATCAGCCCGCTGGCGAAGTTGACGGCCTGCTGGGCCGAGCCGCACTGGCGGTCGACGGTCGTTCCCGGCGTCTCGATCGGCAGGCCCTCCTGCAGCCAGGCGTTGCGCGCGACGTTCAGGCCCTGCTCGCCGAACTGCGAGACGCAGCCCGCGATCACGTCCTCGACCTCCCCCGCGTCGATGCCGGCGCGCTCGATGACCTCGGTGTAGCAGCTTGCCCAGCAGCTCGTTCGGGTGGGTGTCCTTGTAGTAGCCCTTTTCGGCGTGCCCGCGGCCGATCGGCGTGCGCACCGCCTCGACGATCACGACCTCGCGGCCCTCTGTTTGCCTCATTTCGGGAGTCCTCCTAGGGTGTGTTTCCCGGCGTTTATGGAGAGGAGCCCGGGGCGCTCCGTGCGATCGGGACGCGCCTGGAAGGCTGCCCGGCTCCTGTACCCCTTACTCTATCGCGTCACACTCGATAGATTGACTGGTCAGTCAATCGCGGAGGAGAGGAGAGCACGCGTGAACGAGCATCTCGCGGTAGCCGGCAGCGGCGCGATCGCCTGCGGCCTGGCCGCCACCGCAGCCCACCACGGCCCGGTGCTGCTGCTCGCCCGCTCGCAGGACTCGGCCGAGCGCGCGCGGCTGACCGTGCGAGAAGACCCTGAGCCGGCTGGAGGCGGAGGTCGATCCCGAGCACGTCCAGGTCGTCACCGACGCCGAGGCGCTCGCCGAGGCCACGTTCGTGGTCGAGGCGGTGGTCGAGGACCACTACATCAAGGCCGGGCTGCTCTCGGAGCTCGGCGCGATCGTCGACTCCGCAGGCGATCCTCGCCAGCACGACCTCGTCGCTGTCGATCGAGCGCCTGGCGCAGGACAGCGGGCGTCCCGAGCGCTTTCTCGGGCTGCACGTGTTCAACCCGGTGACGAGGATGAAGCTCGTCGAGCTGATCTTCCCGCAGGCGGCGAGCGCCGAGACCCGCAGCCGCGCGCTGGCGGTCTGCGAGGCCTTCGAGAAGACGCCGGTCGAGGTCCCCGGACGTGCCCGGGCTTCGTCGTCAACCGGCTGCTGTTCCCCTATCTGTTCAGCGCGGTGCGCCTCGTGGAAGAGACGGGCATGGAGCCGGCGGACGTCGACACGTGCATGAAGCTCGGCGCCGGGCATCCGATGGGACCGCTCGCGCTGCTCGACCTCGTCGGGCTCGACGTCTCGGAGGCGATCGGCGAGACGATCGGCGAGCACGTGCCCGCCCGCATCGAGGTGCTGATCGCCGAGGAAGCGCTCGGACGCAAGAGCGGCCGCGGGTTTCACGCCTACTGAGGGCTTGTCGACGCCGTACTGAGGCGCTCGGAACATTTATCTCGACCTGAGAGGACTTTTAGGCCGACTTCATCAACGGGGGCATACTTGTAGTATGCGACTTAAGGTCGCAACGCACACCAGCCTCCTCCCAGTGCACATCCTCCGGCCCGCTCCCCCCGCGGGCCGGAGGTGCTTTAACGGCCCGGCTCGGCGCCCGCGGCTCTCGTCGCGCTCTCGCGCGGCGGGGCGGGACGGCGCTCGCGGATGCGCACGGCCTCGACGCGGTTCTCGCGCACGGACTCCACCCGGATCGAGAAGCC
Source organism: uncultured Solirubrobacteraceae bacterium (assembly GCA_963767655.1). Lineage (GTDB taxonomy): Bacteria > Actinomycetota > Thermoleophilia > Solirubrobacterales > Solirubrobacteraceae > Palsa-744. The sequence goes on along the minus strand of CAVYET010000004.1, from coordinate 235,990 downwards.
GTCGACGTTGACGGTGTCTCCCGCGCCGGGGCAGCCGGCCGAGCTCGGCGAACACGAAGCCGCCGACCGAGTTGTAGGCGTCGGTGTCCACGGGCAGGTCGAGGCCGTAGTCGGCCAGGTCGGTGACGGCCACGTGCCCGCGCACGAACCAGTCGCCGTCGGCGAGCCTGCGGACCTCGCCCGCCGGCGGGATCGGTCTCGTCGGCGATCTCCCCCACGACCTCCTCGATGATGTCCTCGACCGTCACGATGCCCGACGACGCGCCCGTACTCGTCGACGACGACCGCCATCGAGGTGCGCTCGCGCTGCAGGTCGGCGAGCAGGTCGTCCAGCGGCTTGGTCTCGGGGACGATCGGCGCGTCGTGCACGATCGGCTCCACCGGGCGTGCGGTCCCTCGCCGCATCAGCTGGCGGGCGAGCATCGACGCATGCACGAGCCCGCGCACGCGATCGCGGTCTTCGCTCTCGGTGACCACCAGCCGCGTGTGGCCGCTCGAGATGCACAGCTGCAGCGCCGTCTCGACGTCCTGGGAGATGTCGATCGTGACGACGGCCGGGATCGGCGTCATCACCTGGCGCGCCTCCTGCTCGTGCAGGTGAAAGACGCCGGTGAGCATGCCGGCCTCGCCCGGGTCGATGTGCCCGCCCGCGTAGGACTCGGCGATCAGCCGCTTGAGCTCGTCCGGGGAGCCGCCGCGCCGCTCGAGGCTCATGTCGCACGCCGAGCAGCCGCAGGATGCGATCGGAGACGGCGGTGAGCACGACGATGAAGGGATGGAAGAGCACGCTGAAGCCCTGCAGCGGACGGGCGACGCGCCGGGCGACCGACTCGGCGCGATCGATGGCGTAGAACTTGGGCACCATCTCGCCGGCGACGAGCTGCGCCGAGACGATGATCAGGAAGGCGAGCACGGCCGAGAGCGCGACCGCGACGCCGTTTGCCGAGCGCGCCGCCGAGCGCGCCCTTGAGCAGGTCCGCGAGCGCGGGCTGGCCGAGCGCGCCGATCGCCGATCGAGGTCATCGTGACCCCGATCTGGACGGCCGAGATGTACTCGTTGATGCTCTCGAGCTGCTCGAGCGCGAGCGCGGCGCCGCGCGCGCCCTGCTCGCGCATCACCTCCAGGCGCGCCCTGCGCGAGCGCACGAGCGCGTACTCGGCGATCACGAAGAACGCGTTGAGCGCGACCAGCACGGCCGCGAGGATGAGCTTCAGGCCGTTCACGCCCGACCGAAGAGCCTCGAAAGGCGAAGGCCGGCCGTGCTACTTCGCGGAGATTCTTCGTCGTCGTTCATCGCTTGCCGACCAGTCCAACCTAGCAGGGGCGAGCGTCGGAAGGCGGCTCGCGGCAGCGGCGCTCAGGCGATCCGGTCGATCCGGCCGGCGAGCTCGAAGTCCGCGTCGGTGAGGCCGCCCTGGGAGTGGGTGGAGAGCACCAGGCGCACCGTTGTAGCCGTGCACGAGGATGTCGGGGTGGTGGTTCGCCGCCTCGGCGAGCTCGGCCACGCGGTTGACGAACGCGATCGCAGCGGCGAAGTCGGCGAACGTGAGCTCGCGCACGATCGTAGCCCTCGGCGCCCTGTGCCAGTCGGGGGCGGCGCTGAGGCGCTGCTCGATCTCGGCCTCGCTCAGCAGTGCCATGCTCAGCGCAGGTTACAGTCAGATGGTGCGGATCGTGAGCCTCGTCCCCCACGCCACCGAGCTGCTGTTCGCGCTCGGCCTTTCAGATCAGGTGGTCGCGGTCACCCACGAGTGCGACCACCCGCCGGCGGCGGTCGAGCGCCCGCGGGTGACGCGCGACGCGCTGCCCGCTGATCTGAGCGCCGCGCAGATCGACGCGGCGGTGCGCGAGCGCACGCTCGCGGCGAGGCCATCTACGAGCTCGACCGCGAGGCGCTCGCGGCGCTCGAGCCCGACCTGATCGTCACGCAGGCGCTGTGCCCGGTCTGCGCGGTCTCCTACGAGGACGTGGCGCAGCTGGCGCGCTCGCTGCCCTCGCACCCGCGCGTGATCGCGCTCGACCCCAAGACGCTCGGGGAGACGCTCGGCGACGTCAGCACGCTGGCCGAGGCGACCGGCAGCCGCGAGGAGGGCGTCGAGCTCCTCGCGCAGGCGGCCGCGCGCATCGACCGCGTGAGGCTCGCGGTGCGGGCTGCGCCGCGCCCACGCGTGGCGGCGCTCGAGTGGCTCGACCCGGTGTACGCGGCGGGCCACTGGACGCCCCAGCTGATCGAGCTGGCCGGCGGCGAGGACGTGCTCGGCCTGCCCGCGAGCCCTCGCAGACGGTCAGCTGGCGAGGTCGCGCTCGCGCAGCCGCAGGTCGTGGTCGTGATGCCCTGCGGCTACGGCGCCGCGCAGGCGCACGCGCAGGCCCGTGAGCACGAGCAGGAGCTGATCGACGCGGGCGCGGGGCTGATCGTGGCCGTGAACGCCTCGGCCTACTTCTCGCGCCCCGGCCCGCGGCTGATCGACGGCCTCGAGCTGCTCGCGCACATCCTGCACCCCGAGCGCCTCCCCGATCCCCCGGCGGACGCCGAGGCGCTGGCGGTGGCCCAGCCCGGCGCGCAACGCTAGCGCAGGGTGCTCAGGCGAGCGTTGCGGGCGGGGAGCCGGAGACGGCGATCGCGCCGAAGACGCAGCCCGCGCAGAGGACCAGGCAGGCGAGCAGCCCGACCGCCGGCACGCTGCGTTCGTCGGCGGTGCGGATCGCCATGCCGGCCACGAAGCCGCCGATCAGCCCGCCGATGTGCGCGCCCACCGAGATGTTCGTAAGGCTGAAGCTGAGGATCAGGTTGATCACGATCAGCCCGCCGATGCCCGACTCCATCACGCTGAGGCGCCGCTTGCGCAGCTCGACGACGGCCGCCCCCATCAGCCCGAAGATCGCGCCGGAGGCGCCCAGCGTCGGGGCGCCGGTGGCGACGAGCGCGCCGAAGGAGCCGGCGAGCAGCGAGGTGAAGTAGATGACGGCGAAGCGCAGCGAGCCGATGGCCGGCTCGAGCATCATGCCCAGCAGGTAGAGCAGGTACATGTTGAAGCCGATGTGGAGGAAGTTCTCGTGCAGGAAGCCGCTCGAGACGAGCCGCCAGTACTGGCCTTCGGCGATCCAGAAGCGCGACAGGAAGCCTTCATTGATGACGGTGCCGTGGATCGTCGAGCCGAACAGCGTGAACTGGCCCTGCTCGGTGAGGAAGACGAGGACGTTGATCGCGATCAGGGCGTAGGTGACGCGCGGCACGGTGGCCATGTCGCGCATGCGCGTCACCTTGGTGCGCTGCCGCGAGCACTCCGGGCAGCGCATGCCGACCGGCGTGGTGGTCATGCAGTCGGGGCAGATCGGCCGCCCGCAGGAGGAGCAGGAGACGCCGGTCTCGCGCGAGGGGTGGCGATAGCAGGTGGCCATGCGCGCTAGGACCCTACCGGCTCCGATTCGGGTCACTTTGACCGGCCGGCACGACCGCTAGCGCTCCAAGCCATGAGCGGCGACGAAGTCGGTGGGGCTCGAGCCCGCGCCAACCTTCAGCAGCTCCGCATCCGCGGTGACTAGCGCGATGCCCCGCTCCCGCGCCACAGCCCAGTAGGCGGCGTCGTAGAACGTGAGACGATGAGCCGCCGCGAGCTCGGCAGCGTCTCGGCGGGCTGTCGAGGAGAGACGTAGGCCCTCGTCGCAGATGAGCTCGAGGCGATCGAGGATGGCGGCGACGCGATTCCCCGGCAGGTTGAGCGACCGCGCAGCCACGTTGCCGAGCTCGTAGAGGGTGAGGTCGAGCACGAGCGCCGTCAGCGTGCCGGCGGTGTGAGACTCTAGGATCGCCCGCGAGGGAGCGAGCTCTGCCTCGCCCGGCTCGTGAAACCACTTGACCACGACCGACGTGTCGCAGAGGACGTCCGTCACGGAGTGTGCGCACGGCGGTCGTCGCGAGCGTCGAGCGCGTCGCGCTCGCTGCGGATCAGCGCGCCCGACTCGAACGCCCCCACGCCGTCAAAGAGCGCCCGCACTTCGTCGACCGCACGACGCAGGAGCTCTGGATCGCGTCGTGCAAGCTCGCGGCTGACCGCATCGCGCAGCAGCGCGCTGCGCGATGTCGCGCGCCTGAGCGCCTCGGCGTCGACCCGCTTCAGCAGCTCGTCGGGAAATGACACCATCACCTTGGCCATACCATCAGTATATAAGTCTCAGGGCCCCGGAGGAAGCTCAGCGGTCGCCGAGCAGCCTGCGCGTCTCGCGCGAGAGCTCCTGGACCGCCTGGCGGGTGCGCTCGGCGGCGGCCCGCGCGCCGGCCAGGGCGGCCGGGCCCGGGCTGCAGGGCGACTCCTGCGTGCGCCGGCGGGCGCGCAGGAGCACGAGCGCCGTGCCCGCGGCGGTGCCGACGACGAGCGCCGCCGCCGGGCGGGCCCAGTTGCGGGGATCGCGCATCGCCGAGAGCTCCCATCCTGGAGCTCCTCGACGGCCATCTCGGTGATCGAGGTGAGCGTGTCCTCGAGGCGCACGATCAGGTCCTCGGGCGGCTCGACCGGGGCGAGCGCTTCGCGCAGCAGGTCCTCGAAGTTGGGCGCCGCCTCACTCATCGACGAGCTCCTGCAGCTGCTTGATCGCGCGGTGGATGAGAACCTTGGTGGCGCCGTCGGAGCGGCCCAGGGCGCGGGCGATCTCGCGGTTGTCCATGCCGAGGGCGAAGCGCATGATCAGCGCCTCGCGGCGGTCGTCGGGCAGCAGGCGCACGCCGTCGAGCACGCGGCTGAGCTCCTCGCGCCCCTCGACGAGCTGCTCGGTGGTGTGCGGCGCGGCCAGCGTGCGTCGTCTCGTCGATCGGCCGCGAGGGCTTGCGCGAGCGGTCGCGGTAGAGGTTGGCGGCGAGGTTGTGGGCGATGCGGATCAGCCACGGGCGCAGCGGCCGGCCGTCGGACTCGCGCTGGGCGCGCTCGAAGTGGCGGTAGGCCTGCAGGAAGGTCTGCTCGGTCAAGTCCTCGGCATCGTGGTGGTCGCCCACGCGATAGTAGGCGTAGCTGTAGACGTCGCGCAGGTGGGCGCGATAGAGCTCTGAGAACTCCGCGTCGAGCTGTGCCTTGGACTTCTGAGGTGGCTTGCTCGGTCACTCATCGCACACCCTATCCCCCGGCCTTTGCCTCGCACGGAGCCAGCCACGCCGGGCGCGCGGCGCTCAGGCCGCGCGGACCTCCTCACGTGCGGGGGGCGCTTCCGTGCGAGGACGCCTGACGGACGCGCCTTCGGCGCGCGGGCGTGGCGCGCGCCGGTTCAGACTCATCGCGCGCCGCGCACGGCGCCGCCGAGCCAGGCCCACTGCAGGCTGACGCAGGCCCAGATGCGCTCGGTGACCGACGCGGCGAGCGCGGGCGAGCAGTGCTCGACGGTGGGGAACAGAAGCGGCGCGCCGACGCGCAGGCGGACCTTGCGCGGGCGTATGCGCCAGCCCCGGCGGACATCCTCGGTGCCGATCACCGCGACCGGCGCCACGGGCGCGCCGGTCTGCAGCGCCAGGCGCCCGACGCCGCGGCGCGGGGCGCCGAGCGGGCCGGGGCGCACGCGCGTGCCCTCGGGGAACAGCACGACGCAGTCGCCGCGCGCGAGGATCGCGCGGGCGGTCTCCATCGCGTCCTCATCGCCCGCGCCGCGATCGACCGGGAAGGCGCCGAGGCCGTTCAGCAGCCAGGCCGTCAGACGGCGCTCGAACAGCTCGCGCTTGGCCATGTAGTAGACGGGCCGGCGCACGAGCGTGCCGATCACGAAGGGGTCGAGGAAGCTGCGGTGGTTGGAGGCCAGCAGCAGCGGGCCGCGGCGCGGGCAGGTGCTCGGGGCCGATGCGCTGCATGCGGAAGTAGATGAGGAAGAACGGCACGAGGATCGCCCTGAGCGTCCAGTAGAGGAAGGGGTTCACGCCCCGCGAGAGGCTGCGCTCGCGAAAGCCGGCAAGGCTCGCTGCGCTCCCGCTCGGTGCGCCGGTCGGTCCATGCCTCGAGATACACCACCCGCGGCAGCGCCGTTACAGTTGACGGACAGCTCGCCGCTGCGAGCGGGTCCGCCCGATCGCGCCGGAGTAGCTCAGCTGGTAGAGCGCCTGTCTTGTAAACAGGGGGTCAGCGGTTCGAGTCCGCTCTCCGGCTCTCTTGAGACATTGGGCAATGAGGCGGGCTCGGTGTCGAGGCGTTCCATACCACCAAGTACACCCCCCACGACGGCACCTTCACAGCCGGGACCCGCTTGGGCCTCAGCCGAGCCGCACGCTGACCCTGGCGCCCCCGCGCAGACGCTTGTTGGCTGAAGGCCTTTGGCTTCTCACGACAAGCCTGCCCCTGTGCTTCCCGGGGCTCGGTGACCGTTCCCAGCTTGCAGTGAGCGCGACTCAGCAACCGCTTCGCCTGGGCGAGCGTCTTTCCCGTGAGCTTGGGTACGACGCACCTGCCAGGCAGAAGCCGGGTTTCGACCCGAGCGATCCTGTCCGGGTACCCCTCGGTGAACCAGATCGTGGCGCCAGGACCGGCCGCGATCCCGTTTGGGCGGCTCTGCCTTTGGGGGATCGCAAATTCGCTGATCCTGCCGCCCGGGGTGATCTGGGCGATCGTGCCCGCGTCCAGCGCGGAGAACCAGAGGTCGCCGTCGGGGCCGGCCGCGATTTCGCGCGGGCCGCCTGCCGGTCCTGGGAGTGCAAACTGGCTGACCTTGCCGCTCGGGGTGATCCGGCCGATCTTACCGGCGATGGCCTCGGTGAACCAGAGGTTGCCGTCGGGGCCGGCCGCGATCCCGTACGGGAAGCCTTCGCCGGGGACCTGAAACTCGCTGACCGTGCCGCTCGGGGTGATGCGCCCGATCTTGTTGACTCTCTGCTCGGTGAACCAGAGGTCGCCTTCCGGACCCTTTGCGATTCCGTAGGGGAGGCTTTGCGCCGTGGGGAGCGGAAACTCGCTGACCGTGCCGCTCGGGGTGATGCGGCCGATCTTGCTGGCCTTCTGCTCGGTGAACCAGAGGTCTCCTTCCCGACCCGCTGCGATCTCGGACGCGCCGCTGTTCGCTGTGGGGATCGCAAACTCGCTGATCGTGCCGCTCGGGGTGATCCGGCCGATCTTGTTGCCGCCAAGCTCGGTGAACCAGAGGTTGGCGCCGGGACCGGCCGTGATGCCGTACGGGCCGCCGCCCGCCGCAGGGAGCGGAAACTCGGTGATCCGGCCGCTCGGGGTGATCCGGCCGATCTTGTTGCCGCCAAGCTCGGTGAACCAGAGGTTGCCGTCGGAGCCGGCCGTGATCTCATACGGAAAGCCTTTGGCCGTGGGGATCGCAAACGTGCTGAACGCGCCCTGACGGGTGGGGGCGCCCGCACGAGCATCCGCCGCGCCTGGCGTGCACGCCAGCGCGACCGCAGACACGCACACGACCACCGTGCCCACCGAACGACGACCCCGCACGACGGCGCACGCACTCCCAACCCGCTTGAAGGCTCCCCGCAACACGCTGGCCATACTCCCCTCAAACCGTTTCCGAGACGCAAGTTGCGCCGCCGGAGACGCAAGTTGCGCCGCCGACAACCGGACCGCGATTACGATAGCGCCTCTGGCTGACCCTTCGCACTCGCCGCCGGCGTGGTCGCCAGCGCGCGCGTGGCAGGCTCGACATTGTTTAGAATGCCCAACGTGCACAAGTCACGAGCCCTGACCTGCCTTTTGCCGTTGGCCCTGGCGATTCTTGCCGGCGGCTGCGGCTCGAGCAACACGGCGAGCACGAGCAAAGCGGCGAGCGTGCGCCCCACCACCACCACCACCAACGCACCCGCCAGCACGAGCAGTCAGACCGCCAGCCAGGGCACCGACGCCAACGGGTCGCAGCAGACGAGCAGTACGCCTGCGCCGAAGGCCGCGAAAGCGACGCCGACGACCCAAGCATCGCCTTCGCACACGAGCGCCCATGCGCCCAAGGCGAGGATCAAGGGGCCCAAGCGAGGGACGGAACCAGCCGAACTGCACGCGCTACGCACGCACCAGATCCCCGTGTATGTGGAGGAAAAGTTCATCGCCGTCTGGCTGGCGGCCAAAGGGTCGAAGTCGAGCGCCGAATGCATCATCGCCAAGTTCCAGGCCCGTAAGGTCAAATTGGGCAGCAAGCTCGGCGAACTGGTCGGCCTCGAACTGTGGGTGATACACCACTTCAATCTGTCGGGGTCGGCTGTGGCACGCCGAGCGCTGCAATACATGAAGGAATGCCACGGTACGGTCGCATGAGACGTTCGTCAGCGGCGCAGTTGCGCACACTCAACGTCGGCGAACTTGTGAGAGTGGGAGGAGACGATGCCTAGCAAAGTCGCCTTTGGCTCCCTCGCCATCCTCGTGCTCGCATTGGCCGCCTGCGGCAAGCAGGACGTCGCAACCACGGCTCCGGCCCCAACCACCGCTCCGGCCACGACCACGGCTCTGGCGACTTCCACGCCCCCGCCGAGTCAGCGGCCAGTCCAGGCGGCCACCTACACCATCAGGCTTGCCGGCATTGACGGGGGAGCGCCAAACGGATCCGGCCTCGCGGTCTTCACCGTCAATCCCTCCACGGATGAACTCTGCTGGACGTTCTCGCAGCTGAAGAACATCGGTACGCCGACGGCGGCACGCATCTACCGCTGGACACCGGCCGGGACGGGGAGGTACGGACCTAAGCTCAGCAGCCCCTACAAGCCCTCAGGCTGTGTCCGCAAGGGTCCGGGATTTCTCAATCGGATTGCGGAACGTCCGCAGGAATGGTACCTCAACATCCACAGCGTTCAGTTCCCCAACGGCGCGGTGCGCGGGACGTTCTGAGCGGCGGCCAAAGCTGGGTGACTGAGCTAAAGGATGAGGATCGTCGAGCCGACAGCAGAATAGGGTGAGACGTGGACTGCATGTGGGCTATCTACACGGCACGACGCGCTGGCCGTAAGCATGGTAGGAAGCGGGGACTTGGCAGGATGGCTGGAGTCGTGGCCTGCGTTCTGCTTGCGCTGGCGGGCGCCGCGCCAGTGTGGGCGTCGGTGAGCGCGACCGTCGCGCTCGCTCCCGTCGGTGCTGGGTCCTACCTGCTGGCCCTCACGAACACCGGCTCGGAGACGATTACCGGCTTCGCCGTGATCGGGGCTGGTCAAGACCCGACCGATATCACTCCCAGTCCGGCCTGCGCGCGCGGCGTCCTCAGCGGGGCGATCCTGTGCCACGTAACGGTCGCGCCGGGGGCTTCGACGCAGATATGCTATAGCGGCTCCCCGGCGGGGGCGGTGGAAGTCGGCGAATACCAGGTCGATATCCCCGCCCTGTCACCAGCCGTGGCCTCGTGCCCGCAGCCGGGCTTCACCGTGGGGTCTGGCAGCGCTCCGGGAACGAGCACGCCCGGATCGAGCACGACACCTGGGTCCAGCAGCACGCATGGGACGACGAGCAAGGGCGCTCATGCCTGGACAGACACTCGATGCAAGAGCGCATACAAGGCGTGGACCAAAAAGCAACGTCGCGCGAACACGACGTGGACCAGGAAGCACCGCCATGCGAACGGCGCGTTGACCAGGAAGCACCGCCGCGCGATGCGCCGGCAGAGGAAAGCCGAGGCAAGCAAGCTGCACAAGCGGCACGGCTGCCCGCTGTCGATCCTGAAATGAGCAAGGGGCTGGGCGCGCGGCGGCATTGATTACTAGGGCCGCAGCAAAGAGGAGAATCCACCCCGGGCAGCCGCGGGGCGCGTTCGTACGGGCGCGAGCCGTGCCGGACGCGGTGGCGCACACACGATCGAGGCAGCTCGGGATAGTCGCGGGGACCGTTGCCGCGATCCTGATCGCGACTGGCTGTAGCTCTCCAGCGGCCACACCGAAGCCGAACGGGGCTCGACCGGCAGGGACGGTTGCTGAAGTCACGTCCCTGCTGGCAGGCATCCCACAGCGCGGAAGCACCCTGGGCGACCCGAGGGCCCCGCTGACGCTCCAGTACTTCGGCGACCTGCAGTGCCCGTTCTGCATGCAGTTCACGCTGGGGGCGCTGCGCTCGCTCATCCGGCGGTGGGTACGCGCCGGCAAGCTGAAGATCGAATACCGCTCGGTGGAGAGCGCGACGCGAGAACCACAAGTCTTCGAGGCCCAGCAGCTCGCTGCGCTCGCGGCCGGCAAGCAAGACAAGATGTGGTATTTCATCGAGCTCTTCTACCACGAGCAGGGCAAGGAGAGCAGCGGCTACGTCACCGAACGCTACCTTCAGGGCCTGGCGCAGCAGGTGCCCGGGCTGAACCTGATCGCCTGGACGGTCGCGCGCAGCGATGCGAGACTCGCCGACACGCTTACCACCGACGCACAAGCCGCCAACCATGTGGGGTTCACGGGCACTCCGATGTTCCTGCTCGGCAGGACCGAGGGCACGTTACAGAAGCTCAGGCCGCATACCGACACCGAGGCGGCACCCTACGACGCCGCCATCGAAAAGCTGCTGACGAGCTAGTGCGTGGTCCAAATGTGCCCCACGGGGCGTCCTGTCTAGCCCAGGAGGCAGTTGATGGTTTCCTGGCCACCGTAGCCGAGGGTCTCCAGGTCGCCCGTGGTCTTGACGTGTTCGCCACCGGCATCGGTCAGCGTGCCAGATCCCGCGTTGAATTCGACATAGGGCGGGCTCGCCGGGGTCCCGTGATAAGGGCTGCATTCGGGTCGATCTGAGCCTGAGGACGTTTCTTCCGTGTTGCGGCCGACGTATTCCGGTCGCCCGTTACCGTTGAATCCTGTGTTTACATGGCAGACGACGTCGACTTTGACCCCTTCGGTTTCCGACCTGGCAAATTTGCCGCCCCCAGACGGCGGGGTCAGATGTGACCTCCATCCCAGATCTGCGGCATCTCCGTTTTCAGCGGATTGTGGGCCTACGGTGTTGGGTAGCACAGTGGCGTCGTTCTCCATCGAGACCGATATGTACGTGTCGGGGCCTGACCCTTCCATCCCGGGGTAACACGCGCTGCTTTCGCATTCATAGGGATCGAACGCTTGGGTCTCACCTACCCCTGGGGGGCCATCGGCACCGGTTCCGGGGTTCTCGACCCAGCCTCCGACGACATTGTGGCATGTGACAGCGTCGCCGGTAGTTTCGTTCGTGAGCGTGAGTGTGCCCCACGACACGACCGGCATGTGTTCTCCTGAGGCCAGTTCCCGCGCCGCGTTGCTCTTACCGCCGACGAAGTAGTGCCAGCACTTTTCGTCGGCGGTGATGTCCCTTTCGTGGGCTTCTTCGCACGTGCCCTGCGGCGCCGTCTTGAACGCTTCGTCCGAGCCCTTGCTGGTGCCGCCCAGGTTGGTCGCGGAGATCCTGAAGTGGTAGGTGGTGTTCGCGGCCAGGCCCGTGACCGACGCGGACACCGCGACCGGTTCCTCGCCCGACCCCGGCGACGGCGCGCACGGCGCGCTTTATCCGTAGGAGGCCGTAGTGCCGTATTCAAACTTGCATTCGCTGACTGCCCCTCCGTTGGGGTTCACCGTCGCGTTCAAGGTCGCCGAGGTCTGCGCGACCGACGACGCCGCGCCTGTCACGACCGTCGGGGGCGGCGCGATGTAGTAGGTGTAGGAGGGGCCACGCGTGGAGGTGCCGTTTGCGTCCGTGACCACCACTTCGTCGGAACCGGCAGCGGTCGAGGCCGTCTTGGCCGTGATTTCAGTTTCGGAGACGACGTCCACCGAGGTCGCCGAGTTGCCGATCGTGACCGTCGCGCCCGCGAGGAAGCCGCTGCCCTTGATCGTCACGGCGGTTTCACCGAGCGTGGAACCCGAGGTCGGGGTGATGCTCGTGACCTGCAGGTCTCCCAGGTAGACCCTCGACTGGATCGCGGCGAGTTCGACGAGGTTGCCAAGCGCGACGTTGACATCCTCCAGGTGCGTCCCCCACAGCGGTCCGAGGGTTTCTTTGATCAGTTCCCGCGGGTCGCCTTCAGGGCCCACGTCGGTCAGCTGCAGCCAGGTGGCGCCGTTGGCCCGCTCGCACTGGCCCGAGTACTGTTCGGGCATGCTCACCCACGGGGTGGGGCCTTTCGGCGCCTGGAAATACGTGCCGAGCAGGCCCGGGAAGGGCGTCGTCGACTCATACCGCAGCAACGGCCCGGCGTTAGCTGCCCGTGACGAGCGTCGCGGGGTTCACGCACAGGACTTCGTCGCTCGTTGGCTTCTTCTTCGGTGAGGGTGCCACCCAGGAGAGGGCTGTCCACCCGTCCAAAGAACGCGCCTTCCGGCGGTTCTTTCAGGAAGGACGAGTAGGCCACGACACATCCCGTCTGCCCCGCAATCTGGCAGGAAGGAACGTTTGTGAAGGTCCCGCCGACGGTCTTGCCCTTCGGCACGAGCGACGTTGCCGCCCAAGAGCGATGGCGGACACCAGCTGTTTGCGCAGCGCCGGGTTGGGGTCGACCTGTTCCTTGATCAGCTGCTCGAGCAGGAGCGCGCCCTGGGAGTGGCCGATCAGCACCACGCCGCGGCCGTCGTTGTACTTGGCGAGGTATTCCTGCCACGCCGACAGCACGCCGAGATAGGCCTTTTCCGCCGCTTCGGGCGTCACGTCCCCCGGCGTGTTGATCGCCGCGAGCGTCAGCTGCGGGTAGATCGGCGCGTACACCTTGCACGTCTGCGAGAAGCGCGACGCCTGGTCGATGGCGATCTGGGTCTCTTCGGGATCGATTTCCAGGTTCGCGTTCATGGCCGTCAGAGCTGGCTGCTCACGGTGGGGTACACGTAGAAGCAGTCGATCGGTGGGTTGCTCGCCGGCTGGGCGTTTCGACAAACGAGGACCCGTTGCCGAGCTGCACCGTCGTTTCCTCGCTGCTTTCGCAGGGGTTGTTGGCAAGCCCCGGCTTGCACAGCCAGACGGTTTCCGCCGACGCCGAAGCCGCCGCGAATCCCGACAGGACCAGTGCCGCCGCACTGAGAGCCGCGACCATCCATGTCCGCCATCCGACCGTCCGGGTCGAACGCGGCCCAAGTCCGTGATGCGCCAGTGTGGCCAGACAGGCGAGTGCTATCCCCACGAGCGCCCACCGTCCGGAATGCTCACCTCTGCCGTACCCCGAGCTACCCTCACCCTCCTATCCTCCCTCAGGTGCGCTCCGGCGCGATGCCATGACCCCACGTCCCCCACCCATATGCTGCGCGTCAATCCTACTTGATCTCACGCCTTATGACCAGTGGGCCAATGCCCTGGCCTTACAGCCGCACGGTGCCGGCCTTCGCGACCGCCTGCTTGCCCACCGTCAGCCTGACGCGCACGCTCGTCTTCTTGTGATGGGCGCGCAGCGACCTGCCCGCCTTGGTCAGCGCCACGCGGATCTGATGGGTGCCGGCCTTCAGGTTCCTCTTGGTGATCGTCTTCAGGCCCTTGCCGCTGATCTTCACGGTGCCCTTGGCGCTCGTCTTGACCGTCACCAGCAGGGCGTTGCCCTTGAGCTTCGCCTTTGTGATCGAGACCGTCGGGGGGCAGCCCGTGACCGCGATGTGCGTGGTCTGTTTGATCACGGCGCCGTTCTGGCCGGTGAGTACCGTCGGCAGGTTCAGCGGCCGTTCGAGCACGGTTCCACGTTCGCCGCCAGGGCCGAGTGCGGACCCTCGGGGAGGTTCAGTTCGAACGTCGAGACGGGCGAGTCGGGCACCGCGTTGAACGTCGTTTTGGTGATGCCTTTTTTGATGTCGGTCTGCCCGTCGAGGACGACCGTGACGCCTTCGCCCTGGAGCACGATCTCGAGGTCGGGGAACGCCGCGCCGCCGTGGGAGACCAGGTAGGCCGGCCCGGCTGAGCGGGCTGGTTGAGCACCGGCGTGTGCGCGATCGCCTCGCCGACCACCGAGCCTTCCGGACACGCGGCGGGGTTGGCTTCGAACACCGTGTCGACGCAGGCTTTCTGGAGCGTCGTCAGGCGCGAGGGCAGCTGCGTGGGCAGTTCGGTCACGGTTTTGGCGATGTTCGCGTAGGCGCCCGGCGGGTAGGTGATCTTCACGTCGAGGCTCGCCCCGTCGGCTTTGCTCGTGTGCGCCTGCGTGGACGCCGTGAACGTGGGCTTGAACGGCAGGCTCGTGCAGCCCGCGATCCCGAACGGCGAGGCGACCTGTGCGCTCGCGCCCTGCAGCGCCGCCGAGCGTCGCCGAGACCTGCTGCTGCGGAGCAGTTGGTCGGGTTGAGCATGAAGCCCGGCCTGGTGACGTTCGACGTTGACCTTCGCGCAGCCTGCAGCGGCACGCCGTCGACGATCTGCGGCAGCGGGTCGGAGGTGACCGTCACCGCCGCGGTGTGCGGGTCGATCGTGATCGTCGGAGCGGACGACCACGTTGCCGAGGTTGAACGGGCCGGCTTCGGCGGGGGTGACGACCACCAGCCGAACGGCGCGCCGCTTGTAGGGGCCGGTGAAGTAGACCTGCCCTTCCGTGCAGAAGGGATCTGGACCGGGGCCGGCGAGCGACGTCGCCGTGCCGATTTCGCTTGCGGCGGGGCATTCTCCGGTGTCGTGCTTCCGCCGGCGTGCACTTCCGCTTCGCCGCACAGCGTGACGGCGGGGATCTTGCCGACCAGCCCGAGCGGCATGTGCACCGTGGAGCCCGAGAGGTCCTGTTCGCGGTCTTCGCGGCCGAACGTGAGCGAGAAGTCGGTGGATGCGCCGGCGGCCGTCGCGCTGGCGCCCGTCGTGCCCGCGTTGAAGGACGGGGCGAACGGCAGCGTCGCCGGGCACGCTTCGCCGACGCCGACTTCAAACGACGAGGACGGAGTGCGCGTCCGGGGTGCCCGCGATCGGTTCTGTGCCCGACGGTCCGCCGAGACCCGGTGCGCTCCACGGCGTCAGATCGGCGGTGGTCGTGGCCGGGCCGCAGCTCTGCGGGTTGGCCAGCGGCGCCCGCGGGCCGCCCTTGAGCTTCAGCTGGAACAGTTCGAAGGGCTGCTGGGGCTGGTCTTCGAACACCGATGTCAGCTGCCCGGTTGTCCGGTTCGCCGTCGTCTTGCCGTGGAGCTTGACGATCACCCCGGCGCTCGGGTCCCGGGCCTGTATGAACAGGGGCAGCAGCTTGCCTTCTTCGGCGTCTTGGCTGCGTGCACGGCGAGCATTCCGGTTCCCCCTGGAACACCTGGCCCTGCAACGCCGCCCCCGGGCAGCGGCGGCGGCGGGGAGGGCACGGGCGACGGCACGACGACGGCCGCGCTGTCGGCGATCACGATCGCCGACGGCGTTGTTGCCCGTCACCTGGCACTGGATGACCTTGCCTTCGTCTTCGGGCTTGAGCGTGTAGGTAACGACTGCTTCGTCGGCCCGAGCCGCACCGATCGCGCGTGCCGTCACGCAGCCATTCGATAGGTGAACGGATTCCGGGCTCGCCCGTCCACGCGCCGCGTTCGCACGTCAGCGTGTTGCCCGGCGACGGGGTGCCGCTCGGCGCCGCGATGCTCGACGGCGGCAGCGGCGGCGCGGTCGGCTTTCCCGGTTCCGCGGTACTGTTTCGCTGGGCACGCCCACGGCCGCCCGGCTCACGGCGACAGAGCTGCCGCCGACGTTGCTCGCGGTCACCTGGCACTGGACCGCCTGCCGTTCGTCTGCGCTGACCGCGCTGTATTCGCGCTGCCGCGTCCGGCGATGCGCGTGCCGTTTCGCAGCCACTGGTAGGACAGTTCCGGCTCGGGCTGCCGCTCCACATGCCCCTGCGAGCACGTCAGCTCGGCTGCCATGCACGTCGGTCCCCTTCGACCGCCGGCGCCCCGCTCAGCAGCGGCGTGAAGACTTCCACGGTGGCGATCTGCGAGGCCTGCGGGCATCGCGCGGGCACCGCCGGTTCTCGGTGTTCCGCCGGTTCAGCACCGTTCCTTCCGACGGCCAGAACTGCGCCTTCGTGCACGCCTGCAGCCCGTCGGCAGCCGAGGGCGAGGCCGTCATGCCCTGCTGGCAGCGTCATTTCGACGTTCTTGAGCTCCGGCGTCGCCGTTCTTGTCACTTCATTGGTCTGCGGCACCTTCAGATTCGACCGTCATGCCCGTCGGCTCGTCCGCCTGGGTGCGTGCCGCCTTCTTGACCGAGGCAGCCCGGAGCGAATTCGGGCGGCTGGTGAATTCGACTTCCGGGTTGAACTGCCAGCCGATCGCAGCCGGTCACGAACGACGCCGTTCCGTCGGTACAGGCCCGTGCGTGGGCGGCGCGTTCACTTCCGAGTACGTTCCGCCGATGGTGCGTTGGCATAAGCCTCCATGGAGGCGTAGCCCTCCGGTTCGTTCCACGGGTCCGCCCGTACGGTCGTGACCGGTGCCGGACCGGAGCACTTCGTCGGGTTCGTCAGAAACGGCTTGGAGCTCGCCGGCGCCGCGTTGCAGACGCGGCTCGATTGCGCTTTCTTCGATGGCGCCGTTCTCGCAGGTGACGACTTCCACGGCCATCGGCCTGGGGCTGTTCGAGTTCGCGTTGTCGCCGATGGTGACACCGTAATCTCCGTCGCTGCGAACCTGCGCTTCGAGCACGAACGGTATGCCTTTGTCGATGACGAAGCCGAGCGCCGCCGGACTGCCCAGGCGGGGGCGCCAGGTTCCAGAGCAAGCTTTCCCTTTCCGGTACCCGTTTGTTCTGACAGGATTATCGGCTTGCCACCAATGATCCCGCTGCCGAGTTCGGCACCGATGCCGGTACTTGCCCTGATGTAGCCCACAGCCGTGTCCGTCGGACACCGTCCGTGGCTGCAGACCTTGAGAGGACACTGCGGCGTGTTCTGCAGGTCGCCGAAGAAGCCGGGCGGCAGTTCGACCTGGAGTTCCTTCGGGCCGCCCCCCGCCCCGACCAGCTGGACTTTCGGCGTCGGACGGCGGTGTAGTTGAGCACGAGTTCGGTCGTGTACTGGTACGGGTGACCGCCCGCCTGCTGCTGTTGCCTGAGCGGGTTGGAGATGGTCGGTTCGCCGAACGGACTCTCCAGTTCTTCCACGCTCGTGGTGAAGCTGGCGATCCCGAACGGCACCGCCGGTGTGATCGTCGTCGAGCCTTCGGTTTCGCCTTCGCGTTGCCTTCGGTCGGTTGTGCTCGCGGGCGCCAGGCCGCCACCGCTCACCGTCGCGACGTTCGTCAGCGTCGCCACGTTCGTGGACGGGGGGGCCGCCTGCGCGCTCGACGTACACGTGCAGCGTTATCGGCGTGTAGGATTCGCCGCCGGCCAGCACCTTTGAGGTGGCGCATTTGACGATGCTCGCGCCGATGATCCCTTCGCTCACGCCGCCGGTCGTGCATTCCCATTCGCTGCCGTGTTCGACCCGCGGTTCTTCTTCCGCGTTCGCACGCCTTCAAAGAGCACGATCCCCGTGGGAAGTTCGTCGGACGACTTCGACCGTTTCGCCGCTGGTCGGTTCGCGTCCCGCTGTTCGTGACCGTGATCGTGTAGGTGTTGCCGGCGCTTTCACGCGCGAACGTCTTCCCGCTGCGCGCGTAAGGATCGCGGGCCCCCTGTGCGCCGTACGGGTTGGCGTGGGTCATCGTGATGCCCCACTGCCGCAGCCGCGAGCGCGGGGGCCGCCGACGCTCCCATCGCGCCGACGGCCACGGCCGCGACCAGCAGACAGCGCCGGCGCGGCCCGGTTCGCCTCGACAGAGCGCTGAGCATCACTTGCCCCTTCGCTCGACCCTTCTTGGCCTTGGCTTTGCCCTTCTTGGCCTTCGCCTTCGGGCCGTACTTCCTCCTAGCCTGCGATTCGCACGCGGCCCGCTTCTTCTTGTTGCGCTTCTCCTTGCACGCCTTCAGCGCCTTGGCGAGCTTCTGCGCCCGCGTCAGCGGCTTCGGCGTCGGATGTCTGAATCGTGAGCGACTCCGCCCAGCCGGCGGCGAGGTTCCCGCCGGCGCCGAAGACCGAGCTCGCCGCCGAGCCGAACGACGACGGTTCCGATCGCGTCCCCTGGCATGCTTCGCCGGAGCACGAGGGTTCCGCCGGCGCTCGGGAACCCGCCGTCCACACGCGCGTCGTAGACATCACTGAGGATATCGGTGTCCTGCCCGACGAGCGTGGTATGCGTGAAGAAGAAGATATCCGAGCCCGACGACGACATCCCGGCGACGGCTTCGGCTTCTGCGCTGCCGAGCTAGTCCTTCCGGTGTCGTGACCGTCGGAGATCATGCTCACGATGCCTTCTTCGGCCGGATTCGGGCACGGTGACGCGCAGTGCCACTCGTACACGTCCACGGCCTTGTTCACGTCGTCGCTCTGCAGCCTTTCGGGCGTGGTGAAGATGATGTATTCACCGTCGTTTCGCTGATCGCCCTGTTCCAGTCGCCGATGTCAGCCTCGGACCGCCAACTGTCGCGCGATGCCAGGCAGCGGACGCGACCGCACGCGCTTCATGCGCTTCATGTCGCCGCAGCCTTCGCCTGCGACTTGAACCCGGAGCGCGGCATGCGAGACCCACGTCAGTTCACCGGTTTCGAAGTCATAGCGGTAAACGGCCTGCGCCGCTTTGCTGTTCGTGTCTCCCGCCAGCTGCCCGGCGCTGCGAGAACACGAGATAGCGCCCGTCGGGCGTGGTCTGCGCGTGCCGTTTCGTGTCAGTGCTTTCCTGTGTTGCCACCATGATCAGTTCTTGCCGTGATCACTGCATCGTGCTACGAACTTCATTTCGCCGGTGTCCGTGTCATACGCGTACAGGTTGTTCAGCGCCCGGTCTGCGGCTTCTTCGTTCACTTGTTTGGCTTCGGCGTCGAGCACGCCCTTCGCGACGAAATAGACGATGGCTGCCGTCCGAGGAGCGTGCGCAGACCACGCCCTGCACGTCGGCGCTTCGCCTGCTTCCGGTTCGGGTGCCGGGAGATCAGGACGAGCTGTTCGCCCGTCGGCTTGTTGAAGTCGTACTCGTACAGGTTGAGCGTTGTCGTGTCGCCGTTCAGCAGCTGCTGTTGGTCGTGAAGAAGACCTTCGACCCGTCCGCGGAGGCGCCCTGGAAGGTCGCGGCTTGCGGCGTCGGCCCGCTTTGCATTCCGTTGGCTTCGCACTTCCCACTGTGCGCCGGATCCTCGCGATACTGCGACGGCTTCAGTGCTTTTGGACGTTCGCCGTGTTCACACGACGGGTTGGAGACGGCGACCGTTTCCCGCCCTTGCATGCAGGCCGGGCCGCTCGCACAGTGGATCCGCGCGTAGACGGTCAGCTTGCCTTCTCGGCCTGCGCCCGTTCCGGCGTCGCGGTGAAGAACACCGTTTCCCCGCTCTCGGAGATCGCGTGATACGCGGTGCCCTTGACTTACGGTTCTCATTCTCGCTCATCGCCGAGCAGCGGGCCTTCTGTCCGATTCTCCGCTGATCCAGATTGCCAGCTCCTTGCCGCTGTTGTCGACGTTCACGAGCCGCAGCTGCGGCGATGCCGATCCCACTCCCGCTATTTCATAGATACCCGCGCTGCGTTGGCGTCCACGTGATCAGATCGTCGTCTGGCAAGCAAGGGTCTCGTCGGCTGTATGAAGACGCGCGACAGATCAGAGGACCCGCCCAGGTACATGCCGGATGAGCCGTCTCCGTCGGGATTGTCGAGGGTCGGGTAGACGGTGGATGCTCCACGTGCCGCCTCGCGTGCGCATCGCGCACGCGACTGGCCGTGATCGGTCAGTTCGCCGCTCCCGGGCGGTGCTGGCACCGCAGCTGACCTGCGACCGAGCGCAGATCGGGTGAGAAGTCGCCGTCGAGCCCAGCGAGAGATCGTTGGCAGATCCACGAGCTTCGCCGGCGCAAATGTCGACGTCGTGGTCCAACCCGACGCGCCACGCCGCGAGGTGTAGCTGAGGGCTGGGAAGAAGGCCGCTGGCCTCGTAGTTTTCCGGTTCGGCGAAGTCCCCTTCCGACTCGAACCCGACCGCTTCACCGTCGGGCGCGACCGGGAAGCCGTCGGTGGTGCGGGCGTCGCGTCGTGCGACTGCTTGTACGAGCGGGCTGACCATCTCATACGCGCGGCAATCCGGCAGGCCCGGCAGAGTAGGGCTGACCGGTCGCGGGGTTCATGTTGCTTTCCTGGCGCAGCTGTTCGTTCGGGCATGCCAAGGCCGGGGCGGCGCCCAGCGCGAGCGCCGCCGTGACGCCCAGCACAGAGATGCTCACTAGCGCGGACCGCCGCGAGGCGAAGGCTCGCACGACCCTGTTGGTCTGCGTTTTGACCCCTTCCCAGACACTCATTGTCTACTCTCCATGGTGACTCCCCTGCCCGCCCTCAATTTCCAACCATACTCCCCTAAACCGTTTCCGAGACGCAAGTTGCGCCGCCGGAGACGCAAGTTGCGCCGCCGACAACCGGACCGCGATTACGAAAGGCTCCCCGCAACACGCTGGCCTCTGCTGCCCAGCTAGCCGACTGTAGCAAGGCTGACACCGTCCTGAGACGGTTGGCTGAGAGCGAGGGGGTGGCGCGAGCCAGCAGGCACGAGCGACGGCCTTCCCTGCTCAGGTGCAACCGGCGCACGGGTTACCCACGCGACGACGCGCGGTACCCACGGGCCGGCTCCCTCGTCGCCGATCAGGGCCCACCCGCAAACAGGTGGGGCCGCGAATCTTCACGGCCCCACCTCTGCATTTGCTCACAGGCCCGGCTGGGACCTGTGTGGCAATGCGCTCTGGCTATCTAGCCCAGCAGGCAGTTGATGGTTCCTGGTCCTTGTAGTCGATGGACTTGATCGAGCCGGTGGTCTTGCCTTTTTGGCCCCGCGCATTTTACAAGCGTGCCAGATCCTGGGTCGAACACGAGTTCGGGCGGGTTTGCCGCCGTGCTTACGGTACGGTCCGCATTCGGCATATTTGAGCCTGTCGACTTTTCTTCCACCGTACGCCCGTATAGGGGCTCCCCTGTCTCCGGCCCTCACGGTAGAATCCTGAGTTGACATGGCAGATGACGTTGACCCTGAGCCCTTCGGTCTTCAGCCTTGCGGTGCATACCTCACCGGACGGCAGGATCAGATGTCCTTTCCAATCCAGGTTCGCGAGATCGCCGTTTTCTTCGGATTTTGGTCCGTTTGTTCGGGACCGTAGGTTCGTCCCAGAGTTCCATCAAGACCGGCACGTACGTGTCAGGGCCCAGCCCCGCACTCCCGGGAAGCACGCGTTGCTTTCGCATTCATAGGGATCGAAGGATTGGGTCTCGTTCATGCCTGGGGGGCTGTCGGGGCCTTTGCCGGGGTCCTCATTCCAGCCTCCGATCACGTTCTTGCATGTGACGTTGGCGCCGGTGTTTGGTTCGTGAGCGTGAGTGATTCCGACCACGACTCGATAGGGACGTGTTCTCCTGCCAAGTTTTCCCGGGCGGCGCGAGCTGGTCCCGCCGTCGTACCAGTGCCAGCACGGTTGGTGGCGTTGACGGGCGGACCCACGTTGGGGTTGAAGGTGGGGGGTTCAGTCGCGTCCTCGGTGGGCGCTGCGGTTTTTGCGTAGGCTTCTTCGCATGTCGTGGCCTGCGCCGCCGTCGGCATCGCCGCAAACGCGACGATGGCCACCAGCGAGGCGAGGCTGATGTAGAGCTTCTTGCCCATCTTTGGTCATCCCTCCGTTGTCTCAGCCCGGCCGAGCGGTCGGGCGGTTGGCGTTGCCGGCTCCCCTGCGCGGTTGCCTGTCAGAACAGCAACTCAAGAGCCGCTCAAGACCCGCTTTTGTCCTTCGACTTCCCTGCTTGCGGTCGTCCTTGCCTGCGGCACGTTCCGTCGTACCACGACTCCCGCGAGCCGTCGCCAAGCACCGGCGCCGACCCGCACGGGATCTTGCCAAAAGACCTTGATCTCCTCCGTCTAACCTCCTCCTCTACCTAGCTCTCCAACCTAGCCCTCCACGATCCCAACTCCGATTCCGTATGGCCGCTCGGGGGATGCCATCCTAGCACACCAGGCGAGTGTCGTGTTGGGTTCTTCGTCTCGTGCTTGGGGCCTGAGCTGTTGCGCGTCCCGATCGATCGAGGACGGGTCCGCCGGCGCAACGGGCCTGCCAGCACGATGGCCTGCCGGATGCCGCGAGCTGAGGCTCAATGCGAGCTGAGGCTCAACGCGAGCTGAGGCTCAACTGTTCTATGCTGTAGCTATCACCCTGTCGCCCTGCAGAGTAGCGTTGGCGAGGTTGATGGTATCGATCAATTGGAATCGGAGGAGCTTCTGATGTTCTCAAGGAGGCGGGAAGACCTGGCAGGTGTTTGGCCTACATAGGTGTTGCACTGGCGCTCACGCTCGTGTTCGCCGGCAGCGCGTCAGGCGGGGCAAGCGAAGACGCACAAGGCGAATAGCCGCTGTACGCGCAACTGCGCCCCCAAGCGCGGTCCGAGAGGACCTCAAGGGTCCCCAAAGGAGTCACGGGAGCCACCGGTCCGAGGGGGGCCACCGGTCCGGCGGGACCCGAAGGCAAAGAAGGTAAAGAAGGTAAAGCGGGCTCAGGCGGGAGCGGGAGCGGGGCGACCGGTCCGGCCGGCCGACCGGCCCGGAAGGCAAAGAAGGGCGCATGGGTGAAGAAGGACCCAGGGGAGCCACCGGTGCGACGGGACCCGCCGGCAAAGGTGTGACCGGAGCCACCGGTGTGACCGGAGCGATGGGCGTGACCGGCGAAACCGGTCCGGCCGGCCCGACGCGGCCCGAGCGAAAGGGGACCAACCGGCGAACCTGGCGAACCTGGCGGACCTGTCGGCCCAACCGGTCCGGCCGGCCCGACCGGCCCGGAAGGGTCCGGTGGCGGCGGTGGTGGCGGGGCCGGAGCGACCGGAGCGAATGGAGCGACCGGAGCGAATGGAGCGACCGGAGCCACGGGTCCCGTCGGCCCGACCGGCCCGGAAGGCAAAGGCGGGACGGGCAGTAGCGGTGGAGCATGCACCGAACTCAAGAGTGGCGAACAGGAGGCCGGCACATGGGAGCGGGGCCCATCCTGGTTTCCCCGCAGGCGGACCGCAAACTCAGGCAGACGCCGCGATCAGCTTCCCATGCCCGCTGGCCAAACCATAACAAGCCAGGTAAAAACCGTCTACCTCGACGAAAAAAAAGTCGAATCCGGCGGTATCGAAAAAGTCTGCGAAGGTAGCGGGAATGTCCCGCTGGCAGAAAATGGCTTCCTCTGCGTCTACCAGTCGGCCATCGCCGAAAAAGGCAGCCAGGCCACCGAATGGAAAGAAGCAGGGTTCTTTGCAATCGAGGATGCGCAAGGAAACCTGAGCTGCGAAGTTGCGAACACCGTGTGTGCGCCCACCGGCAAAGACAGAGCCGGAGCCCTGGTGGTCTTCAGGACGACAACGTTCGAAGGGGGGGTAGGCGCTCCAAAGACGCTGCCCGCGGCCGCATCGCTCACTGCGGCAGGAGCCTGGGCGGTGAGAGCAAAATAAGAGACGAACGCACAACGACCTCCAGGCTCTTCTAGGGACTATCTTCCTGGGCGTCCCCTCAACCCAACCCCTCTCGGGGTGGAGTGGCGTCCAGGGGGAGCCTCATTAGGGGTGTGAGCTTGGATACACAAGTAGCCACCGCGCCCCCGGGTCACCAAGGTGAACCGGGGGCGTTGGCGTTGAGGGGACCCTCGCCCGCGACTCGATCGGCTGGCTATCTGAAGCTCACCACCATAGCCGAGCATCTGCCTGCCGCGCTCGAGCACGCGGAGGAGAACAAGCCCGGCTACACCCAGTTCCGCATAGACCTGCTCGCCGTCGAGGTGGGAGCGACGGAGGAGCGCCTCTGGCGGCGAGCGTAGACGCGCTGCTCGCAGTCGATCGGCGCGAGCTGCGCCTCGAGCGCGTCGACCATCGCTAGCGCGACCGTGATCCACTCTTGCGCGGTCGCCGGCAGCTCAAGTGAGTCCAGCCATGCACGGTTCTCGCGCGTGAGCAGCGAGCGGCGCTGTGGAATGCCATGGTGGTAGAGCACCTCCTGGATGCGCTGCTGCCACTCGCAGCGCTGCTCAGAGAGCGTGCGGCGCAAACCGCACGCGCACGCAGGTCAAGCAGATGATCGGGCGGGGTCCACAACTCGGGCAGCCGCCCCACCATCAACGGCTCGCGAAGAGGCACGCGCGTCCGCACGGTCGGTCTTCGCGCTTCTTTGACCCCGTCGCGCAGCGGTCTCCGCCGGCTCCGCAAGATGCACCTCGGCACCGATCGCGCGCAGCTCCTATACCACGAACCGCCAGCCCGTGGTGGCCTCGAGCGCCACCTCCAGATCTCAAGCTCCACGGTCGTATACCTGCGCGGATCTTCTGCGCTTGAGCTGAGGAGGTCCCTGCTCGTGGGCATCTTTCAGCCGGAGGTTGACCCCGAGCGCCTGGCCGAGCTGCGCTAGCTGCGCTTCATCCAGAACCGCGTCTGCTCTTTGATCCTCGGGCCGCCCGGCGTCGCCAAGACGCACATCGCCGTGGGCCTTGCGATGCAGGCGCTCAGGGCCGGCCACCTGGTGCGCTACAGCACCCTTGACCACAACTCGTCCGCGAGCTGCGCTGTCAACGGCCATCGGTTTCTCCCCACGGGCGGACATCGGTTCTCCCCGGTGGCGGCCATCCTTTCTCCCCACTGGTGGCCATGAGTTCTCCCCATGACGTGTGGGGTTGCGTGGGTGCTCGACGGAGCGTAGGCCGTAGGCCGTAGTGCAGTCGAGTGCCCACGGCGCGTCAGCTGGCCAGGGGCATCACTCCCTTCCCGGTGGTCGCCTGCGCGAGCCGGTAGCTCTCTGAGCCGTCTGTGATCAGCACGTGGGCGTGGTGCAGCAGCCGGTCGACGGTCGCCGCGGCGAGTGTCTTTGGCATCAGCTCGTCGAAGCCGGCCGGATGGATGTTTGAGCTGATCGCGATAGATCGCTTCTCATAGGCGGCGTCGACGACGCGGAAGAGCGCCTCGGCCGCCTCGGCGGAGACCGGCAGGAGTCCAACGTCATCGATCACGATCAGATCGGCGCGGATCAGCCTGCCGATCGCCTTTGAGACGCTCTCATCGGCGCGGTGGCGTCCGATCAGGGCGGAGAGCGTCTCCAGTGTGTGGAAGGCGACGGTCTTGCCGTGATCGATCGCCAGGTGCCCGAGCGCCTCGATGAAGTGACTCTTGCCGGTGCCGCTCGGTCCGCAGACGCACAGCGTCTCTGAGCGCTCGATCCACTCGAGCGTTCGCAGCGCCTGCTGTGTGGCCTTGGGGATCGCCGAGGCGCTCTCCTCCCACGCATCGAACGTCTTGCCCGTGGGCAGCCCGGAGGCCCTGCGGCGTGTCTGGATCGTCGCCTGATCGCGCCCGGCGGCCTCCTCGGTCAACAGGACGCGCAGGATCTCCGCTGGTTCCCAGCGCTGCGCCTTGGCGGTGGCGAGCACCTCGGGCGCCAGGCGACGAACATAGGGCAGCCGCAGCCGTCGCAGCAGCCCTTCCAGCTCCTCGGGCAACGGTGGTGGGGCCGGCGCCTTGACGGTCATCGCGCCGCCTCCCACTGCTCGGCGAGCTCGGCTGCCATCAACAGCTCGAATGCGAACTCGCGTGCGCGGCGGGCGTCGATCGCGCAGGCCGCCGGCTGCGCCGCACGCCATGAGGGACGCTCGGGATCGTCGGTGAAGATCAGCTCGATCTCCTGGATGCGGATGCCGTTCGGGTATTCCTCGAACTGGTCGGGGTCGAGCTGCACTTGGGCTTCGCAGTAGCTGCTCATCGTCCGAACCCCTCCCACGAGCGTGTCGAGCGCTGCAGCGTGTGCTCCTCGACAGCGGCCTTGGCGGGGAACGGGATCACCGTCGCCCCGTCTTCTTGGTGAGCGAGGATCGCGGCCAAGTCGCCCTCGCCGAAGCGGCCCGCCTGCGCGCAGGCAGCGAGCGCACGCTCCACCTGCTCGCAGCCGTGCAGCTTTGCGAGGTCCACCGCCTCCGCCATCTTGCGCCGGATGCGTGCCACGCCCTGCGCGGCGGCCTTGATGAGCCATCTCTCGGCGCCCTCCCCGAGTGAGAGGAACGCCGCCTCCTCCATCGAGCGCGCCCGCGGTTTGCGCTGGAGCGCCCCAGCCGGACGCGGCGGATAGTGCCGATCGTCGATCGAGGGCTTGCCGGGCGTGGTCAGCTCGTGACGGGCCACCTCGCGCGGACCGTGCGGGTCCTCGGCGTGCACCACCACCAGCTCTGACCCGTCGCTTCTGACCCACACACGCTCGGCCGCGAGCTCGTGCGGCACCGAGTAGATCGCGCCGGCGACCGAGATCGTCGACTGCCAGGACACGCGGCGCGTCTCCCCGAAGCAGACGGTGTGCGCCACGGCCGGCAGCGGGTGCAGGTGCGCACGCTCCTCGGCCAGCATCAACGCCGGCGCGCGGCGCGTCGCGCGGTGCTCGCGTGTGTTGACCCGCTCGCAGAACGCCTCGCACGCCCGCTCAAGCTCGCCGAAGTCACGGTAGGAGCGGCGCAGGTTGTGATCGGTGGGGACCAGGTCGGCCTTGGCGATCTTCACGGTCGCCTCCGAGCCGCCCTTGCTCTCTGGGTCAGCTGGCACGCACGTGGCGATCGTCAAGCCGTAATGACGGGACGCCGCGACGATCCGCGGGTTGCGCACCGCGATCCCGCACACCTGCTCTGTCGAGACGGTCTTCTCGTTGTCCGTCAATGCATAGGTTGGCGCGCCACCGAAGCGCCGCAGCGCGCGATCGAGCGCCATCACCACGCTCGGCAGCGTGCGATCCCACAACGGCAGCACGACCCGAAACCGCGACCACGCAAGCCACGAGCAGAACAGCGACGTCGCGCGACCCCCGACCACGGGCCCCTCGCCATAGTCCCACTGCATCCACAGCCCGGGCTCGGCGATCCACGGTCTCGTGCGCCGGCCGTGCTTCTGGCGGTAGCGGTGCTTGGCCTCGGCGATCGCGCGGCGCGTTGAGCGACCCGAGCCCAGATAGCCCATCGCGACCAGACGCTCGTGCGCCTTATCGGCGCGGATCTTGCCATGCGAGCGATCCACCAGCTCCTCGACCTTCTCCAGGAACGCACCGGTCACCGGACGCGCCCGGCCCGCTGGCCGCGGCTCGCCGCCAGCCGCATCACGAGCGCGCACCCATTGGCCGACCGTCTTGTGATCACAGCCGCAGAGCGCCGCTGCTCCCCGCAACGAGCCCGTCAAATCGTATGCCTCAAGGATCTCCATCACTTCCTCTGCTTTCTTCAAGATCGCCTCCCGGCGTGAATGGCTGGACACCAACACGCCGGGGGGCTACACCCGGAACAGGACAGATCGGTGGGGAGATCCGATGGCCACCCATGGGGAGAATTGGTGGCCACCAGGGGGGAGTTTCAATGGCCGCCTACGGGGAGAATCTCATGGCCGCCGTCACTGCGCCCGGCCGATCGTCTCGGCAACCTGCCGCGCAAGCTCCCATTTTCGGCGCTTCGGTTCGTTCGGGGGTGAAGCGCGAACCTCCGTGACGGCAAATGCCCTGCACAGGCCGATTTCGGGCTCGCGGGCGGTGCTTCGGAACTTGCGCACGTCGTTGTTGGCGCCCTCGCCGGGGCGGGCCGGTATAGCGGAGCCATGCGCCGCGCGTCAAGCGGGGCTCGGGGACGTGCCGACGTCCGCGGACCCTGGGGTTTGCAGGTCTTCTGCCCGCTTGACCCGGGCTTCGGCCCCGCTGAAACGGCGATCACGTCGGCCGGGGGGCCGACGACGAGCCAGGGCAGATGCTCGTTCGCGCTCAGATTCACCCCCAAAGGGCGAGAAGACCCCCATTTTCAGCGCCCGCGCGCTGTTGGTCTGCGATGAGGTCGGCTACCTGCCGCTGGAGCGCGCCGACGCCAACCGCGCCTTCCAGCTGATCAACCCCGCTACACGCGCTCCTCGATGATCGTCACCTCCGACAAGCGGGTCTCAGACTGGCCTGAGCTGCTCGGCGACGAGTGTGCTTGCGGCGGCGATCCTCGATCGTCTGCTGCATGACGCCGAGGTTCCTGACGATCCAACGGGCCGTCCCGGCGCCTGCGAGGCCGCGGGGACATCCTCGGGTCTCAGGAGGGCTCAGCGGCCGCCGACACTTTTCGATGGCTCTTGACAGTCGTGCTCAGCAACGAGGAGCGGGAGGTGCGGCAGCGGTGGGCGCGGCGCCCGAAGAGCTCTCAGGCCTTGGCGCTACGGTGTCGCATCGTGTTGGCCGCGGCTGATGAGGAGCCGAGCAAGGAGATAGCTGACCGGTTGGGTTGCAATGCCTCGACGGTTCGCAGGTGGTCGATTCGCACGGCGAGGTCTCGACGGACTGGATGATGAGCCGCGCCCGGGCAAGCCGGGTCAATCACCGATGAGGACGTCGAGCGGGTCATCGTCAAGATGCTCGAGGAGCAGCCGCCGAACGCCACGCACTGGTCGACGCGCCAGACGGCAGCGGCGACGGGAATGAGCCAGACCGCGATCAGGTCGCGTCTGGCGGGCCCTTGGGCCAAGCCCCATCAGAGTGAGACCTTCAAGCTTTCACCAGACCCTCTCTTCATCGAGAAGGTCCGCGACATCGTGAGCTCTATCTGAACCCGCCCGATGCCGCTGTCGTGCTCCGCCTCCCTTGATCCCGTTGGGCGCTCATCAGTCCGCGACCTCGTCGTCTCGATCCGAACCTGGATCAGCAACTGGAGCGACGACCCAGAGCCCTACGTCCGGCACAAGACCGCGGACGAGATCCTTGAGAACCTTCGCCTCCCACTGCCAGCGGATCAAAGACTCAGGTCACTTGGTCGAGCTGTGCCGACGTCGGCATAGGTCGACGAGCTCGCCTACCTGCCGATGCCGGGGAGGCAGCGAGCCACCTCTTCCAAGTCATCGGCCGCCGCCCTACGAACACGCCTCGATCATCCTCACCACCAAACCGCCGCATAGCCAGCTGGGCCGAGATCTTCGAGCAAGCGTCGTGCGCCGTCTGACAGGACGCCTCACGATGCCCGGCAGACGAAGCATCCGCCCAAACCTAAACGACAACGCCCCCCTGGTGAACGGGGGGCGTTGGCTACATCATGAATCCAAGCTCACCCATAGTGGGGCTCCCCCTGGACGCCACCCCACCCCGAGAGGGTGAGGCGCCGCCCAGGAAGATAGTCCCTAGAAGAGCCTGGAGGTCGTTGTGCGTTCGTCTCCTATTTTGCTCTCACCGCCCATGATCCTGCCGCGCTGAGGTTTGCGGCCACGGTCAGCGTTTTTGGAGAGCCTATCCCTCCTTCGAACACAGACGTCCTGAAGAAAACCAGCGCTCCGAAGCGGTCTTTCAGGGTTTTCGGACACACGGCGTCCGGCACTTCGCAGGCCGGCTGTCCTTGCGCATCCTCGATTGCAAAGAACCCTGCTTCATGCCATTCGGTGGCCTGGCTGCCTTTTTCGGCGTTGGCCGACTGGTAGACGCAGAGGAAGCCATTTTCTGCCAGCGGGACATCCCCGCTACCTTCACAGACTTTTTCGATACCGCCCGATTCAACTTTTTTTTCGTCGAGGTAGACGGTTTTTACCTGCTGCGCTAGTGGTTTGGCCAGCGGGCACGGGAAGCTGATCGAGGCGCCCGACTGCTGCTGCCATCCGTTCGGAGCAACGTTGATCTCGGTTGCCCACGTACCGGCCTCCTGTTCACCAGTTTTGAGTTCGGTGCATGTTCCACTGGGACCGGGCGGTCCGGTTTCACCTTTCGCGCCCGGTGTGCCGACTCCGGTTTCACCTTTCGGACCCTGCGATCCGGTTTCACCTTTCACGCCCTGCGATCCGGTTTCACCTTTTTCGCCGGCTCCGGTTTCACCTTTCGGACCCTGCGATCCGGTTTCGCCTTTTTCGCCCTGTCCGGTTTCGCCTTTTTCGCCGGTTTCACCTTTCGGACCCTGCGATCCGGTTTCACCTTTCACGCCCTGCGATCCGGTTTCGCCTTTTTCGCCCTGCGATCCGGTTTCACCTTTCGGACCCTGCGGGCCCTGCGATCCGGTTTCGCCTTTTTCGCCCTGCGATCCGGTTTCACCTTTCGGACCCTGCGTGCCCTGCGATCCGGTTTCACCTTTCACGCCCTGCGATCCGGTTTCACCTTTCGGACCCTGCGATCCGGTTTCACCTTTCTCGCCCTGCGAGTCCGCGTTTCGCCTTTCGCGCCCTGTCGGGCCCTGCGATCCGGTTTCACCTTTCACGCCCTGCGATCCGGTTTCACCTTTGTCGCCCTGCGATCCGGTTTCGCCTTTCGCGCCCTGCGGGCCCTGCGATCCGGTTTCACCTTTTTCGCCGGCTCCGGTTGCGCCTTTTTCGCCCTGCGGTCCGGTTTCGCCTTTCACGCCCTGCGATCCGGTTTCACCTTTTTCGCCGGCTCCGGTTGCGCCTTTTTCGCCCTGCGGTCCGGTTTCGCCTTTCGCGCCCTGCGGGCCCTGCGATCCGGTTTCACCTTTTTCGCCGGCTCCGGTTTCGCCTTTTTCGCCCTGCGGTCCGGTTTCGCCTTTCACGCCCCGGCCCTGCGATCCGGTTTCACCTTTTTCGCCGGCTCCGGTTGCGCCTTTTTCGCCCTGCGGTCCGGTTTCGCCTTTCGCGCCCTGCGGGCCCTGCGATCCGGTTTCACCTTTTTCGCCGGCTCCGGTTTCGCCTTTTTCGCCCTGCGGTCCGGTTTCGCCTTTCGCCCTGCGGACCCTGCGATCCGGTTTCACCTTTTTCGCCGGCTCCGGTTTCGCCTTTTACGCCCTGCGGTCCGGTTTCGCCTTTCACGCCCTGCGATCCGGTTCACCTTTTTCGATCCGGTTTCACCTTTTTCGCCCGGCGTGCCCTGTATGCCCTGTTTGCCTTCTTTGCCGGTTTCGCCTTTCACGCCCTGCGATCCGGTTTCGCCTTTCACACCTTTTTCGCCGGTTTCACCTTTCGGGCCCTGAGGTCCGGTGGCTCCAGCAGGTCCGGTCGGTCCGGTCGGTCCGGTCGGTCCTTTGCCGGCGCCGCCGCCGAAGCATCCTTTGAGGTTGGTGAAGGTAAAGGTCTTGCTGTTGCTGTAGCCGATCGTGACGGTTCCGACGCCACTACCCTGCACCTGCAGGAAGACCGGCACGATCGCTGTGGCCGTCGTGCCGCTCACCGTAACCGTCCCGGTTGTGCTCACTTCCTCACCGAGGCGATCGCCGCTGATCTGCTGTGCGGTCGGGTCCTTCCAGTTGACGGTCGTCGTGCTTCCTTTGCTTCCGAAGCTGGTCCCGGTGAACGTGACTGTGTCTCCGGGGCATCCTTTTTCTGGATTCACTTTTTCTAGATGCCACGCTGATGCAGCTTGGGCGCTGCCTAGGAACACGATCAGGCCGAGCGTGCCGGCGAGGAGGCTCATACGCCCCGTAAATCGCCGCCTCAGTGCTCGTGGTTCGGCCTTGGTGCCCTGCATGGCTTCCCTGCGCTGACGCATAAGGTCTCCTCCTGGAATAACAAGTGATATGGACGTACGTCCTTCCCGCGCCCGCCAAGAACGTGGGCGGACGTAGGCCCTGCTAGCGCTCGCGACGCTACTACATGTCGTGGCTGCTGTCAAGCCGCCGAGGCCCAGCAGTCGAGGCCGTAGAGACCGCAGATTCCCGCGCTTTGGCGCCTGACGGCCGGGCCGCACGAGGCATCGCTGACGCGGGAAGGGCGCTCGCGCGCGGCGTGGCTCGCGCGGCCACCCGACCGGCGCGCTCGCGCGGCAGTCCCGTGGATCAACGCCCGCCCCCAACCTGCAAGGCGCCCGAGCACCGGGCCCTGCAGCACCGGCCCTGATGTCCGCCCACGTCGGGCAACCCCCTACCTCGGGCACCGTCTCAGGGATTGATTAGTGTACTCTGGGCCGATGCACATCAATCCCTACACGCCGGCAATCGTCGGCGCAACAGCTCGTCGCAGCGCCATGGCGGCGGTCATAGCGCTTGCCTGCGCGACGGTGATCAGCGCCTGCGGCGGCTCCTCCGTGTCGAGTTCCACTCCGACCAGCGTCGACACCGCTAAAGTCGCGCGCATCCATCGAAGGGTCCATCCTCGGCGAGCGCCACATCCACGCCACGGTCGTTTGCCCTGCGTCGGTGGCGTCGGAACCGGGCAGGACCTTCGAATGCATCGCCACGAGTCACAGCACCACGAACCCTTCCACTGTCGTCAAGACGCCTTTCGTCGTCACCGTCAAGAACGACAAAGGCTACGTCACATACGTGGGGAAGTAGGCAGGGAAAGGCGCCGGCTGCCGGTCGCCAGAGTGTGAGCCAGCCCCACGGCGTCTCGGCCAGCGCTTGCGTTAGGCTCCTCGGCTGGAAGATCGCGACGCGATCGTCGAGACTGTGTACGTTATCGTGGAGCCAGTGCTCGACCAGATCGCCACACGAATCTTCGCCGACGGAGCCGATCTCGACGGGATCGTGGCCCTGGCGGGAAATCCGCGGATCGCGGGGTTCACGACGAACCCAACGCTGATGTGGAAGGCCGGGCTGACCGACTACGCCGAGTTCGCGCAGCGACTGCTCGAGCGGATCACCGAGCACCCGATCTCCTTCGAGGTCTTCGCCGACGACGCCGAGGAGATGCGCCGCCAGGCCCATCTGATCGCGTCCTGGGGCGAGAACGTCTATGTCAAGATCCCCGTGACCACGACCAGCGGCGAGTCGATGGCGCCGCTTGTGCGCGAGCTCTCCGAGGACGGGGTGAAGGTCAACGTCACCGCGCTGTTCACGACCGCGCAGGTCGAGCTGATAACGGGGGCAGTGAAGGACGGTGCTCCTTCCTACATCTCGGTCTTCGCCGGACGCATCGCCGACGCCGGCATCGACCCCGTGCCGATCATGGCCCGCTCCGTGGAGATCATGGTCCAGGCGCCGCGCGCGGAGCTGATCTGGGCCTCGCCACGGGAGATCCTCAACTTGATCCAAGCTGACCAGGTCGGTTGCCACATCATCACCATCACCCACGATCTGCTGAAGAAGCTCGACTGCCTGGGAAAGAGCCTCGAGCAGTACTCGCTGGAGACGGTGCAGATGTTCCACGGCGACGCGGTGGCCGCGGGCTTCACGCTGTAGCGATGAGGTGCATCTCCTCAGGGGGACGACCCCGCAGCCCAGGCGCGCGCCGAGCGGTTCGATGAGGCGCGCCTGCATCACGGGCGGTGCCGGCTTCATCGGCAGCAACCTGGCCGACCGGCTGAGCGCGAACGGCGTGGAGGTCGTGATCTTCGACGACTTCCGCACCGGACGGCGCGAGTTCGTTGCCGAGGTGCTCGGTCGTCCCGGCGTGAGCCTGGTGGAGGGCGACGTGCTCGACGTCGCCGTCCTGCAGGAGGCCGTCGAGGGCTGCGACTGGGTCTTCCACCTGCAGGCCAACGCCGACGTGCGCCACGGCCTGGATCATCCCCGGCGCGACCTGGAGCAGAACACGATCGCCACCTCGAACGTGCTGGAGGCGATGCGTGCGAAGGGGGTGAGCCGCATCATGCTCGCCTCCAGCGGCTCGGTGTACGGCGAGCCCGAGGTGTTCCCGACCCCTGAGGACGCGCCCTTCCCGGTCCAGACCTCCCTCTACGCCGCCTCCAAGCTGGCGAGCGAGGGCCTGATTGCAGCGTACGCCGCGGGCTACGGCTTTACGGGCCTGATCTGCCGCTTCGTCTCAATCGTGGGCGAGCGCTACACGCATGGGCACGTGTCCGACTTCTTCTGTGCTCTCAAGCGCGATCCGACACGCCTGCGGGTACTCGGCGACGGCCGCCAGGAGAAGTCCTACCTGTACGTCGGAGACTGCATCTCCGCGATCCTGACCGCGGCCGAGCATCATCACGACGACGCCGGCGCGCACGTCTACAACCTCGGGACCGAAGAGACCGTCGTCGTCGACGACTCGGTCAAGATCATCACCGAGCACCTCTCGCTCTCCCCCGAGATCGAGCACACCGGAGGACGGCGCGGATGGACGGGCGACAGCCCTCTGATTCTTCTCGACACAGCGCGCATCCGCGGCCTTGGATGGCGGCCGACACTCACGATCGAAGAAGCCATCGTGCGCACGCTGGAGTGGTTGGATGCCAACGATTACGCTTGGCGCGACCAGGTGGCAGACGGAGTCCCCTCATGAGCGAGGAGCAGACAGGATGAGCGTGATCTTCAGCCGTGCACCCTTGCGCATCTCGCTCGGTGGCGGGGGCAGCGACCTTCCGTCCTATTACGGCGAGCACGGCGGCTTTCTCGTGTCGGGGGCGATCGACAAGTACGTCTACATGCTCACCCACACGGCCTTCCAGCGCCGCTACCGCATGAAGTACTCCGAGCTCGAGGAGGTCGACGAGATCGGCCAGATCCGCCACCCGATCCTGCGCGAGACCCTGCTGCGCCACTGGCGCGGCAACCCCCTTGAGATCGCCTCCGTGGCCGACGTGCCCGCCGGCACGGGCATGGGATCCTCCGGCGCCTACGTCGTCTGCCTGCTCAAGGGCCTGGCCCAGGCGCGGCGGACCTCGATCACGCCGGGGGATCTCGCCGAGGCGGCGTGCGAGATCGAGATGGA
The DNA here is from genome assembly GCA_963767655.1 of uncultured Solirubrobacteraceae bacterium. Lineage (GTDB taxonomy): Bacteria > Actinomycetota > Thermoleophilia > Solirubrobacterales > Solirubrobacteraceae > Palsa-744. The sequence goes on along the minus strand of CAVYET010000004.1, from coordinate 201,609 downwards.
GGTACTGCGCGAGCCGGTCGGCAAGCAGGACCCCTACGTATCCGCGCACGGCGGCATCTGCGCCTACACGTTCCAGCCGGACGGCACCGTCGATGTCGAGCCGCTCGAGCTCAGCCCGGGCGTGCTCAGGCGGCTGCGCGATCAGCTGCTCTTGTTCTATACCGGCGAGGCGCGTTCGGCCTCGACGGTGCTGGCCGATCAGGACGAGCGCTCCAAGGCCGGCGACGAGCAGATGATCGAGAACCTGCACCGCACCAAGGAGCTCGGGCTGCGCAGCTGCGAGCTGCTCAGGACGGGGGAGCTCGAGGGGTACGCGGAACTCATGCACGAGCACTGGGAACACAAGCGCCGCCGCTCGCCGGGGATGACCGACGAGCACATCGACCGTCTCTACACGCTCGCCCGGCGCAGCGGCGTGCTCGGCGGCAAGCTGGTCGGCGCCGGCGGAGGCGGGTTCCTGCTCGTCTACGCCCCCCGGCCGGAGGACACCAGGCAGGCGATGGCCGCAGCCGGGGCGTCGGAGCTCGCGTTCGACTTCGAGTTCGGTGGCGCCTACGCCAGCGAGTACAGCGTGAGCGGCCTGCGCGTAGCCGTCGTCGGCTGCGGTCTGATCGGAGCCAAGCGAGCGGCGGCGCTGGCGCCAGATGACGAGCTGCTCGCGTGCTACGACGTGCACGAGCAGGCGGCCCGGACCCTTTCCGAGCGCTACGGGGCCAGGGCGTGCGCGACCCTCGAGGAGCTGCTCGCGACGCGTCCCGAGGTCATCGTGGTGGCCGCCGTCCACGATCAGCTCGCGGGGCTGGTCGAGCTGGCGCTCGCGGCGGGGGCGCACGTGCTCGTGGAGAAGCCTGCGGGCGTGTCCGTCGCGCAGATCGACCGCCTCATCGAGCGCCAGCGTGCGAGCGGACGCTTCGTCAAGGTTGGGTTCAACCACCGCTTTCACCCCGGGATCGCCCGCGCCGCCGAGGAGGTCCATTCGGGCCGGCACGGGGATCTGATGCATCTGCGTGCCCGCTACGGACACGGCGGACGCCTGGGCTACGAGCGCGAGTGGCGCGCCGAGCCGGCCCGCTCGGGCGGAGGCGAGCTCGTCGACCAGGGCATGCACCTGCTCGACCTGACGCACTGGCTCGCAGGCCCGCTGGTGCTGCACTCGGCGCTGCTGCGCACCCACTACTGGGACACGCCCGTCGAGGACAACGCGGCGCTGATCCTGGGCGAGGCGCGGTCGCGCACCGACCCCTGGGCGATGCTGCACGTGAGCTGGACGGAGTGGAAGAACCTGTTCTCGCTTGAGATCTACTGCCGCACCGCCAAGATCCAGGTCGACGGGCTGGTCCGCTCCTACGGACCCCAGCGGCTGCGGATCTACCGGATGGGCCCCGAGCTGGGGCCACCGGAGATGCAGGAGATCTCCTATCCCGAACGAGGACCACTCGTGGGAGCGCGAGTGGGCGAGCTTCAGCGAGGCGATCGAGGTCGGCGACGAGGGCCTTCTGAACGGCGACCTGAACGATGCGCGCTACGCCTGGGAGCAGGTCGAGGCGGCCTATGCGGCCGGCCCTTACGCGCAGATGCGCGAGGCGGTGCCAGGTTGAGTCGCCGCCGCGTCCTGATCACGGGAGGCTCGAAGGGAATCGGCCGCGCGGTCGCGGGCGCGCTGGCCGAGCGGGGCTGGCGCGTCGCGCTGCTCGCGCGCGAGGAGCACGCGCTCGAGTCGGCTCGCAGCGAGCTTCCAGGGGAGGGTCACGAGGCGTTCGCGATGGATGTGGCAGACGAGGCCGCCTGGGAGCGGCTCGCTCCGCACCTCGGCGACGTGCAGGGTCTGGTGTGCGCAGCCGCAGTGCTCGACCCCGTGGGCCCGATCGGCAGCTACGCCGTGGCGGAGTTCCGCCGCACGCTGGAGGTCAACGTGATCGGCACGCTGCTGGCGATCCACGCATGCCTGCCGGGGCTGCGCGCGTCTCGCGGTGCCATCGTGACGTTCAGCGGCGGCGGAGCGACGGCGCCGCTTCCGCGGTTCGACGCCTACGCGGCATCGAAGGCGGCCGTGGTACGTCTCAGCGAGAACCTCGCCGTCGAGCTGGCCGAGGAGGGCGTGCGGATCAACTGCGTCGCCCCCGGCTTCGTCGCGACCAGTATCCACCAGAGCACGCTCACGGCCGGCCCCGAGCTCGCGGGCCCCGACTACTTCGAGCACACGCGTGCCCAGCTGGAGCGCGGAGGCATGCCGGTGAGCGAGGCGGCTGAGCTGGTCTGCCAGTTGCTGGAGGGCGATCCCGGCGCGCCGTTCACGGGCAAGCTGATCTCCGCGCGGTGGGACGCGTGGCGCGAGCCGAGCTTCCGGCGCAGGCTCGCCGAGGAGCGCGACCTGGCGACGCTGCGGCGAATCGACGACGAGCTCTTCGCCGCGATCGGAGAGCGGGCGAGAGCATGAGCGTGTTCGAGCTCCGCCGCGCGACCATGCTCGCGTGGCCGCGGGAGCGCGCGTGAGTTGGTCTGTGAAGCCGGGAGGCTTCATCACCGCGATGGACGGGTCGGCTGGGGGAATGCTGAGCATCGTCGTTCCTGCCTACAACGAGCAGGACAATGTCAGGACGATTAGCAGGTGACGCGCAACGCTTGGAGAAAGGGCGCCGATCACGCGGACGCGATGCCGCCCGTGTGCATCCTGGCCGGAGGTCTGGGCACGCGCTTGGGCAAGCGTGTGGCGGACACGCCTAAGCCGTTATTGGAGTTGGCCGGCGAGCCGTTCCTCGTGCATCAGTTGCGCCTGCTTGCCCGGCACGGGGTGCGGGAGGTCGTGTTGTGCGTCGGCTACCGCGGCGAGCAGATCGAGGCGCAGATTGGGAGCGAGCGATTCGGGGTGAACATCCGTTACAGCTTCGACGCACTCCCTGGGCTGGACGGCACACTGGGCGCCATCCGACGCGCGCTGCCGATGCTGGGCGAGCGCTTTCTGGTCCTCTACGGAGACACCTACTTGCGGATCGACTACGGCGCCGTAGCTCGCCGCTGGGTTGAGAGCGGTCTGCCGGCCGTGATGACCGTCCTGCGCAACGAAGGTCGCTGGGACACCTCGAACGTGGTCTATCGTGAGGACATGGTGCTCCGCTACGACAAGCGGTCTCCCACGCCTGAGATGCGTTGGATCGACTATGGCCTTGGCGGTCTCACTGGGTGCACGCTCGACCGTGTGCCAACGTCGGAGAACGATCTGGCCGTGCTGTATGAACGGCTGGCGGCAAGAGGTGAGTTGCTGGGATTTGAGGCGAGCGAGCGCTTTTATGAGATCGGCACGACGCAGGCGCTCATCGATACTGAGGCCTTCCTCGCCGAGGGGGACGGCGACTCGTGATCGGCGCCAAGGCTGTTTACTTGGTTGCGACCATGACTATCGTTTCTCCTATGCGCGACGCGAGCGAGATCGGGATACATCGACGTGTGGTGGGTGCGCGAGAGCTCGTGCGCACGCTGCGCACGCCCGACTCGGGCATCCTCGGGCAGGGACTCCGCTTCGCCCTGGCCGGGGGCACGGTGATGCTCGTGTACCTGAGCGTCACCACCGTGCTCGCCGAAGTAGTCGGCGTGCCCTTTCAGGCGGCGCTGGCGATCGGCTTCTCTGTGGGGCTCATGGTCCACTTCACCCTCCAGCGGCTCTTCGTCTGGACCCATCACGAGGAGTTCGCGCTGCCTCTGCGTCACCAGGCCGGTCGCTACCTGACGGTCGCTGCCGCGCAGTATGGCGTGACCGCCGCTTCGACCTCATTGCTGCCGTCGGCCCTGAATGTCTCCACGGAGGTCGTCTATCTCGCGACCGCGGCCGTGATCGTGTGCACGAACTTCCTGGTATTTCGCCACGTCATATTCCACGCCAAGCCGGCTGTTTCCGAGCCGGATCAAGAAGCTCCCGCCTTCAGGAAGGATCGCGCTGCCCAGACCTCGGTCGAGCTGACGCGCTGAGCCTAGCTCGATGCCGGCCAGCACCGTCACGGCCAGCTCAGCGACAATTCTCCTCCCGCGCTCGAAGCCCCGCCACCACACCATCTGGTGCTGCCAAAAAGCGCTACACTCTTCGGGCATGGCTACGCGCTACCCCCGCATGGGCATCGCTCGTGACCCGGAGCTCCAGCGTGCGCTCGCGAACACCCGCCCACTGCTCAGTCAGAAAGAGACACGCTCGGCGGCAGCGCAGGTTCGTGCGCTGGCGTTACGCGGCGCCGAGACGCTGATGGCGCAGGCGGGGCCGGCGGGCGCGCTGCGCCAGCGGCTCGCCACAAAGTACGACGTGATTCCCGCCCATATCGATCCCCGCACGATCGGCATCCCGCGGGGTGAGGTCGATCCTGAGGACCCCACCCCCGCTTCGGACGCCCTGCGGTGGGTACGGGGCGAGTGAAGGCTGCCTACCTCGACGCCTCCGCCGCCGTCAAGCTCTTCAAGCACGAGCCGGAGACCGGCGCGCTCATGGAGGAGCTCCACGCGTGGGCGGCGCTCGTGTCGAGCGAGCTGCTGGTCGTCGAGGCGCGCTGCACCGCCCGCCGGCTTGGCGACAGTGTGGCCCTCGACCGGGTCGAGGCGGTGCTGGCCGGCATCGACCTCGTGCGCTTCACGCCGGAGATCCGAGATCTCGCCGGTGGGATCGCGTTCCGGCCGGTGCTACGTGCGCTGGACGCGATCCACCTCGCGACCGCGATGAGCGTCGCTGAGGAGCTCGGTGCCATCTTCGCGTACGACGCGAACCTCCAGGCGGCCGCGGACGGCCAAGGCCTGATGGTGAGCGCGCCGGCTCACAGTCGCAGGTAGTAGAGCAGGTCCCTGGGCGCGTGCGCCAGACCGCCCTGCGCAGCCCAACCTCCGATTCCGCCGCCGCAGCGGGGGAGCTCCCACCACGGCAACCAGACCACTATGCAAGGGACAGCCTCCGAGGGCGGTCCCTACCGCACCCATCTCACAACCATGTATGTCATGGTTTGCGGACGCACCCTCAGGCGATCTGGCCGGCGGCGAAAGGAGCTGACACGGTGCTGACCCTCACCGGCCTTGACGAGGTCAAGGCGCACGTCGGACAGGATCTCGACCGACTGCGCTGCGCCTGCTGCCCGAGCGCGACCGCGTGAGTCGGGTCCTTCGGGGAGGCGCTGGGGCCCGGCTCCCGAGGCCCGCGGTCATCGACGTCGCGATCGCGACGCTTGCCGTTCTGCTCATCGCCTCGCCGCTGCTTTTCACCAGCGACGGGTTTGCCCCCGACTTCACCAACGCCATCTGGCTCGCCGGCTATCAGCAGCACGTGATCGCCGCGCATCTGCATCCGACGCTGTTCCTGCAGACACAGCAGGGCGTGTTCAGTCCGCTGTTCGCCTTCTACGGCGGAACGCTGTTCGCGCTCACCGGAGCGCTCGCCGTGGTCCTCGGAGGGTCGACGATCCCGGCGTTCGAAGTTGTGACGCTGGCCGCGATCGCGGCGGCCTATGGCGGCCTCTTCTGGCTCGCCCGCCAGTTGGGTTTGCGAGGGGCGCTGGCCCACGCGCCGGCGCTGGTGTTCGTGACGAGCGCCTACTACGTCTCGGACCTCTACGGACGGGGAGCGTGGGCGGAGTTCATCGCCGTCTCGGCGTTGCCGCTCGTGCTCGCGGCGTCGCTGCGCCTGGTGCGCGGTCGCTGGCGCGTCGGGCCAGTCGTCTGCCTTGTGGCGGCGAGTGCGGCGTTCAGCGGCAGCCACAACATCACGCTCCTGTGGGGCTCGACGCTCGCAGTTGGGGCGCTCGTCGTCTACTGGCTGCTGAGCGGTCGTTCACGCGAGCTGCCGTGGCGGCGGATGCTCGCCGCCGCTGGACTGATCGCGCTCGGCGTCGGCCTGAACGGCTGGTTTTTGCTCCCCGACCTCAGTTACGCACACGACACGATCGTCAGCCGCCTCCTTATCCGGTGGAGCGCGACGGGGTTCCTCAGCACCCCCGGGGTGATCTTCGACCCGTTGCGAACGGTGCCGAGCGAATCCACGTCGCCGGCGCTCTACGTTCAGGCTCCGGTGCTGGCGTTGGTCTGGGGCCTGGTCGCGCTGCCGATCGTGTGGCGCGAGCGGCGCCTGCGCGCCGGCGTCGCAACGGCGCTGATCGTGCTTGCCGTCGTGCTCGTGCTGATCATGTCCTCGGCTGCCTATTCATCGCTTCCGAGCTTCTTTCAGCAGATCCAGTTTGCCTACCGACTGCAGACCTACGTGACGCTGGCCATCGTGGGGCTGGTCCTGCTGGGCGCGCTGGCGCTCACCCGCCGGGCCCAGAGCGGCCGTGCCACGCGCTCAGACCGCCCCCTCGTGCTCGGGTTGGGGCTCGCTGTCGCGTTCGGCGTGGCGCTCTGCGTGTGGCAGCTGTGGGTTCCGAACACGCACGCATACGGGAAATCCTATTCAAACCGAGCCGACGCCTTGCGGGGCCCGACGCTCCTACCCCAATCGTGGTACGCGGAAAACGAATATGCCGATCGCAGTCTTCCGGTCGTCGCCACGAGCGAAGAGTTCAACTTCTTCCCGGCGGCCGTGGAAGACGATCGGCTCGCCGGCTCGCTTTCGTTTCCCCCGGGCCTCCAGCCATTTGCCACGAACATCGCCGGTGGTCCCTACCTGGTCCATGTAGGAGAAGGCGCGCGCGTCGTCGGGCGGACCGCCGAAGGCAACCTCGTGCTCCAACGCACGACGAACGGATCCCAGCCCGTCCCTTTCGAACTGAAGGCCCAGCTCAGCGCGCCCGTGGTGCTGGGTCGGATCACGACGGCGGTATCGGCTGCCCTCCTGCTGGCGTTGGCTCTAGCCGCCTCCGTGCGGCGCCGGCGACGGCGCTCGGCAGCTGACCCAACGCGTAGTAGTGCTTTGTTAGTCTTCGCCCGATGACACGACCTCGGCATCGCTGGCCGACCGTGATGGCCACCTCGGGGGCGGACGGCGGTAGGTGGGGGGGTGAGACCTAGCAATGTCCGCAGAGAGTCCATGGCCAAAGAAGCTCCCGCAACTCAGCGCTGAGCAGGAGCGTATCCGCGACGACTTCATGCGCTACTGGCACGAAGTCCTCCCCAACCGCTACGCGATCATCGAGCGTTTCAACCATGGTTACCCTGCCCGCAGCAGGCTTGCCGGAGCCAAGACGCTCGAGATCGGGGCGGGCCTTGGCGAGCACCTGGCATTCGAGCAAGACCAAGACGAGAACTATTGGGCTGTCGAGCTTCGTGCCGAGATGGCTGAGATCATCAAGCGCAGGTACCCGCGAGTCCACACCGTCGTAGGCGACTGTCAACAGCGGCTGCCTCTCGAGGACGCCAGCTTCGATCGAGCGCTGGCCATCCACGTGCTCGAGCACCTACCCGACCTCCCGTCTGCGATAGCCGAGTTGCGGAGGGTTCTCAAGGATCAGGGACGCCTTATTGCCGTGATCCCGTGCGAGGGCGGGTTGGCGTACGGGCTCGCAAGAAGAATCAGCGCGCAGCGGATCTTCGAACGTCGATACAAGATCAGCTACGACTGGTTTGTCAAGTCCGAGCACATAAACTTTCCGCGTGAAATCATCGCTGAGCTGACGAAGCATTTTGAGATCCTCGAGCGCCGGTACTTCCCGCTGCGAATTCCGATAATCACAGCCAACCTCGTGATCGGCCTTACGATGCGTCCGCGCGAAGCGGATGGCTAACCGCCCGGAAAAGACCCTCAGTGTCCGTGGGCCGGGCCCGTGGGCCGGGGCGACAGTGCGGGAGACCGCTTTGCGCACCCAGCTTAACCATCTATGTCATGGTTTGCGGACACAGCCCTTCAGGCGATCTGACCAGCGGCGAAAGGAGCTGAGACGATGCTGACCTTCACGGCCTTGACGAAGTCATGGCTCACGTCGGGCAGGGGCTCGGCGTGAGCGACTGGCAGCCGGTGACGCGGGAGGGCCTCGACGCATTCCCGGCGATGACCGGCGATTACCGGTTCATTGACGTCGACGTCGAGCGGGCCAGGCAGATGCCTTGCGGCGCGATCGCGCCCGACTGCTGTTCGCGCTCGCTGAGCCGGACGAGCCGGCGCGGAGCTCGCCGGCGCAGATCCAGACGCCGACTGCGCTGCGCCTGCTGCCCGAGCGCGACCGCGTGAGTCGGGTCCTTCGGCGAGGCGCTCGGGGCCCGGCTCCCGAGGCCCGCGGTCATCGACGTCGCGATCGCGACGCTTGCCGTTCTGCTCATCGCCTCGCCGCTGCTGTTCACCAGCGACGGGTTTACCCCCGACTTCACCAACGACATCTGGCTCGCCGGCTATCAGCAGCACGTGATCGCCGCGCATCTGCATCCGACGCTGTTCCTGCAGACGCAGCAGGGCGTGTGTTCTATCCGATGTTCGCCTTCTATGGCGGAACGCTGTTCGCGCTCACCGGAGCGCTCGCCGTGGTTCTCGGAGGGTCGACGATCCTGGCGTTCGAAGTTGTGACGCTGGCCGCGATCGCGGCGGCCTATGGCGGGCTCTTCTGGCTCGCCCGCCAGTTGGGTGTGAAAGGAGCGCTGGCCCACGCGCCGGCGCTCGTGTTCGTGACGAGCGCCTACTACGTCACGGACCTCTACGGACGGGGAGCGTGGGCGGAGTTCATCGCCGTCTCGGCGTTGCCGCTCGTGCTCGCGGCGTCGCTGCGCCTGGTGCGCGGTCGCTGGCGCGTCGGGCCGGTCGTCTGCCTTGTGGCGGCGAGTGCGGTGTTCAGCGGCAGCCACAACATCACGCTCCTGTGGGGCTCGACGCTCGCAGTTGGGGCGCTCGTCGTCTACTGGCTGCTGAGCGGTCGTTCCCGCGAGCTGCCGTGGCGGCGGATGCTCGCCGTCGCTGGACTGATCGCGCTCGGCGTCGGCCTGAACGGCTGGTTTTTGCTCCCCGACCTCAGTTACGCACACGACACGATCATCAGCGGCCAGCATCATAGCGTGGAGCGCGACGGGGTTCCTCAGCACCTTCGGGGTGATCTTCGACCCGTTGCGAACGGTGCCAAGCGAATCCACGACTCCGGCGCTCTACGTTCAGGCTCCGGTGCTGGCGCTCGTCTGGGGCCTGCTCGCGCTGCCGCTCGCGTGGCGCGATCGGCGTTTGCGCGCCGGCGTCGTAACGGCGCTGATCGTGCTTGCCGGCCTGCTCGTGCTGATCATGTCCTCGGCTGCGTGGTCATCGCTTCCAAGCTTCTTTCAGCAGATCCAGTTTGCCTACCGACTGCAGACCTACGTGACGCTGGCCTGCGCGGGGCTGGTCCTGGTGGGCGCGCTGGCGCTCACCCGCCGGGCCCAGAGCGGCCGTGCCACACGCTTAGACCGCCCCCTCGCGCTCGGGTTGGGGCTCGCCGTCGCGTTCGGCGTGGCGCTCTGCGCGTGGCAGCTGTGGGTTCCGAACACGCACATACACGAACGCCACTCCTCGTCCTATTCAAACCGAGCCGACGCCTTGCGCGGCCCGCCGACGCTCCTACCCCAATCGTGGAACGCGGGAACCGACTATGGCGATCGCAGTCTTCCGGTCGTCGCCACGACGGCCGAGTTCACGTTCTACCCGGCGGCCGTGGAAGACGATCGGCTCGCCGGCTCGGCTTCGTTTCCCCCGGGCCTCCAGCCGTTTGCCACGAACATCGCCGGTGGTCCCTACCTGGTCCATGTCGGAGGAGGCGCGCGCGTCGTCGGGCGGACCGCAAGAGGCAACCTCGTGCTCCAACGCACGACGGACGGATCCCAGCCCGTCCCTGTCGAACTGAGCGCCCAGCTCAGCGCGCCTGTGGTGCTGGGTCGGATCACGACGGCGGCATCGGCTGCCCTCCTGCTGGCGTTGGCTCTAATCGCCGCCGTGCGGCGCCGGCGACGGCGCTCGGCAGCTCGTCCCTGAGCGCCGCAGGAGGTCGATGCTCCGCAGCCGGCGTCCGTCTTACCGCCACCAGGCCACTGTGCGGAGACGCCTGGCGCGGTCCCTACTCGCACCCATCTCACAACCATGTATGTCATGGTTTGCGGACGCACCCTCAGGCGATCTGGCCGGCGGCGAAAGGAGCTGACACGGTGCTGACCCTCACCGGCCTTGACGAAGTCAAGGCGCACGTCGGCACGGATCTCGAGCCGACTGCGCTGCGCCTGCTGCCCGAGCGCGACCGCGTGAGTCGGGTCCTTCGGCGAGGCGCTCGGGGCCGGCTCCCGAGGCCCGCGCTCATCGACGTCGCGATCGCGACGCTTGCCGTTCTGCTCATCGCCTCGCCGCTGCTTTTCACCAGCGACGGGTTTGCCCCCGACTTCACCAACGCCATCTGGCTCGCCGGCTATCAGCAGCACGTGATCGCCGCGCATCTGCATCCGACGCTGTTCCTGCAGACGCAGCAGGCGGCGTGTTCTATCCGCTGTTCGCCTTCTATGGCGGAACGCTGTTCGCGCTCACCGGAGCGCTCGCCGTGGTCCTCGGAGGGTCGACGATCCCGGCGTTCGAAGTTGTGACGCTGGCCGCGATCGCGGCGGCCTATGGCGGCCTCTTCTGGCTCGCCCGCCAGTTGGGTTTGCGAGGGGCGCTGGCCCACGCGCCGGCGCTGGTGTTCGTGACGAGCGCCTACTACGTCTCGGACCTCTACGGACGGGGAGCGTGGGCGGAGTTCATCGCCGTCTCGGCGTTGCCGCTCGTGCTCGCGGCGTCGCTGCGCCTGGTGCGCGGTCGCTGGCGCGTCGGGCCAGTCGTCTGCCTTGTGGCGGCGAGTGCGGCGTTCAGCGGCAGCCACAACATCACGCTCCTGTGGGGCTCGACGCTCGCAGTTGGGGCGCTCGTCGTCTACTGGCTGCTGAGCGGTCGTTCCCGCGAGCTGCCGTGGCGGCGGATGCTCGCCGCCGCTGGACTGATCGCGCTCGGCGTCGGCCTGAACGGCTGGTTTTTGCTCCCCGACCTCAGTTACGCACACGACACGATCGTCAGCCGCCAGCTCGAAGCGTGGAGCGCGACGGGGTTCCTCAGCACCCCCGGGGTGATCTTCGACCCGTTGCGAACGGTGCCGAGCGAATCCACGTCGCCGGCGCTCTACGTTCAGGCTCCGGTGCTGGCGTTGGTCTGGGGCCTGGTCGCGCTGCCGGTCGTGTGGCGCGAGCGGCGCCTGCGCGCCGGCGTCGCAACGGCGCTGATCGTGCTTGCCGTCGTGCTCGTGCTGATCATGTCCTCGGCTGCCTATTCATCGCTTCCGAGCTTCTTTCAGCAGATCCAGTTTGCCTACCGACTGCAGACCTACGTGACGCTGGCCATCGTGGGGCTGGTCCTGCTGGGCGCGCTGGCGCTCACCCGCCGGGCCCAGAGCGGCCGTGCCACGCGCTCAGACCGCCCCCTCGTGCTCGGGTTGGGGCTCGCTGTCGCGTTCGGCGTGGCGCTCTGCGTGTGGCAGCTGTGGGTTCCGAACACGCACGCATACGGGAAATCTCCTATTCAAACCGAGCCGACGCCTTGCGGGGCCCGACGCTCCTACCCCAATCGTGGGGCGCCGTGAACGCCGCTTATGCCGATCGCAGTCTTCCGGTCGTCGCCACGAGCGAAGAGTTCAACTTCTTCCCGGCGGCCGTGGAAGACGATCGGCTCGCCGGCTCGCTTTCGTTTCCCCCGGGCCTCCAGCCATTTGCCACGAACATCGCCGGTGGTCCCTACCTGGTCCATGTAGGAGAAGGCGCGCGCGTCGTCGGGCGGACCGCCGAAGGCAACCTCGTGCTCCAACGCACGACGAACGGATCCCAGCCCGTCCCTTTCGAACTGAAGGCCCAGCTCAGCGCGCCCGTGGTGCTGGGTCGGATCACGACGGCGGTATCGGCTGCCCTCCTGCTGGCGTTGGCTCTAGCCGCCTCCGTGCGGCGCCGGCGACGGCGCTCGGCAGCTGACCCAACAGCCTAGGCCCACCGACGCCCCTCGGGCGAGACGCGGCTTGGAGGACCCATCATTGCGCCGCCTCGTTCTCGTCCCACCCGTAGCTCGACTCGATGATGTATCTAGGTCGACGCCTGGTCTCGTCATAGATCCGGCCCGTGTACTCACCTATCACCCCAAGCGACAACAGCTGGATGCCACTAAAGAACGAGACCACGATCACTATTGTCGGGTTTCCTACCGGGAAGTGCACGCCGGCGAGCTTGAGCAGTAGATAGATGAATGCGAACGCAAATGCCAGCCCCGACAAGACAATCCCACCAATCGCGATTACCTGGAGGGGGTAGCGAGAGAAGCCGACGACACCGCTCAATCCGTGAGACCACGAGCCATAGAAGCGATAGTGGGTGCGTCCACCTGCTCGTGGATCCCGATCATATAGCACGCCCGTCTGGCGAAAGCCGACGAAGGGAACGAGCCCACGCAAGAAAGTGTGTGTCTCTTTGAGAGAAATGACGTTATTCACCACCCGCTGACTCATCAGGCGGAAATCTCCAGTGTTCCTCGGTATCTCCACCTCGGCGATGTGATTGATTACCTTGTACGCCATGCCCGCCCAGAGCTTCTTTGCAAGGCTCTCGCCAGCTCGTGTTCTCCGCTGGGCGTAGACCATATCGTAGCCCTCGCGCCAGCGGGCAACCAGATCGGCTATCAGCTCTGGGGGATCCTGTAGATCGCAATCCATCACGACCACGGCGTCGCCCCTCGAAGCCTCCATTCCGGCGATGGTGGCCGAGGGCTGGCCAAAGCGACGTGAGAAGCGCAGCATCTTCACGCGCGGATCGTGGCCTCGTAGAGCGAGGATCAACTCCTCGGTGCGATCCGTCGAGGGATCCACGCTAAAGATCAGCTCCCACCAGTCCAGGTCGATGCCGTCTAGCACCGCGCGGAGCCGCTGGTAGGCATGCTCGACGTTGGACTCCTCGTTGTAGACGGGCAAGACAACGCTCAGTGAGCGTTGTCTGACTGGCCTACCCCCGATCGGGAGAACCATGTGTCTGCTCTCACCGGCGGGGGCGCTGCCCCTTACATAGGCTTGAGCCTCGTTACTCATGCGTACCCACTGGTGTAGGCACCGCCAAACTCGAAGTCGAGCTGCGATGGAGGTACTTTCGCAGCGGCCATCGCCTGGCGATAGTAGTCGGGTCTGTGCGCGCAGAGCAGCAGTACGCCTCCACCCGGCGCCGACGAGCCTGCCGCCCAAGACGCCACTGCGCCGCGCGAGCGTAGGGACCGGTCGATGCGCTCACTCGCCATTCCCGGCGATCGTATGCGCTTGTGTTCCCAGTGCTCTTGCATGAGCTCAGCATAACGATTCGAGGTCGCCTTCTTCGAGGACCTCTCTGCGTATGACCGCGAGGTGCAGGTGAGAGACGACAGCCTGAAAATACTCCACAATGGGCGGGCGCAAGACTGAGACACGACACTAGTTCTCCCTGCGGACGAAGCGTGCGCGCAGCGCCAGCCAGAGCCCGTGCCAGAGACCAGCGCACATAGCCGCGAGCCAGTTGGGTCCGATCCAGGCGTCCGCGACGATGCCGGCGCGCTCGCGCCGGAGCGCCGTGGCGCCGGCGGCGAAGGCGACGGGTGTGGCGGCAGCCGCCTTCACGGCAAGGCGCGGGCGGCGCAGAGCGATCACCCCCGCGAGGAGGCTGAGGGGAAAGTAGGCGACCACGAGCGGGAAGAAAACGCGCGCCGGGCCGACCGTAGCTGTCGACGAACGTCTTACCACGGTGAAGAGACGTTCGCCTCGAGCAGCATCGAGCGCGGAGCGAGGAAGCAGGTCGTGGCCTTCGAGGGGCGGTCGTATTCGTCCAGGCCGAAGCTGGTGGTGCGCGGATCGGAGTAGTGGCGCCCACCATACGAGCGAGCTGATCACGCTCCAGAAGCGCCCATACGGATTCTCCACGTCGAGGTCGATGTGCGCCGAGCAGATCGGGGGGTCGTTCTCGTCCTTGATCCGATCGGCCACAAAGCGCCTCGATGCCCTGCTGACGCGCTGCGAAGCGGCCAGGGGCGCTAACCGCGGGTATCGCGCCCAGTCAAAGTCTCGCTTCGGCCCCTACCATCAGGGCACCCACGCGTGTACTCTAAGCCTGTGAGTAACAACGGCAACAATCTGCTGATCATCATCCCCGCCTACAACGAGCAGGGACGAGTCGGTCAAGTTGTCCGGGATGTCAGGAGCACCCTTCCAAGCGCGGATGTGCTCGTCATTGACGACGGGTCGGCCGACGACACAGCGGCCGAGGCGGCCGAGGCGGGGGCTATCTCACTCTCGTTGCCAGTCAACTCGGGCTACGGTGCCGCGCTGCAAACGGGATACAAGTTCGGCGTTCGCAACGGATATGCAATGGTCGGTCAGATCGACGCCGACGGTCAGCACCGAGCGGAATACCTCGTCACGATGCTGGAAGCACTCGAGGGACAGGACGCTGACGTGATCGTGGGCTCGCGCTTTCTCGGTCGTGACGGCCACTATCAACCGTCGCTCGCGCGGGCGGTGGGCATCGGGCTGTTCGCGCGCATCGCGTCGCTGATCACCCACCAGCACATCTCCGATCCAACCTCGGGCTTCCAGCTCATGAGGATCGATGTGGCGCGCTTCTTCTGCTCGGATGTGTACCCCACCGACTACCCCGACGCCGACATCCTGATCCTGCTCCATCGCACCGGCTATCGCGTGCGTGAGGTGCCGGTCCAGATGCGCCCCTCGCCAGGTCAGTCGATGCACTCTGGCCATCACAGCCTGTATTACGTGTACAAGATGTTGCTCTCGATCTTTGTGACCCTCCTGCGGCCGCGCACGAAGGGTGCCCAATGATCAGCACAAACCTCCGCATCATCGCCATCGTCGGAAGCCTGGGGCTGCTGCTGTTCATCATCGAGCTCGTCCGCCGGCACCGGCTCAAGGAGGAGTACTCGGTCCTGTGGGTGACCACCGCCGTGGTACTGCTCCTGCTGGCGGTATGGAGTGGGCTGCTGCGAAGCCTGACCCACGCGATCGGCGCGATCTCCCAGGCAAGCACGCTCTATTTCTTCGGCCTGATCTTCGTGATATTCCTGCTCCTGCACTTCTCTGTGCGCGTGAGCCAGCTCGAGAAGCGCGTCACGGCGATGATCCAGGAGGTGGCGCTGCTCGGCGGGCGCGGAGCGCCTGTCCGCGGAGATGCCGAGACGCTCGTGGACGAGCCCGTGCCGGCTGAGCGAGCCCCCCAGGCGCGCACTCAAAGCCGATGAGCAGTGCGCGAAAGGCGTCGCACGCGACCTCGACCTGCCAGACTACAGCCGAGATGGAGGGCAGTGAACACAGCATTCGCTACCTCGCGGCGACGTCGGAGCTCGCTGGGGCTATCGATCCGGGCCAGATCGATGAAATGGCGCGTGGGCTTGCGGCGATCCGATCGCGGGGCGGGCGTCTGTTCGTGCTCGGCGTGGGAGGCGGCGCCGGCCACGCCTCGCACGCCGTCAACGACTTTCGCAAGCTATGCCTGATGGAGACCTACGCCCCCACCGACAATGTCTCGGAGCTGACGGCGCGCACGAACGACGACGGCTGGGAGAATTCGTTCACGGGGTGGCTGGAGGTGTCTCGTCTGGCCCAACACGATGGTCTGCTCGTGTTCTCCGTCGGCGGTGGATCGCGCGAGCGTGGCGTCTCGGTCAACCTCGTAAATGCGATCGAGTGTGCACGTGATATCGGCGCGTCTATCTTCGGCGTGGTCGGTGCCCCCGGTGGAACGCTCGCGGAGTTGGCCGACGTCGCCATCCTGATCGAGCCCCCCCCGGCGCTGCGCACCCCCCTGGTCGAGTCCTTCCAAGCGCTCATCTGGCACGCGTTGGTCTCGCACCCCGAGCTGGCCCTCAAGCAGGGCCACTGGGAGTCGCTGAGCGACAGCGCCAGGCCGTGAGCGGCCGGCCGGCCGCGTTCCTCGATCGAGATGGGACGCTCAACGAGTTTGCGCCGGACCCCGACTCGGGTGTTCCGGAGTCGCCGCTGAGGCCCGCGGACGTGCGCCTGATCGAGGGCGCGGCGGCGGCGGCGCGGCAGCTGGCGCAAGCGGGGTTCGTCCTGGTGTGCGTGTCCAATCAGCCGGCAGCGGCCAAGGGCAAGGTCTCACTCGAGCGGCTGCTCGCCGTTCACGAGCGCGTCCTTGAGCTCCTGCACGAGGAGGGGCTCGACCTCGACGCCTTCCGTCTGTGCCTGCACCATCCGCAGGGCATCGTGCCGGAGCTGTCTGGGCCCTGCGGTTGCCGCAAGCCGGCCCCAGGAATGCTCCTGGACGCCGCCGAGGAGCTGGGCCTTGACTTGGCGCGCTCCTGGATGCTCGGAGACACCGACTCTGACGTGCTAGCCGGACACGCCGCCGGCTGCCGGACCGTGCTGATCGAGCGGCCGGGCAGCGCCCACAAGCGCACGGGTGGGGCGAGACCCGATCTGCTCGCCTCGAACCTCACTGACGGGGTCGCACAACTTCTCGACCAGCGCCTGCGTTAGCCGCCTCGGCTGAACGATCGCGCCCGCGGTCGAAGCGCGCGCGAAGCGCCAGCCAGAACCCGTACCAGAGCCCGACGCACATCGCCGCGAGCCAGTTGGGTCCGATCCAGGCGACCGCCACGATGTCGGCGCGCTCGCGGCGAAGCGCCGTGGCGGCGGCGGCGAAGGCGACGGGGGTGGCACCGACCGCCTTCAGGGCGAGGCGCGGGCGGCGCAGGGCGATCACCGCCGCGAGCAGGCTGATCGGAAAGTAGGCGAGCACGAGCGGGAAGAACCGGGCTCCCGGCCGACCGTAGCTGTCGACGAACGTCTTACCACGGTGAAAGACGTTGTGCATGAACGCGCGGTAGCCCTCGTGCGCGGAGTAGGTGCAGGCGAAGTCGGGGGAGACGTTGATCGGCTGGCGCGCAGCCAGCAGGCGGATCAGGCCGGTGTCGTCGCTGGCGTTGCGCGTGTCGGCGTAGAACGAGCTGAACTGCGTCTTGGCCTCGAGCAGCATCGAGCGCGGAGCGAGGAAGCACGTCGTCGCCTTCGAGAAGCGGTCGTACTCCTCCAAGCCGAAGCTGGTGGTGCGCGGATTGGAGTAGTAGCGCCACCACACGAGCGGAATGATCACATTCCAGAAGCGCCCATACGGATTCTCCACGTCGAAGTCGATGTGCGCCGACCAGATCGGCAGGTCGTTCTCGTCCTTGATCCGGTCGCTCACGAAGCGCAGCGCGTCGGGCGCGACCGACACGCGAGAGTCGAGCAGCAGCACGAGGTCACCGGTGGCCGCCTCGATGCCCTGCTGACGCGCTGCGAAGCGGCCCGGGCGTTCCTCCGGGAGCACACGCAGCGGCATCGGCGTATCGACTCGCGCGAGTGCCTCGCGCGTCTCCTCATCCGCGACCACCACGACGAGCTCGGCCCGATCAAACCCCGAGCGCTCGACTGCGAGCGCCACATCGTCGATCGTCCGCCCGATCCACTTTGGCTGCCTGAAGACGGGGATGACGATCGACAGTGACGGCTTTGACATCTCAGCCATGACTCCTCGCGACAGGACACTCCGAATTGAGTGGCTTCTCGGTGACTATCCTAATCGAGATTCCGGTGAAAGTCGCCCGCGAGCTCATGGTCACGAGGTGCTCACGAGCTCGATCCAGTCAAGCGGACGTCCGCACAGCCGCACCGCCTGGCGCGGGCCGACGCTTATCAGTTCGCTCGCCGGGCTCTGCGGCTCCAGTGAGATCGCACTGAGGGAGGTTAATTCGTTGTCGCCGCTGCCCGGCGTGAGGAGGTCGGCGTGGGGGTAGGTGAGCGAAAACGTGTGGATGCCGGGAGTCAGGAACACGTCGGCAAGGTGGACGTATCCGCTGAAGATCGAGGACTCGTCTTTGATACTGGCGACCGCGCGCCCGTCGACGCTCACGTCAAAGCCGCGCTCGAAGCTCCCGTCCAACCAGAGTTCGTAGCTCTGATCGCCGTTGACGGCGATATGCGAGACCGCCCGTCCGGGGGTCGTGGCCATCAATGAGCGTTCGGCGCTAGGTGCTCCCACGAACCGGGCCAGAGGGTCTGATCGCCGCGCGCGACGATCGGCGCGGGGCGCTGATAGGCGACGAGCTGCGCGTGCTCGCGAAGCGCCCGACGGGCAAGACTCTGTATCTGTGAACATGGAGGGGTCGCCACGGGGTCGACCGAGCACAGGGGCTTAGCCGCTCCCTTCTGGGCTGCGCCGCAGTATGGCAGCGTGTTCGATTCACCGAGGGGGACGTGTTCGAGGATGGTCGTCGCAGGCTGCGCTGGGCGCTGCCAGAGCTGGTAGTAACGGCCCTGCCAGACCAGGCGGTAGATCGATGGTGGACGGCTTTCCGCCGGCGAGCGGCGGGTGACGATCGAACGGTAGGTTTCAAGCGTCGAGAGCGGGAAGGAGTCGAGGTCGGCCCAGGCGGTCTTCGTCAGGACCGCGCCGTCGCGGAGCGCCAGCGTGACCGGACGGTACTCGGCGGGCTCGACCGGAGCGCCGCTGCGTAGGAAGTGCCGGTCGGCGTAGACTTCGAACTCGTTCATGAACGTCGGTCCCTTGCCCGCGACGAGACGGCCGATATGTTCCAGCTCGGCCAGCCGGGGGCGCGGCGCGAGCGTCGCGTCGTGATAGGCGAGCGCGTTTGACCAGAGCACGCCGCCGGCGATCACGACGATCACGACGCCGCCGGCGAGGCGGCTGCGGCCCCACAAGAGCGCACCGCCCATCACGGCGGCCAGCGGCACCGCCGGCGAGGAGATCGCGAGCGTCTTGCCGATCACCCACGGCGTGGCGCCATAGAAATAGCCAGCCGCGCACCCGAATATCGCCAGCGCGACATACAGGGCGACGCCTGGGCGCCGGCGCCAAAGGCTCCATCCAAGGGCGCCCACGGCGGCTGCGGCCACGACCGTGAGCAGCAGTACGGTCGGCAGCGTCGCCGGCGTGAGGCGGAAGTCATCGACCGGCCATATCCCGCCGAGCTGAAATGCGCTCAGCGGGTGAAGGAGGTTGCCCAGCAGAGCCTCTTGGCTTGACTGGTTGCCTGTGAACGGCGTCTCATAGGACAGTGCCTCGCTCACGATCAGCAAGATCGGCAGCGTGAAGGCGAGCGTGAGCCCCGCGAGCGAGGCGACCCGGATCAGGCCGCGGCGCAGCGCGTGCGCTGCACGCGATCGCCACAGCCACACCGCGGCGAGGAGGCCAAGCAGCGGTAGCACGTAGACCGCGCCCCCGGGTCCGATGACGTCGATCAGGGCTCCCGACGCGAGCGCCAAGGGCACGACCTCTCGCGGTCGGCCATCCCAGCGCGGGAGCGCATCGACGGCTGCGGCGACGGTGAGCACCAGCAGGAAGGCGAGCGTCAGCTCCTTGATGCCGCCCCACAGGCTGTACCCGTACAGCAGCGCCGACTGCGCAGCGATGAACGCGGCGAGTGCACGCAGACGAGCGGACGCGATCATCGGAGTGAGCAGGGCGTATCCGCAGAGAGCCACCATCGAGGCGCAGACGGCCTGATAGGGCTGAAAGACCCATGCCGCGTCCATGTCGACCAGTGCTCGCCCCACTCCGAGCCCGACGAACGCGCCCAGCGGATAACCGCTGCCCACATTCGTGTTCAGGATCAGGGCGTAGTCGGACTGGGGAGGTTCGCCACGGCACGTCCGTGGGACATGAGCTGGTCGGTGAACGCAAGCCACGTGGCCGTGTCGTCGAGCTTGATGAATCCCGTGAAGGTCGCTTCGCCGGAGAGCAGCACGGGCGCCGCGTAGACGAGCAGCACGCCGAGCGCGCGCCGAGAGCGCCCACGGATCGACGCGGCGCGAGCGCCCGTGGCGCACGAGACCGATCACCGCGATGACGGCCACCACAGGCGTCGCCAGGGGCGCCGTCGCCGCCCAGGAGGTGATGATCGCGCCGAGTACGATTACCGCAGCGAGCCCAACGGGCACCACGAGCGCTCCCTGCATCTTGCGAGCAGAGACCTCCTCCACGAGCAGGCCCACGCCGTAACCAGCCAGGACGAGTGCGGCCGGGAACAGGACCCAGGCATGCAGCAATGCGAGCAAGCGCTAGCCCCCCGGCGATGTCGTCAGTCCGATGGCGGCCCACCCGGCGAGATGGCGGCAAGGAGCAACACGAACCCACCCATGCGCGGTCCGACCGATCCCGCGAGCGAACACCTCACCCCCACATAGGCCGGTCCGCGTAGATGGGGGGATAGAGGCGTCGCCGCCACTGATCACAGCACGAGTGCTCATCGTGTCGGGCCGTCCGACGGTAGAAGATAGCCGATTCACTGGAGATACATCCCCACCTCATCGCCCTGACGAGCAGGCGCGAGTCCGAGCGCGCCTTGCGGCACTCAGGCCCCTCCTCGCCGCCGCAGCAGCCCGCGCGGGCCGAGCGCGTCGTGCACCTCGTCGGGCACCATCCCAATCAGCTGACCGACGCCCAGGAACAGCCCCCCGGCCAGCGCCGCCGCCAGGAAATCGGGTAGCGCCGGAGATCAGCAACGGGGCGCACGCGGCAGCAGCAGCGAGCGCGACTC
Source organism: uncultured Solirubrobacteraceae bacterium (assembly GCA_963767655.1). Classification (GTDB taxonomy): domain Bacteria; phylum Actinomycetota; class Thermoleophilia; order Solirubrobacterales; family Solirubrobacteraceae; genus Palsa-744. The sequence goes on along the minus strand of CAVYET010000004.1, from coordinate 181,127 downwards.
TTGCCAGGAAGCCGACGCGCACCACCACCCTGACGCCGGACGCGCGCAGCCTCCAGTAGATCAGCAACGCCAGCAGCGCGTCGCCGAGCACGCTCGCGGCCGCGCCGCCCCGCGCACCGAAGGGCAGGACCAGCGCGGTGGCGAAGGCCGCCACGCCGAGCAGGCCGAGGGCGTTGGTTAGGATCAGTTCCCGCTGACGACCGAGCGCCACGAGCGAGACCGCCCAGATCTGGACGAGCGCTCCGAACAGCAGGGCAGCGACCTGAATGCGCAGGACCGCGCCGGAGGGACGGAATTCGCTGCCGCCGATGATCGCCATCACCGGCTCGGCCAGGCGCACGGTCACGAGCACCAGCAGCACGCCGGCGATGATCGCGCCCTCGGACAGACCCTCGATCGCGTAGCGCAGCCGCGCGCGATCGTCACGCGCCGCCGCTGCAAGCAGGGGCAGCGCGACGCCGGCCACCAGGATCGGGATGCCCACGAGCGCTTCCATCGCGCGCAGCGAGCCGCCGTAGTAGCCGGTCTGCTGAGGGTTGGAGATGAGCGACATGAACAGGATCACGAGGCGGAAGTAGACTTGCCCGAGCACGAGCGCCGTCGCCAGCGGCAGCGCTCTTCTCAGCAGCACGCCCTGCTCGGGGCGGTCGAAGCGCGGCAGGACGAACACATCCCAGCCGGCCAGCAGCGGCGTGATCGCGAGGACGACCACGCCGACCACGATCAGGACGGTGAAGAACGGCAGCAGGCGGGCGTTGAGGGCCACCAGCAGCGCCACGCAGACGAGCGTGACGGCCTGCTTGAGGAAGTCGACGAACGCCAGTCCCGCGTTGCGCAGTTCGACGGTCAGACGCAACAGGAGCGCATCGGCCAGCGCCACGAGGTAGAGGCCGCTGCCGGCAAGCGCGGCGCCGATGACCATCCGGCTCGGGTAGCGCACGGCCAGCGCGAAGCAGACGATCGCCACGACCGCGATCGGCGTCACCCACAGCCGCTGCCCGAGGATGTTGGCTCTCAGCGCGGTCCGATCCCCCGGCGCGCGCAGGGCCAGCTCGCGGCTGCCGCTGACGTTCAACCCCAGGTCGACCACGCTCGAGGCGATCGCCACCAGCGAGAGCACCGTGACGTATCGACCCGATTCCGACACACCGAGGTGGCGCAGCAGCAGCGCGGCGGTGGGGACCCCGACCACGATGCCCGCCCCGGCCGCCCCTACCCGCATGGCGCTGCCGCGGATGACCTTGCCGCCGGCCTCGCCTGAGGTCAGAACGTCATCTGTCGAGGCCACGCGAGGAACAGTATGGCGCACGCGGTCTCGGGCGAATCCGCCGATGCGGGTGAGTCGCTCCCACGACGTTGGCGAGCGCATCTATTCCTACTCGTCTTGCACAGATCGGGTGAGCACATCGAACAGCGCGCTCAGGTGTTTGAGAAGTGACCCATTGCGCGGGACGCAAGCGATCAATCCATGAGGAGAAACAGATGCGCTCGATGAAGCTGGTCACTACCCTCGCTGCCGCGGCAATCTCGCTTGCGCTGGGCGCGAGCGGCGCGGCAGCCGCCAAGCACCCGAGCCCCAACGGCCGCTGCGAGGTCAACATCAACGTTGCGCCCCGCCAGATCGACGCCGGCGACTCGCTCGTCGTGTTCGGGCGGCTGCGCTGCCGCGGACGATCCTCGCGCGGCGCCGCGGACAAGACGGTGAAGCTGCTCGAGCACACCCCCGGCACGCCCGGGTTCACCATCGTTCAGAGCACCACGCACCGACGCCCACGGCTTCTATGAGCTCACCGTCGCCGGCGTGGAAGCCAACAGCATCTTCTTCGTGCGCTCACACGGCGCGGCAAGCGGCCTCCGGACGGTCAAGGTCGCCGCGCGGGTGACGCTCAGCGGCCCGCCGGAAGGCACGCAGCTGTTCACCGGCCCGGCCAACAAGGTGACGTTCACCGGCACCGTCTCCCCGGCCGACGCCGGCGCGCGCGTGGTGCTGCAGCGCCAGAACGCCGTCACCGGCAACGAATGGCACCGGATCGATCGCGGCAGCGTCTCAGCCGACGGGCAGCTATTCGATCACGCACACGTTCGTCGTCCCCGGCGACGCCAACATCCGCGTGCTCGTGCGCAGCCAGCGACGCAACATCCCGAGCGCCTCGAACGTGCTCACCTACGAGATCTCCCAGGCGCAGAACCCGAGCCTGACGATCCAGGCCTCGGCCAATCCGATCTCCTACGGGCAGTCGGTCACGATCAGCGGGACCCTCGCCGGCGGGGCCAAAGAGCCGGTGACGCTGCTGGCGCACACCGCCCGCCAGCACGGCTTCGCCCCGGTCGCGGAAGTCACGACCGACGCGAGCGGCAACTACACGTTCCCCGCGCAGTCGCCGATCGACAGCACCTTCTATGAGGTCAAGGGCGCCGGCAAGCGCTCCGCGGTCCTGTATGAGGGAGTCAGGGACGTGCTCACCGCCGCAGGTCTCCCAGACCACGATCCAGGCCGGCCAGACGCTGACGTTCTCGGGCGCGGTCGCTCCCGATCACACGGGCCACGTGATCTACCTCGAACGCCAGAACGCCTCCGGCACGGGCTTCCACGTCGTGCAGGTCGGCATGCGTGAAGACGCGGCTCGAGCTACTCGATCGCGCACACGGTCTATGACGCCGGGCACGAAGGTCTTCCGCGTCAAGATCCCCGGCGGGCCGGAGAACGAGGGCGCGGCCAGCCCGCCGTTCACGATCACGGTCACGCCGGCGCCCGCCGCCGCGCTGGCGCCCGAAGCGCCGGGCAACTCCTCGCTGCCCGGCGAAGGCCAGTCCTAGGCCTCCCGGCTGCTGCCCTCCCCTGGCCGGGAGATGCCGCGCAGCCTGACCGCTCCGGCGCGGGGCGGCTCAGGCGGCCACGGCGCGGGACTGCAGGTGCGCGCCGACCTTGCGCTTGACCCGCTGCAGGGCGTTGTCCACCGTCTTGGTGTCGCACCCCAGCCGCTCGCCGACCTGCTCGTAGGAGCAGCCGTCCAGATACAGCGACAGCACGCGGCTCTCGAGCTCTGACAGGGCGCTCGAGAGGCAGCCCACCAGCGAGCGCAGCTCCTCTGAGGAGATGACCTGGTTGACGGGGTCGTGCACGGTCGGGCCGGGCAGCATCTGGTCGAGCGTCGGCACGTCCTCGCCGGCGCCCGCGGGCGTCGAGGTGAAGGAGACGTACTGGTTCAGCGGCGTGTGCTTGTTGCGGGTCGCGGTCTTCACCGCCGTGATGATCTGCCGCGTGATGCACAGCTCGGCGAAGTTGCGAAAGCTCGACTCGCGGTCGGTGCGAAAGTCGCGGATCGCCTTGTAGAGGCCGAGCAGGCCCTCCTGGATGAGATCGTCGGAGTCGCCGCCGGCGAGGAAGTAGGAGGAGGCCTTCAGGCGCACGAAGCCGTGGTAGCGCCTGACGAGCCGGTCGTACGCGTTGCGATCGCCCTGCTTGGCGAGGGCGATGAGAAAGCCATCTTCAACCCTAGGTTCAGACTGAGGGTTATAGGAGATTCGTGCCACGAGCAGGTCCTTTCTTCACGGCCACCCTGCCGGGCAGCCCCAGGTTTGCTCAGTGGCGCACTCCTCCCCTGGCGCCAAAGCGATGTCCATCCCAAGGCTTCATCAACCTTAGGTTAAGCGTTATGTCGGCGCGAGCCTCGCACAGTTATGGAGCGTTGTCAAGACCCTCGCCCCGGCTCTGCAAGATCTCGTACAGAAGCGCCGCGGCGGCGGCGCTCACGCCCAGCGACTGGCACGCGCCCGCGCACCGGCAGCGCGATCAGCTGATCGCAGGCGCCTCGCCACGCGCGGGCGCAGGCCGGCGCCCTCGCTGCCGAGCACGAGCACGACGCCGGCGCCCCGGTAGTCCGGTGCGTCGTAGGCCACCGGCGCCCTACCCGCGGCGGCGCTCGGCGCCGTTGCGCCGTAGCACCAGCAGCCCGCCTCGCGCGCCTCGTGCGAGGAAGTCGGCCATGTTGCGCACCCGCGCCAGCGCGAGGTGCTCGACGGCCCCCGCCGAGGCCTTGCAGACCGCCGGTGTGACCTCGGCGGCGCGGCGCTCGGGGATGACCACGCCGGCGGCGCCGGCGCACTCGGCGGTGCGGCAGATCGACCCCAGGTTCTGCGGATCCTGGACCTCATCGAGCGCCACGAGCAGCGGCTCGGCGCCGCGACAGGAGCTCCTGGCGCTGGCGCGTAGGGGTAGGCGCCCGCATCGGCGCACACGCCCTGGTGCGCGGCCGAGCCGCAGCGGCGCTCGATCTCCTGCGCGGAGGCGATCCTCACCTCCAGGCCCTCGAGCCAGGGCTCGCGGGCCGCGCCCGGCGTCGCCCACACCTCGCCCACGCTCGCCCGCCCGGCGCCCGCGCAGCGCCTCGCGCACGGGATTGCGCCCGTACAGGATCACTGCGCCGGGAGGGGATCAGCTCGAGACCGTCGGCTCCGTCGCGCAGCTCCCAGCCGAGCTCGGCGAACTCCTCGCGCATGCGATCGGCCGCCGGAAGTCCCGCTGCTCGCGCGCCTGCTCGCGCCGTTGCAGCAGCGACACGGCCACCGGGTCGATCGCGCCGACATCGCCCGCCGCCTGGAGGGCGGCCAGCCCACCGAGGCCCAGCACCTCCAGCATCTCGCGCAGATCGGCGTCTCCGACTCCCGTCGGCGCGGCGGTTCGCCTCGCGCATCCACTCGAACAGCGCGGCCAGCGCCGCCGGCGTGTTGAAGTCGGCGGCGAGGGCGTCGAAGAAGTCCTCGCGGTGGCGTGCCATCTCCGGCGGGCTCGGCCGGCGCGCCTGCAGGCGCCGCAGCGCCTCGCGCACGCGGTAGACGTTCGCCGCGCGCCTCCTCGAGCGCCGCCGGCGAGAACGCCAGCGGCTGGCGGTAGTGCCCCGAGATCAGGTACATGAGGACCGTCTCGGGCCCGTGGCGCGCGAGCACCTCGTGCAGCGGCGCGATGTTGCCGACCGACTTGGCCATCTTCTCGCCGGTGAACTGGATCATGCCGTTGTGCATCCACAGCCGCGCCAGCTCCCGCCCGCGCGCGCCGCGGGTCTGGGCGGCCTCGTTCTCGTGGTGGGGGAAGAGCAGGTCCGAGCCGCCGCCGTGGATGTCGAAGCCCACGCCCAGGAACTCCTCGGCCATCGCCGAGCACTCGATGTGCCAGCCGGGGCGGCCCCGTCCCCAGGGCGACTCCCAGACCGTGTCCTCGCCCGGCTTGTGCGCCTTCCAGAGCGCGAAGTCCAGCGGGTCCTCCTTGCGCTCGGAGCCCTCCAGGTCCTCGCCCTGGTCCATGTGCTCCAGGCGGCGGTGCGAGAGGCTGCCGTAGTCGGCGTCCGAGCGCACGCGGAAGTAGACGTCGCCGCCCGCCGGATAGGCGTGGCCGGAGTCGATCAGAGCCCCGATGTAGTCGATGATCGGGCCGATCGTCTCCGAGGCGAGGGGCTCGTGGTCGGGGCGCCCGAGGCCGAGGGCGTCGGTGTCGGCGCGGTAGAGCTCGGCCATCTCCGCGGCCAGCTCGGCGCTGGGACGCCCCTGCAGCGCTCGCCGCGTCGTAGATCTTGTCGTTGACGTCGGTGATGTTCACGACCAGCGTCACGGCCAGGCCTTCGTGCTCGAGGAAGCGCTTGAGCAGGCTGAAGACCACGAACGGCCGCGCGTTGCCGATGTGGATGCGGCTGTACACCGTCGGTCCGCAGGCGTAGATGCCGACGCGGCCGCGATCGCGCGGGCGCAGCTGCTGCAGGCTGCCCGGAGCGGGTGTCGTGCAGATGGATGTCCCTCATCGCGCGCGCAACCCTAGCGCGGCGATCAGCCGCGCAGGCGCAGATTGGCGATCGCGAGGGCGGCCACGCCCTCGCCGCGCCCGACGAACCCGATCCCCTCGCCGCTGCTCGCCTTCACGTTCACGCGGGCGAGCTCGAGGTCCAGCGCGCCCGCCAGCCGCGCGCGGATCGCGGGCTTGTGCGGGCTCAGGCGGGGGGCCTCCATCACGACCGTGCAGTCGACGTTGACGAGCGCCAGGCCGGCCTCGCCGACGCGCGCCACGACCGTCCGCAGCAGCTCGAGCGAGTCCGCGTCGCGCCAGCGCTCCTCGGTGTCCGGGAAGTGCTCGCCGATGTCCCCCAGCCCGGCGGCACCGAGCAGCGCGTCGATCAGCGCGTGCGTGAGCACGTCGGCGTCGGAGTGGCCCTCCAGACCGCGCTCGTGGGCGATCTCGACGCCCCCCAGGATCAGCCTGCGCCCATCGCCCAGGCGGTGCGAGTCATAGCCGATCCCGCCGAGGGTCATCGCGGAGGAGCCCCCGCCGGCCCGGCGCAGACGTCGGCCCCGATCGGCTCCAGGCGCCGCGCGCGGTGCTCGAACACGCACAGCTCCCCCACCCCCAGGCGCTCGAGCAGCGCCAGCGCCTGATCGTAGTCGGCGCCCACGTCCTGCGGGCGGTGCGCGTCGCTGGAGAGCGCCACGGGTGCGCCGGCTTCCAGGCACAGCTCGAGGAACGCCGGCGCCGGATAGAGCTCCCGCACGCGCTTTCGAAGCCCGGCGGTCGAGACCTCCACCGCGACGCCGCCCTCCGCGATGCCCTCGATGGCCAGCTCGTAGTAGCGGCGCAGCTCGCCCTGCGGGCGCGGTCGCTCATCGCCCCAGACCTTCACCAGGTCCGGGTGGGCCAGCACGTCGAACAGCCCGCTGCGCGCCGCCTCGCCCAGCGTCTGGAAGTAGCGCCGCCAGATCTCCTCCGCGCTGCGCAGGCGCGCCGGGCCGGTGCCCCACACGCTGTACTCGTCCATGTCGAGGCCTCGTCGCCGAGGAAGTGCACCGAGCCGACGACGTAGTCGAAGTCGTGGGCCTGGAGCAGGTTGGCCGTGCGGTCCTCGGCGCCGGCCACGAAGTCGGCCTCGATGCCCAGGCGCAGGTCGGTGCGCTCGCGCACGAAGGCGCAGTAGGCGTCGAGGTCATCGCGCGCGTTGGCGACCCAGAACGGGTGTCGCCACACATCGAGCGCCTGCACGAAGCGGTAGATGTGCTCGGAGACCCCCAGCTCGGCGATCCCGCGCTCGCTCGCCGCCGCACGGTAGCGCTCGGCGTTGGCCTGCGTGAAGTGCTCGGCCGCGGTGGCGTCGAGCTCGTCGGAGCGCAGGTGCAGGTGGTAGTCGGTGAGCATTCGCGTGCCGGGGGGCCTGCGATTCAAGCAGGATTCAGCGCCCGCCCCGCGAGCGACCGGCGAGCAGCATCTCGGCCACCTTCAGATCGAGCGCCGTGGTGACCTTGAGGTTCTCCTCGCTGGCCCTCACCACGACGACCCTGCCCCCGGCGCGCTCGACGAGCCAGGCGTCGTCGGTGGCCGCCGCCAGGACCTCCTCGCCGAGCGCGAGCGCCCGTTCGAGCGCCGCCCGGCGGAAGACCTGCGGCGTCTGCACCGCCCACAGCTCTGCGCGCTCGAGCGTCTCGCTCACGACCGAGTCGCCGTCCACGCGCTTGATCGTGTCGGTCACGGGCACCGCCGCGATCGCGCCGTCGGCGCTCTCATCCTGCGCGAGCGCGCCGAGCACGCGCCGCACCAGCTCCGCGTCCACAAGCGGCCTCGCCGCGTCGTGCACGAGCACCGCCTGCCCCTCCTCGCCCGGGCCGGCCGCCGCCAGGGCCCGGCGCACTGAGTCAGAGCGCACGGGCCCGCCCTCGACCGCCGTGACGCCCTCCACCGCCGCGAGGCCGCCGGGCGCCGCGACGCCGCCGAACGCCGCGCCTGGGGGCAGCGCGAGGACGATCCGCTCGATCCCCTCGACCGCTCGCAGCACCTCGACGCTCCACTGAAACAGCGGACGGCCGGCGAGCGCAACGAGCGCCTTGGGACCGGCGGCGCCGAGGCGCTCGCCGCGGCCGGCAGCCACGAGCAGGGCAACGCTCATCGCCGGTGAGGGCTATCGCGCACGCGGCCGCTCCTTCGCCGTGCGGCCGCGTGCGCGAGGGCCTCGCTACTCGGCTCCGGCCACGGCCATCTGGCTCGAGGCCGAATCGGCGAGCAGCTCGTCGAGGTAGCTCTCGGCCTCCTGCTCGTCCTTGTCGAGCGCATACATGAGCTCGGAGGCGAGGATCTTCTTGGTGCGTGTGAACATCTGCTTCTCGCCGGTCGAGAGCCCCTTCTCGCTCTCGCGCAACGACAGGTTGCGCACGACCTCGGCCAGCTCGTAGATGTCACCCGTCTTGATCTTGTCGCGGTTGTGCTTGAAGCGGCGGTTCCAGTTCTTGGGCATCTCCGAGACTTCTGCCCGCAGCACGTCCAGCACCTTCTGCACGGTCTCCTCGTCGATCACCCTGCGCAGGCCCGCAAGGGCGGCGTTCTCCGTGGGAACCCGCACCGTCATGTCGTTGTGGAGGATCTTGATGGTCAGGTACTCGCGGCGTTCGCCGAGCATCTCCATCTCCTCCTTCTTCAGCACCTTGCCAGCGCCGTGGTGGGGGTAGACGACGTGGTCGCCGAGCTCGAACTCGATGTACTCGACCTCGCGCGTCGCTTCGAGCTCCTCTATCAGCGTTGCCTCTTCGCTTGCTTGTGGCGGAATGGTGTCCTCCTTCGTTCGGCAGGCTCGTCGCCGGCCCTTGGTCAAGTCTGCAGATAGCGGTCCACGAGGTTGATCTCCTGCAGGCGGCGCAGGCCCTCGCGGATGTCCTTCGCCCTGATCTCTCCCACTCCCTCGACTGCCTCGAGCTCTGCGTCGGTCGCAGCCAGCAGCTCGTCCAGGCCCCCGAACTCGAGCACGATCTGAGCGACCACCAGCTTGGGCAGCCTGGGGATGCGCCCCAGCACCCGGTAGCCGCGGGGGGAGACCGGGTAGTCGAGCGTGTTCAGCTTGCGGTCATACCCCAGCAGCTCGGCCAGCCGCCCGAAGTCGAGCAGGTCCTGGTGAGCCAGACGGCCGATCTCCTCCAGCGCGGAGGCGAACACCTCGTCCGAGTCTCCGGACAGGTAGTCGCGCACGAGCGCCGCCTTCTCGGCCGCGGTGCCGACCATCGTCTCCTCCAGCTGCATCTCGATCAGCCGTCCCTCGCTGCCGAGCTCGACGATGTAGCGCTCGATCTCGACCGCCATCCGCGTGACCAGCTCCGAGCGCTGCAGCACGGTGAGCACATCGTGCAGCGTCGCGCCACCCTCGAACTCGAGCGCCGTCAGGCGCGTTGCGACCTGGTCCAGGCGGGTGCGGTACTTGTCGAGCGTGGCCAGCGCCTGGTTGGCCTTGGCGAGCACGACCGGGATGTCCTCGAGCACGTACTTCAAGCCGTCCACGTACACCGAGACGACCTCGCGGCGCTGGGAGATCGCGATCACGAGCGCATCGGTCTGCTTGGAGACGCGCTCGGCGGTGCGGTGCCTGGTCCCGGTCTCGTGGGAGAGGATCGTCGGGTCGGGCATCAGCTGGACGTTGGCCATCGTGATCTTCGTGGCGTTCGCGTTGAGGATGATCGCCCCGTCCATCTTCGCCACCTGGTAGAGAAACGCCGGTGTGTAGTCGATGTCAAGCTTGATCCCGCCAGAGTTCAGAAAACTCAGGTCTTCCGGCTCGCCGATCACGATCAGCCCGCCCGTGCGGGCGTTCAGGATGCTCTCGATTCCCGCCCGCAGCGCGGTCCCCGGAGCGATCATCTCGAGAGCCTTCATCAGGCCCGGATCCGGTCTTGCCTCACTCTCGAAATCTTCACCGGATCGCAGGGCCACGGCCCTCCATTCTAGGGCATTTAGCTTTTCCTTAGCTGCACCCGGGGGCCGCGCGCAGGGCGCCGCACCGGGAGGCAGACCGAGGTCGGGCGCTCAGGCGACGGCGCGCGCCGCACGCCGCTGCCCGCCCGGCAGGGCGGCCGCGAGGGCCTCGCGCAGCGTCTGCGCCTCGCACGCCCGCCCGCCGCTCTCGGGCGGGCAGATCACGTCGCTCAGGCCATGCTTGGCGGCCTCGGCAAGGCGGCGCTCGGGGTGCCCGACCCAGCGCAGCTCGCCGGTCAGCCCCAGCTCGCCGAAGCAGGCCCGCGGAGCGCCGCTCAGCGGCGACGCCGCGGATCGCGCCGGCGACGGCGAGCGCGACCGCCAGATCGCACCCGGGCTCATCCACGCGCACTCCGCCGACGACGTTCACGAACACGTCGGCGCCGCCGCTCGCTACGCCCGCGTGGCGATGGAGGATCGCCAGCACCAGCGCCAGGCGGTTGCGGTCGAGGCCCGACACCACCCTGCGCGGCTGCTCGAGCTCGGAGGGCGCGACCAGCGCCTGCACCTCGACGAGCAGCGGCCTCGAGCCCTCCATCGCGGCCAGCACGACGCTGCCCGGCGAGCGCGTCGCCTCCGCGACGAAGCGAGCCGAGGCGTCGAGCACCTCGACCAGCCCGGCCTGGCGCATCTCGAACAGGCCGGCCTCGTTGGTGGAGCCGTAGCGGTTCTTCGACGCGCGCAGCTCGCGGTAGGGCCGCTCGCGCTCGCCCTCGAACTGCAGCACGCAGTCCACGAGGTGCTCGAGCACCCGCGGTCCGGCAAGCGCGCCGTCCTTGGTCACGTGTCCCACGAGGATCACCGCCACGTTCTGCGCCTTGGCCAGCGCCATGATCTGGGCGGCCACTTCGCGGACCTGCCCGACCGAGCCCGGCGCGCCCGGGCACTCGGCGGCGTTCAGCGTCTGCACCGAGTCGATCACGCACACCTGCGGCGCCGCGGCCGCGATCGTCTCGAGGATCGCGTCGAGATCGGTCTCGGCGAGGACCGGTACCTCGAGCGCCGCGCTCCCCGGCCCCGATGCCAGCCGCTCCGCGCGCAGCCTCACCTGCTCGGCCGACTCCTCCCCGCTCACGTACAGCGTGCGAGCGCCGTCGCGATGCAGGTTGCCGAGCACCATGTTGGTGAGCGTCGACTTGCCGATCCCGGGCGAGCCGCCGAGCAGCACGAGCGAACCGGGGACCAGCCCGCCGCCGAGCACGCGGTCGAGCTCCCCGATGCCCGTCGACAGGCGCCTCGCGGGCGCTGCGGCGACCTCCCTCAGCGGCCGCGGGAGCGGTAGCGGCCCGCCCGGGCGGGCGGCGTCCGTGCGCCGCCGGCGGGCGCCGTGCCGGCGGCCCTGGGCACGCGCCGGCGGGCGGGCGTGCTCCACGAGCGTGTTCCAGGCTTCGCATCCCGGGCACTGGCCGTGCCACTGCGGGGACTGAAAGCCGCACTGCGAGCAGCTGTGGATCGTGTCCGAGGGCATCGAGGCTCCTGCCCAGCCTACGCGCCGCGGGAGACGGCCCTCACGATCTGACCCGTCCGCGCCGGGCAGGGCCGGCGCGCCGGCCTACTCCTCGCCGGGCGGGCCGATCTCCGGTGCCGCGTCCACCGGCCGGCCCTCCTCGCCCTCGCCCAGCTCCTCGCCGGGGCCGTCGCCCTGGGCGCCGACTCCGACGGGCGTCTTCTGCTTCTTGGGCTTGACGATCGTCAGGCGCACCTCGCCCTCTTCGTTCTCGTGCGCCGGGTCGACCACGACGGTGGCACCGGGCACGAGCTGCTCGCGCAGCACGAAGTCGGCCAGCGGGTCCTCGATGTAGCGCTGGATCGCGCGGCGCAGCGGACGCGCGCCCATCGACGGGTCCCAGCCCTTCTCGACGAGCAGGTCCTTCGTGTCGTCGGACAGCTCGAGCTGCAGCTCGCGTTCGGCCATCGACTCGCGGATGCGCAGCAGCAGCAGCTCGACGATCTGCTTGATCTCCTCCTTCTGCAGCTTGTGGAACACGATCACGTCGTCGATCCGGTTCAGGAACTCGGGGCGGAAGACCTTCTTCAGCTCGCCCATGATCCGGTTCTTCATGTCCTCGTAGGTGATGCCCGTCTCGTCGTCTGAGACCGCGAAGCCCAGCGGCGTGTTGCGCGCGATCTCCGCGGCGCCGATGTTCGAGGTCATGATCACGATCGCGTGGCGGAAGTCCACCGTGCGCCCCTGCGCGTCGGTCAGGCGCCCGTCCTCGAGGATCTGCAGCAGGATGTTGAACACGTCCGGGTGCGCCTTCTCGATCTCGTCGAGCAGCAGCACGCTGTAGGGCTTGCGCCGCACGGCCTCGGTCAGCTGACCGCCCTCGTCGTAGCCGACGTATCCGGGCGGGGAGCCGACCAGCCGCGAGACGGCGTGCTTCTCCATGTACTCGGACATGTCGATCCTGATCATCGCGTCGTCGTCGCCGAACAGGAACTCGGCGAGCGTGCGCGCGAGCTCGGTCTTGCCGACCCCGGAGGGGCCCAGGAAGATGAACGAGCCGGTCGGCCGCTTGGGGTCCTTCAGCCCCGCGCGCGAGCGCCTGATCGCCTTGGAGATGACCTCGATCGCGGGGTGCTGGCCGATCACGCGCTTGTGCAGTTCGTCCTCCATCCGCACCAGCTTCTGCGTCTCGGCCTCGGTCAGCTTGAACACCGGGATGCCGGTCCACATCGAGACGATGTCGGCGATCTCCTCCTCGCCGATCGACGGCCGCTCGCCGGACTCGCCCGATTCCCACTCCTGCTCGAGCTGGCGTTTCTTGTTGGTCAGCTTGCGCTCCTTGTCGCGCAGCGCCGCCGCCTTCTCGAACTCCTGCGCCTCGATCGCCGCCTCCTTCTCGCGGCGCGTGGTCTCGACCTGGTCCTCGAGCTCGCGATTGGCCGGGGGCGAGCTCATCGACTTGATGCGCATCCGCGAGGCGGCCTCGTCGATCAGGTCGATCGCCTTGTCGGGCAGGAAGCGGTCGGAGATGTAGCGGCTGGCCAGTTCGCCCGCCGCGCGCAGCGCCTCGTCGGTGATCTGCACCTTGTGGTGCTGCTCGTAGCGGTCGCGCAGGCCCTGCAGGATCTCGACGGTCTGGTCGATCGACGGCTCCTCCACGCGGATCTGCTGGAAGCGCCGCTCGAGCGCGGAGTCGCGCTCCAGGTACTTGCGGTACTCATCGAGCGTCGTCGCGCCGATCGTCTGCAGCTCGCCCCTGGCCAGCGCGGGCTTGAGGATCGAGGCCGCGTCGATCGCGCCCTCGGCGGCGCCGGCGCCCACCAGGTTGTGGAGCTCGTCGATGAACAGGATGATGTCGCCGCGCTGGGTGATCTCCTTCATCACCTTCTTCAGGCGCTCCTCGAACTCGCCCCGGTACTTCGAGCCGGCGACCAGCGCGGCCAGATCGAGCGTGTAGATCTGCTTGTTCTTGAGCAGCTCGGGCACGTCGGAGCTCGTGATCCGCTGGGCCAGGCCCTCGACCACGGCGGTCTTGCCGACGCCGGGCTCGCCGACCAGCACGGGGTTGTTCTTGGTGCGCCGCGAGAGGATCTGCATGATCCGCTCGATCTCCGTCTCGCGCCCCACGCACGGGTCGAGCTTGCCTTCGGCCGCCAGCTTCGTCAGGTTCCTGCCCGAACTGGTCGAGCAGCTTCGAGGACTTCTTGCCCTCGCCGGGGGCCGCGCCCGCACCCGCGCCCGCGCCTGCGCCGCCCGACTGCCCTGGCGGCGTCCGCCGGGGCCCGACAGCATGCGGATGACCTCGTTGCGGATCTTCTCGGAGTCGGCGTCGAAGTCGAGCAGGATGCGGGCGGCCACGCCCTCGTTCTCGCGCACCAGCCCGAGCAGGATGTGCTCGGTGCCGATGTAGTTGTGGCCGAGGCTCAGCGCCTCGCGCAGCGCGAGCTCGAGCACCTTCTTGGCGCGCGGCGTGAACGGGATCTGCCCCGAGGTGACCTCCTCGCCGGAGCCGACGATCCGCACGACCTGCGCGCGCACGCGCTCGACGGTTATGTCGAGGCTCTCGAGCACCCGGGCCGCCAGGCCCTCCTCCTCGCGCAGCAGCCCGAGCAGGATGTGCTCGGTGCCGATGTAGTTGTGCTTGAGCGTCCGCGCCTCCTCCTGCGCGAGAACGACCACCTGCCGGGCCCGTTCGGTAAATCGCTCGAACATCGTGAACTTCCTTCCTGCGAGGACGCGCCGTAGGTCTGGTTCGCTCGGGTGTAGGGCTTTGTGGGCAGTCTACCAACCACCCCAAGCGGCCCTGTGTGGGCTCATCGTCAGCGCCGGGGAGCAGCTTGATAGCCAGCCCGTCCACCCACTCGCAGGCCGGTCGCACAGGGTCCTCAGCGCCTGCGCCGTCAATCGCGCATCGCCGGAAACAGCACGACCTCGCGGATCGAGTCGCGGCCGGTCAGCAGCATCACGAGCCGGTCGATGCCCACCCCCACCCCCCCGGCCGGGGGCATCCCCTGCTCGAGCGCCTGCAGGAACAGCTCGTCGTAGGGCATCGTCTCGGCCGCGCCGAGGGCCTCGAGCCGATCCTGCTTGACGAAGCGCTCGCGCTGGACGTCGGCGTCGTTGAGCTCCGAGAAGGCGTTCGCGATCTCCATCCCGCCCGCGAACGCCTCCCAGCGCTCGACCAGGCCCGGCTTGGTGCGGTGCTCGCGTGCCAGCGGCGAGATGTCGATCGGGTAGTCGAACACGAATGTCGGCTCACGGAGCGTCGGCTCGACGTGCTTGGAGAAGAGGTCATCGGCAAGCTGCGGCCAGATGATGTCGTTGCCGGGCACCTCCAGGCCGCGCTGCGTGATCGCCGCCGCGAGCTCCTCGGCGTCGCGATGAGCCATCACGTCGATGCCGGTCGCCCGCTCGATCGCCTCGGTGAATGAGATCCGCCGCCACGGCCCGGAGAAGTCAAGCCCGCCGGCGTAGCCGACGGACGCCGCCGCCCGACGGGTGATCTCTTCCAGGCGGACGGCCTCGTCGCTCGTAGTCGGCGTAGGCCTCATACCACTCGACCATCGTGAACTCGGGGTTGTGCTTGGTGGAGACACCCTCGTTGCGGAAGTCCTTGCCCAGCTCATAGACGCGCTCGAGGCCGCCCACGATCAGCCGCTTGAGGTAGAGCTCGGTGGCGATCCGCAGGTAGAGGTCGCGGTCCAGCTCGTTGTGATGGGTCGTGAAGGGTCGCGCGAGCGCCCCCCCGTAGAGCGGCTGCAGCACCGGCGTCTCGACCTCGATGAAGCCGTTCTCGTCGAGGTAGGCGCGGATCGCCGAGATGATGCGAGCGCGGTCCACGAACAGCCGCCGCGCGTCCTGGCTGGCGATCAGGTCGAGCTCGCGCCGGCGATGGCGCGTCTCGACGTCGCTCAGCCCGTGGTGCTTGTCGGGCGGCGGGCGTAGCGCCTTGGCGAGGATCCGGAAGCCGTCGACCCGCAGCGTGAGCTCGCCGTGGCGGCTGCGCAGCACCGCTCCGTCGACGCCGATCAGATCGCCGAGATCGAGGGACAGCAGGCGCTCGAAGGCCTCCTTGCCGAGCACGTCCACGCGCGCGTGCAGCTGGATCTTGGCCGTCCTGTCCACGAGGTCGAGGAAGGCCGTCTTGCCGGCGCCGCGCCGAGCCACGATCCTGCCCGCGACACGGTGACGGTCCTCGGTCTCCTCGCCGTCGGTGAGATGAGCGTAAGCGCTCAGGATCGCATCGATCGGCTCGGTGCCGGAAAACGCGTACGGAAAGGCCTCGGAGTCGGACTGCGCCAGACGCTCCTTCTTCGCCCGCCGCTCGGCGATCAGCTCGGGCAGGCCGTGCTTGCCCTCGGTCATGGCGGCAGCCTATTTGAGGCCGATGTCGATCTTCGTGATCTTCAGCTTGCGGGCGGGGCCGCGCGGCACCTTCACCGCGACCGTCTCGTTGCGCTTGCGCCCCAGCAGGGCGCGGCCGACGGGCGACTCGTTGGAGAGCTTGTGCTCATCCGGGCGGGCCTCGGCCGAGCCCACGATCGTGTACTTCACCGACTTGCCAGTCTTGACGTCTTTGACGTGCACGACCGAGCCGACCTGCACGACGTCGGTGGACAGATCCTCGGTCTGGATGACGGTCGCCATGCGCAGCTTCTCCTGCAGCAACGCGATGCGGCTCTCGAGCATCGCCTGCTCGTTCTTGGCGTCGTCGTACTCGGAGTTCTCGGAGATGTCCCCGAACTCCCGCGCCTCCTTGATGCGCTCGGCCACCTCCCGGCGCCTCTCGGTCGAGAGCAGTTCGAGTTCGTCCTTGAGCTTCTGCAGGCCTTCGGGAGTGAGGATGACGTCCTTCGGCATGTGACCCTTGATCGCGGCTTGGCGCCCCGGGCGCTGACATACAAAAACCCGCCTGCGAGCGGGGATGCCAAGGCCCTCAGCGCATCAGAGAGCGCAGCAGTATAGCGGGGCCCCGGCTCGCTCAAAAAGCCCCCGCGCCTGCTCGAGCGTCGCGGCGGACTGCAGCCCCGCGAGCAGCGGCTTGGCCACTCCCGGCTCGAGGCTCAGCCTGCTCATGTACCACGGATAAAACTTCCTCATGTACCCCGTCGCGCGCCCGCGGCCGAGGTGCTCGGCGGCCCGCTCGATCGTCCAGTCGAGCTCGGCCAGCACCTCGGCGGGAGTCGGCTCGTGCTCGCGGCCGCGCACGAGCCGGGCGAACAGCCACGGATTGCCGAGCGCCCCACGGGCGAGCATCACCGCCGCGGCGCCGGTGGCGGCGAACACCTCGCGCACGTGCGCGGCCTCGTCGAGCCCGCCGGTGAGGATCACCGGTGCCGCCAGCGAGTCCACCAGGCGCGCGGCGAGCTCGTAGTCGGGCACGCCCTTGTGCTGCACCGAGGCCGAGCGTGGATGAAAGGCGATCGCCGCCACCCCCGCGCGCGCCACCAGCCGGTGAGCCAGCTCGAAGCCGCTCGTGTCGCCCGGGCGCAGGCCGGAGCGGAGCTTGACCGTGACCGGCACCCCCCCGGCCGCTCCGCCGGCGCCCTCGACGGCCGCCCTCGCGACGGCGACGGCGCGCTCGGGGTCTGCCGAGCAGCGCCGCTCCCGCGCCGTTCTTCTGCACCTTCGCCACCGGGCAGCCCATGTTGATGTCGATCGCATCGGCGCCGCGCGCGACGACGTGGGCGGCGGCCGACCGCATCATCTGCGGGTCCTCGCCGAACAGCTGGATCGACACCGGCCCGTGCGCCCGCTCGCGCGGGTCGATGCGCAGCATCTGGCGGCACGTCTTCTCGTTGCCGTAGTGGATCGCGTGGGAGGAGACCATCTCCGAGAAGGCCATGCCCGGCCCCGTAGCGCTTGGCCTGCAGGCGCACGAACCAGTTGCCGATCCCCGCCAGCGGGGCGAGCAGCACGCGGTTGGGCACCCGCAGGGTGCCGAGGGTCCACGGGTCGCTGAGGCTGGCCGCCTGGGGCATGGGTTCAATTATGGCCGCTGTGACTGGACGACCCTCCTAGGGGACCTCCGGCGCCCGCGCGGAGTCTGTTACAGCTGGAGCGAGCCGTTTTGCAACCGTGGCAACCGTGGAAGGAGATCGAGATGGGCCGGCTTCCGATGGGCAGCAGGGCGGGCGCGACGGCGGCGAGGGCCGCGGGCGCGCTGGCGGCGTGCGCGCTGGCGCGCTGTGCGCGCTGGCGCTGGCGGCCGCTGCGCCGTCGCTGATCGGGGCGGGCGCGTTCGGCGGCGCGCGAGCGGCGAGCACGCACAGCGTGGTCCTGAGGGCGATCCGCTTCCAGCCGGCCACGCTCAACATCCGCCGCGGCGACAGCGTGAGGTGGATCTGGCGCGACGGCAGGAACGAACACAACGTCGCGTTCCGCGGCTTTCGCTCGCGCACGCAGACGAGCGGCTCCTACACCGTGCGCTTCAACCGCAGCGGCAGCTTCAACTACGTCTGCACGCTGCACGTGGCGGAAGGGATGAGGGGCAGGGTCGTCGTCCACTGAGCGCCGGCCCGAGCCGCTCTCGGCGCCGGCACCTGCGGTCGCGCGGGCGCTTCGCCGCTGCAGCCGGATCAGCTGTTGCGTTCGTGCAGCAGGCGCAGGCCGGTGAGGGTGAGCAGCTCGTCGACCTCATCGATCTCCTCGCTGTAGGGGACCACGAGGCCGGCGAGGCCGCCGGTGGCCACCACGTCGGCGCGCTGGCCGAGCTCCACGTACAGGCGGCGCAGGATGGCGTCGATGGCGCCCGCGTAGCCGAACACGACGCCGGAGCGGATCGCGTCGATCGTGTTCTTGCCGATGACGCTCTTGGGCGGCGCGAGATCGACCTTCGGCAGCCTCGCGCCCCGTTCGGAGAGGGCCTCGAGCGAGATCTCGATGCCCGTCATCAGCGAGCCGCCCACGTACTCGCCCGCCGCCGAGACGACGTCGAAGGTCGTCGCCGTGCCGAAGTCCACGCACACCGCGCAGCCGCCGAAGCGCTCGCGGATGGCGACCGCGTTGACGAGCCGGTCCGCGCCGATCTCGCGCGGGTTGTCGTAGCGAATCGCCATGCCCGTTCTCGTGCCCGGGCCGACCGCGAGCATCTCCTGGTCCAGGTAGCGGGCCGCCATCGCCGTCCACTCGGGCTCGAGCTGCGGCACGGTCGAGGAGACGATCGAGGCGTCGAGGTCCTCGAAGCCGTATCCGCGCAGCTCGAGCAGGTTGCGCAGCGCGGCCCCGAGCTGGTCGGCGGTCGACTGGCGTACGGTCGCAAAGCGCCAGTGCTCGACGAGCGCGGAGCCCGCGAACGTCCCGAAGTGGGTCTGCGTGTTCCCGACGTCGACTACAAGCAGCATCGCCGAGCATTATGCTCAGGCCGATGAGGGTGAAGCTCTACGCGCTGTCCGCCTCGCACCCGGTGGCGGCCGTCGAGGCGGCGCTGCGGCTGAAGGGGATCGAGTGCCAGCGCATCGACCTGCTGCCGATCGTCCCCGTGCTGCTGGGACCGCTGCGCTACGGAGGCACGACCGTGCCCGGCCTGCGCATTGACGGGGAGCGCCTGGCGGGATCGCGCACGATCATGCACCGGCTCGAGGAGCTCGTGCCCGAGCCGCCGCTGCTGCCCGCGGCGGAGCTCGCAAGCTACTTCCCGCCGCAGAAGGGCGAGGTCCCGCCCGGCGTGCTGCCGGCGGAGTGGCTGCCCGCCCCGGTGGAGCTCTAGCAGCGCAGCGGCGGTCCGGCCCACCGCACCCCCTCGTTCGCCGGCAGCGCGGCCAGCGCGTCCGCCAGGCGCGTGCCGTCGGGCGAGCACAGCTCGAAGTCCAGCTCGAGCGCGGGGATGAGGACGAAGCGACGCTGCAGAAGCTGCTCGTGGGGCAGGTGCATGCGCTCGTCTGAGAGCTGGATGTCCCCGAGCAGGAGGATGTCGATGTCGATCGCGCGGGGGCCGTGACGCACGCCCTCGCAACGACGGCCCAGAGCCCGCTCCAGGCGCTTGACGGCTGCCAGCAGCTCGAGCGGCTCGAGGGCCGTCTCGACGCGCAGGCAGGCGTTCAGGAAGCTCGCCTGCTCGAGCAGCTCGCCGACCGGATCGGTGTCGTAGACCGACGATGAGCCCAGCACGGCTGCGCCCGCCGCTCCCAGCCCGTCGACGGCCCGCTGCAGGTGGGCCCGGCGCTCGCCCACGTTGGAGCCCAGCCCCAGCAGTCCGATCCGGCTCGCCATCGCCGGGACGCTACCCGTCGCGGCCCGCCGCAGCTCCTGCGCGAGCCGAAGGGCCCCGCCCGCTCACGCGGGCGCCTTGTGCAGCCCGCTCTCGCGCAGGCCGATCAGCCTGTCAAGGGCCTCGTCGCCGCCCGCATCGCCCTATCCCTCGGCTTCACGCCACACCTCCACCGAGACCTCCTCCACGCTCAGGGCGATCGGGGGCTCGGGCTTGGCCGCCTTCACCCACACGCCTTCCAGCTCGTAGTCGGCCAGCAGGCGCTCGGCGATCGTGCTGCAGAGGCGCTCGAGCGTCTTGTGGGAGCGCTGCTGAGCGATCAGCGCCACCAGCTGGCAGACCTCCGCATAGTCGACCGTGTCCTCGATCGAGTCGGTCACCGTGGCGTCGCTCTCGCCCACGTCGAGGCGCAGGTCCAGCACCAGCCGCTGGCCCACCTCGCGCTCGGGCTCGCTGACCCCGTGGTGGGTGTACAGCGACAGGCCCGTGATCTCGACGGTGACCGACTCGAGGCCCCCTTCGCGCTCCTCCTCGCGAGCGTCGCCGTCGTCCCCTAGCTCCTCCGGATCCTCGCCTTGCTCCTCGTGGTCCATCGCCCGTCCAACGTAGCAGCCGCCAGCGCGAGCGCATCGCGCACCGGCGCGACGTCGTGCACGCGGAAGACGCTCGCGCCGCGCTCGAAGGCCATCACGTTGGAGGCCACCGTGCCCGCCAGCCGCTCGCGCGGCCCGGGCGCCGCCTGCGGCCCGCCCGCGGGCGCCGCGATGCGGGCCAGGAAGCTCTTGCGCGAGGTTCCGATCACGATCGGGCGCCCGAGCGTGAGCAGCTCATCGAGGCGGCTGAGAAGCTCGAGGTTGTGCTCGACGGTCTTGCCGAAGCCGATTCCCGGATCGAGCAGCACCTGCTGCTCGCCGACCCCCTCGGCGACCGCGAAGGCCAGGCGCTCCTCCAGGAACGCCTTGACCTCGTCGAGCACGTCCTCATAGCGCGGGTCGCGCTGCATCGTGCGGGGCTCGCCCAGCATGTGCATCAAACAGCACTGCGCGCCGCTGCCGGCCACCACCCCGGCCATCTCGGGGTCGGCGCGCAACGCGCTGACGTCGTTGACGAGGCTCGCGCCGGCGGCGAGCGCCCCGCGCGCGACGGCGGCCTTGGAGGTGTCGATCGAGATCTGCGGAGCGCCTGCGCCGGCGGAGCGCTCGGCGCCCCAGTCCGCCGCGGCGATCCGCTCGAGCACGGGCAGCACGCGGCGCAGCTCCTGCGCAGCGGAGACCGGCTCGGCCCCCGGGCGGGTCGACTCTCCGCCGACGTCGAGGATGTCGGCTCCCTCGCCGGCCAGCCTGTGCGCGTGCGCGAGCGCCGCGTCGGCATCGAGGTAGGAGCCGCCGTCGGAGAAGGAGTCCGGCGTGACGTTGAGGACTCCCATCAGGCGAAATGGGCGGTCCGCAGTCCCGGGAGCGCTCAAGCGGAGCTTGGCCTCGGTCCCGATGCTAGGTCAGCTCGGGGCGCTCGGGGTCGGAGGCGCGCAGCTCGGCGGTCCCGCCGGCCAGCCCTGGGCGGGGTATCGTGCGCGGTGCCTCGCGTTCCGCGCGGCCGGGCGGTGCGCTGGGCGCCGGCAGCTCGGGCCTGGAGTCCTCCTCGACGCCGAAGACCTCCTGCTCTGACTTGCCCGCGAGCAGCGCCAGGAACTCCTCCTTCTCGATCGTCTCGCGCTTGACGAGGATCTCGGAGATCTTCACCAGCGAGCTGTGGTGCTCGGTGAGGATGTCCTTCGCGCGCTGGTGGGCGGACTCGATGATGCGCCGCACCTCGTCGTCGATCTCGCGCGCGATCTCATCCGAGTAGTCGGGCTCGGTGGAGAACTCCCGCCCGAGGAACGGCTGGCCGTGATCGTGGCCGAAGACCCGCGGTCCGAGCTTTTCGCTCATGCCGAAGCGCATCACCATCTGCTTGGCCGTGGCCGTGACCTTCTCGATGTCGTTCGAGGCGCCGGTGGTGATCTCGCCGAAGACGAGCTCCTCGGCGGCGCGCCCGCCGAGGGTCATCGCCATCGTGTCGCGCAGCTCTGCGCGCGTGGTCAGGAAGCGATCCTCCTGGGGCATCGAGATCGTGTAGCCGAGCGCCTGGCCCCTGGAGATGACCGAGATCTTGTGTACCGGGTCTGAGTGCTCGAGGAAGTGGCCCACGAGCGCGTGGCCCATCTCGTGGTAGGCGGTGATCAGCCGCTCTTTCTCGCTCATCACGCGCGTCTTCTTCTCGGGGCCGGCGATCACGCGCATGATCCCCTCCTCGAGCTCGTCCTGGCCGATCTCGCGCTTGCCCGTGCGTGCGGACAGCAGCGCCGCCTCGTTGATCAGGTTCGACAGGTCCGCGCCGGTGAAGCCGGGCGTCTGACCGGCGAGCGCGTCGATGTCGATCACCTTCGCCAGCGGCTTGCCGCGCGTGTGCACCTCGAGGATCTTCGCCCGCCCCTTGCGGTCGGGGCGGTCGACGGCGATCTGGCGGTCGAAGCGCCCGGGGCGCAGCAGCGCCGGGTCGAGGATGTCCGGCCGGTTGGTGGCCGCGATCATGATGATGTTGTCCTTCGCCTCGAAGCCGTCCATCTCGACGAGCAGCTGGTTGAGCGTCTGCTCGCGCTCGTCGTGGCCGCCGCCGAGGCCGGCGCCGCGATGGCGCCCGACGGCGTCGATCTCGTCCATGAAGATGATGCAGGGGCTGTTCTGCTTGGCCTGCTCGAACAGGTCCCGCACGCGCGAGGCGCCGACGCCGACGAACATCTCCACGAAGTCCGAGCCGGAGATCGAGAAGAAGGGCACGCCCGCCTCGCCGGCGACCGCGCGCGCCAGCAGCGTCTTGCCGGTGCCGGGCGGCCCGTAGAGCAGAACCCCGGTCGGGATCCTGGCGCCGAGCGCCTGGAACTTCTTCGGGTTCTCGAGGAATTCCTTGATCTCGTGCAGCTCCTCGACGGCCTCATCGACGCCGGCGACGTCGCGGAAGGTGATCTTCGGAGAATCTGCCGACATGCGCTTCGCGCGCGACTTGCCGAACGACATCACTTTCGAGCCGCCGCCCTGGACCTGGTTCATGAGGAAGATCCAGAAGCCCAGGAACAGCACGAACGGGAGGATGAACTCGAGCAGGCTGAACAGCGCGCTGCTCTTTTCGGATTCGACGTTGTACTTGACGCCGGGCGTTTTTTCGAGCTCGGAGATCAGCGCCGGCGCGGCCTGGTCGACGTAGCCGAATTCGGCGCTTTCTTTGTTTTTGTACTTGACTTCGACGACTTTGCCCTTGTTCTTGAGCTCGACCGAGGCGACTTCACCGGCGGGCAGCTCTTTGGTCGTGAGCGTCTGGTAGCTGTGGGACTTGTGCGAGGAGGAGCCCGGGTTGACGAGTTTGACCGCAAGGAACGCGAGCACCACGACGATCAGGATCGGGAAAGCGGCGCTCTTGAAGAAACGGCTCATTGCTGGGTCCTTGACGTGCTGGCGACCGTTCGAAGTGGTGGCCACCAGGCACCTAGCCTACCATGGGAACCCCCATATCCACGCCGATCCAGAGCCTCAGGCGGCGCGCTCAGAGGCCCCTTGACAGACCTCTACTGCCGGTCGAGCACCGCCACGAACGGCAGGTTGCGGTGGCGCTCGGCGTAGTCGAGCCCGTAGCCCACGACGAAGCGATCGGGTATCTCAAAGCCCACGTAGCGGGTCGGCAGGTCCACCTTGCGCCGTTCCGGCTTGGTCAGCAGCGCGCACACCTCGAGCGTTCGCGGATTGCGCGAGCCGAGGTTGCGCATCAGGTACTGCAGCGTCAGGCCGGAGTCGACGATGTCCTCGACGATCAGCACGTCGCGGCCTTCGATCGCGACATCGAGATCCTTCAGGATCCGCACCACGCCTGAGGAGTCCGTGGCCGAGCCGTAGGAGGCCACGGCCATGAAGTCGACCTCCACCGGGATGTCGATGAAGCGCATGAGGTCGCTGAGGAAGAACACGGCGCCCTTCAGCACCCCCACGAGCAGCAGCGGCCGGCCGGCGTAGTCGCGCGAGATCTGCTCCCCGAGCTCGCCCACGCGGTGCAGCAGCTCATCGGCGCTCGACGAGCACCTCGCCGACCTCGGACTCGACTGGCGCGCGCGCGGTAGGGCAGCCCACGGTCGTGAGTCTAGTCCGAGCGCGGCGGCAGCCTGCGCATCTCGAGCACGCCACCGGAGATCACCGCGCAGGCCTGTCCCCCGACGTGCAGCTCGGCGGGACCGCCGCGGCGATCGAGCGCGAGGATCTCCGCCACGCGATCGCCCGCCTGGGGGACGTAGGCGCCGGTCGCCTCCTCCGCCAGGCGCACGACGACCAGGCGCGCGAGCGCCGCGGGCATCGCCCGCAGGCGCGCGATCGCGATGCTGCGGCGTCCGTCCAGCTCCTTGGCCACGAGCTCCGTCCAGCAGCTCGGTCTCCTCGCGCAGCAGCCACGCGGTCCTCAGCACGTTGGCCTCGGCCGCCGGGTGCACGGCGCGCAGCGCGGGCAGCAGGCCGTGGCGCACGCGCGCGCGCGCGAACAGCTCGCTGTCGTTGCTCTCGTCCTCCCGCCAGGCGAGGCCCCGAGCTTCGCAGTAGGCGGCCGTCTGCTCGCGCGTCAGCCCCAGCAGCGGGCGGATCAGCCGCCCCTCGCTCGCGACCATTCCCTGCAGCGCGCGCCGCCCCGGGGAGGCCGCCAGCCGGTAGAGGATCGTCTCCACCTGGTCGCTCGCCGTGTGCCCGGTCGCGATCAGCGCATCGCCTCCGACGGCCATGCGCTCGGCCGCCCGGTAGCGCACGCTCGCGCGCCCACGCCTGCAGGTTGCCCGATCCCCTGCCCGCGGCGATCGCCCGACGGCGGCGCGCCGGCGCGCACGACCTCCAGGCGCCACGCCGAGCCGCTCGCACAGCGCGACGCAGTGGCGCTCGTCGCCGTCGGCCTGCTCGCGCAGGCCGTAGTTGACGTGCAGCGCGCTCACGTCGCCCGGCTCGCACAGGGCCACCGCGACGTCCAGCAGGCAGACCGAGTCCCGCCCGCCGGAGAGCATCGCCACGAGCGGCCGGTCCTGTGCCAGCAGGCCGCCGGCGCGAACCGCCTCGCGAACCGCTCCTCGCCGCTCACGACCGCTCCGTCACCTCAGGATCGATCGTGCCGGCGAGCCGAGGCGATGAACAGCTCCGTCGGCTCGGAGAATCCCTTCAGCCCGACCTCGCCGATGCGGTCGAACTGCAGGCCGTCCACGCCCGTCGGCCACGTCCACGACCGGGCGGGTCACGAGCACCTCGCCGCCGGCGGCGCGCGCGACCACGCGGGCCGCCTGGTTGACATCGCGCCCGTAGTAGTCGCCGTCCCGGTAGAGCGCCTGCCCGTAGTGGACGCCGATCCGCGGCGAGCGGCTCGCCGGGCGCCGATCTGCGACTGCAGCTCCACCGCCCACCCCGTCAGCGTGGCCGGATCGGAGCCCACCACCATCACCTCGTCGCCCAGCGTCTTGATCACGCGGGCGTCCGGCGGCAGGCGTCTGCTCGACCGCCTCGACGAACCGCTCGACCGTGCCAACCGCCTCCTCGTCGCCGCGCTCCACGGTCAGGCGCGTGTAGCCGGCGAGATCGGCGAACGCGATCGCGACGCGCAGTCGCCCCGCCTCGGGGGTCTCCTCGCGCGAGGTCGGCCTCCATGTGGCCGATCACGTCCTGCTCGACGAAGTGCGCCAGAAAGCGCCCGTGCAGGTAGTTCATGAAGGGCGCGGCGAAGGGCAGCGTTTCGCGCGTGAGCCCCTCCATCTCCTCGGCGATCTGCACGCCGGGCACGCCCTTGCGCATGAGCGGCTCGTGGACGTACAGGTGAAACAGGCGCACCTCGGCGTCCGCGATCTGGGCGATCGCCTGCCCGTACACGCGCTGCAGCTGCAGGAAGGCCGCCGCCGGGAAGCCCGGCGGTCAGCACCGCGGCGGGTACTTCATGATCTCGAGGTCCTCGTCGGAGAGCATGTCCAGCGACAGCGCGCCCAGGCCCCAGGCCGCGTAGATCCGTTCGATCAGCTCCGGCGTCGAGCCCGGCCTCGCGCGCGGCCTCCTTCAGCGTGTAGCGGCCCTCCTGGGTGTCGAGCAGGCTCTCGATCGGCCCGACCGCGAGCTGGCCCTTGTCGCTCGCCCGCTTGATCTCCTCGAGCGTGTGCCCGCGCGCGCGCAGGCGCGCGACGACCCGCACGTAGGCGACCGGCCGGCGGCGTCCAGCGCCCGTCATACCCGGGCACCAGCCCCTTCTTCACCCACCGCCTCACCGTCGCCGGCGACACGCCCGCGCGCGCCGCGACCTGCGCGAGCGTCAGCTCGCCGCCCTGCTCGTGGGGCCGCCTCACTCACGCGGTCATCTGCGGGCTCGGCCACTCAGGCGCGCGCGGCGAAGGACTTTCCCATACGCGTCAGTCTATGGACTACGCGGCCGCCGTCCGCGGGCAGGCCCTAAAGTCGAGGCCCGTGTCGCACAGCGCCCCCATCCACCTGCGCCCGACGGCGCCCCTGGCCGAGCGCGTGCTGCTGCCCGGCGACCCCGGGCGCGCCCTGGCGCTCGCCCAGTCGCTGCTCCGGGACCCGCTCATGTTCAACCACCACCGCGGCCTGTGGGGCTACACGGGCGCCGCGCCCGACGGCGAGCCGCTCACGATCCAGGCGACCGGCATGGGCGGCCCCTCGGCGGCGATCGTCCTCACCGAGCTGATCGCACTCGGCGCGCGCCGCGCGATCCGCGTCGGCACCTGCGGCGCGCTCGACGCCGGACTGGCGCTCGGCGAGCTGCTCGTCGCGCGCGAGTCGATCTGCGCCGACGGCGCCTCGCGCGCGCTCGGTGCCGGCGAGCGCGCGGCGGCCGACGCGCCGCTCACCGACAGGCCTCATCGCGCAGCGAGCCGCAGGCGCACGCCGGTACGATCGTGAGCGTCGACCTCTTCTATGAGGCGCGCGCTGAGCGAGCGGCGCACGACGCGCTGGCGGTCGAGATGGAGGCGGCCGCGCTGTTCGCCGTCGGGGCCGAGGCCGGCGTGCCCGTCGCCTGCATCCTCGCGGTGTCCGACACGTTCGACCGAGCCGGCGCGCGCAGGCGCATCGCCGACGAGGAGCTGCGCACCGCCGCCGAGAGCGATGGGCGCGCGCCGCGATCGCCGCGCTCACGCCGTGAGCGCTCGCGTCAGCCCCTCTTCTTGGCTTTCGCCCGCGCGGGCCGCTTTGGCCTTGCCGGGCGGCTTTGCGCCGGCCTCTGCCGCGCCGCGCGCGGCGCCCGGGCTCGCCGAGCCCTGCGCGGACGGCGCCGCCGCTCGCGCGTCGAGCTTCTGGCCCAGCGCCGCGAGCTGCTCCTCGATCGCCGCCAGGCGCGCCTCGAGGCGCTCGGCGAGAGCGCGCGATCCAGGCGGTGGACGCCATCCTCGATGCCCTCCAGCCGCTGGGAGACCGAGCGCAGCCGTCGCGTCAGCCGTTCGATGTCGGCGGCCGACGGGATGTTCAGCGCCCCCATCGCCACCTCCTGCGCCTGGGCGGCCCTCTCGCGCGCGTCGAACGCGCGCGCCGATCGCCCCCGTCAGCAGCGGGTTTTCCAGCAGCGTCGGACAGCGCCCTGCCAAGCCGCTCCTCCGTGGTACCGCTGAAACGCTCACGCAGATTCCTGGCGACATTGCTCGCGTCGGACATCCTCTGCTCCCGCTCGTCGATGGTGGAGGGTGCTCGGGGCGGCGATCGGGCCGTCGTGCGGGCCGTCGTCCGGGCGCCCCAGGCGGAAGGATACGGTGCTGCCATGGCCGAGCAGCTGTTCCTCTTCATCCAGATCGAGTTCCCGTGGCTGCTCGGTCCGCCCGACGGCCGCTATCTGCTGCGCGCGCAGGAGGGCGCAGAGCCCGAGCACGTGCTCGTGCTCCAGGCCGCTCGGCGCCAGCCGGGGCGCGGCCGGCGGGCGCGCGCCGGCGGGCGCAGGCCGGCGGCGCGTGTTCGCCCGCTCGCGCGCGCGCTGGGCCTCCCCGCCCGCCCGCCCGCGCCCCGTCGCCACGACGCGCGTCGACGATCGTCGACCCGATCTCCGTGTCGGCCGAGCGCCAGGCTGAGGCGTGGCTCTGGAGACCTCGACCCCGAGCACGCGAGGTGCGCGCGGCCGTCGGCGTGCTCAACCGCGCTCCTTCACTCGCCACCGGATCGCCTCGGCCGATCCCTACCTGCACGAGGTCTCCCCCGCAGCAGGCGCTCGTCATCAGGGCCGGGTGGGGAGAGGGCGAGCAGGTGGCCTACGGGCGCTGGCTGCACGCCCGCGAGCTGACGTGGAGCGAGCCGATCGGGCTCGGGCCGCCCGCCCCCACGGCGGGCAGACGCCGGCGGCTGCGCGCAGGGCGCTCGGCGGCGCTGCGCACCGAAGAGCGCCTGGCCCAGCTGCTGGGCGGTCGCGGCGCGACCCTGCTGTGCGAGGAGCTCGCCCTGCGCGCGCGCCTGGACCTCGACCAGGGCCGCGCTGGCGCATGCCGCCGTCGAGCTCGATCGCGCACTCGCCGCGGCGCTGCCCGAGCTGCGCTCCGAGGGTCGCCACGACCTCGCCCTTCGCATCGCCGAGCTCGAGCAGCTGCAGCGCCGGGGTCGCGCGCACAGGCGCAGGCCGCGATGCCCGGCAGCGGTGGCGCGCCCGAGGAGGAGATCGTGCGCCACGCGCTCGAGCGTCTGGAGGCGGCGCTGCGCGCGCGCACCGCGACGAGGTCTAGGCTGAGACTGCGATGGACCCCACGACGACAGCGATCGGCACGTGGAGCGGCGGGCGCTTCATGCACTTCGGCGAGCCGCTCTCCGAGGACGAGCGCCTGGCGGCGCTGCTGCGCCCCGGAGAGGGCATCGACACGGTCATCACCGCCGACGTCTACGGGGCCGGCGAGGCCGATCGCCTGCTCGGCTCCGCGCTCTCGGGGGTCGACCGCGACGCTACTGCCTGATCGGAGCGATCGGCCACGACTTCTACGGCGGCGAGCGCGAAGGCGCAAAGGGATTCCCCCGTTTCACCGACCCCCGCCTGCGCGAGCCGAGCGAGTATGGCGAGTACATCCGCAGCGCCACCGAGCGCAGCCTGGAGCGCTGCGGGGTCGAGCGCTTCGACCTGCTGCTGCTCCACAACCCCGACCGCATCGGCTACACGCAGCCCCGCCGTGTGGGAGGGGATGCGGGCCGTGCGCGAGGCCGGGCTGACGCGGATGCTGGGCGTGGCGCCCGGGCCGGCGAACGGGTTCACGCTCGATCTGATCGACTGCCTGGAGCGCTTCTCCGCGGACATCGACTGGGCGATGATCATCCTCAACCCGCTCGAGCCCTGGCCCGGGGAGCTCGTGCTCGACGCCGCCGCCGCGCCACGGGGTGAGCCGTGATCACCCGCGTCGTCGACTACGGCGGCGTCTTCCACGACGACGTGCTCGCCGGCCACCTCTTCGCCGGAGCACGACCACCGCAGGTTCCGCCCGCAGGGATGGGTTCAGGACGGGCCGCGAGAAGCTGCAGCGGATGCGCCCCTACGCCGAGCGCCACGGGCTGACGATGCTGCAGCTCGCCTGCGCCTGGAACCTCGCGCACCCCGCCGTGCGCTGCGTCGCCCCCACCCTCATCCAGGAGAGCGGTCCGAGCGCCCGTCCGATCGAGGACAAGCGCGCCGAGCTGGCGGCGCTGGAGCAGGCTCTGGAGCACGGCGCGCAGCTCAGCGCCGCAGGAGGTGCAGGCGATCCGCGCGATCGGCGAGAACACCGGCTGCATGGCGCTGAAGGGCGCGAGCCTCGAACACGAGGGCCGCTGAGCTCGCCGGATCGCTGGGGGCTTGGCGGAGAGCTCGAGGCCGTGGCCGAGCGCTGGGGGATCGACCCCGGCGCGACCTCGCCAGACGCGAGCGCACGGCGCTCGCAGAGCAGGAGCCCTGAGCGGCTGACGCTCGCCCGTATGCGCGGCGCTGAGCAGCGCCCGTCACGCTGGCGGGGACGCGCCCCACGCGGGCGCCGGCCCGCTGAACCGATCCCCAGAGCCGCGCAAGCAGCCGCCGCATCTCGTCCACGAGATCACCGTCCAGTCGCACGCTCGCCAGCTCGTCCAGCGGCGTGGGGCCCTTGGTGATGATCGCGATCTCGCCGCCGGCCCGAAGCGGTGAGCAGCGGCAGATCGGCCACCGGGTGGACCTCCAGCGAGGAGCCGATGCACAGCAGCACCTCGCGCCGACGAGCACAGCGCCTGCGCCCGCTCCGATCGCCGCCGCCGGCAGCATCTCGCCGAACAGGACGACGTCCGGCTTCAGCGGCAGCGCCGCAGCGCTCGCAGCGGGGCACGCCGCGCTCGTCGGCCGCCGCGAGGGCCCGTGCCTCGGCGAGCGTTACCCCGGCCCCGCACTCCAGGCAGCTGCAGCGCTCGATGCTGCCGTGCACCTCGACGAGCTCTCGGGTGCCCGCCCTGCGGTGGAGCATGTCGACGTTCTGGGTGATCACCGCGTCGAGCATCCCCGCGCGCTCGAGGGTCACGAGGGCGCGATGCACCTCATTGGGCTGCTTCTCCGACAGCGCAGCGAAGCGCTCGGAGTAGAAGCGCCAGAAGTGCTCGGGGTCGGCGCGGAAGACGTCGATGTGGGCGACCTCCATCGGATCCACCCGCTCCCACAGCCCCGTGCCGGGGGAGCGGAAATCGGGGATGCCCGAGGGCACGGATACGCCGGCGCCCGTCAGCGCCACGACCGAGCCGGCCGCGCGCACGAGCTCGGCCAGCCGCCGCCGCGGCGCCGAAGCGCCGGCGCCGGCGGCCGCTGTCAACGTGTGTGCTCGCATCTGCACTCTCGAGTACCCGGCGCGGCCGAGCGAACCTCTGGGCTCGGGCCGGGGTTCAGGACGATACAGGCTGCACACACAAGGAGAGCGATTGACGATGAAGGGGAACCCAGCAGGCACACTCAGGACCGTCGCGGCAAGGCCTCGCGGCGATCGCGATCCTCGCTCGCCGCCGGCGGCGATGGGGCCGCTCGCGAGCCACGCCGGGCGGCGGCGGCGCCGGCGGTCGTGTCGACCGGCGGGGCAAGCGCGGTGAGCTACGGCTCGGCGACGCTCCACGGCTCGGTCAACCCGCGCGGGAGCGACACCTCCTACTACTTCCAGTACGGGCCCACGAAGGCCTACGGCGGGCAGACGGCGATCGCCGACGCGGGCGCCGGAACGGGTACGGTCAGCGTGAGCCTGCCGGTGACGGGCCTGCAGCCGCTCACCACCTACCACTACCGCCTCGTCGCGGTCAACGGCCGCGGGCGCGGCGAACGGGCGCGATCGAACCCTGATGACGACCAAGGTGCCGCTCTCGCTGCAGATCCTCTCCTCGCCCGACCCCGTGCTCTTCGGCGGCACCGCGATCGTCCAGGGCACGCTGTCGGGCACCGGGAACGGCAATCGCGAGGTCGTCCTGCAGGCCGACCAGTTCCCCTTCTCGGCCGGCTTCCAGAACGTCGGCAACCCGGAGCTGACGACCGCCACGCGGCAGCTTCTCCTTCCCGGTCCTCGGGCTCGACGCAGACGACGCAGTTCAGGGTGGTTACCGCCACCAACCCGCCGGTGATGAGCCCCGTGGCGCTGGAGACGTCGCCGTGCGCGTCGCCGTGCACGTGCGAAGGGCACAGACGGCCCGCACTCGCTTCGCATCTACGGCACGGTGACGCCGGCCGAGGACAGGGATGCAGGTCGGCGTGCTGAGGATCGTGCACGGCCGCGGCGTGCTCGTCGGGGGCACCACCCTGCGGGGCGCGGCGGGCAGCTCGGCCTTCAGCGTGCGTCGTCCCCGCCAGAGCGGGCGTCTACCGGGTGCTCGCGCTCATCACGCAACGGCGCCCAGGTCTCGAACTACAGCCGGCCGCTGCTGATCCGCTGAGGCCCTCCGGGCGATCGCCTGCCCCGCGAGCACGGCGCCGCAGGCGGTGGCCCGATGAGCAACGCAGGCGGTGGCCCGATGAGCAATGCAGGCGGTGGCCCGATGAGCAACAATCTTCGGTGTGCAAGCCGCCTTTCCGTTCGTGGTGTTCGGAGCCGTGGCGTTCTCGCTCGTGATGTCGGTCGCCTTCCTTCTCAGCCAGCGACAGGGTCCACGACGAGATCGGGCAGGGCGGGATCTCGCGAGAGGGCGAACAGGCGAGCGCTCCGGCCGCGCCGGCCCTGGACTCTCCCGCCGGCCGCGCCGAGCGCGAGCGGGAGATCCGCCAGATGCTGAGCGCGCGCGCAGCGCGCGCCTGGAGCGCGCCGGAAAGCCGGCGCTGGACATCGACGCCGAGGTCGCCCGCCTGCTCGCGCCGGCGCCGCCGGCGCACGATCGACACCTCGCCGAGGAGGTGCGCCAGCTGGTCGTGGCCCGCAACGAACGGCGCGTCCGCCAGGGCCTCGAGCCGCTGCAGGTGGAGGCCGAGGTCGAGCGAACGCTGGAGGAGTTCGACCGGTGAGCAGCCCGCCGCAGAGTCGGGTATAAACGCGCCATGAGCAACGCTCGCCGCTTCCCGCTCGACGAGCTGACGATTCGTCCGGGCACCTACTTCAACCCCCAGACCGAGATCCTGATCGTCGTCGACGACTCGCCGGAGGTCGACCACGAGATCTTCAACATGGACGAATTCGACGGCGCCGAGTGGGTGCTGATCTCCGAGGACTCCCCGCTGGATGAACGCAAGCGCGACGAGCTGGTCGACCACTTCCAGGTCACCTACCAGGCGGGCGGCGGCCTCTCCGCCGAAGACCTCGGCGACGACGAGGACGAAGAGGAGGACGAGCTGGACGTGGACGAGCTGGAGATCGACAGCGAATAGCCGCGGCCGGGCTCCGGGGTCCGCCCCGGGGCTCCTGCTGGCGCGGCTCGGGCTAGCCGACGGGCAGCGGGCCCTTGATCAAACCGAGCCGTTCCAGGACGGGGACGAGCTGGGAGATCGGCTGCGGGTTGGCGGGCGCGGTGATCGTCTGCGGCTGATTGAGCTGGGCGAGCTGGAGGTCGAGGGTCAGCGTCGCGGCGCTCAACCCCCCGAGCGCGCTGGCGTCGCCCGGCGGCGCCGCGAGGGTCACCCGCACGGTCAGGCGTCGCAGGAGATGGTCCTGCGCGCCGGTGTAGACGTCGACCCGAGCGGAGCGCAGCGAGCTCCGGAGCGCCGCCAGCTGACTCGGCGCGAACAGCCCCGCGGCGCCACCGGAGGCGCCCTGCGCGAGGGCGCCGCCGGCGCCGGAGAGCTTGCTGGCGTCGGCGAAGAAATGTGCCGCGTTGAGGTGGGCGACGATGTGGACGGTGGCGCTGCCGGCGATCTGCGTGTTGCCGGCTAGCGACGGCTGCGTCAGCCATTCGCCGGGGTCGACTCCGAGGGTGGCGAACGTCGATGTGCCGCCTGAGGAGGCGGCGGTGCGGCTCGCCTGGGTATAGCCCTGCTGGAGTGCCTGCACGGTGCTCGCGGGCGCGAGGAAGGGCGTGCCGCCGAGCACGATGTACAGCTGCCCGCCGGTCGAGATCGCGCCGACGTGCAGCGTCTGCCCGCCGCCGCTCAGCAACCCGCCCGAGCCGAGTTCGGCCTGCAGCGCGAAGTGCGGCAGCCGGCCGGCGCCCGCACTCTGGAACGGTCCCTGCAGGCGCGCCGACAACGGCCCCTTCCCCTTGGACGAGACGCCAGTGCCGACCGGCGCCAGCGTGAGCGACAGCGAGATGCGACCGCTTTCGATCGGCTGATGGGACTTGAAGGTCGCATTCAGCAGCGTCTGCGCGCTCTGTGGATCGCCGGAGCCGCAGGCCGCGATCCCGATGCAGCATGCGCCCGCGGCGAGCAGGGCCAGCGCCCGGCGCAGCGAGCAGCGGCCCGGCGAGGAGCGGTCCGGCGCGGAGCGGCCCAGCCGCCTACCCGTTGGGACGCCCGGCGCAACTACGACGCGCGGGGGGGTATTCAGCAGGCGTGCTCTCACGTGACGGACGTGCGGATGCAAAGACCGCGGCAACCACGACGTCGGTCGAGCGTAGCATCCGCGCGGTGCGCGCAAAGCAGCTAGCGGCGGGCGCGATCGCGCTGCTCGTGCTGGCGCTGGCGCCGATGCCGGCCGCCGGCGCCCGCTCCGCGGGCGCTCGAGCCGCCCCCCCGCGCGGGCCGAGCGTGCCGGCGGCGCTGGCGGCGCTGGAGCGCGGCGGGGCCATACCGCAGGCCCTTTACCAACAGGACTACTCGGCCTACGTCGCCGCCAAGCACTCGCTCGGCAGGCTGTCCGGGCACGCGGCGCACCGAGCTGGGCGCCGTGCTGGCGAACGTGCAGGCGATCGCAGCCGCCGGCCAGCTCATCCCCTCGCGCCTGGCGGCGCTGTTCCTGACGCTGGAACGCAACCGGCAATGGTGGACGAGCGAACCCCCGCTCTCAGCCGGCAGCCGCGTGAGCTTCCCGACAAGCAGGATCGTGTGGCAGTACTACCCCGGGCAGGGCCTGGAGATCCAGTGGCTGGCCACGTTCGGGAAGGCCAACGGCTACTTCTCATCGGCACGAAAACGCCAACCTGCGCCAGCTGTTGAGCGAAGTCATCCCGCTCGCGAGCGAGCGCGCGGGCGGCATCGCGTGGGAGTACATGTTCCGCTTCGACGGGGGCATGCCCCCGTGGACCAGCGGCCTCTCCCAGGGGACCGCGCTGCAGGTGCTGGCGCGCGCCTGGTCACGGTTCAAAGAACCGGCCTACCTGTCATGCCGCCGCAGCAGGCGCTCGGAATCTTCCAGACCCCGCCTCCGGCGGGGGTGCTGGTGAAGACGCCCGCGGGTGCGCTCTACGCGGAGTACACCTACGCCCCCAACGACAG
Organism: uncultured Solirubrobacteraceae bacterium; assembly: GCA_963767655.1. Taxonomy (GTDB): domain Bacteria; phylum Actinomycetota; class Thermoleophilia; order Solirubrobacterales; family Solirubrobacteraceae; genus Palsa-744. The sequence continues at coordinate 146,876 of CAVYET010000004.1, read as the reverse complement.
GATCCTCAACGGCTTCATCCAGGCGCTCGTCGGGCTCTACGACTACACCTCGATCACCCACGACCCGCTCGGGCAGTCGCTGTTCGAAGCGGGCGACGCCGAGGCGCGGGCAGAGGTGCCGCACTACGACACCGGGGCCTGGTCGCTGTATGACCAGTTCGGCGAATCGGATCTCAACTACCACGAACTGCTGACGCGAATTCCTCGAGCACCTGTGCGAACGCACGCGCAAGGGCCACCGATCACGCCGCGCGCACGCCGCGGGCCCCGCGCCGGCACCCGCGGCGCCCGCACGGGCGGCACGACGAGCGCGGCGCCGTCGGCCGCGCCGATCGCGCGCCGATCCGGGGATAGATCTACTGCACGGCCGCCGAACGCTTCACGCGACCTGCACACGCCGCCGGTGATCGCCCTGCTGACGAGCACGCTGCACGGCGGCACGCGCGCGGGCGTGCAGGTGTCGCTGTCGAAGATCTCGACCGTCGCGATCACCGTCCGCCGGGGCGGCCAGCGTGGTATGGCGAACAGCGCCACCGTCGAGCGCGGCAAGCCCCAAGCTGCTGTGGCCCACGCCGGCCCGGCGGCGGAACCTTCTCGGTCGCCGTCACCGCGACCGACCTGGCCGGCAACTTCGCCACCACGAGCGGCACGATCGTCGTTCAGCCTCGCCGGCCGCGCCGCGCCTAGACTGAGTCGAGAGTGAGCAGCATCGACGACGATCCCCGGGCAGGGCGGCGGCGCGTGAGCAGGCTGGCGCGCGCCTGGCGGGCGCTGGAGCCCGAGCAGCGACTCGCGGCGCTCGCGGCGATCGGGCTGTTCGTGTCGATGTTCCTGCCGTGGTACAGCAAGACCGACATCGTCGTGGTCGGTGGCGCACCGAAGCCCGCGCAGACGAGCCTGAGCGCCTTCGAAGCCTTCTCCTTCGTCGAGGCCGCCGTGCTGCTCGTCAGCGCCGGAGTGCTGGCGATGCTGTTCGCGCGCGCCGAGCGACGCGTCCTTCCAGCTGCCCGGCGGCGATGGCCTGATCACGATGATCGCCGGCGGCTGGACGGCGCTGCTGATCTTCTACCGCCTGCTCGACAAGCCGAGCCTGCAGGGCACGGCACGCATCACCGCGACGGTGGGCGTCGCAGTGGGGCATCTTCGTCGCCCTGCTGCTGGCGCTCGGGCTCGCCTATGCCGGGCACGCGGATGCGCGCGGCCGAACGGCCCGAACCCCCGCTGATGCGAAGGAGCCGCCCGCGCCGGGGACCCGCGCCTCCGATCGCCCGCCGGCGCTCGATGAGCCGCTCGTGCCCGCGGTCCAGACGCGTACAGAGCGGCTCGGCCGCGAGCCCGCCCCGGCGCCCGAGCCGTTCACGCAGCCGGCCGACCCCGAGCCGCTCGGGGACCGGGCCGAGACGCTCACGCAGGAGGAGATCGCAGCGGCCGCGCACAGGCCGCCGAGCCCCAGGCGCTCGCCGCCGGTGCCGGCCGACCGCGACGCCCCCCGCGCGCGTGCGCGCCCGCGCTACCCGCCGGCCCCCTCTGGGCAGATGTCCTTCGAGGACGCTCCGCCGGGCTCCGACTAGGGCGGCCGGCCGCCGGCGAGGGCCGCGAAGCGGCCCGCCGGCCCTATCATTGCGCTGACGATGCCCGCCTCACCGCCCCCGGCGCCCGCCTCCATCGAGAAGTCGCCGAGGGTCTGCGTGCGGTGGGCTACCTGCCGGGCGAGTCGACGGCGCTGGTCGCCTACCTGGCGACCAAGCTCGGCAAGCCCGTGCTCGTCGAGGGACCGGCGGGGGTCGGCAAGACCGAGCTGGCCAAGGCGCTGGCCGCCTATCTCGGCCGCGAGCTCGTGCGGCTGCAGTGCTACGAGGGCCTCGACGAGGCGAAGGCGCTGTATGAGTGGAACTACCGCAAGCAGCTGCTGCGCATCCAGGCGGAGGCCTCGGGCACCGGCTGGGACGCGGTGCAGGAGGACATCTTCGGCGAGGAGTTCCTGCTGGCGCGGCCGCTGATGACGGCGATCGCCTCCGAGCAGCCCGTCGTGCTGCTGATCGACGAGATCGACAAGACCGACCAGGAGTTCGAGGCGATGCTGCTCGAGGTGCTCTCGGACTTCCAGATCTCGATCCCCGAGCTCGGGCCTGGTGGAGTCGCGCACGCATCCGATCGTGCTGCTCACCTCGAACAACTCGCGCGAGCTGACCGAGGCGCTGAAGCGACGCTGCCTGTACCTGTGGCTGGACTACCCGGCACTCGAGCACGAGCTCGAGATCGTGCGCCTGCACGCACCCGAGCTGTCCGAGACGGTCGCGCGCAGGCTGGTCGAGGTGATCGGCATGGTGAGGGAGCTCGATCTCAAGAAGCCGCCGTCGATCGCCGAGTCGATCGACTGGGCGCGCGCGCTGCTGCTGCTGGGCGCCCAGGACATCGACGCGGACACGTTCACCGAGACGATGTCCGTGATCGTCAAGCACCGCACCGACATGGACGTGGTCGCCGAGCGCGTCGGGCTGAAGCTGCGATCGCCCGCCGATGTCGCCTGAGGGCCTGGCGGCGCGCATCCTGGAGCTCGGCGAGGAGCTGCGCCGCGAGGGCGTCGCGGTCGGCACCTCGGAGCTGCTCGACGCGTTCGCCGTGCTCAGAGAGTGAGCTGGACCTCGCAGGAGGACTTCCGCGAGGCGCTCGCCGCCACGCTCGCCAAGAGCCAGGAGGACCGGCGCGTGTTCGAGCTGGTGTTCGACCGCTTCTTCTTCCGCGCCGTCGAGCTCGCGGCAGCGCGCGAGGGCGTGCAGCGAGGAGGATCGCAGCGCCATCGGATGAGCTCTCCGAGGAGGAGCTCGACGCGCTGCGGGCGCAGATCGCGGCCGCACTGAGGGACGGCTCGGAGGGCGTCATGCGCGACCTCGCGCGGATGACGATCGCGGCGTTCGCCCGCCGCCAGGAGGGCTCGGGCGTCATCGGCGTGGACGTGCAGCGCATCCGCCGGGCGCTCGGGCTGCGTGCCGAGCCCCAGCCCGAGCTGCCAGCGGAGGACCCGCGGCGCGACGGGCTGCCGCGCGAGGCGCTGCGCCGCTTCGAGGCGCTGCTGCGCCGCGAGCTCGAGCGCGCGCAGATCGAGCGCACCGGCGCGCTGCCGCCCGCGCGGCCGCTGGGCGAGCTGGACCGCGCGCTGCCGTCGGGCCCGCTCGCGGACCTGGCGGCCGTCCACCGCGTCGTGGCCCAGCTGCGCCGGCGGCTGGCCACGCAGGGGCTGCAGGCGCGCGGACACCGCCGCCCCGCGCACGTGGACGTGCGTCGCACGATGCGCGCGTCGCTGCAGACCGGCGGCGTGCCGGTGGTCCTGAAGTACCGCCCGCGCCGCCCGCGCCGCCCGGAGATCTACGTGCTCTGCGACGTCTCCACCAGCGTCACCTCGGCGTCGGTGTTCTTCCTGTCGGTGCTGCACGCGCTGCACGACACGTTTCGCAAGATGCGCTCGTTCGTGTTCATCGAGCGCATCTCCGAGGTCACCGACATCTTCGAACAGCGAGCGCAACTTCAAGACCGTCAGCGAACGGATCGCCAGCGACGCGGGCGTGGCCGACATCTCCGGCTACACCGACTACGGGCGCGTGTGGTCGGAGTTCCTGGCGCAGGTCGAGGACGACCTGGACCCGCGCGCGACGGTGATCGTGCTCGGCGACGCGCGCACCAACGGGCGCGACCCCCGCGCCGACATCTTCGCCCAGATCGCCGCCCGCGCCGGGCGCACGTTCTGGCTGAATCCCGAGCCGCGGCTGTACTGGAACTACGGCGACTCGGTGATCGCCGCCTACGAGCAGTACTGCACCGCGTTCGAGTGCTGGACGACCGCCCAGCTCGAGGACTTCGTGCAAGGCCCTGGCGCGACCGGGAATCGGCGCTGGCGCGCTAGCATCCGCGCGCAGCAACGCAAGACACCAGGGGGGCTGGCGGGAAGGCCGGCTGAGATGGCGTCCGGGAAGCGATTCCCCCGGCGCCGACCCTTAGAACCTGTGGGGTAATGCCCGCGAAGGGAGCGAAGTGGCAACCGAACTCAAGGCCCGCCCACAGCCGTCAGCGAGCGGAGCGCTCGGACGGCGACGGGCTGATGCTGAGCGGCGTGAGCCGCACCTACGCGAGCGCGACGGAGCGCGCCGTGCACGCGCTCGCCGGCGTGTCGCTGCACGCCGCCCACGGCGAGCTGCTCGCGGTGGTCGGACCGAGCGGCTGCGGCAAGACCACGCTGCTGGAGCTGATCTGCGGGCTGCAGGCGCCCGACGGCGGGGCGATCTCGTGCGCACCGGCCGCGCTGATGCCCCAGCGCGACCTGCTGCTGCCCTGGCTCGACGCCGCCGACAACGCCGCGCTCGCGCTGCGCATCGCCGGGCTCTCGCGCGCGCGGGCCCGCAGCCGGGCGTCGGCGCTGTTCGCGGAGCTCGGCCTCGAGGGGTTTCGAGCAGCGCTCGCCCGGCGCGAGCTCTCCGGGCGGGATGCGCCAGCGCGTCGCCTTCCTGCGCACGCTGCTCTCGGGCAAGCCGACTGCTGTGCCTCGACGAGCCGTTCGGGGCGCTCGACGCGATCACGCGCGCGGAGATGCAGGGCTGGCTGGCAGATGCCCTGCGTCGCGAGCCGCAGGACGGTCGTGCTCGTGACCCACGACGTCGAGGAGGCGGTCATGCTGGCCGACCGGATCGCAGTCCTCTCACCACGGCCCGGTCGCGTGATCGAGCAGCTCGAGGTGGACGCTCGCGCGACCCGCGCGCGCGCACCGACGCGGCCGTCGATCGCGCTGCGCGAGCACGCGCTCGGCATCCTTTCGCTCGGCGCCGCCGCCACGCGCGATGTCGAGCGCGCGCGCGCGGCGAGCGGGCCGCGCGCGGGGAGGATCGCCCGTGCGTAGGGGCGCCGCCCGCGCGCTGCCGCCGCTGCTGCTGCTGGCCTGTCCTGCTGGGCATCTGGGAGCTGTATGCGGACTCGGGCTCGGAGAGCGCGCTTCGTGCTGCCCGCCCCCCACTCGATCGCCGCCGCGATGTGGGACAACGCCGGCCTGCTGGCCGCGAACCTCGCGCCCACCGCCGAGGAGGTCGGCGCTGGGGATCGTGCTCGCGCTGGCGCTCGGATTCGTGCTCGCGGTGCTCGTCCACCTCTCGCCGACGCTGCGCCGCGCGGTCTATCCGCTGGCCGTCGGATCGCAGGCCGTGCCGATCGCCGTGATCGCCCCGCTGCTGGTCTTCTGGTGGGGATTCGGCGTGTTTCCCAAGCTCGTGGTGATCGTGGTGATCTGCTTCTTCCCGGTGCTCGTCACGACGGTCGACGGGCTCGCCGCGGTCGACCCCGACCAGCTCAAGCTGCTGCGCACGCTCGACGCCTCCCGCTGGCAGGCGTTCCGCTTCGCCGAGCTGCCCGCGGCGCTGCCGGCCGCGATCAGCGGAGCGCGGATCGCGCTGGCGGTCGCCGTCATCGGCGCCTACATCGCCGAGTCCCAGACCGCCACGACGGGCGTGCACGCCGGGCTGGGGCACGAGATCAACGCCGACCTCACCGCCCTGCAGACCTCGCGCGCGTACGCTGCGGCGGTCGTGCTGTTCGGATTCGCGATCGCCTGCTTCTACGCCCTCGCCCTCGCCGAGCGCCGCCTGGCGCCGTGGGCGAGCCGATCGAGAGGAGACGGGCGTTGACGCTCTCGCCGCCCGCACGCCGACGCGCCGGGTTGCTGCTCGTGGCCGCGGCGCTGGCGCTGTCGCTGTCGGCATGCGGCGCCAAGCAGGACGTGATCTCGGCGCAGGGCACGAAGCCCTTCACGGTGATGCTCGACTGGTTTCCCAACGCCGACCACGCGGCGCTGTACGCGGCGATCGCCCACGGCGAGTTCCGCGCCGTGGGCCTCGATGTGCATCCGGTCGTCCCCTCGGAAACGGCCGAACCGCTGAAGCTGCTCGCCGCCGGGAAGGTGGACATGGCGATCTCCTATGAGCCCGAGCTGCTGCTCGCCCGTGATCAGGGGCTGCGGCTGGTGTCGATCGGGGCGCTCGTGCAGCGCCCGCTCACCTCGATCATCGCGCTCGCGGGACAGCACGTCGGCAAGGTGGCGCAGCTCGCGGGCAAGACCGTGGGAACCGCCGGGATCCCCTACCAGGCGGCCGAGCTGCGAACGGCTCTGCAGAGCGCAGGGGTGAATCCCGCGACGGTCAAGGAAGTGAACGTGGGCTTCAACCTCGTGCCGGCGATGCTCTCGGGGAAGGTGGCCGCGACGCTGGGCGGATTCTGGAACTACGAGGCGATCCAGCTGCGGATGCTGCACAAGCATCCGGTCACGATCCCCGTCAACCAGGCCGGCGTGCCGAGCTACGACGAGCTCGTGCTGGTCGTGCGCGAAGGGGAGGCGCAGACGCGCGGACAGGATCTGCGCGCGTTCCTGCAGGCGCTGACCGCGGGCGAGCGCGAGGTGCGCGCCGACCCGGCCGCCGCGGCCTCGCTGATAGCGAGGGCCAACCCGTCGCTGGATCGGAAGCTCCAGCTCGCCTCGATCCGCCAGACGCTGCCGGCCGCGCTGCCGGCCAACCACGCCGAGCCGTTCGGCTACCAGAACCCCACCGCAGTGGGCCGAATTCGGGATCTGGATGCAGGCGCACAAGCTGCTCCAGCACGATCCCAACGCCGGACTGCCGCCCTTCACCAACGAGTTCCTGCCCGGCCAGGGGGTGTAGCTCACGGCGCGACGCCGCGATCGTGAATAATGGCTCGGCGATGGCGCGCATCGGGGTGCTCACAGGAGGGGGTGACTGCCCAGGTCTGAACGCCGTCATCCGCGCGGTCGTCCGGCGGGGACTGAGAGACGGTGAGCACAGCTTCGTGGGCTTTCGTTACGGCTGGGCGGGCGTGCTCTCCGACGACGCGACCGAGCTGACGCTCGCAACGACGGCCGGGATCCTGCCGCGCGGGGGGACGATCCTGGGCACCTCGCGCACGAATCCCTTCGCCGAGGGCCAGGACGGATCGGCGGCCATCCGCGACACGCTGAGCGCGCGCGGCGTCGATGCCCTGATTCCGATCGGCGGCGAGGACACGCTCGGCGTGGCCCTGCGCCTGCACGAAGAGGGCGTGGCGATCGTCGGCGTCCCCAAGACGATCGACAACGACCTCGGCGGCACCGATGTGACGTTCGGCTTTCAGACGGCGGTGCAGATCGTCACCGATGCCATCGACCGCCTGCATACGACCGCCGAGTCCCACAACCGGGTGATGGTCGTCGAGGTGATGGGCCGTCACGCCGGGTGGATCGCGACGCACGCGGGCATGGCCGGCGGAGCGGATGCGATCCTCGTGCCGGAGCGGCCGTTCGACATCGAGGTAGTCGTCGCGCATCTGCGCCGCCGCCACGAGCGCGGGCGCAGCTTCTCGATCGTGGTGGTCGCCGAGGGAGCCACGCCGGCCGCGGGGAGCCTGCAGACGAGGAGCACGGCGACGGATGCCTTCGGGCACGCGCGCCTCGGTGGCATCGGCGTGACGCTGGAGCGGGAGATAGAGGAGCGAACGGGCTATGAGAGCCGCGTCACCATTCTCGGTCACGTCCAGCGCGGGGGCACGCCGGTGGCGTTCGATCGCGTGCTGGCCACGCGCTTCGGCGTGGCGGCGATGGATACGGCGGCGGGCGGGCGCTTCGGGACGATGGTGGCGCTGCGCGGCACCGACATCGTCGAGGTTCCGCTCGAGGAGGCCCTGCGAGCGCCGAAGCTGCTGGATCCGGCCCTGTATGAGACCGCCGAGCTGTTCTTCGGCTGAGCGCCGCGCAGAGCCTCCGAGAATGCGGGCGATGGTCTTCGAGCAGGTCGGCCGGTCGGTCGCCAACCTGACCCGTCGCGACGCCGAGGAGTTCCTCGCGCTCGCTCCGCAGGTGCCGATCTTTACGCGCGTGAGCGCCTATCCCTTGGAGGCCGCCGGCGAGGCGCTCGCGGACCTGCGCTTGGGACGCTTCACGGGCGCGGCAGTGCTCGAGCCGTAGGCCTCGAAGCGGGGCAGCTCGAACTCGATGCGAGCTCCTCCCTCCGGCGAGACCCCGGCGGCGACGCGACCGCCGTGGGCCTCGGCGACCGCGCGCACGATCGCCAGCCCCAGCCCCGTGCCGCCAGATGCGCGATCGCGCGCCTCGTCGGTGCGGTGGAAGCGATCGAACACGCGCTCGCGCTGGTCGGCGGGTATGCCGGGGCCATCGTCCTCGACGATGAAGCGAACGCGCTCGTTGGGCGCCCGTTCGACGCGCATGCGCACCAGGCCCCGCTCCGGCGAGGTGTGCTCGATCGCGTTGCGCACGAGGTTGCGCAGCGCCTGGGCGAGGCGGTCGGGGTCGGCGTGCAGCGTCCCCGCCGGCAGGGCGCCGAGCTCGAAGCGGCGAGCGGCGAGCAGGCTCATGCCATCCCAGAGCTCGCGCACGTAGGCCGGGAGATCGATCGGCTCGACGCGCAGGAACTCCCGCTGCTCGCTCTTGGCCAGCAGCAGCAGATCGTCGACCAGGCGGCTGATGCGGGCGACCTCGGCCTGCAGGAGGCGCTCGACCCGGCGCACCTCCTCAGGTGGGGGCTCCTTCTGGGCGGCGAGCACTTCGAGCTGCCCGCGAATCACGGTCAGGGGCGTGCGCAGCTCGTGCGAGGCATCGGCCGTGAAGGCGCGCTGGCCGGCGAAGGCGTCGGTGAGACGATCGAGCATGTGGTTGAAGGCGTCGGCGAGCACACGCACCTCGGGGTCCTGGTTGCGGGAGATCGTGGATGCGCGGATGCAGGTCGCCGGCGTCCACGCGCGCGGCCACCGCGGCCATGCGTCGCAGCGGCAGCGACACGCGGGTGCCGATCAGGAAGGCGGCCAGGAGCCCACCGGCGAGCGCGAGGATGGCGGCGAGGATGAAGGCGCGCGCCACGTCCGTCTGGGCGTGCGCGACCGTCCCGAGCGGCTCGCCAACTCCGATCGTGACGGTCGGCCCGCCCCGCAGGCGCACCGTGCGCTTGAGCAGCCGCAGGTTGCCGACGTCGGGGAGGCCCAGCGTGGAGTAGCCGTCGCCCACCGTCAGGAGCCGTTGCGAGAGGCGGTTCTCCTGATTCTGCTGTGCGGCGCTCTCGCCGCTGTCGGGCGCCGCACCTGCGAACAGCTCGGGGCGATTCGTGCTCGTGCCCGCGCCCGGCACGAGCGCGAACAGCAGCGTGGAGCTCGCGCTGAAGGGCTGATCGCCGACGTAGCGCGTGGCCGCTTCGGCGACTCGCTTGGGCGTGCGGGCGCCGACGAGGGCGAGGTTGTGCGCCATCTCGCTCGCGTCGCCGGCGATCTCGGCGTCTATCTGCTGGCGCAGCTGTGTGCCGGTGCCCCGGTAGACGGCCACGAAGGTGATGCCCGTGCAGATCAGCGTCACCGCGGCGACCCAGCCCGCCAGGCGCCAGCGCAGCCCGACGCGAGCCAGGCGGTCGCGGACCGGGCGCATCGCTCAGCTCGGGCTGCCCAGGCGGTAGCCGACCGCCCGCACGGTGAAGATCGGCGCCGGATCGTCGGGACGGCCGAGCTTGCGGCGCAGGTAGCCGATGTACACGTCCACGACGTTGGTCCCGGGGTCGTGCTCGTATCCCCACACCGAGCCCAGGATCTGCTCGCGCGAGAGCACCTGGCCATGATGGCGCAGCAGATAGGACGAGCAGCTCGAACTCGGTGCTCGACAGCGCCACCGGGCGCCCGCCGCGATGGACCTTGCGCGTGAGCAGGTTGACCTCGATGTCCTCTGCGCGCAGGGTGCTCGTCGACGCCTGCGCGAGCACGCGCAGCTGGGCGCGAACGCGAGCCACGAGCTCGGCGAGGGAGAAGGGCTTGACCAGATAGTCGACCGCGCCCGCGTCCAGGCCCGTGATGCGGTCCTCGATCTCCCCGCGGGCGGTGAGCACGATCACCGGCACGGTCGGTTTGGCGGTGCGCACCGCGGCCAGGATCTCCAGGCCCGGGCGCCCCGGAAGCATCAGGTCGAGCACGATCGCATCGAAGCTGCCGCTGAGCGCGAGCCGCTCACCCTCGCTTCCGTCGAGCGCGGCGTCCACCGCGAAGCCCTCGGCCTGCAGCCCCCGTTGGACGAAGTCCACGATCCCCGGCTCGTCCTCGATCAGCAGCACCCTGGCGGCGACGGGCGCGCTCGCCCGCTCGGAATCTCCGGTCGATGGTGCCGTGGCACCTGCCTCTGCACCGGCGGCCGTTGGCATACCGACAGCATAGGCATCGGCGAGTACCTCGCTTTTTTGGGCGCTGATTTTCAATGAGGTTTCTCATGAAGTGGTTAGCCGATCCTTAGTCAGAATGCACACACTGGCTGAGGATGCGCTTGCAGAGCACCCACACACGCGACGCGGCGCTGCGCAGGCTCGCTCGCGCCAACCGCTGGCTCATCGCCGGCAGCGTGACGTTGACCGCGGTGCTCACCGAGGCGGCCGCGAACGCCTTCCCGGGTCACAGCAGGAAGGCCTCGACGAGCGCCTCGGCGGCCGCCGCGAAGGCGGCGAGCGGGCACTCCCGGCGGCGCTCCGATCCTCCGAGCTCCGCCGGCTCGCTCCAGCCGCCGGCACAGGCGCCGCAGGCCGCCGGCACAGGGGTGGAAACGAGGACCGCGCCCGAATCCGCTCCGGAAACGAGCAGCGAATCGGCGCCGGCGGAAGAAGCGACGGCTCCCGAAGCCGCGCATGAATCCGCTCCCGCACCCGAAACCGCTCCGGCCCAGGAATCGGCTCCGTCCCGCGAATCGACACCGGCCCAGGAAACGCCCCCCGCACAGGAAGCCCCGGCACCGGTCGTCTCCGGGGGGTCCTGAGATGCGCATGGACTCGCCCGCCGGCACCGTCAGCTCCGTCGAATGGCAGGCGCTCGGCACGAGCGTCGTGCTGCGGCTGACCGATCGCGCGGCGCTCGAGCCCGCGCGCGCGAGCGTCGTCGGCGAGCTCGATGCGATCGATCGCGCATGCAGCCGCTTCCGCGCGGACTCCGAGCTCTCGCGTGTGAACGCCCGCGCGGGGCGAGCCGTGCAGGCGAGCCCGCTGCTGATCGAGGCGCTGGAGGTGGCGCTGCGCGCCGCCGAGCTGACCGACGGCGATGTCGACCCGACGCTCGGCAGGGCGCTCGAGCTCGCCGGCTACGACCGCGACTGGAGCCTGCTCTCACCAGCCGTCGGCGAGCCCGAGCCGCCGCGGATCAGCGCACGCGTGAAGGCCGGCTGGCGGGCGGTCGCGCTCGATCGGGCAACGCGCTCGATCCGCATCCCGAGCACGGTCCGCCTCGACCTGGGCGCCACCGCCAAAGCCTGGGCCGCCGACCGCGCGGCGGCAGCAGCAGCCGCAGCCGGCGGCTGCGGCGCGCTGGTGAGCCTCGGCGGCGACATCGCCACGTCCGGGCCGGCCCCGACCGGCGGGTGGCTGATTCGCGTCACCGACGACCACCGCAGCGAAGCGGGCGCGCCTGGACAGACGGTCTCCATCCACTCCGGAGGCCTTGCCACCTCGAGCACCGCCGTACGGCGCTGGAGCCACGACGGGCACACGATGCACCACATCATCGACCCGGTCACCGGCGTGCCACTGAGGGCGTTCTGGCGCACGGTCAGCGTCGCCGCAGCCGACTGCACCGAGGCCAACATCGCGACGACGGCCGCGCTCGTGCGAGGACAGAGCGCGCCCGAATGGCTCTCCGCCCTGGGCCTGCCCGCGCGCCTGGTCGGCTGGGACGGCGCGGTGCGGACCGTCGCCGGCTGGCCCGCCGAGGTCTGCGAGCGAGACGACGGCGAGCATCTGAGCCCCACCGGCGCCTCCTCGCCCGAGGCCGCGATGGCCCTGGCCGGGCTGTCCGCCGCCGCGGGCGAGAGCGGCAGAGAGGCGCGAGCGCTGTGAGCGCCCTCCTCGCCAGCAGCGGACCGAGCGCCTACTGGTACCTGACGCGCTCGACCGGCGCGATGGCGCTGGTTCTGCTCACCGCCGCGATCGCGCTCGGCGTGCTCGACGTGCGCCGCTTCAGCACGCCGCGCTGGCCGCGCTTCCTCGTGGACTCGCTGCACCGCAACGTCTCGTTGCTGGCGATGGTCTTCCTCGCGCTGCACATCCTCACGTCGGTGCTCGACAGCTTCGCGCCGATCTCGCTGCTGGACGCGTTCATCCCCTTCGCCGGCTCATACCGTCCGTTCTGGCTGGGGCTGGGCGCGATCGGGTTCGACCTGCTGCTGGCCGTCACGATCACGAGCCTGTTGCGCCAGCGGATGGGCTATGCGAGCTGGCGCGCCGTCCACTGGCTGACGTACGCGAGCTGGCCGATCGCGCTGCTGCACGGCCTCGGCACCGGCAGTGACGTGAAAAGCACCTGGCTGCTCGCCATCAGCATCGGCTGCATCGCGGTCGTGCTCGCGGCGGTGCTCGCGCGTGCGTTCTCCGGCCGGCCCGAGCACCTGGCTCCTCGCAGCGCAGCGGTCGGCGGCGCCGCGATCTTCTCGCTGTTTCTGCTGCTGTGGCTCCCCAGCGGACCGCTCGGCTCGGAATGGGCGCGCCGCTCGGGCACGCCGGCGTCGCTGCTCGGCCACTCCCACGGCGCGACGAGCGAAAGTCGGATTCACCCATGAGCGGCTCTTCATCGCTCATGACCGTGCAGGAGCCGCCCGCTGAGCGGTGGGTGCCCTCGAGCCTTCCCCGACTGCTGGCCGGCATCCCGCCACACGGCGCGATGACGCTCTACGAGCACATGGCGGTGCACGGACGCCTCCCCGCCGAGCAGCGGCGCAGGCGCAAGTCGGAGTCGCCCCTGATCGCAGAGATCGAGCGTGCCGGGCTGCGCGGGCGCGGCGGCGCGGGCTTCCCCACGGCCACGAAGCTGCGCGCGGTCGCGGCGGCGCGCCGGCGAGCGGTCGTGGTGGTCAACGCAGCCGAGGGCGAGCCGGCGAGCCGGAAGGATCGCACGCTGCTTGAAATCGCTGCCCCATCTCGTGCTCGACGGCGGCCAGCTCGCCGCCGAAGCCGTGGGCGCCAACGAGCTGATCGTTTGCGTCTGCGAGTCGGCGCCGGCGAGCATCGAGAGCATCGCCGCCGCGATCGAAGAACGCGCCGGAATCGGCGGTGCACGCTTGGCGATGAGCGTCGCTGCGGTGCCCGGCGGCTACGTCGCCGGTCAGGAGTCTGCGCTCGTGAACCTCCTCAACGGCGGGCCCGCCCTGCCGACCTTTACGCCGCCGATGCCCTTCGAACAGGGAGTCAGGCGCCGCCCGACCCTGATCAACAACGCCGAGACGCTCGCGCAGGTCGCGCTGATCGCGCGCCACGGAGCGCAGTGGTTCCGCCAGCTCGGCACGGCCGGCCAGCCGGGTTCGGCGCTCGTCACCCTGTCGGGACCCCTCGCCAACCCCGGCGTCTATGAGATCGAGCATGGCGCGTCGCTGACGTCGCTCATCGAGGCCGCCGGGGGGACCACGGCGCGCCTTCGCGGCGCGCTCATCGGTGGCTACGCCGGCACCTGGATCGGCCAGCGAGCTGCTGCGCGGCGTGGCCCTCTCGGATGAACATCTGGCGCCGCATGGAGCCTCGCTCGGAGCCGGCGTGGTGGCTGCTGCTGTCAGAGGACGCCTGCCCCGTCGCGGAGACCGCCCGGGTCGCGCGCTGGCTGGCCGGCGAGAGCAGCGGCCAATGCGGACCGTGCGTGAACGGGCTCGACGCGCTCGCCGCGACCGTCGAGGAGATCGCCGCGGGCAGCGCCGCAAGCCAGCGCCACGCGGCGCATCGCGCGCCTCGCCTCGCTCGTGCGCCGGCGCGGCGCCTGCGGGCACCCCGACGGAGCGGTCAACTTCGTCGCGAGCGCTCTGCAGACGTTCGCCGCCGGACTTCGACGACCATGCGCGGCACGGGCGCTGCGACGCGTGCCTGGAGCCGGGCGAGCTGCCCCTTCCCGCCACAGCCCCGTCACGAGCGCCGGGCAGATGGGTCGGTGCGCACCGGATGAGCCATCGCCTGCGCGTGAACCCGATCGCCTGCGAGGCCCACGGTATGTGCGCCGAGCTTCTGCCCGAGCGCATCACGCTCGATGAGTGGGGCTATCCGATCCTCGACGAGGAGCCGCTGGCGCCGCTGCTCCTCGACCATGCCAGGCGCGCGGCCCAGGCCTGTCCGACCTTCGCACTGCTCGTCGAACGCGAGCGCGCTGGAGATCGATGATGGCCGTCCGGCCGGGACGGCCTTCCGGCGCGAGCATGTGCGCGGCGGCCAGCCCCGCCCACTCCCCGTAGGGGGCGAAGAACTCCCGCACCTCGCGCTCGCCGGCGCGGGCATGGGGATCGCCGCCGCTCAGCAGCCGCCCGACGAGCTTCACCAGCCCCACATCCAGTGCCGGCAGCTGGTCGTGGCGGCCCTGGCCGTGCAGCGCGAGCATCTCGACGGTCCACGAGCCGATGCCGGGGATCGCGCGCAGCCTGCGCCAGGCGGGCTCATGGTCGGCCCCGTGGAGGTCCACGCGTCCGCACGCCACCTCGCGTGCCGCGCGCACGAGCGCGATCGCCCGAGCGCCGGCGAGGTCCAAGGATTGGAGCAGCGCCGGTGCCGTCCCGGCCAGCGTCGCCGGCGCCGGAAGGTCCCGCAGGCGGGGGTCGGCCGAATGCGGCTCGGCCCAGCGCCGTCCCAGCGCAGCCACCAGCCGCCGCTCGATCGCGGCCGCGCGCTCGTACTCGATCAGCTGCTCGCAGATCGCCCAGGCCAGCGCCTCGAACGGCTCCGGACGGCGAGCTCACCCGCAGCCATGGCCGCCGGCGCAGCGAGCGCCCGATCAGCGGATCGCGAAGAAAGCGCCTGCGAAAGGCGCCCAGATCCTCGTCCACGCCCAACGCAAAGCGCATGCGTGCGATGCCGTGTGCCGCGGCCGCGCGGCTGCCGGCCCTTGCGCCGAACAGGACCGGTCGCTGCCGCGCCTGCGCCACCCGCACAACCACTGGCTGCTCGCCGTGGTGGAGCAGCCGTTCGAGCACAGCCCCGCGACGGCGCAGCACGCCGTCCATGCCCGCTCGCAGCGTCAGCCGGAAGTGTCCCGCCGGGCGAACCTCCTCGCACACCTCGACAACCCTCTCGCCCGCTCGCCGCCCCGGCCCTGCGGCGCGCCCGACCACGGAGGGCTCAGTCGCGCCCGCCAAGCAGATGCACGTCCACGAGCAGCGAGCGGCTGCCCACGATCTGGACGAGCTCGCCGGCCTTGGATGCCCCGCGCTTGCGCGCGGAGACGCGGCTCGGGGAACGGCCGCTGCGACGGGCCCGGAGCGGGCCGGGGTCTGCCGCGCTGACGGCGGCTCACCAGGCCGACGACCGCGGCCCCGGCGACGAATCCCCCCGCGGCCGACCGCGGCGGCCTGCACCGCCGGGATGGCGGCGCTCGTCGAGCGCCAGTAGGTCGCGGGCGCGCCGGGCAGTGGATAGGCATGCACGACCGTCGCCCCCTCCGCGAGCACCGGCAGCGCGTCGATTTCCTCGGTATCGCCGTGTCCGCCTCGGTGACGCCGTCTGCGCCGAGGCCGGCAGCTCGCCGGGCTCGCCCGTCTGGGAGGTGCCGGACTCGAAGGGCTCGCTCACGCGGCGAAGTGTAGACGCCGCGCCCAGACCCCTTGCCGGCGCCCTCGCAGCGGCCGCGCGGCGCCTCTACAGCGCTCGCTCGTACACGCGATAGCGGCGCTTGATCTCGCCGCCCATGCCTTCCATCGCGCGGTTCATCGGCTTGTTGACCTCGAGGATCCAGCCCATCTCCCCGCCCTTCTGCGGCGTGCGTTCGGCGGCGTCGAAGTGCATCTGGTAGAAGCGCGCCGCCACGCCGGTGTGCTGGTAGGCGGGCTTGACGCCGAGCGCGAACACGTACACCGCGTCGATCTTGGCGCGCTCGCGCAGACCGTCAGCCAGCCGAACGGAAGCAGCCGTCCACGCGGGCGCAGCTTGGCCAGCACCTGGTTGTAGTCGGGCAACGTCAGCGCGGCCCCGACCACCTCGCCGCGTGTCCTTCTTTTCGGCGACCATCGCCCAGTTCTCATCGAGGATCGGCTTGAGCTTCTTGGCGTAGTGGCGAACCTCGCGCTCGGTCAGCGGGACGAAGCCCCAGTTACGCTCCCAGGCGGCGTTGTAGACCTCCAGGAAGCGCGCCGACCTCCGCCTGCAGGTCCTTCTTGTGGAAGTTCCGGCACACGATCCCGTGCTCTGACTCGAGCTTGTCGGCCATCTCCCAGATCGCCGGATGGACCTTGTCGCGGCCGCGAGACGTTGAGGCTCCACATGTACAGGTCCATCACCTTTGACAGGCCGATGTCACGCTCGAGCAGCGTCTGGTAGTAGGGGTGGTGCCAGGGGCCCAGGATGATCGGCGGGTGCTCGTGGCCCTCGACCAGCAGGCCGCACTCGTCGTTGGTCGTGAAGCTCATCGGGCCGATCATCGTGCCCGCCCCGCGCGCCCGCAGCCAGGCCTCGGCCGCATCCAGCAGCGCGCGCGCGGCCTCGGGGTCGTTCTCGCACTCGAACCAGCCCCACAGCCCCCAGTCGTTGCCCTGGAACTCCTGCATGTGGCGGTCGATGTGGGCGCTGATGCGCCCGACGGCGCGCCCGTCGCGCCAGGCGAGGAAGTACTGGGCCTCGGCGTGCTCGAAGAACGGATTCCTTGGCGGATCCAGCTGCTCCTTCACATCGCTCAGCAGCGGCGCCACCCAGTTGGGCTCGTTACGATAGAGCCGCCACGGCAGCTTGATGAACGTGTTCAGCTCGCGCCGGGACGCCACGGGCCGGATCTCGACTGCCATCGCGGCGACCACCCTATATGCCCACCTCGATAGACGTCTTCGCCAAGGTCCGCGGCCACGAGCGCGAAGAGCTGCTGCGCGCCGCGCGCGAGGCCGACCTGATGCCGTACTTCCGCACCGTCGAGTCGCCCGGCGATGCCGGTGGTGGAGATGGAAGGCCATCCGCGGATCATGCTCGCCTCCAACAACTACCTGGGCCTCACCGGCGACGAGCGCGTCATGCAGGGCGCCCGCGACGCGCTGGCGCGCTACGGCACCGGGCTGACCGGCTCGCGCCTGTTGAACGGCACCACGCCGCTGCACCTCGAGCTCGAGCGCGAGCTGGCGGAGTGGATGGAGCACCGAGGACGCGATCGTGTTCACGACCGGCCACCAGGCGAACATGGGCGCGCTCGGCACGCTGCTCGACTCCGGCGACACCGTGATCGTCGATTCCGGCGACCACGCCTCGATCCTCGACGGCGTGCTGCTCTCACGGGCCAAGATGCGCCCTTTCCGCCACAGCCGCATGGACAAGCTCGAGCGGGCGCTGAGCCGCGCCCAGGACGACGGCGGCGGCGTGCTCGTGGTGGTCGACGGCGTGTTCTCGATGGAGGGCGACGTGGCGCCGCTCGTGGACATCGTCAGAGCTGTGCGCCCGCTACGGCGCGCGCCTGATGGTCGACGAGGCGCACGCCGCCGGGGTGCTCGGGGCGCGCGGAGCGGGCGCCGCCGAGCTGCTGGGGGTCGAGGACCGCGTCGACCTGCGCATGGGCACGTTCTCCAAGTCGCTGGCCGCCTGCGGGGGCTTCCTCGCCGGAGACGCCGAGGTGATCGACTACCTGCGCATCTCCTCGCGCGCCTTCCTGTTCACCGCCTCGGCCGTCCCGGCCGCGCTCGGCGCGGCGCTCGCCGCGCTGCGGGTCGTGCGCTCCTCGGAGGGTCCTCAGCTGCTGGCGGCCGTGCTCGAGAACGCCCGCTACTTCGCCGCGGGCCTGGACGCGCTCGGCTACCGCGTGCTCGGCGGCGAGCCGATGCGCACTGGGACCGTCCGAGGACGCCGCCGTCGAGACGATCCTCACGCCGATCATCCCGATCCTCATCGGCGACGACTGGAAGGCCGCGCTGCTGTGGCGGGCGCTGTATGACGGCGGCGTGTTCACCAACTGCGCGCTGCACCCCGCGGTCCCCCCGGGGGGAGCGCTGCTCAGAACCAGCGTGATGGCCACGCACGACCGCGACACGCTCGACCGCGCGCTGGAGGTGTTCGAGCAGGTCAAGCGCGAGTTCGAGGCCGAGCACGGCCCGCTGCCCGAAGCGGCGCGGAGCTGACTCCCGCGAGTACGCGCCGGGCAGGGCCGGGCCGGGAGCCAAGTCGCGCCGGGCCGGGCGCCGGGCTGCGTCGGGCCACGCGCCGGGCCGGGGGCCGGGCCCGGGCGGGGCCTCCCGAGCGGACGCTCTCGGCGGTCGGGCGCACCCGGTCGGCCCGTCCAAGTCGGGCCCCTCGACTTGTCCATTTCTTCACATGTCCCGAGAGGCAACAAAAAAGGTCGCTTCTAGCGCACGAACCGCGCGCCGCGCGGTTGACCGGGCGCCGAACGCTGCGTAGCTTGCAGAAGCGCTCTGCATGACCGTCCGGGGTTGATCCGGGACACGCCCTCGGGGGGTGATGTAGCCGGACCATACCGCGACGTCCTGCGTGGGGTTTCAGACGGCGCATGGCGAGCGCCTACTCGTCAATTCAAGCAAGGGTGTTGCGCGCCGCGAGAGTCCTCGCGGCGACAACCGGGAGAGTGCCCATATGAACGCGACAGCGACAGTCACATCGCCCCCACCGGTCCACAGCACATGCGCGCGCTGGAGCGCGCAAACAAGGTCCGCCTCGCACGTGCCGAGCTCAAGCGCAGGGTGGCAACCGGCGAGATCGATGTCGCCGATGTGATCCTCGACTGCCCCTGGGAGGCGCAGAGCATGGCGGTAGCCGACCTGCTGATGAGCCAGCGCCGCTGGGGTCAGACCCGCTGCCGCAAGTTCCTCGCCCAGATCCCGATGTCCGAGAAGAAGACCGTCGGATCGATGACCGACCGCCAGCGCCGCACGCTCGCGGTGATGCTCAACTCCGCTCAGCGGGGCCGCGCGTGGAGCGCGGCCCCATGGGTAACGGACAGCCTGACGAGAGCTTGACCTGCCACCAGCCGGCGAGCATCCCGATCAGGCCGAGCCGCGGGCGCACCTCCCACACGCCGCAGCCGCCCTGGCCGAGATCGCTGACCGGCAGGCGCACGAACCTGTAGCGGCCCGGTTCGAGCTTCATCCGTCCTCGAGCAGCTCGTGCGCCGCGGCGCTCGTGCTCGGCGCGCTCGGCCGCCAGCCGGCGAAACTCCTGCACGCGGCCCGCCAGCCGATCGCGCGAGCGCTCGAGCTCCTCGAGGCTGAGCAGGCACGGCCCGACGACGGCCTCGACGGTGGGAGCGGGCGCCGGGATGTAGGGAAAGCCCGCCGCCACGATCGCCGAGAGCTCGTGCTCGAGCCTTCGCGACCTGCGCCCTCAGCGAGCTCCTCGCGGCGCGCTCGCCGAGCTGGATGCGCTCGGCGTCCAGCCGCTCGGCGTCCAGGCCCGCTTCGGAGGCGAGCTGACCGTGCTCGCGCGGGCAGGCTGACGCGGGCTCGGGGGCGCCGCGATCGATGACTAGCTGCTCGGACTGGGTCACACCCAACTTCTCCTCCTAGCGCCGGAAGAGCCGAGTCTACCAGCGAGCGCGCGCGCTCCGAGCGCCGCGGACGCTCTCAGGGCTGCTCAAGCGCCGCGTGGCACGTTCCACAGCGCCTCTTCCACGTACAGCGCCGGCACGCCCGGCACCTGCGACGGCGAACAGCGTCAGCCGACGGGTGTCGCGCGACCGGCTCGTGCTGCGGGCCGAGCTGGCCGAACAGGATCGCCAGCGCCGCCGAGGCGTCCGCGATCACCAGCCGCCCGAGCGGCAGCGGCGGGGCCGGCGAGCGCCTCCGAGCCGCTCGCCCTCGCGGCTCGGGCGGATGCCCGAGCGGACCGTCGACGCGACTCGGCGTCGAGCGCCCACACCGGCACGCCGGTGTCCACCAGCGCGATCAGCAGCACGTCCGCGAGCAGGCCGCCCGAGAGAAAGCCGCCGCGCAGCATCCGTTCGAGCACCGCCGCCTCGATCGGCGTGCGCACGATGTCGGGATCGAGGCCGATGTGACGGAAGAAGACCCGGTAGGCGGCGGGAACCGGTTCCCGCCGGACGCCCACCGCCCGCGCGCCGCGAAACCGGTTCGACAGCTCGCGCAGGCGCTCTCGAACCTCCCGCGGGGAGTCGGCCGAAGAGCGCGCCCTGCGGCCGACCTGCGACCTCGGCCAGCAGCACGCGCAGCGTCGGGCAGATCCTGCTCGACCTCGCGCGCGCACCACCCGAGCGCCGGCTCGAAGGCGGCCGGTCGGGCTCACGTGGCGGCGCCCCTCCATCCCCGCGCGCGCGCCGCCGCCACGAGCTCGCTGACCCGCGCGCGCAGCACCGCCCGCGTGGGGCGCGCTCAGCAGCGCGGGCTCTGCACCACTCCCCCCGGATAGGCGAACGCGACCTGCGGACAGCTCACCAGCTTGTACAGGCCGGCCAGCGCGCCGTCGCGGTCGATGCCGACCGGAAAGCTCAGGTGCATCGAGCGCACGAGCGCGCGCAGCCGATCGCGATCGCCTTTGATCGCCACGGCCGCGAAGCGCACGCCGGGAAAGGACGGCGCAAGCGCCTGCATGTCGCTGAGGACCTGCGGACAGGAGCCCGCGTCGACGAACAGCGCGAGCACGAGCGGTCCCTGTTCGTAGAGCTGGCAGACGTTCAGCACTGCGGCCCGCGCACCTGGCATGCCGGCACCCGTCCCGCCGCGCCCTCGTTGGCGTGGGTGGCGATGTCGGCGTCGCCGTTGACGTCTCCAGAGCACCAGCGGCACCGCGAACGGCGGCAGCCGGTGGCCGGGTTCGATGCCCGTGCAGGCCGCTCTGTTTTGTCACCACCGTGTGGATCGTGATCAGCACGAATATCAGCACCGCCAGCAGGCCGACGTAGCGACCGTACGGCCTGCGCCCGAACGGCCTGGCCGGCGCAGGCTCAGGCCGGCTCATGGCCCGATCCGGCGGGCTTGCGCGCGCCGGTGCGGACGGTGCCGATCGCGCTGGCGACGGCCTCGCTCAGAGCGTGGCGCAGACTGAGCGGCCGGGAGCGTTCGGCGATCACGATGGCCGCCGGCAGCGCGATCAGCACGCCGATCAGCGACACGCTCAGGTCGATCAGCGTCACCAGGCCGAAGTCGCGGAGCATCCTGATGTCCGAGAACGCGAGCACGCCGAAGCCGGCGATCGCCGTCACCCCCGATGCCGCCACCGCCGCGCCGGTGTGGCGGTAGCTGCGGCGCAGCGCCTGCACGGTGTCGTGGCCGGCCAGCCGCTCCTGGCGGTGGCGCTCTGACAGCAGCACGCTGAACTCGGTCGAGATCGCGATCACGAGCGCCCCGAGCGTGACCGACATCGGGTTCAGCGGCACCCGCACGGCAGAACAGGATCAATGCCGACCAGCCGGTCGCCAGCACGATCGGGGCCAGCGGCGCGAGCGCGCGGCGACGATCTCCGCGGAAGGCGATCAGCAGCACGAGCGCCACCGCCGCGAGCCCGATGACGAGCGTCTCCAGGCGCCTCCACGGCGAGGCCACCTGCGCGCCCGACTTGGCCGCCAGCACGGACAGGCCCACGAGCTGCGCGCTCACCCCCGCGGGCGGATGCAGGCTCGAGCGCATGTGTTCGATCAGCCGCTGCTGCTGGTCGAGCCCCATCAGCCGGATGCCGAACGCCAGCGTCGCCACTCGCCGGTCGGCGGTGATCACGTCCTGGGAGAAGTACGGCGGGATCGCGCCAGCAGGCCGCTGACGTCCGCCTGCGTGAGCTTGGGCGGGCCGGAGCTCGTGGCGCGGCTTGGCCCTGGAACAGGTCCGGCAGCGAGAAGGCCGGGCACAGCGTGGCCCTGGCGCAGCCGCCGCTGGAGCTGTAGCCGAAGCGCTTCAGCACGGCGCTCTCATACGAGCTCATCCATTCGATCGTCGAGGGCTTCACCAGGTTCTTGCCGCGCACCATCAGCTCGATTTCCCCACCCACGCCGGTCGCTCGCTCGAGCGCGTCCAGACTCTGCAGCGAGCTCAGGTTCTGGGGGACCAGCTTGGTGATGTCGGTCTCCACCTTCGTCTGCGTGTCGAGCCCCCAGCCGAGCGCCGCGAGCGCAAGTCCGACGGCGAGCACCCGCCCCGGCCGGCGCACCGCCCCGACCAGCGCGACCCTCGAGACGCGCGATTCAGCGGGTTGTCCAGCAGCAGCTCGCGCGCCCCCCGCCACGCGACCCGCCAGCGCGGCGGCGGGGCGCGTGCGCGCATGTGCCTGGCGCGGGCGCCAGGGGAGCGCCAGCGCCGCCGCGCCCGCAGTCAGCGCACACAGCAGCGCGATGCCCACCCCGACCACGAGCAGCACCGCCGAAGCCGCGCACCATCGGCACCGGCGAGAGCAGCGAGCACCAGTATCGCCGCCGCACTCGCCGCCGCCGCGGTGACGAGCGTTGGACCGCCGAGGGCGGCCGTGCGCGCCACGATCTGCGATCGCTCCTGCCCGTCCTGCCCGTGCCCCTCGGCGACGCGCTGCGCAAAGCCCTCCTCGACGCGCGACTGGAACTGGATCGCATAGTCCACCGCCAGCCCCACCAGCACCGGCAGCACGGCGATCGAGGCCATCGTCAGCGACGCCCCGACCAGCGACAGCGCCCCGAACGTGAGGGCCGCGGCGAGCAGCGCCACGGCGAGCGGCAGCAGGCGCGGGCGTCCGGAGAAGATCAGGCCGAGCGTGCCAGCCATCACCAGCAGCACCACCACGAGCAGCAGCTCGATCGAGTGGGTGATCGAGCTGTTCAGATCGGAGACGATCACCGGCTCGCCCGTGACCAGGTAGGACCCCCCGTGCTGCAGGCGCCACTGGGGCATCGCCACCGCCTGGCGAATCAGCACCGATCGTCTGCGTCCGTGCCCGTTCGGAGAGCCCGGCCTTCATGCGCACCGAGACCAGCGCCGCGTCGGGACTCGGGAACAGGTAGGCGAAGCGCGCCTTCGGCGTGCCCGCGGGCTTGCTCGAATCGAACACGAGCGTCGAGACGAAGTTGGGATCTTCGATGCTCGGCCGCGCCGTGAGGCCGTACTGAAGCGCGAGCGTGGCCAGGTACTCCTGGAAGCGCGCCATCGTGATCTTGCTCGCCTGCGTGCCGAGCGCTTGCGCTTCGCCGGCGGACAGGCCGCGCGCGAGCGCCGCCTTGGCGACCACCCGTTCGGCCTGCTTGGCCTCGACCTTCCGCCTGCTTGGTCTGCAGCGGTGAGCTGTTCGTCGAGCTGTTCGGCGGCCTCGGTGACGAACGTGCCCGGACCGAACACGACCTTCACCGTGTGCGCGCGCGCGAGCTGTCCACACGGCCCGTTGCGCCCGCCCTCCTGCGCGAGCGCACTGGCGGGGACGTTCCCCGACAGGCAGCCCTCCAGCCCGGCCAGCCGGACGATGTCCGAGCTGAGCACGAGCTGCTGCAGGCTGCCCTTGACCAGCACCTCCACCGGCTCTTCCCCGAAGTCCCTGTAGAAGCGCTGGGTGGCCTTGTACTCGGGACTCGAGCTCGACACGAACGTGTCCGTCGCCGCCGTCGGATGCAGGCGCAGCGCGAGCGCCCCGCCGGCCAGTCCGAGCGTGATCGCGATCGCGAGCACCAGGCGCGGCCGCCGGGCCGCGCCGGCCGCCAAGGAGAAGAGAACCCGGGCTGTCACGTTAGAGAGGCTAGTCGATCCCACCCGCAGGTGGGCCCGGTAGCAGGCCGGGCGGGCGGGCGCCGCAGGCAGGGGTCCCGGACTCACTCCATGCCGAGTGGGCCGGCCGATTCGCCGGAGAGGAACTGGCGCACGAACGGGTTCTCGGAGGCGAACAGCTCCTCCGCCGGTCCGGATTCGACGATCCGTCCCTTCCACAGCACCGAGAGGTGCTCGGCGACACGGCGTGCGCTCATGATGTCGTGGGTGATCACGACATAGCAGCCGCCGTTCTCGATGTGCACTTCCTTGATCAGCTCGCACAGCAGCGCGGTGCGCACGGGGTCAAGGCCGGAGTCGGGCTCGTCGAACAGCACGATTTCGGGGTCGAGCACGAGCGCGCGCGCGAACCCGGCGCGCTTGCGCATGCCGCCGGAGAGCTCGCTGGGCATCTTCTCGCCCTCTACAAGGAGCCCGACCTCGCGCAGGCGCCGGTTGACGATTTCGGCGATCTCGTCCTCGCCCTTCTCGGTGTGCTGGCGCAGCGGGAAGGCGACGTTGTCGTACAGGTTCAGCGACCCGAACAGCGCACCGTCCTGAAACAGCACGCCGAACTTCCTGCGCATCGCGAACAGCTCGTCGTCGGACAGGCTCGGCACCGACTCCCCGTGCACGAGCACGTCGCCCTCGTCGGGGTAGAGCAGGCCGACGATGTGCTTGATGCACACCGACTTGCCGGTGCCGGACGGGCCGATGATCATCGAGATCTGGTTGTCCGGCAGCCCCAGGTTCAAGCCGCGCAGCACGTGGTTGCGTCCGAACGACTTGTGCACCTCGATGAACTCGATCGCGTCGGGTTCCTTTGAGGGACGGATCGTGCCGGTGTGATAGCGGAACTCCTCCGCCTCTTCGCCGGGCCGCTGCACCGGCTTCAGGGTCACGCCCCCCGGCGTCGCCTCGGCGGGCTCCCGCGGTCCGCTGTCCTCGCTCACGCTCACCCTCCGACTGGAGCACGGGCGTTGCCGCCCCAGAAGACCTGGGTGCCGAACATGCCGATCAGGTGGATCAGGATCAGGTTGAGCACCATCGACTTGGCCGTCGCGCTGCCGACGCCCACCGGCCCGCCGCTGGCGTTGTAGCCGTAGTAGCAGGCGACGAGCACGATGGCCGTGGCCATCGTCATGCCCTTTATGACGCTGAATAAGAAGTCCGCCGGATTCTGGAACTGCCAGAAGACCAACAGGAAGCCCCCCGAGGAGACATAGCCGAGCTGATCGACGATCGCCAGATAGGAGGCGAGGTAGGCCACGCCGATCGCGCCGATGTACATGAAGGGCAGCACGATCCACGCGGCCAGCAGGCGGGTGGCGCACAGGAACAGCATCGAGTCGACGCCCATCACCTCGAGCGCGTCGATCTCCTCGGAGATCCGCATCGCGCCGAGCTCGGCGACGATGCCCGTGCCGACCTTGGCGGCCATCATGTAGCCGAACACGTAGGGCACCGCCTCGCGCAGGTTGCACCAGGCCGCGTACACGCCCGAGTAGGTGGGCGCGTTGATCGACTGGTTGAAGTAGGCGGCCTCGATCCCGCAGGCGCCCAGCCCGATCAGGAACGCGAGGGCTCCAGATGACGAGCGTCGAGTAGATGATCAGGATGCCCGACTGGCGCAGCGACTCGCCGAAGAAGTGAAGGACGCGCAGGCTCCAGACGTCGCGCACCACCTTGGTGGCGAAGCGGCCGATCTCGCCGGTCGCGCCAAGCAGTTCGCGGGGGACCGCGAGCCATTCGTTCATCGGATCACCAGGATCTGCGGATGGGTGGCCAGCAGCGTCTGCGTGAAGACGTAGTTGAAGGCCCCGATCCCCAGGAACGCGATCACGACCGCTTCGTTGACCGCGCGCCCCACGCCCTCGGCGCCGCCGGAGGCGCTCATGCCCTTGTAGCAGCACACGATCGCGATGATCGCCCCGTACATCGTCGCCTTCAGCTCAGAGCCCCACAGGTCGGTCGTGGAGGAGCTTTCAAACAGCGTGTTCCAGAACGGCCCCAGCGACCCGCCGTTGACGAGCTCGGCGAGGATCCCGCCGAACAGGCCGAACAGCACCGCGTAGATGTTGAACAGCCCGGTCACGAGCATCAGCGCCAGAAAGCGCGGCACGACGAGGTTCTTGACGGGATCCACGCCCAGCACCTGCAGGGCGTCGAGCTCCTCGCGCACCTTGCGCGCGCCCAGATCGGCGGTGATCGCCGTGCCGGCCACGCCCGCGATCACGATCGAGGTGATGAATGGTCCGATTTCGCGCACCACGATCACGATGAAGAAGGCGCCGAGGCGATCGAGGCCGCCGATGAGGTTCAGGAAGTTGGCCGCCTGCAGCCCCGGCGCGCCGTAGTTGATCGCCACCGTGGAGATCAGCAGCGGAAACCAGCACAGGCGCAGCGTGAACAGGAACTGCGAGACGAGCTCGCCGCCGTATGGATAGGGCGGCCGCAGCGCGGAGGAGAGCGTCCTGCCCGTCAGCAGCATCATGTCGCCGAATTCTTCGAGCACGTGCCTGACCGGGATGAACGCCCGCTCGGCGACCGTCTGAACCATTCTCTCCCTGCCTCTCCTCCGCTCGCGATCGGTGAGTCCTTGAACTCTACGTGATGCGTGTTCGCAGCGCCACACCGGAACGGCGCCGCCCGAGCGCCCGCGGCGGCGCGCCACAGCCGCTGGTATCGTGGCCGCATCGTGAGGGGAGGGCCTGTCTTTCCGCTGCTCGCGCGCTGGCTCGCGCGCCCTGCGACGCCGTGCCTGCTGATCGCCGCCGGCGGCCTCCTCGCCGGTGGCTGCGGCGCAGCCGCCAGACAGGACGCGCACGAAGCAAAGATCAACACGACGATGGTGGTTACCTACGCGCGCTTCCCCAGGCTTCAGTCGATCGCAAGGCCTACGAGCCTTGAACTGGTGGTGCGAAACATCGGCCCGCACACGGCTCCCAACGTGGCGGTCACGATCGACTCCTTCAACTACAGCGAAAACTACCCTCAACTCGCCGCCAACCAGCGACCGATTTGGGTCGTCGACCGGGGTCCCGGCACGATTCCCCCGCGCCCCGCGAACAGCCAGGCCATCAGCCCCCCGGGCGGCGGGCAGACCAACTACGTCAACACGTGGGCGCTCGGCGCGCTGCCGACGGGAAGGGCGCAAACCTTCCACTGGCGGCTGGTTCCGGTGAAGGCCGGCCTCTACACCGTCCGCTACACCGTCGCCGCCGGTCTGGCCGGCAAGGCGCGGGCGGTGAGCCCCACCGGCGGACCGGTGCAGGGGACGTTCACGGTCTTCGTCACGAAAGCACCGCCACCGCGGCACGTGAACCCGAACACCGGCCAGGTCGTGCCCGGCCGCTTTCCGCTGAGCCCCTAGCCCTGTCCCACCTGCGCATGCCTCACCTGCGCATGCCATCTGCGCATGCCCATCTGCGCGGTCGCCGCCGCTGGACGCTAGGGCAGGCCGAAGGTTTGGCCCAGTGTCGAAAGATCGCCACATCGATTTCGCCAAGCGGTGATGCCCTTTGGGGAGCTTGGCATTACGATTGCATCCGGCCTTCCGTGCCCCACGGGCACCCGGCCCGCGAGGCTGGGTCCGAAAGCCCGCTCTTGGCGGCCCGGCCCGGTCAGCCCACCATGCTAAGCAGGAGCTAATCCGTCCATGTCCGCGACACCGCAGCAGACCGCAATTCGCGACCTCGTCGCCGGCGACGAGCCTCTGACGATCGAGAGGTTCGCGGACAAGAGCGACCCGGGCGCAGCGGACGTGCTCGCGATGGCCGACCAGCTCGACGTGCGGATGGTCGATCTCAAGTTCACCGACGTTCCCGGCACCTGGCAGCACATGACCCTCTCGGTCGGCGCCTT
This sequence comes from uncultured Solirubrobacteraceae bacterium, assembly GCA_963767655.1. GTDB lineage: Bacteria > Actinomycetota > Thermoleophilia > Solirubrobacterales > Solirubrobacteraceae > Palsa-744. Next base: position 119,377 of record CAVYET010000004.1, on the reverse strand, counting down.
TGAGGAGGACGCGTTCAGCGACGGATTGGGTTTCGACGGCTCCTCGATTCGCGGCTTCCAGCAGATAGCCGAGTCGGACATGCTGCTGATGCCCGACGCCACGACGGCGAAGATCGACCCGTTCTACGGCGAGCGCACGCTGTCACTGATCTGCAACGTGATCGACCCGATCACGCGCGAGGCCTACTCGCGCGACCCGCGCTACGTCGCGCAGAAGGCTGAGCGCCATCTCATCCAGACCGGCATCGCCGATACCGCGTTCTTCGGCCCGGAGGCCGAGTTCTACATCTTCGACCACGTGTCGTTCGATCAGAAAACACACACCGCCTTCTACGAGGTGGACAACGCCGAGGCTTACTGGAACCGGGGCGGTGGATTCGGCGACCCCCATTCGCGCCCTAATGTGGGCCACCATCCGCGCTCGCAAGAGGGTTACTTTCCCGTCCCCCCGATGGACACGCTCGGCGACCTGCGCGCACTGATGGTCCTCACGTTGGAGGCGCTCGGCGTCCCCTGCGAGTTCCACCATCACGAGGTCGGTGGCCCGGGACAGGGCGAGATCGACCTGCGCTTTCAGCCGCTACTGCAGATGGCCGACACGCTGATGATGCACAAGTACATCGTCAAGAACGTCGCCCGGGCGGCCGCCAAGAGCGCCACCTTCCTGCCCAAGCCAATCTACGAGGAGAACGGCTCGGGAATGCACGTGCACCAGTCGCTGTGGAAGGACGGCGCCACGCTGATGTTCGACGAGAACGGCTACGCGCTGCTGAGCGGCATGGCGCTCAACTACGTGGCGGGAATCCTTGAGCACGGCCGTGCGCTGATGGCGTTCTGCGCGCCCACCTGCAACAGCTACCGTCGCCTGGTGCCGGGATACGAGGCGCCCGTCAACCTGGTCCACTCCCAGCGCAACCGCTCGGCGGCCGTGAGAATCCCCATGTATCTGTCCTCGCCGAAGGCCAAGCGCATCGAGTTCCGGCCCCCCGATCCCCTGACCAACCCGTATCTCGGCTTCTCGGCGCTGCTGATGGCCGGCCTCGATGGGATCAAACGGAGCCTGGAGCCCGGCGACCCACTCGACGCCGACCTGTTCGACCTCCCCGAGGAGCAGTTGGCCAAGATCGGGCACGTGCCGGCGTCGCTAGCCGACGCGATGGACGCGCTCGAGGCCGACCATCAGTTTCTGCTGGACGGCGACGTGTTCACGGCGGATCTGATCGAGGAGTGGATCTCCTACAAGCGGGCGGAGGCCAAGGAGATCGACCTGCGCCCGCACCCGTGGGAGTTCGTGCAGTCATACGACGGCTAGGCTGAGTCACCAGCAACTTGAAGCCGACAGTGCCACTCACCTTCCGCGCCAGGATCGAGGCTCGCGCCCGCGTTTGCAGATCGCGCTAGCTCTATGCTCACCCCACCCTACAGAGAGGAATCGAACCCACTCATGCCACCAAGGACCCGCCAGCACAACGTCACCGCAGCGCAGTGGAGCGCCAATGGATCGGCGCTCGGCTCTGCCGACCTGACCGACCCCAGCAACCAGGTCTTTGGCGCGAGCGTGTTCTCGCCGGCCGTCCAGCGTCAGCGCCTGCCCAAGCACGTCTTCAAGGCGCTGCAGCGGACGCTCGAGCACGGCGAGGCGCTCGACACCTCGCTCGCGGACGCGGTCGCGGTCGCGATGAAGGATTGGGCGATGGAGAAAGGCGCGACCCACTACACCCACTGGTTCCAGCCTCTCACCGGCTCGACTGCCGAGAAGCACGACTCCTTCTACGGCCCCACCGGAGAGGGGACCGCGCTGGCCGAGTTCTCCGGCAACGAGCTGATCCAGGGCGAGCCCGACGCCTCGTCCTTCCCGACCGGCGGCATCCGCGCGACGTTCGAGGCTCGGGGCTACACGGCCTGGGACCCGACCTCGCCGGCCTTCATCCTGGAGAATCCCAATGGCGCGCTGCTGTGCATCCCCACCGCCTTCACATCCTGGACCGGGGAGGCGCTCGACCACAAGATCCCGCTGCTGCGCTCGATGGACGCTCTGTCACGCGCGGCGGTACGCGCGCTCGAGCTGCTGGGTGTCGATGAGGCCAACCGCGTGTTCACGACGACGGGCTGCGAGCAGGAGTACTTCCTGATCGACGAGCAGTACTTCTTCGAACGGCCTGACCTGCTGACCACCGGGCGAACGCTGTACGGTGCCAAGCCCCCCAAGGGACACGAGCTCGACGACCACTACTTCGGCTCGATTCCGGAGCGCGTTCTCGCCTACATGCTCGAGGTCGAGCTGGAACTGGCCAAGCTCGGCGTGCCGATCAAGACGCGCCACAACGAGGTCGCTCCCAACCAGTACGAGGTCGCGCCGATCTTCGAGAACTCGAACGTCGGCTCCGACCACCAGATGATCACCATGCAGGTCATGCAGAACACGGCGCGTCGCTATGGCCTGATCTGCCTGCTGCACGAGAAGCCCTTCGCCGGCGTGAACGGCTCGGGCAAGCACAACAACTGGTCGATGGGCACCGACACCGGCCTGAACCTGCTCGACCCGGGTGACACGCCATCGGAGAACCTCCAGTTCCTGTTCTTCTGTGCCGCTGTCATCCAGGCCGTCAACAAGCACCAGGCGCTGCTGCGCGCCTCGATCGCTAGCGCCGGCCAGGACCACCGCCTCGGCGCGAACGAGGCTCCGCCGGCGATCATCTCGATCTTCCTCGGCGCCGAGCTCGAGAAGGTCTTCACGACGATCGCCTCGGGCAAAGCACAGACATCGAAGCCCGGCTCCTTCCTCGGCCTGGGTACGCCCGTGCTGCCCCCACTGCCCCTTCACGGCGGGGACCGCAACCGCACGAGCCCCTTCGCCTTCACCGGCAACAAGTTCGAGTTCCGCGCCTTCGGCTCGAGCGCCTCGCCGGCGTGGCCCAACACCGTGCTGAACACGATCGTCGCCGAGTCGGTCGATGAGCTCGCCGACAAGCTCGAGATCGCGCTCAAACGCTCCGGTGCCACCCTGGAAAAGGCCGTCACCGCCGTCGCCAAGGAGGTATGGGCCGCCAACAAGCAGATCGTGTTCGGAGGGGACAACTACTCCGAGGAATGGCACAAGGAGGCCGAGAAGCGGGGCCTGGCCAATCTGCGAACCACTCCGGAAGCACTGCCGTGGCTGACCGCGAAAGGCACGCTCGCGCTGTTCAAGAAGTACAAGGTGCTCTCAAAGCGCGAGCTCGAGGCCCGCTATGAGGTCTTCACCGAGCAGTACGCGGTCAACATCAACATCGAGTCCGAAACCGCCGCGGCGATAGCCCGCACGATGCTGCTGCCGGCGGCCGTTCGCTATCACAACGAGCTCAGCGCCAGTGGCCTGGAGGAGTTGATCAGCGAGGTCGAGCCGGTGATCAAGGAGCTTCACTTCGCCCTGCTGAAGCTCGAGGACGCCAACCTCGAGGAGAACCAGCCCGATGACTCCGCGACGAAGTGGGCAGTCTACATGCGCGACAGCGTCATCCCCGCGATGAACGACGTCCGCGATGTCGCAGACCGCCTGGAGAAGCTCGTGGCCGACGACCTGTGGCCGCTGCCGAAGTACTCGGAGATGCTGTTCATCAAGTAGTCCCGCCTCGATCGTCGCATGTGGCCGGCGGGCGTCGCCGGTCACATTGGAAGCCTTCTAAGTGCAACTCGGCCGCCGGTGCTCCGGCGGCCGAGTTGTCATCGCTGGTCGTCTGGCGGAGCTATGGCGCCAGGTGGGTCAGCCTGACGGTCATGCGCTTCCGCATATCGCGTACGCCTGGACGCCCAGTCGAGCCACCGGCTTTGCCGGCGGTTGTTACCGCTACGGCAGTCCACGCGTTTGTGGCACTCGGATACGAACTGGCGAGTGCGCCAACGGCCCCGTTGTGGGGGGTCACGTTGCCGCCCTCCGCCCAGCACAACCAGCCCGCTCGGACAGGCAATGACGTCTTGAACCGTTTCACCGCGGTTCAAACCACCACCTGTCTGTTCGGTTCCCATAACTACAGTCGCACCGGTTTTACCGGTGGCGCCCGTGGCGCCGGTGGCGCCGGTGGCACCGGTGGCACCGGTTCTCCCGGCCCCGGTAGCCCCTGTGGCGCCAGTGGCTCCGGTGGCACCTTCCGATCCGGTCGCCCCAGTGGCTCCGGTGGCACCCTGCGCCCCGGTAGCGCCGGTTTCGCCGGTCGCGCCGGTCGCCCCGGTTGCTCCGGCAGCGCCGTCGTTGCCGGCCGCACCTTCAGCGCCTTCTGCACCTTCGGCTCCGGCGGTTCCGGTTGCGCCAGTAGCGCCGGTTACGCCCTGGCACCGGTGGCTCCGGTTTCACCGGTCGCGCCGTTGGCGCCTGCTGCACCTTCTGCGCCTTCAGCACCTTCTGCTCCGGTCGCGCCGGTAGGACCGGTGGCACCCGCGACGCCTTCAGCGCCCGTCGCACCCTTTTCACCGGTCGCACCCGTTGCTCCGTTTTCGCCGTTGGTGCCGTTGCTGCCAGCAGCCCTTCTGCTCCGCTGGCACCGGTAGCTCCCGTTTCGCCGGTAGCACCAGTGGCGCCGGCTTCGCCGGTGGCACCGGTCGCTCCGGTTTCGCCGGTGGCGCCGTTTGTGCCGTTGGCGCCGTTGGCGCCTGCTGCACCTTCTGCGCCTTCAGCACCTTCTGCTCCGGTCGCGCCGGTAGGACCGGTGGCACCCGCGACGCCTTCAGCGCCCGTCGCACCCTTTTCACCGGTCGCACCCGTTGCTCCGTTTTCGCCGTTGCTGCCGTTGCTGCCAGCAGCACCTTCTGCTCCGGTGGCACCGGTAGCTCCAGTCGTGCCGGTTTCGCCGGTTGCACCGTGGCTCCGGTCGCACCCGTTGCTCCGTTCGCCGTTGGTGCCGTTGCTGCCAGCAGCACCTTCTGCTCCGGTGGCACCGGTAGCTCCAGTCGTGCCGGTTTCGCCGGTAGCACCAGTGGCGCCGGCTTCGCCGGTGGCACCGGTCGCTCCGGTTTCGCCGGTGGCGCCGTTTGTGCCGTTGGCGCCGTTGGCGCCGTTGGCGCCCGCGGCTCCTTCTGCTCCAGTCGCACCGGTTGCGCCGGTAGCACCGACGACGCCTTCGGCGCCCGTGGCTCCCGCTTCACCGGTGGCTCCAGTAGCTCCAGTTTCACCAGTCGCTCCTTTGGATCCGATTTCACCGGTCGCGCCCGTGGCCCCAGTCGCTCCGGCAGCGCCAGTGGCTCCGATCACGCCGGTTAGGCCAGTCGCGCCGGTCGAGCCCGTGGCGCCAGTTGCACCCGTCGCTCCGGACCCGCCGGTCGCACCATTGGCGCCGGTTGCGCCGGTTGCGCCGGTTACCCCGTTCAGACCGTTCAGTCCGTTCAGTCCGTTCGAGCCGTTAACGCCGTTGGCGCCTGTTGCGCCGGTCGCACCCGTGGCTCCAGTCGCTCCCGTGGCACCCGTTGCACCGGTGATGCCGCTCGGATCGCCCGGCGGATCTCCGTGAATACTGGATACCAGTGTGCCTGAGCCTGCGTGGCACCCAGCGAGGCGATTGCGAACATGAGCACGCCGAGAGCAGCGAGTGCTCCGAGCAGGACGGGAAGAGTCATCCTGTTGAATCCGCCAGTGTCGCGGATTGCGTGAATGGCCCGAGGCTCTGCAGGCGTGAAATGAGATGCGCTGGTGGGGTGTGCCGCAGTGAGTGTTTTTGCGCTTGGGGGAATCGCATGTACGGGTCTCCTGACTCGGTCGTCACTCGTTTGTCAATGTCCGACGATCGATCACTGCTCGCTTTGGCGCTCACTGACGCTGGCTGCTTTCTGAATCGATCGTCGATGCACGGCGGGTCGAAGAGGGAGAGAATGCACCGTGTCCAGACGATGTCCAGGTGATTTGGACGAACGACCTAGGCACGTGCCAGGAGGCCCTACAAGCCCGTCGGCCGAGGCGTCCGAAGCGCTGCCCGAATCGGGCAGCCGTTGTCCCATCCTGCACCTACAGCCATCGCAAGGCCGATGTGTTTGGTCGCGTGCCGCAGGCGGACGGCGCGGCCGGGCGCTCGAGGACCCCGTCAGGAACGGGCGGCTAGCATGGGCTGAACATGCCACGCGACTACCTGCAAGCCATCGCCGAGCGCGTCGTCGTCTACGACGGCGGCATGGGCGCCACGCTCGAGCAGTTCGACCTCACGCAGGAGGATTACGGCGGCCTGGCCGGCAAGTGCCATGAGGCGCTCGTGCTCAACCGGCCCGACGTGATCGAGGGCGTGCACGCCTCGATGCTCGAGGCCGGCGCAGAGGTAGTCGAGACCGACACCTTCCAGGCCTCGCGGATCAAGCTCGGCGAGTGGGGCCTTGCCGACGACACGCTCGAGATCAACACGAAGGCCGCGCAGATCGCACGCGACGCCGCCGGCGAGCATCGCTTCGTCGCGGGCTCGATCGGACCGACCGGCTATCTGCCCGCCTCCGAGGATCCCTCGCTCGGGCAGATCCGCTTCGGCGAGCTCGTGGAGGTCTTCACCGAGCAGGCCGAGGGACTGATCGACGGCGGCGTGGACCTGCTGATCATCGAGACCGCCCAGGACATCCTGGAGGTCAAGGCCGCCGTCTTCGGCGCCCGGGCGGCCTTCAAGACGACGGGGCGCGAGCTGCCGATCCACACCTCGGTGTCGCTGCTTGCCGAACGGCGGCAAGATGCTGCTCGGGACCGACATCTCCGCGGTGCTGACGACGCTCGAGGCCCTGAACGTCGACGTGATCGGCCTGAACTGCTCGACCGGCCCCGAGGACATGCGCGACGCGATCCGCTTCCTTGGCGAGTACTGCCCGGTGCCGGTGGCGTGCATCCCGAACGCCGGGCTCCCGCTGCAGGGACCCGACGGTGAGACGATCTTCCCCGAGCAGCCCGAGCCGCTGGCGGAGGCGCTGAAGGAGTTCGTCGAGCGCTACGGCGTGGGGATCGTCGGCGGCTGCTGCGGCACGACGCCCGCGCACATCGCCGCGATCGTCGAGCGGGTCTCGGGACGCGCTGCGGTCGCCGCGCCCGGCTCCCCGCGCGGCGCATCTGTCCTCGATGATCGCGGCCACCGCGCTGGTGCAGGAGCCGCGTCCGACGATGGTCGGCGAGCGCGTGAACTCGCAGGGCTCGCGCAAGGCCAAGGAGCTCCTGCTGGCCGAAGACTACGACGGGCTCCTGCAGATCGCCGAGGACCAGGTCGCGGGCGGAGCGCACGTGCTCGATCTGTGTGTGGCGCTGACCGAGCGCACCGACGAGGACGAACAGATGCGCCTTGTGGCCAAGAAGGTCTCGCTCACCCAGCCGGCGCCGATCCAGGTCGACTCGACCGAGCCCGAGGTGATCGAACGGGCGCTCGAGCAGATCCCCGGCCGGGCGATCGTCAACTCGGTCAACCTCGAGGCCGGCCGCGCCAAGCTCGACCGCGTCGTGCCCGTCGCGCTCGCCCACGGGGCGGCGCTGATCGCGCTGACGATCGACGAGGTCGGCATGGCCAAGACGGCGGAGCGCAAGGTCGAGATCGCCAAGCGCATCCGCGATCTGTGCTGCGAGGAGCATGGCCTGGACCCCGAGCTGCTGATCTTCGACTGCCTCACGTTCACGCTGACGACCGGCGATGAGGAGTGGCGGCCGTCGGCCGTCGAGACGATCGCGGGCATCCGCGCGATCAAGGCGGAGATCCGCGGGGTGAAGACCTCACTGGGGGTCTCGAACGTCTCCTTTGGCGTCTCCCCCGGCGCGCGCGCGGTGCTCAACTCGGTGTTCCTGCACCACTGCGTGGACGCCGGCCTGGACCTCGCGATGGTCAACCCCAACCACATCACCCCCTACTCGGAGATCCCAGACTCAGAGCGCGAGCTCGCCGACGACCTCGTGTTCAACCGCCGCGAGGATGCGCTCGAGCGGTTCATCGCCCACTTCGAGTCCAAAGGCGAGGAGGAGGGCGAGCAGGGCACGGCCGACCCGACCGAGGGCATGGAGCCCGAGGAGGCGCTCCACTTCCACATCCTGCGACGGCGCAAGGAGGGGGTCGAGGAGTGGATCGACCGCAGCGTCGAGAAGATCGGCGCGGTGCCCACGCTCAACGAGGTGCTGCTCCCGGCGATGAAGGAGGTCGGCGACAAGTTCGGCGCCGGCGAACTGATCCTGCCGTTCGTGCTCCAGTCCGCCGAGGTGATGAAGCGGGCCGTCGCCCAGCTCGAGAGATACCTCGACAAGATCGAGGGCTACACGAAGGGGACGGTCGTGCTCGCGACCGTGTTCGGCGACGTGCACGACATCGGCAAGTCGCTCGTGAACACGATCCTGACCAACAACGGCTACACCGTCGTGGACCTCGGCAAGCAGGTGCCGATCCAGACGATCCTCGACGCCGCGGTCGAGCACGAGGCCACGGCGATCGGCCTCTCCGCGCTGCTCGTCTCCACCTCCAAGCAGATGCCCGCCTGCATCCAGGAGCTCCACGCGAAGAAGCTCGGCTACCCGGTGCTGATCGGCGGCGCCGCGATCAACCGCGCGTTCAGCTACCGCGCGCTGTATCCCGGCAGGAAAGGAGTCCGAGGAGGTCTATGAGCCGGGGGTCTTCTACTGCAAGGACGCCTTCGAGGGCCTGGCGGTGATGGACCAGCTGATCGACTCCGACGCGCACGCGGCGCTTCTAGGGAAGCTGCGCGCGGGCGCCATCGAGTTCCGCGAGAAGGGCGACGTGCCCGACGAGGAGGTGAACTTCGCCGACGACTCCGTCCGCTCCGCCGCCCGCACCGACGCCCCCGTTCCGACACCGCCGTTCTGGGGCGTGCGGGAGATCGACGTCGACCTGGACGAGGTCTACCGCCATCTCGACACGCACGTGCTGTTCAAGCTGCACTGGGGCGGCAAGGGCGTCAAAGGCGAGGCCTGGCAGACGCTCCTGCGCGATGACTTCCGCCCGCGCCTGGAGCGCATGTGGCGCGAGCAGAACTACCTGCAGCCACGTGCGCTGCTCGGCTTCTTCCCCTGCTACTCGCTGGGCAACGACATCGTCGTGCTCGATCCCGACGATCGCGAGACGGAGCTCACGCGCTTCGTCTGCCCGCGCCAGCCCAAGGGCGATCGGATCTGCCTCGCCGACTTCTTCCGCCCGGCCATCGACGGAGCTGCGCCGCCCGAGCTCGATGTGATCGCCGTGCAGGCGGTCACCGTCGGATCTGAGGTGACCGAGCTGATGGCCAAGCTCGAGTCGGACGGAGAGTTCGCCGAGCAGCTGTTCGTTCACGGCCTCGGCGTCCAGACCGCCGAGGGCCTGGCCGAGTGGCTTCACTTCCGCGTGCGCGAGATGCTCGGCATCGACCCGGCGCAGGGACGTCGCTACTCGTGGGGCTATCCGGCCGTGCCCGAGCAGTCCGAGCACCTGAAGGTCGAGAAGCTGCTCGGCCTGGGGCAGATCGGGATGAGCATCACCGACGGCTACGCGCCGGACCCCGAGCAGTCGACGCTCGCGCTCGTCGCCCACCATCCCCAGGCGATCTACTTCGGCACCCGCCAGGGACGCCTGCTCGCGGACGGCTCGCCCGATGACCTCATCCGGGGGTCCAGCCGTGACCCGTCGCTGTTCGCCCACCTCGACGACAGCGACCCGCCGGAGGGAGCCGTCGAGGAGGAGGACGAGCCGGCCCTCACCTAGCGGGGGCTACTCCTCGCGCGGCGGGGGGCGAAACAGGATCCGCTTGACCTCGGAGGCCGCTCCCGCGCTGAGGCGAAGTGCCGTCTGGAAGCCCTCGGCGCCCAACTCGCCCGCATCCAGGGCTCGGCGCAGCTCGTTGAGCGTCGCGTGGTCCTCCTCGCGGACCTGATCGCGAGCGGTCTCCAGCAGGATCAGATGGCGGGGGCGCTTGAGCAGCGAGGCCATCCGCACGAAGCGCTCGCGCTCGTCGGCCTGCAGGCCGCTCGCGCCGAGGACGACGGTCTCCCGGCTCTCCAGGCGTTTCTGGACCGCCGCGTGCAGAAGCTCCGCGGCGCGATCCTCCATCTCTCCGTCGGGAACTCGGCCCCTCAGCAGTCCGCGGACCTTCTCGAGCGACAGCAGCGACGCCCGGTCCTCGATCAGACGCTCGAGGAAGCTCTCACGCCAGGCAGCCGAGGCAGAGACCACGACGAGCAGGCTTCCGGGTGAGTAGCGCAGGCGGTCCGTCGGCGAGAGCACGCGACAGTGGACGGAGATGTTGGCCGGGCGCGCGGCGCGCCGTCAGGGCGGGGGCGATCGGAGGACCAGCCGGTCCGCTCGTCGGCTGAGATCTTGACGCTGCGCGTGGGGGGTCGACTGGCCATCCGCTCATCATGCCGCACCGGAGGCGCTCACCCGGAGGCGGCACCCGCAGGCGCGCCGACAGAGCCACCGGCAGACGCGCGCCGGAAGACGCGCACCGGCGGCGTCTGTGTCTCCAGCCCGCCTAGCGCTGCGACTGCGAGAGCTTGCCGGCGCCGTCGGGCAGTGGACCGAGCCGCACGGGCGTGGCGTGCATGGTGCGCAACCGCACGTCCCTCCAGGAGAGGCCCTCGTTGACGAGCGCGGGCATGCCCATGATGAAAGCTGCCGCGACCTCGACGGCCTGAAGCACGATGCCGTAGGCGATGGCATCGGGCGTCGACACGCGGTAGGCGCCGGCGAGGACCGCGACGCAGGCAGCCTGAAAGACGCCGACGTTGGCCGGGGTGGCCGGAACGAGCGCGGTGACGTTGACGGCGAACAGCACGGCCGCGGCGGCTCCCACACCGACCTGGCCGTCAAGGCCGAGCGCCGTCAGCAACAGCCAGCAGGCCAGCCACTGCATCGCCCACGCGCCGAGTTGCGCGACGGTCGCGACCGCCGCCCGGCGCGGTTGACGAAAGACGCGCAGACCATCGCGCAGACGCAGCAGCGAGCGGCGCAACCGGGCCAGCAGAGCATGCAGGCGTTGCGGGGGCGAGGCGCCGGTGGGCGTCAACAGGGCCGGTGCAAGCGCGAGCGCGAGCAGCATCAACAGCGGTGCGACCGCCACGAGCACGAGCGCCCGGTCGGAGCGACCGTCGAGCACATCCACGCTCGAAAGCGTGACGCCGCCGAGAATCGTCAGCGCGAGCAGGTTCAGCAGCGCCTGGGAGACCATCGTGCCCAGCACCACCGGCAGCGTCTCGCGTGCGCGGCCCAGCCGGCGGGCGACGATCAGCGCGCGCGAGGGCTCGCCAAGGCGGGCGGGCAGCGTCGCGGACATCAGCACGCCGATGAACGTGCCCTGCATCGCATCTCGCCGTTTGGCACGCCGCCAGGTGGGCGCGGCGAGAAGGATCGCGTGCCACGAGAGCGCCCGGACGAACATGGCGGCGCACATCAGGCCGAGGCCGGCCGCCACCAGGCCGGGTTTGGACGCGACCAGCGAGGCGGCCACGCGTGCGATGCCGACGCGCTGCAGCGCGAGGGCGGCAAGCACGGCGCCGGCCAGCGACGCGGCCAGCAGGCCGAGGCGGCCGAGTGTGCGCTGACGGTGCGGGCGGATCGCACGTGCCGGGCTCGGCTGAAGGCTCGCGAGTCGCTGTGCGGGCACGCGCGGAAGCAGGTCGGCGCTCGCGAAGCCGTAGCGCACGGCGGCGCGCTTCAGCGACGTGGAGGGCGCGCCGATACGGCGCGCCTGCTCATAGGCGTCCACGACCTCGCTGGCGACGCGCCGCCAGGCGAAGCGCTCCGCCCGCCGGCGTGCCGCGGTCGCCATGCTCGCGCGCAGGCGCGCGTCGAGCGCCAGCCGGCGCAGGGCCTCGGCCAGCGCGAGGGCGTCGCCGGGGGGCGTGAGCAGGCCGTCAAGGCCGTCGCGCACGACCTCGCGATAGCCGGGGATGTCCGAGGCGACCACGGCGTTGGCCGCCGCGCATGCCTCGGTCAGGATCATGCCGAAGCTCTCCCCGTGCAGCGATGGCGCGCACAGCACGTCGGCGCGCGCGAGCTCTGAGCGCTTGCGCTGCTCGGAGACCTTCCCCAGCGCTCGCACGCCGCGGTCGTCGAGCATCATGTGGGCGACTTCCTCGGCGTTCGCGCCCACGAGCGTGAGCGTCGCGGGCACCTGCTCGCGAAGGGCCTCGAAGGCGCGCAGCAGGATCGGCAGACCCTTGCGTTCGACGGCCTGGCCGATGAACAGGATCCGCAGCTGAGAGCCGGGGGAGCCCGGCCGCTGCAGCTCGTGCCCCCTCCGCCGCGGGCCAGCTGTGCAATCCCTTTTCTGCGGCGCCCAAGGGCCCCTCGCGGTGCGCACGCGCGCGCTGCGCCGTCATCGAGGTGCACGCCGTTGGGAATGATGCGGTAGCGCCCGCCGTAGAAGCGCCGCGCCGTCCATGCGGCGGCCTCCGAGACCGCGATGCGCACGTGCAGCCGGTTCATCCGCCGCCGCCCGCCGAGCGGGACGGCCGCGATCCCGTTCGTGAGCCTGTTCTCCGAGTAGGTGTGAAAGGTGCCGACCAGCGGGAGATCGCTCCGCGCAGCACAGCGCGTCCCAGCCCACGACCGGTACCACCGGCTCGTGGATGTGGGCGACGTCGTAGCCGCCCTGGCGCAGCTCGCGGCGCAGGGTGAAGACCGCGTGCGGCGTGAGCGCCAGGTTCGACACGGCCCCGTTGGCCGGTAGGCCGACGGTGCGCCCGAGCGAGACGAACCGCTCGGGCATCGGGCGGCGCTGGGGACGCGCCCCGCGGTGAAGGCGGGTCGAGAGCGCGTCGTCGGGATCGAATGGCGCGAGGATGCGCGGCTCGTGGCCGTTGGCCATCAGCTCGCCAGCGAGCGCCTCGATGTGGCGGGTGACACCCCCCGGGTAGGTCCACGAGTACGGCGAAAGCAGCGCGATCCGCACAGCCTCAAAATGTATCCGCTCTCCAGGCTGGCGGGAGTGCCGGCGAGCGCCGCCGGCGTGCCGGCCGGTCGGGGCGTCGGCGGGTGCGATAATCGAGCCGGTGAGCGCGCGCCATTTCGTCAAGTACACGTTCCTGAAGCTCGATCCCGCCTGGCGCCGGCTCGACTCCGAGCAGCGCGAGCAGGACAAGCGCGAGCTGATGGCCGCGTGCGAGGACTTCGCCGACGGGCATCTGCTGCAGAGCTTCTCGCTGCTCGGCACGCGCGGAGACGCCGAGCTGCTGCTCCTGGCAGAGGCCGAGAACCTCGATCGGATTCACGAGTTCCACGTCGTGCTGGCGCAGAGCGGGCTGATGAAGTGGGCGGGCACCCCCTACTCGTTCCTGGGCATGCGCAAGAGCTCGGAGTACTCCGAAGAGGAGCGCTCGATCCCACGTGCCTTCAGGGGGAAGTACGTGTTCGTCTACCCGTTCGTGAAGTCGCGCGAGTGGTATGCGCTGAGCGCCGAGGAGCGCTGGCGGATCATGCAGGGGCACATCGCGGTCGGACGCGAATACCCGGGCGTGGACAATCACACCGTCCTACTCGTTCGGACTGGACGACCAGGAGTTCGTGGTCGCCTTCGACACCGACGACGTCGGCACGTTCCTCGATCTCGTGCAGCGCCTGCGCACGACCGAGGCATCGCGCTACACGGTGCGCGACACCCCGAGCTTCACCTGCATCAGGATGTCGCTGGAGCGCGCGCTGAACGCGCTCGACGGCGAGCCGGTCGCGGTTGCGACCGCGCTGCCGGCGCGCTGAGCGCAGTGCCCCGCCGGAACACCCCTGCGCAGGAGGCCGTGCTCGATCTGCGCTCGGCCGACCCGATCCTTGCGCAGATCATCGACGCGGCCGGCCCGTTGGGCGACGCGCGCGAGGGCCGGCCCGACCACGAGGACCACTATGGGGCGCTGGTGCGCGCGATCGTCGGCCAGCAGCTGTCGGTGCGCGCGGCGCGGGCGATCTACGGGCGGCTGACCGAGCGCTTCGGCGAGCGCCCGCCGACGCCCGCCGAGATCCTCGTCGCAGGAGCCCGAAGAGCTGCGCGCGGCCGCGGGACTGTCGCGCGCGAAGGTCAGCTACCTGCGCTCGCTGGCCGAGCACGTCATCTCGGGCGAGCTCGAGCTCGAGCGCCTCGAGAGCTCGAGGACGACACCGTGATCGCCGAGCTCGTCGCGGTCAAGGGCCTTGGCACCTGGACAGCGCACATGTTCCTGATGTTCCATCTGCAGCGACCCGACGTCCTTCCGGTCGGCGACCTCGGCATCCGCCGGGCGATCGAGCGCGCCTACGCCCTGGACGCGCTTCCCGACGCGGCCACGATGGAGAAGATCGCCGACCCCTGGCGCCCGCACCGGACCCTCGCCTGCAGGTACCTGTGGCGTTCGCTGCAGAACGAGCCGCGCTAGCCGGCCCGAGTCCGTCGCACCGCGACAGGGCGGGGAGAGTCGGGCATCCCGCCCGCCTACGCGCAGCCCACCGCGGAGGTGGGCGGCGGCTCGTCGGCTGCCCGCCGGCGCGCCCACTGGAGCCACAGGTCGTAGGTCCGGTAGAGGTGTGAGAGGTCGGCGCTCACGAGGCCCACGGGGAAGGCCGGGTCCTCGCGGAACGTGTACTGGAACACGGCGTCAACACGGGGGTCTTCACTCCAGCGGATCAGCTGATCGGCCAGCTCGACACAGCCGGCCTGTTCCTCAGCGACGCCCGCGGGCCTCGGCCGTCCGGGATCGAGCGCGCCGGCGCCGGCCTCTGTGACCCAAATGCGCGCCTTGCGACCACAGGCGCCGCGCGCGTCGAGCGCCGCCTCGAGCGCACCAACCGGGTCCGACGACGGCGTCGCGGGCTCGGCGTAGGAGTGGATCGACCAGACGTCGCTCATGCAGCTCACATCGGCCGGGAGTGCCGCCACGAACCGCGCGATGCTGGTGCGATGTGCCGAGTCCACGAGATTGCCGCTCAACTCGCCCAGAAGCAGATGGCGCCCGCCGCCCCGCAGCCGCAGCTCGGACTCCATGGCGCGAGCGAGCTGGGCGTAGACGGCCGGCGAGAGCGGCGGGGAGTCCGCGGCGCAGGACGCCCGCTGCGGACTGATGTAGGTGGGTTCGTTGGGCTCGTTCCAGGGGCTCCACCAGTCCAGCGCCACACCCTCTTCGCCAGCCAGCGTGAGCAGTGAGCCGATCAGCGATCGGTAGCCGGCGAGCGCAGCTCCTCGCAGCGGCCGCGAGAACGACGTCGTTCCGGCGCGTTCGCAGCCGCTGGGCGCGCGTGCGGCCCACGCCGGCGTGCCGAGGATGTCGACCACCACCTGGAAGCTGCCGGGGGCCGCGCGCTGCTGTGAGGCGATGGCCGCCAGCTGCTCGCGAAGGCCCGCGTAGGGAGCGCAGGGAGCGACGCGGCGCGCACAGCCGCTGACGGAGCCCGCAAGCGCGGGCGGACTGTGGGGATCTGGCTGCAGCAGAGCCCAATCGACGAGCAGCCGCAGGAAGCTCGGGTGCAGGGCGCTCAGCTCTCGCGCCACGCTGCGGAAGGCCGCCGGCGGCCCCGGCGATCGATCGGGGCTCCACAGCAGATCGGCGTTGTCCTCGGTCAGGCCGAATGCGGGCCCGGCGGACCCGACGGGTGCTTCGGAGCCGTCGCCCGCGCGCTGTCCGCCGCCGCAGCCAGACAGCGTCGCGCCCGCCATCAGCAGCAGGGTCGCGAGCGCCCGGAGGGACCTCAGACCGCCGAGACCTGCTCTTCCTCGGCCACGCGGAAGGAGGAGCCGCAGCCACAGGCGGCCACGACGTTGGGGTTGTTCACCTTGAACCCCGCGCCCTGCAGGCTCTCCTCGTAGTCGATCGTCGAGCCGCTCACGTAGGGCAGGGCCTCCCTGTCCACGAGCAGCTTCAGGCCGTGGCTCTCGAACACGGCGTCCTGATCGCGCTGCTCGTCGAACGCCAGCTGATACTGAAAGCCCGAGCAGCCGCCGCCGCGGACACCGACGCGCAGGCCCGCCATCGCCGCGTCGGCCTGCTGAGAGGCGAGAAACTCGCGAACCTTCTCCGCGCCCTTGTCGCTGATGGTGATCATCGCTTTCCAAAGTATAGCGGCTAAGCTGAGGCTTGAAATGCCTTCTGCCGAGGACATAAAGCGGCGCATCGAGGCCTCCATACCGGGCGCGCAAGCCGAGGTCGAGGACTACACCGGCGGCGGGCGACCACTTCCGCGCGACGGTCACCGCGCCCGGCTTCGAGGGGCGCAGCCGCATCGAGCAGCACCGTCTCGTCTACGCTGTCTTCGGCGCGGAGATCGGCGGCGCCATCCACGCCCTGTCGCTGAAGACCCAGCGCCGCGGACACCGCCATCTCGAAGACCCCCACCCAATGAGCCAGGAGCATTCCATGTCCAGCAGCGAGCCCAGCCCCGTCCGTGACCTTCCGATGGCAGGCAGCCAGCCCGCCCCAGCCGAGGAGGCCCCCGAGCGGCGGGCGAGTCCAACCCGATCCGCGACGCGATCGCCGAGGCGATCGACGAGCACAAGGTGATCCTGTTCATGAAGGGAACGCCCGAGGCGCCGGCCTGCGGCTTCTCCGCGCGCACGGTCGCCGTGCTGCAGTCGCTCGCAAGCGCCCTTCGCGGCCGTCGACATCCTGCCCGACCCGCGCATCCGCCAGGAGCTCTCGGCGATCTCGAGCTGGCCGACGATCCCCCAGCTGTTCGTGAACGGCGAGCTGATCGGGGGCTGCGACATCGTCTGCGAGATGTACGAGTCGGGAGAGCTCGCGCAGGCACTTTCCTAACGCATTGCTGTAGCGTCCCGCGCCGCATGCCCCCAGTCGCGGTCGCCACCGACAGCACGCACTACCTTCCGCGCGCGCTCGCGGACAGCGAGGGCATCCACCAGGTCAGCCTGTACGTCGGCTGGAGGGGCGAGGCCCGGCGCGAGCTCGAGATGGACGGCTTCGACGGCTTCTATGAGCGCCTGGGCATGGACCCCGAACTGCCGACCACCTCCCAGCCCTCGATCGGCGACTTCCTCACCGTCTGGGAGCCGCTGATCGAGAGCGGCCAGGACGTCGTCTCGATCCACCTCGCCGGCGGCATCTCCGGCACCTGCGAGGCCGCCCGCCAGGCGCACGGCCTGCTGACCGAGCGCGGCCTGGGCGATCGCGTCGAGGTGCTCGACTCGGAAACCGCCTGCGGCGGCCTGGGCATGCTGGTGCTCGCCGCCTGCGCCGCGGCCCGAGCCGGCGCCGACAAGGACGCCGTCGCGGCCCGCGTGCGCGAGGCGCGCGAGGCGCTGAAGATCTGGTTCTGCCTGGACACGCTGGAGTACCTCCGGCGCGGCGGGCGCATCGGCAAGGCCCAGGCCTGGCTCGGGCGGCACGCTGAAGATCAAGCCGATCCTGTCGCTCGAGTACGAGATCGTGCCGGTCGAGCGCGTGCGCACCGCGGGACGGGCCTTCGAGCGCATGGTCGAGTACGCGCGCGAGCTGCAGCGACGCCGGATCCGACGGCTGGGTCGTGCAGCACATCCAGGCCCCCGAGCAGGCCGAGCGCCTGATCGAGCGCTGCCGGGAGATCTTCGACTCCGAGCCCCTCTTCACCTCCGAGGTCGGCCCGGTGATCGGCACCTACACGGGCCCGGGCCTGATCGGCGTCGGCGGCGTGCCGCGCGGCTGCTCGCCTGATCGGCGTCGGCGGCGTGCCGCGTCGGCTGCGTGCCGCGTCGGCTGCTGGCCTGATCAGCGCCGGCGCCGGCGGCGCAGCATGCGAGCGCCGACCACGAGGCCCACGACCGCGGCGCCGACCAGCAGCTCGCTGCGGTGGCGCTCGAGCTGCCCGCGCCAGTCGGTCAGCTGGGCGACCTCGCCGCGCAGCCGGTCCACCGACACCGCCAGCTCCATGCGGTTGCTCTCGATCGAGTTGCGAATCTCGGCCGGCGAGCGCTGCGCCATCAGCCGCGCGCCTCCGGGCCGGGGGCGCCAGACGGCGGGCGGCTGCCGGCGCGCTCGTCGCCCGCCTCGGGGCCACTGCCGTCGGTGCGGCCCGCCCACCGTCTCGCGGATCCTGCGCGCCTCCTCGATCGCCATGGTCGGCACCGGCGGCGCGCTCCTTTTGACCACCCTGGCGGCGATCAGGCCGGCGATGGCGCCCAGCACCAGCAGGATCACGGCCATCGCGAAGAAGCCCCAGAAGTAGGTGAAGTCGCTCCCCGGCAGGTAGTAGTAGAGCAGCCAGGCGCAGCCCACGAGCACGAACACGAGCGCCATCACGAAGAACACGCCGGCGGCCACGCCCGACGACGGCGCCCCGCGCGAGCTTCGTGCGCCTTCTCGGCGACCTCCGCCTTGGCCAGCTCGATCTCCTCGTGGACCAGCAGCGTCGCGCGTTCGGAGACCTCGGCGATCGCCGTCGCGATGTTCTGCGGCTGCTCGGGGCGCTGCTCGCCAGGAGGCGTCGGCGGAGCTCGCTCACTCGGGCGGCTCCTCGCCGAACAGGCGCATCCACACCAGCCCGGCGAGCGCGGTGGGCGACGATGCCCGACAGCGCGCTGACGCC
Organism: uncultured Solirubrobacteraceae bacterium; assembly: GCA_963767655.1. GTDB lineage: Bacteria > Actinomycetota > Thermoleophilia > Solirubrobacterales > Solirubrobacteraceae > Palsa-744. The sequence goes on along the minus strand of CAVYET010000004.1, from coordinate 100,952 downwards.
CGCCAGCAGGCCCGACCACATCAGCCGCTTGACCATGTCGTTCTCCATCATCGCGCCAGTCTATTGGGCTCGTCGACGGGCCTCTTCTCGAGGCCGCCGTAGACGGTCTCCAGCACCAGCCACTTGGCCCACTCGAAGTGCTCCTCGCCCTGCGGCAGCAGCCCGAAGATCCAGCCCGTGAGCAGCTGCTCGATCACGCCGTAGAACGCCATCGCCGCGAAGCGCGGTTCGATCTCGGGCTTGAACACGCCGTCGGCCTGCGCCTTGCTGACGATCTCTCCGATCAGATCGTAGGCGCTGCGGATGTGCTCGAGATGGGTGCGCCCGAACGAGTTCGCCGCGCGCGTGACCTCGACGATGATCACCTTCATCATGTCCGGGTCGTGGCGATAGCTGTCGACGATGAACGACACGATCTCCGCGAGCTTCTCCCGCACCGGGATCGGCCGCGCGTCGACCTCGCGGATCATCTCGAGCATCACGTTCCAGCGCTCCAGGAAGAGCGTGTCGAGCACCTCGTCCTTGGAGGCGAAGTAGTGGTAGACGAGCCCGTAGGCCACGCCCGCCTCATCGGCGATGTCCGACACGCGGCAGGCGTGGAAGCCCTGGCGGGCGAACACGCGCACGGCCGCGTCCAGGATCATCCGGCGCTTGTCCGCCTGCGAGCCTTGGCGCGGCCGTTCGAGGGTCCGCCGGTGCTCACGCGTGCAGCCTCCTCGGGCCAGCGGTAGGCGCTCGCCGCGGCGGTTGGCCAGCGCCGGCAGCTGCGCGCGGATCTCGCGCTGGCGGTCCAGGTCGAGCTCGGCGACGATGTGGCCCTCGTGGTCGGGCGCCTGCGCGAGCACCAGCCCCCAGGGGTCGACGATCATCGAGCGCCCGCCGGAGTGGTAGCCGCCGGGATGGCGGCCGACCTGGTTGGCGGCGATCACGAACGCCTGGTTCTCGATCGCGCGCGCCCTGCACGAGCGTCTCCCAGTGATCGCGGGTGGTCGCCAGCGTGAACGCCGCCGGCAGCGCCATCACGCGCGCGCCGCGCACGGCGAGGATGCGGTACAGCTCGGGGAAGCGCAGGTCGTAGCAGATCGACAGCCCCAGCTCGACGCCGTCGGCGGTCTGCGAGAGCACGATCTCCTCGCCGGGCTCCTCGAGCTCGGACTCGCGATAGGAGCGCCCGCCGACCTCCACGTCGAACATGTGCAGCTTGCGATACACGGCCCTGATCTCGCCCTGGGGATCCACGTGCACCGAGGTGTTGGCGAGCTTCTCCCTGCCCGGCACGCGCTCGAGGATCGACCCCGCCACCAGATCGACCGCCAGCTCGCGCGGCGATCGCGCGGGCCCATTCGATCGCCGGCCCCTCGAGCGTCTCGGCGGCCGCGCGCAGCTGCTCGTCGGAGCCGATCGCCGTCCACTTCTCGGGGAGTACGATCAGGCTCGCGCCATCGGCGGCGGCCGCGCGCGTGAGGCGGTCGGCGGCGGCCAGGTTCGCCGCCGGATCGGCGGTGGAGTTGAGCTGGACTGCAGCGACCCTCAAAGCGCACCTCTCCCGCGGCCGGACGCCCGCAGCTTCCCCGACTTCCACCCACGGAATAGATTGACTGGTCAGTCAACATCTCTCAAGCATAACGCCCGCCGGCGCCCGGCACGGCTGCGGGCGGGGCTGGCGGCGGACGCCTCGCATGAGGCTCTTTCGCGGCGCGCGGCCGCTCAAGCGCTGGCGCTACGTGGGCGTCTTCTGCGAGGAGCTGATGGCCTGCGCGGCGCTCGTCCAGGTCGGTCCGGCCAGGCAGTCCTTCTGGGCGCTGCACCTCGCGCGGCGACGGCCGCGCTGCGCGAGCGCACGCGCCTGCTCTCGCGCCGCGGGGCGGTCGAGCTCGTGCACGGGCCGCACCGGCCCCGGGTCGCCACGGCGATGGGCCGCGTGCGCGTGCACGACGCGACGTGTCCCTCGATCTGCTGCCTGAGCGAAGAAGCCGGGCATCGAGGCGCTCTGCCCGCACGGGCGCGGGCGAGGTGTGGACGCGCAAGCAGGCGGGCTGCGCCGCGCGCGGCACGCTCGCGCTCGACGGCGGACCGCCGCAGGAGCATTCGAGGCGCTGGCGGTGATCGACGACACCGCCGGCTACCACGCGCGCCAGCACCGAGTGGCGCTGGAGCGCCGGCGTGGGCGAGGGCCCCGACGGCGTCGCGCTCGCGTGGAACCTCGTCGCCGGCGTCAACGACCCGCCGAGCGGCAGCGAGCGCGCGGTGTGGGTGGCCGGCGAGCCCCACGAGGCGCCGCCCGTCAGCTTCGCGCCCGACCTCTCGCGGATCAGCTGCGAGGACGGCTCGCAGCTGGACTTCCTCGCCGAGGCCGAGCGCAGCCGCCGGAGAACCTGCTGATCGTGAGCAGCGACTACCGGCGCCGTTCGGCACCTTCTCCGGGACGCTCCCGGGCGGGATCGCGCTCGCGCGCGGCCTCGGCGTGATCGAGCACCACCGCGCGCTCTGGTAGCTCAGCGCGCGCTCGCTGCGCGCGCGCTGGCGGCGCAGCTCGGCCAGCAGCAGCTTGGAGTGCACCGCCCCGATCAGCTCCCGCAGCGGCTCCACCCCGGCGGCGATGATCTCCATCGCGCGCTCGACCTCCACCTCGCCCGCCAGCCGGTCGAGCAGCGCGCGGACCTCCCGCTCGACGAGCGGCTCCAGCGCCTCGCGGTAGCGCAGCGTGTCATACACGGTGAAGCCGAGCGCCTCGTCGTAGCCGCCCGCGCGGAAGCTCGCGATCGCCTCGATGATCTTCACGTCGTCCTGGTCATAGCCGGCGCGGTTGGGCGTGAGCACCCCGATCTCCGCCAGGCGCTCGAGCACGTTGCGGGGGATCTCATAGCGCTCGCGCACGGCCTTCATCGATACGCGGCTGCGCTCCTCCGCGTTCGCGAGCGCCCGCTCGAGGATGCGGTCCTCGAGCTCGATCAGCGCGTGCACGCGCTCGGGATCCTCGCGCAGCGCGCCCTTGATGACGCGCAGCGGCATGAAGCGCTCCTCCTGCAGGCGCTTGATGAGCTCGATCCGCTGCACGTACTGGGGCGGGTAGTAGGCCATGTTGCGGCTCGTGCGGACGATGTCCCGGCCGTCGCCGAGCAGCCCCTCGCGCAGGTAGTAGCGGATCGTCCCCGCGCTCACGCCCGAGCGCTCGGCGAGCTCGCTCATCTTCAGCAGCGGCCGCGCAGCAGGCTCATCCGAGGCGGCGGCCGCGCTCGCGCCACCGCCGTTCGCGTTCACGCCCATCGCCTCACGCCCGGAACGTCGCCGCCCTGCTCCGGGGCCGCCGGTCCCGCCACCGCTCCGGCCTCGCGCAGCGCGGCCACCTCCGCCCCGGAGTAGCCGGCTCCGTCAGCACGGCCTCGGTGTGCTCGCCGAGCGCCGGTCCGGGCAGCCGCGCGTGCTCGCCGGGGGTGCGCGAGAGCTTGACCGGCAGGCCGAGCTGGCGAACCGCGCGCTCGGCGCCCGGCTGCTCGATCTCCACGACCATCTCGCGCTCGCGCACGAGCTCGCTGGCGAGCGCCTCGTCCAGCTCGAGCACCGGCTCAAGGCAACAGTCGTGCTCGCGCGCGAAGGCCTCCCACTGGGCGCGGCTGCGCCCCTTGAAGATCTCCGTGACCTGCGCGTGCGCCTCGGAGCCTGGATGCTCGAACTGCTTGCCGATCAGCTCCTCGCGCCCCACGCCCCGGCAGAAGGCCTGCCAGAACTTCGGCTCGAGCGCGCCCAGCGTGACCCAGCCGTCGGCGCACTCGTACGGGCGGTAGCAGATCAGCGACCCCGCCAGCGGCAGATCGCCCGCGGCGCGGAACCGCCCCGTCGGCGAAGTGGCTGGCGGCCACCATCGCGAGCCACGAGAGCGCGCCGTCGGCCATCGAGACGTCCACCAGCTGTCCCTCGCCCGAGCCCTCGCTCGCCGCCCGGCCGGGGCGGGCGGGCGCCCCATCGCGCTCGCGCAGCGCCGCCATGATGCCGAACGCCGCCATCAGCGCGCCGCCGCCGAGGTCGGCGATCTGACCCGCGGCCTGCACCGGCTCGCCGCCGCGCTCGCCGGTCAGGCCGAGCAGCCCGATCAGCCCCAGGTAGTTCATGTCGTGCCCGGAGGCATCGCGCTTGGGGCCGTCCTGGCCATAGCCCGAGATCGCGCAGTAGACGATGCCCGGGTTCTCCTCGCGCATCCGCTCATAGCCCACGCCGAGGCGCTCGAGCACCCCCGGCCGGAAGGACTCGAGCACGACGTCGTAGCGGCGCACCAGCGCGCAGCAGCACCTCGCGCCCGCGCTCCTGCTTGAGGTCCAGGCGGATCGAGCGCTTGTTGCGGTTGAGCGCCAGAAACAGCGCCGAGCGCGCGCTCTCGTGCGCGCCCTCGTAGTAGGGCGGTGACCAGCGGATGTAGTCGCCCATGCCGGTGTCCTCGACCTTCAGCACGTCGGCGCCGAAGTCCGCCAGCAGCAGCGAGCAGAACCCGCCCGGCAAGAGGCGGGAGAGGTCCAGCACGCGGATGCCCTCGAGCGGAAGGCTCACCGCGGAGGCTCCACGTGCATGCCGAGCATCGCCTCCGGCGGCGCTACCCCGGCCGCAGGGCCGCCGATCGCAGGGCCGCCGATCGCAGGGCCGCTCGATCGCAGGGCCGCCGATCGCAGTCCTCATGCGCTTGCCACCTGCTCGCGCGGAGCGATGGCGAGCATCGCGCGGGCCTCCTGCACGGTCGCCGGGCGCCGGCCCATGTCCTCGGTCATCTGCCTGGCCTTTGCGATCAGCTCGCCGTTCGAGCGCGCCATCTCGCCGTCGGGCAGGTACAGGTTGTCCTCCAGGCCCACCCGGATCGAGCCGCCGAGCGTCAGCGCGGCCGACACGAGCATCCACTGGTCGCGCGAGATCCCGATCACCCCCCAGTGGGAGCCGGCGGGGATGTTCTCGACCATCGCCGCCAGGTTGCGCGCCGTCGGCGGGATGCCGCCGATCACGCCCATCACGCAGTCCACGTGCAGCGGCGGTCTTCAGCACGCCCATGTCGATCAGCGGCGCGAGGCTGCCGACGTGGCCGATGTCGAAGCACTCGTGCTCGGGTTTGATGTCAAGCTCGTTCATCGCCTCGAGCAGCTCGATGATCTCCTCGAAGGGGTTGGCGAACACCATCTTGAAGACGAAGTCCTTGCGCGAGCGCGAGTACTTCGCGTAGTTCATCGACCCCATGTTCAGCGCCGCCACCTCCGGGCGGCAGGCGCGCAGGTAGGCGATGCGCTTCTCCACCGGCACGCCGATCGTGCCGGTCGAGAAGTTCACGATCACCGCGTCGCCCGACCTCGGCGCGGATCGCCTCGGTGATCGCCTGGAAGTCCTCGATCTCATAGCTCGGCGTGCCGTCGGGCGTGCGCGCGTGGATGTGGATCATCACCCCGCCCTCGTCCACGATCCGCCGCGCCTCGGCGGCGTACTCGCCGGGCGTGTAGGGGATCGCCGGGCACTGCTCGCGGTTGGCGATCGCGCCGGAGATCGAGCAGGTGATGACGACCGGGTCCTCGAGGCTCATACCGGCACCACCCCGTGGCGCTTCCACGGGCGCTCGATCCGCTTGCCCTCCGCCATCTCGAGCGCCCTGCAGATCGTCGGGCGCGTCTCGCGCGGGTCGATCACGTCGTCGATCATGTCGTTGCCGGCCGCGATGTAGACGTCGATGATCTTGCGGTAGGCCTCGATCAGCTCGGCCTTCTTGGCCTCGGGGTCATCCGCTTCCTCGACCTGTTTGCGCATCACGATCTCCACCGCGCCCTCCGCGCCCATCACGCTGATCTCGGCGCTCGGCCAGGCGACGATCAGGTCGGGCTCGTACGCGCGCCCGTTCATCACGTAGTAGCCCGCGCCGTAGGCCTTGCGCGTGATCACGGTGATCTTCGGCACGGTCGCGTTGGCGACCGCGTAGAGCATCTTCGCGCCGTGCCTGATGATCCCGCCGGCCTCCACCTTGCTGCCCACCATGAACCCGGGCACGTCCATCAGGAACACGAGCGGGATCGCGAACGCGTTGCACAGGTTCACGAACCGCGCCGCCTTGTCGGCCGAGTCGTTGTCGAGGATGCCGCCCAGCTGCTTGGGCTGGTTGGCGACGATCCCCGCCGGGCGCCCGTCGAAGCGCGCGAAGCAGGTGATGATCGTCTTCGCCCACTGGGGCTTCATGTCGAAGTAGAAGCCGTCGTCGACGATCCGGCCGGATCACCTCATACATGTCGTAGGGCTTGCGGTTGGACTCCGGCAGCACATCGAGGAGCTCCTCGTCCATGCGCTCCACCGGGTCGCTGCTCGCGACCGCGCGGCGGCCGGCGCCTCGCAGTGCTGGGGCATGAACGACAGGTACTGCTTGATCGTCTCGATGCACTCCTCGTCGTCTGGCGACCTCCAGGTCGCCGACGCCCGACTTGCGGCAGTGCACGCGCGAGCCGCCGAGCTCCTCCTGGGTCACGTCCTCGCCGACCGCCGCGCGCACCAGGTGCGGGCCGGCCAGCGCCATCGAGCCGCGGCCCTTGACCATCGGCACGAAGTCGGCCAGCCCCGGGATGTAGGCGGTGCCGGCCGCGCACGGGCCCATCAGCGCGGCGATCTGCGGGATCACGCCGCTCATCACGACCTCCTCGCGGAACAGGTGCCCGGAGCCGGCGAACAGCGAGCCCACCGCCTCCTGGATGCGCGCGCCGGCCGAGTCGAGCAGCCAGATGAAGGGGATGCGCTTGGTCAGCGCCAGCTCGCGCAGGCGCGTGACCTTCAGCTCGCCGGTCATCCCCATCGAGCCGGCCATCACCGTGAAGTCGTAGGCGCACACGGCCACCATCCGCCCGTCGCACCTTGCCGTAGCCGGTGATCACGCCGTCGGCGGGCGCCTGCTTGCCGTCCATCGCCCGCTGCGCGAAGTGCGGGCGCCCGTGGATGCCCAGCTCGGTGAACGTGCCCTCGTCGATCAGCAGCGCCAGGCGCTCGCGCGCAGTGAGCTTTTCCGCGGCGTGCTGCTTTGCGATCTTCTCCTCGCCCCCGCCCAGCGAGATCTGGGCGCGCCGCGCCTGCAGGTCCTCCACCAGCGGTCGCAGCATGCGACGTGGTCTCCTGGGCTGCCCATCAGCGGCCTTTCCATTGCGGCTCGCGCTTCTCGAAGAACGCGCTCACGCCCTCGACGATGTCCTCGGTGGACATGCGCCAGGGTCAGCTGCGCGCGCAGGTAGTCCAGCGCGTCGTCGAGGGGCATGTCGAGCTGGCGGCGCATCGCCTCCTTGCCAAGGCGCATGATCACCGGCGACTTCGCCGGCCAGCTTGCCCGCCCACTCGGCCGACCGCGCGCGTCGAGCTCGGCGTCGGGCACCACCCGGTTGACGATCCCCGCCTCAAGCGCCTCGCCGCGCGTCCCAGCGCTCGCCCAGCAGCAGCAGCTCGTTGGCCTTCTTGCGGGGCACGTTGCGATAGATGAGCGCCATGATCATGAACGGGAACGCCCCCACGTTGATCTCCGGTGTGCCGAAGCTCGCGCTCTCGGAGGCCACGATCAAATCGCACGCCAGCGCGATCCCGAGGGCGCCGGCGAGCACGTGCCCGCGGGCGGCGCAGATGGTCGGCTTGCCGAGTTCCCCGATCAGCTTGAACAGGCCCACGAAGCGCTCGGAGCGCGAAGTGCTTGTCGACGAGCGGCACCTCGGCGGCGAAGCCCGCCCAGGTTCGCCCCCGAGGAGAACGTCTTCTCGTGCGAGGAGGCGAGCACCACGCAGCGCACCTCCTCCTCCTCGCGCGCGCGCTCGAAGCAGCCGATCAGGCCTCCAAGCAGCTCCGGCGAGAGCGCGTTGCGGGTGTCCGGGTCGTTCAGCGTGATCGTCGCGACCCCGTCGGCGACAGCGTAGATGACCTTCTCGGCCGTTCCGGCCGTCGTCTCGGCGCTGCTCTTTGCGCTCATGGGCCGCATCCTAACTCGACGGGCGCCCCAGTGGGAAGTGTGCAGTCCTACTGTTTACTTTTTCGGCGCCTGCGTTAGCTTCTGCAGGCACCGCTGCGGCCGATCCGCCGCTCGGCCGGCCGCCACACCGAACAAGGAGACCGCCCACATGGCCGCGACCGCCGAGAGCGTTGCTGAAGCCCGACTTCCAGGCCAGGCGCAAGCACTTCATCTTCACCGACGAGCACGAACAGCTGCGCGAGTCGATCACGAACTTCGCGATCAAGGAGCTCGCGCCCCACGCGGAGGAGTGGGAGGAGACGACCTTCCCCGACTCCGTCTTCCGCCGCATGGGCGAGCTCGGCTTCCTCGGCCTGGACAAGCCCGAGGCATACGGCGGGCAGGGCGGCGACTACTTCAGCGCGATGGTCCTGGCCGAGGCGATCAGCAACGCCAACTGCGGCGGCCTGGCGATGGGCATAGCGGTGCAGACCGACATGGCGATGCCTCCGATCCTCGCGTTCGGGACCGAGGAGCAGAAGCAGCGAGTGGGCGGTACCGGCGATCAAGGGCGAGAAGATCCTCTGCCTCGGCATCACCGAGCCCGATGCCGGCTCGGATGTCGCGGGAATCAAGACGCGGGCGGTGCGCGACGGCGAGGACTTCGTCATCAACGGCTCGAAGACCTACATCACCAACGGCCATCGCGCCGACGTGATCGTGCTGGTCACGAAGACCGACCCGGATGCGGGTTACGACGGCTTCAGCCTGTTCCTCGTCCCGATGGACGCTCCCGGCGTGATCCGCGAGAAGAAGCTCCAGAAGATGGGCATGCACGCCTCCGACACGGCGCTGCTCGCCTTCCAGGACGTGCGGGTACCCGCTTCGGCGATGCTCGGCGAGGAGGGCAAGGGCTTCTACCACATCATGTGGGAGCTCCAGGGCGAGCGCATGATCGGCGCCGCCGGCAGCGTGGCGGGAGCGCAGAAATGCTTCGACCGCACGCTCGAATACGCCAAGGAGCGCGAAGCCTTCGGCAAAGCCATCGGCCACTTCCAGGTCATGCGCCACAAGTTCGCCGAGATGGCCACGAAGATCGAGACCGCCCGCCAGCTCGTCTACGTCACGGCATGGCGCTTCGCCAACGGCGAGTACCCCGTGCGCGAGATCTCGATGGCCAAGCTGCACTCCTCTCGCATCGCCTGCGAAGTCGCCGACGAGTGCATCCAGATCCACGGCGGCGCCGGCTACATGAAGGAGTACAACGTCGAGCGCGTGTGGCGCGACATGCGCCTGAACCGCATCGGCGCGGGCACCGATGAGATCATGCTCGAGGTGATCGGCCGCTCCTACGGGCTGTGATGCGCCGGTTGGGCAGCCCGCGCCGCCGTTCACCGAGGAGCACGAGGAGCTGCGGGCATCGGCCCGCGGCTTCATCGAACGCGAGCTCACGCCCCACGCGCAGCAGTGGGAGGACGAGCAGTGGTTTCCCGATGAGGTCTTCGGCAAGCTCGCCGCCCAGGGCCTGCTCGGGCTGAAGTACCCGACGGAGTACGGCGGGCAGGGCGGCGACTACCTGCACGAGGCGGTCCTCATCGAGGAGCTCGCGCGGGTCGGCTCGGGCGGCACCGCGGCGGGGATCGGCGCGCACGTGAACATCGCCACGCCGCCGATCTGGAAGTTCGGCTCCGAGGAGCAGAAGCAGCGCTACCTCGCGCCGGCGATCCGCGGCGAGAAGATCGGCGCGCTCGGCATCACCGAGCCGGGCGCCGGCTCGGACGTCGCGGCGCTGCGCACCCGCGCCGAGCACGTCGAGGGCGGATGGCTCCTGAACGGCGAGAAGACCTACATCACCAACGGCGTGCGCGCGCACTTCATCGTCACCGCCGTCAAGACCACCGAGGAGGGCGCCACCACGGCATCTCCTTCCTGATCGTCGACCGCGGCGAGGGGGTCAGCTCCTCGAAGCTCTCAAAGCTCGGCTGGCACGCCTCGGACACCGCCACGATCAGCTTCGAGGACGTGTTCGTGCCCGAGGAGAACCTGCTCGGCGGCCGAGAACGAGGGCTTCGCCCTGATCATGGCCAACTTCCAGTGGGAGCGCCTGGCGATGGCGCTCGGCGCGGTCGCCGCAATGCAGCTCGCCTGGGAGCGCACGGCCGAGTTCGCGCGCGAGCGCCACGCGTTCGGGCGTCCGCTCTCGAGCCACCAGGCGATCCGCCACAAGCTCGTCGATCTCGCCACCTCCGACGCACAGCTGCCGCTGCGTCACATACGACGCCCTGCGCCGCTTCGTCGCCGGCGAGGAGCCCCTGCGCGAGGTGACGATCGCCAAGCTGCTGACCCAGCGCGCCTGCTTCGAGCTGATGGATGCCTGCCTGCAGATCCACGGCGGCGCCGGCTACATGCGCGAGTACTGGGTCGAGCGCGCCGCCCGCGACGCCCGCCTGGGGCCGATCGGCGGCGGCAGCGACGAGATCATGCGCGAAATCCTCGGGCGCTCCTACGGGCTCTGATCGTAGGACCGTTGCAATTTCCTCCCACATGCTCATGTTTGCGTGGGTTCGAGCCGACATGGGGTGCACGTGGCTCGCTTGCGCCCCGCCCCACTCATCGCATTGTGTGCGCTGTGCCTATGCACGGCAGCCGGCCCCTCGCCGGCGCTCAGCGCCACCTCGGCCGGGACAAAGGCGCGGCCCACCTCGACGCGTACGCATCACGCCCGTCGCGCGAGGCAGTGCGCCAAGCGAAGCAGCTATCACGCCGGCGGCGGGCACTCCCGCCGCCGGCGTCGCGCGGTCAAATGCAGGCGGCACGGCGCGGCCGGGCACCATCGCAGGGGCATCCCTCGCGGGCTCACGCATCATTCCCGGTCTCAGCACGTCAGGGCCCACGGGCGGCACCGCCGCAGCGGCAGGCGCACGGGCCGGGCCGGCAGCGCGCCGGCGCTGGAAATCCCGATGCCGATCGACGGCGCCTGCGCCAACAGCACGCTGTCGCCCAGCCAGTGGGACATCCGCCGCATCCGCGTGGCGGTCCTGTGCCTCGTCAACCGCGAACGGAGCGCTCGCGGCGAGAGCCCGCTCGCGCCCAACGCGCAGCTGGAAGCGGCCGCGCAGGGGCACACCGAGAGCATGGCCTTCGGCGACTACTTCGAACACATCGGACCGCGAGGCGAAACGCCGCTCAGCCGCATGCGTGCGGCCGGCTACCTCTACGGCTCGTGGATCGGCTACGAAGTCGGTGAGAACATCGGCTGGGGCACGCTCTGGGAGGGCACGCCGCGGGCGATCGTCGCCGCCTGGATGGCCTCGCCCGAACACCGCGCCAACATCCTCGATGCCACTTCCGCGACACGGGCATAGGCGTCTCCCCGCATCCCCCGAGCCGCCTGGCCGAACACCAGCGCCGGCGGCATCTACACGCAGGACTTCGGCGTCCTCATCAAATAGGAGCGCCGCCGTTCGCGCCGCTCCGGCGAGGTCCTCCACCACCGAGATTCCGGCGTACTCCTATAGTCTCTGCGCACCTCAACACAAGGAGACACAACAGACATGGGAGTACTGGACGGCAAGTCGGCGATCGTCACGGGCTCGGCGCGCGGGATCGGACGCGCCACCGCGGAGCTGCTCGTCTCGCAGGGCGCACAGGTTCTCATCAACGACCTCGACGGCGACGTCGCCGAGCAGGCGGCGAAGGAGATAGCGGGCGAGACGGCCGTGTTCGCAGGCGACCTGACGAAGCCGGGCGTCCCCGACGAGCTCGTGCAGAAGGCCGTCGACTCGTTCGGCAAGATCGACATCATCGTCAACAACGCCGGCTACACGCTCGACGCGCCGATCCACAAGATGTGCGACGAGCACTTCCAGGCGATGCTCGACATCCACACCGTGGTGCCCTTCCGCGTGCTCCGCGCCGCCGCGCCCCACCTGCGCGAGCCCGCCAAGAAGGAGCGCGAGGAAGGCAAGGAGGTGTTCCGCAAGATCGTCAACGTCTCCTCCACCTCGGGCACGTTCGGCAACGCCGGCCAGGCCAACTACTCCTCGGGCAAGGCCGGCGTCGTGGGCCTGACGAAAACGCTCGCCAAGGAGTGGGGCCAGTTCAAGATCAACGTCAACGCCGTCGCGTTCGGCTTCATCGACACGCGCCTCACCCAGGCCAAGGTCGATGAGAACAAGATGGAGAAGGACGGCGAGACGATCCAGCTCGGGATCCCCGAGCAGATGCGCCAGATGGCGCCGATGATGATCCCGCTGGCACGCCCGGCCACTCCCGAAGAGGCAGCCGGCGGGGTGTTCTTCCTGTGCTCGCCGTGGTCCAACTACGTCCACGGCCAGACGCTGCACATCACCGGGGGCATGTTCGGCGGCATGAGCGGCTGAACGGCCGCCCGGCGGGCGATCTGCGGACCGGTGCCATGCGGACCGTTGCCCGGCGGGTGACCGGAGGGTCGGTGACCGGCGGGTGACCGGCGGGTCGGTGACCGCCCGGCGTTCAGGGCGTGGGGAGGGCGGCGGTCTGCGCAGGTGCGCCGGTCGCCGCGTCGCGCAGCTCGAAGTAGAGCACTGATGCCGCCAGCGCCGACAGCGGCGCCGTCAGGATCTGGACCACGACCGTCACCACCAGCCCCGCGCCCGTTCCCAGCGAGTTGCCGAGCCCCTCGAGCACAGCGGCGAGGATGCCCACGCCGATGACCATCGCCGCGATCACCCCGAAGACCTGCCAGCCGTGGCCGCGCACGAGCTCTCGGCTTCGCCCGAGCGCCTTCAGGCCGGGGGGCGCTCAAGGACGACCACCGGGGCGACCACCGACCAGATCGTCAGCAGGATGAGTCCCGGCACGATGATCAGCAGGAACCCGATCGCGATCCCCACGCCGGCAACGACGCCGATCAGGATCAGCTTGCCGAACACCGGCCCGACGGCGCGCAGCAGCTGGCCGACGGTGGCGTCCCGTCGTCCGTCCTGCACGTCGGCGACCAACTCGACGATCATGCCCGTGAACAGCGTCGTGGCCGCGAGCGCGATGACGAGGGCAAGCAGGCCGAGCGCCGGAGCGGCGCCGATCAGAAGCGTCGTCAGGATCCCCGTGAACACGAACACGACGGCCGCAGCGGGCAGCAGCACCGGCGCCTGGTCGAAGTAGATGTCGAAGGTGCGGCGGATGATCGCGCCCACGCTCAGGGAATGGCCCATGTCGCTCCCTCCAGCCTCGTTTGTGATCCCGGCGGGGCCAACCATATGGAACGCTCACGACACTGCTCGAGACTCGCGCGCCGGTCGGGGCCTCAGGCCGGCGCCGCGTGGCCTCAGGCCGGCGCCGCGCTCGGCCGGCGCCGCGTGCGACGCTCGATGCGGCGCTGCTCGCGCACGTCCCTCAGCACCCCTCGGCGGCCGCGCTCCTCGAGGCCCGCGTACAGCCGGCGGATCTCCAGGAGGACTCGGTCGGCAACGGCCTGCTGCTGCTCACGCGTGGGGTGCTCGATCGGCTCCCAGCGCAGCGGGTCGCCGTACTGGATCGTCACCTTCGGGAACTGCAGCCGCTTCCAGTTGCGCACGCGCGAGGAGCCGTGGATGGCGATCGGGACCACCGGTGCCCCGGTCTCGAGTGCAAGGCGTCCGATCCCCCGCTTCGCCTGCTCGGCGATTTTGCCGGTGCGCGAGCGGCCGCCCTCGCAGTACATCGTGATCGCGCCGCCCTGCTCGAGGATCGTCTGGGCGGTGATGAACATCTCCTCGTCGCGCGCGCCGCGCCGTACCGGGAAGACGCCGCCCTTCCTGTAGATCCACTGCATCGGTGCTTTGAAGAGCTGCGACTTGGCCATGAAGCGGACCTTGCGCCGGATGTAGCAGCCCATCAGGAAGTGGTCCATGAACGAGAAGTGGTTGGGCGCGAGGATCACGGGGCCCGAGCCGGGGACCTTCTCGGTCGAGATGCCGCGCGCCCGCAGGAACGTGTAGGCATACACGGATGTGACGACGCGCGTGGCCTCGTAGACCCAGTTGGGTTCGTGCGTGCGAGCGTGCTCGTGGAACCAATCGAAGTACTCCTTCGGCCGGTGGTCCACGTAGACCTGCTCGCGCATCGGTACCAGATCATGTTCGTTCATCTGAGCGCTCTACGTCTTGGAGGACGCAAGGTTACGCGCAGTTGCGCGATCGCCCGCTCACGCGTCGCTGCGCGCGCGCCGCAGGGCGCCGTTCCAGCCGGCCAGCAGGCCTGCGCGCTCATCCTCGCTCATCCGGGGCTCGAAGCGCCGGCGCTCGCGCCAGGCCTCGCGCACGTCGCTGACGGTCCACATGCCGACGCCGACGCCGGCCAGATAGGCCGCCCCGAGGACCGTGGTTTCGGCGATCTCGGGCACCACCACCGGGACGCCGAGCACGTCGGCCTGGAACTGCATCAGCCAGCCGTTCGCGCTGGCGCCGCCGTCGGCGCGCAGCTCGCTCAGCGGCTGCGCGGACGCGGCCTCCATCGCGCGGACCGCATCGAGCGTCTGGTAGGCGATCGCCTCGAGCGTCGCGCGGGCGAGGTGCGCGCGAGAAGCGCCCCTGGTGAGGCCGACGATCGTTCCGCGCGCGTAGGGGTCCCAGTGTGGCGAGCCCAGCCCGGTGAGAGCGGGAACGAAATAGACGCCGTCGTTGCTCTTCAGCGAGGCGGCGAGCGACTCCGACTGCTCGGCCCGGTCGATGATCTGCAGGCCGTCGCGCAGCCACTGCACCGCGGCGCCGGTGACGAAGATCGACGCCTCCAGGGCGTATGTCCGCGACTCGCCGATGCGCCAGGCGACGGTCGAGAGGAGGCCGTGCGGGGGCGCGGGCGCGGCAAAGCCGGCATTGAGAAGCGCGAAGGAGCCGGTTCCGTAGGTGTTCTTGCCCATGCCCGGATCGACGCACGCCTGCCCGAACAGAGCCGCCTGCTGGTCGCCGGCGACGCCGGCGACCGGAACGGCGTGGCCGTGGAGCGCCTCGGGGCGGGTCTCGCCCAGGCTGCCGGCGCTGGGCTCCACGAGCGCAAGCGCGCGCTCGGGCACGCCGAAGAGCTCCAGCAGCTCCTCATCCCAGCAGCCGGCGGCGATGTCGTAGAGCATCGTTCGCGACGCGTTGGACGGGTCGGTCACATGCCGGCCGGTGAGCTTGAATAGAAGCCAGGAGTCGACCGTTCCGAACAGCGCCCCCCCGTTCGCGGCGCGCTCGCGCAGGCCATCGACGTGCTCGAGCAGCCACTGGATCTTGGTGGCGGAGAAGTAGGGGTCGAGCACGAGACCGGTGCGGGCGCGCACGAGCGCCTCGTTTCCGGCCGCCCGCAGCTCATCGCAGCGTGCAGCCGTGCGCCGGTCCTGCCAGACGATGGCCTTGTGCAGGGGCTCGCCCGTGCTCGGATCCCACACGCAGACGGTCTCGCGCTGATTGGTGATCCCCACCGCGGTCAGCTCGCCCTCGCGCACGCCGGCATCGCTCAGCGCCTCGCCGGCGACGGCGTGCGTCGCCTCCCAGATCTCGTGCGCATCGTGCTCCACCCAGCCGGGCTGCGGAAATGACTGGGTGATCTCCCGGTAGGCCGAGCCGATCGGCTCGGCGCGATCGTCGAACACGACGCACCTGCTGCCCGTCGTCCCCTGGTCGATGGCGAGGATCACCCGTTGCAGCCTAACTGCCGCGCGTCAGGCTCGGGCGGAGTAGGCGCGCGCGAAGTCCACGAGCTGGCGGGCCCGGTGAGCGAAGCCCGACGGCGTGCGGGCGCTCGCCCGATGAGAGAGATCGAGCTCGATCTCGCGCACGCGATGGCCGGCGCGCACGGCATCGATCGTCATGCCGAGCTCCATGCCGAAGCCGTCCGCGAACGGCAGCGCATCTCGCAGGGCCTGCGCGCTCAGGGCGCGCTGTCCGGAGATGGGTGCGCGCGTGCTCAGGCCGCATCGGCGGCGGATCGCCCAGCGCGCGAAGGAGAGCGCGAGGCCGAAGCCACCGCCGACGCGGCGGGCGAAGACCGCGACGGCGACGTCGGCCTGCCCCTCCGCGACGGCGCTCACGAGCGGCCCGAGCCGCGAGGCGGACTCGGCCAGGTCGCCATCGCAGAGCAGGTAGACCGGCCCGGCGCCCGCGCGCTCAAGCGCCTGGCGCGCGGCGGCCGTCATCGCCTGGCCCTTGCCGACGGCGCGTTCGCTGCGCACCACCGCCGCGCCGGCCGCTCGCGCTATTTCTCCTGTCGCGTCGCGCGAGCCGTCGTCGGCGAGGAACACGCGCGCCGCGGGGAAGGCGCGCGCGAGGGCCGCAAGCGTCGCGCCGATCCGGTCGGCCTCCTCATGGGCCGCGACGATTACGGTGGGGGCGCCGGCGGGCGCGGTGCGCCCGCTCTCGTCAGAGGTAAGGGAGCTGGTGTGCATTGGGTCGCCGGTCGGTGGGTCGGCACGGGAGGCTATTGTCTGGCGCATGACTGACGTGCAGGCCCACATCACGGGCACGGTTTGGAAAATAGAGTGCGCCGTGGGGGACCGGATCGAGGAGGGCGATACAGTGGCCATCCTCGAGTCGATGAAGATGGAGATGCCGGTCGAGGCCGAAGACGAGGGCACGGTCGCCGAGATCCGCTGTGAGGAGGGACAGGCGGTCAGCGAGGGTGACACGCTCGTCGTGCTGGAGTAGGCCGTGGCCGAGGCCCGCACACGGGAGCTCGCCGACGGCAAGCTGCTGATCGACGAGCCGGCCGATGCGGTCGTTCGCCTGACGATCTCAAACCCGGCCAAGCGCAATGCGCTCGACCACCCGCTGCTGAACGCGATCACCGCCACGCTGGCGGAGCTCGCCCCCGAAAGTCGCGCCCGCTGCCTCATGATCACGGGCACGCACGGCATGTTCTCGGCGGGCTATGACATCGGCGAGATGCCCGAGGAGGGGTTTGAGGAGCAGGCCGAGCGGCTCGTCGCGCACCCGTTCACCGAAGCGATCGATGCGCTGGCGGCGTTCCCCTTCCCCACGCTCGCGGCTCTGCCCGGTCCGACGATAGGAGGGGGCCTCGAGCTGGCGCTGGCCTGCGACTTGCGCATCGCACGGCGGGACATCAAGCTCGGCATGCCGCCGGCAAAGCTCGGACTGGTCTACTCGCACACCGGCCTGCGGCGCTTTCTCGATGCGATCGGCGCCCCGCGCACCCGCGAGCTGTTTCTGCTCGGGCGCAACATCGACGCCGCCACCGCGCTGGACTGGGGGCTCGTCAACCACCTCGCGGGCGCCGAGCAGCTCGAGGCGCTCGCACTCGAGCTCGCGCTCGAGCTCGCCGGCAATGCACCGCTGTCCCAGCGGGGCAACAAGCGCGTGATCGCGTCGCTGCTGGCAGCCGAGGGCCGGCTGCCGGAGGAGATCGAGCAGGAGCTGATCGAGCTGCGCCGCGCCAGCTTCGCCTCGCAGGACATGCGCGAGGGGATGCGCGCGTTCGCAGAGCGGCGCCCCGCCAACTGGCGCGGGAAGTGACAGCACGCGCCCGGCAGCCGGGCGCAGGCGCGCCCGCTCCCGGCGCCCGGCTCCCGGCGCCCCCTCCCCGGCGCCCGGGCGAGGCCCGCCAGCCGTCCGCCACGCCACGTAACGTGCCCGGTGATGGCACCGCTGATCACGCCCGATGAGGCGTTGCGCCTGGGGGAGCTGGAGGACCACGGGGAGATCGAGGCGCTCGTGCAGCGCGCGTGGGAGGCCCGCGTGGAGCGCTTTGCCGACTCCACCGACATGTGCTCACTGGTCAACGCCAAGTCCGGCGGCTGCGCCGAGGACTGCGGCTTCTGCGCTCAGTCACGCTTTGCCGAGGCCGACACGCCGATGCATGCGTTGATGGAGCCCGAGCAGGTGCTCGAACACGCGCGCGCAGCTGAGGCCGCGGGAGCGCACCGGTTCTGCATGGTCACCCAGGGCCAGGGCCTGTCCAAGCGCGACTTCGAGAAGTACCTGCAGGGCGTGCGCCTGGTGGCTGAGCACACCAACCTCAAGCGCTGCGCCTCGATCGGGCACATGTCGCCGGCGCGTGCCCTGGCACTCAGGGAGGCCGGCGTGCAGCGGGTGCACCACAACGTCGAGACCGCATCCAGCTACTACGACGAGGTCACCACTACCGTGCGCTACGAGGGCCGCCTGCGGACCATCGAGGCCGTGCGCGAGGCCGGCCTGGAGACGTGCGTCGGCGGCATCCTGAACCTCGGCGAGTCGCGGGCGCAGCGCGTGGAGATGGCGTTCGAGCTGGCCGCCATCGACCCCACGAGCGTTCCGATCAACCTGCTCAACCCCCGTCCCGGGACGAAGTTCGGCGATCGCGAGCTGATCAACCCGTGGGAGGCGGTGAAGTGGATCGCGATCTTCCGCCTGATCCTGCCCGAGGCGCTCTTCCGGCTGTGCGGTGGGCGCGTGGAGAACCTCGGCGAGCTACAGCCGCTCGCCGTCAGGGCGGGGCTCAACGGCGTGATGATGGGCAACTTCCTGACCACGCTCGGTGCCGAGCCCGAGCAGGACCGTACGATGTTTCGCGAGCACGGCCTGAACGTCGCGCGCCAGCCCGACAACGCCGCCAACCCCCGGCCCGACAACCGCTCGGGGTGGCTGTGCGGGGAGACGCCGGACGTGGTGGAGGAGCACCTGCACAGGGCCGCCGGCGTGGGTGCCGACGAAGGAGCCGCGGGCACCGCGCACGGTGATGGTCCGCACACGCTCAGCGTGCGCCTGTGGGACCCCTCGACGCAGCTGCGCTTCAAGGCCAAGCGCAAGCTGGCCGTCCGATGAGCGACATCGACGAGCGCCTGCAGGAACTCGAGCACAGCGGGCTGGATCGCCGCCTGCGCATGGTGAGCGGGCCGCAGGGACCGACCGTGCTGCTGGACGGCAAGCCGGTGCTGCTGCTGTGCTCGAACAACTACCTCGGCCTCGCCGACCACCCGCGCGTGCGGCAGGCGGCCGCGGAGGCGGCGATGCGCTGGGGCGTCGGCGCGGGGGCCTCGCGGCTGGTGTCCGGCACGATGACCATCCACCGCCGCCTGGAGGAGAGCCTGGCGGCATTCGAGCACAGCGAGGCGTGCCTGCTGTTCGGCTCGGGCTACCTCGCGAACACCGGCGTCCTCGCCGCGCTGGCCGGCGCCGGTGACACGATCTTCTCCGACGAGCTCAACCACGCCTCGATCGTCGACGGCTGTCGCCTGAGTCGTGCCGAGGTCGTCGTCTACCGGCATGCAGATGCCGAACACCTCGCCTGGAGCCTGCGCCGAAGCGGCAGCCGGCGAGAGGGTCGGGGCGGACGGCTGATCGTGACCGACTCGGTGTTCTCCATGGACGGCGATCTCGCACCGCTCGAGGAGATCGTCGAGCTGGCGCACGCCTACGGCGCGCGCACGATCGTCGACGAGGCGCACGCCACCGGCGCGCTCGGACCGGACGGGCGCGGCGCGGTCGCGGAGGCCGGGCTGCAGGGCGAGCTCGATGTGATCGTGGGCACGCTCGGCAAGGCGCTCGGCTCCTATGGGGCGTACGTGTGCACCGACGCGCAGACGGTGCGCTTGCTCGTCAACACGGCGCGCCCGCTGATCTTCTCGACGGCGCCCTCGCCGCCCGCCGTGGCCGCGGCGCTGGCTGCACTGAAGCTGCTGCAGGACCGTCCCCACCGCGTGGGGCGCCTGAACTCCAACGCGCTGCTGCTGCGGCGCGAGCTGGCGGGCGCCGGCTTTCCCGTGCCCGAGCGTGGGTTGCACATCGTGCCGCTCGTCGTGGGCGAGGAGCGCGCGACGATGCGCCTCTGCCAGGAGGCGATCGAGCGCGGGGTGTTCGCGCAGGCGATCCGCCCGCCAACCGTCGCGGCCGGAACCTCTCGCATGCGGTTGACCGTGATGGCCTCCCACACGCCCGCCGAGCTGCGCACGGCGGCGCGGGTTCTCGGCGAGGCCGCCCAGGCGATCGGCCTGGACCCCGCCGAGATCGGGCCGCCGCTCCCGCAGCGCCAGTCCGCGGGCCTCGAGCTCCCGGCGCCCGACCACGAGCCGCCGGCCCCCAGCTACGAGCGCTCAGAGCCGCAGCTCGATCCCTTCAGCCTGGGGGTCGAGAGCGAGGCGCCCGACACCGGGCCCAACCCGGGGCGGGCACGCCTGGCAGCGGCCGTGCGATCGCGGTCGGAGGCTCCGTTCGACGTCGAGCACATGGAGACCGCGGCGGAGGCCTGGCCCGAGGTCATGGACCAGCAGTCCGGCGCGCCGTTCGACATCGAGCGCGAGGGCGCCGTTCAGCGCGCCGCGTAGCCCGCGCCTGGACGCGAGCGTACGGAGGCCGATGCGGACATGCGCGGGATGTTCGTCACCGGCACGGATACCGGCGTCGGCAAGAGCATCCTGAGCGCCGCGCTGCTCGCGGCCATGGCGGCCGAGGGCGAGCGCGTGCGCGCATACAAGCCCGTGCTGACCGGCCTCGACGAGCCCGCCGAGATCGGCGCGCACGGACGCTGGCCGCGCGACGACGAGCTGCTCGCGACAGCGGCCGGCATGGACCCGGAGCTCGTCGCGCCGCTGCGCTACGGCCCGGCGGTCTCCCCGCACCTCGCCGCGTCGCTCGCCGGCGAGGACATCGACCCGGCGAGGCTCCTCGCCGGGGCGCGCGAGGGCTCAGGGGAGGAGCACATCCTGATCGTCGAGGGCGTCGGCGGGCTGCTCGTGCCGCTGAGCAACGACTACACCGTCCGGGACCTCGCCGCCGCGCTCGGACTGGGGCTCCTGATCGCCGCCCGCCCCGCGCTGGGCACGATCAACCACACGCTGCTGACGCTCGAGGCCGCCCGCGCGGCAGGACTCGACGTGCGCGCCGTCGTGCTCACCCCGTGGCCGGCGGCGCCGTCGCAGATGCAGCTCTCAAACCGGGAGACGATCGCCCGCCTGGGCGCGGTCGAGGTCCAGACGCTGGCAACGGTGGCGCGCCCAGCTCGAGGAGATCTGGCCCGCGTCGGAGAGGGCCTGCCGTGGCGACGGTGGCTCGGCGGCTAGGCCGACGCGCGCGCGGCGTCAACCATCGCGCCGGTGAGCGCGGCCAGCTCCTCCTCGCCCAGCAGGTAGGCGGGCATCGTGTAGATGAGATCGCGGAACGGGCGCAGCCACACGCCACGCGCAACGGCGGCGGCCGTTGCGGCCGTGATGTCGATATCGCGGCGCATCTGCACGACGCCGATCGCGCCGAGCACGCGCACGTCCTGAACGCCCGGCAGCTCGCGCGCCACCTCGAGGCCGGCGCGCAGCCCGCGCTCGATCCCCCTGACGCGCTCGCGCCAGCCGCCGTCGGCGAGCAGATCGAGCGAGGCCAGCGCGACGGCGCAGGCGAGCGGGTTGCCCATGAAGGTCGGCCCGTGCATCAGTCCCCCGCCCTCGCCGCCCGAAACGGCGTCGGCGACCTCGCGCGTGCACATCGTCGCGGCGAGCGTCAGATAGCCGCCGGTCAGAGCCTTGCCGACGCACATCACGTCGGGCGTCACGCCCGCGTGCTCGCACGCGAACATCTCACCGGTGCGTCCGAAGCCGGTCGCGATCTCATCGAGCACCAGCAGCAGGCCGTGCTCGTCGCACAGCGTGCGCATCAGCGCGACGCACTCCGGGGAGTGAAAGCGCATGCCGCCCGCGCCCTGGACGACGGGCTCGAGCACGATCGCTGCGAGCTCGTGGGAGTGGCGCGCGACCAGCTCGCCGACGCGCGCCGCCCAGCGCTCGTCCAAGCCCGCGTCAAAGCCGTCGGGGGGGCGCTCGGCGAACACCTGCCTCGCCAGCGTGCCGGTGAACAGGCTGTGCATCCCGCCGACTGGATCGCACAGCGACATCGCGCCGAACGTGTCCCCGTGGTAGCCGCCGCGGACGGTGAGCAGCCGCGTGCGCCCGGTGCGCCCCACGGCGCGCTGGAACTGCAGGCACATCTTGATCGCGACCTCGACGGAGACAGATCCGGAGTCGGCGAAGAAGATCGCCTGCAGGCCCGCGGGAGCCATCGCCAGCAGCCGCTCACCAAGGCGCACGGCGGGCTCATGCGTGAGCCCGCCGAACATCACGTGCGCGATCTGCCCGAGCTGCTCGCGCAGCGCCGCGTCCAGCGCGGCGTGGCGGTATCCGTGGATCGCGCACCACCACGAGGCCATGCCGTCGATCAGCTCGCGCCCGTCCGCGAGCCTCAGCCGAACGCCCCGTGCGGAGACGACCGGCAGCGCGTCGCGCGCCGCGGGCAGCGTGCCGTAGGGGTGCCACACGTGGTCGCGGTCGACCGCCAGCAGCGCCTCCCAGTCGGTCACCTCGCTCGGGGCGGGACGCGCCATCGCCCGTCCGCCGGATCCGCGACTAGTCCTCGTAGAGCGTGAAGTCGCGCTTGCGCGCTCCGCACACCGGGCAGAACCAGGTGTCGGGGATGTCCTCGAAGGCGGTGCCCGCCGGGATGCCCCCGTCGGGGTCGCCCTCCTCGGGGTCATAGATGTATCCGCAGGACTCGCAGATCCAGCGCTGAAGGGTCTTGGTCGAGGTGCTCATGGCACCAAAGAGTACCGGGCGCCCTCCCGCGCCGGTAGGGTCAACGGATGAGCAACGGCGGCATCGGCCAACGAGAGGACGATCTGCGGCCGGGGTCCGGCGAGGAGTACAACCCCGGCCCGGCGACGGCCCCGCGGCAGGCGGCCACGGTCATCCTGCTGCGTGAGGGCACCGATGACCTCGAGGTGCTGCTGGTCAGGCGCACCGAGAAGGCGCGTTTCATGGCCGGTGTATGGGTGTTCCCGGGCGGCGCTGTCGACGAGGGCGAGGGTCTCGGCGATGATGCGCACCGGGCGGCGGCGATACGCGAGCTGCACGAGGAGGCCGCGATCACGGTCGCGGATCCCGCCGCCCTGGTCAAGTTCTCGCGCTGGATCACCCCCGCGGTCGTGCGAACCCGCTATGACACCCACTTCTTCCTCGCCTCCCTCCCACCCGGCCAGGAGCCACAGGTCGACGGCGAGGAGTGCGTCGACTGCGGCTGGTTCACCCCCGCCGCCGCGCTCGAGGCCTACCGCGCGAACGAGCTGGAGCTGGTCTTTCCGACGATCAAGCACCTCGAACAGCTGAGCGCCTTCTCCTCGATGGCGGAGCTTCTCGCGCACGCCCGCGCGACGGAGGTCGAGCCGGTCGAGCCGAGGGTGCACCTCGAGGGCGAGGTCGCCCGCGTGCTGCTGCCGGGCGATCCCGGCTACTGATCGCCGCCGATCCCCGGGCGATCCCGGCTACTGATCGGCGCCGATCCCCGGGCGATCAGTGCCTGGCCTGCTGGGCGTCGACCACGTGCGTCACCGCGTTGATCAGCGCGAGATGGGTGAATGCCTGCGGGTAGTTGCCCAGGTGGCGCCCGGAGGAGGCCTCGAGCTCCTCGGCATACAGCCCCAGGGGCGAGCTGTAGGAGAGCAGGCGCTCGCACAGGTGCTCGGCCTCCCGCTGCTCGCCGATCTCCGACAGCGCGGAGACAAGCCAGAAGGAGCAGATCAGGAAGGTACCCTCCTCCCCGCGCTGGCCATCGTCGGTCTCGTCGGTGCGGTAGCGAAGGACGAGCCCGTTCTCGGTCAGCTCGTCGCGGATCGCCGCCACGGTCGCGCGCACGCGCTCGTCTGTCGGCGCGAGGAGGCGAAGCAGCAGGACGAGCAGGTTGGAGGCATCGAGCGCGTCGGTGTCGTAGTGCTGGCGGAAGACGCCGCGCCCGTCGACGCCGCGCTCGAGGATCTCCTCGCGCACCTCTTCGGCGAGCGCCTGCCAGCGCTCGCTGCGCTTCTCATCGCCGCGCCGTTCGGCCAGACGCGCGCCGCGGTCCATCGCCACCCAGCACATCAGCTTGGAGGAGACGTAGTGGTGGGGTTCGCCGCGAGCCTCCCAGATGCCCTGGTCGGGCTGCCGCCACACCCTGGCCGCGCACTCCACCTGATCGCACAGCACCGGCCACAGCCGCTCGGGTATGTGATCGCGGGCCTTGGAGTGCAGATAGACCGAGTCGAGCACCGCGCCGTAGACGTCGTTCTGGCGCTGGTCATAGGCACCGTTGCCGATCCGCACCGGGCGTGCTCCCTCGTATCCGCTGAGGTGCTCGAGCGTGGACTCCTCGAGGTCCATCTCGCCCCTGATCCCGTACATGATCTGCAACGAGCCGTCCCCGTTGCGGCCCGCGTCGGCGACGTACTGAACGAAGTCGTCGGCCTCCCAGTCGAGGGCCAGCGCGTGCAGGCCCCACAGCGCGAAGGAGGCGTCGCGCATCCAGCAGTAGCGGTAGTCCCAGTTGCGTTCGCCGCGCGGCGTCTCGGGCAGCGAGGTCGTGGGCGCCGCGAGGAGCGCTCCCGTCGGCATGAACGTAAGCCCCTTCAACGTGAGCGCCGAGCGCTGCAGGTGATAGCGCCACGGGTGGTCGGGGTAGCTGCCTTCCGCCAGCCAGGTGCGCCAGAAGTGGCTGGTGGCATCGAGGTGCACCTCGGCCTGCTCGACCGTGCGCGGGCCCCGCAGCTCCTCGGTCCAGGAGAGCGCGCAGAAGCGCTTCTCCCCTTCGACCATCGTGTGACGGCCGTGCACGCGGTTGCCCTCGACGCCCATGCGCATGTCGCTGAACAGACGAAAGGCGCTGCTGCCGCCGGCCGCATCCAGGGCGTAGCCGCCCTCCTCGCCGGTGTCGACCACGCTCCAGCTAGCCGGGGTTGCGCCGTAGTCGAGCATCGGCTCGCACACCAGCTCCACCGGCACCTGGCCCTGGATGCACTCCAGAACGCGCACCAGCAAATGGTCGGCGTCGAAGTCCGTCGGCGGGCGCGTGTGGCTCGAGCCGCGCTGGTTGTCGTGCCACGCGCCGACCGTGAGCCCGTCGATCACACGCAGCCACCCCTGCGAGGTCATCCAGGTCGTCTCGATCAGGTTGGTGCCGGGGATGTAGCGCCAGCCGGCGGGCACATACACGCCGTACGGGCCGACCCGCCAACTGCCCGCGCCACGGTCGAGCAGCGCGCCGAACACCGACGGTGAGTCGAAGTGGGGCAGGCACATCCACTCGATCGATCCGTCCGTGGCGAGCAGCGCCCCGGTGTGGCAGTCCGAGAGGAAGCCGTAGTCGGCGATCGGCGGGAACGGCGAGTCCATCCTCCACGTCACCGCGCCGGCCACCGTGGGGCTCAAAAGAGGCCATCCTCGAAGACCGGACGCTCCACCTCCGCGGGCACCTCGCCCACTTCATCGAGCTTGTCCAGATGGGCGGCGAGCGTGACGGTGGCGAGCGGGCGCAGCCCCTCGGGCACCTCCGACCAGACCGCATCCAGCAGATCGGCAACCGTGCGCCGGCCCTCGCCCAGCGCCGCGATCAGGCGGCGCTCGCGGTCGACGCGGTGGGCGATGTACTCATCGAGCTTTGCCTGCGCCTCCCACACGCTCCTGCCGTGACCGGGGCAGAGTACGTCGAAGTCCTCACGCGAGCGCAGTCGCTGCAGACCGTCCAGGTAGCCCGCCATGGAGCCGGGGTAGGGGCTGATGAAGACGCTTCCGTCACCCAGCACCGCGTCGCCCGTGAAGCAGGCACCGTTGGCGATCATGGCGAAGTGATCGCGGGCATGCCCCGGGGTCGAGACCGCCTGGAAGGGTCCGAAGCGGGTGCCGTCGGTGAGCGTCACCTCTGCCTCGCCGCGCCCGGCCGCCAGCGGCGCCGGGCGCGCCTCGCGCAGCGCCGCGACGGCCTCGGAGTGGTCGGGATGGTCGTGGGTCAGCACCACACCGCCGAGCCCCCCGCGGGCGTCGATCGCCGCCAGCAGCCGCTCGATGTGCGCCGCAAGCGCCGGTCCGGGATCGACGAGCCACGCCGGCGAGCGACCCACCACCCACGTGTTCGTCCCCGACAGGGTCAGGTGCCCGGAGTTGGGCGCGCGCACGCACAGGACATCATGCCTGCTCAGCAGCTCGCGCTCTGAGCGGGCTTCGGGCGACTCCTGAACATGCGCCTGCGGCCCGCGCGCCCGCGGTCCGCGTTGCGAGGATGGCGGCATCCTAGGAGAGGCTGGCCATCACGTGCTTGACGACCGTGTAGTCCTCGAGTGAGTACACGCTCAGATCCTTGCCGTAGCCGGACTCCTTGAAGCCCCCGTGGGGCATCTCGGAGACGAGCGGGATGTGGTCGTTGATCCACACGCACCCGAACCGCAGCGCCCTGGACACGCGCAGCGCTCGGCCCACGTCGCGCGTCCACACCGAGGAGGCCAGCCCGTAGCGGGTCGCGTTCGCCCACGTGATCGCCTGCTCCTCGTCGGTGAATGGCTGCACCGTGATCACCGGGCCGAATATCTCCTGCTGGATCATCTCGTCGTCCTGGCGCAGACCGGCGACGACCGTCGGCTCGAGGTAGAAGCCGGGCCGCTCGGGCTCGTTGCCCCCGGTCACGATCTCCGCGTGCTCGGGCCTGCGCTGCGAGGAATCCCTCCACGCGCTCGCGCTGTCGGGCGGAGTTGACCGGCCCAAGCGTCGTCTCGGGCGCGAGCGTGTCCCCGATGCGCAGGCCCTGCGCCTGCCCGGCCAGGCCGGAGACGACGTCGTCATAGACCTTCCCGTGAGCCAGCACGCGCGTGGCCGCAGTGCAGTCCTGGCCGGCGTTGTAGTAGCCGGTGGCGGCGATCGTCTCGAGCGCCGTCTCCAGGCCCACGTCGTCGAAGACCACCACCGGCGCCTTGCCGCCGAGCTCCAGGTGAACGCGCTTGAGGCTGTCTCGGCCGCGCTGCGCGCGATGTGCTTGCCCGTCTGCACCGAGCCGGTCAGCGAGACCATGTCCACGTCGGGATGGCTGATCAGCGCCTGTCCGGTCGGCTGGCCCGGACCGGTGAGCACGTTCAGCACGCCCCTCGGCAGGATGTCGGCGGCCAGCTCGGCGAGGCGCAGCGTGGTGATGGGCGTGGTCTCCGCCGGCTTCAGCACGATCGTGTTGCCTGCGGCGAGCGCCGGGCCGATCTTCCAGATCGCCATCATCAGCGGGTAGTTCCACGGCGTGATCTGCCCCACCACGCCTACAGGCTCGCGGCGCGTGAAGGAGGTGTAGCCCTCCATGTACTCGCCCGCCGCGCGACCCTCCAGACAGCGCGCCGCGCCTGCGAAGAAGCGGAGGTTGTCGACCATCACCGGGATCTCGTCGCTCTCCACGGCGGCGAGCGGCTTGCCCGCGTTCAGCGCCTCCAAGCGGGCGATCTCCGAGCCGTGCTCCTCGACCCTGCCCGCCAGCGCCAGCAGCGCCTGCGCACGCTGGGCGCAGGGCGCCTGAGACCAGCCGTCGAACGCGCGCCGCGCCGCCGCCACGGCACGCTCGAGGACCTCCTGCCCGGCGATCGGGGCGCGAGCCAGCTCCTCGCCCGTGGCCGGGTTGAGCATCGGTTCGCTCTCGCCGCTCGAGGAGAAACGCTCACCGTCGATGAAGTTGGCAAGGACGTCTACTTGGGTCGACATATCGGCCGTCCTCCTGCAGTGGGCCGCTGGATAGCTGTCTCTCGGCACTTCTCTCACACCGTCACAATCGGCGACGCGAGGGCGCCGAGCGCCTCCGCGACGGTCGGGTGCATGATCTTCCCGTCCTGCACGTTCAACCCCAGCCGCAGGGCGCGATCGCGGTCCATCGCCTGCGCGACGCCGTGCTCGGCCAGCTCGATCACGTAGGGCAGCGTGGCATTCGTGAGGGCGTAGGTCGAGGTGATCGGCACCGCTCCCGGCATGTTCGTCACGCAGTAGTGGGTTATCTCATCCACCTCGAAGGTGGGCTGCGAATGGGTGGTGGGGCGCGAGGTCTCAAAACATCCGCCCTGGTCGATCGACACGTCCACCAGCACGGCATGCCGGCGCATCAGCGCCAGCTGCTCGCGCGTCACCACATGCGGCGCGCGGCCACCGTGCAGCAGCACCGCGCCGATCACCAGATCCGCGAGCGGCAGCATCTCCTCGATCGCGAGCGTCGAGGAATAGACGGTCGAGGCACGCCCGGCGAACGCGACTTCCAGCTCGCGCAGACGGTCGATCGAGCGGTCGAACACGAACACGTCGGCCTGCATGCCGATCGCGATGAAGGCGGCGTTCATGCCGACCACGCCGCCGCCGATCACGAGCACCGTGGCCGCGGCCACGCCGGGCACGCCGCCGAGCAGGATGCCCCGGCCCCCGAGCGGCTTCTCCAGCATGAACGCGCCGGCCTGGGTGGCGATCTTGCCGGCCACCTCGCTCATCGGCGCCAGCAGCGGCAGCCGGCCCTGAGCGTCCTCGACGGTCTCATACGCGATGCAGGTGGCGCCGGACTCCTGCAGCCCCCGCGCGAGCTCGGGCTCGGCGGCGAGGTGCAGGTAGGTGAAGAGCGTCTGCCCGGCGCGCAGCATCTGCACCTCGGCGGCCTGGGGCTCCTTGACCTTCAGCACGAGCTCGGCCTGCGCGAACAGCGTCTGGGCGTCGGCGACGATCCGCGCGCCCTGTGCCTGGAACTGCTCATCGGCCATCGCGCTGCCCTCGCCGGCGCCCGCCTGGACCAGCACCTCGTGCCCGCGCGCGCTCAGCTCCCTGACCCCCGCAGGGGTGATCGCCACGCGGTACTCGTCCGGCTTGATCTCGCTGGGAACCCCGATCCTCATCGGGCCAGCTCCCTGCCGCGCAGCGCCAGCCAGAACTCGATGCGATCGCGGGCGTTGGAGAAATCGCGGCCCGTCAGCTGCTCGACGCGGCGGATGCGGTAGCGCAGCGTGTGGCGGTGGCAGTACAGCGCCTTCGCGGCCCTCTCCCAGTGACCGTTGTGCTCGATGAACACGTCCAGCGAGCGCAGCAGCTCCTCGCCGTACTCGCCCTCCCCCTGTTCGACCGGGCCGAGCACGCCGCGGCAGTAGGAGAGCAGCGCGTCGTCGTCCTGCAGAGACAGCAGCAGCTGAAAGGCGCCGAGGTCCGCGTGGGAGGCCACCTCCGGCGCGTTCCCGTTCTGCAGTCGCACGGCCTCGAGCGCGCAGCGCGCCTCGTGGAAGCTCAGCCGCAGCGACTGCGTCGGAGCGGCCCGACTGGCGGCGGCGCGCACGCGGCCGAAGCGAGCGATCAGCTCCCCGCGGACCCTGCGCGCCAGCTCGATCGGGTCGAGGCCGCCGGCGTCGACGACCGCACACAGGAGCCCTGCACGGATCGCCACGAGGCAGCGCACCCGCTCGCGTTCGAGGATCCGTTCAAGCATCGCCGCCGCCCCGGCGGGGTCCTCGAGCGAGAAGGCCAACACCGCCGCCTGCTCGCCGATCCCGAACGGCTGCAGCCGGGCCTGCAGCTCCTCCGGATACAGATGCCCGGTCAGCGCCTCGGCCAGCACGTCGCCGGCCATGTTGCGCTGCAGCATTTCGTAGCGCTCGTCCAGCAGCTGCGCGAAGGCGCGCTCGGTGATCGCGATGAAGGGCAGCTCGTAGGGAACCTCGAACACGGGGAACGAGCGCTTGCGCGCCGCGGCCAGCAGCGCCGCCGGCAGCCGCTTGTGCCTGAAGCCGGTGCCGAAGCCGAGGCCCGCGATCTCGTGGTCGGCCAGCCGCTCGATCAGCTCGCGCTGGGACTTGGAGGCCGTATCCAGCTGCATGCCGGTCGTCAGCAGCAGCTCGCCGCCGCGCAGCCAAGGCGTCGGATCGGGCAGCTCGGTGCTGTGCACCCAGCGAACGTGCGTCTTCGCCGACTCGTGGCCGCTGGCCAGCTCCAGCCCCAGCTCGGCGATCAGGCTCTCGACAGTGAGCTCCATCGCTCCACCCGCTCGGACGCCTCGCTCAGCACCGGGCGAAGGATCGCCTCGATCTCCTCGAACTGCTCCTCCCCGGCGATCAGCGGCGGCGAGAGCTGCACGATCGGATCGCCGCGGTCGTCGGTCCGGCAGATCAGCCCGCGCCGGTAGAGCTCGCCCGAGAGAAAGCCGCGCAGCAGCTCCTCGGCCTCCTCGTGGCTGAACGTCTCCTTGGTCTCCTGGTCCTTGACGAGCTCGATCGCCTGGAAGTAGCCGGCGCCGCGCACGTCGCCGACGATCGGCAGATCGCGCAGGCTCTCGAGCATCGCGCGCAGGCGGCCTTCGTTCTCGAGGACGTGCTCGCACAGGCCCTCGCGCTCGATCACGTCGATGTTCGCCAGCGCCGTCGCGCACGCGATCGGGTGCCCGCCGAAGGTGAAGCCGTGGTTGAAGATCGCCTTGCCGTGCAGGAACGGCTCGGCGATGTGATCGCCGGCGATCACCGCGCCCATCGGCGCATAGGCGGAGGTGATGCCCTTCGCGGTGGTGATCATGTCCGGCAGATAGTCGTAGCGTTCGCTGCCGAACCATGTGGCCGATGCGCCCCCACGAGCAGATCACCTCATCGGAGATCAGCAGCACCCCGTGGCGGTCGCAGATCTCGCGCACGCGCTCGAAGTAGCCGTCCTGGGGCACGAAGCAGCCGCCGCCGTTCTGCACCGGCTCGAGGATCACG
The DNA here is from genome assembly GCA_963767655.1 of uncultured Solirubrobacteraceae bacterium. Classification (GTDB taxonomy): domain Bacteria; phylum Actinomycetota; class Thermoleophilia; order Solirubrobacterales; family Solirubrobacteraceae; genus Palsa-744. The sequence goes on along the minus strand of CAVYET010000004.1, from coordinate 70,573 downwards.
GCGGCCACGGTCGCCGGCCCCTCGAACAGGATCGCCTCCTCGATCGAGTCCGCCGCCCACAGCGGATCGCGTTCCTCTTTCCAGCGGTAGGAGTTGGTGTTGGCCGCGTGCCGGCCCCCCGGCGTCAGCGGCTCGAACGGTTCGCGCAGCGCCGGCAGGCCGGTGGCGGTGAGCGCGCCCATCGAGGTCCCGTGGTAGGCCAGGAAGCGGGAGATGATCTTGTGGCGCTCGCGGCTCGCCCCGCGCGAGGTGAGTAGGACTTGGCGAGCTTCCACGCCGACTCGACCGACTCGGAGCCGCCGGAGGTGAAGAACACGCGGTTCAGGTTCCCCGGCGCGAGCTCGGCGATGCGCGCGGCCAGCTCGATCGAGCGCGGATGCGCGTAGCTCCAGTTGGTGTAGAAGCCGAGCTCCGCGCCTGCCTGGCGGCGGCCTCGCCGAGCTCGGCGCGCCCGTGACCGATGTTCACGCAGTACAGCGCCGACAGGCCGTCGAGGTAGCGCTTGCCGTGCTCGTCGTAGACGTAGCACCCGTCGCCCCTGCACGATCACCGGCACCTCGGCGCCCTCCTCGTAGGCGCCCATGCGCGTGAAGTGCATCCACAGATGGCGCTTGGCCTGCTCTTGAAGATCACTGGACATCGACGACCCGCAATTTCCCGTAGTCAACTAGACACTGCAGGACAACGCTACTCGCGTCGAAGCATGGAGCCTCAAGGCGCCGCGCTGGTCAACGTCGTCGTCCGCCGATTGTACGCGATGTACAAGCGCGACCGGCGCGTTTTGGGGATCCCGCCCCTTGGCGTCCGCCGCTCGGCGACGTAACTTTTGTCACGACGAGGCCAGACCGCTTTGTCAGATCACGGAAGAGGAGCCTCGATGGCCATCGACAGCGTCGCCGCACCGGCAGCCCAGTCCGCATCCGGGGGCCCCGCCACGGACAGGTGGAGAACAAGGGCCTGAAAAAGGGCGCCATCGGCTACCTCTCGAACATCGTCATCGGCGTCGCCTCGACCGCGCCCGCCTACTCGCTGGCGGCGACGCTCGGCTTCATCGTCGCGGTCAAGGGCGTCGGCGTGCACGCCCCGGCGGTGATGCTCGTGGCGTTCCTGCCGATGCTGCTGGTCGCCTCGGCCTACAAATACTTCAACCGCGCCGACCCCGACGCGGGTACGACGTTCGCGTGGACTGACACGCACGTTCGGTCCGTCGACGGGCTGGCTGAACGGCTGGGCGATCTTCCTCGCCGACCTGATCGTGATGGCCTCGCTGTCGGACATCGCGGCCATCTACACCTTCAAGCTGTTCGGCTTCACCGAACTCGGCGAATCCAAAGCGGCCATCATCATCGCCGCGGTCCTGTGGATCGCGATCATGACCTGGATCTGCTACCGCGGCATCGAGCTCTCCGCGCGCATCCAGCAGGTGCTGCTCGGCGCCGAGATGTTCATCCTCGGGCTGTTCGCGGTGGTCGCCTTCGTCAAGGTCTACGGCAGCCATCCTCCGGCCGGCTCGATCAAGCCGTCGCTGTCCTGGATCAACCCCTTCGCGATGAACTTCAGCGACCTGGTCGTCGCGCTGCTGCTCGCGGTGTTCATCTACTGGGGGTGGGATTCCGGGGTCGCGGTCAACGAGGAGTCCGAGGACCCGGCCGAGGGCCCGGGCAAGGCGGCGGTCGTCTCCACGATCCTGCTCGTGCTTATCTACGTCGTCGTCTCGGCCGCCGCCCAGTCCTTCCACGGCACCGCCTTCCTCACCAACGAAGCCAACCAGGAAGACGTGCTGAACGCGCTCGGAACGGGGGTGCTCGGCGGCACGCTCGAACAAGCTGCTGATCATCGCGGTGCTCACCTCTGCCTCGGCCTCGACGCAGACGACGATCCTGCCGACCGCGCGCACGACGCTGTCGATGGCGCACTGGAAAGCCGTCACGAGCCTCCTCTCCCGCGTTCACAAACGCTACCTGACCCCCACCGTCTCGACGCTCGGCTTCGGCGCGCTCGTCGATCGCCATCACCGTCGCCCTGCTGCTGCTCTCCTCGAGCGTGCTCGAAGACTCGCTCACTTGCGATCGGCTTCCCGATCTGCTTCTACTACGGCTTCACGGGCGTCGCCTGCGGCTTCTACTACCGCCACGACCTGAGGGAAAGCGCTGCGCAACTTCCTGCTGCTGGGCCTCGGACCGATGATCGGCGGGCTGATGCTGTTCGGGATCGGGGTCAAGGCGGCGATCTACTACGGCCACGCGGAAAACGTCTCGTCAAAGCCGATCCTCGGCATCACCCTGCCGATCTGGTTCGGCATCGGCGGCATGATCCTCGGGGCGATCATCATGCTCATCTCGCGTCCGTTCTTCCGTGACTTCTTCGCGCGCAAGACGGAAACGGCCCCGCCGGGCCTGCTCGAGCAGCCGCCGCCGACCGGGCCTGTCCCGGCCGCAGTGGACTTCTGAGGCGCGAGCTCCATCTGGCCGTGCGGTGAGCCCAGCTCGGCCAGGCGCTCCAGGAACGGCTTCGGCGGGAACGCCTCCGGGCCGAGCACGCCCGCGCCCTTCCAGGCGCCCTCGTCGAGCAGCTCCAGCGCGACCACCGGGTTGATCGCCGTCTGCCACACGACCGCCTGGCTTCCGTACTCGCGCATCGTGTGCTCGTTGTCCACGATGTGGTAGAGGTAGGTCGAGCGGGGCTGGGAGTCGGTTCCCGTACCCGTCACCCACGTGCCCGCGCAGGTGCGGCCCGTCATCCGCTCGCCCAGCGTCGCCGGATCGGGCAGCGTGGCGGCGACCACGTCGCGGGGCGCCACCTTCACGCCGCGCACCGAGACCGGCTCGGTCGAGTCCAGGCCCAGCTTGTGCAGCGTGCGCAGCACCTCGATGAACTCCTCGCCGAGCCCGTACTTGAACGTCACCCGCTCGCACTGCACCCAGCGGGGAATCAGCACCACCTCCTCGTGCTCGACGTTCACGCACTGCACCTTGCCGATTCCCTCCGGGAACTCGAACACCTCGGGCTCGGAGAACGGCGGGGTCGTGAAGAAGCCGCGCTCGCGCTCCCACACCAGCGGCGGGTTCAGGCACTCCTCGATCGTCGTCCAGATCGAGAACGTGGGCGCGAAGTCATAGCCCTCGACGACGAGGTCGGCGCCGTCGCGCACGCCGACCTCGTTCACGCTCGAGAACAGCTCCTGGGCGGCGTAGGCGGCGAACACGTCCGACAGGCCCGGCTCGACGCCGATCCCCACGAGCGCGAGCAGCCCGGCCTGCTCCCACTCCTCGTGCCGGGCCAGCTGGCGTTCGCCGAGCATCGTCCCCGGCAGCTCGTAGGGGCGCTCGGGATGGGGATGGGAGAGCGTCATCGCCATGTCGAGGTAGGTGACCTTCGCCTCGAACGCGGCTCCGAAGATCGGCTCGTTGAAGCGCGGATCGCAGGCGTTCAGCACCGCATCGGGCCGAACGCGGCCGATCAGCTCCACGAGGTCCTCCTGGTCGGAGGCATCGACGCGCTCGGCGGCGAAGCGCCCCGGCTCGCCGAGGCCGGCCACGACCGAGCGGACGCGCTCGGGCGCGACGTCGGCCAGCACCACCCGCTCGAACGCCGGCCGGCGCTGCGCGATCGCCGCGAACGCCGCCCCCACGCCGCCGGCTCCAACCACGAGAACCTTCATCCGCGCCAGTGTGACGCAAATCAAAAGCCCCGACATGGCACAAGGGCGCAGCCGCCGCATGCGCCGTTATGTCGCAGGCGGCTCCCGTATGCTGCGCCGATCCGCGCGGTCCCGAACACGAGCACACGATGAGCACCGGCGTCCCCAGCCCTTCGCGCACGCCACCCGGATCCGCCCGAGCCGGCCGAGCCCGAGCCGCCGGCGCACGGGCGCGACGCGGCAGTCGGGCGCCGGCGCCCGCCAGTCGACCCAGGAGCGCCCCGGGCCGGGCGGCGCGAGCGAGGCCGATCGGCGGGCGGTCCGGCTCGCTGGGCGCCCTCCCCCGCGTTCACGCGCGCCGAGCTCGCTGTGGGTCGTCCTCGCCGGGATCGCGCTGGCCGTGATCACGAGCTGGCCGCTCGTGCTGCACCTGCCCAGCCGCATCGCACCCGACCTCGGCGACCCGGTGCGCACAGCCTGGCAGATCGCCTGGGTCGGGCACGCGATGCTCCACGACCCGCTGCACCTGTTCAACTCCAACGCCTTCTACCCGCACCCGCTCAGCCTCGCCTTCTCGGACTCGCTGCTCGGCTACGGGCCGGCCGCCTTCTTCGGCTCGGGCACCGTGGCCGCGCTCGTCCGCTACAACCTGCTGTTCCTGTTCGCCTGGTCGCTGTGCTTCGTCGGCGCCTACCTGCTCGCGCGCGAGCTCGGGTCTGGCCGCCTCGCCGGCGCCGCCGCCGGCGCGGCGTTCGCCTACGCGCCCTACCGCGTGACCGAGGCCGGCCACCTGCACGTGATCTCCTCCGGCGGCATCCCGCTGGCGCTGTTCCTGCTGCTGCGCGGCTACCGGCGGGGCTCGCGCGGGCTCGTGCTCGCCGGCTGGCTCGTGTCCGCCTGGCAGATCAGCCTCGGCTTCACGCTCGGGCCTGCAGTACAGCTACCTGCTCGCCGTCCTCGCGCTGCTCGCGCTGTGGAGCTGGTGGCGTGGCCGCCTGCGCCCGGCGCGCGTTGCGGGCGAGACCGTGCAAGGCCCCGCGGAGCCGCCGGCGAGGCACCGAGGAGGCCGCTCGCCACGCCGCCGCGCACGGGTCGCGGCGGGCGCGCGGGCCGCTGATCCCCCGCCGCCTGCTGGCCGTGACCTGCATCGGCATCGCGGTGCTGGGCGTCGTCGCCATCTACCAGGCGCGCCCCTACCTGCAGGTCGCCCACGTCTACCCGACCGCGAGGCGCACGATCAAGGAAGTCAAGAACTACTCCTCCGGACCCGCCGCCCTCCTGGCCGCATCCTCGGAGAACCGCGTCTGGGGCAGCGTCACCGCCGGCGCGCGCGCGAACAGTCCACTCCAAGAACGAGGACGTCTTCTTCCCCGGCGGCCTGATCCTCGTGCTCGCGCTGATCGGCCTGCCGGGCTGGGCGGTCCGCGGCGCACCGGGCTCGGACGAACCGCCCGGCGGCGAATGGGTCCGGTGGCAGCGGAGCGCCCCCTGACGAGAGCGAGGCCCCCGGGAGCGCGGTTCCCTACACGCGGGCCTGCGCATCGGCCTGGCCTCGGGGCGCTCACCTGCTCGATCCTCGCGCTCGGCCTGGGGCTGACCGGGGCGGGCTACCCCTACCGGCTGCTGTACGACTTCGCCCCCGGCTGGGACGGCGTGCGCGTGCCGGGGCGGATCTTCACCCTGGGCACGCTCTTCTTCGCGCTGCTCGCCGGCAGCGGGCGCGCAGGTGCTCGTCCGACGCGATCGGGCCTTGGGCGAGGCGCCACCGGCTGCGCGCCGTGCCCGCGCTGCTCGGGGCCGTGCTGTCATCGGCCTCGTCGGCGAAGGCGCGGGGCACCTCGGCCATCCCGTCGTGCCCCAGCCCGCGCGCGCCGAGATCGGGCTGCCCGGCCCGCTGCTCGACCTGCCGACCGACGGTGCCCTCGATCGCCTGTGGCAGTACTTCTCGACCGACGGCTTCTACAAGATCCCTGTCGGCAACAGCACCTTCGACATCCCCGCGGTCGACGACCTGCGCGGCGGCATGTGCGGCTTCCCCGATCGGGCGAGCGTCGAGAAGCTCCGCTTCTACGGCATCCGCACGGTCGTGCTGCACACGCAGCTCCCCAAGCGCCTGCCTCGCCGTCGCACGGCTGCGCGTCCCCGAGCCGCCGAACCCGGTCGCCGCGGCCGCCAAGCCGATCGCGGGCCTGGGCGTCACGCGCCGGCGCGTCGGCTCGCTGGTCATCTACGAGATCGGCCCCGGGCCGAAGGCGCTGCACGGAACGGACTGATGCTCACCAGGACAGCGCCTCGCGCTGGCCGCGATCCTGCTCGTCGGCCTCGCCTACGCGACGATGATCCAGAGCTTCTCCTGGAACCAGACCTCCCATTACGACCTGATCCGCTCGCTGAACAAAGACGGCACCACGATCGACGCCTACCAGGAAAACACGGGCGACAAGGTCTTCTACAAGGGCCACTGGTACTCGGCACGCGCGCCCGGCCTGGCCCTGTTCGCGCTGCCCTTCTACGACACGCTGAACCTCGTCAACGCCGACGCCTGGGCGCGCTCGAATCGCAAGGCGCAGCGCGGCGACGACGAGATGGTCTACCTGATCGGCCTGTGGGCCAACGTCCTGCCCGGGCTGCTGCTGCTGCTGCTCGTGTGGCGGGTCGCCGAGCGCTTCGAGCCCGGCTACGGCGCCGCTGGCGGCGGTCACGCTCGGGCTCGGCACGATGGTGCTGCCGCTCTCCACGCTCCTGTTCTCCCACGTCTTCACCGCCTTCCTCGGCTTCGCCGCCTTCGCGCTGATGCTGCGCGAGCGCGACGGGCCGCCCAGCACGGCGCTGCTGTGGCTCGCCGGCCTGGCGATGGGCTACGCGGTCGCCTCGGAGTACCCGCTGTTCTTCGTCGCCGTCGTGCTCGGGCTGTACCTGCTCTCGCGCCGCGACGCGTTCACGCCGCTCGGCGTGACGCGCCGCGCGGGCGCCTACATCGCCGGCGGCGTCGATCGGCATCGTGCCGCTGCTGCTCTACAACCACTACGCCTTCCGCTCGCTGGACGCACCTCGCCTACTCCGACGTCCCGCGCCAGCACAAAGGCTTCTTCGGGATCGGCGTGCCCAGCCTGAAGGTGCTCGCCACGCTGCTGTTCGACTCGCGCGGCCTGCTCACGCTCTCGCCCGTGCTGCTCATGGGCGCGATCGGCACGGTGCTGCTGTACAGGCGCGGATCGCGCGCCGAGGCGCTGACGATCGGCGGCGTCTGCCTCTGCTACGTGGGCTACAACTCCGGCTACTACCTGCCCTTCGGCGGCGGCTTCATGGGCCCGCGCTTTCTGACCACGATGCTGCCGTTCCTCGCGCTGCCGCTCGGGCTCGCCTTCAAGCGCTTCCCCGCTCCGACGATCGCGCTCGCGGCGATCTCGATCACGACGACGGTCATCGCCACCATCACCCACCCGCTCATCGGCTATGAGACCGAGGCGGTCGTCTGGGCGCGCTACCTGCGCGAGGGCTTCTTCCAGCCGACGATCGCCTCGGCCTACGGGCTGGGCCGCGGCTGGGGGGGGATCTGGCCGTTCCTGCTGGCCGCCGGCGGCGCGGTGGTGCTCGCCGTGTACGCCTGCCCACGCATGCGCCTCGACGGCGGCGCGCTTGGCACCGGCGTGCTCGCGCTCGTGGCCTGGGCCTATTCGCCGCCCTCGCACCGACGGTGCTCGGGATCGACCACCGGGGCCTGTTGAGCATCGTCAAAGCCGGCGACCACACCGCGCTGCACAAGGGCTTCGGCTCCTACCCGCTGAAGACGCTCGCCCCGATCGCCGCGACGGCCGGCCTGCTGGCGCTCGCCGCCGCGCGGCTGTGGCGCAACGAACGCACTCCCTCGCGGCCGGCTCGTGCCAGCGGAGCCGCCGGCCCACCCGTCGCGCTGTCAGCGTAGGCCGAATCGGCTACGGCCGCTGCCATTCCTCGATCCTGTTGTCGCCCGTGTCGGCGACCAGGACGCCGCCGGCCGCGCACTGGTTCAGGAATGGCGCGATGATCGCGCCAGGAGTCGCCGTTCCCTTCATTGGCTGGGGCACGCTCACGCTGAGTTCTCCGGCGGGCGTCGTCACCTGTCACACCGAGTCGGCGGGGTATGTCGAGGACCCCCACGGCGGCGGCGCGGGGATTGGCGCGACCCAGCAGTTCTCCACATGGGGCCGCGCGCAGACCGCGGGCGAATGCAAGACCGTTTCCGGAGTCGAGGAAACGCGCGTCGTGGGAACCGGACTCGTAGGGACGAGACCCACCGCCATGGGCGCGAGCGGCTCGCAGTGGACCTCGGAACTGGTGGGCGCAGGGGTCCCCTTCAGATATGAATCGGTTGTGGGCGGCGCCCCCGGCGGGCTCGCAGAAGCCGCGGGCTTGAGGCTGGAATGCTGCGTCGGGGGAGCGCTCAGCGATGAGGAGGTCTTCTACGGATCATTGACACCAATGCTCGTGGGCGGCTTCTCGGCGGCAAGGCCGACCATGGTCGAATTCGGTGCGGGATCCGGCGAACTGCAGGGCGGTGCGATGCAGGCCACCGTCAGCGGAGACAGCAGGCTCCTTGGCTAGGAAGAACAGGAAGTCATCACTGCGAGATAGCGCGCCTTGCGCGCAAGTCAGCTAGGAGGCGTTGCGCGCTGTCGCATCGTCGGCGGTGGCGCCATCGTGCGCGACCCTCGCGCCACGCAGGGTGGGGTCGGCGACGATGCGAACATCGACGCCGGGCAGCTCGCGCAGGATGCGCGTCAGCAGCGACTGACCGGAGCCGCCGCCAGAGGCCCCCAGGCCGAGCCGGCCCAGGCCACGACGCGCTGAGGGCGTACCCATCATCAGGTAGGTCGTGCCCAGCTCGTGCGCGACAGCGATAGCGACCGCCGCCACGTCCTCTCCCTCCTCCACGCGCAGGCGCGCCCCCAGCATCGAGACGAGCCGCCGCAGCGCCTCGAGGCGCTTGCGGTCCTCTGGGTTGGGGGGACGGCCGGGAGGGCGGACGACCAGCACGTCGAGCTCGGCGTCGAGGCGCTGGGCCGAACGCCAGGCGCGCCGAACGACCCGCTCGGAGTGCGGCGCGAGCGTGGCCAGCGCCAGCAGCCGCTCGGCGATCGCCTGAGGCGCGGCTTGGCCCGAGACGAGCAGCCCTTCTTCGTCGCGGCGCACGACCGGGCTCGGCTCGCGCACGAGGCGCTTGATCTCGACATCCTCGGCCACCTGTCGCAGAGCCGTCTCCCGCAGCGCGGCGAGGTTCTCGATCTTGAAGAAGTGGTTGAGCGCCGCCTGCACGCGCTCGGGGGAATAGACCTTGCCGGCCCGCAGGCGAGCGATCAGCGCCTCGGGCGTCAGGTCGATGAGCACCACCTCGTCGGCCGCCGAGAGAACCTCGTCCGGGATCGTCTCGCGCACGACCGCGCCCGTGAGCTGGGTGACCTGGTCGTTGAGGCTCTCCAGGTGCTGCACGTTGACGGTCGAGAACACGTCGATCCCCGCGCCGAGGACGTCGCGCACGTCCTCATAGCGCTTCTCGTGCTCGACGCCCGGCGCGTTGGTGTGGGCGAGCTCGTCGATCAGGCACAGCTCGGGCTTGCGCTCCAGCACCGCCGGCAGGTCCATCTCCCCGAGCACCCTGCCGCGATACTCCACCCGCCGGCGCGGCAGAATCTCCAGACCCTCGGCCTGCGCGACCGTCTCGGCGCGTCCGTGCGGCTCCAGGTAGCCGACCACCACGTCGCGTCCATTGTCCGCTTCGCTCACGCCCTCCTGCAGCATGCGGTAGGTCTTGCCCACGCCGGGCGCCATACCGATGAAGACCTTCAGCTGTCCCCGCTCCTCGGGCATTCAGGACCGTCACAGACGCTACCAGTGAGCTATGCACGGCCGGCTGCGCACCCCGTTAGACTGCCGCGCGGCGAGCCGGGAAGCCTGGTCGGCGTGCCCTCGAGGAGGGAGATCAAGTGACCCCACGCCCTCTTGACACCCGGACGCACGGCGCTCGAGCTCGCCGCGCTGGCGCGGGTCACCGAAGATGGGCCGGCGGCAGGCGTGTCTGACCCGCTGCTGGCGCTCGCCTTCCTGCTCGCCGCCGCGACCAGCCTGGCCGCGAGCTGGCTGCTGGTCACCTCGCTGGAGCGGGTGGGCGCGCGACTGAGTCTGACCGAGGCCGCGCTCGGCCTGCTGGCGGCGCTCGCCGCCGACGCGCCGGAGATCACCGCCGCCGTCACAGCGCTCATTCGGCACGACCAGGAGGTCGGGGCGGGCGTGGTGATCGGCTCGAACGTGTTCAACCTGGCGGCGCTGCTCGGCCTCTCTGGCGTGATCGCCGCCCGGATCACGCTGCACCCGCGCGTAATCGAGCTCGGCGGGGCGGTGGCGCTGTGGATCGCCGCGTCGACGCTCGCCGTTGTGACCGACGCCTGCTCGCCCCTGGCCGGCCTGCTGCTGGTAACCGCCGTGCTGGTCCCGTACATCGTGATCCTCGCCGTTCGCCACGAGCGACTTGCTCGCTTGCGACTTCCCGCCCCATGGACGGGCTGGCTGATCGCTGCGATCAGCGAGGAGGAGCTCGAGCTCGAGGTGGCCATCCATCCGCGGCGCGGACACGCCCGTGACGCCCTGCTCGCGGCAGGCGCCGTGGCCGTCGTCGTGGGCGCCAGCATCGCCATGGAGCGAACGGCCTCGGAGCTGGGGACGCGTCATGACGTCCCGGCGATCGTCGTCGGAGCCCTCGTGCTCGCCGGCGTGACGAGCCTGCCGAACGCGGTCGCGGCGGTCTATCTGGGCATGCGCGGCAGGGGCGCGGCGGTGCTGAGCACGGCCTTGAACAGCAACGCGCTGAACATATTCGCCGGGTTGATGATCCCTACGACGCTGCTCGGCCTGGGTCCGCCATCGGGACAGACGACGTTCGTCGCCGCCGCCTACCTGGCGATGACCGTCCTCGCGCTCGTCCTGGCATATCTCCATCGCGGGCTGCGCCGGCGAGCGGGGCTGGTGATCATCGCCGCCTACCTCGCCTTCGCGGTCACGCTCGTTGCGAGCGCCTGACGTGAGCCGCATGAAGGCGGCCGGCGGCGGCAACGCGCGCGGGCAGGATCTGCACGCACAGGTCATCCAGCGCAGAGGTCCCGGCAGGCCGGCGCCGTCCGATCAGAAGTGCCCGCTGACCGCGTTGGCCGAGATCCGGCGGGTGTCCTCCGGAGCGGGCCGGAGAATCAGGATCTCGGCCGGAACGCGCTCGAGCAGCCATCTCAAATCGTCGTAGCTCAGCCCCACCCGCGGGTCTTCGTCGGCGGAGACGATGATGCGGTCGAACTGCTCCTGCTCGAGCAGTTTGCGCAGCGCATCGCGGGCCGAGCGCCCGCGACCCACACGGGAGTCGACGGCGATGCCCTGCGCAGGAAAGGCGCTGCTCGATCGCCTCGAGCAGCGGCATCCCGCCGGCGCACTGCACCGGCAGGGCCGACTCGAGGGGCAGGTTCATCGGTACGCGTCGCCAGGAACGCGGGCATGACGATCGCGTTCTCGGCCTTGGCGAGCCGGACGGCGGCCTCGAGCGAGCGGCGCGAGATCGCCTGCCCGGTGAACGGGAGCAGGATGCGGCGCACCGGGCCGGGGACGGTTGCGCGCAGCGCAGGCGTCCGTGTGGCGGCAGCCAGTAGCCGGCGGCGATCCCCAGCAGGACGCCGCACGCGGCGATGATGAAGATCGCAGGACGCGCTCATGGCGTCTCGGCGCTCGAGCGACTCGAGCGATCGGCGACGATGCGCACGTCGACGCCGGGCAGGCGCTGCCATCAGCCGCTGTGGCAGCGGCACGCGCAGGCGCGCGAGGCCGCGCGCCGGCCGCGAGCGGCCGAGCAGGATGTAGGTGCGTCCCGCCGCCGCGAGGCGACATCGACGATCGCCGCCGCCACGTCGTCGGATTCCTCCTCGAGCATCTTCGCGCCGAGCACCGAGGCGAGCTGCCTGAGCGCCGCCAGCGAGCGCTCGTGATCGTCTGAGAGGTGCTGCCCGGGCCGGCGCACCCACAGCAGATCCAGCTCGGCGCCGAGACGCTGGGCCGAGCGCCACGCGCGGCGCACGAGGCGCTGGGCGCCCGGGTAGGGCTCGACCAGCGCGAGCAGGCGCTCGCCGACGGCCTGCGGGGCGTCCGCGGCGACGCTCTCCTCGCGCGAGCCGACCAGCTCGGTGGTCAGGCGCTTGGCGCCCACCTCCTCGGCGACCTGGCGCAGCGCGACCTCGCGCAGCGCGGAGAGGTTCTCGACGCTGGAAGAAGTTGTTGAGCGCCGCGTCGATTCGCTCGGGCGGGTAGACCTTGCCCGAGCGCAGTCGCTCGAGCAGCGCGTGGGGGGTCAGGTCGATCAGCTCCACTTCGTCGGCGCGCGCGAGGATGGCGTCGGGGATCGTCTCGCGCACGCGGATGCCGCTGAGCTCCGTGATGTGGTCGTTGAGCGACTCGAGGTGCTGGACGTTGAGCGTCGAGAGCACGTCGATGCCGGCCGCCAGCACCTCCTCGACGTCCTCGTAGCGCTTGGCGTGCTCGGTACCGGGCGCGTTGGTGTGGGCGAGCTCGTCGATCAGGCACAGCTCGGGCGCGCGGCGCAGGATCGCGGGCAGGTCCATCTCCTCCAGCACGGTCTGGCGGTAGGTCACCGCGCATGCGCGGCACGCATCGGCAGGCCCTCGGCGACGCTGGGCGGTCTCGGCGCGCCCGTGCGTCTCGAGCAGGCCGATCACGACGTCCCGGCCCGCCTCCCGCTCCGCGTGACCCTCGAGCAGCATGCGAGTAGGTCTTGCCGACCCCGGCCGCCATCCCCAGGAAGACCTTCAGGTGTCCGCGGCGCTGCGTCGCCGACGCCGCAGCCGGCGGCGGACTGCGCGGCGTCGGGGGATCGTCGCCTCCGCTCATCCCCCCAGCAGGTTGTAGACGATCAGGTCGATCAGCTTGATGCCGATGAACGGGGCGATGATCCCGCCGAGGCCGTAGATCCACAGGTTGCGCCGCAACAGCGCGCTCGCCCCGATCGGCCGGTAGCGCACCCCGCTTCAGCGACAGCGGGATCAGCAGCGGGATGACGAGCGCGTTGAAGATGATCGCCGAGACGATCGCCGATTCGCGGGTTGCCCAGATTCATGATGTTGAGCACGTGCAGCGGGCCCTTGCCGCCCGGGGTGGTCGCGTAGGTGGCGACGAAGATGGCCGGCAGGATCGCGAAGTACTTGGCGATGTCGTTGGCGATCGAGAACGTCGTCAGCGCGCCGCGGGTGATCAACAGCTGCTTGCCCACCTCGACGATCTCGATCAGCTTCGTCGGGTTGGAGTCCAGATCGACCATGTTGCCCGCCTCGCGCGCGGCCTGGGTGCCGGTGTTCATCGCCACGCCGACATCGGCCTGCGCCAGCGCCGGGGCGTCGTTGGTGCCGTCGCCGGTCATCGCCACGAGGCGCCCTTCCTGCTGCTGCTCGCGGATCAGCGCGAGCTTGGCCTCGGGGGTGGCTTCGGCGAGGAAGTCGTCGACGCCGGACTCCTCGGCGATCTTGGCCGCGGTCAGGCGGTTGTCGCCGGTGACCATCACCGTTTTGATGCCCATCGCGCGCAGGTGGTCGAAGCGCACGCGCATGCCCTCCTTGATCGTGTCCTTCAGGTAGACGACGCCGAGCACCTGGTTGTCGCGCGCGACCGCCAGCGGCGTGCCGCCCTCGTTGCCGATGCGGTCGAGCTGGGCCTGCAGCTCCGGCGGCGGCGAGCCGCCTTCGCTCCGCACGAGCTCGATGATCGCGTCGCCGGCGCCCTTGCGCAGCCGCCGGCCGTCGAGGTCGACGCCGCTCATCCGGGTCTGCGCGGTGAACGGGACGAACTCGGCATGGATCGAGGCCATGTCGTGCTCGCGGATGCCGTACTGCTTGGCCAGCACCACGATCGAGCGTCCCTCGGGCGTCTCGTCGGCGAGCGAGGCCAGCTGCGCGACCTCGGCCAGCTCGGACTCGGGCACGCCCGGCATCGGCACGAACTCCGAGGCCAGGCGGTTGCCGATCGTGATCGTGCCGGTCTTGTCGAGCAGCAGCACGTCCACGTCGCCGGAGGCCTCGACCGCGCGGCCGGAGAGGGCGAGGACGTTGCGGCGCACGAGGCGGTCCATGCCGGCGATCCCGATCGCCGACAGCAGCGCCCCGATGGTCGTGGGGATCAGCGCGACGAGCAGGGCGATCAGCGTCGTCTCGGAGATCGCCGTTCCGGCGAACAGGCCGAACGGGCGCAGCGTCGCCACCACGATCATGAAGATCAGCGTCAGCGCGGCGAGCAGGATGTTCAGCGCGATCTCGTTCGGAGTCTTGCGCCGTTCGGCCCCCTCGACGAGGGCGATCATGCGATCGAGGAAGGATTTGCCGGGCTCCTGGGTGATTTCCACGACGATGCGGTCAGAGGTCACGCGCGTGCCGCCGGTGACGGCGCTGCGGTCACCGCCGGACTCGCGGATAACCGGCGCAGACTCGCCCGTGATCGCTGACTCGTCCACCGTCGCGATGCCCTCGATCACGGTGCCGTCGCCGGGGATCAGCTCACCGGCCTCGACCACGACCACGTCGCCCCGGACGAGCTCGGCGGCGGCCCTCGTCGTGCCGTCGCGCATCGTGGCGACCGTCTCCTTGCGCATCGTCCGCAGCGTGTCGGCCTGCGCGCGGCCGCGGCCCTCGGCAAACGCCTCGGCCATGTTCGCGAAGATGACCGTCAGCCACAGCCAGAAGGAGATCGTGAACGTGTACCAGGCTTCCTCGTGGCCGCCGCCCAGCGGCTTGCCGCCGAACGCCTGGATCAGCCACGTGACGGTCGTGATCGCCGCGCCGATCTCAACCACGAACATCACCGGGTTGTGGATCTGCACGCGCGGGTCGAGCTTCTTGAGGCTGTCGAGCAGCGCGCGCCAGACGATGTCGCGCTGAAACAGCGAGATCGCCTGCCGTTCGTGCGGTCGCCGGCACTTGCGCGGACATCAGCCCGTCCCTCCTGTCGTGCGGTCGAGTGCGAGGTTCAGATCGAGCACGTTCACTCCCGGTTCTCCGAGCACCCCGAGGAAGCGGCTATTGGTGTTCTGCGTGATCAGGCCGTCCACGGTCGCCAGCGGGAGGTGGCGCACGGCCGCGACGCGGTGGGCCTGGATCCTGGCGTTGGCCTGCGAGATCTCAGGGTCCACGCCCGAGGCCGAGCTGGTCACCGCGTCGATCGGCACCTGCGCCGCGGTGAGGCCAGGGTCATATGGCCGCTCGAGTTCGAGGTACGCCTTCAGGTTTTCCTTGTAGGTTTCGCTGGCTTCGGCGCTGTTCGGTCCGAGCGTTGGTGAACGCCGAGGCGGCGCCGTTGTAGGAGGTTCCCGTTGAGGGGCGCTCCTGGAAGTAGGCCGGGTCTGCCGCCAGCACCGGTTCGCCTTCCTTTTCTTCCGGCTTGCCGTTCTTGCCGATCACCGGCTTGCGGAAGTCCTGGCCGATCAGCCGCGAGCCGATGACGCGGCCGCCTGAGGACTTCAGCAGCGACCCGTTGGCGCGTCCCGGGAAGATGACCTGCGAGACGCCGGTCATCACCAGCGGGTAGACGACGCCGAGCACGATCGTCAGCACGACGACGGCGATTGCGGAGGTGAGCAGCTCGCGGCGCATCTCAGAACACGTGGGTGGTCAGGCTCTGCACGATCGGGCCGAGCAGCAGCGCGGGGAAGAACGTGAGCGCGCCGACGAGGACGACGACCGCGATCAGGAGCACGACGAACGTCGGCGTGTCGGTGCGCATCGTGCCCGGGCCGGCCGGCACGACCTTCTTGCCGGCCAGCGCGCCCCCGATCGCCAGCACGAGCAGGATCGGGATGAAGCGCGCGGACAGCATCGTCAGGCCGCCCATGATGTCGGCGAGCTTCACGCCGTGGGCCCCGAGGTTGCCCGGGTTGGGCTGGATGTAGCCGGTGTAGCCGGCGAAGGCAGAGCCGTTGTTGTTGGCCTGAGACAGATAGGCGTAGAGGGTCTCGGAGAAGCCTTGGGGTCCCTTGGCGAAGATCGAGGCGCGCCCGAGCGGGCTCGCGATCGCGACGCCCGCGGTGGCCAGCGCCGCCAGCGGTGTGAAGAGCGCCGCCAGCGAGACGAGCTTTATCTCCCTGGCTCCGATCTTCTTGCCCAGGTACTCAGGCGTGCGCCCGACCATCAGCCCACCGATGAACACCGCCAACAGGACGAAGACGAGCATCGAGTACAGGCCCGTGCCGACGCCTCCGAAGACCACCTCGCTGAACCCCAGGTCGACCATCGGGACGGCGCCGCCCAGCCCGGTGAACGACTCCATCGCGGCGTTGACCGAGCCGTTGGAGGTGACCGTCGTCGTCGTCGCCCACAGTGCGGAGTTGACGATCCCGTTGCGCTGCTCCTTGCCTTCCATGTTGCCGCCGGTGGAGCCGGCGATCTGCTGTGTGCTCACGCCGGCGGCGTGCTGGGCGGGAGTGCCGTGCTGCTCGGCGTTGTAGGCGACGGCGACGCCGCCCACGTACAGGACGGCCATCGCGGCGAAGATCGCCCACCCCTGACGACGGCTGCCGACCATGCGTCCGTACGTGTACGTCAGCGCGGCGGGGATCAGGATGATGAACAGCATCTCGACGAAGTTCGAGAACGGGGTCGCGTTCTCGAACGGGTACGAGGAGTTCGTGTTGAAGAAGCCGCCGCCGTTGGTGCCGAGCTGCTTGATCGCGATCTGCGAGGCGACCGGGCCCTGGGCGAGTGTTTGTTCGCCGCCCACGACCGTGTGCACGGTGGTGTAGTGGCTGATGTCCTGGATCACGCCCTGGGAGACCAGCAGCAGCGTGCCGATCACCGCCAGCGGCAGCAGCACGTAGAGCAGCGTGCGCACCAGGTCCTGCCAGAAGTTGCCGAGGCTCTTGCCGCTGCGGGCGATGATGCCGCGGATCATCGCGATCAGGACCACGATCCCGACCGCGGCGGATAGGAAGTTCTCGACCGTCATCCCGGTCATCTGGCTGAAGTAGGTCAGCGTCGTCTCGCCGCCGTAGTACTGCCAGTTGGTGTTCGTCACGAACGACGAGACCGTGTTGAACGTGACGTCCCACGTGCCGGAGTGGAACGTCGTGCCCGGGTAGTTGCTCCAGGGGTGGATCGTCTGCGTGCGCAGGATCACGTACATCACCAGCCACGCCAGCAGCGAGAACACGATCACCGAGCGCGCGTAGCGCTTCCAGTCCTGGCCGTCGTTGACGTCCACGCCGAACACCCGGTACAGCAGTCGCTCGAACGGGCCGAGGACGCGCTCCAGCAGCACCGTCTGGCCGGTGTACACGCGCGCCATGTAGCCGCCGAGGAGCGGCGCGAGCGCCACCAGGACGACGAAGAAGACCGCGATCTGAAGATAGCCCTGGGGCATCTAGAGCTTCTCGCCGCGCACCAGCGCGTACAGCAGGTAGAAGATCACAACCACCGAGACGACCAGGCCGAAGAAGTCGGCGCCGCTCATGTGCGCGACGAAGAAGCCGAGCGGAAGCGCGACGCTCATACCCGGTCGATTCCCTCGATTATTGCCAGCAGGATCGCGAACATGGCGATCGCGATAGCGATGGCTACGGCATCCATGCGGCCACTATGAGCGTCGACGCATTACGGGCGCGTGACGATCCCAGCAACCCGCATAACGATTTCATTACAGCCCTCTCACACGCCTGCGCGAGGGTCGGGTGTGACGCTCAGCGGCTAACAGCGAACGCACGCCGGCCCCGAAGGGGCCAACTCATAACGGGAATCGGTAGCCCACCCCCGGATCGGTCACGATGTAGCGCGGTCCGTCGGCGCCCTGCGGCTCGATCTTTGCCCGCAACCGCGCGATGTGCGTACGCAGCGGCTGGACGTCGTGCACGTACTCCGGGCCCCACACCTCCTCGAGCAGCCTGCGGTGGGTCATCAGCCGCCCGCGGTTGCGCACCAGCACGCGCAGCAGCTCGAACTCGATCGGGGTGAGGTGGATGGGCTCCGAGTTGCGGCGCACGACGCGCGCGGCCAGGTCGATCTCGAGGTCCTCCACCTCGATGCTCGGCTCCTCCCCCGTCCGTACGGCGCGGCGCAGCGCGGCCTGCAGGCGTGCCACGAGCTCGCGCGCCCCGAACGGCTTGGTGATGTAGTCGTCTGCCCCGGCCTCGAGCGCTCTGACCTTCTGATCCTCCTCGCCCACGGCCGACAGCACGAGAATCGGCATCTCGCTCCATTCGCGCAGCGTGCGAGTCACATCCACGCCGTCGCCGTCGGGCAGCACGAGGTCGACGATCGCCGCGTCCGGCGGACGCACGGCCGCGAGGTCGAGCGCCTGCGAGGCCGTCTCGGCGGGAACGGCCTGAAAGCCGGCCTCGCGCAGCACCACCTTCAGGGCCCGCACGATCTGCGGCTCGTCATCGACCACCAGGACGCGGGGCGGCCTGGCCGCCGGCGGCGGCTCCGAGGAGCTCACGTGGCCGGCGCTCGCGACGCGCCCGTGGCCGGCACGGCGCCATCATCCTGCTCTTCGCCCGCATTCTCCAGCGGCAGCTCGAACACGAACGTGGCTCCCTGGCCCGGCAGGGACTCGACGTGCAGCGACCCGCCGTTGGCCTCGGTGAAGCCCCGGGCGATGGCCAGGCCCAGACCCGAGCCGCGCTGGCCGCCGGCAGGCGTGCCGGCTCGGTAGAAGGGCTCGAACACGCGCTCGAGCTGCGCCGGGGGAATGCCGGGCCCGCGATCGACCACCCGTACGATCACACGATCGCCCACGGGCCTGCCCCCGTCGTACCCCACGGGCCTGCCTTCGTCGTGCTGCTCGGCCGAGCCGCCCCCGCCCGCGGTCGCCGCCGCTCGGCGGGCGGGACGCGCCAGGCTGCGCACCGCCCGGGCACGCACCGACACCGCGTAACCGCCGGAGTGCCGCCGCGCGTTCTCCAGCACGTTCACGAACGCCCGCTCCATCTGCACGGGGTCGACGCTCACCAGCGGCAGGTCGCGATCGATCGAGAGGCTGAACTCATCGGCGCCCGCCGCGAGCTCGCTGAGCGCCGAGCGAATCAGCTCCTCCAGGGACGCCCAGTCCCGGTGCGGCTCGGCGGCGCCGGCTTCCAGTCGTGAGAGGTCGAGCAGGTTGTCCACCAGGCGTGAGAGCCGTCGCGACTCCTCCTGGATGACCGCCGCCATCTCCTCGCGCTCCTGGCTCGAGAGCGACTTCGAACCGACCGCTTCGCCCGCGGCGGAGATGGCGGTCAGCGGCGAGCGCAGATCGTGAGAGACCGCGCGCAGCAGTGCCGTCTTCACCGTGTCGGCGCGGCGAAGCGCCGCCGTCTCGACCGCCCCGCCCAGCAGCCCCTCGCGCTCGAGCGCCGCACTCAACAGCGCCTCCAGCGCCGGCACCACCCGCTCCTGCAGCCGGCGCAGGCTCGCCTCGGAGGTGTCCGCGCCCACGAGCAGCGTCCCGAGCCGGCTCGTGCCCTCGCGCAGCGGGAACGCGATCCGGCGCTCGTCTCCCTCCACCGCGTCCATCTCGATGGCTGCCGAGGTCAGCTCCAGTGCCTGCGCCAGCCTCGCCGCGGCCGTCGGCAGAGCCTCGTTGAGGTTGCTGCCCCGCAGCAGCAGGCGCGCCATCTCCGCGGCCAGATCGGCCTCGCGCCTGCGCGCTTCGGCGTCGCGCGTGCGAGCACGCGTGACCTCGGCCACCGAGCTCGCGAGAATCGCGACGACAAGGAACGCGATCAGCGCAACCCAGTTGCTCGAGTCGCGGATCGTAAACTCTCCCACGGGCGGGAGGTGGAAGAAGTTGAACGCCGCGGCGCTGAGAATCGCCGTCCCGAAGCCCAGCCACAGCCCCCAGGTGACAGATAGGACGAGCACCGCCGGCAGATAGACGACGCTGAGCGACACGACCGGCGCGACCTGCTTGAGCGGGTAGATGATCAGCGTGCACAGCGCCACCGCGGCCACGGCCACGACCACTCCCACTCGCCGCGGGGGCGGATTCGGCGTCAGCAGAAAGCCGAATGGTGGCGACACCGCATTCAGCCTAGTGCCAAGGCTCCGGGAACTGGAACGGGGCGGGTCTCGGCCCGCCCCGTCCGGCTCCTCCTGCGCTGGCTTGCCCCGCCTCCTCCACGGGGGCGAGCGACGCCTCGCTGCGGCGATCCATCGTCAGCCGAGCTTCCCGGTCCGGCCACGCCATCCTGTGCAGGACCATAGTGGGCCACCGCGGCGCTCGGGTCGTAACGCTCGCGTAACCAGCCTGTGACGGTCTCGTGACCGGCCGATCGTCCTTCGCGCGCCGCTGCGGCTCAAGCTATCGTCGACGATCACCGATCCTTCCCGACGATCATCGATCGCCGCCTTCTGCCACGCCCGGAAACGGCCGCCCTGCCCACGCCATGACCCAGATATACCGACGCGCCGCCACCGCCGCCCTCGCACCGGCTATCGCGTCGTGTGTGCTGTGGCTCGCCCCCTCCGCGGGAGCCGCCGCCTCGCCCTCCGCCGGAGCCGCAGCCTCGCCCTCCGCCGGAGCCGCAGCCTCGCCCTCCGCCTACCGGGTCGGGACGCTCTGCGGTGCGCCGGCGCCCGGCTACGTCTCCTGCCTGGGCCTGCGCCTGGTCCCCAAGCGGCCGCTGTCGGTGCGCGGTGCGCGCGCACTCGCAACGCCCGGCGGCGCCGGCTCCGCCGACGCCGCCTCCTCCCACGCCTCCAGCGCAAGGGGGTCGGCGACGCCCGCGCTGAAACGGGTCGAATTCAAAGAACCCTGGCTGGGCAGCCTCGGTCCCCAGAACGTGCTGGAGGCCTACAGCCTGACCGGCCTGCCCGCGCCCCTCTCCCGGCAGACGCTGGCGCTCGTGGACGCCTACAACGATCCCACCGCCGAACACGACCTGAAGGTCTTCGATGAACACTACGGCCTGCCCGCGTGCAGCAAAGAAAACGGCTGCTTCGAAAAGATTGAAATGCGCGGCGGCTCGCCCGAAAGCGGGCCGCCCACGGAAGCGGGCTGGGCGCAGGAGATCGCGACCGACGTGGAGGTCGCCCACGGCGTCTGTCAGGAATGCAAGATCCTGCTGGTCGAGGCCCATTCGGCCAGCGGTGAAGACCTCGAAGCCGCCGAGGAAGAAGCCGAGCGCCGCGGCGCGACGGAGATCTCCAACTCGTGGGGGGGAACCGAAGCGGCGGGACTGAGCGAAGCACAGATCAACCTGGCGCGGGCAGCAGACGCCGGCAGCCCCTTCGACCATCCCGGAACCGTCATCACGGCATCCTCCGGAGATGACGGTTACCTCGGCTGGATGGCGGAAGCTGCAGGCGCCGAGTACCCGGCCTCCTCACCACACGTGATCGCCGTGGGCGGCACCCGTCTCAGCGTCGGCGCGGGCGGGGCCTGGGCCGGAGAGACGGTCTGGAATGGCCGCGGCGCGGGTGGCGGCGGCTGCAGCACCGCGCTGCAGGCGCCGCCGTGGCAGCAGGCTTTGGCCGGCTGGTCGGCGGTCGGATGCGGCGAAAGCCGTGCCGTCGCCGACGTCTCCGCGGACGCCGACCCATACACCGGCGTGGCCGTCTACGACTCCACCCCGATCGTGCAGGGAGGCACGGAATATCTCGGCTGGTGGCAGATCGGCGGCACGAGCGTCGCCTCGCCGATCATTGCGGCGACGTTCGCACTCGCCGGCGGCGCCGGCATGAGCGCGGGCGGCGAAACCGTGTCCTACCCGGCTCAGACGCTGTATGAAAACCTGGCCAACACGCCTGGATCACTGCACGACGTGGCTTCGGGATCGAACGGCGAATGCGCACAGCCGTTCGACGAAGAAACCGGCGAATCGGGCTGCTTGCCGGCCGAAGAGGCCGCCTCGTGCGCGCCCAAACTGATCTGCCGGGCGACCACGGGCTACGACGGCCCCAGCGGCGTGGGCACGCCGGACGGGATCGCCGCCTTCCTGCCCGCTGGCACACGCCCGGCGGGCGGCTCCAAAGGCGGCACGGTGCCCAGCGGCGAAGAACCGCCGGCTCCGGGCGGGAACGCGACCGAAGCTCCTCCCACAGGCAGCGAACAGAGAAGCGTCCCCACGAGCACGGGCGCAGCCCCTCCGAGCGGCTCGATCGCCTCGGCCCCCAGGCTGTCCGCGCTGTCGCTGACGCACAGCGCGATCCTCGCGCTCAACCGCGTACGCCCGAAGGCCTCCCAGCTGGGGTTCGCCTTCACGATCAGCGAGACCGCGCGTGTGCACGTCAAGCTCGCCAAGTGGATCGGCGCGCGCGGACACGGCCGCTGGAGGCTGCTCCCAGACTCGCTCACCATCACGGCGACCACAGGACGCAACAGCCGGAGACTGAACGCTCGCGGCACCCTGACGCCGGGGCTCTATCAGCTCACGCTCGCGCCCGTGAACGGGACCGTCCGCGCGCTCACCTTCCACCTCGGCTGAGCGTCGGGGATCCAGCGCGAACCCTGCGAGACGCCTCGGCTCGGCCGCTCGATCAGTGGGGCGCGGGGGCGACGATGCGTGGGCCCTCCACCGGGCGCACGCTCGCGACGGGCGGAGCGTCGGCCCGGTGAGCAGAGCGCTCACCGCGGCGCCGCGGGCGCCAGACGCGCAGGTACTGCGCGGCGAGATAGGACCCGAGCACGGCCATCAGGGCCACCATCTGCGCGGCGATCGTCTCGACGTTGGGAAAGACCGAGAACCATGTGCCCGCCCAGCCGGGAACGCTCAGGGCGGGGATGTTCGTGGTGGCGACCCAGCCGGCGAGCTGCATCTCGTTGACCTCCTCGCCGACCATCACCCACAGCACCAGCACGAGCATGCCGCCCGTGATGACCAGCAGTTTGCGGTAGGGCAGCCGCTGGTGCAGGCCGAACGTCAGCACGCCGACCGCGGCTGTGAACAGCAGTCCCAGGACCACGCCCTCGAGCACGACGCTCGACCCGAAGCGCTCGCGCAGGCCCTGCAGGAAGATGACGACCTCAAAGCCCTCCCGGTAGACCGAGGTGAAGCCCAGCAGACCGAGCCCGAGCAGCGTCGCGCGCCTGCCGGTCTCGCCCGAGGAGCCGAGCAGCCCGCGCCGGCGCTTGTGGTGGTGGGAGATCCAGCCGGTCCAGTACAGCCTGTGGAAGAACCAGTTCATCACGAGCAGCAGCACGAGGATCGCCGGGATGCCAGTTGCTGCCTGCAGCGACAGCCCGCCGCCTCCGAGCATCCCGACCAGCCAGACGGCCAGGAACCACGTCCCCACCGAGGCCGCCAGCGCCAGCCCGCCACCGGCGACGACCGGCTTGCGGTAGGCGCGGTTGGCGCCCAGAAAGCTGGCCGTGACGGCGGCGAGCACGAGGATCGTCTCGAGGCCCTCGCGAAAGACGAGCACGGCGCTGTTGATGACGGCGCTCGTCGGGCTCATGCGATTGGCGGGGTCGGCTGGGTCGGGGGTCCCTCCGCGGGCGTGCCAGCCCAGCAGCACCACGATGACGCATACCGCCAGCACCACCGCCGTCCAGACGTACATGCTCGGGCGCTGGCGTCGGCTTCGCTGCAGCCGCGGCGCTGCTGTGGGTTGACCTGGCAAGGCAGTCTCCGTGCGGGCTATCGTTCGCAATCCCGACTCACAAGCTTGGATATGGAACGCGAGGACGGTAGCACAGATTAGGGAACCCTAACTCGCTCGCCCACGGCGAAGGACGAAGGACCTATTCGCCCCTCGCGCCGGCGAGAAGCGGCGGAGCCCCATAGGGGGCGAGCACCTGCGGCAGCTCGACGCTGCCGTCCTCGCACTGGCCGTTCTCGAGCAGCGCGACGATCGTGCGACCGACCGCCACGGCGGTCCCGTTGAGCGTGTGGGGCGCCTGCGTGCGCCGATCGCCCCGCATGCGGATGTTCAGACGGCGGGCCTGGTAGTCGGTGGTGTTCGAGCACGAGGTCAACTCGCGGTAGCGCCCCTGGCCCGGCAGCCAGGCCTCGCAGTCGTACTTCTTCGCGGCCGAGTTGCCGAGGTCGGTCACCGCGATGTTGAGGACCCGGTAGGCGAGTCCCAGCTCCGTGAGGATCTCCTCCTCGATGGCCAGTATCCGCTCGTGCTCCTCGGGCGAGTCGGCGGGCGTGACGAAGCTGAACATCTCGACCTTGTCGAACTGGTGCACGCGAAAGATGCCGCGCGTGTCCTTGCCGGCCGCGCCGGCCTCACGGCGGAAGCAGGGCGAGAATCCGGCGTAGCGCAGGGGCAGCCGCTCAGCGTCGATCACCTCCCCGTCGTGCAGAGACGCCAGCGCGACCTCGGAGGTCCCGAGCAGGCAGAGATCGTCGGCCGGCAGCCGGTAGATCTGCTGCTCGGTGTCAGGCAGGAAGCCCGTGCCGTAGAGCGCCCGCTCACGCACGAGAACCGGTGGTATGACCGGCTCGAAGCCGTGGGCGCGCAGCTTCTCCAGCGCCCAGCGAACGAGCGCCAGCTCGAGCATCACCAGCTCGCCTTTCAGGTAGGCAAAGCGCGACCCCGACAGCCGGGCGGCCCGGTCCATGTCGATCAGCGCGCCGGCCAGCTGCAGATGATCGCGGGGCTCGAAGGAGAAGCTGGGCGGGTCACCGACGATCTTGATCTCTTCATCCTCTGGGCCCGGCGCGGCGGTCGGATCGGGCAGGTTCGGCAGCGCGTCGAGCGCCGCCTGCAGGCTCGGCTCCACCTCCACCAGCTCACGCTCGAGCTCCTTCGCACGGGCGGCGACCGCCCGCATCGCCTCGATCTCGCGATCGCGCTCTCTCGCATCGGTCGTGGCCCTGATCCGCGCGTTTGCCTCGTTCTGCTCGGCGCGCAGGCCCTCGAGCTCCGGAAGGAGCGCTCGGCGGCGCGCGTCGAGCGCGATCACGCGGTCGAGACCGTCGGCGGTCTGCCCGCCGCGGCGAGCGAGCGCCGCGCGGACTCCCTCGGTGTCGTCGCGTATGCGCTTGAGGTCGAGCATGCGCTGCCGCCGCTGCGGCAGACCTATTTCGTGGAGAGC
Source organism: uncultured Solirubrobacteraceae bacterium (assembly GCA_963767655.1). Classification (GTDB taxonomy): domain Bacteria; phylum Actinomycetota; class Thermoleophilia; order Solirubrobacterales; family Solirubrobacteraceae; genus Palsa-744. The sequence continues at coordinate 45,915 of CAVYET010000004.1, read as the reverse complement.
GTGATGTTCACGCTGGGCACATTCTGCGCCTGGCGTCCGGAGTACTGTGCGAGGAAGCCCGCGACGGCCTGCGCGTCGTCGCCGACGACGATGTTCTCGGGCATGATCGCACCGGAGAAGCCGCCGTTGCGCAGCGCGTACAGCACCTGTTCGACGTTCTCCTTGCGGATAGTTGAAGTTCGGTCCGTTCGTGCGCAGGCGGTTCTTGATGCTGGTAGCCGACCCCTCGGCGCCGACCACCGACAGGGTGTGACAGCCCGAGCAGTGGTTCAGGAACAGCACCGACCCGCGGTAGTAGGGACTGGTCTTGGGAACCTGGTTTCCCTGCGAGCCGCACGCACCGAGAGCCGTGGCGCCGAGCAGCAGGACGATCGTCGTGGCGGCGAGCTTCATGCGCGGGGAATATATAGGCCCGCTCAGAACCGGTGGGCCGTGCCTGAGAGGCCCGCTCAGAACCCGTGGGCCGTGCCGGCCGCGCGCAACTCGAGGACGACCACCACGAGCGCCGACAGCGCCATCACGCCCATCTCGCGGCGCACGATGTCGCCGACGAGCGGCCTGCTGCTCGCCCTCGGACAGCCCACCGACCGCCTCGGCGCCATCCAGGCCCCGCTGATCGAGGATCGTCTGCGCCGAGGCTGACGCGCAGCTGCTCGGCGACGAACGCCACCGCCAGCGGCAGCAGCGCGTACAGGTAGAAGAGGTGTTCGCTGGAGTACTGGCCGGCGGCCGCCAGCAACTCCGACCGCCACGGCGAAGATCAGCGCGGCGGCCTGGCCGACCCGCAGCAGCACCCAGAATGCGTGGAGCGCGCTGCGGTCGGCCGGCTCGCCGCGGTAGTCACAGCCAACCGCCGAGCAGCGCCGGGATCGCGTTGAGCGTCGCGACGGCGAGCGCACCGGCGATGACCGCTTCGGTCATGCGCGCGATATCGAGCCGATTGCCACTATGTAACACTCTGCCACAAGCGGTGATATAACAGCGCGCGGTGCTGCGAAGCTATCTGCCAGCGATCGTCTTCGTCATTCTCGGCGGCGCTGTGGGCGCAGCGTTCGCGGCGCTCAACACCTACATCGGCCCGCGTCGCGCGGCGCGCGCACAAGCAGGACCCCTACGAGTGCGGCCTGCCCTCGGAGGTCAAGCGCGAGATGCGCTTCGGGATCAGCTTCTACCTGATCGCGATGCTGTTCATCCTGTTCGACATCGAGGTCGTCTTCCTCTACCCGATCGCGATCGAGCTGCGCGCATATGGCAGCTTCGCGCTGGTGGAGACGATCGTCTTCATCCTGCTGCTGTTCGTGGCCTTCGTCTACGTCTGGCGCAGGGGCGCGCTCGAGTGGAGGTGAGGCGCGAGCCGAGCGCAGGCGGCGGTCCCATGAACCAACGACCACCGCGGGCGGGTGCACCGGCCTCGCGAGATGAGCTGCGCGTGCACAGCCTGAACGCGCGCCAGCTGCTGCGCGGCGGGGATCTGCAGGGCGCCAACCGGCCGGCGCAGCTGGAGGGCGCCGATCTCGAGCGCTACGTCTCAGAACGCGTGCTGACGAGCACGCTCGACAAGACGGTCGCGTGGGCGCGGTCGAACTCGTTCTTCCCGCTCGCCTTCGGGCTGGCCTGCTGCGCGATGGAGCAGTTCCACGCCGCCGGCCCGCGCATGGACATCGCGCGCTTCGGCTTCGAGGCGTTCCGGGCCTCCCCCCGCCAGGCCGACCTGATCATCCTCGCCGGACGCGTGTCGATCAAGATGGCGCCGATCATTCGCAGGCTGTATGACCAGATGCTCGAGCCCAAGTGGGCGATCTCGATGGGCGCCTGCTGCAGCTCGATGGGCGTGTTCAACAACTACGCGCTGGTGCCGGCCGACAAGTTCATGCCGATCGACGTGCACGTGCCGGGCTGCCCGCCGCGCCCGGAGGCGCTGATGCACGGCATCCTGAAGCTGCGCAAGATGGTGCAGGACGACCCCGACATGGGCTGGCGCGAGCGCTACGAGGCCGTCGGCACCGAGGAGGCTCCTTCGGGTGTGTAGGGCGATCGCCGAGCGCCTGGATGCCTGACGCCACGGGGCTGGAGCTGCTCGCCGCGGAGCTGGGCGACGCCGCGCTCGAGACCGTCTACTTTCGCGAACGGGCGACGCTCGTCGTCGATCCCGCACAGATTCGCGCCGTGCTTGCAGATGCTGCGCGCGCAGGGATACGCGTTCCTGGCCAGCGTGCACGGTGTCGACTACTACCCCGAGGAGCCGCGCCTGGGCGTGCTCTACGAGCTGCTGGACATGAGCAGGGTCGACCGCATCACGGTCAAGCTCCGCGTCCCGGCTCGACGCGCCGCGAGTCGAGTCGGTGACCGAGGACTGGCCGACCGCCGACCATCAGGAGCGCGAGGTGTATGACATGTTCGGCGTCGTGCTTCGAAGGGCATCCCGACCTGCGCCGGATATTGATGCCCGAGGACTACGAGGGACACCCCCAGCGGCGCGACTTCCCGCTCGGCGGCGAACCGGTGATCTTCACGCGCGACGAGGCCAAATGGCTGGAGGCGCGCGAGTGAGCCCGACCCGACCGAGGCCCGTCGCTGTCCGAGTACCGCCGGCGCGAGCAGAGCATCACGCTCGCGCCCGTCGAGGATCAGCTCGAGGGCGCCGGCGGCTCGGAGATCGAGCGAGGAGCTGCTGACGCTCAACTTCGGCCCGCACCACCCCGCCACGCACGGCGTGCTGCGGCTGCTGGTGACGCTGCAGGGGGAGATCGTGCGCGACATCAAACCGATCATCGGATACGTGCACACGGGGATCGAGAAGACCGCCGAGGACAAGGCCTACTGGAAGGTCATCCCGATCGTCGAGCGGATGGACTACCTGTCCTACTACTTCAACGCGATGGCCTACTGCGGCGCCGTGGAGGCGCTGCTCGAGGTCGAGGTCCCCCCGCGCGGGCAGTACCTGCGCGTGATCCATCTCGAGCTGAACCGCATCGCCTCGCATCTGATCTGGCTGGGCACGAGCGCGCTGGACCTCGGCGCGATCTCGATATTCCTGTACTGCCTGCGCGAGCGCGAGCTGATCCTCGACCTGTTCGAGATGTCCTCGGGGCAGCGGATGCACACGCGCTACTTCCAGGTGGGCGGCGTGATCGAGGACATCCCCGCGGGATTCGAGCACAAGCTGCGCGAGTTCCTGAAGATCATGCCCGCGCGCGCCGACGAGTACGGCGCGATCCTGAACTCCAACGAGATCGTGCTGCAGCGGCTGCGCGGCACCTGTCCGCTGGACGCCGAGACGCTGCTGGGGCTCGGCGTGAGCGGTCCGCTGCTGCGCGCCGCGGGCAACCCGTGGGACCTGCGCAAGGCCACGCCCTACAGCTCCTACGAGGACTTCGACTTCAAGATCCCGGTGGGCACGGTCGGCGACAACTACGACCGCTTCGCCGTGCGGCTGGCCGAGATCTACGAGTCCGTGCACATCATCGAGCAGGCGCTCGACGGGCTGCCCGAGGGGCCGTTCATCACCGACGACCGCAAGGTCTCCCTGCCTCCCCGGCACGAGCTCGCGACCTCGATGGAGGCGCTGATCCACCACTTCAAGCTCGTGACCGAGGGCTTCAGGGTGCCGCCGGGCGAGGTCTACAACCCGATCGAGTCCCCCCGCGGCGAGCTCGGCTGCTTCGTGCGCTCGGACGGCAGCTCCAAGCCCGCGCGGGTGCACATGCGCGATCCGTCGTTCGTCAACCTCCAGGCGCTTGCGCCACATGTGCCGGGGCAGCTACATCGCCGACATGATCGCCACCACCGCGATGCTCGACCCGATCCTGGGAGGGATCGACAGATGAGCGCCGCGGCCGGCTCGCGCGGCTGGGATGTGCCCGCCGACCTGGAGCAAGGACCCGGCGACGATCCCGGACCCCGCGACGACGCCCGTTCCCGCAGGAGCTGCGCCTGGAGATCGAATCGCACATGGCGCTGTATCCCGATCCCCGCTCGGCCGCCCTGCCCGCGCTGGAGGCGGCGCAGCGCGTGCACGGCTGGTGCTCGCCGGAGGCGATCGAGCAGGTCGCCTGCGTGATGGGCGTCACGCCCGCCTCGCTGGACGCGGTGGCGACGTTCTACGACATGCTCGAGACCGAGCCCGTCGGGCGCCATGCGATCTTCGTCTGCACGAACATCTCCTGCTCGCTGCGCGGCGCGGACGAGCTCTACGCGGCGATCCGCGACGCGGCCGGCGAGGATCCGGCGTTCAACGTGCGCGCGTTCGAGTGCCTGGGCGCGTGCGACATCGCGCCGATGGCGTCCGTCGACGGCGTGTACGTGGGCCCGCTGGAGACCGAGGACGTGCCGGCGCTGCTGGACGACGTGCGCGCGGGGCGACCCGTGCTGGCAGAGAAGCAGCTGATCAGGAGAGCCTGCGCGGACCCGCAGGCGCGTCGCATGAAGATCCTGTTCGACCGCATCGACGAGCCCGGGCTGAACACGCTCGAGGTCTACGAACGGCGCGGCGGATACGAGTCGCTGCGCAAGGCGTTGGGCATGACCCCCGAGGAGGTGCTGAGCGAGCTGGAAGCCTCCAACCTGCGCGGGCGCGGCGGCGCGGGCTTTCAGATGGGCAAGAAGGTCTCGTTCCTGCCGCACGGCTCGATCGAGAAGTACCTCGTGTGCAACGCCGACGAGTCCGAGCCGGGGACGTTCAAGGACCGCGAACTGATGCAGAAGACGCCGCACATGCTGATCGAGGGCCTGATCATCGCCTCCTACGCGGCCGGCGCGAGTCGCTCGTTCATCTACATCCGCGGCGAGTACGTCCAGCAGGCCGACATCCTCGACGCGGCGCTCGCCGAAGCGCGCGAGGCGGGCTACATCGGCGAGCGCATCCTCGGCTCCGAGCACTCGCTCTCGCTCGTCCTGCATCGCGGCGCGGGCGCATACATCTGCGGCGAGGAGACGGGGCTGCTCGACTCGCTGGAAGGCAAGCGCGGCAACCCCCGGCTGAAGCCCCCGTTCCCGGCCAACCAGGGCCTGTACCAGGGACCGACGCTGATCAACAACGTCGAGACGCTCGCGACCGTGCCCGCGATCATGCGCATGGGCGGCGCCGAGTACGCGCGGCTCGGCACCGAGACCTCGACCGGCACGAAGGTCGTGTCGGTGTCCGGCCACGTGCAGCGTCCCGGCAACTACGAGATCGAGCTGGGCGTGCCCTCGCGCGAGATCATCTACGGCCTCGCCGGCGGCCCGCCCGAGGGACGCACCGTCAAGTGCTGGTTCCCGGGCGGCTCCTCCGCGCCGGTGCTGACGGCGGACGAACTGGACGTGCCCTACGACTTCGACTCGCTGGCCAAGGCCGGCTCGATGCTCGGCTCGGGCGCGATCATCGTCGTCGACGACTCCACGCCGATCCTCGACGTCGCGCTGAAGACCGCGAAGTTCTACCGCCACGAGTCCTGCGGCAAGTGCACCCCCTGCCGCGAGGGCACGAACTGGACGGTGAAGATGCTCGAACGCATCGACCGGGGCGAGGCCACGCCGATGGACCTCGAGATCATGGCCTCCGTCCAGGACCACATCATCGGCAACTGCCTGTGCGTGCTGGGCGACGCGATGGCGATGCCGATCGGCTCGATGATCGCCAAGTTCCGGGATGAGTTCGAAGCGCACATCGAGACCAGGCGCCTGCAGACGCTCCAGGCTGCGCCCCGAGGAGCGCCCCAACTCGAGACCGCCTGATGCCACGCCCGCGCAGAACATCATCACCTTCACGATCGACGACCGCGAGGTCAGGGCCCCGGAGAACGCGATGCTCGTGGACGCCGCCAAGCACGGCGACGTCGAGATCCCCGTGTTCTGCTACGAGCCCAAACTGGGCCAGCCGGTGGGCGCGTGCCGCATGTGCCTGGTCGAGATCGAGGGCATCCCCAAGCTGCAGACCGGCTGCTCGACGCCCGTCAAGGACGGGATGGTCGTGCACACGCAGTCCGAGCGCGTGAAGGAGGCCCAGCGCTCGGTCGTCGAGTTCCTGCTGATCAACCACCCGCTCGACTGCCCCGTGTGCGACAAGGGCGGCGAGTGCCCGCTGCAGGACATCACGCTTCGGGTGGGGCGGCGGCCTCTCCCGCTTCGTCGAGCCCAAGCGCCACTTCGTCAAGCCGCTGGAGCTGTCCCCGACGATCGCGATCGACCGTGAGCGCTGCATCCTCTGCTACCGCTGCGTGCGCTTCAGCCAGGAGATCTCCGAAGACCACCAGCTCGTGCTGCTGGAGCGCGGGGCGCACTCCTACGTCTCGACGTTCGACGGCCACCCCTACGTGGCGCCGTTCAGCGGCAACATCGTCGAACTGTGCCCCGTGGGCGCGCTGACCTCGCGCCCCTACCGGTTCCAGGGCGCGCCCGTGGGACGTCGAGGACGCGGGCTCGGTGTGCACGCTGTGCCCGTCGCAGTGCAACGTCACGCTGACCGTCCGCGACGAGCGCGTGCTGCGCGTGCAGGCGCGCGAGCATCCCGAGGTCGACGACGGCTGGCTGTGCGACCGCGGCCGCTTCGCCTATCCCGCGCTCGGAGGCCTGCCCCGGGCCGGCCGGCGCGAGCGCGCTGAGCCGCCGGCGCGCGCGTGCCCGAGCCGCTGCTGCGCGACGGCGGCGAGCTGCGGCCCGTCTCCTGGGAGCGCGCGCTCGCGGAGGCCGCCGCCGGCCTGGCGCGCGCGGGCGAGCGCACCGGCGCGCTCGTGGGCGGCGAGGCCACGAGCGAGGAGGGCTACCTGCTCGCGCGCCTGATGCGCGAGGGCCTCGACTCCCCGCACATCGACTCCCGCCGCGCGGGCACGCTGGCGCTGGAGCTGCACCGCGCGCTGAACGAGCCCGCGCCTGCAGGCGCGGGTGAGCGACCTGGAGTTCGCCCACGCCGTGCTCGTGCTCGAGGCCGACCCGATCGAGGACGCGCCGATCCTCGACCTGCGCCTGCGCAAGGGCGCCCGCCGCCACGACGTGCGCCTGCTCGAGGCGGCGCAGCGCCGATCTGCTCGACGGCGAGCGCGGCGGCGAGCTCGCGCAGCGGCTGCGCGGCGCCGGCGAGGAGATCGTGATCCTGTGGCACGAGCGCCTGACGGCCGGCCCCGACGGCGCCGCGTGCGCGCGGGCGCTGCTCGAGCTCGCGGACGCCCTGTCGCTGGCCGACACCGACGGCGCGGGCCTGCTGGAAATCCCGGCTCACGGCAACGGCCGCGGGCTGCGCGAGGCGGGGGTGCTGCCGAACGCCGGCCCCGGGCTGAGCGAGCTCCCCGCGAACGGCGACGGCGACCCGCTCGACGCCGCGCGGGATCGCCGAGGCGCTGGCCGACGGGCGAGCTGGCGGCGCTGCTGCTGCTGCAGTCGGACCCGCTCGAGCCGACGAGGGGCGCGCGATGCGGACGCCGCTCGCGCCATCGAGGGGGCCGAGCTGCTGGCGAGCGCGCGCTGGAGCGCGCCGCGACGCGTCGTCGCGCAGGCCACGTTCCTGACCGACGGCCTGCGCGAGCACGCGAACGTCGTGTTCCCCGCCCAGGCATACGCCGAGAAGGAGGGCACGGTCGTCCACCCCGACGGGCGCATCCAGCGGCTGCGACCGGCCGTCGCGCAGCCCGGGCGCCACGCGCGCGCAGTGGCAGGTGATCGCCGAGCTCGCCTCCCGGATCGGGCTCGACCTGGAGGTGCTCACGGGCGCGATGGCCTCCCAGCAGCTGTTCGACGCGGTGCCGTTCTACGCCGGGCTGACGCTCGAGGAGATCGGCGGCAAAGGCGTTCGCTGGCAGGAGCGCCCTGCCGCCGAGGCCTATCCCGGACGGGAGCAGCTCGTATGAGCGCCGTCGCTCGCCACGGTCGGCTACTACGAAGAATGGTGGATCCAGGTCCTGAAGGCGATCATCATCTTCGCCGTCGGCCTGCAGCTCGTGCCCGTCGTGCTGCTCGCCGAGCGCAAGCTGCTCGGGCGCTTTCAGGCCCGCTACGGCCCCAACCGCGTCGGACCCTACGGGCTGCTGCAGCCGCTCGCGGACATCCTCAAGCTGCTCACCAAGGAGCAGTTCCGCCCGACGCACATCGGTCGGGTTCCTGTTCGCGCTGGCACCGATCATCTCGATCGTCACGGCCGTGGCGGCGTTCGCGATCATCCCGTTCGGCAACGTCCAGAACATCTTCGGCACGCCCGTCGGGCTGTACGGGATCGACGTGTCGATCGGGCCGCTGTACCTGTTCGCGTTCGGCGCGATCGCCTTCTACGGGATCATGCTCGGCGGCTGGTCCTCGGGCTCGAAGTACTCCTTCCTCGGCGCGATGCGCGGCGCCGCGCAGCTGATCTCCTACGAGGTCTCCCAGGCCCTCGCGCTCGTCGGCGTGATCATCACCGCGCAGACGCTCTCGCTGACCGGCATCGTCGAAGCGCAGGCGGGCATGTGGTACATCGTGCCGCAGCTGTTCGGCTGTTCTGATCTTCCTCACCGCGAGCTTCGCCGAGACCAACCGCGCGCCGTTCGACCTGACGGAGGCCGACGCCGAGCTCGTCGGCGGCTACAACACCGAGTTCGGCGGCGGGCGCTTCGCCTCCTACTACTTCGCCGAGTACCTGAACGTGCTCGTCGTCTCGGGCATCGTGACGACCGTGTTCCTCGGCGGCTGGCTGATGCCGTTCGGCATCCACCCGCCCGGCTGGGTCGACCCGTTCGTGGTGCTCGCCAAGATGTCGCTCGTCACCTTCCTGTTCATCTGGGTCGCGAGCGACGCTGCCGCGGCTGCGCTACGACCAGCTGATGAGCTTCGGCTGGAAGGTCCTCCTGCCGCTGGCCACGCTCAACGCGCTCGTCACGGCCGTGCTCGTGGTGGCGACGCACTGACATGAGCCCCGAGAGCGCCCAGACGCCGTGCCGCCGGACGAGCGTGACCGTCACCCCCTGGAGCCCGGGCGAGGACGTCGTCGAGGTGCAGCGCACGCCCGGCGCCCGGCCCCGCGCGCGGCACCTGGCGCACGTTCCGCGAGACCCTGCGCGGCCTGATGACGACCTTCGGGCGCTTCCACGAAACGCCCGTCACCGTCGCAGTACCCGGAGGAGAAGACCGCCGTCTACCCGCGCTTTCGCGGCCGCCACAAGCTGCACCGCTTCGAGGACACCGGCCTGGAGAAGTGCGTCGGCTGCTCGCTGTGCGCCGCCGCCTGCCCGGCCGACTGCATCCGCGTGGTCGCCGCCGAGAACACGCCCGAGAACCGCGTCTCCGCCGGTGAGCGCTACGCCGCCGTGTATGAGATCAACCTGTCCCGCTGCATCTTCTGCGGCTACTGCGAGGTCGCGTGTCCGTTCGACGCGATCACGATGGGCCACGACTACGAGCTCTCCGACTACGACCGCACGGACCTGATCTTCACCAAGGAGATGCTGCTCGCCGAGCCGCTGGAGCGCACGCCGCTGCGAGGTGAGGGAGAGTGAGCTCGGTCCTCTTCTTCATCGCCGCCGCCGGCGTGATCGCGGGCGCGGTCGGCGTGGTGGTGCTGCGCGACCCGTTCTACTGCGTGCTCGCGCTCGTCGCCCACCTCGTCTCGCTGGCGGTGCTGTTCCTGCTGCTGCGCGCGGAATTCGTCGCCGCCGTGCAGGTGGTCGTGTACGCGGGGGCGGTGATGGTCCTGTACGTGTTCGTGGTCGCCTACGTGGGCGGCGAGAGCGGCTCCCTCGGCGAGCGCCTGCGCGGGCCGGGGCCGGTCGGCTCGGGCCTGCGCCTGGGCGGCGCGATCCTCGGCGGGGCGCTGCTCGTGGAGCTGCTGATCGCGCTGCTCGGCACGGGCCTGGAGGCGATCGACGGCAAGGGCGCGGGCTACAGCCCGGGTCCGCAGGCGTTCGGAACCCCCGCCTACATCGGCAAGCTGCTGCTCACCCGCTTCCTGCTGGCGTTCGAGGTGGCCTCGTTCCTGCTGTTGATCGCCGCCGTCGGCGCGGTCGTGCTCGCGCGCCGCCGCGGCGGGCTCGGCGAGGAGGACGAGCAAGAGCGTCTCACCCCGCTCGATCTCCTGCGCCCGCAGGAGACGGGCACGATGGCCGAGGGAGTGGGTCGACGCCCATGAGCATCGCCTGGTATCTGGCCGTCTCGGCGATCGTCTTCACGCTCGGGCGCGGTCGGGGTGATCACTCGTCGCAACCCCCTGGTCGTGCTGCTCTGCCTGGAGCTGATGCTCAACGGCGCCAACCTCGCGCTGATCGCCTTCTCGCGCATGTGGGGCAACGGCGACGGGCAGATCCTGGCGCTCGTCGTGATGACGGTCGCCGCCTGCGAGGTGTGCATCGGGCTGGGCATGATCGTCGCGATCTACCGCCGCCAGCTGCCGATCGACGTCGACGAGCTGCGAGAGCTCCAGGGCTGATGAGCACGACCACGTTCGGCTGGCTGGTGCTGGCCTTCCCGCTGCTGGGCATGCTCGATCCTCGCGCTCGGCTACCGCGGGCTGGAGGCGCTCCCTCCGCGCACGGCCGGGTGGATCGCCACGGGCGCCATCTTCCTCGCCTTCCTGGCCGCGCTCGGCGCGCTGATCTCGCTGCAGGGCCACGCTCCCGCCCATCGCCAGCTTGTCTCCTCGCTGTGGAACTACGCCTACACGGTCGGCATCAACGCGCAGATCTCGATCCTCGTCGACCCGCTGTCGGTGTTCATGATCCTGTCCGTCACCGGCGTCTCCACGTTGATCCACCTCTACTCGGTCTCCTACATGGACGCGGACCGCGGCTTCACGCGCTTCTTCTGCTACCTGAACTTCTTCGTCTTCTCGATGCTGCTGCTGGTGCTCGCCGCGCAACTTCCTGCTGCTGATCATCGGCTGGGCGTTCGTCGGTGCCGCCTCCTACCTGCTGATCTCCTTCTGGTACCGGCGCACCACCGCCACCCGTGCGGGCATCAAGGCGTTCGTGATCAACGTCGTCGGCGACGTCGGCCTCGTGCTCGGGACCTACTTCATCTTCAAGCACACCGGCACGCTCGACTTCCTGCAGAGCTTCCACGCCGCGAGCGCGGGGGCATTCGGGCACAGCCCGAACAACGGCGACCTGGTCGCCGGATGCGTGCTGCTGCTCGTCGGAGCGTTCGCAAAGTCGGCGCAGATCCCGCTGCACACGTGGCTTCCCGACGCGATGGAGGGCCCGACCCCGGTCAGCGCGCTGATCCACGCCGCGACGATGGTCACGGCCGGCGTGTACCTGATCGCGCGCATGCACACCCTGTTCGAGCTCGCGCCGGCCGCCGAGGACGTCGGCGCGATCATCGGCGCGCTGACGCTCCTGATCGCCGGCACGATCGCCCTCGCCCAGACCGACATCAAGCGCGTGATCGCCTACTCGACGATGTCGCAGATCGGCTACATGATCATGGGCGTATCGGTGGGCGCCTACGCGGCGGGCCTGTTCCACCTGATGACCCACGCGTTCTTCAAGGCGCTGCTGTTCATGGCGGCCGGGTCGCTGATCGGCGCGATGGCCGGCGAGCAGTCGCTTGACCGGATGGGCGGCTTTCGCAAGGCGATGCCGTTCACCTACGGCTGCTTCTTGATCGGCGGCCTGGCCCTGTCGGGGATACCGCCCTTCTCGGGCTTCTTCTCCAAGGACGAGATCCTGCTCGTCACCGGCGAGCTCGGCGGGTGGCACTGGGCGCTGTACGTGGCCGGCTACATCGGCGCGTTCCTGACGGCCATCTACACCTTCCGCATGATCTTCCGCGCCTTCCACGGCGAGCCCGTGCCCGAGGCGCGCGAGCTCGAGGCGGGCCACCTTCACCACGCGGAGGTGCCCACGAACCCCGCCACGGGCGAAGCGGAGGACACCGACGTGGGCTTCCCAGGGCCCACACACGCGATCGCCGAACGCGCGCCTGCCGATGAGCATCGCGATGGGCGTGCTCGCGCTCGGGGCCACCGCCATCGGGCTGGTGCAGATCCCGAAAGTGGACTTTCTCGTCGATGACTTCCTGCGCCCGACGTTCGCGGAATCCAAGCTGTATGAACCGCACGAACACAGCGGCCTGCTGGTGCTGGGGCTGGTGCTCGGCACGCTCCTCGGCCTCGCGGGGATCGCGATCGCCTACCGCGTGTGGGTCGCGCGGCCCGGCACGGCGGCAGCGGTGCGCGCGCGCATGCGCCCCGTATACGTGCTGTTCGCGAACAACTGGTACTTCGACGAGGCGATCGACTTGGCTCATCGTCCGTCCGACCGCGGCCGCCGGGCGCTTCGCCAGCGACACCTTCGAGCGCCGCTTCGTCGACGAGACGCTCGTCGGCGGCACGACCGGCATCGTCCGCGCCGGATCGGCCGCGGTGCGGGCGGCGCAGAGCGGCTTCGTGCGCTACTACGCGGCGCTCCTGGTGCTCGGCGTCACCGGCGTCGGCTTCTACTTCCTGCTGCAGTCATGAGCGCGAGAACCGTCTGATGCCTCCGCTCTCAGTACTGATCTGGCTGCCGCTGCTGTGCGGGCTGCTCGGCGCGATCCTCCCGCCGGGCCTGTTCGGGGATCGCGCGACGGCGAGCGCGACGGCGAGCGAAAGCCGCCGTCGCAGCTGGAGCACTCCAGGCCTCATGGCACTGATCGGCTCGCTCGGCGCGCTCGCTCTGGCGGTCGGCTACATCGCCGACTACAAGCCCCGGGAGCCACGGCCTCCAGCACGTCACCGACGTGGTGTGGATCTCCGAACTGGGCATCCACTACAAGCTCGGCGTCGACGGGCTGAACGTGTTGCTCATCGGCCTGACCGCGCTCCTGTTCGCCGCCGCGCTGCTGGCCGCCAACCTGCGCACCGCCGAGCCCGCACCCGAACGCCCGCGGCTCTTCTACTTCCACTTCATGCTCGCCGAGTCGGCCGTGCTGGGCGCGTTCCTGGCCCAGGACCTGGCGCTGTTCGTCGCCTTCTTCGATCTGATGCTGATCCCGTTCTACTTCCTCATCGGGGGCTGGGGTCGTGAGCCCGGCCGCGTCAAGGCCACGATCAAGCTGGTGATCTACACGCTCGTCGGCTCGCTGCTGATGCTCGCGGCGGCGATCGCGACCGGCGTGCTGGCCGCACAGCAGGGGGGCGGGCACATCACGTTCGTGCTCTCCTCGCTGCAGGCACTGCCGCTGAGCAAGGGATCGCAGGAGTGGATCTTCCTGTTCTTCGCGGCCGCCTTCCTGGTGAAGATGCCAGCCTTCCCGCTGCACGGCTGGATGCCCGACGGCTACCGCGCGATGCCGATCGAGGTGCTGATGGTCTTCTCCGGCGTGCTCTCGAAGGTCGGGGCCTACGGCTTCCTGCGCATCGTGCTGCCGCTGTTCCCGCAAGGCGGCCGCGCACTTCCAGACGCTGATGCTGCTGATCGCGCTGCTGTCGATCCTGTACGGCTCGCTCGTGGCCTTCACCCAGACCGACGCACGCCTGATCCTCGGGTACTCCTCGGTCGCCCAGATGGGCTTCATCACGCTCGGGATCTTCGCGCTGAACCCGCAGGGGGCACAGGGAGCGCTGCTGCAGATGTTCAACCACGGGCTGGTCGTCGCGGCGATGCTGTTCATCGTCGCCCTGCTCGCCCACCGCGCCGGAGGCTCGGAAGACATCCGCAACATGGGCGGCATCGCCTTCCGGGCGCCCCTGCTCGCCGCGCTGCTGCTGATCGCCACCTTCGCCACGCTGGCGATGCCCGGCTCGGCGAACTTCGTCGGCGAGTTCCTGATCCTGCTGGGCGTGTTCAAAGCCAAGCTGGCGATCGCCGTGATCGCCTTCGCGGGCGTGGTGATGGCGAGCGTCTACGCGCTGCGGCTGTTCATCCGCGCGATGCACAACCGCGTCGGATCGAGGGTGAGCTCGCGGGAGCTCACCCTGCGCGACGGCGTCGTGCTGGTGCCGCTCCTCGCCGTGATCCTGTTCTTCGCCATCTACCCCCAGATGGCGCTGCACCGCAGCGAAGGCGCTGTGAAGGTAGCCGTCGCCCCGGCCCAGCGGGCCGAGGGTCAGAGCCCGGCGGCCCTCTACGGGCGCGCGCCGACGGCGCTCGCCGTCCCCGTTGCGAGCGCGCTGGGCACGATCGCGCTCGCCCGGCCGCAGCCCGCCCGACCGCAGCTGCGCGGCGGCCACTCATGAGCTACGTGCCCCTCTCCTCCCTGCCGATCGCGAGCGCCCACCTCAAGGGCCCGCACATCGACTTCGCCGGGCTCTCGCCGCTGATCGCGCTGCTCGGCGGCGCCGTGGTGGTGCTGCTCGTCGGCCTGCTCGGCTCGCGCCGGGTGCGCGCACAGCTCGTGCCGGCGCTGAGCCTCGTCGCGCTCGCGGCGGCCCTCGGGCTGACGATCTGGCAGTGGAACGCACAGAAGTCGATCGTCTCGGGCGCGCTGCGCATCGACGACCTGGCGCTTGCGCTGAACCTCATCCTGATCGCCGGCGGCGCCTGCGCGGTGCTGCTCGCCTGGCGCTCGCTGGCCGCGAGCGAAGCGGCGCACGGCGAGTTCCACGCGCTGCTGCTGAGCTCGATCGGCGGCATGTTCGCTGCTGGCCGCCGCCCAGAACACGGTCGCGCTGTTCATCGGGCTCGAGCTGCTCTCGATCCCGCTGTATGTGCTGTGCGCGACCGAAATGAGGCGCGAGCACTCGCTCGAGTCGGGGCTGAAGTACCTGATCGTCGGCTCGGTCGGCTCGGCCACGCTGCTCTACGGGCTGGCGATGATCTACGGCGCGACGGGCGCGACCGACTTCCAATCGATCGCCGCCGCGCTCGCGAAGGGCGGCCTTGCCAGCGACGCGCTGACGCTGACCGGCATCGCCCTGTGCGTGGCCGGGCTCTGCTTCAAGGCCTCGGTGGCGCCCTTCCACCAGTGGACACCGGACGTCTACGAGGGCGCGCCCACGCCGGTGACGGCGTTCATGGCGGTCGCCACCAAGGTCGCCGCCCTGGGGGTCTTCCTGCGCTTCTTCGACGTCGCGCTGATCGAAGCGCACGCCAGCTGGGGGCCGGCGGTGGCGGTGCTCGCCACGATCACGATCATCGTCGGCAACGTCGGCGCGCTCGGCCAGTCCTCGCTGAAGCGGATGCTCGCCTACTCCTCGGTCGCGCAGGCCGGATACATGCTCGCCGGTGTGGTCGTCGCCACGCAGCTCGGGGTGCAGGCCACCGTGCTTCTATCTGGCGGTCTACCTGTTCATGAACATGGCGGCATTCGCCGTGATCGTGGCGCGCGAGCGCGAAACGGGCCTCGGCGACGCGCTCGTCGGGCATGCGCGGCCTCGGCCGCGAGCGCCCATGGCTGGCCTGGCCGATGACGCTCTCGATGCTCGGGCTCGCCGGCATCCCCGCGACGGCGGGATTCGTCGGCAAGTTCTATCTGATCGACGCGTCGGTCGCCGGCGGCTACACCTGGCTGGGCGTGGTGATCGTGATCGGCTCGATGATCTCGCTCGGCTACTACCTGCCGGTGGTCGCGGCGATGTGGATGGGCGACACGCCGGAGGCGCAGTCCACCCCGGCGCCCGCCGGGCCCGATCCCGAGGGGGCACTGCCGGCGCTCGCGGGAGGCTCCCCCGAGCTCGATCGAGCCCGACCGCTTCCTCACCACCGCGCCCCAGCCGGAGGTGGCCCTCGTCGCGCTCCTGGCGGGCGGCGCGACGCTGTTCTTCGGCATCATCCCCCAGCCCCTGTTCGACCTCGTGCAGGGAGCCGGCAGCGCGCTGGGGCTGCACTAGCGTGCCGGCCCCGCGGCCTGCCCAGCCGTTGATCGCAGTCGAGCGCCCTAGACGCGTCCGGAGGCCTGAGCGGCAGCCTCGGCATCGGTGAGCTGGCGCTCGACGAGATCGAGCCCCGCCTCCCAGAAGCCCGGGTCGGTGAGGTCGATGCCGACGATCCTCCCCAGCTCCTCGGGACTGCGCGAGCCGCCGGCGGCCAGCAGCTCGAGGTAGCGCGGCACCAGCTCTGAGCCGACCTGCTCGTAGCGCTCGTACACCGACAGCGCGAGCAGCTGCCCGTAGGCGTACGCGTAGACGTAGCCCGGGCTGTTGATGAAATGGGGGATGTAGGACCACCATGAGCGGTAGCCCTCGGTCACCTCGACCGAGTCGCCGAGCATCTCGGCCTGGCTGTCGGCCCACAGCTCGCCGAAGCGCTCGACCGACAGCTCCCCCTGCTCGCGCCGCGCCGTGTGCACGAGATCCTCGAAGCGGTTCATCGCCACCTGGCGGAACACGGTGGCGATCGTGTCCTCGAGGTTCTCCGCGAGCAGCGCCAGGCGCGAGGCCGGAGCGGAGTCCTCCTGCAGAAGCCGTCCGAACACGATCGTCTCGCCGAACACCGACGCCGTCTCGGCGAGCGTGAGCGGCGTGCCCTGGTGGAAGATGCCCTGGCGCGCGGCGAGCGCGAAGTGGACGCCGTGGCCCAGCTCGTGGGCGAGCGTCAGCACGTCGCGCCGGCGAGCGGTGTAGTTGAGCAGCACGTACGGCTGCACGCCGGGAACGGCCGACGCGCAGAAGGCGCCGCCGCGCTTGGCCGGGCGCACCGGCGCGTCGATGCGGCGCTCGTCGAAGAAGCGCTCTGACCAGCTCACCGAGCTCCTCGGAGAAGGACGAGTAGCAGTCGAGCACGATCTCGCGGGCCTGGCGCGAAGGGGAAGGTGACCTCGTCCTCGCTCACCGCCGCCATGCGGTCGTAGTCGGCCAGCCGCTCCACGCCCAGCAGCTTCGCCTTCAGGCGGTACCAGCGACGGGGAATCTCATAGCGCCCGCGCACCGCCTCGATCAGCGCCTGCACCGACTCGTCGCTGGCCTCGTTGGCGAGGTTGCGCGCCGCCAGCCAGTGCGGGTAGCGGCGCAGGCGGTCGTCGGTCGCCTTGTCGGCGAGCAGCGTGTTGAACAGGAATGCGCGCGTGCGCAGCCCCGGCGCCAGTGCCGCCGTCACCGCCTCGGCGGTGGCGCGCCGAGCCTCCCGGTCGGGCAGCGCCAGCCGGCTGAGCGCGACGTCGAGAGCGACCTTCTCGGAGCCCTCCGTCGACAGCTCGACCTCGATCGCCGAGGTGAGCTCCTCGAACAGGCGCGCCCACGCGCCCGAACCCGTGAGCGCCTTCTCGGCGAGGATCTTCTCCTCGGGCTCTGACAGCAGGTGGTCGCGGTAGCGGCGCACGTTGCGCAGGTGATGGCGGCAGAAGTCCAGCCCGTCGCCCGCCAGCAGCTCCTCGGCGCGCTCCTGCGACAGCGCCGCCCACTCGAGCTCGAAGAACAGCAGCGTCGTCTCGATCGCGGTCTCGTGCTCCTGCGCCTTCTGCAGCAGCGCGCCGTTGGCGGGATCGGCGGTGTCGGCGGAGAAGCGCAGCGCCGCATAGTGCCGGCGCGGCCGACCAGCTCGTGGATCACGGCCAGCTCTCCCATCGCCGTCGCGCAGACCCTCTACGTCGAGCTCGCCGAGCTTGCCCGCGTAGCTGGCCGCGAAGGCCTTCGCCCGCTCGAGCGCCTCGCCCAGCCGCCGCTCGACGCCGTCCGGGCCCTCGCCCTCCACGAGCGGCTCGAGGTCCCAGACCGTCTGCTCGAGCTCGGGGTCGGTCGTCTCGGACGGGGCGCGGCCATCGCCCGGCAGCTTAGCTGTCCGTCCTCGCCGGCCGCGCCCGCCACGCGCCGGCGCTACTCGCCGGCGAGCGCCCCCAGCATGTCCAGGCGCGCCGCCCGGCGGGCGGGAAGCTGCGCGGCGAGCACGCCCGCCAGGGCGGCCACGAGCAGCAGGATCAGCAGCGTGCCCACCGGGAACGCCTGCACGTAGCCCGAGCCCGACAGCGCGAAGCGTGGTGACGAGAATCGCGCCGACGACCCCGATCACCAGGCCGAACACGCCGCCGATCAGCGCGGTGATCACCGACTCGTAGCGGATCATCTGGCGGACCTGGCGGCGAGAGGTGCCGATCGCGCGCATCATGCCGAGCTCGCGCGTGCGCTCGTAGATCGAGAGGATCAGCGTGTTGACGATCCCGAACAGCGACACGATCACCGACAGCGCCAGCAGCACGTAGATGAGCGCGAGCAGCGTGTTGATCTGGTTGGCCTGGTCCTGCTTGAACTGCGCCGCCGTGCGCGAGCGGGCCTGGGGGAAGTAGCTCGCAAGCAGCCTGTTCACGGCGGGCTGCACCTGCGCGTTGTCTGCGCCGGGCGCGTAGGAGACGAAGTCGAGCGCGTCTTCGCGCTGCCCGAAGGCGGTGCGCGCCAGCGGCAGGCTGATCGTGAGATCGCCGAGCAGGCGGGCGTTGTCGTTGGCGATGCCCAGCACCGTCAGCGAGACCCGGTGATCGGTGGGCGTGAGCACCGACACCGTCTGGCCGACCTTCAGGTGGTGGGCGCTGGCGTAGCCCTTGGTCAGCGACCGTGCCGCCGCCGGCGAGTCCCAGCAGGGTCGCGTTCGAGCCCTGCTTCCATTCCACCCTGTAGGCACGCACGAACGTGCTCGGGTTCGATCGCGGTGATCGAGGCGTCGCCGGAGATCCCGTGCAGGCGCCCGACCGTGAAGGCGATCGGCGTCACGCTCGCGACGCCCGGGATGCGCCGCAGCGCCGGCGCCACCAGCGCGGGGATCGCAGCTTCGCTGTTCACGCTGGAGTTCTCGACGATCAGATCGCCCGCGAACGAGCGGTCGACCGCCTGGTCGATCGTCGCCTTTGTCCCGTCGGCGAGGACCGCCACGAACGTCACGAGCGCCAGGCCGACGGTGAGCGCGGCGGCGGTGACCATCGTGCGCCCCGGCTGGCGGATCGTGTTCTCCGCGCGCGACGCGCCCGGTGACGCCGCGCCAGCCACGAGCACGCCGATCGCCCGAGCGAGCGCCGGCACGAGGCGGTGGCGCGGGGCAGCGTCTGCGCGCCGAGGCGGACGAGCAGCACGGTCACATAGACCGACAGGGCAACGAACAGGATCACGAACACGGCCGCGGAGCCCGACAGCGCTCCGAGGCCGACTGCAAGCACCCCGGCGGCCAGGCCACGGATGAGCACGCCGACCCCGGTGGATCGCCGCGGTTCGGGTCCCGACCCCCTCGCGCATCGCCGCAAGCGGCGGCACGCGCGTGGCCCGCAGCGCCGGATTCAGCCCCGCGAGCACCGTCACGCCGATCCCGACCAGCAGCGAGACGACGATCGTGCGCGTCTCGAGCACCGTGCCGCTGTCGGGCAGGTCCGCGCCGAAGGCCTTGAAGAGCTGGTCGAGCGCCGGCGCCAGCGCGATGCCCCCGAGCAGCCCCAGCACCGCGCCCCCGACCCCCAGCAGCAGGCCTTCGAAGACGACCGACTGCATGATCTGCCGGCGCGAGCCGCCGAGCGTGCGCAGCAGCCCGAACTCGCGCGTGCGCTGTGCGACGGTGATCGAGAAGGTGTTGAAGATGATGAACGCCCCGACGACCAGCGCGACGTAGGCGAAGACAAGCAGGAAGGTGCGCAGGAAGCTCAGGTTGCTTTCCAGTTCCGACGTCTCCGTCGCCGCCTGCTGGGCCCCGGTGCGCACTTCGATGGTGCCCGGCAGGACGGCGCGGACGCGATCGCGCAGCTCGCTCGGCGTCACGCCGGGCTGCGCGGCGACGTCGATCTGGTCGTAGCGGCCCTGCTCGCCGGCGACCCGCTGAGCCTCGGCGAGCGTGAGCAGCGCGGCGGACGCGCCGCCGAAGGACTGGCCGCCGGCGAACTTCGTGATGCCCACGATCGTGTAGCGCCTAGCGGGCGCCGCGCCCGCCACGAGCATCTGCTCGCCGATCCTGCAGGCTCTCCCGTTCCGCCGTGGCTTCATCGATCGCGACCTCTTCCGCGTTGACCGGGAAGCGGCCGTGGACCGACGTTGAACGACTCAAAGCGCTTTGGCACCTCCGAGGCGACGAACGCCGGCGCCCCTCCGGTCGTCAGGCGCTTGCCGCTCGCGCTCAGGAGGGTCCCCACCGAGAAGATCGAGCCGGACGCTTCGGCCACCCCCGCGGTGCCGCGCACCTGCGCGAGCGTCTGTTCGGTGATCGGCGAGATCGGCACGCGTTTGCTGCCGAAGGGCTTGTTGGGCGTGATCACCACGTCGTGACCCCGGTTCGCGGTCTGGAAGATGCCGGCGAAGGTCTGGTTGATGGTGTCCGTGAGAATGTAGGTGCCCGCCATCAGCGCCACGCCGAGAGCGATCGCGATGCCGGTCAGCAGCACGCGCAGCTTGCGCTGCGTGAACCCGCGGAGAACGAGCGCGAGCATCAGCCGACCGACTTCATCAGGTCCAGCGCCTGCTCGAGCCGTGACCGCAGTCGCCGTCGTGCACGATCCGCCCATCAGCGAGCAGGATCAGGCGGTCCGCGAACGAGGCGGCGTGGGCGTCATGCGTGACCATCACCACCGTCTGCGAGAAGTCGTCGACGGCGTGACGCAGCAGCTCGAGCACGTCGTTGGAGGATTTCGAGTCCAGGTTGCCCGAGGGCTCGTCGGCGAACACGACGGCCGGGCGCGAGATGAGCGCGCGCGCCACCGCCACCCGCTGCTGCTGGCCGCCGGACATCTCGGCGGGACGGTGCGCGAGCCTGTCGCGGATGCCGACCGTGTCGATGAGGCGGTCGAACCACTCGCGGTCGGGCTTGCGCCCGGCGATCGACAGCGGCAGCAGGATGTTCTCCTCGGCGTTGAGCACGGGGAGCAGGTTGAAGGTCTGAAAGACGAAGCCGATGCGGTCGCGGCGCAGCTGGGTGAGCTCGCGGTCGCCCAGCTCCGTGAGCTCGATGCCGGCGATGCGCACGTGGCCCGATGTGGGCCGATCGAGGCCGGCGAGGATATGCAGGAGCGTCGACTTGCCCGACCCCGATGGTCCCATGATGGCCGCGAAGCGGCCGGCGGGGAAGTCCACCGTGACGCCCGCGAGGGCGTCCACGGCAGCCTCTCCCTCGCCGTAGCGACGATGGATATCTACTGCTTCGACGAGCTTCTCCGAGCCACTGCCATCGTTGCTCGCGACCATCTCGGCCGAGTCTACGGGGTCGCCGATGGACATCAAGTGGCGATTCTGAGCAGCCACGGCTCACCACTACCCGGGCGGTGATGAAGCTACGCCGCGTCCCCCGGTGCCCTCGTCGCGCCCGGGCCGGGAGGTCCTGGCGTTCCCGGCTTGAACGTCCGCAGTACCTGGAAGGATCGTCCGCCCGATGCACGAGACGCGCCCGGCAGTCTTTCTCATCGCCCGTCCATCGATCGACCTCGAGGGGATGCGCGGCTACCTGCAGGCCGTCGGCGGGGAGTCGTGGCTGGAGCGACGCCTCGCGGGGCCGGCGGGCTCAGGCGCGTCTGAGGAGAAGCTCAACCCAGGCGAGCTGCTCGTCGAGTTCGGCGGGCGAGCCTGCTATCGCAGCTGGGAGCCCGGCCTCAACCCCAACGTGAGCAAGGTGCGCACCGACCAGCGCGAGTACTTCGCCAACATCCTGCGCTCGGCCCACGGCAGCGTGCTCGAGCACGCCAACTACTCGTTCGCGCTGCGCAACGTGAGCCGCGTGCTGACTCACGAGCTCGTCAGGCATCGCGCCGGATCGGCATTCAGCCAGGAGAGCCTGCGCTACGTGCGCCTAGCCGACATCGGCTTCCGCGTACCCCCGGCTCTGGAGCCGGTGCGCGAGCAGGTGCTTTCGATCGTGGAGCGCCTGGAGGAGTTTCAGATCAGTGCGGCCGCCGAGCTGGGGATCGACGGGGAGGGCGTGCCGTTCCACGTCAAGAAGGAGGTCACCTCGGCGCTTCGCCGGCTGGCGCCGATCGGCCTCAGCACGGACATCGTCTGGACGGCAAACGTGCGCACGTTGCGCCACGTGATCGAGATGCGTACCTCCGAGGGAGCCGAGGAGGAGCTGCGTCTGCTCTTCGACGAGGTCGCCCGCATCATGCACAGCGAGGCGCCGAGCCTGTTCCAGGACTTCACCCGCCGGCCGGACGGCTGCTGGGTGCCCGAGCACCGCAAGGTCTGAGCGTCGCCGACGACGTGTCTCCCGCGACGGCCCGCTAGTCCTCGCTGGCGCGGAGCTCCTCCACCCGCCCCTGGAGCTGGCCCATGACGGCAGGGTCGCGCAGGGTCGTGACGTCGCCCAGCGCGCGACCCTCGGTGATGTCGCGGAGCAGCCGGCGCATGATCTTGCCCGAGCGCGTCGTTGGCAGGCTGTCGGACCAGATGATGCGCTTCGGACGGGCGAACTTGCCGATGCGCCCGGCGACCGTCGCGCGGATGTCCTCGACGGTCTGCTCGTCGCCGTCGATGTCTCCCTCCAGCGAACACGTAGCGGTGGGTGGCCGAGACGCCCGTCAGATAGCCGCCGCTGGTGTGCAGGATCCCCTTGGGCTTGGCGGTGGAGCCGGATGTGTAGAGGATGTAGAGGGGGTGCTCGGAGTCCAGCGGCGCGGGCGGGCAGGCGGGCGCGGCGGCGGCGAGGATCTCGTCGTAGAAGACGTCGCGCCCCGGGCGCATCTGACAGGGCGTGCCCTTGCTCTGCACGACGACGATCCGCTCGAGCGTGCTCAGATCGCCCATCACCTCGTCGACCCGGTCCTTGACCGCCGCCGTGCTGCCCTTGCGTGCCGCCCCATCGGCCGTGATCAGCAGCTTGGCCTGCGAGAACTCCATGCGCTCGCGTACCGCCTCGGCGGAGAAGCCTCCGAAGACGACGTTGTGGGGGGCGCCGATGCGCGCGCAGGCGAGCATCGAGACGACCACCTCGGGGATCATCGGCAAGTAGATGCCCACGACATCGCCCTGGCGCACGCCGAGGTCCTTCAGCGCGCTGGCGAGGCGTTCGACCTCGGCCAGCAGCTGGGCGTAGCTGATGTCGCGCTGCTGGGCATCCTCGCCGCGCCAGTGGAAGGCGATCCGATCGCCGCGGCCGGCGAGCACGTGACGGTCCAGGCAGTTGTAGGAGACGTTGAGCGTGCCGCCCGTGAACCACTGATAGAAGGGCGGATCGTCGTCGTTGAGCACTCTGGTCCACTTCTGAAACCAGTCGAGCCTCTCGGCCTGGGCGGCCCACCACGCCTGCGGATCGGAGGCCGCCTGCTCGTAGACGGCGGGGTCTTTCAGCAGCGCCTGCTCGGCGAACTCTGCCGGGGGGCAAAGCGCTCCACGCGCAGAAGCTGCGCGAGCTCGTCGTCGAGTCTCATCCTCGCGCCCCGCGCTTGCGCCGGCGCTTGCGGGAGGAGCCGCTCGTCGCCGGCTGTGCCGGCGTTGGCGCCACATCCGCCGCGGCCATGGCGAGGGCTGGCTGCCCATCGCCAGCCTGCTTTTCCGCCCGCTGCTGGGCCGGTGAGGGCCAGGGCCGGGCCTCTCCCGCCCCCCACGCCGGCGGCTCGCCGTTGGGCCAGCGGCCACCGTAGAGCACCCCCATCATCACCATCCAGAAGGCAGGCACCACCTCGAGCGTGGCGCCTCCGATCGGCACGAGGATGAGCACGCCGGCGAATATGCCCAGGATCGACATCCAGCGCGGGATCAAGCCCACGCGGTACGCGTTCACGAGCACGCCGATCATGCCCGCGGCCAGGGCCAGCGCGGCCAGCAGGTCGAGGTACTCGATGCCGACGTTGGCTGTGCCTTCCGTGAGCGCTCGATTGACAGCGTGGCTCGAGTGGTCGTGGCCGACCGAGAAGCTGTGCGTCTCGATCGAGCTGACCACCTGATGGCCGACGTTGAGGAGCGCCAGCGCGATGCCGCCGAAGAGAATCAGCGGCCGCGCCAGCACCCACGTGCTGGGCCGGCGAAAGCGCGTGGCGTAGAGCAGCAGCAGCAGGATCAGGGTGAGAACGGCGATCGCGATCCCGGCGAGCGTGCTACCAGCGATCAGCGCGAAGGCATGGTGGCTGAAGTATTTGACCTCGGCGGCACGCGGGCTCACCGGCGGGTTTGCCTCACCGGAGAGCGCCGGGGTGAGGGCCTGCACGAGGCCCACCGTCGGCGCTCCGTTCAGCGTCGCGGTGATGATTATGGCGCTCAGCAGATAGAGGAAGCCGCCCCCGAAGGCCGGCACGGCGAGCCGGGCGCGGTAGTGGGACTCACGGGCGATCTGCTCTCTGATCTCGCGCGCGCTGGGCATCAGCAGGGAGTCTATGATGAGCACATGGAAAGCGGTGGCCTCGGAGATCTGTTCGGTGACCCCGAGGACCTGCAGAGGCGGTTGGCCGAGTTCGCCGAGCAGATGCAGGGCCAGCAGCGCCTGGCATGGGCCGACAACGCCATCAAGCTCGCCGTCGACATGACCGTCGCCGCCGTCGAGAGGGTGAATCTCCAGGGCAACGCCGAGGCTCAGGCCGACCAGATCCGTACCGTCATGGCTCGCGTGTTCCCCGAGGCCGTCGCGCTCGTGCGCGAGGCGCGCGAGGGGCTTCAGTAGCGCACGCGCCCGCCCCCGGGCGCGCTGCGGGGACGACGCGGGCCGGGCGGGCGGGGATCCTCGTCGAACGGCGGGGGATCGTCTGAGGGGCGGCCCTCCAGCCGCAGCACGCCCGCGCGCTCGGCATCGCGCTCGGCCTCCCGTGAGGCGCGCCCGGCGTAGAGCACCTCTTTGAAGGAGCGGAAGCGGAAGATGAAGATCACCGCCCCGAGCCCCACGAGCGCGGTGAATGCTGCGATCGCGATCTGCTGGCCGACCGAGTAGGCCGCCACCACCGGCGTCGGAGCCGTCCGTGCGAAGACCTTCACCAGCAGCGCCTGCTGGACGCCGGCCCCGCCGGGGGTGAAGGGAACCGCGCCGGCCACCTGGTTGACGCCGAACACGAGCAGCACGTTCTCGATCGAGGCGCCCACACGGAAGGCTTCGAGCAAACACCAGAAGGCGGCGAACCGGCACATCCACCCTGCCGCCTGCCAGGCGACGACCTCGCGCATGTAGCGCCGGCGATCGCCGAGGATCGTAAAGCCCTGACGCACCCTCGCCCAGAATGCCGCCAGGCGCGACGACAGCAGCGCAAAGGCGACGAGCCCGGCGACCCCCAGCACGGTGATGAGAAAGAGCGTCAGGCGGAAGTGCTCGGCCAGATAGGAGATGTCGAAGGAGTTCAGCTTGGAGAAGTCCGGCGGCTTGGGAAAGACGCCCTGGCTGAAGGCGAAGAGCAGCACGAGAACGCCCACGCTCGCGTCGAAGATCGCCTCCACGAAGAACGCCGAGGCCACCGTTGGATAGCTCGACCCCGGGACCGAGGAGCGGGCGAGGAACAGCTTGATGATCTCGCCGCCGCGCGCCGGCACGATGTTGTTGAAGCCGACTGCGGCGAAGTAGGCGCCCCAGATCCGCCGCCAGCGGATCATGGAGGCCGGATAGGCCGCTCGCAGCGTGTGATAGTAGGCGCGCGAGCGCAGCGTGAGGTTCAGTCCGAAGAAGGCAAGTCCCAGGAGCAGCAGCCCCCAGCGGACGGCCTCCAGGTCCGAGAAGAACTGTCCGACCGCGTTCAGGAACGAGTTGACGCTGTCGCCGATCGAGGCCGATGCAAGCAGAGCCGGCACAGTCTCAAGCGTACGGTTCTCGACGCCGCAGGACCGAGACGGCAGCGAACGAGCAGCCCCACACGAGCGCGATGATGGCGAGCACGCTCGCGTCGTCCAACGGCCATCGCGCCCCCAGGCCCTCACCGGCCCAGAAGATGCCGAACGAGCTCAGCAGCACGCCTACGGCGAACTTCATCGTGTTCTCAGGCACGCGTGCGAGCGGCGCCCGTGCCGCGATCCCAGCGCAGATCACGAGCGCGACCGCGATCACGGCCGCTGCGCTCGCGAGTCCGATGCGGTGCTGGCTGGCCCCGAAGCCGACCACGATCAGGACCACCTCAAAGCCCTCCAGCAGCACGCCTTTCAGCGAGATCACAAAGGAGTAGCCGTCGATCCCGCGGTGTGTCAGTCCCGCCGCGCGGGCTTCGGCCCGCTGCGCGGCGTAGATGTCGCGCTCGTCGTGCATCGCCTTGCGCCCGGCCGATCGCAGGATCGCCTTGCGCAGCCACTGCACCCCGAACACGAGCAGTACGACCCCGATCGGGAGTCGCAGATCATCGATCGGCACGGACGTGAGCGCCGCTCCGAGAGCCGCCACCAGCACCGCGAGGGCACCCACGGCCGCTCCCGCGCCGGCCAGGGCGGAGGGCCAGCTGCGCGTGTACCCGACCGCCATCACGATCGTCAGAGCCTCCACGGCCTCGACGGCGCAGGCCAGGAACACCGACACCGCGAGCCCGAGCTCAGCTCCGCTCATACCCTGAATCTAGCGTCGCCGTCCCGGTGCCGAGCCGCCCTCGCCCTGCGTGCGCCGTAGGCTTCGGCGGCGTGAGCCCCCCTTTGACCCCGGAGATGTCGCAGGCGCCCGCAAGCGTCGCGGTCGTGACCGACAGCACCTCCTACCTTCCAACAGCGCTGCTGGAGCGCTGGCGGATCCGGCAGGTCAGCCTGTACGTGGGCTGGGAGGGGGACCTGCGTCCCGAGCACGAATACCGAGACCTCGATGCGTTCTACGCGCGCCTGCACGACTCACCCCAGCTGCCCACCACCTCACAGCCGTCGGTCGGCGACTTCCTGGCCTGCTACGAGCCCCTGCTGAGCGCGGGACGCGACGTCCTGTCGGTGCACATCGCGAGCAGCCTGTCGGGTACGTGCGAGAGCGCGCGTGAAGCCGCGCGGATCGCTGCCGAGAGGGGCGGCCCGGCGCGTGTGGAGGTCATCGACAGCGCGACGGGCGCCGGCGGTCTCGGTTGCCTGGCGGTGCTCGCCGCGAGCGTCGCCGCGCAGGGCGGCGATCTCGACCGGGTGGTGGCGGCCGTTCACGAGGCCCGCGAGAGCCTCGACATCTGGTTCTGCCTTGACACGCTGGAGTACCTGCGGCGCGGCGGGCGAATCGGGGCGGCGCAGGCGATGGTGGGGACTGCCCTGAAGGTCAAGCCGATCCTCACCTTCGGGACGGAGATCGCCCCGGTCGGACGCGTGCGCACCCCGCGACGGGCCTTCGAGCGGATGGTCGACTACCTGCGCGAGCTGCACGATCGCGGTGCGAGCGACTGGATCGTCCAGCACGCGCAGTCGTCCGAGCGCGCCGAGCGATTGGTCGCCGAGGGCAGGGCCCTCTTCGGGACGGATCCCCTGTTCTGCACCGAGGTCGGTCCGGTGCTGGGCGCGCACCTCGGAGCTGGAATGCTCGTCGGCGGGATGACGCGCCCGTCGCTCGGCGATCGTTTCGCGGGCGGTTGAGTCGTTGAGGACCGCGGGTCGCCGCGGCGGCCCCGCCCCGCACCGGCGGGGCGGGCCGTAGCGACACGATTTGCTACTTCGTGATCTTGATGATCCGCTCCATGCCCAGGCGCGTGTGGTCACGCTTGTCCTGGGTTTCCATGAAGCACGCCTGCACGTACCAGCCGGGCTTGGCGGTGATCGTCTGCTGCTGGAACGCTTCGTGCGACAGCGGACCGACGCCGAAGGGTTCTCCGGTGACGAGCTTTTCGATTCCCTTTTCGTGCCCCGTCAGCAGTGCCTTGACCACCTTCCTGGCCGCACTGTGGCTCTTGACGGGAAACAGGATGTCCATGTGCACGAGGAAGCCTTCGTTTTCAAAGCGCACGAGCTCGCCGTCGTGCAGGGTGCTCGGTCCACGGAAGCCGAACTCGATCGAGCGGATCGTGGCTTCCGGCGTGGGCAGCGTCGCCGGAGATTTGGCGGTCGTCACGGTGAACGTGGTGCGCAGCTTTGCTTCGCCTTCGCCCGCGCCGACGAGCAGGAGATACTGCCCCGGCTGAAGGACGGTCTGTGCTTCGCTCTTCTGTCCGGGGCTCGCTCCCACGTCGAACACGATCGAACCAAGCTTGGCCGTGTTGTTGGGATCGTTGTGCACCTTTTTTTCTTTGATGAACGCTTCGGCTTCCGCCACGCTCACGCCGGGCTTCAGGAGGAACACGATGGCGTTCGCTTCCTTGACACCGGTGTCGGTCGTGACGATGTTGACGCCGCCGGATTCGAGCGCCCCGCTAACGGTCGCAGAGGACTTGCTGATCGCGATCGAGACGGTGGGAAGCGTCGCGGCCTGCGCAACGGAGACGGCGATCAGGCCTCCCGAAGTGGCGAACACGGCACTGACCGCCAGGGCGGCCCCGATAGCGACACCTCGTCTGGGAGCGAAGCGATTGTGGCGAAATGACATCCAATTCATCCTTTCGTATGGGCGGGGCGAGCGGTTGACCACCCATCCCCCAAGAAGTCCCATCGGCTGGCCCTCCGCCGAGACGCAGCGAGCGCGCGGCTCTGCGGTCGGCTCCAGCCGGGGACGGGAAGACTAGACCCCTTTGAACCCGCGCGAGTCATCAGAAGCTCGGTCTTCGCCCGTAACCCGGTCGAGAAATGCGCGGATCGGGCCGCGAGCCCCCGCGGACTCGCCCCGTGGCTGACCGCTACACAGCGGCCGAGCCGGCCTGCGCAAGGGCCTCCAGCACGCGTTCGTCGTGCTCGGCCGGCTTGACCTTGCGCAGCACGTGGGTGACGTTCTGATCAGCAGCGAGGATGAACGTCGTGCGCTCGTTGCCGAAGTACTTCTTGCCGTACATCGACTTCTCGGCCCACACGCCGTAGGTCTCGGCGACGGCATGATCCTCGTCGGCCAGCAGCGGGAAGTCGAGGGAGTACTTCTCGTGGAAGCGCTTTACCTTCGAGACGGCGTCCGGCGAGATCCCGAGCACGACGGCGCCGGCGCGCCGATAGTCGCGGCGGTGGTCACGCACCCCGCACGCCTGCTTCGTGCAGCCGGGCGTGTCGGCCTTGGGATAAAAGTACAGTACGACGCGCTGGCCGCGAAAGTCCGACAGCTTCACGGCCCGCCCGTCCTGGTCGGGTAGCTCGAAGTCGGGTGCCTCATCTCCTGGTTCGATCATGCCGGGATCGTATTTGCTCGCGTCAGGTCCGCTACTGCGTGGCGTGGCTGCCTTGGCCCAGTTGTCCCGCGCGCTCGCCAGAGCGCGAGCCGTGCCATTTGCGGCACAAGCCGACGGCTACCTCTTGGGTCGCTTGACCTTCCTGAATTGGAAGACCGACAACAGTGTTGCGGCAGGAATCCGAGTGGCACCATGGCTAAGACGGCTGCGAATCGGAGTTGCGTGAAGGTGGGCGGGACGAGCCAGCCCCGAGTTTCGCAAATCGGTTCGTCATTCGGCCTAGGGCACGAACCGGCTCGGTTGCCCGCCAGCTTCGGGAAGACTGCACCACGGCCAGCCAGTGCTCTGCCGTCTGCAGCTGCTCCTTTGCCTCGACGTACTGCCTTTCGCTCTCGGCACGCGCCGCCTCCACGGAAGCGACGTGCGCCAGGGTCTCGTCGAGTTGACGGCGGTGCTCGCGGAGGGTGCTTTGCCGCTCGCGAATCACCCGGTCTCTCTCGGCGAGGTCCGACGCGGCCTGTTCCAGCCTTGCGCCCATCTCGAAATACATCCGCTGCCGACGGTTCTCGTAGCGGGTAAGCCGTCGAGTCTCCTCGCTTGCCCGCGTGGTCCACGCGGGAGGCTGCACAGGGGCGGTTCCTGACGGTAGCGACTTCAAGTACTGCCACAGGCGGCTCTGGCGTGCGCTGAGCCACCGCGTGCCGGCGAGCACCTCGACCCGATTGCGATAGAGATCCGGCCTGATCACGGAGGCAGCCAACTCTGGCCGCACGACGCGGGCCAGCTCCGGGAGCAGATGGCTTGAAGCGTCAGCCACGCTATGCGTCGCCAGCTCGGGGTCGTGGATTATGTCCCTGTAGTGCACGATCGTCACGAGTCGACCGTCGAGACGCGCCAACGTGCGCGTCAGGTTCAGCTCCCACATTGCGAGAGCGACCGGAAGAGCTGTCTGATCGCGTCGCTCGAGCGACAGCGCCACCTCGACCGGATGTCTCAGGACAAGCACTGGGTGGAGGACGCTCTCAAGAAGCGGCCACCAGAGGGACATGAGAATCCCGATTCGCGGATCCTTGAGGGCAAGTGGACGCTGCCCGGCCGCCGCGAGGAGCTGGTCAAGCAGCTCACGCAATCCCCGCCGGAGATCGGAGGCGTCCGACAGTTGCTCGACATCCTCAGGGGCATCGAACCAGGCGCCATCCAGGCGCGTCAGCGCCCGCTCGTTGGCGCGCCAAACCATCAAGTTCTCGAAGTAGCCGGTCGGATTCGCCTCGTCGGCACGCATTAGATCGGCTTGCGCACCAAGGAAGTAGCCGCTGCGATGAAGCATTCCGGTCACGGTGCTTGTTCCGCTGCGACCCATCCCAAGCACCACGACGCCGCATGCACCCTGGGACGCCGCTGGCATCATCTCCGCACCCTGTTACACACGCGCGCTCTCGCCTGGACCAACCGCCGCCAGGGATCTGCGCCGGGTGCCCCGCCTGGATGTGCCATTAGCGCATATCGTGCCCGGCGCCTCGGCCCGGGGATAGAAATACAGTACGACAGTACGACTCGTTGCCCGTGGAAGTCCGACAGCTTCACGGCCCGCCCGTCCTGGTCGGGCAGCTCAAACTCCGGTGCGACCTGGCCCTCCTCGATCACGCCCGGAACACTACCCGCAGGGCAGATCGCTGATCGACCCGCGCCGGGATCGCCGCGAGCGCTCAGCGGCCCAGAGTCACGCGTCGAGCAAGTCCCGTAGCGACTCTGCCCACGGCGCGAAACGGCGCGCTCAAGATGCGTCCCACCCTCATAGCGGGAGGGTATCGCTTCACAGCACGATCGAGCGCGCCGGGATCGCCCCGCAGCGGACATGAGTCAGGGAGGCGATGAGGAGTGACCGACCGAGCTCGGGTGGAGTTGCCCAACCCTCGATCCGCGTGGAGCGTTTCAACGCCTACGTTCGCGGCGCTGCTCCAGCATGACGATCGCGGCGCCAGCCGCGAAGAAGGTGACCCATGCCGTGAGGAGCGCCAAGGTTTCGTCGACTTCCGCCGCCAGCAAAGCCGCGCCGATGGCCGCACTCAAAGCCAGGGCTGCAAGAAACGCGGAAGCTCGCCAGAGAATGCGATGACCCATGACGAGATCGTGGAGGGCTAGTGGTTGGCCCTCATCCGTAGATAGCCCGCCCGCAATAGCCAACAACTACGGATTCTGAGCGCAACCGACAGACGTAAGCTGTGGTTTCTCCGGGGCCCTGAACCTGGCCGGAGCTTCCCCGACAGGCAGAGTTCCGACCTCCATGCAGGGTCCTGGAGGCTCTAAGACGGGCGGCTGGCCCGGCTCGATCATGTGGCTTCTCGCCGTGGCGGCCTATCGCAGCAACCGCGAGAGCCTGCGGTCCTTGAGCACCCGCCCTGCGGTCTGGCAGCTGGGACAGTAGGCGATCACGTAGTCCTCGAAGTGCACTGCCTCTAGCGTCGTGCCGCAGCGCGGGCATGGCTCGCCGTGGTGCCTGTGCACGCGCAGGGGCATCGGCAGCTTGTCGGGAATCGGCAGCCGCAGCACCTCCTCGTAGTGGGCGATCGCCCCACCCAGCGTCTGGACGGCGGCCTCGCGCAGCCGCTCGGCCTCGGCCGGCTCGAGGTCGGCGCCGCGCTTGTACGGGGAGAGCATGGCCTGCCACAGGATCTCATCGACCCACGAGCGGCCGATGCCGGCGATCGTGTGCTGATCGCGCAGGAGCGCATGCAGCGGCCGCGGAGAATCGAGCAGCTCGCCGAACGGCGGCGGATCGGGCCACGCATCCGGTCCGAGACTCGCGAGCGACTCGTCCTGATCGAGCTCGCCGGCACGCAGGAGCTTCACCCAGGCTGCCTGCTTGGAGCCGAACTCGCGCAGGCGAAGCTCGATCTCGCCGTGCTCGTCGGTGCGCACCCCGACGAGCAGCCGCGAGGTGCGATCGCGTGGACCGGCGCGCCTGTCATACAGCTGCAGGCGCCCCGCAGACATCAGATGGATGAGCAGCGCGAGCCCTCCCGAGGACTCCACGATCAGGTGCTTTCCACGACGGCGAAGAGCGCAAACCCGGTGGCCGGGGAGCTCTGAGAGCGGCGGATCGAATGTCTTCAGGGCATTGATCCCGGGCGCCGACGCCGACTCGATCCGAGCGCCACGCAGGGCGCCGTCTAGCAGGCGTGCTGTGGCCTCGACCTCGGGCAACTCCGGCATCGCCCCATCCTAGGACGACGCCGGAGGCCATTCGCGCGATCAGTTCGCGCGAATCGGGGGGCCGGTGTACACCACGCCCGTCGGGCTGCGCCAACTCACGCGCCAGCTGGAGCCGGGCGTGGTGGAGTGCAGCGTCCAGTAGCCGTTCGACTTGGTCGTGACGCTCGCCAGCGAGCGGAAGCGCCGCGAGCCACGCGGCTCGACGTAGACCCGCAGTTTGGTGGCGCCCGTAGCCGGTCGCACGAAGCCCCACAGTGAATAGCCGGAGCCGGTGCGGGAGACGACGAGGGGAACGGGGAAGGCGTAATAGAGCGGCTTGCGCCCCTCCGCCGGTGGTCTCGAGGCCGGTGCGGTAGCCGTTCAGGCCACCGTGGGCAGGTTCGTCCGTGAGCAGGTACTGCGAGAAGGCCAGCACCTGGGGGTCTCCCCATGCGATCTTCTCGGAGATCGCGTCGTATTCGGCCTGTTCGGAGAGCGATACGCCGAGCCGGTTCGGTCTGCTCTCCACGCCGAACTCGGTCAGGTAGATCGGCAGGTGCGCCGGGATCGCGTGCGCGCGCGCGGCCAGGGCGAGGGCGTTCGACAGCCGTGGCAGCGTTCCGATCGTGACCTCGTCGCGTTCGGGCGGGCGGTAGTAGGGCCCCTGCACGGCCGGGTAGGTGTACGGGTGCTGGGCATAGCCCGAGATCGGCAGCCGACCGCAGGTGGAGGCCTTGCGATAGCGCGAGTTCAGGCACAGCGCTTCGCGCATGAAGGCCAGCGGTGCGACCTCACGTTTCGTTCCTTCGCGCCGGATGTTGGCGTGGCCCTGGCCGAAGGGCGAGGTTTCGCCGAACAGCACCTGCGGGGACTTGATCCCCGCAGCCTTCAGCCCGGCGTAGCCGGCCTGCCACAGGCCGCGATATATGCGCGGCGAGGCGGGCGTGCCGTTGGAGTTCCATTGCGGCATCAGCCAGCCCGCGATGTTGGGCTCGTTCCACAGCGCCCACAGCGACACCATCGAGCCGTAGTGGAGGCCGACGGCCGTCATGAATTCTTCGAACTGCCTGTTTTCTGGTCGGGTGATCAGATCTCTCTTGCTGGCGGTCGCCCACTTGGGGACCGGCGAGGTCACCGTGAGCAGCACCTTCCAGTTCAGGCGCTGCGCTTCGGTAAGCACCGCGTCGTATGCCCCCCAGCTGTAGCTCGCCGGGTTCTTTGCATCGAATTTGGGGCGCCTCGTGCTGTTCGCCGCCGGCGCGACGTCGTGCCAGTGGAGCTCCAGGCGTAGCGCTTTGACGCCGAGCGCCTGCAGCTGCAGGAACGCCTTGTGACGCGTGGAGCCGTTGAGCAGGTCGCGGGGAGCCTCGAAGAACGTGACCTGGCTGTGCGAGGCCAATGCCGAAGGGGCCGCCAGCGCCCCCAGCGCGGCGAACGCCGCGATGAGCATTGGGAGGATTCTGAGCCTGCGGGCTGAGCGAGCTTTGATCTTTGACATAGAAAGCTAAGACACGGCCGCACGCGGGATGTTGCGGTCGCCGCGACATTCGTGTCGCGAACGCGACCATGACGATTGGGCCATCGGCGTTGTAGCGTGCAGCTCATGACCCTATCGGTTGCGCCCGATGACATCGTCCAGCGCCACGCGGACGTGGCGTCCGACGCGCGCGCGCCGCTGCTCGTCCTCGAGCCGCTGGGCGAGTTCCTCGATTCCCCCGCTGCCCAGGCCGTGATCGTCGAGGAACTCGCCCAGCGGCTCGAGGACGAGCAGCGGCGCGCGCGCGTCGGACGCCACGTCCGCGTGGCGCTGGACGATGTCATCGGGCGCAACCGATAGGGTCATGAGCTGCACGCTACAACGCCCATGGCCCAATCGTCATGGTCGCGTTCGCGACACGAATGTCGCGGCGACCCGCAACATCCCGCGTGCGGCCGTGTCTTAGGTTTTATGTCAAAGATCAAAGCTCGCTCAGCCCGCAGGCTCAGAATCCTCCCAATGCTCATCGCGGCGTTCGCCGCGCTGGGGGCGCTGGCGGCCCCTTCGGCATTGGCCTCGCACAGCCAGGTCACGTTCTTCGAGGCTCCACGCGACCTGCTCAGCAACTCCACGCGTCACAACGCGTTCCTGCAGCTGCAGAAGCTCGGCGTCAAAGCGCTGCGCCTGGAGCTCCACTGGCACGACGTCGCGCCGGCGGCGAACAGCTCAAGGCGCCCCAAATTCGATGCGAAGAACCCCGGGAGCTACAACTGGGGGGCTTACGACGCGGTGCTTAGCGAAGCGCAGCGCCTGAACTGGAAGGTGCTGCTGACGGTGACCTCGCCGGTCCCCAAGTGGGCGACCGCCAGCAAGCGAGATCTGATCACCCGCCCGGAAAACAGGCAGTTCGAAGAATTCATGACGGCCGTCGGCCTGCACTACAGCTCGATGGTGTCGCTGTGGGCGCTGTGGAACGAGCCCAACATCGCGGGCTGGCTGATGCCGCAGTGGAACCCAAACGGCACGCCCGCCTCGCCGCGCATCTATCGCGGCCTGTGGCAGGCCGGCTACGCCGGGCTGAAGGCTGCGGGGATCCGCTCCCCGCAGGTGCTGTTCGGCGAAACCTCGCCCTTCGGCCAGGGCCACGCCAACATCCGCCGCGAAGGAACCAAACGCGAGGTCGCGCCGCTGGCCTTCATGCGCGAAGCGCTGTGCCTGAACTCGCGCTACCGCAAGGCCTCCACGTGCGGGAGGCTGCAGATCTCGGGCTATGCCCAGCACCCCTACACCTACCCGGCCGTGCAGGGCCCCTACTACCGCCCACCCGAACGCGACGAGGTCACGATCGGAACGCTGCCGCGGCTCTCGAACGCCCTCGCCCTGGCCGCGCGCGCGCACGCGATCCCGGCGCACCTGCCGATCTACCTGACCGAGTTCGGCGTGGAGAGCAAGCCCAACCGGCTCGGCGTATCGCTCTCCGAACAGGCCGAATACGACGCGATCTCGGAAAAGATCGCGTGGGAAGACTCCCAGGTGCTGGCCTTCTCGCAGTACCTGCTCACGGATGAACCTGCCCACGGTGGCCTGAACGGCTACCGCACCGGCCTGAGACCACCGGCGGAGGGCGCAAGCCGCTCTACTATGCCTTTCCCGTGCCCCTCGTCGTCTCCCGCACCGGCTCCGGCTATTCACTGTGGGGCTTCGTGCGACCGGCGACGGGCGCCACGAAGCTGCGGGTCTACGTCCAGCCGCGCGGCTCGCGGCGCTTCCGCTCGCTGGCGACCGTCACGACGAAGTCCAACGGCTACTGGACGCTGCACTCCACCACGCCCGGCTCCGCTGGCGCGTGAGCTGGCGCAGCCCGACGGGCGTGGTGTACACCGGCCCGCCGATTCGGGCCAACTGATCGCGCGAATGGCCTCCGGTGTTGTCCTAGGATGGGGCGATGCCGGAGTTGCCCGAGGTCGAGGCCAAAGATGCCTGCTAGACGGCGCCCTGCGTGGCGCTCGGATCGAGTCGGCGTCGGCGCCCGGGATCAATGCCCTGAAGACATTCGATCCGCCGCCCTCCAGAGCTCCCCGGCCACCGGGTTTGCGCTCTTCGCCGTCGTGGAAAGCACCTGATCGTGGAGTCCTCGGGAGGGCTCGCGCTGCTCATCCATCGGTCCTGGCCAAGAGAGGCCCAGCGTGCCCGCAGGCTCGGCCACCCCACGTTCGGATGCGGGGTACAGCTTGGAGGGGCCGGATGCCTGCGCGCTCGCGCCGGGCGGGCGCCCTGCGCGTCCGCCGGCCCTCGATGCGTGCTTGGCCGAGCGAGCCGCCGCGGGCCCCACTGCGGCGCGCGCCCCCGGGGTCACGCCGCCGGTCGACGATTCCGCCGAGGCGGGCGCGGGGGCCGAGCTGCCCGGAGCCGAGCCGCCTCCCCCACCCGCGGGCCCGTTGAGCAGCGCGGAGCTGAGAATCGCCTGGCTGCCCAGGCCGGGGCCGCCATAGCCGCTGAGCAAGGGGTTGCCGAGCGCAGCCACCGGCATGGCCGCCGAGAGAACCAGGACTGCTGCTGCTGCTGCCGTTGCCGTTGCGATGGTCTTGCGGTGGTGTGTCATAGCTTCCTTGCTTGCTCTACCTAACGTTAAGCTAAAGCCAAGCTTCTGTCGACTCTCCGTGTCATCCCCCTGCTTCGACCAGCCTGCCCCAGTTTGCCAGTCGCTCGAAACGACAACTTCGCCATGACCAAGACTCGAGGCCTGGAGTTGCCCGACACAAACTACCGGAAGCTCGGCGACGTCGTCGGGATCTGGGGCTCGCGGACGCCCTGGAGACCCGGTTTTCACGCAAATTGGAGAGCTTTGAGTAGAAGTGAGCGGTTGAGTTCCTCAACGTTGACGCCTCTGCCGGCCCGCACCGTCATCAGAGCCTGCCGCGTCAGGTCGTCTCGCGGGTTCAGCCGCAGCGCACGTTCGAGCAGCGGGAGCGCCCGCCGGCGGTCATCCTCGCTCGATGCGATCGCGCCCCGCTCGAGCGCCGCGTAGGCGTCGGAGGGGTCGCGGCTCAGCGCCGAGGCGAAGTCATGGTCGGCGCGCGCGAGATCACCGAATCGCAGCGCGATCGTGCCCGCCACCAAGTACGCCTCGTCGGTCAACGGATTCACGCGAGCGGCGTCATCCAGTCGAGCGTAGGCGCGTAGTGGTGCGCGCGACCATATGCGCGCGGCGCTCTCGATCTGCAGCTCGGTGAGCCACGGCGCCGCAAACGTGAGCACCGCGGAACCCCAGCAGCGCCGCCACGGCGACGCCCAGACTGCGAGGGCGCAGCCGCTCCCGGCCGCGCCCGGCCGGCGATCGACCGGCCCCGGCCTGAGCGCCCTCCACGTCGGCCGCCGAATCGGCCTGAGCGCCCTCCACACCGGCTGCAGAATCGGCCTGAGCCTCAGATGCAGTGCGATCGACGGCGGCCAGCGGCGTCAGGTGCAAGCGCACAGGCGATGCCGAGCAGCGCAAAGGCCGGTGCACCCAGCCCGGCGAACTCCCAGAACCAGTCGAACGAGCCGTGCACGAGCCAGTAGCCGAACCCGGCGAGGGCCGCGGCGGCCACCTCGCAGGCCAGCGGATCAACCCGCCGTGCGCCTCCCGGTCGCACGGCGCGGGCGGCCGCCGTCAGCGCCGCGCCGAGGCCGACGAGAACGAGCAGAGCCCCCGTCAGGCCCGTCTGGACGAACGTGCGCATCTCCAGGCTGTGCGGGTAGCGCGGAGTCTCTCTCGCTGCGGCCATGTGCCAGGTACTGCTGCTGGAAGTTGTCGGCGCCGATCCCGATGAGCGGATGGGCCACGAATTCGTCCAGGGCCACACGGTAGAAGTCGTAGCGGTTGCTTCCCAGGCTGCTTGTCAGGCGGCTGCCCGTCGTGGTGTTCGCCGCGTAGCCGGACGGAGACTTGAATGTGTCCCAGGCGTGCCGCAGCCGCGACACCGGGTTGCCGGCCTGCCGCCCAGCCGACCGCCAGCGCGACCACGAGCGTGGCGAGCGCAAGAGCGCCCACGGTCCTGCGCATCCCCTCGCCGGAAGCTCTGCGGAGCCCTCCCGGCTCTCGATCGCGGCCCCCCCAGCGCTACAAGCACCCCAACCGCCGCGGCAAGAAGCGAATGCCTGTCGTGACCGCCGTGTGCAGCGTCGTGGTGGCCACCTCGCCGTGCTGCAGGTTGTCGCCGACGCGCAGTATCGCCGGCGCAGCCGCCGCGATGCCGGCGGAAGATCGGCACCAACAGGGCGAACGTGCGCGTTCGCTCGGGCAGCAGGGCGAACACGAGGAGGAGCATCACGGGCGTCGCATACAGCGACCCGCGGCTCTGGCTGAGCAGCGCGACGCTCCGCCAGCAGCACCGCGCCACCGGCGAGCACACCCCGTAGCCCCCAGGGCAGGCGGCTGCTGCTCGCCAGCAACAGCGCCGGCCAGAATGCCATCAGCCACTGCGCGGCGCTGGCGTTTGCGTAGTCGCTCGGATAGATCAGACGCCCCTCCCGGTAGCATGCTCTGCAGGCTCCCGCTCGTGGCCCCTGTCGCAGGTGCAGTGCGACGAACGCCGCCAGCCCGACCATCGCCAACGTCCACGCCCCGAGCAGCAGCGCCGCAGTGCGCCCGCGCTGGCGCCAGCAGGCAGACAGCGCGAACACGAGCAGGTAGAGCAGCGTCCGGTTGGCGCCTTCCCAGGCATCCCCCTTCGCCCCCGCCCAGGTGATCGAGAGGAAGCTGAGCGCGGTGTATGCGGTCAGGGCGCCGAGCGCCACCCTTAGGGACGTGGGGATCTCGCTCTGGCGCACGCCGACGATAGCCGACGGTCAGCGCGAGCAGCGCGAGCACGATCAAGCCTCCCGGTCCCCAGTGGGTGACCGGATAGCCCGCCTGGTCGGTCGCCCACACGACGAACAGCGCCAACGCTGCAAGCGCGGGGACCGTCACAGGAGCCTCGCGCAGCGACGCCATCAGCCCTCTCGTCATCGAGGTCACAATAATCGCCGGTATGTCGGACCCCGAGGGGCTAGTCCAGTCACGAGGAGGCCTATGCGCAGCCGCCGCGCGACGCGGAGGTGTATGCGCGCTGGTGGGCACTGGGTGCCATCGGCAAGGCAGAGCACGTAGTCGCGTTGTGCACGCGCGCCTCCATCCGGCCCGCCGGCACGCTCGAGGTCGGCTGTGGCGACGGTGCCCTGCTGTGCGAGCTCCACCGGCGAGGGTTCGGCGGGCGGCTCACAGGCGTTGAGATATCAAGCGCCGCCGTCTCGATCGCACGCCAACGCGCAGAGCTCGACGCCGTTGAGCTCTACGACGGCGAGAGACTGCCCTTCAAGGAGCTCGCATACGACCTCGGCAATCCCCTGTCTCGACGTGCTCGAGCACGTTCCCCACCCGGCCGCGCTCCTGGCCGAGGTGGCGCGAGTCTGCCGGGCGGTGCTCGTCGAGGTGCCCCTCGAGGCCAACCTCTCGGCGAGACGGGACCGCAAGCGCGAGCACGCCGCCGAGGTCGGACACCTCCAGCGACTGGACCGCGCAGGCGCGCGCAGGATCGTAGGAGAGGCCGGCCTGTCGGTCGTCGCCGAGCTCCAGGATCCGCTGCCGCTGGAGGTTCATCGCTTCTTCGCGGACACCCATGTGGCGCGTATGACGGCCACCGCGAAGTGGGCAGCACGCGCGGGCATCGACCACCGAAATTGCGCTTGCCGACCAATTCTGCACCTCAAAAATAAGGGTGAGCGGCAGCAACTGAGCCTTCGTCAATGACAGCACACCGTACCAAGGCGGAACGCCCTCCTCGGCGCCATTCAGCTAAATCTCGTCGTTGCCCTTCCACATCGCAAGCAGACGTTTGTTGTTCGGTTGTATGAGCAAGCGCGAGCCGCTGCTCGATGCGGCGTATAGGAGATAGCCGTCACCCTTCGCTTTGGACTTATCGATATTGATGCCTATACGGACATCGCCTGATCTTCCTGGGCTAGAGGTCCGGTCGACTGCGCGAGCCGTAGCAGGCGGGGAATCTTATTTTTCTTTCCCGTGATGCCAACTGGAGCGGTAGCTGTTGGCGTTGGGGAGGGTCGTTTTCCGAACCCGTTGCGCTGGCCGTCCGCGAAATATCCCTCGAATATTTCGCCGGTGACGTCGATGTAGGACAGGTGCGTTGCCTTGCCGGCCTGCATCTGGCCGACATCTTCGTCGCCGCCGGCGAATTTCAAAGTACCGTGGCAGTCCATCAGCCCGTTCTTCCACTCGCCTTTATAGGTGATGCCGTCAGCGTCCAAGTAGCGGCCCTGACCCTCGGCGCGGCCATCCTGCATCGCGCCGCGGTACTCGGCGAACACCGAACCGTGGTCGTAAGCCGGCTTGCCTTGCAGGCGCCAAATCAGGTGTCCGACGCCGTTGATCTTGCCTTCCTTGTCGTCCCGTACGGATTTGGGAACCCAGACGAAGTCTAGTTCGCGCGACGGCATCGGATCCCAGACCGTGTACATCCGACGAGTGAGGGTCCGCTCAGGGGGTCGAACAGGGTTTGCGTCTGGTCCGCCAGACCCCGGCACGGCGTCGTTGGTCCAACAATGCCTGGATCGACGACCTCGATGTCGCGACCCGCCGCGCCGGCAGTCGAAAGCCAAATGGCGAGTGCAAAGCCCGCGAGGACAACAACCGACAGTTTTTTGGTGAATTCCGTCAGCATCGGCATTCCCCATGGATGAACCGGCTGGTGTGTCAGTTTATGGGCACGCCCCGTCCGAGGGCAAGGCCGTCAATGCGCTTGAGCCACTTCTCGGGGTCGATTGTGACGACGCGGAAGCAGCGATGCCGGTCGCGATTGCGACGCGATCGTCAGCGATCCAATCGAGCCAGGTTGCGTGCTCGTGCTCCGTGCCGGCAGCGCCAACAGCGTGCGGCGCGTGATGACGGGCACGGCAAGGTAAAGCTCAGCCGCTTGGGGCCAAGACTCCAGATGTAAAGCCAATTGTCCGCGCTCAGCGCCGCCAGCTTCTGCCCGTCCGGACTGAATGCGACCGACGAGATTTCAGGGGTTTCGGTTTTTAAAACCTGCCAAATCGCCCGCTTGGCAATGTCGTAAACCGGGACGTAGCCGTTGCCGCTCGATGTCGCAAGCAAGCGGCGGTCGCGGCTGACCGAGAGGCTGCCGACGCCGATCTTGTCCGCTTGTTCTCCGGCAGTTGTTGCATCGAGCCCTCGGTCTTACTTGTCGTTACATCCCAAATCTTGATCTCGCCGCCGACATAGCTGACGAACAGGCGCGGGCTGTCCGGAATCGTGGCGACGCCCCATGCTTGGCCTTGGTGGTCGTCACCGAGAGCGACGATCTTGCCGTGGGGGGCAGGGGCCTAATAAGAATGACGCCACGGTCGCCGATCGGCACGGCAATCTCGCTGTCATTGTTTGCCCAGGCGAGATGCTGGCCGGCGCGCGTGTTGATCGGGATGCTGACAATCGGCCGGGTTTTCTCGGCCGGAACGACGCGGATCGTATCATTGTCGTCCAGCGCGGCGATGACGCCGCCGCGATCGAGGCGATCTCGCGGATTTCAACATCCTGGGCCGGCGGGATGAACTGGCTGGAAGCTCCTGATTTTGTATCCCAGACGGGGATAGCCCCGTGAACGTCGGCGCCCGCCACCTGCTGATGGTCTGGTGATGCCGCGACATTGTTAATCTCCATCAACTCGTCCGCGTAAAGCGCGTAGGTCGCTTCGGTATTCTGCGCGATGCTCCAAATCCGGATTGTTCCACATAGCCGACGACGCGATCTCATTCCCATCCGCTGCGAAAATGACGCGCCCGATTTCGTTGGTGTGTCCCTCAATTTGGACCGGCGGTTGAAATGCCTGATGTGCGGTTGCGCCGATATTGGCATTCCAGAAGAATACCGCCGTGCGATCGCACACGAAAGCAAGCGCAAGAGCTTTGGGGTTCCAATCCAGGGCCACGATTGGGCTGGAGCCGAAGATCGCGTCAGCAATTGGATCTTGTTGCAAAGCATCGGCATCGAGCACCGTGATCTTGCCGGTCGTCGTTCCGGCCGCAAGCCAGTTGCGCTGGTTCGCCCAGCCGAGGGCGTTGATTGGACCGTCCAGTGTTTTGGGTTCGCCGAGCGGCTTCCCAGCAAGGTCGTAGATCGTGACGGTGCCTGATGCGTCGCCAACCGCGATGCGTTTCTCATCCGGACTGATTGCGAGCGCACGTCCCTGCACATTGCCTAAAGGCGCCGCCTCGCAAGCGGGGCTCGATCGCGGCGCCGCCCCCCAGTCGCAGCGATAAAGAAT
Source organism: uncultured Solirubrobacteraceae bacterium (assembly GCA_963767655.1). Lineage (GTDB taxonomy): Bacteria > Actinomycetota > Thermoleophilia > Solirubrobacterales > Solirubrobacteraceae > Palsa-744. Next base: position 4,113 of record CAVYET010000004.1, on the reverse strand, counting down.
GATGGTCTGATCGATTGTTGCCAGCGCGATCAATGCTCCGCTCCTGCTGACGGCCACGGCATGGGGGATCGGATAAACCGAAAGCCCCTGCTGCGGCGCGTCGACCTGGATCACGCTTGTTCCGCGCCGATAGGTCCCGACCGACCCCTCGTTGAAAACGACGATGATGCGGTCGCTGCCAAGAGGAGCCAAAGCGGCAACCATGGCGCGGTTGCCGTCCTGAGACCGTTTGATATCCGGCAAACTCCAGCCGTCCGGTATCTGTTTGGGATCGTTCAAATCGTAACTGCGCAGCCGTCCCCAGTTCATGGCAACGTCGAGGTGATCGCTGCTCGACCACGCGGCTGCCACAGCTTGCTCGACGCTGGCGCGCGGATTAGCTTGCTCGACGCTGTCGAACGAGTGGCTGTTGAGCGGCTCTTGCCTAATGCGAGTATGGCGGCGATATGGGGCGAGATCTCCATCGTCGCCTGAAGCAGGGTTGACCTACTCTGGACCGATGGGATCGTTTTGAAGGCGCGTTCTGCATACGTAACGGCAAGCGGAATGTTTCCTCCATAGTTGCCGCCGAGGTTGGTCTGCGCTTGTGCGATCAACAGCGAAACTTGGGTCTGCCGTTCCGCTCGCAACGTCTCTTGACGGCTTTGCCACAACTGGAACAGCGCCACAGTAAGCGCAATCAGGCCTGCCGCGACCGCCCCGCCAGCCGCTTGCAGACGGCGCCGCCGCGCATTCTCGCGAGTGCGGCAGGCCTTGAGATACTCGACGCTGTTCTCGCCAAAACCGGAGCGATAATCCGGGGCTGCCAAAACCCTTTCGGCCGCGCTCAATCGGTCGCCGCGGTGATCGAGCCATGCGTCGGCGCGTCCTCCGCGGGCCCATTCGCCGGCGGCCCGTTCTACCGCTTCCGCGACGCGCAGGTCGTCGCCGGCTTCGTGCAGCCAGCCGGCCAAGGGCGGCCACTGACGAAGCAGAGCCTCGTGCGCGACTTCGACCACGTCGGTCCCGCCCTGCTGGTCCTCGACCAATAGACGCTTCTCGACCAGCCGTTTGACCATCGCTCGGGTTGCGCCTGTAAACTTTTTGAGCGGTGCGGGGCGCCGCATTGGCTCGCTGGTCGCGGTGTCAATTCGCGCGAGTGATGGAATGAAAGTCGCTCGCAGGCAGTCCAGCTGGTCTTTTGCTGCCGCCGGAATCACTGGCGCGTCACCGGGCCGGGCCAGCGCCTCTTCGATCGCCTTTTTGATCGAGCCGCCGACGCCGCCGAGAGCCTTGTAGTGGTCGACGGTGAGGAGGCCGCCGGCGCTGAATCCTCGATAAAGCTGAAACAGCGTGAAGGCGAGCAACGGCAACGCATCCGCGCCGGTTGCCTCCGCGACCAGTTGGTCGGTCAGCGCGGCTTGAATTGAAATCCTTTTGCCGTGGCGCGCCGCGACTTCGATCGGCTTGACGATCACGTCCCGGTAGGAGGTGCGCGGCAGCGGCAACAGCGTCAGTGGCCTTGGCACCTCCAATTCGCGCTCGGTTATCGCCTGAAAGAGCCGCGTGGCGCTGTCGGCGCGTACCGTCAGCAAGCGCGAATGGCTCGACGCCCGCGGCAGCTTGCTCATGATGCGGCGAACAGGACAACAAGCGCTCGCTTTCCGCGGCGTTTTCCGGCGACAATAGTTCCTCGGCTTGGTCTATGGCGATAACCAAGGCCGGCGGCGACGCCCCGGGATCGCCGACCGGCGCTGATCATGGGCCTGCTCGGCCGCGATCTTCATTAATCTGGCGAACTCGGCCGCGGCAGCGGCGAAATCGTCTGCCATCAGTCGCGTGTAAATATCGCCAGGGTTCACGGCTGCCCCGGGTCGCGACAACCAATCCGCGAGCTTTTGGCCGAGCCCGTCGGGACCGCTCAAAACGCCTCGCGCGGGCCGGAGGATCGCAGCGGAGCAAAATCCGGGTCGCGCAAAAGCCGCGGCCAAAGTCCGGCGCGCAGAAACGAAGACTTGCCGGCGCCTGAGGCCGCCTGGATGGCGAGAATGCGCGGGCTGCCTTTTCGTCGCAACAGCCGGAATTCATCGAGCGCATTCAAAATATCGGCGTCTCGCCCGAAAAAAATGGCAGCGTCGTCCTCGGTGAACGCGCTCAATCCGGGAAATGGGTCCGCGTCGGCTTGCCTTCTGGCGGCCAGGGGTAGCTTTCCGGCGTGATGCCGCGCTTGAACAGATAGTCCCTGACCTTGGCCAGCGCCTCGTCGTTGAAAAGGACCTGTTGTTTTGTTCCGCGAAACTCGACCTGCTCGGCGTGGGCCTGCGGCGCGAGCCGCAAGGTCCACGATCTGCCGTTCCTTGAAGGATCCAGCGTAGGTCGTTGATCGTTAGATCGCGCAGCAGTACGACGATAATCTCCTTGCCGAAATCCTCCGCTTTGCGAACTTCCGTCAAACATTCGGGCGAGGACAGAGCATCGGGAGAGGCGAGCAGGATCACAGCCTCGCAGCGCGCGTGCGCTTTGCGCAACGCGTCCTTCCAGCGCTCGCCGCCGCCGATATCCTCGACGTCGAGAAACACATCCTCCTCGGGCCAACCATTGTAGCCAAGCCACTGCTTGAACGCGATGGCGGAGACCGTGTCCTTGCTCGAATGGCTGATAAAAAGACGTGCCAAGCAGTCGTCCCTCCAGCTGAAGACATTTTAGCCTAGAGCCCTCAACCCAGGATAGACCCCGCGCGGACGCGGGTTCGGTCGAGGTGAGTTTGGTACCGGGCGCCATACAGCTTTCAGTCGACGTCATTAGTTCGCCAAGCGAATCGGACCGCCATTGCGCGAATCGATGCAAAGATTTGAGCAGGCGCGGCTTTGAGGCGCTGCAGTGGCAAAAAGCCCGCGATCAGGTTCAACTGTTGGTCCGCGCCCCAACCGGACGCCGCCAGCATTTTCGCCGGTGGTGGTACCAGTCCCCAAGGATGATTTTACGATTACGAATTCTCAATTAAACCAGTTAGAAGGGGCAGGGGACGTCAAACTCTCGGAACAGCAAAGAGCGAACCTGGTAACGCTCGCCAATTTTTGGATCGACGATCTCCGTGTAAGACGGACTGAGCGACCGAAGCAGTTCAGAGAGTGCTTCGACAAAATGGAACAGGCATTCTTGCAGGCAGAAGAAGCCTGTCGATGGGACCGGGCTGTTAAACGCCATCTGGTGCACTGGGCAATGGAGACTCCGGTCAACGAAGCAATTTAGGATGGGGTATGCTTGTAGATTTCATATTGATCAAAAAAAGATAATTAATTCAATGGTTATTGGCTCCCCGGGCCGGATTTGAACCAGCGACCAACCGGTTAACAGCCGGTTGCTCTACCACTGAGCTACCGGGGAACACGCGGCGGCTCGCGCAAGCGCGGTTGCGTATAACAAAGCCGCACTCGCTTTGAAAGCCGCATGACGCACTGAATTGACGTTGCCGGTTCCGCGATCCGTCCGGGTACGAGGCATGCAGCGAAGGGCTTTTGAGGCCGCGCCCGCAATCGGGCCGGGGTAAACGGCTTTGCAGGCGGCCCGGGCCGGGAATTTAAGCCGCTGGATACCGGATTGGCCGCCAATGCGCTGCGGCTCCGACACCGTCGCCCATCGTGGGCATGTGCAGTTGCGCCTAACCTGGGTTTCTTCGCCCAGTCGTGCCGATTGATTCCGGGCGCAAGCCTCAATCGGGCGGGCCGGCGAACACCTTGCCGGTCGGAACCTAAGTTCCGTCCGCGAATTTAAAGCCGCGGGCCAAGCGTTTTTTCTTGCAACAAGTGTTCCCCTTGTAACAAGTGTTTCGCAACACGTCTTGCTAATGTCGCTTTCAGGTCATCGAATACGCCTATCGATCTGATTTATAACATTAGGAGGCTTCATGTTCTCTCTGTACTCTCGTTAGCGCTTTCAGCATCACCTTTCTCGCCGCCGGGATCGCCATGTTTTCCACCAGCGGCGCCGTGGCGCAGACCAATCAAATGGCGCCGGGCGGCGGCGCGCCGCCTCCGATCAAACAGGTGGCGCTGACCGACAAACAGGTCACCGGCGTGATTGCCGCGCAGAAGGAAATGAACAACAACACGCAATGGTTGAGGCGCCGCCAGA
>CAVYET010000003.1:0-512625 GCA_963767655.1 uncultured Solirubrobacteraceae bacterium | reverse complement strand
TAAGCGCAGGCGTGATGGAGGACGGCGCGGTCCGGCGGGACGTGACCGGAACCCCGCAGGGCGGTGTGATCTCGCCCTTCCTGTGCAACGTCTACCTGCATCGGCTTCACCGGCAGTGGGCGGAGCGCGGGCACGGGGTGCTGGTCCGGTTCGCGGATGATCTGCTAGCGATGTGCCGAACACGGGCGGAGGCCGACGCGGCGCTCGCGTCGCTGCGGCAGATCCTGGGCGAGCTTGGGCCTCCAGCCAAGGACGCCAGACCAGGATCGTGCACCTGGAGGAGGGAGGCGAGGGCTTCGACTTCCTCGGCTTCCACCACCGCTGGGTGCGCGGCAACCCGCGCCAGGCACGTCCAGTTCCTCGCCCGCTGGCCCTCACGCGGGGCGATGCAGCACGCCCGCGATCGTGTTCGGTGAGATCACGGCGCGCGAGCGGCTGCTGCTCCCGATCGAGGACATCGTGCAGGACCTCAACCGGTATCCTGCGCGGGTGGGCGGGCTACTTCCGCTACGGAAACTCGGCGCGCCTGATTTCAACCTGGATCGAGCACCTATGCACACAACCGGCTCGCGCTGTTCGTGGCCAAACGCCACCAGCGGATCGCGAGCCTACGGCTGGCGAGTCGTCACATACGCCTCGCCGAGCCGCCTGGGCTGTTCAGCCTCTCTGGAACCGTCGTCGCGCCGAGGCCCCACCGGGCCTGGCGCGCAGGGTGCAAGCCGAATGCCGGCGGTGAAGAACGTCGGTGAGCCGTGTGCGGGAGGGAGCAGCCGACAAGGCTGCGACCCAGCTGGTGAAAGTCCAGCCACGTCAGTTGTCCATGTCGGACGTGAAGCGACGCCACATCCCGGCTCGGGTAACCGGCCGGGCGATGCGTGGTGTGAAAGGCCTGGCGGCCCAGCGCTTGCAAGCGCTGCGGTCGGAGCAGTCTGGAGGCCGAGCGAGTGCAGGAGCCCGAAGGTGATCGAATGACTGCAGCCACGAAATACGGCTCCCCACGGAAGCTGCCATGTGGGGATAGATCCGCGCGCCGAACCCGTTTCCCGTGGGGTGAGGCCGGTGTCCTCGGTGAAGGAATGGACAAGTGCAGCCGAGGAGCGCGGCGGGGTATGGGTCCGAGCACCTGCACAAGGGTCGCAGAGATAATGTCGGGAAGGGCCATCCCCCAGCAGGGACTGGCGACAACCTGCAAAGACCCCGCGCACAACGGGAACACCAGAGGCGCGGGGAGGGGGGTGGTCTGGCGCATGAGCCCGTATGAGCGACGACGAGGGGGTAACGCCCCTCCAGGCGGCCTCGAGGCCGCCCCGGCGCGGGTAACGCCCGCTCTGGGCAAAGGGGCTCTGGGCACTCGGTGGCCACGGCAGTGGGTACGCACCAGACGCAGAGCTGGATCCTGCGGGGCCTGTATTGTGGCGAAGGGGCGATGCAAACTCCACCGCGTCGGGGCGAAGGGTGCGCCAGCACCGCAGTTTCGCGCCGTGGGGGAAGGCCCGCCCTGAGAAATGGCGTGCAGAGCCGAGGCCAGAACCGGACTCGGGAAATCCGACCGTCCGGGATCGTAGGGGGGCTTTGAGAAACGTGACCACTTGGGAGCCTGGGGTAAGGCCCGGAGCGAAAGCGACGGAACAGCCGCCGGACCCTGTGGTGGTGCACGCGCTCAATCTCTATCCCGACAACCGCATGCACGGATCGACGTGGCGGCGGGAGGAGTGCGCCGCGGATGACCCGTAGCTTGCTGGTGAGAGTCCAGCCTGGGCAATTGCTCGTTCAGCCCGGTAGTGAGGGGCGCGGGGCGGGGGAGCGATCCGCCGTCTCGAAGCCGCCCGACAAAGGCCCTTTTGGGGTCCACGCAAACCTGCAGGCCGCAACGCAAGTGAACCTATGTGTAGCGTCGTAAGCCCCACCCTCCTTCTCGGGGGGTATTGGGAGCGCCGAGCCTCTTCCTTCATGGCGAAGGCTGCCACCGAGGCGGTTAGAGCGAGCATTGCCGCCCCGGGCTCCCCGGCGTATCAGGGGTGGCATGCAGGGAAAGCTACGGGGGGTAACGCGGGAGACCCCCGCGTCTTCCGGCCTGATCTCCAGCCGGATAACCCCGCCTATAAGGCAGCGCCCGAAGTGGCGGGGGACGGGCGTGGGGGAGTCGGAGGGGAGCGTATGAGCGTTGATGGGCAAGACAACAGAACTTGCCCGGAGCAAAGGCTCCCTGCTTCAGCGGTGCTTGTGGTTCGCAGGGAAAGACCGGCGCCAGTCCCTGAGGGGTAAGCGGTGTCCAAAGACTCGGTCCGAGAACTGCAACGCAAGCTTTACCGTGCAGCCAAGGCAGACGGAGATCGCAGGTTCCATTCGCTGCGGGACAAGCTCTACCGGGTCGACGTGCTCGAGCGGGCTTGGCAGCTGGTGAAGGCGAATCAAGGGACCTACGGAGTGGACCGGTGCTCGATCGAGCAGATCGAGGCAGCCGGGGTCGAGACGTTCCTGGAGGGGGTTGCCAGGGAGTTGCGGGAGGGGACCTACCGGGCGAAGCCGGCCCGTCGGGTCAACATCCCCAAGCCCGGCAAGCCCGGACGGTCCAGGCCGCTCTCGATCCCGACCGTGAAGGATAGGGTGGTTCAGCAGGCCTGTCGGCTCATTATCGAGCCGTGCTTTGAGGCCGACTTTCTGCCCAGTTCCTTCGGGTTTCGGCCAGGGCTCAGCACCAAGGACGCGTCGTTGGCCATCTATAAGTGGCTCAACTACGGGTGCGTTCATGTTGTTGACGCCGATATCGCCGACTGCTTCGGTCAGATCGACCCGGAGCGGCTGGTGCGACTCGTTTCTCGGCGTATCGCTGATGGCTACATCCTCGCCCTGATCCGGGCGTGGCTGAGAGCCGGGGTGATCGAGGACGACCGCTTCTTCCGTAACCAGTTCGGGGTTCCGCAGGGCGGCCCAGTCTCGCCGTTGCTCGCGAACATCTACCTCCACGAGCTCGACCAAGCCTGGGTCGAGCGGGGGTTTGAGCGCCGACGGGGGTTGGACGCCAAGCTGATCCGCTACGCCGACGATATCCTGGCCGTCTCTTCTAAGCCGGTCGGGGATCGCCTACGGTCTCACCTCGCTGAGATTCTCGGCGAGATGGGGCTGGAGCTATCCGCAGAGAAGACGCGGGTAACCGCGGCTGCCGCGGGCTTTGAGTTTCTCGGGTTCCGCTTCCAACGCGGTTACTCCGGGAAGCATGGTCGGGAAGTGACGTACTGCTTCCCGACGCCTGCGGCGGCCAAGCGAGCCCGTGATCGGGTGCGGGCGGTGCTCGCCTCAGCGCATGGACGGGGCGAGAGCCTCGACGAGACGATCGAGCAACTCAACCTGGGTCTGCGGGGGTGGGCGAACTACTACGCCCACACCAACGCTGCCCGGGAGTTTGGGAAGCTCCAGCGCTACGCGAACGCCCGCCTGCGCCGACACCTGCGACGCCGTCGACAGACGAGCGGATTGGGTCGGTATCGGGAGATGCCCGATCAGGTTCTCTACGAGAAGCTGGGCTTGACCTGCATCAGGTTCGGCCACGTTCGTTATGTCACACCGTAATGCTGTCGGTGAACGCTGTCGGTGAGCGGCTTGAGGGAAAACCTCACGAGCCGTTCGACGGGGGGCCGGAGGAAACCAGACCAGTTGGCTTGCCACGCGGCACTGGCGCCTCCGGCCTACCCTACAACCGGAACCAGTCGGGCAAGCACGTGCCGCGCGGTACCAGGCGCCTCCCGCCGACCCGACCGTGAGCTCGGCCCTTTCTGGGACGCTCGCTCGTCCCGCGAAAGCAGCAGTGCGGGTCTGTCGCGCAGGTGTAGTCGCTGACGGCTGAGGCGCCTGAGACGATCGCATCCACGCGCACTGGAGCGGACTGGACGTTGACGAGGCGCGACCGCATACCCTGTGTGGCGGCATGGCCACGGCAACGACGTCCATCCGCAGCCCGCGGACATTTGCTTCGCCCGCCGAGTGGGCACGCGATGTCGTCGGCGTGGCACAGCACAGCGGTCCGCTCGCGGCGGTCTACCTGCGCGGCCGCCTCGACGCGACGTTGCGCGAGCGCGTCATGGTCGCCGTCAGCCGCGTCAACGCCTGCGCGCGGATGCACGTTTGTCCACCAGCGCTGGGCGCTGCGCGCCGGCGTGAGCAGCGAGGAGCTGGAGGCCATCGGCTTGGGCGAATTGGCCGCACTCGATGAGCGCAGCCGCGCTGCGGTCGTCTACGCGAGCGCGCTGGCGGAGGGCCACTTTCGTCGCCCGATTGCACCTGAGATCGAGGCCGCGGCAGCGGAGCACCTGAGCGCGGATGAGATGAGCGCGATCGAGGCCGTCGCCCGGTTGATGGCGCTGGCCAATCTCTCGGTGAGCACGACTGAGGCGATCGCTGCCCGGGCTCGGCGACGGACGGTGACTGGATCGCCGCGCGCGCCCGAGAGTCCCACGCGCCCGCGCTGACGGGTCGGTCCCGTGGTACTCCAGGGTGTTCACCGTGCATGGATGCTCTAGCCATGAGATATGAGCAGCTCGTCGGGGGAGCACGCCGCTCAACGCTCGAGGAGCTGACCGACTGGACGCTGTGGGCCGACAAGACGCTGAGCTTCTGAACGTCGAGCAAGACGTGTCGAAGCGCGCGGCACGCTACGACGCCTGGTTCTCCACGCCGCTTGGCCGAGCGATGGACGCCGTCGAGGCACGCGCCGTCATCGAGCTCGCCGCGCCGCAGCCCGGCGAGCGTGCGCTGGACGCCGGCTGTGGCTCGGGCATCTACACGCGCCGTCTCCTCGCCGCCGGAGCCAGGGTCACCGGCCTCGACAGCGACCCCGAGATGCTCGCCGCCGCACGCCTGAAGGCGCCGTCGGCCACGCTCATCCAGGGCGACGTCACGGCGCTGCCGTTCCCAGACGCCACGTTCGATTTGAGTCTCGCCGTTACGCTGCTGTGCTTCGTCCGGGATCAGCAGCGCGCGGTCGACGAGCTCACCCGCGTGACCAGGCCAGGCGGGCGTGTCGTCCTGGCTGAGCTGGGCCGCCACAGCCTCTGGGCCGCATGGCGGCGAGCCAGAGGCTGGCGCCGGTCGGACCTCTGGAGGGACGCCCACTTCTTCACCCCCGGCGAGCTCGCCGCCCTGCTTCGACGCGCGGGCACGCACGAAGTGCGGACGCGCCCGGCCGCCTACCTGCCGCCAGGCGCCCCCTCCTGGCTGCAGGCTCGCGCCATTCCGCTCGAGCGCCGCGCCCGGCGGCTTGGCAGCCTCGGCGCCGCATTCATCCTCGCGCGCGGCGAGGTGCGCGCCGCGTGACCTGCCGAGGCACGGCTGCCACGGTGCCAAGGTTGGCTGCTTTCTGTCTGGATCGCGCCCGTCTAACCATGCAGGGGTCGCGCGTCAGACCCTACGCGCGATGACCTGTACGACCGCCCCTGGGCCCGTGTGCCCAGTTCCCTCGAGCACGCTTCGCTCCAGCTCGGCTGCGTGGGTGAACTCGAGCGGCGCGAGCTCCTTCCGCAGAGTGTCGAGTGTCATGGTCAGCTCCGCCGAGGGCGGCCCGCCCGTCCCGCGCCCTATCTGGTCGGGCGTATAGGCCTCCAGCAGGAACGCGCCGTGGCGCTTGAGGGAGGCAACCACGCGCCGGTGCAGGTCGCGCCGGACGGCGGGCGGCGTGTGCGCGAAGATCGAGACCACGAGATCCCAGCGCTCAACGCCGAGGTCGTAATCCGCAAGGTCTGCAGCGACGGCCGTCATGTGCATCCCTCGACGCTCGGCGAGCTGATGAGTCTTTCGCACGCCGGCCTCTGCGAGGTCGACGCTCGATACCTCGTAGCCGGCTTCGGCGAGGAACACGGCGTTGCGCCCCTCCCCCTCCGCGAGACACAGCGCCGCACCTGTGGGGAGGAGCAGCAGGCTCTCGCGCAGGAAATCGTTGGGCTCGGTTCCGTAGAGGTAGCCCTCGCCACCGTAACGCTGCTCCCACAGCGCCCCGGCGGGAGGCCGCTCGGTCACGGTGACACGCGGTGGCCAGGCGCCGCGTGCGGACCCAGGGCTCTTCCCGGACGGACGATCACGGTGGTCGCCTGGAGGTGCTTGATCGCGTCCACGGGGCCAGATTATCCAACTAAGCGCGCGTACCGCCGAGCGAGTGTGGCGCGTTGGACCCAGAGCGGAAGCAGCCGTCATCCGGCCCCGCGCCGTCGCTCCGGACGAGCACGAGCACGGACGTGCGTCGTGCCGCAGACTCCCGCATTGCGCCCGGTAAGCGGGCGTATGCCGGCCCTCAGCTGAGGCAATCGGAGATCGTCCGAGACGAGAGCGTGGGCGGGGCTCACCGCGGCGCCTGCTTTCGAGGAGGAGCGCAACCCGGAGATCTCTGTGTGGGTGTTGTGCGTGTGCCGTGACGATCCAGGTGGAAGGGAGCACGCGCACCCCTCACTCGGCGGCTGAACTCGGCGAGGCCTTCGTGCAGGGCGGCCTCGGCCCATGTAGGCGGTGCCGCGATCGCGCGCAAACCACTGCGGCTCAACTCAGGCCGTGCGACCGCCTACGGCGGCCAGCCAAGCTAGCGCGCTCGGCGGGCGAGGTAGACGGCGGTCGCGATCGGCGTCAACGCGAGGAGCACGAGAGCTATCGAACCGAGAGTCGACGGCCCGCTGCTGGGTCCGTACGTGCAGTGCACCACGCTCGTGCCGTAGTGGGTGCACATTGCCTTGCGCGGTCGCCCGAGAGCGAGCAACAGGAGCAGCACCGTCAGAAACAGGCCACCCGGAAGGACAAGCGTGCCGATGAGCTTGTCTCGTGTCGTCCAGGCTCGCGAGCGCCAGAGCAGAATGACACCGATGACCCACCCGACGCCGGCGGCGAAAAATCCGAATAGAAGCAAGAAGACCGCCGCCCACTCGCGCGTGCCGCGGCGCTCAGCGGGAACGATCAACTCAGGGCGCTCCGCCTCGATGATCTCGCGCGGGTCACCAAGACGACCCAGGACCTCGCGTGCGTCCTCCTCGGAGGCATCAGCGGGGATCGCGGCCGAGAGATGCTCTTCGAGATCGATCAGGAGCTCGGCCAGGCGATCGCCGGGCAGGTCGCGCCCCTCGCGGCGCACCTGCTGAAGGTAAGCGGTGGCGACCGGGTGGAGAGTGCTCGTGCTCATTGCGGGTCTCCTATCTTCAAAATTGCATCAACGGAGCCGCGGAAGCGGCTCCACTCATCCACAAACGCCGCGAGCGATTTCCTTCCAGCGGGCGTCAGCCGGTAGTAGCGGCGCGGGGGCCCAGCCGGCGACTCCCGCCAAGTCGTCTCCACGGCGCCCTCGCGCCTAAGGCGGCCGAGCAGCGGATACACCGTCCCTTCCGTCGTGACCAGGGCGTCCTCGCCGGCGAGTTTCTGCACGAGTTCGAACCCGTAGCGTTCTTCGTCAGCGAGCAGCGCGAGAACACAGAACTCGATCACGCCACGGCGGAGCTGCGAGATCGCCGCATCGCGCTTTGCCCCTCTTCCCCTGGCTACCATGCTGCACAAGGTAGCTGGTACCACCTATCCTGTCAAGCCGCCCGGCCCTGAGGCCGGCTGATCCCTTACGCCAAAGCGAGAGCGCGACGAGGGCGCGACCGGACGCCTCCTAATCGTCCATTCCGACAATCCTCCTCGGTCGCGGCGACGCACACGCCCGCTCGGCCGGCGAAGCAGGCTGAGAGCCGAGGTTCGCGACGGACCGGACACCTGCTCTTCCGTCGAATGCGGAAGCGCACTCGCGTACCGCCAAGCGCGCCCGCGGAGACTACGCGACACTCCTGCCAACGTCTCCCGGCAGACGAGGCGGCCCGACCGCGAGGGCCGGGCCGCCGAAATGGCCTTTTCACACAATCGCTTACGGAATGGCTTCGTATTCCGCTGCCGTCGAGAGTTCTTTGCCCCCGAAGATCGAGGAGAACTTGAAGCTCGCCGTGTTTTTGTAGCCCCCGCTAACCGAGGACTCGTTGCCGCTGGCGGTGTTGGATCCGCCTCCGCTGACCGAGGAGTCGCGCGAGTTGGCGGTATTGTTCAGGCCGCCGCTGACCGAGGAGTCGCCTCCGCTGGCGGTGTTGTTCTGGCCGCCACTGACCGTGTCGGCCGGGCCACTGGCGCTGTTGTCTACGCCGCCGGTTACAGAACTCAGTTCTCGCGCAGCGGTGTTCTGTTGGCCAGCGGTGACCGAGGATGCGGAGCCGCTGGCTTTGTTGCCACTGCCACCGCTGACCGAGGCTACTTCTCCGCTAGCGGTGTTTCCAATCCCCCCTATCACCGAGGCTTCCGGCCCCGTAATCGCGTTTTGCCGCCCCGCGACGAGGCCACCGAAGCTGGTGAATTCCTGGCCTGCACCGATGATCAGGTTATGCGAGCCGGTCTGAGCAGCCGATCGCCAGCTGAAGCCTTCGCCTTCGCATTCTGCCTGGGTGACGAACAAGGGAACCTCGCAGAAGTTGTTCTCGTCGTAGCCGATGACGAGGTTGCCCTCGCCGTTTACGGCGGCATGTTTTCCCTGCCCCGTTGACGATCTGCACGTTGCAGCCGGAGAACTGAATCGTGGGCTTTCCGTCGATCCCATTGGCGACATAGTTCACGCAAGGCAGGTCCGGCCCGGTCGCGCCGGTCGTGCCCTGTGACCCTGTCGGTCCCGTTGCGCCCGTCGTTCCACCTGGTCCCGTTGGACCGGTCCCTCGCGCCCTGTGGCCCGGATGGACCGGTCGGGCCGGTCGCTCCGACACCCGTTGCACCAGTCGGACCGGTCGGGCCTTGTGGTGGTCCGGCGCAGTTGACGAACAGCCACTTCACTTTCGCAGCGACCTGACTGCCGTGCATCATCGTGATCGTCGTCAGCCCGTTGGCGTAGATGCCGCCGACGGTGACGTTCTCGTAGGCGTAGGTCGTCGTGAACGTGCCTTTGATCGTGCTTCCGACCGAATAGGTGTAGGTGCCCGCGTAGGGGACCTTGGCATCCAGCTGACCGCACGATGCCGTGAGGTTGTTCACCGTCCATGCCGAGGCGCTGCCCACCATCATACCAGAAACGCCGCCCGCGAGCACCACGCCCACGCCGGCCATCGCACTGCGAGCCCGCCGTGCGGTAGCGCCCGCAGGCCCCTTCTCCCAATAGACATGCCTGCCTCCGTTGTCGCGATCCGTCGCGGCACGTCCTCACGACGGCCCCCCCGGGGTCGCGGTGGTTAGCACCGCGCTTGCGGCGGATCGTAAACGGCTGATCGCTCTGGTGTCTGGCCGTCCCGCTGTGCCGCCGCTGGCTCCCGTGATCGAGCCGGGCGCCTATCCGATGAAACGGCCGCAGGTCTACCGCTTGAGCCTCGAAAGGAGCAGTGCCCAGGCGCTATCGCTCGACCGGCAGAGCGGGCGCGCCGAGGACGTCGGTCACGGCTATCGAGATGGACGATTAGCAGGAGCCCGCCGGCGAGTGCGCGCACGCCTGCTTCGTGAGCAACGCGACAGCTCGGCCTCGAAGGGTACCGGCGTAGCCGCCCGCAGCGATCGGTCGCGGCTCGTAGCGGTCGGGTCAGCGTCGAGGTCCCGCGCGCCCGGACCAGGCTAGGATCGACCCCATGAGCGTTTCGCACCGCTCTAAGGACCTCGTGGTCGTCTCGCCGCTGAACGACTGGACGTGTGCGGCTTGCGAAAGCACGGACGGGGGCTGGCTCGTGATGGAGGATCAGGGCCCGCTGTGCATGTCCTGCGCGGACCTCGCCCACCTGGTCTTCCTGCCCTCCGGAGACGCGGCGCTGACCCGCCGCGCGCGCAAGCACAGCGGCCTCTCGGCGGTCCTCGTGCGCTTCAGCCGGGCGCGCAAGCGCTATGAGCGCCAGGGGGTGCTCGTCGAGGAGGCGGCGATCGAGCAGGCGGAGGCCGGGTGCCGGGCCGATGAGGATGCGCGGGCCAGAAGGCGAGAGCGCGAGCGTGAGCGGCGCTCAGGCGAAGACCTCGAGTTCCAGCGCGAGCTCGCAGGCGAGATCAGGCGCCTGTTCCCGGGCTGCCCGCGGGAGCGAGCCGAGGAGATCGCAAGCACACCGGTGACCGGGGCAGCGGCCGCGTCGGGCGGACCGCCGCCGCCCGCGCGCTTGACCGGCATGCGGTCACGCTCGCGGTGGTGGCGGCCGTGCGTCACGGCGAGACGGCCTACGACGAGTTGCTGATGGCGGGCGTAGAGCGCTTCCAGGCTCGCAACCATGTTCGCGCCGACGTCGAGCAGGTCCTCGAGCTCTGGCGCACGCGGCTCGACTGACCAGCGCCCACGACGCTCCCGCCCGCCGCGTCCCTGCCCGTCACCCCCCTCGACCGCCACCCCTGCCCGTCACTCTCCTCGACCCGCGACGCCCGACACCGCACCCCGCCCCCACCCCGCAAGAGGCATCCCTGCCGCTCAGCGTCGCTGCGCTCCGCTTCGCAGCACACAGTTGCACTGGATAGTGCTGTCTTTGCTATTTTGCGAGTAGGAATGCTCTCCATCGGCAAGATCGCCCTCGGCCAGCACCGCTACTACGAGCGGCAGGTCGCGGGCGGTGGCGATGACTACTACTCAGGCCGGGGCGAGGCGCCCGGAGAGTGGGTGGGGGCCGGGGCAGCAGGCGCTCGGACTCTCGGGGCATGTGAGCGCCGAGCAGTTCGGAGCGCTGATCGCGGGGCTTGATCCCAGGGACCCCAGTGTGCGCCTGCGGGCCTCGGAGCGCGATCCCAAGGTCGCGGCGCTCGATCTGACGTTCTCTGCGCCGAAGTCGCTCAGCGTCCTGTTCGCCGTCTCACCCGAGGAGGTCTCGGGCGAGCTCGTGGCCTGCCACGAGGAGGCGGTCGAGGGCCGCCCTGGAGTATCTGGAGGCAGAGGCCGTGATGGTGCGCCGCGGTGAGGGAGGAAGGCACGTCGAGCGTGCCGAGGGGCTGATCGCGGCGGCCTACCGCCACCGCATGAGCCGAGCGCTTGACCCGCAGCTGCACACCCACGTGGTCGCCGCGAACCTCGCGCGCGGAAGCGACGGGCGCTTCACGGCTCTGCACGGCGCGCCTCTGTATCGGGCCGCGAAGACCGCCGGCTTTCTCTACCAGGCACACCTGCGCGCGCTCGTGCGTGAGCGTCTCGGCCTTCGGTGGGGAGAGGTGCACAGGGGCGCCTGCAGAGCTCGAGGGGGTGAAGCGCCCGGTGATCGAGCACTTCTCAAAGCGACGAGGAGAGATGCTCCGTGCAGCCGAAGAGGGCGGGATCGGCCTTGAGACGAAGGCCGCGGCGGAGAGCGCGGCGCTCGCGACCCGCGATCGCAAGCAGTATGGGATCGAGACCCACACCTGGCGCGAGGAGGTCCGCTCGCGCGCCGCAGAGCTCGGGCTGGGCGCAGAGGAGCTCGACGATCTGTTCAGGGAGGGCTCCGAGCGCCCCATCGGCGGCCTGATCGAGCGGGACCAGGCGGCCGAGCTGAGCCTCGGCGAGCACCTGGCCGGCCCCGAGGGCCTGACGGCCAAGAGCAACACCTTCGATGAGCGTGCGGTGCTGCAGGAGTTCGCGGCTTCGGCTACGCAGGGTGCCCTCGTGAGCGAGGTGCGCGGGCGGGCCGAGCGCTTCGCCGAGCGTGCGGACGTGATCGCAACCAGCCGCGGTGAGATGACGACGGCTGAGCTCGTGGATTGCGAGCGGCGTCTGATCGCAGCGGCGGTCGGCCGGGCGGGGGAGGGGAGCGGCGATCGTCGATGCCTCGCTCGCCGAGCGGGCGATCGCAGGTGCCGAGCGTCCGCTGACCGAGGAGCAGGCGATGGCCGTGCGCGCGACGGTGAGCGCCGGACACGGGGTCACCGTCATCCAGGCGCTCGCCGGCACCGGCAAGACCTACACCGCCGGCGTGCTGCGCGAGGTCTATGAGAGCGCGGGGTATGCAGGTGCTCGGCGTGGCGCCCACGGGCCGCGCCGTGCGCGAGCTCATCGAGGAGGCTGGGGTGCCGGCGCGCACGCTTGAGCGGCTGCTGAATCGACCTCGATGCTCGGCGACGAGCTGCCGCGGGGATGCGTTCTCATTCTCGACGAGGCGGGGATGGCCGCCACCCGGCCCAGCGCGCGACTGCTCGAGGCCGCCGAGCAGGCGGGCGCGAAGGTGATCGCGATCGGCGACCCCGGCCAGCTCGCCTCCGTGCAGGCCGGCGGCTGGCTCGGCGCCGTCGGCCGCGAGCTCGGAGCCCTCCGTCTCACGGAGGTCATGCGCCAGCGCGACCCGGCCGAGCGCCGAGCGCTCGCCGCCCTGCACGAGCATCTTCCGCAGCACTATCTGGACTGGGCTGAACGGGCTGGACGCATCGACACGTTCGGCGACCCGTGCCGGCGCGTGCGAAGAGGCGATCGCAGAGTGGCGGCGCGCAATGCGAGGCGGTCGGACCCGCCCAGGCCGTGATGATCGCCAGGGACAACGACACGCGCGCAGCGCTGAACGCCGCAGCCCGAGAGCTTTGGAGGGCTCTCGGGCTGCTCGGCGAGGAGCACTCCTACGGCTCGGTTCGAGGTGGCGCGTCGGCGACCGCGTGATCTGCCGGCGCAACGATCGCCTGATCGACGTCGACAACGGCATGCGCGGGACCGTTCGCCACGTCGACGGCGATCGCGTCGTGATCGACACCGACTCGGGGCTCGTGCGCGAGCTGCCCGCCGCCTACGTCTCAGAGCACCTCGAGCACGCCTACTCGCTGACCGGCCACGGGATGCAGGGCGGAACCGTCGAGACAGCCCTGGTCGTGGCCTCTCCGCGGGATCTCACCGCCGGCTGGAGCTACACCGCGCTCTCCCGCGCGAGGGGGCAGACGCGCCTTCTGATCCACGACCACGACCTCGCGGAGGGCCGCGGCGAGTTCGCGCCCTCAGAGCAGACTCAGACGCTGGCACGCGGCGATCTCCTCGCCCGCGTGCAGCGGCACATGCTCGAACGCGACGACGAGGACCTCGCGATCGAGCAGCTGCCGGGCGCCGGCCGCGCGGACGACCCTGCGCTGGCCGGCTCGCGGGAGCTCGCAGCCGAGCTTCCACAGGAGCGGGGCGCCGCACTGGCGGAGCCCGCGCAGCCGGCCGCGGCGACCCGCGCGCAGCTGCGGGAGCTGGGCGAGCGCGTCGAGCAGCTGCAGGCGCAGCTTAGGGCGCTGCCGCTCGGGGAGCTTCAGCGCATCGAGGACCTCGACAGACTGGCGATCAGCCTGATGAGCCAGCGGGAGGGAAACGCAGAGCGGCTCGCGGAGCTACCCGAGCCCCGACGGCGATTCGGACGCGAGAAGGACCCCCATGCCGGTGAGCGCATCCACCTGAATAACGCACTGCAAGGCAACGAGGAAGCGCTCGGCAACGTCCTCGAGCGGCGCTCTGATCTCGCCCGCGAGCTCGGCGACGTGCCCGAGGTGCGCGCCGAGCGCGATGGGCTCGAGCGTGCGATCAGACGAGGCCATAAGGGAACGGACCGCGGTCCGCGAGGAGCTCGTCGAGCGCGAGGTGCAGGCCCGCGGCGCCTGGGTCAGGGACACCTTCGGTGAGCGCCCCGATGGGCCGCGGGCCGGCCGAGGTGTGGGACCACGGTGTTCGGCTCGCCGCGCGCTATCGCGTGGAGCACGACATCACCGACCCAGGCGATGCACTCGGGCCCCAGCCCGGAGCACGCGCGAGGAGCAGCGCGGCTGGGAGCGTGCCCGCAAGGCGATCGCGCGGGACCAGCGCCAGCTCGGCCGCGATCTCGAGGTCGAGCTCGATGTCGATCTCGGGATCGGGTTCTAGCGCGGGCACTCCCCGACTATCAACACGTTGCCATCTAGTGGGCGTTTTGCTAATTTTGCTTAGGACCCCTGCCGGCTCGTGGTGCCACACCAGATCAAACCAACCCGCCCGCGCCTCGCGCGCGAGGATGTCCTCGACGTCCGTGAGGTCGCCGACCTGCTGCACATGCCGCTCTCGACGATCTTCGACTACGCCCGCCGCGGCGTCCTACCGGGCCGCAAGCTCGGCCGGCGGTGGGTGTTCTTGCGGGACGAGCTCGACGCCACGCTGCGCACAGCCCCGCGTTCAGCAAGCGCCTCGCCGGCTCCACAACCTCCTGTATCGCAGAGGCAGAAGAGCGCAAAACAAACCCTCAAGCGGTACCCGACGGCGGTACCCTACGACGCCTCCGGCCAGCAGCGCCTTCGGCTCGACTGACCAAAGCAAGCCCTTTGCAGGGGTCTTAGGAAATGGAGCTAGCCGGACTCGAACCGGCGACCTCCTGGGTGCGATCCAGGCGCTCTCCCAACTGAGCTATAGCCCCGTGGCACGCGCATCGATGCAGGCGCGCAATCCCAGCGAAGTGTAGTTGCATAACGCATACACGTGAGCGGAGTAGGGTTTGGCCGCGAAATGGGACTGCTCGATGACGCTATCCGCGATCACCTTGAGCTGAAGCGCCGCCGGGGTGCGGATCCAGGCGAGGTGGCCCGTGAGCGGAAGGAGGCTCTGGAGCCGGTCTTGGGAACGGAGGACCCCTTGGATCACCAGGACCCGTCAGGCGCCTTCGAGGACCATGACCCTCAGGTTGGCAGCGAAGCGACGCCGGTCGCGGCGGCTAGTGTTGGGGCGCCCGATCTGACTTGCCAGCCCGCACACGGCCCGGACGTGGCCGGGGGCGGTGAGGAGACCGCCGAGCTCGACATGAGGTCGGTGTTAGAGAGACATGAGGAGGAGTAGCACGAGCACGCCGTTCGCACCGAGCAGGACCAAGGGGGATCGATCGACGGTCACCGGGGCCAGGGCAGCGGTGAGGAAGTCCCGCTCCAATGGGAGGCCCATGGGGACTCCTCCAGCCAGACAAGCTAGATGCGGGCCACTCTCTCGTGCCTACAATCAAAGACCGTGGGGCCATAGCTCAGATGGGAGAGCGCCTGCTTTGCAAGCAGGAGGTCACCGGTTCGATCCCGGTTGGCTCCATCGCAAGACATCCCTGCAAATAGGCTAGTTTTTGTACGCGTTCAGTCGTAGGTCGCCATAACAAGGATCGCCTGAGGGGACGGCGAATCTCGGGGTTATGGAGCGTTCCGAGGCGGAGGCGATCTATGACTCGGGGCGGGAGCGTTGTGTTGAGGTGATCGTGGGGTTCGCGGCTCGGTGTGGGCGACTGGAGGAGCGGGTTGCTCGGCTTGAGGAGCAGGCGCGGAAGGATTCGCGTAATTCGTCGAGTCCGCCGTCGCAGGACCCGCCGAAGACGCGCGCGGAGCGCCGGGCGCAGGCGCGCGCGAAGGCGAAGGCGTGGGCTAAGCGCGAGGGGGAGCGAAAGCCTGGCGCCCAGACCGGCCACAAGGGGTCCGGCCGCAAGCTGCTGCCCGAGGATCAGGTCGATGAGATCGTCGATCACTATCCGGATTCGTGTGGCGGCTGCGGGCGCGAGTTCACTGATGATGAGCGCCGGCCCGGCGAGCGTTTCGGACGCCACCAGGTCGCCGAGCTGCCGCCGATCGCGGTGCTCTTCTTTGAGCATCGCACCCATCATCTGCGCTGCCCCGGTTGTGGCAGCAAGACGGTCGCGAGGCTGCCCGATGGGCTGGGAGACTCGCCGTTCGGCACCGGTCTGCAGGCAGCGGTGGTGACGCTGACTGCCCGCAATCGCGTCTCGCGTCGCGACATGTCGGAGCTCGCGTATGACCTGTTCGGGCTCAGGTTGTCGGTCGGCGCGGTCGACGCGATCTGCCAGCGCGCCGCGCACGCACTTGCAGGTCCGCACGAGGCGCTGCTCGAGAGCGTCCTCTCAGCGTCGGCGGTCAACGTCGATGAGACCGGCTGGTTCACCGCGCATGACCCGCGCACGCTATGGACGGCGGTGACGTCATGGGCGGCGATCTTCCGTGTCGCGCAGGACCGCCACCGCGACCGGCTCGAGGAGCTGATCGGCACGCAGTTCAAGGGGATCCTCGGCTCAGACCGCTGGTGGGCCTATGCGCACATCGACCCCGCCTCACGCCAGGCGTGCTGGGAGCACGTCAAGCGCGACTTTCACCGTCACTCCCAGCGACTGTTCAAGGCCTGGCGCTCCTTCCAAGAGCACCAAGACCGCACGCGGCTGATCTCAGAGATGCAGCCGATCCAGGACGAGCTACGCGCGCTACTCGAGCGCGCCGCGCGCAAGAGCAAACGCACCCGGCTTCACCGCCGGTTCGCCAACAACCTCCTCAAGATCTGGCCCGCGCTATTCACGTTCGTCAGCGTCGAGGGCGTCGAGCCAACGAACAACGCCGCGGGGCGTGCGCTCCGCGGACCGGTCATCCACCGAAAACTCTCCCACGGCACCCAATCCGACGACGGCGAGACATTCATCGAACGAGCCCTCTCGGCATCAGTCACCTGCCGACTGCAAGGCCGCAGCCTGTTCGCCTACCTCCGCGAGCTGCTCGCCGCCCACGCCCGCGGCGACCCACTCCCCACACTCACCTGAGCAGGGGACTGAACGCGTACTGTTTCTTGAGGCTTGGTCCCACCTGCTATCCGCGACATCGAGTCCTGGGGTAGCAGGCTGGGGTAGCACTTGGCCCCGATTTGGGCCGATTTCGGGGTTCGCCGAGCGGCAGGGTCCCCGACCTCGCTCCGCGAAATGGCCCTCTGCTGGGTGCTGCTTTCTCGGGCATTCGAAAGCGACGTCGGGACGAGGGCCAGTGCTGGTTCTCGTCCGGAGCGACAGCGCGGGACCCGCTCAGCGAGGCGCCTGCTTATCTGTGCAGGGTCCGCCTGTCAAGTGCGGATCGGATTGTCCGTGGATGCTTGGCGGTGAGTGGTTGCGGGTGGTGAGGCGGTTCGGTTCGTCGTGCGCGCGGGCGCCCAGGCTTATCTCGGTCCGCGACCATGAGAAGGTCGGTGACATGATGGTTATGGGGTGTGTTTCCCGCTGGGGGAAGCGTTGCGGCCGCTCTTTCTAGGCCGTCCACCCGTGGGTGTCGGCAGCAGGCTGCCGGGAGCTGGCCGCGGCGCATCTGTGTGAGTGAGGGCTTTCGCGCGCAGCGAGGTGGTCATGCGGGCTGGAGCGCCTCCTCGCCGAGCTCACGCAGGGTGTGGTAGGCGCGCATCAGCAGCTTGCGCGCGACCGCAACGCACGCGCGGTTAGAGCCTCGCCCGTCGCGCTATCGAGCCACTCGGCAGTGATCTGCGCTCTGTGCTGGTCAAGTCCCATTACGATTGTCATCTGGGGCCTCCTCAAGCTCCACGGTTTGAACACCTACGCGGACTATCCGCGCTTGAGCTGAGGAGATCCCTGCTCATGCCATCTTTCGGTGGAGGGGAGCACTCTGCTCTCGCTTGGCGGTAGCGGTTGAGCATGGGGACGCTGTGGCCCCGAACTGCGCAGCGCGAGGTCCAACGTCGATCTACGTGCTTGATGGGCGTCCAGCACAGGGTCTGTCTCCGAGTGGGCGGCCAGCTCGGGGCGAGGAAGCGGGTCTCCCGCCGGAGAGCAAGTGACGCCGCGTACCGGCTCGGGATCTACACCTCGCAGACGGCGATCGCAGGTGCGTCGCGACGGGCCTTCTCTGTGACTGTGGGCAGGTCGGCGAGAGCTGTGTAGGTGATGCGGTCGGGGTCCAGGTCGAGCGCGGCGGCATTGACTGGGTCGAGGCGCTCGATGAGTGCCCTCGAGGCTATAGGTCCGCGCGCGCGGCCGCCAGTTCGGCACGCAACTGATCGGCCTCGACCTGTACGCGGTGCAGTTCATCCCCGAGGGCCGTGCGTTCCACGCCAAGGACCGGCGCCAGGCCGCCGTTCATCCATTCCATCAGCAGCCAAGCGGGGCTGTGCGTGCTCGCGAGCTCCATCACCAGTCGTGCTCCGGCCAGATCGAGGCTGCCATCGGTCCGTGCGAGCTCGGGCATGATGGCAAAGATGTCGGTGCCTGGAACGCCCAGCAGCAGTCCATGCAGCCGATAGAAGTACGCCGCCGCGGAGATGAACCGAGTCATCCGGGATCGGCCCATGAAATCCTTGCAAGCCCAGGGCTTTTCCGAGGCGTGATGCAGGACCAGCGCCTCGCTGGAGCGTCGAAAGCAGTCTGCCTTTGCCCTTGCGATTCGGAAGGACCAGTTGTTGTCCTCGTAATAGGTGTTCATGTTGGGGTCCAGCGGGAACTCCTCGAAGATGCCCGCACGAACGAGCAGCGCGGTCCATGGGACCCAGTCACATGGACCCGACGGCGGCAGATCGCACGCGTCGAGAGGCTCGCCTGATGCGAGCAGCGTGAAGCTGACAATCTCCTCAGACTCCTCGTAGGAGCCGCCCGAGTGTGAGACTCGGCCGTAGGGCAGAACCACTGTGGCACTGACGGCTCCCGCGGTCGGGTGGCGATCGAGCTCGGAGATCATATGCTCGAGCGCGCCCGGGAGCAGTTCGGCGTCATCATCGAGGAACAGCACCAGCTCGCTGTCGACTAGCTCGAGGCCACGCTTGCGTCCCCCGGCCGCACCGAGGTTGCGATCGTTCAAGCATACGCGGATCCGCGGCTGGCCGGCGCACGCGTCGGCTAGGATCCGGCGAGTGCGCGGACTCGAGTTGTTGTCGACAACCACGACGTCTACCGGGGTGTCCGTCACGCGGACCAGTGAATGAAGCGACCGCAGTAGCAGCTCGGGCCTGTCGTGCGAGATGACCACGGCAGTCACCCGCGCTGTGCCGGTGTTGCCGTCCCCACGCACCGCCGGTCGCGAGGCGGCCTCGCCCCGGGCCGTAAGCTCCCGCCGCAGCGCCTGCGCCTGCGGCGAGCAGGCCGCCGGCGCCAGCTGTGCACGTCGCGGCGCGGCTGCCCGCGACGGGCGGAGCCGTCTGACCGAGAGCTCGCCGAGGCCATAGTCGGCGATCGCCGAGAGCCTGACATCCGCTGCGAACTCGACCTCCTTGCCTAGCAGGGCGGCCGCGATCATCACGTGGACCCTGTCGGTCCGCACCACGGCGTGCTGCGAGATCTGCTGTAGCCAGCGCTCCAGCGTACCGGCCGTCAGAGAGACGTCGTCGTTGTCGGGCGCAAGCGAGCGCGCACCGACCGCCTCCGCGTCGGTGCGAAAGGCGTGCATGACTCCCTCGCCGCCCCGCAGGTAGGGCTGCGCTTCGAAGAAGAAGCTCGTGTCGAGAGCCAGACGCGCCTGGCAGAGCCGTTGAATGTCGTTGTGCGATTCTCGCTCGCGCGCGAAGATCAGCGCGCGTGTACATTCCAGCGCCTCGCGTACGGCCTCCTCGGATGTGTCGAAGGAGCTCGGCAGCACCAGCACTCGCTCGAACCTCAGCTCTGCGACTGCCAGGACGTCGACCATGGACTGGTGGTGGCGGCCGCACCAGGCGCCGCTGCCTCCGATCAGAGCCGTGTGGCCGTGTGCAGCCGGCAGCTCATCGATTCCGACCTCGCGGTAGGGGTGGCCGCTCAGCAGCTCGCGAGCTCCAGCCCAGCTCAGCTCGTGCCCGATGTTCCCCGGCAGCCGGACGAAGACCAGATCGGGGCTGCCGTTCAGACCTAATTCGGTGAGTAAGGCGCCGTGGCGCCGCTGGAGGCTCGGTTGTCGCTGTGAGTACGCGCCGGATGGGGGGTGTGGTGAATGTGACCGGCCGGAGGACCGGAAATGAGGGGGTGAGGGTGGCAAGTCGCGCTCGCGGGAGCCGGATCGGGCGTGCTCGAGGGTCGCCGGGCTGGCAGCGCGGCAGAGGTAGTGCTCGGGCGCGGTCCGGCGGCGCTGCGTCTATGGTCCCGGGAGCGCGACCGCGGCGTGGTATGTGGCGTTGAACAGATCGAAGTGGGGAAAGCCCTCGGGCAGGCGCACGATGGTCCGGCGGTCGGTGCGCACGATCCGTCCTGGGACGCAGAAGAGAAGTCGCCGCAGCGTCTTGGCGTGACGGCGCAAGGGCGTGTCCTCAGCGGGCGCCTGCCCGGAGGCGCCCGCGGCGGGGCTGATGTCGCACACCCAGGCGGTGATGTTCAACGCCAACAGCGCGCAGGTGAGCCACAGGCGGTTGGCCGTGAGCTTGCCGGAGGGAAGGTGGCGCAGCGCTTGGCCGAGCTTTGAGTCCTTGAAGCGCTCCTCGATCAGCGCGCGCTGGCGATGGAAGTGCTCGACCTCGGCCGTGCCCTTCTCCTGCTGGGGGATGTCGGTGACGATAAAGCTGTAGGCGTAGGTCGACTCGAGCTGCCCCTCGAGCACCATCTGCAGCTGCTCCGGCGGGATCGTCTTGCGCCGTCTGGCCCTGGGGCTTGTGGCTTGAAGCTCCGCCGCGGTGACCGGCACGCGGCGGACGATCAGCCGCAGCGGCTCGTGCTCCCAGCCGTCGGGGGTGAACGGCAGCTCGGTGACCTCGGCGCCGTGCATGCGGGTCGCGGGCTTGAAGGCGTCCTCTGCGATCTCGGCGAGCTTCGCCCACATCACCGAGGTGCGGGTCGCTGAGAGCGTGAAGCGCATCCGCCGCTTGCGTAGCCCCATCATCAGCTCCGACGCGTAGAAGCCGCTGTCAGCACGCACCGTGATCTGCCCGTGCTCTTCCGGTAGCAGGCGCTCGGCGCGGCCGATCAGCGTGAGTGAGTGCCTCGCCTTGATCCTCGCCTGATTGCCGCCCTTCAGGTCGCTGGTGAGCGCCCGCCCGTGCTGCGCCCACGTGACCACGTAGGAGTTGTAGGCGAGGTGCCCGTGGCGGCTTCGTCCCGTCCCCTGCTTGCGCCGGCCATAGACCACGCTCTCGGTCGCATCCAGATCGAGCGTCACGCCCTCGCCCGCCTCGCGCCCCAGCCTGCGGTCAAGCTCGCCTCCCACCCGCGCCGCCGCCCGCTCGATCGCGCGTATATGGGCCGCCTTGAAGCGGTAGGCCAGCTGGCGCGCGGTCGGCGCCGACGGGGTCTCTGCCACCGCCCGCAGCTCCGCGCCCGCCCGATCGGCACGGAGCTCCTCGATGTCATCGAAACAGTCCCCGCCGATCAGCTGGGACTCGGCCATCGCCACCACCACAGCACCCGGCGAGAGCCCCCGCCGGCGCTGCTTGACCGGCGCCACTCGATCGGCCACCGAAAGCTCCGCGTCGATGAGCTCCACCAGCCGCAGCTTGCGCAACAGCTCACCCGAGATCGCCAGTCCCGCATGCCCGGTCAGCGTCCGATCATCAGCTCGGAAGATGATCCGTCCGGGCGCCCTGTCACCGTTACTGACGCTCACTCCCAAGGTGAGCTCCATTCACCTTTCGCGGCAGGCTTCAGCACCCCGCCACGATCTCATACGAGCCGGACGGAAGGCCCCGTATTTGCGGGGCTTTTCCGCGACTGGGGCGCTACTGCCAAGACACTCTCAGCAGCGCGCAGTCTGGAACCGCCTCGCCGCTACCCACCGATCTAGGTCAGAGCCCGCAGGATCTCTCGCCTGCTTCGCTGCACGCGCTCCATGCTCCTGGGCGGTAACACGTCCTACAGTCTGCCGGAGGACACCGGTTGCGGTACGCTCGTCAGCCCCCGAGCGCCCGTGGCGTATCGCGCCTGCGAGCGCTCCGGGGCTGCGGGCCCCGACGCGACGTCCCATCGGAGCCTGCTAGCTGCTCGCCGCGCGGGAGGATCACGCCTGCGCCCCCGCCGCTGATCGGTGCGCTCCTGCGCATGCCCTGGGAAACGGTGCGCCAACGGATGCTCGCCGGCCTGCGCCAGCGCGGGTACGGCGACCTGGTCGCCGCGCACCTGAACGTCCTGCTCTACCCAGGGCCGGAGAACATGCGCCCGTCGGACCTCGCTGCCCGGACGGGCATGACCAAGCAGGCGCTGAACTACCTGCTCGGGCAGCTGGAGGTACTTGGATACCTCACACGCACACAGGACAGCGCCGACCAGCGCATCAAGCGCGTCCACCTCACGCCGCGTGGACACGCCGCGAGCGCGACCATGCGCGAGATCGTCTTGGAGATCGAGGCCGAATGGACACAGAGACTCGGCCCCCGACGATTCGCGCAGCTGCGCGAGAGCCTCGCGCAGCTCAGCGCGAGCACGCCCGAAGACCCAACGCGCCTCGCCTCAGAGGTGTAGTCCCCCGCGGCTCTCGCCCCCCGTAACTACCCGTACGTAGAGGCCACAGCCGTGCGGCGCCGGCCGAGCTCAGGCTCAGGCCGCTTCCGGCGAGAGCATGTGGTTGGCTTGGATCATGCCCGCGGGATCCCGGCGCTGCTTGATCTCCGCCAGCCGCGCGCACGTGTCCGCCGGCAGGATCGCGTCCACGTCGGAGGGTCGCTCGGCGAAGTTGAAGTACCCGCCGTCGCACGCCCACGGCTGCATGACGGCGGCGGGATGATCGAGATGGCCATCGATGGCCTGGCCGAGCTCGGGAGTCATCGGCAAGCCGATACCGAGCATGACGAAAGCGGCGTCGAGCTTGGCTAGGGAGCCTGCTCCCTCGGCAGGCCGACCCAGCGCCCCGCCCAGCTGGCGTAGCTCGGCCAGGAGCAGCGGGGACCCCGACTCGACGCCCGCGGCGCCCACGAACGCATCTATCGCTCGGTCGGGAAACTCCCGAATCAGCAGGTGATGTCCCAGGCCCGGCACGGGCTGCTCGGGATCCATGTGGATTTTGCTTAGCCCCGCGGCGGGGATCTGGGCGAAGGTATCCATGATCGGCTCGCCGATCTCGCGCAGCGGCGCGATGATTCGCTCGCGCTCCGCCTGGCTGCCGATGCACGCCGCGCCGAGGGTGAGGAGCGGCCGGTCGCGCAGTGGCTCGGGCACATCGGGCAGCGGCGGCGGCCTCAGGAAGCGCACGATCGAGGTCACCTCGTCGGGAACATCGGCGGCCCAATCCATGTAGGCCCGCACGGCCTGCGCGCCTACCTCCGCGGGGAGAAGCAGCGCGCCGGCATACAGCTCCCCGATCGGCAGCAGCGCGAGGTGAAGCGCGGTGACGATCGCACAACCGCCGCCTCCTCCGCGGAGGGCCCAGAACAGGTCGGCGTCACTGTCGGCGTCCGCTCTGCCGATCTCGCCATCGGCCGTCACCAGCTCGATCGCGACCCGTTCCAGCCTCTCTCCCAGCCAGCCCATGCCGCCACCGAGCGTGTAACCGATAACGCCCACGTCGGGTGCCGAGCCGGGCAGAAAGCACAGGTCGTGCGCCTGCGCGGCGGCGGCGAGCTCGAGCGCCAGCACCCCCGCTTCCACGCGCGCCGCGCCGGACTCGGGATCGATGTCGATCGCCCGCATACGCTCGGTCTTGATCACGATCGTGTCATCGAGCGGGCCCAGCGCTACGGCTCCGTGGCCGGTGCCCTGGGCCGTGACCTTCAGCTCGCGCTTGCGAGCGAAGTGGATCACCGTGGCGACGTCCTGCGCGCTCTCTACGAAGGGCGACGGCGCTGGGCTTCTGGTCAGCGGCGCGATTCCATGCCGCGCGCGCCTGGTCCCAGTCAAGATCCTCCGGCGTCGCCACGCGCCCGGCAATCGACAGCTAGCTGAAGTTGGCCATGAGCAACGCAGTCTCGCAGACCTGCTCGCGCGCCACACAGCCGGCTCGTGGGGAGGAGGCTTGACAGATCTGCTCAGGCGAGCTGCAGGTTGGCCTTGGTCCCCGCGGCAGCGACCTGTTGGCAGCTGGCGCCTGGTGCACCACGACGAGGGGCCATCCCGCC
Organism: uncultured Solirubrobacteraceae bacterium; assembly: GCA_963767655.1. GTDB lineage: Bacteria > Actinomycetota > Thermoleophilia > Solirubrobacterales > Solirubrobacteraceae > Palsa-744. The sequence goes on along the minus strand of CAVYET010000003.1, from coordinate 489,008 downwards.
TACATCCGCGTTCCCCAGCCCTGAAGTCGGCGATTCTGCCGTCGCTTGCTGCGGTTCGTCGCTTCCACAAGGCTTCCATGCTCCCAGCCGACGTACCTGGCGCCCACAAGGCGACCTTCGCCATCCCCTGGCGCGTCCGGGTCCGCTGCACGGGTCATCTGGTGCCTGCTTCGCGTCAGATGCGAGAGCGAACGGCGAGCCGGGGAGGACTGTCGCTGCTCGTCTGAGCGGCGGCGTTGTTGAACGGCGTGGCGACTGCTGCTAATGCAGGCAATGCGAGCGTCTCGAGCGTTCGCGCGGCGGCTATGATGCAGCCGCTGCGTTGTACTCCTCGTCGGTCACGTGGTCGCCCCACCTAACGGCACTGCCCTGGTCGTCGACCTGCTGCATCGCTAGATGGGTCATGAAGCGGTTGGGAGCGGCGCCGTGCCAGTGGTCCTCGCGCGGCTCGAAGAACACGCGGTCGCCAGGGCGGATGACCTCGATCGGGCCGCCGCGCCGCTGGCACAGGCCGATGCCCTCGGTGACGTAGATGGTCTGGCCGTTTGGGTGCGTGTGCCAGGCGGTCCGGGCGCCGGGTGTGAAGTGGACGCTCGCGGCCTGCAGGCGGGAAGGCTCTGAGGGTGTGGCGACGGCGTCGATGTAGACGGTCCCGGTGAACCAGTCGCTTGGCCCAGGCGCGGTGTCGAGGCTGCTTCTGGTGATCTGCATCTCCTTCTCCTTGGGCGTAGGTGGCTAGGCAACCGCGGTCTTCTCAGCCAGTAGTTCTGGTCGTGTCGTGCAAAACCCCGGCAAGCAGGCTACGGCTACCGACGATGCGAAACGGCTGGCCGCGCGCATAGCAGACGGTTCCAGACCTCGCGCCTCAGGCGGGCTCCAGCCGACGCGCGCGGAACAGGGTCACCGGCTCGCGGATGCCGTGCAGGCGGTGCTCACCCGCATTGGACCAGTGGTAGGCCTCGCGCGCGGATTCGCGTAGCTCGCGCTCGACCAACAGGCTTCCGGGGCGGGCGACCTGAGTGATGCGGCTGGCGAGGTTGACGGTCCGCCCGAACCAGTCCCCGGCGCGCGGGAGGGCGGGTCCAAGAGCTGCGCCCGCGCGCATCTGAGGGAAATCAGGACCCTCGGCGTCCGCTGCGTCGAGCAACCGTAGGGCGGCGTCCAGCAGCGGCTCGGGCTCGACCGAGGCGAGCATCGCGGCGTCCCCGATCGTCTTGACCAATCGCACGGGCGGCTCGGCGACCTCGGCGGCGAGTGTTTCCAAGCGCGCCGCCAGGCGGCCCAGCTCGTCGGGCGGGACTTCCTCACCGAGGCGGGTGAAGCCGACAAGGTCCGCGAAGCAGATCGCCACTTCGCGCGAGCCGGGGAGACGTCCCCCGCTGCGCTCCATCGCGTCGACCGCGTCGCTCTGTGCGGCATGGCGCAGGTGCAGGGCGAGCACGTTGCGCAGCAGGGGGTCGAGCAGCGGATAGAGCTGTGACGCGATCTCGGTATAGCGCTCAGCGAGCTCCTGCTCGCTGATTCCAGGTTGGAGGGCGAGCCTCAGCGGAAGCGCCCGCAGGCTCACGGCAGCCTGGGATAGTCCGCGTCCGAGGACGCGTAGAAGCTCGAGGATCTCCTCGTCGGAAATCCCGGCGTCACGCGTGGCGTGGATCATCTGGGCCGACTCGAGATCGGCCTCGGTATAGGCGGCCTTGTCGGGCTCCGCAATCGGCAGGCCCATCGCACGGCGGGCCGCAATGAGGAACTCCAGATCCACGCCGCTGAGATCGGCCAGCTGTGCTGAGGTGTAGCGCTCGGTACCCAAGATCGCCCGATCGGCCGGCAGGAAGACGAGCGTGCCCGCCGCCGTTGCTCGGCGTAATTCCGCCAGCGGCACTCCTTCGGCGGCGAGGTGTTCGAGCAGTGCCATGCGCTCGGCGCGCCGCTTCCCCTGCCGACCGTCGAGTAGGCCCTCGGCGGCGAAGTCGATCTGCCCGGTCGTCATGACGACCGCAGCGTACGGCAGGCAAGCGTCCGATGCAGGCGCAGAGTCACGCAGCGGGATGACTCCGGCAAGCGGCCGACCATTACCAGCTCGCGTAACAGCCGGGCGTCAGCGCGATCGGTCTTCGCGCGCTTCTTGCGCTCGCGCTGCGCGGCAGTCTCCGCTGGCTCGGCGAGACCCCAATGCGATGAACGGCCTCGCAAGGGTAGCTTTACTCGATCCTGGGCAGCCGATTCGGCAGCCTCCGCTGGGCTGTACCATCGCGGTCGATGAGCAGCACAGCCGCAGATCAGCTCCGCGCGATCCAGGAGCCCCTGAAGCAGCACTACCGCGACGAGCCCGCAACGGCTCTCGTGACGCTCGCAGCCGACGGGTCGCTGGACGACGGTGTGGCGTGCACGGTGAACACCGGGCGGGCCCTGGTGCAAGCCGGATTGCACCCGGCAACCGGCGGCGACGGGCTACTGGCCTGCTCAGGGGACATGCTGCTGCAAGCGTTGGTCGCCTGCGCAGGAGTCACGATGCGCGCGGTCGCAACTTCCCTCGGTCTGACCGTCAGTGGGTCCGTCCACGCCGAGGGGGACCTCGACTTCCGGGGAACCCTGTCGGTGGATAAGTCGGCTCCCGTCGGCTTCAAGGCGATCAGGCTGAACTTCGAGCTTGAAACGGATGCGGACGAGGAGCAACTCGCCCTGTTGCTGCGGTTGACGGAGCGCTACTGCGTGGTCTTCCAGACGCTCGCAAGCTCGCCCACGCTGTCGGTCGCGCACTCTCCCGCCGACTGAGCGCGACCGTGGTGTCCGGTCCGACCGCCTTCGCCGTCGCCTTCGCCAGCGTTCCCTCCCGGGCACTCGACAAACCCGGATCGCAAAACCTGGGCCGATACGAGAGGCGGCCTGGCCTCATTCGTTGCGAGGGGTCGAGAGCTTCTTTTCGCGGTCGGCCGGGCGCTGATACCGGGCTGGCAAGCATCGACATGCGATACCGAAGGCAGTGGGCTTACGATTCGGGTGATGCGGCTCTTCGTGTGCTACGGGACGTTTGGTCCGTCCGAGCGTCACGCATGCGCTAGGGCCTACAAGGCGCTTGAGGCGGCGGGTCATAGGCCAAAGCTCGTCAAGACCTACGGGTGTTACGGCACCGACCGTCTGTTCAAGGGCCGACACGAAGTCAAGCGGTTGACCGGCAATTACAAGGTGCCGACCCTCGTGCTGGACGACGGCACGGTCATCGACGAATCCAAGAACATCGTCGCGTGGGCGCGGGCGACTCCGCTGCGCAAGCCATGACCGTCAGCCGAGGTCGCGCTCGCGGCTACGCACGAAGTGCGTGTAGAGGATCTGTTGGTTGCTCCCCGACGGCCGTGCTCTTCAAGGCCGGACGAGCTCAGCGTGAAGTCAGCTCCCAGCACTGCCGCGAGGCCCGGGGCGTCGGACCGTGCCGTGGGTAGTCCGCTGCACTGTTCAGGGCCGTCGGGACCGAACGTTGCGAGTATGAGATGCCCGCTGGGCCGCAACGTGCGGTGCAGGACCTGGAGGTAGGCGTCACGGTCCTCGGGCGTCACCATGAAGTGGAAGACTGCCCGGTCGTGCCAGAGGTCGACCTGGCGCGCGAACTCGTGGCTGCGAATGTCTGCCTCGATCCAGGTGATGCGTGCGGCCGCGCTCGCGGCCCCGGCGCGTGCGTGCTTGAGCGCTGCCGCTGAGATGTCGGCGACCGTCAGGTCGGTGTACCCGTTCGCGGCCAGTCGGGCGGCGAGACTCGACGCTCCGCCGCCGACATCGAGGATGGCGGCATCGCGGGGTAGGCGCGTGGACTCGATCAGCGCGAGCGACCGTGTCGGCTCCGGCTCATACCAGCTGACCTGCTCCGGGTCCTTACGGGTGTAGACGCCCGCCCAGTGGCTCGCTGAGTCGCCGCTCGCCCGCATCCGTGTTGGCTGGCCGAACACGAGCGCGGACCACGAGCACTAGGGCCTCGCGGGCTCTGGCGGCTGACTCGGAGGCTGAGTCTCGGAGAGTGCCGTGCGCAAACGCCGGTACTCATCCTCTCCTATCTCGCCCGAAGCGAGTCGGCGGTCGAGAAGATCCTGCGCCGAGCCGCCGCCGCCACCCTGTGGGCTGACCGGGGCATCGGCGCCCTGATTGCGGACGAGCCAAACGATCAGCCCCACGACAAGGGCGACGACGAGGAGCGTCACGAGAACCGAGAAAGCCCAACCGCCCGCATCCATGTGATCCCCATATATCATGGATACGAGGCTACGCTCGCTCCGGCGAGGCAGTCATCGGGACCTTCTCCCCGGAAGCGCTGCGGCCAAATACGGACCACAGCGCCGCCGAATCGCTGGCGCTCACCGCGCCTCAAACGCGTGCAGGCAGTGCTCTGAGCAAAAGAACACCGCGCCGCCTGGCGTGTCCTTGCGTAGCGCCTTCAGTCGGTCGACCTTCATCCCGCACACCGGGTCGGTCGCCCCACGGCGCGTGGTGAGCCAGAACAGGCTGGCGAAGATGGCGAGGCCGAAGATGTTGGTGAACAGCTTGTAGTCGATCTTGATCGAACTGAAGATGTCCGCTCGCGTGGGGCGAACCTGCGGGATGATCCCGAGCGCGCTGAACAGCCCGTAGACGATGAGGGCCGCGCTCACCATCGTCACGAACATCAGCGCGACGATCCGTATCGTGAACTGCCCGCCGTAGTACTTGCGGTAGATCAAGATGATCGGGATGACGATCAGGTCGGCAAAGATGAACGCGATCACTCCCGCGAAGCTGATTCCGCCCGACCACAGCACCGCGGCCAGCGGAACGTTGCCGACCGAGCAGACGAAGCTGAGGATCGCGATGATCGGCCCGACGATCGCGTTCTCGATGAGCTTCACGGCGGCCGGGGCTTCGGTGATGAACAGGCTGTTGAAGAAGCTGTCGGGAAGCAGCCCGATGAAGCCGGCAAGCAGGAAGCCGAGCAGGATCTCCTTGTAGACCATCGCCCAGTCGTTGCGGAAGTTGTGCGCGACGTCTGACCACGCCGAGATGGAAGTCAGCCGCTTGCGGATGCTCAGGTGCTCGCCGGCCGTGCGATGCTGGTGGCCGCTGTCGGCCAGCTGCGCATGCTCGCGGGCCTGCTCCTCAAGGCGCTTTGAGACGAACAGGCGCAGCAGGACGGTCATGATCACGATCAGCACGAGGCCCCCGACGAACTCGGCGAGCGTGAATTGCCAGCCGAGCAGCACCCACATCACGATGCCCAACTCGAACACGAGGTTCGTGGAGGCGAACTGGAACGCGAGCGCGGAGGCGGCTGAGGAGCCCTTCTGAATGAGGCTCTTGGCGATTGCGATCGCGGCGTAGGAGCACGAGGAGGAGGCCGCGCCGAGCCCCGTGGCGAGCGCGACCGGGCGGACTCCCGAGCCTCCAAGGGCATTCTCGATTCGAGTACGCGGCACCCACGCCTGCACGATTGCCGAGATGGCAAAACCGAGTACGAGCGCCCACCAGACCGTCCATGCCATCAGGAAGGCGTTCGACAGGCCGTGCCAGATCGTGTCGAGCACACTCAGCTCCTCAAACGTCTCGCCGAGTCAGGCACTCCAGGATATGCCCCTGTGGGAGCAGGCTGAGAGGAACGCGTTCGCGGGTCGGGCCATGCAGCTGCAATCTGGGCCGGTGTCCGTGCCGGTGACGCTTCCTCGGCCTGAGGGTTCCTCGGCCCGAGGACAGCGCCGGGGCGCACAGCCCGGCGTAGGTCGGTCTGCGGCACGACCGTCGTGGCCGGTCCGGTTTGGCACAACCTGGATCGCAACAACTGGGCCGATACGAGAGGCGGCCTTGTGTTGTTCGTCGATCCGGGTCGAGAGCTTCTTTTCGCGGTCTGGCCCGATGACGCTACTCCGTCGACCGCCGATGCCCGTAACGCCGGGGCCGCGTGCTGCCAGCCGGCTCATCGGTGGGAGTGGTGACCGCGCACCGTGTTCCACGACTGCCAGGTGATCCGCAGGATCACGACGGTGATGAGTAGACCGATGATGGGGTCCGCGATCGGCGCTCCGAGTGCGACCACGATCGCCGAGGCGATCACAGCCAGGCTGACGTAGGCGTCCGTGCGGGCGTGGTGGCCGTCCGCGATCAGCGCGGCGCTATCCAGTCGATACCCGGCCCTCAGCCGGATGCGCGCAGCGATGAAGTTGCCGCCGTAGCCGATCGCCCCGGCGAGTGCGAGCGCCATGAGATGGGTCGGCGCGGACGGACTGATGAGACGCTGCACGGCCTCGATGCCTGCAACGCAGGCGCTGATGAAGATGGCTGCCACGACCGCCATGCCGGCGCGTCGCTCGTCCACGTGTGAACGCAGGGCGAAGGCGACGCCGAGAGGCAAGGCGGTCAGCGCATCGCCGAAGTTGTGGATGAGGTCTGCCAGGAGGGCGATGCTGTCGCTGACGAGAAACACCGCGGTCTGCGCGAGCGCTGCGAGTCCCAGTACCCCGAGCGAGAGCGAGACGGCCCGGATGCCCTCACGCGAGCGCATGATGTTGTCATCGATCAGGCCGTGGGAGTGGCTGTGCTCATGTGGATGATCGGGCTGGTCGGCGTCACCGTGATCGTGCCGGGCCGTCCGTTCTGGCGTCGAGAGCCTCGGGGCCACCAGATGGCGGTGTCGGCCGCTGTGCGGGTGGCTATGCACCCGTCCGCCGTGGCGGTGCGTCTGTCCATTGACGGCGACCGTTTCCATGAAGCATGACCGTAGCGAGTCGTACCCCGTCGAGGAGGGGTCAAGCTTCTTCTGGTGGTCTGTCCGGGGCGTTGTGAAGCAGCGCCTCGGGGCGATGGCCGCCGGCGCTGGACCGCGTGGCCGCCGAGCCTCGGTACGTGCCGATCACGGCCTGAATCGATGATCTCTCGCCTCTGGCGCAGCCACGTGCCCTGGCTGGGAGCTGCCACTTGGTGGCGAAGCCATCGACCCGGCGTCACACCCGCTCTGCAACAGCTGAACTTCCGTCAATCGCTGTTGATGCTCGCGACTGACGCTCCGGGGTCCCGAACGGCCAAGTCGGCGAGATCACGAGCGGCGGCCACGCTCGCCTCAACAGCCGGGAATGTCGCCGGACCGCTGGCCGACGCTTGTGACGGCGGGCTTATCCCAAGGATCTTGGCCTTCGCGGCAGCGAACTCAGCACCAGTGAGGGCACCGCTTCCGTGCAGCTCCGCAAGGCGTTCAAGCTCAGTGGCCGTGCCATTGCCAGCCTCGGCTGTCTGTGCAGCCGTCGACGTGCGCGCTGCTTGCGGCTTGGGCCGCCGCGCTTGCGGCCTAGTCTGTCGCGATGCTTGTGGCGTAGGCCGCTTGGCCTTCGTCTGCCTCTTGGGGCGCACCTGCTCCTGGGCGGCTCTCGCTGTGGGCTTCTCTTTCGAGTTGTCCTTGAACACCAGCCCCGATAGGCCGAAGGTCGCAATGAATAGCACTTTTCGCGTGAATCCCATTCCCATTAAGCCTCCTGAAGATCGCGGTGAACCTTAGTACCACGCTCGTCGGACGCGATGGCGCGGCGGCGCTCCCTTGGCGGACGTCTATATCTGCTCCCCACCCGTCCGGCGGCCGTCCACCGGCGCCGTGACGCAGCGCGGCGGCTCACCGACGCGAAGAGGAGCGAGGCGAGGCGGACGGCTTCGGTCCCGGTCCCGCCCCTCGGGCATCGCCTACTCCGGGCCGGCCGCTCGCGAGGCCTCGCCATGATTGAGATACGTTCGGATGCGGGAAATCTTGCCGTCGCGAAAATCGAAGATCGTCCCGGTCGGCGCATCGACCCAGGCGTGGCTGCCCCGCCCACGTCCCTCGATGCGACCGAGCATGAGCACACAGTCGCCGAGGTCGCGGAGCTCCTGAGCGAGCACGCGATACTGCTCCCAGGTGTCGTCGATATCCACCAGGTACGTTTCAATACCCTCGCGTCCTCGGTAGCCACTGCCCCCGACGATCACGGGCATCGCCGGGAACCACTCGAAATCGGGGGTAGCAAGCTCGAAGAAGCCGTCGACATCGCGGCGGTTGAAGGCGTCCATGACTCGCCTGGCGATCTCCACGTTCTGCTCAGAAATAAGCGCTCATCTCCTTCGGATCAACGGCCAAGTCCCGCCCATTTCATCCGTCGCGGGTGACGCCGCAGGCGTCATGACCTCTCCTGCGACATCGCCTACCCCCTAGACTCGGCCAGCCGTTGGGCGGCAGCGCGGTCCCGGTCGCGCCAACGCTCCACAAGATCGGGCGTTGTGGACTCTCGGGCATTTGCTCGGAGTATCACACCCCGCTTTGCTGCGTGACCCCCGACCGAACCACGCGCGGTAACGGTGATGCGATCGCTCTGGCGAACCCGGCAGCGCCCCCAGCTACAGCTCGCCCAGGAACCTCACGAGCGCGGCAGTGACAGCCTCGGGCTCCTGCTGCTGCACCCAGTGACCTGCACCCGGTACCACGATCTCTTCGCGCAGGTCGGTCACCCAGCCCCGCATCGCCTCAGCGGGCATGAAGCGGCGCACCGGATCGCGCTCGCCGGTGAGAAAGAGCGAGGGCTGTTCCACGCGCCGATCGGCGACCGCTGCTGTGAGCTCCCAGTTGCGGTCGATGTTGCGGTACCAGTTCAGGCCGCCGGTGAAGCCCGTCCGCTCGAAGGTCTCGACGTAAACCTCCAGCTCCTGCTCCGACAGCCAGGATGGGCGGCGAGGCGGCTCGGAGTCCTCCTCGGCCCACTGCGCGGTCCACTGACGGGGGGTGGTCAGCGTCCGGCGCACGTCGCGGGCCAGCGCTGCATCGGCTACTCCCGGCTCCTGAAACCAAACGATGTAGAAGTCCTCGCCGAGGTGTCGGCGCATGATGGACAGCGGCGGTGCCGGTGCGCGCGGGACGAAGGGGACGCTGAATCCCGCCACGGCGCGCACACGCGTCGGGTGGAGGGTCGCGAGTTGCCACACCAGGTTCGCACCCCAATCATGCCCGACGAAGATCGCCGACTGCTCACCCACAGCGTCGAGTAGCCCGCAGAGGTCGCCGCACAGGGAGATCACGTCGTAGGCCTCCACCGCGGTTGGAGCGGAGCTGCCTCCGTACCCGCGAAGGTCCGGCGCCAGAACACGGAAACCGGCGCTCGTGAGCGCCGGCACCTGATGGCGCCAGGAGAAGGCGAGCTCGGGGAATCCGTGGCAGAGGACGACCAAGGGACCGTCACCCTCGTCGATCACGTTGAGCTCGATCTCGTTGGCGCTGAGGCGGCGCTCCGGCACGGACCGCAACGATAGCTAGAGCCCCCGCGCGGATGAATCCCAGCCGGGCAGTCGCTGGCCTGTCTCGTCTTGGGCGTAGCCTGCGAAGCCGATGGGGAGAAGGCGCGAGATAGCTGCGCCGCGGCGAAAGCGCTGGGTGCGCAGCGCCATTGCGCTGCTTGCGCTCCTCGTCGCCGGGTCGGCCCTTCTCTTCGTCAACCGGTCCGACCGTAAGGAGGGCGCCGCCGTGACGGCCGGCTCGATCTGCAACGGTGCGCCAGGGCTGTGTGGACGACGGCTCGACGAAGTCGTGTTCCCGGGCACGCACAACTCGTTCGCCGCCTCGGCGCGGGAGGGCTGGCACTTCGCAAATCAGCGCTACGGCATCTCGCGCCAGCTCGACGACGGGATCCGTGGGCTGCTGATCGACGTTCACTTCGGTGTGTACGACCCGTCCACGGGACGGGTGCGGACCGATCTGCGTGCTGAAGGCTCCGACCGGAACAAGGTCGCCGAACAGATGTCGGCGCCCGCCCTCCGGCTCGCCGATCGCCTCGCCGGCCGAGTGGGCGCCGGGACCCTGGATGGCACACCCGAGCCCTATCTCTGCCACACGCTGTGCGAGCTGGGCGCCGAGCCGTTGGATCAGGAACTGAAAGTGATCAAGAGCTTCCTGGATCACCATCCCGACCAGGTTCTGATGGTGATCGTCGAGGACTACGTCCCGCCCGCGACGATCGAAAGAGCATTCCAGCAGAGCGGGCTCGCCGGCTACGTTGCCACGCTCGACCGCGGCGAGCCGCTCCCGACGCTGGAGACGTTGATAGCTCGCGGGAAGCGTCTCGTGGTCTTCGCCGAGGAGGGAGGTGGGTCGCCGTCCTGGTACATGCCCGCGTTCTCCTTCATCCAGGACACGCCGCTCGGCGCGACGCGCCCGGATCGGCTGAGCTGCAAGCGCTACCGCGGTGAAGAGCACAGTCCGCTCCTGCTGATCAACCACTGGATACCACCGTTTCCGCCGAGCGCTTCCCTCAATGCCGGCATCGGCCAGGCCGTCTTTCTGCGTGGACGCATCAAGCGCTGCCTGCAGGAGCGCGGGACCAGGGGCGCGATTGTCGCGGTCGACTTCTACCAGCGCACATCTGTGGTCGAGGTGGCACGTGAGCTCAACAGCCGCCACGGTTGACGTGGCGCTCGGCTCTAGTGTTTGCGAATGTCGCCCGGTCGCCTCACTCGACAAGCAGCCATCGAGATGGTGCTGCTCGTGCCGCGATGACCGACGCGGCTCGGGCAAGTCTGCAGTCGGGGGAGTCCGCGGAGCGTGGTCGAGCGGCACGCCGCATCGCACCGCGGTCCTCTCATGGCGACTGGGCCCCGGCAGCCGGGCGTCAGGATCCGGTCGCGGTGCTGGCAGCCCAGACCGCCTCGCGCGTTCAGGAGCTCGTGCCGATCCGCTACGGCCGGATGCTCGTGTCGCCGTTCACGTTCTACCGCGGTGCGGCCGCCGTGATGGCGGCCGACCTCGCGGCGACGCCGGATTCGGGCATCGTCGTGCAGGCCTGTGGTGATGCCCACATCTCGAACTTCGGCGGATTCGCCGCTCCCGATCGCAGGCTCCTTTTCGGCCCCAATGATTTCGACGAGACTCTGCCGGGACCGTGGGAGTGGGATGTAAAGCGGATGGCCGCCAGCGCCGAGATCGCCGCCCGCGACGTCGGGCTGCCGACGGATCGTCGGCAGCGGATCGTGAGGGCATGCGTGCGCGAGTACCGGGAGGCGATGGGCCGCTTCGCGGCCGAGAGTCACCTCGACGTCTGGTATGAGCGCCTGACCGCGAGCGAGCTCGTCGATCGCTTCGGAGGGCACCTGGGACGCAGGGGTCGGATCACCTTCGCCAAGCCGTTCGCCAGGGCGCGGCGCAAGACGAGCCTGCGGGCCGTGAAGCAGCTCACCGAGCGCGTCGAGGGCGAGCTGCGCTTTCGCAGCGTGCCGCCGCTGCTGGTCCCCTTTCGCGAGCTGTTCGATGCCGCCGACGCCCGCGACGAGACGGCCTACATCAGTGAGCTGCTCGACGAGTACGCGGCCAGCCTGGACGCGGACCGGCGCTACCTGTTCGGCACCTACCGGTTCGTCGACATGGCCCGCAAGGTGGTCGGAGTCGGGAGCGTCGGGACGCGCGCATGGGTCTTCCTCCTCGTCGGTCGCGGCGGGAGGGACCCGCTCGTCCTGCAGGCGAAGGAGGCCCAGGCCTCGGTGCTCGAGCCCTACCTGGGCGCCAGTGAGTTCGAGAACCATGGCCAGCGGGTCGTTCAGGGACAACGGCTCTCGCAGGCGGCGAGCGACATCTTTCTCAGCTGGCAGCGCAGCGAGGGCCTTGACGGCGAGGAGCACGACTTCTACGTTCGCCAGCTGTGGGACTGGAAGGCGTCCGCCGATCTGTCAACGATGGACGAGTCGGGGCTGCTGGCGTACACGCGTGCGTGCGGTTGGTCTCTGGCCCGCGCGCATGCCCGCTCCGGCGACCGGCTCGCGATCGCGGCGTACCTGGGCTCTGGCACGTCCTTCGACGAGGCGATCGCCCGCTTTTCCACAGTCTACGCCGATCAAAACGAGCGCGACCACGAGCGGCTTCTCGAAGCGGTTGCCGCGGGTGTGATCGCCGCCGAGCACGGCGTGTGATCTGCGACCGGCCAGTTGCGAGAGGCAACGCTCGCGACCTCACGCCGGCGGATCGACGAGCACGCCAGGGTTCATCACCCATGCGGGATCGACGGCCGCCTTGGCGCCGCGCAGCGCGGCCGCGAACGGCTCCGGGCGCTGGCGGTCATACCACGGCCGATGGTCGCGCCCCACGGCGTGGTGGTGGGTGATCGTCGCACTCGCTGCGAGCAGGGCCTCCGATGCGGCGCGCTTGATCGCGCCCCACTGTTCGAGCTCCTCCCCCCGACGCGCAGGCGCGATCACGGTGAAGTACGGCGCAGGCCCGTCGGGATAGACGTGGGTGAAGCGGCAGTTGACTCGGCCAGGAGCCCCGCACGCGTCACGCACCGCCTGCTCGGCCGCGGCGGTGACGCTCGCGTGCATGGCAGGGAAGCGCTCCCATGTGACCGCCGTCTCGAATGTCTCGCTGAGCACTCCGGCGGCGACGAAAACGTCACGCAGGTAGGGAGCGCCGAGGAAGGCCTCGCGCCACGAGCTGACTGCCTGCTCGCCGCGCTGCTCGCCCTGCTCGGGCACCGTGCCGCCATGCTCGGCGCACAGCTGCATTGCGCGCTCCATGCCCTCCGCGACCGGATGATCACTTGACTCGAAGCCCAGCACGAGCAGCGCGTGCGAACCGTCACCGGCCCCCGTCAGCCGCGCTTCGCCGGGGTCGAGCAGGCGACAGTTGGCGGGGTGGAGACCGGACTGGCTGATCGCCCGCACAGATTCGGCGCCTGCCATGAAGCTGTCAAAGCGCACCCCGGCCGAGGCACGGTTCCTCGGACGCGGCTGAACTCGCATCCACGCCTCGGTGATCACGCCCAGCACACCCTCCGAGCCGGCCAGCATGCGGTCGGCACTGATGCCGGCTCCCGATCCGGGCAGCCGCCGCGACTGCCACTCGCCGGTCGGGGTGATCGCGCGTACCGACTCGACGAAGTCCTCGATGTGGGTCCAGAGGGTCGCAAAATGACCCGCGGAGCGAGTGGCGATCCATCCGCCGAGTGTCGCGAACTCGAAGGACTGCGGAAAGTGGCGGAGGGTCAAGCCGTGCTCGGCGAGCTGCGTCTCCAGGCCCGGGCCGGTGGCGCCGCCCTGGATGCGCGCCGAGCGCGACACTGGGTCCACGTCGAGCACGCGGTCGAGCAGGCTCAGATCGAGCGAGATGGCGCCGTTGTAGCGCGATCCGATGTCCGGCGTGACGCCGCCGCTCACCGAGGTGCCTCCACCGAACGGAATGACCGCGACACGCTCGCCGGAGCACCATTCGAGCAATCGCTCGACATCTGCCTCTGAGCGCGGCAGCGCAACGAGGTCGGGTGGATGGTGAAACTGCCCGCGAAAGCCCTGGACGGTGTCGCCGTAGGAGCTGCCGAGGGCGTGCGAGGCGCGCGCGTGGACGCCGTCGTCGCAGATCTCGGCAAGCGAGGTTGGAGCCGCAATGCGAGGCGGCGCAAGCGCGAGCTCCCCCAGCTGCACTGGGTCCTCGACGCTCTCGAGCGCCATGCCGAGGTGGGTGCCAAGCGCAGAGGCCGAGGCTCGCAGCTCGGCCGCGGACGGCTGCTGGTCCTCAAAGCCCCAGCCCCAATGCTTGCGCCGGCGCGCGGTCACGGCCGCGAGGATACTCGCGCCGCGCACTCACCGGGAGTTGCCGCCCGGCCGCTCGATTGTGCTAGTCGAGCTCGCGCGGCACCAGTCGCAGGCGCAGCGGCTGGCCGCTGCGCAGCACGACGACGTCGACCGTGGCTCCGATCAGGTCGGCCACCATCAGGCGCTGTATGTCATCGACGCCGTGCACGCGCGCGCCCGCCAGCTCGACGATCAGATCCTCCGTCCGGAGCCCGGCCTGCTCGGCAGGGCTGCCGGGGCTGATTTCGATCACCTCGACGCCCGTTGCCTGATCGCGCTCGCGCCGCGCGCGCGAGGGCAGCGGGCGCGGGCCGCCTGCCACTCCGAGGTAAGCCCGCCGGACGCGGCCGTGGGTCATCAGCGCACCGATCACCTTGCGCGTGGCCTCGTTGATCGGCACGGCGAGTCCCAGCCCCACGCCGGCGACGGCGGTGTTGACGCCCACCACGCGCCCGAACGAGTCCACCAGCGCGCCGCCCGAGTTGCCGGGGTTCAGCGCCGCGTCGGTCTGGATCACGTTGTCGATCATGCGCAGCGCGCTCCCCGAGCGGGCAGGAAGCGACCTCCCCAGCGCCGAGATCACCCCGGCCGTCACCGATCCCGCGAAGCCATGGGGGTTGCCGATCGCGACCACGAGCTGTCCCACCCGCAGACGCTCGGCGTCGCCCAGGGCGGCGGGCTCCAACTCGCCCTCCTCGGCTCGCAGCAGGGCCAGGTCGGACAGTGGGTCCGAGCCGACGATGCGGAACCCCACCTCGCGCCCGTCGACGAACGTCGCGCGGCCTGCTCGCCCACGCCCGGCGACAACATGCGCGGATGTGAGCAGAAAGCCGTCGGCCGTGAGCACGACCGCGCTTCCGGCCCCGACGGGAACGCGCCCCCGGCGCGACGCGCGCCAGACCCGCAGGTTCGCGACGCTCGCTGCGAGGTGCTCGGCCACGCCGGCAACCGTGCGCGAGTAGGCGTCGAGCGCCTGCGTCTCCGCGCCGGCGGGCGCAGACTCCGTCTCCGCGCCGGCGCGAGCAGACTCGGTCTCCCCGCCAGCCTCACGATCGAAGCCCGGTGTGTCCGCCACCGGCAGAATGCGGGCGGTCAGCTTTGCTCCATCTTGATCTGGCCTTGCCGCTGCACTCCCTACACGATACGAAGGGCCATCAGGCTCCCGCCGGCTCGCCCAGCGCGACCGGCGAGGGAGCGTCCCTGAGCGCGTCAAGCCCCGCGAAGAAGACCATCAGCATGGTCCCGTACATCTCCTCGGGCACCGCCTCGCCCTCCAGCAGCTTCTCGAGCGCAAACCCGTTCGCCATCATGCAGGTCATCAGGGCCACCTCATCGAAGGGAAGCGCCGACTCCTTGCCGAAATCGTCGGCGCGCGCCTTCAGCGCGGCGGCGATTCTGTCGCGCATCGCGCGATAGCGGGTGACGAGCTCCTCGCGGAAGTCGTCGTCGCGCAGGGCGTATGCGCTGAACTCGAAGAACAGCCGCTCCCATTCGCGGTCGGCGCTCAGCATCTGCACGAAGCTGTCACCGGCACGGCGGGCCTTCTGAGCCGTGCTGCCCTCGCCGGCGATGACGCGTTCAATGTCCTCGATGCGCTTGGTGAAGCGCTCGTCGAGCATCGCCAGGAAAAGCTCCTCCTTGCTCCTGAAGTTCGCGTAGAAGGCGCCCTTGGTGAAGCCCGCGTCCTCGGCCACCTCGTCGATCGACGCCTGCTGCAGACCGCGGCTGGCGAATACCCGCGCGGCCGAGCGCATCAGACACGCCCGCGTCTGCGCCTGCTTCTCCTTGCGCGTGAGTCTCGCCATCAGCCGGGCGCCTCCGCGTGTGACAGCGAAGCCTCCGCGCAGGTCCTGCGGACCTTCCGCCGCGTCAGCTCGCGCGGCGACCACCGCGCCCGGGACCGTTGCCGCCGCGCGGCCGATCTGGCGGCGACCGGCTCCGGCACGTTCTTGAGCCAGTGCAGCTGGCGGGCCCCGAACTCGACGTGACGCAGGGAGCCGGCGGCCTCGCGCGTTGCGTCGCTGACGAGGACCTCGCCACCGCCCGCCGCCGAGCAGAGTCGCGCAGCCACGTTGACGGCACTCCCGTACCAGTCGCCGTTTCGGCAGACCGCGGAGCCCGTGTGGACCGCGATGCGCAGCGGGGGAAGGTCGGGCTCATCGCCGATCCGCCTGGAGATTCGCAGGCCCAGCTCGACGGCCTGCCGGGGGTCCTCGCAACGGACCATCATCGCGTCCCCGATCGTCTTGATCTCCTCGCCGCAGTGCTCGGGCAGGAGTGGCCTGACGTGCCCGTACAGGCGCAGTGCCACCTCTGCGGCGCTGTCATCGCCCCGTTCCGCCGTCAGCGCGACGAATCCGACGAGATCCATGAACAGAAAGGTGTGTGCATCGACAGGCAAGGCTGCGCCTCGCATACCGTGGAGAACTCAGATACCCGTGAGTATACCAAAGTCCCCGCTCGATCGGAAATCGGGGCGGCTCTCAGTCCGCCGGGGTCGGGACGTCGGTCCCGAGCTCCGCCAGCCGCCGCTGAAGCAGTCGTCGCTCGGCGTCGCTGTGGACGAGCGCGAGCGCACGCTCGTAGGCGTAGCGGGCTTCTACGTCGCGGCCGAGGCGGCGAAGCAGTTCCCCCCGCGCGGCATGCAGGTAGTGGAAGTCGGTGAGGGGGAGGCGATCGATGATCTCGAGCCCCGCCTGGGGTCCCTGCTCCTCGGCGATCGCGATGGCCCTGTTGAGCTCGACCACCGGCGAGCCGGTGAGGCGGGCGAGCTCCTCATAGAGCGCGGCGATCTGGGGCCAGTCGGGTGGCCCGTCGCCATGGAGGGAGGCAATTGCCGCCTGGATGACGTAGGGGCCGCGGCCGCGAAGGGCCAGGGCCCGGTCGAGCACCCGGCGCCCCTCGGCGATCTGCGCCTGCTTCCAGCGCGAGCGGTCCTGGTCGGCGAGCAGCACCACCTCGCCCTCGCGGAAGCGCGCATCGCGGCGGGAGTCCTGCAACAGCATCAGCGCAAGCAGGCCGTGTGCCTCCGGCTCGTCGGGCATGAGCTCGATGAGCGCCCGCCCTAGCCACAGCGCCTCGCTCGCCAGCTCGCCGCGACCGCCGTAGCCCTCATTGAAGATCAGGTAGACGACCGCGAGCACGGCGGCGAGCCGAACGGGCAGCAGGTGATCGGCAGGCACCCGGAAGGGGATCCCGGCGGCTCGTATCTTGCGCTTGGCGCGTACGAGCCGCTGCGCCATGGTCGGCTCCGCGACGAGGAAGGCCCGCGCGATCTCCTCCGTCGTGAGGCCGCCGAGTGTTCGCAGTGTGAGAGCGACCTGCGCCTCCGTGGAGAGCGCCGGATGACAGCAGGTGAAGATGAGCTCGAGTCGCTCGTCCTGAAATGCCGTCTCGGGCACTGCGTCCTGCGTCGCTTCGGATACCTCGAGCAGGCGCGTCTTCGCGGCCAGTGTGCGGTCGCGGCGAATGCGGTTGATGGCTCGGTTGCGCGCCGTCGTCGCCAGCCATGCCCCCGGGTTCACGGGAGTTCCATCACGCGGCCAGCGCTCCGCCGCGATCGCAAACGCCTCCTGCGTGGCCTCCTCGGCGAGCTCAAAGTCGCCGAGGAGGCCGATCATCGCCGCCAGGACACGGCCCCACTGCTCGCGAAACACCTGCTCCAGAATCGCTACCACTCCGCCAACGGGCGTACCTCGATCGCGCCACCCATCCGCGCTGCCGGAATCCGCGCCGCGAGCTGGATCGCCGCGTCAAGATCGGCGGCCTCAAAGAAGAGGTAGCCGCCGAGCGCCTCCTTCATCTCCGCGAACGGGCCGTCGGTAGTCAGCGTCCTGCCGTCCTTCACGCGCACGGTTGTCGCCGTCTCCGGCGGCTGCATCTGCTCGCCGGAGCTGACGCCGGGAGTCTCGCTGATCGCCTTGTAGTCGGCGTAGACGGCCTTCTGCTCCTGCTCGGAAAGGCGCGCCCACGCGTCCGGGTCATATGGCGTAGGGGTGTCGCCCTGATGAATCAGCAGCATGTACCTCATCGCGTTCTCCTTGTCGTGGTGGTCGCTCTTAAGACAAACGGGAAGCGATGAAATCGACAGCTCTGCATCGATACGAAGCGTGGCCTTCACGAGCGCCCAGAGCGGGTGGGAAGCGTGACTGCGCGCGGCTAGATCTCCAGACCAGCGAGCACGGTCGCGAACGCGCCGTATGCTCGCTGGTCATAGAGCCAGAATCGAGCCTCGTCGATCTCTGGATGAGCCTGCAGGGCCTCTTGGGTCGCGCCGAGGGCGACCTCCGCTGCCTGCTCGAGCGGGTAGCGATAGATCCCGGTTGAGATCGCCGGCAGCGCGACGCGCCCGCAGCCGAGCGCCGCGGCCAGCTCGAGCGCGCGCAGGTAGCACGATGCGAGCAGCTCGGGCTCGCCGGCCCGGCCCTCATGCCACACGGGCCCGACGGCGTGGATGATGTATCTGGCATGCGCAAGACGTCCGGCGCTCGTGACCTTCGCGTCACCCGTCGCGCAGCCTCCGAGCAGGCGGCACTCCTCGAGTATCTCTGGCCCGGCGGCGCGGTGAACCGCCCCATCGACCCCGCCGCCTCCTAGCAGGCCCGAGTTGGCGGCGTTGACGAGCGCGTCGGCATTGCGGTCTGTGGTGATGTCGCCGAGATGCAGCGTCAAGCGAGCCATGCGTGCAAATCTAGCGCCGCAGCCCGGCCCTGAAACGGCTAGCGGGACCAATGGGACAAAAGGGCCAAAAGGGGGCCGATATTTTGGACAGCGTACGCGGGGCGAGGCGCGAAACTATTTTCGGCCTCGTGGAGTTATAGATAAGGAAGTATCGCTTATTTCTCAGAGACACGAGGCTTTTTCGAATGACGAGCTCCCCTCCTCAGCTTTATCTCCGCGTTATACAGTTTGGCCAACTCTGCTACGGGGCGACATGATGGAACCCGACAGCTGGCCCCTCGACCTTGACACCACGGCACTCGTTCTGCGCGTGATCGACGACATCGACGAAAGCGACGATGAGCTGCGCGACGCCCTGCTCTCAGATTTCCTGTGCGCCGCATGGGGAAGCGTTCGCGCCCAGAACCAGTAACCGCGGCGCGCGAGCAGGTCATCGGGCGACCGGCCGCCGGCCGCCTCGCCGATGCCGCCGAGCGCTATCGTGCCCGCACGATGCGTATCTATCACCGGGAGCACGCGGGGCGGCCGGTGCGGGTCGTCTGGGTGCTCGAGGAGCTGGGCCAGCCCTACGAGCTGACGGTGATGGATCGCGAGCAGTCAGATAGCGCGGAGCACCGCGCGCGTCATCCCCTCGGCCGCGTTCCGGTGCTCGAAGACGACGAGGGCTTCGTGTTCGAGTCGGCGGCGATCTGCCTGCACCTCGCGGACTGCTACCCGCAGGGCGGCCTCATACCGGCGCTTGGAACTCACGACAGGGCCCTCGTATACCAGTGGGCGTGCTTTGCGCCGGCCGAGCTTGAGCCGCCGCTGATCGAGAGCCTGCGGCAGGCCGAGCGAGACCCGGAGCGCGCGGCCGGCGCGCGCAGGCGCTTCGACGCCGCCGCCGGCGCCGTAGCCGAGGCGCTCGACGACAGCGAGTTCCTCGTTGGCGGAAGCTTCAGCGTCGCCGACGTGCTCGTCGGCACCACGCTCGCGTTCACGGCGCGCGGCGGCTTCTACGATGAGCTGCCGGAGAACCTGAAGGAGTACCTGGCGCGTCTCGCCGCGCGGCCCGCCTCCCAGCGCGCGCTCGAGCGTACCACGTCTAGAAGCTAGCTCTCCCGGATCCGGCCGGGGCCGCTTCGCTTACGCGCGTGCGCAGCGCCAGCGACAGCACGAATGCCTGCGTGAGCAGCGCCACGGCCGTGGCGAGTGCGAAGTCTGCGCCGACTCCCAGCGTGCGCAGGGAGATCGCGAGCGTGAAGCAGAACAGCGCGAACGCGGGGGAAGGATCAACAGCGCCGAGGCAACCGCTACGCCCGTGACGGCGAGCGCCGCCGCGGGCGGGAGGGACAGTGCGCTGAGCAGCCCCGTCGCGAGCACGAACGCGCCCCAGCCGGCGAGCAGGCTGACGCCCCAGGACCTTCGCCCCGCGAGGTGGGCGTAGACGACGACGAATGTGGTCAGCGACACCAGGCCGAGCAGCGTGCCGGCCGCGGCGTCGGCCGCGAACACGCGCCCGTGAGCAAGCGCGTAAACCAGCAGGATCGGGCCCGCCACGACCGGGAGCGCCCCGACCAGCCCGCCGACGCGCACGCCGAAACGGCGTGCGATTAGCGAAGCTCCGACGACGAAGCTGGGCGCGAGCAGGATCTTTGTTGCCAGTAGGGCCACGTGCAGATGATGACTGCTCACGCCACCGGTGTGCCGAGTGCGTCCCTTTGGGCACGCCGGCGGGCGGCCGGGGCCCCGCGGAACCACCTAGGCTGCTCAGTCGGCAGGCGAGCGAGAGAGGGGACTTCATGGGATTCATAGCTCCATCGCCACCCCCGGTGGATGTCGAGCAATGGAGGCAGCTGCCCTATCTGCAGCGCATAAAGCCGCTCGCGCAGGATTGGGCGGTCAACGGCTTTGGCACCCCGACAGCTGTCTACCTGCTGTACGTGGTCAAGCTGGTGATCTTCGTGGTCGCTGGCGCGCTGATCATCTCCGCCTCGACTCCCGGCCTCGGCGGCCTCGATGATCTGTCGAGCTGGTGGACGGAACCGATCGTCTTCGAGAAGGCCGCCGTGTGGACGATGCTGTGGGAGATCGTCGGGCTCGGCGCGGGCTCGATGCCACTCACGTTCCGCTTCGTACCGCCGATCGGCGGCATCCTCTACTGGCTGCGTCCGGGCACGATCCGACTGCCGCCCTTCCCCGAGCGCGTCCCGCTCACTCGCGGTTCGACGCGGACGTGGCTCGACGTGGCTCTCTACGGCGGACGTGCTCGCGGCCGGCGCCTATCTGCTGCTGTCCTCCGGGGAAGCCGTCGCGGACACGCAGGCCGGTCGTCTGGATCCGGTCGCCATCGGTGTACTGCTCGGCCTGCTCGTGCTCCTCGGGCTGCGAGACAAGGTCTCGTTCCTGTGCGCGCGCCCGGAAGTCTATGGGCTCCTGCTGCTCGTCTTCATGTTTCCGATCGGTGAATCTGATCGTCGCCTCCCAGCTCGTGTTCGTCTGCATCTGGTGGGGCGCAGCGGCGTCGAAGCTCAACAAACACTTCCCCTTCGTCGTGGCCGTGATGATCAGCAACACGCCCTGGAACCGATCGCGCCGCGCCAAGAGCCGGCTGTACCGCGACCACCCCCGCGATCTGCGTCCCTCACGGCAGGCCTCGTTCGCCGCCCACCTCGGTACGGCGATCGAGTTCTCGCTGCCGCTGCTGCTGCTCGTGTCCCGTGGCGGCACGCTCTGCACGATCGCGGTCGTGGGGATGATCATCTTTCACATCCACATCACCTCGACGTTCCCGCTCGCCGTTCCCCTGGAGTGGAACCTGTTCATGATCTTTGGCCTGCTGTTTCTCTTTGGCCACTACGGCGACGTTCCGTTCTCCACGATCGAAGAACCGCTGCTCGTCGCCGTGATCGTCGTGATCGGCGTCGCCATACCGGTGATCGGCAACTTCCGCCCGGACAAGATCTCCTTCCTTCCGTCGATGCGCTACTACGCCGGCAACTGGGCCACGAGCCAATGGCTGTTCCGCAAGGACGGCGCGGAGGAGAAGCTCGATCGCACGCTCGTCAAGCCCGCGCGCGTGGCGTCGAGCAGGTCGCCAAGCTCTACGGCCGCGAGACCGCGGAGCTGCTGCTCGCCAAGGGGCTGGCATTCAGGTCGATGCACTCGCATGGGCGAGCGCTGAACGGGCTGGTCCTTCGAGCCGTCGACGACATCGAGGAGTACTCCGTCCGGGAGGGCGAGCTGATCGCGGGCGTGGCCATCGGATGGAACTTCGGCGACGGGCACTTCCACAGCGAGCAGCTGCTGGGAGCCGTGCAGGAACGCTGTCAGTACTCCGAGGGCGAGCTGCGGGTGGTGATGCTCGAGTCCCAGCCCGCGAATGCGCAGCGCCAGCACTACCGCATCTACGATGCGGCCTCAGGGCTGATCGAGGAGGGCTACGTGCGCGTGGCCGACATGGTCGAACGCCAGCCCTGGCTCGGGGAGCCGGGCGCATACCCCGTCGAGGTCATTTCACAGGGAGCCAGGCTGCCGCTCGCTCCCGCGTCGCGGTGAGCGAGGCGATCGTAGTCGGGTCCGGGCCGAACGGCCTGGTATGTGCCGCCGTGCTCGCGCGCGCCGGCGTCAGCGTCAGCGTGCTGGAGGCTTCGGCCACGATCGGCGGCGGCACCGGCACGAGCGAGCTGACGCTTCCCGGCCTGTTGCACGACGAGTGCTCGGCCGTGCACGTGATGGCCGTCGGAGCGCCATCGCTGAACGAGCTGGGCCTCGAGCGCCACGGCCTGCAGTGGTGTTGGCCGGAGATCGACCTCGCGCACCCGCTCGATGGCGGCAGAGCGCCGGCATTGGTCCGTTCGATCGCCGACACCGCCGAAGGGCTCGGCGAGGACGGCGGTGCGTGGCTGCGCGTCTTCGGATCGCCGGCCGCCGGGTTCGAAGCGCTGAGCGAGGACATCATGCGCCCGCTGCTTCATGTCCCGCGACACCCGATCCGGCTGACCGCGGTTCGGCCTGCCCGCGGCGATGCCCGCGACGCTGCTCGCTCGCGCGTTCCGCAGCGAAGAGGCGCAGGCACTGTTCGGTGGCTGCGCAGCGCACTCGTTCAGCCCGCTGTCGCGTCCGATGAGCTCGGCGATCGGGATGGCGCTGATCTGCGCCGGCCATCGCTACGGCTGGCCGGTCGCGCGCGGCGGTTCACGCGCGATCAGCGACGCATTGGCCGCCGTCGTTCGCGAGCACGGCGGCAGCCTGGAGACCGGGCGGCGTGTGAGCTCGCTCTCGGAGCTCTCCGCCGCCGACGCCGTCGTGCTCGACCTCGCGCCGGGCGCCGCCGCGGAGATCGCCGGT
This sequence comes from uncultured Solirubrobacteraceae bacterium, assembly GCA_963767655.1. Taxonomy (GTDB): domain Bacteria; phylum Actinomycetota; class Thermoleophilia; order Solirubrobacterales; family Solirubrobacteraceae; genus Palsa-744. The sequence continues at coordinate 466,433 of CAVYET010000003.1, read as the reverse complement.
GACAGATTGCCCGCGCGCGTGGCGCGCGCCTACCGCCGCTACCGCCACGGCCCGGGCGCATTCAAGGTCGACCTCGCGGTCGAGGGCGGCGTGCCGTGGACGAGCGCGGCCGCCCGCCGGGCCGGCACGGTGCACGTCGGGGGGACGCTGGCGGAAATCCGGGTGGCGGAGCGCGAGATCAACCGCGGTCGCATGCCCGAGCGGCCGTTCGTGCTCGTCTGTCAGCAGTCGCTCGCCGACCCGACACGGGCAAGGGGCGAGGTCCACCCCGTCTGGAGCTATGCCCATGTCCCGCACGGCTATCGCGGCGACGCCACGGAGGTCCTTCTCGACCAGATCGAACGCTTCGCGCCGGGCCTGCGCGAGAGGATCCTGGCGACGCGCCGTGCGCTCGACCGCCGACATCGAGCGCGCTAACGCGAACTACGTCGGCGGGGACATCATCACCGGTGCCAACACGCCGCTGCAGGCGGTCATCCGCCCGCGTCCGGCGCTCGATCCCTACAGCACTGGCATCCCCGGCGTCTTCATCTGCTCCGCGGCGACCCCTCCCGGCGCCGGCGCGCACGGGATGAACGGCTACAACGCGGCCCGCTCGGTCCTGCAAGCCCTGGCCCGGTGAGCCGCGGTGCCCGCCCGGCGATGGGGCCGGGCGCCCTGCTCGCGCTGCGCCGCCGCTGGAAGCGATGCCCAGAGGTGCTGCACGGCGTAGGCGCGATAGGGTCGCCAGCGCTCTGCGAGGCGCCTCGCCGCGTCGGGTCTGCCGTCCTGGCCCAGCTGCTCGAGCCCGCGGCGCACGCCCAGGTCACTTGGCATGAAGGCGTCGGGATCGCGCAGCGCGCGCATCGCGATGTACTCGGCTGTCCACGGCCCGATGCCTGTGAGCGCCAGCAGCGTGCGCCGCGCATCTGCGCGCTCTGCACCCGGGTCGAGCACCAGATCACCGCGCACGAGCGCCGCCGCGAGGGCCAGGAGGGCGCGCCGTCGCGCCCGCGGCATCGCCAGCCGATCGGGGTCCGCATCGGCCAGCGCCTGCGCGGAGGGGAACAGGTGAGTGACGGCGCCGAGCGGACGCTTCAGCGGCTCACCGTAGGCGGCGACCAGACGGCCGGCCAGCGTCGCGGCACCGCGCAGCGAGATCTGCTGACCCAGCACCGCCCGGACGGCTAGCTCGTGGCCGTCGACGTGCCCGGCGACGCGGCGTCCGGGAGCCCTGCGCACAAGAGGCCCGAGCAGCGCGTCAGCGCCCAGCGCAGCGGCGACGCTGTGCGGGTCGGAGTCGAGGTCCAGCAACGCACACGAGCGCTGCATCGCCGCGGCCAGGTCGCGCAGGTCCTCCAGCCAGAAGCGAGCGCGCACGTAGCCGTCGAGCGGAACCAGCTCGACCACGCCGCTGCCGTGGGGCAGGCGCAGGCTGCGCCGGTAGCTGCCGTCGGCAACCTCCTCGGCGCCGGGCACCGTGCGCAGCGCGAGGAACGCCATCAGGCCCTGCGCGTCCAGCGGCGAGCGGTAGGGCAGGCGCAGTGACAGCGCGCCGTTCTCCTCGGCGCGCTCACCTCGCCGGCACTGCACGCGCAGGTCGCCTGGCGCGGTGGCAAAGATCTCGCGGATCGTCGCGTTGAACTGCCGCAAGCTCTGAAAGCCGGCCGCAAACGCGATGTCGGTGATCGGTAGCGCCGTCGTCTCCAGCAGGATGCGAGCGGTCTGCGCGCGCTGGGCGCGCGCGAGCGCGAGCGGACCTGCGCCCGTCACCGCCCTGAGCTGGCGGTGGACGTGTCGCTCGGTGTAGCCGAGGCGGCGTGCGAGGCCGCTGACGCCTTCGCGGTCCACGACGCCGTCGCCGATCATGCGCATCGCTCGTCCGACGAGATCGGCGCGAAGATCCCACTGCGGCGAGCCGGGCGTGGCGTCCGGGCGACAGCGCTTGCAGGCTCGAAAGCCGGCCGCCTGCGCCGCCGCGGCGGAGGCAAAGAACCTCACGTTCTCGCGTTTGGGCGTGCGCGCGGGGCAGCTCGGGCGGCAGTAGACCCCGGTCGTCCTCACGGCGCAGAAGATCCACCCGTCGAAGCGCGGATCGCCGGCCTTGATCGCCCGCCAGCACGCGTCTGAGTCACCGATCACCATCCCACCGTGTCACATCGCGCCAGCGACTTCTAGCGGAAATCGGACCTCTTAGGGGGCTGCTGTTCGCGTTCGAGCAGGCACCCTCCGCTGCGAGGCCGCGTGCCGGCAGTGCACCGTGTGAACGTACATGTGGCTCGCCGCAGTCACGTCGTTCAAGGGCTGCGCGCTCATCTCTGGCCGGGGCATGCTTAGATAATGTCCTTGGCAGTACATTGAATTGACAGATCTCCAGCGCGCGCCCGTAGCTCAGTGGTCAACGGTTCTCTTCGGGGAGCCAAAGAGCAGCGGTCTTTCAAGCCGCAGGCCGCGGGTTCGATTCCCGCCGGGCGCATTTTAGGAAGTCCCTGCAAACCCTTGGTTCGAGAGCCGGACACGCAGGCTCACCCATGGCGTTTCGGCTCGTGGGTACCACCCGTGGGTACCACTTGCCCGCCTGAGACGACAGTTAGACCCGGTCGTCTAGGAGAAGCGTTTCGATGCTCGGGCGCAGGTCGTCTGATCTCCCCTGCCAGCTCGCGCTGGAACTCGAGGTCTTCGTCTGAGCGCCGCTCACGCTCGCGCTCTCGCCTTCGGGCCCGCGCATCCTCATCGGCCAGGCACTCCGCCTCTGCCTGCTCGATCGCCGCCTCCTCGACGAGCACGCCCTGGCGCTCATAGCGTTTGCGCGCCCGGCTGAAGCGCACGAGGACCGCCGAGAGGCCGCTGTGCTTGCGCGTGCGCCGGGTCAGCGCCGCGTCTCCCGAGGGCAGGAAGACCAGGTGGGCGAGGTCCGCGCAGGACATGCACAGCGGACCCTGATCCTCCATCACGAGCCAGCCCCCGTCCGTGCTTTCGCAAGCCGCACACGTCCACTCGCTCAGCGGCGAGACGACCACGAGATCGGTAGAGCGGCGCGCGACGCTCATGGGCTCGATCGTAGCCTGACGCGGGCGCGCGGGACCTGATCACGGACTCCGGACTCGATCACGGACTCGACCGCAACGAGCAGCGATGAACCGCTGCGAGCTGCTGATAAGCCAGTGCCCGACGAGGCCGCGCTACTGCGTTGCTCACGAAGCGGGCGTGAGTGCAGTCGCCTGACGTTGAAGTGTCGCGTTTGGGGATCCCTCGCCGGACCCCTGGCCGCCTCCGGCGCTCCACGCGGCCCGGAGCTCCCGAACTTGACCCGAGCCGGGACGTAGGCTGGCTCGTCACTCGCTGAGGACCGCCAAGTCGAGCTGGCTGCGTCCAAGCACCTGCGCGACAACCGCGATCCTTGCACCCTCGAGGATATAGCTGTCAGCAAACCTCCACTAGTATTTTACGTGTGCTTCGGCTTCCGTGTAGGCGGTGCCTTCTTCCACCTTGAGCTTCAGGACGGCTTCGCTTGTGCCAGATGCCGGGCTTGTGTATTCAAACATCGTTGCGGATTCGGCGAGGCCTGACGTGGGGATGGTAAGAGCGGTTGCATTGGTGAGCGTGCCTGCGCCGCTTGCTTTTTCGACCTTTGCCTTATGGCTGCCGCTGAGGTTGCTCACGACGTTCCCGTATTTATCCGTGACGCTGGCGTAAGCCGTGAACGTCTGGCTGTGGCCAATGCTGGTTGTCGTACAGGCAAACGGACAGGTACCTGCTTTGATCGTGCCAGAGGTTACTTCGGCGTGTGCCCAGGCAAAGCGTTCCGCAGTGGTCGCCGTAACGATAAAGGAGCCTGAGACGCCTTCGGTGGTGCTCTGCTTGGCCTTGAGCGTAGTGCTCTGGGCGTCAAAGAGCTTGATCGCGGAGGCTGTGCCCACGCCTTCGGTGAACGTGACCGTGGTCGCCGAGGTCGGGTATTCGGCCGCCGTGCCGCCGGGCGAGCTGGCTGGGCCACTCCAGGTGAGCGCCTTGCTGCCCGTGTAGCTCTTGGCGGTGTTGCCCCATTCGTCGGTGGCGGTGAGGGTGACGTTGAAGGCCACGCCCGCTTCCTGTTCGCTTGGCGTTGGCACGCTGAATTTTTTCGCTGTGGCTGCCTTGACGGTGAAGGAGCCCGACGTACCTTCGGTGGTGCCATCCGTCGCCGCGAGCGTGGTGCTCTGGGCGTCAAAGAGCTTGATCGAGGAGGCCGTCCCTACGCCTTCGGTGAAGGTGACCGTTGTCGCCGAGGTCGGGTATTCGGGGGCTGCGCCGCCGGGCGAGCTTGCCGGGCCACTCCAGGTGAGCGTCTTGCTGCCCGTGTAGCTCTTGGCGGTGTTGCCCCATTCGTCGGTGGCGGTGAGTTTCACGTTGAAGGCGGTGCCCGCCGTCCGTTCGCTCGGCGTTGGCACCGTGAAGCTGTCGGCGCTCGCCGCGTTGACGACGAAGGACCCCGACGTGCCTTCTATGGTGCCTTCCGTCGCCTTGAGCGTGGTGCTCTGGGCGTCATAGAGCGTGATCGAGGAGGCGGTGCCTTCGCCCGCGGTGAAGGTGACGGTCGTTGCCGTGCCCGGGTAGCTGGGTGCCTGTCCGCTGGGCGAGCTGCTCGGGCCGCTCCAGACGAGCGTCTTGCTGCCCGCATAGCCAGCAGTCTCGTTGCCCCATTCGTCGGTGGCCGTGAGCGTGACGTTGAAGGGCACGCCAGCTTCCCGTTCGCTCGGCGTCTGCACGGCGAATTTCTTGGTGGTCGCGGCCGGTGTGACGACGAACGAGCCCGAGGTGCCTTCGATCGTGCCTTCGGTCGCCGTGAGCGTAGTGCTCTGGGCGTCGTAGAGCTTGATCGAGGAGGCGGTGCCCACACCGGCCGTGAAGGTGACCGTCGCCGGGTAGCTCGGCGCCTTCCCGGTCGGCGAGCTGCTTGGGCCGCTCCACACGAGTTTCGCTTTGCCGGCATAGCTCGTGGCGGTGTTGCCCCATTCGTCGGTGGCGGTGAGTTTCACGTTGAAGGCGCTACCCGCTGTCTGTTCGCTCGGCGTTGGCAGGCTGAAGGCGTCGGCGCTCGCCGCCTTGACGACGAGGGTGCCCGACGTGCCTTCGATGGTGCCTTCCGTGGCCTTGAGTGCGGTGCTCTGGGCGTCATAGAGCTTCAGCACTCCGTTTGTGGAGCCCGAGACGGTGGCCTTGCCTTCGGTGAAGGTGATTTCCGTGGGTTCGCTGAGCTTCTTTTCAACCCCCGCGCTGTCAATCACGACGGGCTTGGTGCCGTTCGGTGCTTCCGCGGGGCCTTCGAAGACGAGGCTGTGCGAGCCCGAGTAGGTGCCGACGGTGTTGTTGCTCGCGTCCTTGGCGGTGATCGTGAGGTTGTCGGCTTCGCCGGCGGTAGGCGTGGTGCTCGAGGCTTCAAGCTGGAAGTTGGTAGCCGGACCGAAGGTGATCGTCGCCGATCGAGCTTCACTGGTAGCCGTCCAGCTACGCCACACGGCAATCACCGTGTAGTCGTGCGTGCCGATCGCAACGCCCGTGTCGGTGCAGCTCGTCGCTGTCGAGCGAGAGCTTGAGGTCGGGCATCCGCTACTGGGAGGGCCACCGTCGCGAGTCACGTAGTATTCGACCGTGCCCGTGCCGGGTGGAGCGACGGCCGACCACGTGAGTTGGACCGCTTCAGCCCCCGACGTGGCGCTTGTGATCGTGGGTACTGAGAGCGTCGCAAGCCCCGCCGATGCGCTCACTTCGCCGGTGCTTGACCAGTACGCGAAGGCACCCGGTGTCAGCCAGCCCAGGGCAACCGCGGTAGTGGCCGCGATCAACCGGAGCCTTCTGAAGAGCCCATTCGATTGCGTCATTCGGCGAGCGCGCATGTCGGCTCACGCAAGGCGGAGGCGGGGTTCACCGTGCGTGGCGCACCCGGCTGGGATGCCACCGCTCCGGGGTGAGCGGTGGCGGACGGTGGCCATTGTCATCGCCCTTCCCTATCGCAGCCGCCGCTTGTCCGCTGTTCTCCGCGCCTAGGAGGCTTTGTAGTGCACCGTGACCGACGCGCCCTTGCAAGCGTCCTGGTTGACCGCCGCTTCTTCTTTCATCTTCAGGTTCACGGCGTATTCCTTGGTTTCACCGTGTGTCACTAGGACCTTTGGTTCCTGCGAGGCGGGCGTCACTTCGAACCATTCCTTTTTGCATTCCGCCACCGAGGTTTCCGTGACTTCCGCTTCGAGCTTGGTCAGATACTCGTTCTGGCTCGCGTCGGTGTTCTTGACCTTCACCGTCACCGCCGAGCTGCCGCCCGGGTAAAGGCCTTCAACTAGGCCGCTGCTCACTTCGAACGGGGTGCTCCCAGCGCTCGCCTTGACGGTGCCCGAGCCTTCGCCAGAGCTGGTCCAGTAGGCGATCGCGGCTGCCGCCATCGCTGCAAGGACTACGACGGCACCGATCCCAACGCGTGACTTCTTTGTGCGGAGAATGCGGGACATAACGGCAAAGGCTCCTTGTCTAGCTTTCAGTGAGTTGCCGGGCGGCTGGGCGATCTGCGAGAGACCCCTGGCTTTGCGAGCCCACCTCGCGGTGGGGGTGCCTTGTTTCCAGATACGGCCCGGCTCTCCGTGAAAGGCGAAGCTAGCCGCGCCACTCCCATCGGGGAGGGCAGCGGAGAACTTGAGCGTTGGGAGGTGCGACCCGTACATTCGTCCAGCGGAGACCGCTGGGTTCGCACTTCATCCCCGGGCTGCCCAAGCCGGGCCGAGGCTGATGCACCCAGGCTGCCCTACTCCATTGGCCCGATTGGGCCGTCTCGACTCTTACGCACTCTGTAAGCCGGGCGCCGCCTGTCCGCAGTGCTGGACTTCAGCGCCAAGCTAAGCGGGAGTGGCACTCCACTCAACCCTGTGGAGTAGCCGCCACCGGGTCCACGACAGGCCATCCCGGAGAGCTTGCAACCTGCGTAAAGCACTCGCCGTGGTAGCACTCGCCCACAGGCCCACCGGTGTCTCGCACGGCGTGTCTTGACGTCTTGCGCACCTGTCCGTCTGTGACTTCGATCAGAGGCTCATAGAGTCGGATCACGCCCTGGCAATGCTGGCATTTCAGTGTTCTGCTCATCGGACCTTCCTGTCCTGCAGCTGTGGGGCTCCGTCCTCTGCCGGGGTTCAGCGCGCAGATTGCGGACCTACGCAGATTGCGGACCTATGTAGCTGCCGCGTTCGCGGGCCGCGCGTAGCACCCGACCGCTAAGGTCCACCCCCTGCCCGCCGGCCCCGGGGCGTGCCCACGGGCGGGGTGATGGACAGCTAGCGGACGGCCGCGGCTGGGGCGCGCTCGGCGTCGGAAACGGCCCAGCCGAGCCGTTCAAGGAGCTGCGAGGCGGAGTGCTTGTCGCTCATGTGCTCCGGGCACACTTCCTCGTCGAGCAGGATCCGATGCTCCTCGCTCCCTCGTATGTCTGCCGTGACGATGATCCTCGTCATCGATGCACCTCTTCCTCGGGGAATCTCCCCCACGACGCTGCACGGACACGGACGTTCCTCCTCCTCAGGCCCCCGAAGAGCGTCTCCTCGAGCGGCCCGGTTCGGATCGAAGAGGACTGATCGCCGTCCTTCCGCTTCTTCCTCTTCGTGGCGTGGCTCGCCGGCGCCAGCTCCGACACGATCGTGCGCTCGGGCGAGGAAATCGACTGCGCCTCGACCTCCAGGTAGGGCGTCACGGCGCGGACCAGGCTTCGCTCGCTTGCCGCGACCGGCTCGATGGTCATGACTGACCTCCTCAAAGGCCCCCGAATAAGGACAGGCCCTGCTTGTAAACGGCGTTTCTGTCGCTTTGGACGAAACAGCCCGTGAGGTCAGCGAGAGGCGGGTCCTTGCCCACCGGGGCCTGCGCGAGAGATTCGAGCACTAGCGGCCGATAACGGCCCTGCGTTGAGCCTACTCCGTTTCCGGTTCACTAACCGACCAATAACCGACCAATTTCCGCGTAAGCCTCGCCTGCCGGCGCCCATCCGAAGGCGCTGAGCGCTGGGAGCCCGTGCCCCGTCTGGGCGTACGGCAACTCATGTGTCAGTTTTCCGGAGCTGCGGATTACGCGCCTGTGGCGCCCGGCGGGCCCTCGCGGCGCAGGCGACGGGCGATGCGATCGAGCGCCGGGGCGTTATCGAGCCGGCGGGCGGGGATGTCGGCCTCGAGCTCGGGGCAGAGGTCGACGAGATGCCAGCGCAGGCGGTTGATCTGCCGGGTGCGCTCGGCAACGAGATCCGAGCGATGGTCGGCGAGCAGCCTGATCGCCAGTGCCCGCTCGTCCAGGAACGCGGCAGGGAAGCGCTCCACGCCCTCCCTTAGCACCGCCCTCGCGACGGCCCTTGCATCGATCTGATCGGACTTGCCGGCCTCGCGCTCGCCACGCCTTGACTGGCCCATCATTCTCGGTGGCACGCGAATGACCCGCTCGCCCGCCGTGATCAGGGCCTGCTCCAGGCGCCGCGAGACATTCCGGCAGTCCTCGATCGCCCACACCCGCTCTGGGTCAAGCGCCCTGACCCACGAGAGCGCCCCGCGATGACCGTCATCGCTGGCGGCGATCTCTCGCTCTCCGTCCAGCACGCCGGTACGGGCCGCAACTGCGGCCAACGCGTGGGCGCTCTTGTGAGTGTCCACTCCAATCACGATCATTAGCCTCCCTCTCAGGTCTGAGCTCAATCGGAGAGGCCCACGCGCAGTTTGGCCACCTCGTCGGCGGGACCGCCGCGCTTGCTTTCGCGGTCGCACTGCTCGCCTCCGGCGCCTCCTCATCCAGCGTCGGCACCTACGCAGGCCAGGTGGTCATGGCTGGCTTCATCAACATCCGCATTCCGCTGCTGCTGCGACGCGCGGTCACCATGATCCCGGCGATCATCGTCCTGGCGATCGGCGTCAGCCCCACGAGCGCGCTCGTGCTCAGCCAGGTCATTTTGTCCTTTGGCATCCCGTTCGCGCTCGTGCCGCTTGTCATGATCACTTGCCGCCGCGAAATTATGGGCGTGCATGTCAACCGCCGTCTGACCACCATCCTCGCCTGGGGCTGCGCCAGCCTGATCAGCGCTCTGAACGTCTTCCTGATCTACCAGCAGTTCTTCATGGGCTAAGCGTCGCGAAGCGGTACGTGGACCGCCAGCGCGACCTGCCGAGCGCCCTGATGGGACTCCAGCGCACCCGGTGAGACTGCCCCAGGCTGTCGGTCAACTGGGAGAGCAGGCGTGAACACACGAGCCGTGTCCGCTCTCGCCTCGGACGAGGAGGAGGAGCCGAGGACGGCTCACTCGACGGCTGCTGCTCTACGGCGTGAGCGGGCGTCTCGTGCAACTCGCGCGGCTGAGCTCCAGCGGCTGCTCCGGCTGCCTCCTTAACCTCTCGTGATGATGCGCGTCGCGATCGTTCCGCGAACGGACGCAAGTCTCCCTGAGGTCTCCCGCGGTCTATGCTGCGCGCGTCGGGTCGACGCGCGGCGTGGGCTCATGATCGCCGTGGAGTACATCGGGGTCCAGGTCGAACCCGTTGCGCCAGACGATCGTGCGGAGCTCGGGATCGACGCGAACGAGCCGGAAGTACTCGGGGTCGCGAAGCGGCTCGCCCATCTCTCCCCAGAGCTCGTCGCTGAGATCCACCACGCGCTCGCTGCCGTCGTCGAACCGAAGACGGAGCGTGTGGTCCTTGAGAGGCTCCACCGTGATCACGGCAAACATGGCCCAATACTAGGGGAGTGGATCGATCGCCAGAAGTCGATCGTGCGCTCGCGCCCGGGCCCAGTTCTCGTTGAGCTCGTCCTGATGCTGACCGGCCCACTCGGCGACGAGCCTCCGTGCGCGCGGCGGCAGCCATCCGTCGATCACTCCCGCAGCTCAGCTTGGCCGCCGGCCGGTCCCCGAGTGCGGCCATGATCTTGCCGTGAGGGGCCAGCATCTAGCCGTAGTCGCGCAACGTGCTCGGCTTCGCGCCCCTCACCTCGGCCAGCCACCTGAGGTACTCCTGGGCGACCTCGCGGAAGGTCGCGCCGCGTTCGCGCCGCAGGCCGCGGGTTCGATTCCCGCCGGGCGCACTTTCGGGATGTCTCGCGACATCCCGGACACCCGCACGATCCCGGACACGATCGCAGGAGGGATGAGCGCGGTCGAGCTCCACTCGGTGAACGCCTGCGTCCCGCGTGGAGCTCCGCCGGCGGTCTGCTCTTTCCTGGGCTCGCACGGATGGCCGAGCCCGACCGCGGTTGTCCTCATGCAAGCCCGATCCCACCGTCGGTGGCAGGTTGACATTCTGCGTAAAAGGTGATTTATATGTCTGCAACTTGAACCGGGCGCCACGCATATGGATGCCGGTCGAGTCAGTGCTCGAGTCGAGGAGCGACGAGGGGCACAAGGAGCTTGCGGACCAAAAACTTGGGGTAAGCAGGATGCGAAGCCAAGATCGGGATGGAGACATGAAGCGGTTCGCTTGCCAGGAGCAGCGAATGCTGCGCGCCCTTCACGGGCGGTGGCCATACCGTCGCTCGCACTGTCGCGACGACCTGCACTGGCTCGTGCGTGTACGCCCGGGCAGGCGCTGGTGCTCAAACGGGCGTGCACATTCGATGGTCGGCCTGCCGGTCTGTAGCCGGCGACCCCAGGCCGGCTGACGAGTTGGGGGGAACGGGGTACGGAGGAGCGGGGGGAGATGCCTATCCCGGCAGGCCCGACAGCGAGGAGGGGCGGGCCTGTTGGGGTGGGCGGTCCTCCAGCTGACCTTCGGCCTGTCCGGCGTTCCACGCGATCGCGTCGATCAAGCTCGGCCAGATGGCCCTTGGCATGTCGTGACCCATGCCCGCGATGCTCATCAGCCTGGCTCCCCGGATCGCCCGCGCGGTGGCCCTGCCGCCCGAGTAGGCCACGAGCGGATCGGCGATGCCGTGGATCACGAGCGTCGGCGCGGTGATCCCGTGCAATTCCTTCGTGCGGTCGCCGGAGGCCGTTATCGCGGCCAGCTGGCGGGCTGGTCCCGCAGGGTCCTTGTCACGGTCGTAGCTCGCCGCGGCCAGCGCGTGGATGTCGTCGGTGTCGCGCGGCACGCCGGTTGAGCCGATCGCGGCGAACACGTGATCGGCGCGAGCGATGTAGGCGTCGCGCCCGCTCGGCGGTCTGCGCACGAGCAGCGGTATCAGCCTGGGCGCCGGGCGCCCGCTCCAGGGGCTGCCGGTGTTGGACATGATCGACACGAGCGAGCGGACTTTGCGGGGATGACGCGCCGCCAGCGTCTGAGCGATCATGCCGCCCATCGACGCTCCGATGACGTGCGCTGGCGCCAGCTCCAGCTCATCAAGCAGGCCGGCGGTGTCCTCGGCCATGTCCGCCAGCGTGTAGCTCGCCGCGTGCTTGGAGCGGCGCAGCAGCTGGGGAATCGTCGGAGTCGGGCCCTGTACGTGGGTCGAGTTCCCGACGTCACGATTGTCGAAGCGCACGACGTGAAATCCCCGGCCGGCCAGCTGCAGGCAGAAGTCGTCATGCCAGGCCAGCATCTGCATACCGAGCCCCATGATCAACAGCGCCGTGGGATCGGAAGGCTCCCCGAACTCCTCATGGCAGAGGCTGATGCCCCTGCCCACGTCGCAAAGCTGCTCGGACACGATTCACCAACTGTACAGGTCCATCGCCGCTAGGATCGAACCGATGGCCGACCCGGATATCCAGCGACTGTCGATCGACACCGTTCGGGGACTGGCGATGGACGCGGTGCAGCAGGCCGACTCCGGGCATCCCGGGACGGCGATGGCACTCGCTCCGCTGGCCTACACGCTTTTCAGGCGCTTCCTGCGCGTGAATCCGCGCGACACCGAGTGGCCCGATCGCGACCGCTTCGTTCTCAGCGCCGGCCACGCATGCGTGCTGCAGTACTCGATGCTTCATCTCGCCGGCTACGACCTCGGTCTGGACGATCTCAAGCAGTTTCGCCAATGGGGATCGCGCACGCCCGGGCATCCCGAGCGCGGCCATACGCCCGGGATCGAGATCACGACCGGACCGCTCGGCCAGGGTCTCGGCAACGCGGTCGGGATGGCCATCGCCGAGCGCTTCCTGGCCGAGCGCTTCAACCGTCCCGGCCACGAGCTGGTGGACCACCACGTCTACGCGATCTGCTCGGACGGCGACCTCATGGAGGGCATCAGCCAGGAGGCGGCCTCGATCGCCGGGCACTTCGGGCTCGGCAGGCTGATCGTCTGCTACGACGACAACCACATCACGATCGACGGCAGCACCTCGATCTCCTTCGACGGCGAGGAGCACCTCGAGCGCTTCCGGGCCGAGGGCTGGCATGTGCAGAGGGTCGAGGACTCCGAGGACCTCGACGCCCTCGAGGGAGCGCTCGAGCGGGCGCGCACGGAAATGCAGCGGCCGTCGTTCATCGCGATCCGCTCGCACATCGCCTATCCGGCGCCACACGCCGTCGATACCGCCAAGGCTCACGGTGCAGCGCTGGGCGAAGAGGAGGTGAGGGCGACGAAGGAGATCATGGGCTTCGATCCTGAGCGCTCCTTCTGGGTGGACGAGAGCGTCTATCGGCACATGTCGCTACTGCAGAGCGGTGCGGCCGCCCAGCAGGAGTGGACGCGGCGCCGCCTGGAGCCCTGGCGTGAGGCCTTCCCCGAGCTGGCCGCCGATTGGGACCTCGCCCTCAGGGGAGGTCTGCGGGAGGGTTGGCGCGAGTCGCTGCCTCGCTTTGAGGCCGGCGAGGAGATCGCCACGCGTTCGGCCGGTCAGAAGGCGATGGCGAGCTTCGCGGAGTTCGCCCCGACGATGATCGGCGGAGCGGCCGACCTGGTGGAGTCGACGAAGACGGTCTTTGACGGCGCCGGGGAGTTCTCGAAGGTGCATGCCGGGCGCAACGTGCCGTTCGGCATCCGCGAGCATGCCATGGGCGCGATCGTCAACGGCGCCGCGGCGCACGGCGGGATCGTCAAGCCCTACGGCTCCACGTTCCTCGTCTTCTCCGACTACATGCGCCCGAGTGTTCGCCTGTCGGCGCTAATGGGCCTGCCGGTCCTGTGGGTCTGGACGCACGACTCGGTGGCGCTCGGTGAGGACGGACCTACCCATCAGCCCGTCGAGCACTACGCGGCACTGCGCGCGATCCCCGGCCTGTGGGTGATCCGCCCGGCCGACGCCAACGAGACCTCGGCGGCCTGGCAGGCGGCGCTCGAGCGCGAGGACGGTCCGGTCGCCCTGCTGCTCTCACGCCAGAACCTCCCGGTGCTCGACCGCGGGGAGCTCGCGAGCGCCGCCGGGCTGGCGCGCGGCGGCTACGTGTTGTGGGACTCCACCGCAGCAGCAGCTCCTTCGGGTGCGGCGGGCCAGGCGGATTCCGCCGGCGGCGACCCGGACATGATCCTCATCGCGACCGGCGCCGAGGTGGCTCCCACGCTCGAGGCCGCACGGACGCTCGCCGAGGAGGGCGCCGGCGTGCGCGTCGTCTCGATGCCCTGCATGGAGCTGTTCGAAGCCCAGCCGCCCGAGCACCGAGAGGCGGTGCTTCCGAGCGCGGTGAGCGCGCGCCTGGCGGTCGAGCCGGGCGCGACGATGAGCTGGTGGAAGTGGGTGGGCTCAGAGGGCGATGTGATGGGGCTCGACCGCTTCGGTGCCTCGGCGCCCGGCGTCACCGTGCTGAGGGAACTCGGCTTCACGGCCGAGGGCATCGCCCTGCGCGCCAGGGCGCTGCTGCAGAAGACGAGTCCGATCCCGAGCTGAAAGGAGATTCAAGATGTCAACTCCGAGCCTCTCTCCGCTGCGGCTGCTCTCCTCGCTGGGGCAGAGCGTGTGGATCGACTTCCTCTCGCGCGACTCGATACGCGGCGGGCATTTGCAGAGCCTGCTCGAGGTGGATTCGGTGGTGGGGGCAACATCGAATCCCACGATCCTCCAGAAGGCGATGGCCTCCTCGGATGCCTATGAGGAGCAGCTGCGCGAGCTCGAGCCCGGGCTGGACACCGCGGGCGCCTTCTGGGCGCTCGCCGAGCAGGACATACGCGAGGCGTGCGATCTCTTTCGCCCGGTGTGGGAGGGCGGTGAGGGTCGCGACGGGTACGTCTCCCTGGAGGTCGACCCGCGCCTGGCATACGACACGCTGGCGACGTTCCGTGAAGCGATGCGCCTGCACGAGTCCGTGGCGCGCCCGAATCTGATGGTCAAGATCCCCGCCACCAAGCCGGGGCTCGCGGCGATCGAGGACGTGATCGCCAAAGGCCGCTCGATCAACGTGACGCTGATCTTCTCGCTGCGCCGCTACGCCGAGGTCGCCGAGTCCTACCTCCGCGGGCTCGAGCGCCTGATCGCCGAGGGCGGTGAGCCGAGAAACGTGGCCTCGGTGGCCAGCTTCTTCGTCTCGCGCATCGACACAGAGGCTGACCGGCGCCTGGAGGAGATCGGCGATCACGAGCATCTGAAGGGACAGCTCGCCGTGGCGAACGCAAAGCTCGCCTATGAGCACTGCCGCGAGGTGTTCGCCGGGCCGCGATGGGAGTACCTCGCGTCAAAGGGCGCCTCGCCACAGCGGCTGCTGTGGGCATCGACCTCGGTCAAGAACCCCGCCTACCCGGACACGAAGTATGTCGAGCAGCTGATCGGCGCCAACACGGTGAACACGATGCCGGAGGAGACCGTCCAGGCCTATCAGGACCACGGCCGACCGCAGGCGCGGCTCGGTTCCGGGCTCGAGGGGGCGCATCGGCTGTTCGATGAGCTGGCGCGGGCAGGCGTTGACTACGACGACGTCACCGACACGCTCGAGCGCGAGGGAGTGGAGAAATTCTCCGGCTCCTTCGACGAGCTGCTTCAGGCCCTGGAGCAGAAGCGCTCCTCGCTCGTCGCAGCCTGAGGCCGGCCGATCAGCTGTAGGGGGTCGGGATCAGCACGCGGATGCTGAGCGGGCCGGAGGGGAAGGCCGTCGCGTGGATCGTGACCACGCGAAATTCACGTCCGCGATACACGTAGAGACCGCTCGCGGGAACCTTGCGCGGGTTCGGGCCGAGGCTGTTCTTCACGAGCCGCGATCCCATGTACATGAGCACGTCGAGGCCGGCCAGACGGCCGGCGAGTCGCTTGTAACCCTCGTCGTCCTGAATCGAGAGCACGAAGCTGGCGATCGTGCGCCCTCCCAGGCGCAGCGTGGCATCGACCGGGGCGAGCACGAAAGGGCCGCCGACGTCGGCGAGCAACCGCCCGCCGGCGCTCACGCGAAGACGGACTATGTGCTGGTTCAGGAGCGCCCTGACCGCCGCCCGCGTTGCGGCTGGGTCGCGCCTGGCGACGGCGCTCAGGAGCGCGCGGTCGTGCTGGGTGCGGTGGACCTCCACGAGCGCGCGCCGGCCGGCCTCGCCGGCGTAGATCAGGCTTGCGATGTGGCTGAGCGTGTTGACCACCGTGTCCTCGCTCGTGTGTCCGCAGAGTGACGCCAGCGAGGGGATGGTTCTCAGCAGGTAGACCTGCGATGAGCCCGAGGGAAAGAGCGTCACGGGGAAGGACACGTACTGGTAGTCGATGCCGTGTCTGCTGAGCGTCCCCTCGACGGGCAGGCGGGCAGCCGGGAGCCCGATCGAGCCGGCGATGCTGCGCGTGCCGGTCCGCAGTGACACGGACCCCTGGGTGATGCCGTCGGTCTCGAGCAGGAAGCCTTCCTCGCTCCACACGCTGGCCATGAACGTCGCGATCGGCGCGCGGCCCGCGCCGAGGAGAGTCCCGCCGAACGGGGCCAGCGCCGTGGGGCTGCCCACGTTGGCGAGCACCTTGCCGGCGCGTACGACCTTCAGGTTCGTCATATGTCCGGTGGCGAGCAGCGCCAGCGCGGCCGCGCTGGCGCTACCGGGATCGTTGCGTTCCACGGCCTGACGCAGAGGCAGGGACCCGCCGATCAGATGCGCCGCCACGGCGGTCCTTTCGCTGACGACGCCCTCGCGGTAGATGCGCATCGCCACAGCTCTGAGCACGTGCAGCACCGTCGCCGGGCACGTCGCGGAGGCGGACGTGGACGCGCCTTCGGGTGCGAGCGAGCTGCTTTGCGTGCTCGTGCCGCAGCCGCTCAGTGCGAGGACGGCCGCCAGCGCGAGGATCGCCGCCAGCGCGAGCACCGCCCGCGTGGCGATGGAGGGAATGCTCACATGCCCGACCATCGGCGACATGCTAGGCAGGCGCCGAGGAGCGGCGGAATGAGACTCCTCACATCGTCCCCTGAGCGGCCGGCGGGTAGACGGCCAGCCACGCGAACAGGCTCGTGGTCGCCGCCTGCGTCTGAAGCGAGCCCGGCCGCGCGTCTGCGGGGGGGAGGACTTCGCCATTCCAGGACAGCAGGTACAGCCCTTCCCCGCCCAGCGCTCGCGTCTGCGCGTCGCGCGCGTTGTCGGCGGCGAGCGTATACAGGACGGGGTCGCCTTCGAGCGCGTACAGCGCCAGCATCCACTGCAGGTAGATCGCGTCGTACTGCGGGGAGAAATCGAGCAGATAGCCGAAGCGATCCAGCGCGGTCCTCTTCAGTCGCTGCGCCCGTTCGCAGCCGCCGGCGTCTGCGCTGATCCGACACAGCACCGCCTGCGCGTATATCAGCGGGCCCTCGATGTAGTCGATCGGGGTGGGGTCCAGGCTGCTGCCTGCATACAGTCCGTTGGCGGTGCTGAACCCGGCCGTGTTCGCCCAGGCCAGGAACATGCGAGCCGTCCTCAGATACGCCGTCGAGCGGGTCTGCTGGTAGAGCAGCGTGGCCAGCAGAGTTCCCGAGGCCAGAGCCTCTCCGGCCTTGTAGGGATGGCTGGTGTTCCACCAGATGCCGCCCGTCTGCCGATCCCAGCCCACCGCGGCGATGTAGGCGAGTGCGCGCTCGGCATCGCCGAGCCAGCGCCGAGTGCCGGTCGCTCGGTAGGCGTTCAGAAAGGCAAGACCCCACCAGCCGTTGTCGTCGAACCAGGTCCGGGTGTTCGCGGCACGGTCGCCCGGATAGGGCGAGTAGCCGGGCAGCGGGCGCAGGCCGCGGTTCAGATAGCGCTCGGCGCCCGCTGCGAAGCGAGCGAGGGCCTGCCGGTTGGCCTGTGTGGGCTGGGCGATGGCGATCGCGTCCAAGGACTCGAACAGCGGCACGATGTCCCAGATCGTGGCCAGCGGATAGCGGTCGCCGTCGCCGAGTCGCGCGTCATACCAGCCGCGCCGGCGATCGCTCCAGCGACGCTCGGCGCGCATCACGCCAGTCTGCGCCAGGGCGAGGTAGTGCAGCTGGGCAGCGCTCAGCGCCTGCGCGGGCGCAGCGGGCGGCTGGCGTCTCCCAGCAACAGCCGCCGGCGTGCCGCCGGCGAGCACGCCCAGCACGAGCGCGAGCACGGAGATGATGAGAGCCGGTCTGCCCACAGTAGCTAGAACCCCGATTTCCTCACAACGTCGCGCGACCGGGGGTCGAACCTTCGCTTGCTCGACTGTCGCCGGCAGCCTCCGTCGCCGATACCTTGTACCAGCACATGATCCGCCGCCAGCCCCCCGAATCGGTCGCCTGGGAAGCCGATGGCCCGATCCCGCCCTCTGAACGGCGGGCCTGGCTGCTCGCCTGCGGCATCGCGGGACTGGGCATAGCGGTGCTCGCGGCAGTGCTCACCGGCCTCATCGGTCAGCGGACCTCCGTGCCGCGCTCCTCGCCGCCGGCCGTGCTCGTCGCGGCCGTGACCCCCACCCCTGGGTCCGCTGCTGCGGCGAGCGTTCTCGCCGGCGGACGGGCGCAGGGTCGAGGCGGCGCCCTCGCTGCGCCGGGCGGTGGGCGCGTGCGCCGCGCGATCGTGGCCGCACCGTCGATCGCCCAGCAGAGCCTCGATGCCAGGCGCTTCGTCGATCAGACCCAGGTACGGATCTCCAAGCGCTGGATGGAAGGCTTCTATCCCATCTACGCGGTCGCCCAGCGCACCTTCGGCGTCAACTGGCTGCTGCTCGCGTCGATCCACATGCAGGAGTCTGCGTTCTCGACGGCGCCCGGCATCTATCACGGCCTGAACTTCGCCCACTGCTGCGGTGGACCGATGCAGTTCAACGTCACCAACGGTCCGGTCAGCACCTGGCAGCTTGTCAGCGACTCCTACATCTACGGAAAGCGCCCCGCGAGCTATGACCACATGACCGCCAAGCACCCGTCCATCTACGACGACTTCGACGCGATCATGGCGGCAGCCCACCTGCTGTCCGCGGACGGCGCGGGATACGCGCTCGATGGCTCCGCGTGGGGTGCGGCCTATGACTACTACGGTCACGATGCCACCGGCGTGACCTATGCCGACCAGGTGCTGGCGCGCGCGATCGGCTGGTCGCAGCACGGGTTCTGCATCAACTGCGGCGTGGATCCGGCGATGGTCGAAGCGGTGCACGGCGCCTACGGGGCGCCCGTGCTCGCGGCGATGAGACCCGTCCCCGCGGCGCGCGCCGCCAGCGCCAGGCGCTAAGCGGCGCTCGCCTGCGTCAGCAGCTCGCTGGCGACCTGGTCGGTCGCCGCCGAGGCGCCGCCGAGGAGCCGACGAGAGAGCTGGGCCCGGCGAAAGTACAGGGGCGCGTCGTGCTCCCACGTGGCGCCGATGCCGCCGTGGACGGAGATCATCGTGCGCGCAGCGTGATCGAGTGCGCGGGAGGCGACCGAGCGGGCGGCATTGGCGGCGAGCGGAAACTCCGCCGGCGCTCCGATCCGCGCCCATCCGGCGTAGTAGAGCAGCGAGCGCCCGTTCTCGAGCTGGCGCAGCACCTCGGTGAGCGAGTGCTTCACGGCCTGATAGGAGCCGATCGCCCGGCCGAAGGTGCAGCGCTCCTTGGCGTAGGCGACCGATACGTCCAGCGCCGTCTCGACGCTGCCGATCGACTCTGCGGCGAGCAACGCCTGCGCGAGGTGCCACGCGCCGCGCAGCGACTCCTCGGGCGCATCGAGGACGACGGCCGGCGCATCGCTCAGCTTGACGTGGCTGAGCGAGCGTGTGGCGTCGTATCTGCGAACCGGCTCCACGTGGACCCCCGGCCCATCGCTGAGCACGGCCACCCCGACGGGCCGGCCGTCGAGCAGCGCCACGCCGACCAGCACATCCGCCCCCGGCGCGTCGGGCACGAACGCGAAGCTGCCGTTGAGGGACACGCGTCCATCCTCTCCGGGCGCCCCCGCGCTCGGCAGGGACGCACGTTCGGAGCCGCTCGTCGGGTCGGCGCTCCAGCGCTCGCTGAGGTCGTCGGAGGGCCGCGAGGGGAGGTAGGCAGCGCGTCGCTCACCCCGTGCGAGCGCGGGCATGAACTCGGCGGCGTTCGGTGAGTCGTTGAGAATGGCGGTGGCGGGAAGATGTCCGAGCAGCGGCACGCTGGCCAGGACCCGGCCACACTCGCCCAGAACGAGCATCGCCTCGAAGACATCGAGGCCGGCCCCGTCGTGCTCCTCGGCGATGAGCAGCCCCGGCCAGCCCGCCTCGCATGCGACCGGCCAGAGGTCCGGCAGCGCGTCGTCGTTTCCGTCGAGCGCCTCGCGCGCGGCCTCAAGCGTCTTGAAGCGCGACAGCGCCCCGCGTGCCGCCTCCCGCAGGAAGGTCTGCTCGTCTGACAGTGCAAGGTTCACCTCGAAGCTCCTTTGTGACTCGTGCTGCGTTGTCCTGGCTGGCGAGCAAGGCGGCTCATGCCGCGGCCGTTTCCTTCGAGCGCAGCTCCGAGAACGGGATGCCCTTGTCCAAGCGCGGCTCCGGCGCCAGGCCGAGGACGCGCTCGCCGATCGTGTTGCGCAGGATCTCCTCGGTCCCGCCCGCCGACTTCAGGCCGGGCAGGAACGAGATCATGTATGACCACTCGCTGTTCTCGGTCAGCGCGTCCGGACCGAGCACGTCGGCGATCAGATCGCCGGCCTTGATGGCGCCGTTGACGATCGTGACCTTCGCAAGGCCCGCCTCCGGGCCGGGTATCTGGCCTTTCTGAAGTGCGGTGAGCGTCCGATAGCCGGTGAACCTGACCGCGATCAGTTCGCTTGAGATCTCGCCGAGCTGATGACGGACCTCGGAGTCGCGGCGCGCGTGCTCGTCCTTCGCGATGGCATCGGCAAAGCGCGTCGAGCTGTAGCCGAAGCCCTCGCCGCCGAGTCCGATCGTGACGCGCTCGTACATCAGCGTCGTCAGTGCAGTTCCCCAGCCGCTGCCGACTCCGCCGACCACCGCCCCGGCGTCGAGCGCGACGTCGTCGAAGAACACCTCGTTGAACTCCGCCTCGCCGGAGATCTGGCGCAGGCCGCGCACCGTCACACCCGCTGCGTCCATCGGAACGACGAACATCGTGAGGCCCTTGTGCTTGGGCACGTCTGCGTCCGTGCGCGCGAGCAGCAGTCCGTAGGAGGCGAACTGGGCGTTGGTCGTCCACACCTTCTGGCCGCTCAGCCGCCAGCTGCCGTCATCCTGGAGGCGCGCCCTGGTCTGCACGGCGGCGAGGTCCGAGCCGGCCGCCGGCTCGGAGAACATCTGGCACCAGACCTCGTCTCCGTGCAGCATCGGCCCGAGATAGCGCAGCTTCTGCTCGTCGGTTCCGTGGGCGATGATCGTCGGGCCGAGCATGCCGACGCCGATCGCGTCGAGGATTCCCGGCACGCGCGCGCGGCCGATCTCCTGGTTGCAGATGACCTGCTCGATCGGACCGAGCCCCTGGCCCCCGAACTCCTTCGGCCAGGTCACGCCGGCAAGCCCGCCCTCGGCGAGCCGGCCCTGCCAGACACGCCGCGCCGCGACTATCTCATCCTCATCCTCGAGCGCTCCAGGCCCCTGGAGTTTGGGTGCTTCCGAGGAGTGCTCCTCCAGCCAGCTACGCACCTGGGCGCGATAGGCGGCCTGCTGAGGGGTGTCATCAAGATCCACGGCTCCTCCTTTGGCTGACTGACTAGTCAATCAGTATAGAGGAACGGATGCCACGCACTGCGCGCGCGGGATCGGCTGCTCAGGCCCCGGGCGGGATCGGCGGCCAGCCCCGGCGATCGGCGGCTCACGCGGATCGGCGCTCAGGCCCCGGGCGGGATCGGCGGCTCAGGCCCCGGGCGGGATCGGCGGCTCAGGCACGGGCGCCTGGTAGTAGACGCCCTCGAATCCGCTGTTGAGCAGGTGGCGCGCCTGGGTGGCCGGGTCGGGTGAGTCGAGCAGCACCACGCCCAGGCGCACGCCGTGCCGCTCGGCCGTCGCCACCAGGCACTTGCCCGCTGCGACCGTGTAGCCGGTCTTCAGGCCCGTGAGGCCGGGATAGTGGTAGATGAGCAGCGGGTTGTTGTTGTATAGGAAGAGCCTGCCGCCGTGGATCGGAAACGGAAGCGCCGCCGTGTAGGTGCGCGTGATGCGTGCGATCCGCCGCTGCTGCAGGTCCACGCGCGCGAGCACCGCGAGGTCGGCGGCGCAGGAGTAGTTGCCCTGGTCGTAGTAGCCCGACGGCGAGGAGTAGCGCGTGCAGCCCATTCCCAGCGCCGCGGCCTCGGCGTTCATCCGCCTCACGAACCGTCCAACGCTGCCGGCGACGTGCTGTGCGAGCGCCACGGCCGCGTCGTTGCCCGAGGGCAGCAGCAGGCCGTAGAGCATGCTCTCCAGACGGATGCGCCTGCCGAGGGGCAGCACTCCGACCTTCGAGCCCGAGCTGTCGATCGCCTGCCTGGTCACGAGCACGGGCGCATCGGGCGGCGCCGATTCGACCGTCAAGCAGGGCGGTCATCATCTTCGTCAGGCTCGCGATGCGCAGGCGCTTGTGCGGGTTGCGCTGCCACAGCACCTGACCGGTGTCGAGATTGAACAGCAGTCCGGCGCGCGGCGGCGTTCGGAATTCGCTCCGCACAGCGTCCTGGCGCGGCGTGCCGAGTCCGGTGAGCACGAGCGCCGGCTTGCCGAGCGGAAGGCCTGTCTGCGACAGCTGCGGCGCGACGCTTGTGGGCGGTCGCTTGGCCACGCGCGTGGCCGCGATTGCCGAGCTGTGAGCGGTGTGCGATCTGGCGAGCCCCATGACGACGATGCGTCCCCACGCACGCGAGCGCGACCGCTGCCGCGAGGAGCGCGCGCCTGCGTCGCCTGCGCCTGCGGCTGCGCTCGCGCCTGCGCAGCCTGTCGGGAGGGGTGATGAGGGGAGAGATGCTCACGGTCGGGGCAGGGATGGCCGTCGGGGGGTCGTCCGGTCGCGAGCAGGGCGTTGCCGGAGGGCGTTGGCGAGTGGTGTGGTCAACGGGGGGTTGGTCAACGGGGAGGTTGGTCAACGGGGAGGATTGCGCAGGGCTCCGACGATGCCCACGCCCAGCAGCACGAGGATCAGAACCGACACCAGGCTGCCCAGGGTAAACCCTTCCTCCACCACCGCGGCGAAGGTGAGGAAGGCGAACCCGGCGATGAACATGAGCGCCACCACGAGGACGAGCAGGCGGGTCATGGTGGCAGCGTGGTCGACGTGGCCATTCCGATCAGTACACCGGCAGCGGCGGCGACTCGGGTCTGCCGCGCCTGACGAAGAGCCGAATCGCCAGCACGCCGAAGGCGAAGCCGCCGATATGCGCGAAGTAGGCGACTCCTTCGCTGCCGATCGGGCTGACCAGGCCAGACGCGCCGAGGAGGAGCTGCACCACGAACCAGAAGCCGAGCAGGCATCAGGGCCGGGACCTCGACGATGGTCACGAAGAAGATGAGGAACACCAGCGTGAGCACGCGCGCACGGGGGTAGAGCAGCACATAGCCGCCGAGCACGGCCGCGATCGCGCCGGAGGCGCCGAGCGTGGGGGCGGTCGAGTCGGGGCTCACGAGCACCTGCGCACCCAGCGCGACGATGCCTCCCAGCAGGTAGAAGGCCAGGTAGCGTGCCCGCCCCATCGCATCCTCGACCGTCGGGCCGAAGATCGCCAGAAACAGCATGTTGCCGAAGATGTGAAGGAAGCTGCCGTGCAGGAACATCGACGTGAACACGGTCGCCAATGTCGCCGGCTGCGCGGGCGGGCTGCCCACGACCCCCCGCTGGCCCACGCAGACGATCGTGCTGCCGAGGCCTTCGGCGGTTGGTAGGGGGATCAGGCCACAGTGGGAGCCGGGGTGGGTCAGCTCGTATGGGATCGCCCCATAGCGAACCGTGACGCTCTCGCTCGGGCCTCCGAAGAAGCTGCCGCCGTGGCGGATCTCGAGCAGGTAGGCGATCAGGTTGATCGCAAACAGCGCGACCGTCACGAGCGGAAATCGCGCGAGCGGAATGTTGTCCTTGAGCGGGAACATCGGGGCAGCCCTCGCCGGGCGAAGATCCGACAGAGCCTATTCTGAGCCACTCCCCCAGGCGCCCGGTGTGTCGGCGGTACCGGCCCGACGTGCCGGCCACGGCGGCCCGGGCGTGCCGGCCCAGCGGCCCGGCGGTGCCGGCTGGCGCTAGGCCTGAGCGCTCAGCGCGTCGCGGCCGGCGAGCGGCCGGGGCAGATGCTCATCGGCGTGGTAGGAGGAGCGCACGAGCGGGCCCGCCGCCACGTGCTCGAAGCCGAGCGCGTAGGCGGCCCGCTCCAGCGCCGCGAACTCGTCCGGGTGCCAGTAGCGCACGATGGGCAGGTGGCGCTCTGATGGTCGCAGGTACTGCCCGACGGTGAGCACCTGCACGCCCTGTTCGCGCAGGATCGCGAACGCGTCCACCATCTCCTCGTGGCTCTCGCCGAGCCCGACCATCAAGCCCGACTTGACGAGCAGCCGCTTGCCGCCGAGCTCCTTCGCAAGACGCAGCACGCGGCACGAGCGCGCGAACTCCGAGCCCCGGCGAGCCAGCGGATAGAGACGGGGAACGACCTCGACGTTGTGGTTGAACACGTCGGGACGCTCGGCGATGACCTTCGCCAGCGGCATCTCCTGGCCCTGGAAGTCCGGAGTGAGGACCTCCACCCGGCAGCCGGGCACCTGGCGGCGCACCTGGCGGATCACGCCGACGAAGGCCGAGGCCCCCTTGTCGGGGAGGTCGTCGCGGTCGACCGAGGTGATGACCGCGTGGCGCAGGCCCATGCGCGCGATCGAGCGCGCCACCCTCGCCGGCTCGAGCGGATCGTTCCACGTGGGCTTGCCGGTCTTCACGTTGCAGAAGCCGCAGCGCCGCGTGCAGGTATCACCGAGGATCATGAACGTGGCCGTGCCGCGCTCCCAGCACTCGCCGACGTTGGGGCAGGCCGCCTCCTGGCAGACCGTGTGCAGG
This sequence comes from uncultured Solirubrobacteraceae bacterium, assembly GCA_963767655.1. Classification (GTDB taxonomy): domain Bacteria; phylum Actinomycetota; class Thermoleophilia; order Solirubrobacterales; family Solirubrobacteraceae; genus Palsa-744. The sequence goes on along the minus strand of CAVYET010000003.1, from coordinate 442,270 downwards.
TTCTCCTGGCGGATCAGCTCGGTCAGCGCGCGGTAGCGCTCCCCGCCGGGCGGCGGCACCTTGAACCACGGCGGCTTGCGCTCGCGCAGGGGACGCACGTCCGAGCCGAGCACGCTCAGCACGTCCATCCCTCCGGGATTGGCCCGCGATCGGGTTGCGCTCATGCGGGCACAGCCTCGGCTCGCCGGGGTGGGATGGAATTGATCGGGGCTCGCCCGGCCGCGAGCCCGGCGGCGTGCGGCGTGTCGATGCCGAGGCGCTGCGACGAGACGAGGCGCTGGCGCCGTACGTGTGCCTGGCAGAAGCTGTACGCCATGCGCCTGCGGAAGCAGACGAGCGAGCGATCGGAGATTGGCCGGCAGGCGCCGGCGGACTCGTGGGCGATGGATGTCATGGCGACCTCGGGCAGCCCGCATGGGACGACCCAGGAGAACGGCTCGAGGTCGTTGTGGACGTTGACGGCGAAGCCGTGCGTGGTGACGCCGCGCGAGACGTGCACGCCGATCGAGGCGATCTTGCGCTCGTCGATCCAGACGCCGGTGTAGTCGGCGCCCTCCTCGTGGCGCGAGCGCGCATCGATGCCCTCCTCGGCAAGCGCGGCGACGATCGCCTGCTCCATCGTGCGCAGGTGCCGATGGACATCGCGTATGGCCATGATCGGGTAGCCCACGAGTTGGCCGGGACCGTGGTGCGTGACGCGCCCGCCGCGGTCGGTGTCGACGACCTCGATGCCCTTGGCGCGGTAGAAGTCCTCGCCGAACGGCAGGTCCTCCGCGCCGGAGCGCCGCCCGCGCGTATAGACGGGGAGGTGCTCAAGCAGCAGCAGCGTGTCGGCCAGCTCTCCCGCCTGCCGGAGGGAGCGGACCTGCTCCTGGATCGCGAGCCCGTCGCGATACGGCACGACCCCCAGGTGGCAGACCCACAGCTCTTCGGAGGCTCGATCGGCGAGGCGCATCTAATCCACTCAAGCGTAGCGCTACGTTTTTCTCAACCGACGGCGGACCAAGGGCTGAAACTGCTGGGTTAGCCGAGCGCTACAGCGTCAGTGCCGCCGGCGCCTCCAGCAGCTCGCGGATGCGCGCCAGAAAGCGGGCGGCGTCGGCGCCGTAGAGGATGCGGTGGTCGCAGGCGAGCGTGAGCGTCATCGTGTGGCGGGCGAGGAGCGCTCCCCCGCGCACGACCGCGCGCGGCTCGACCGATCCTACCGACAGGATCGCCGCCTGCGGCGGGTTGATGATCGCCGTGAAGCTCGCGACGCCGTACATCCCGAGGTTGGAGACGCTGAAGGTCCCGCCCCCGAGCTCCGGCGGGGTGATCGTCGCAGCACGCACGCGCTCTGCGAGCGCCCGCGTCTCGCGGGCGATCTCGCCCAGCGACTTCTCGTCGGCGTCGAAGACGGTCGGCACCGTGAGCGCGTCGTCGGCGGCGACGGCCACCCCGACGTTCACGCGCGAATGCAGCTGCAGCTGCCCGTCCCGGTAGCTGCCGTTGGCGCGCGGATGCTCGCGCAGCGCGATCGCGCAGGCCTTGACGACCATGTCGTTGTAGGTCGGCGCCTCATCGGGAGAAAGGCGCTTGAGCTCCGTGCGCAGCTCCACGCACTCCTCCATGTCGACGTCGGCCTGCAGCGTGAAGTCGGGGATCGTGGCCTTCGACTCGGCCATCCTCCGCGCGACCGTCCGCTGTGCGCGCGTCAGCTCGAGGATCGTCGTCTTCCCTTTGGCCGTCGCGACCGTGTCGAGGGGCCGCGCCGGCGCCGGCGCGCTCTGCACGTCGGCGCGTACGATCCGACCGCCCGGTCCACTGCCGGTCAGCGTGCCCAGATCCACGCCGCTCTCGCGCGCGATCCGCCTCGCCAGGGGAGAGGCCTTGATCCGCTGCGCCTTGCGCGAACGATCCTCCTCGCGCGGGAGCGCCGGTTCGGCGGGCCCCGCCGCCTGCGCCGCGCCCGCCGCCGACGACGCCCTGCCCGCCGCCGACGCCCCGCCCAGCGCCGACGACGCCCCGCCCAGCGTGGCCGCCGCGTGCTCCACCGCGAGCTCCGGTTGCGGCGCAGCGTCCGGCGCTCCCACGCGCGCGATGAGCTCGCCGACGGCAAGCGTCTCGCCCTCGACAGCGACGATCTGAAGGACGCCCGCGACATCGGACTGATAGGTCATCGTGGCCTTGTCGGTCTCGATCTCCACGAGCTCCTCTCCCCGCCTCACCTCCTCACCGTCGCGTTTCAGCCACAGCAGGATCGTGCCCTCCTCCATCGTGTCCGAGAGGCGGGGCATGACGACATCAGCCATCGGCTGCGCCTCCGGCCGCGTCGGCGAGGCCGAGCGTCTGAAGCGCGGCGCGCACGATCTGCGGCTCGTGTGGATAGGCGATGTCCTCCAGCGGCTTGGAGTAGGGCATCGGAAGGTCGGCTCCGGTGACCCGCGCCACGGGTGCGTCGAGGTCGTCGAAGGCCTGTTCGCAGATGAGCGCCGCGAGGTTCGCGCCCACGCCGCCGTGCGGCCAGCCCTCCTCGACGACGACGCAGCGGTTGGTCTTTGCCACCGAGGTGAGGATCGTGTCGAGATCGAGCGGCCGCAGCGTGCGCGGATCGATCACCTCCGCCATCACCCCGTGGTCGGCCGCCAGCGTCTCCGCCGCGCGCTCGGCCGTGCGCGCCATCCGCGAGACGCCCACGATCGTCACGTCCGAGCCCTCGCGGGCGACGCGGGCACGGCCGAATCCCACGAGATGCTCCCCGTCGTCGGGGACCTCGCCGCGCACTCCGTAGAGCGACTCGTGCTCGATGAAGATGACCGGATTCTCATCGCGGATCGCGGTCTTCAGCAGGCCCTTCGCGTCGGCCGGCGTTGACGGGACCGCGACCAGCAGACCGGGAACGTGCAGGAACATTGCCTCCAGGCAGTGCGAGTGCGTCGGTCCCAGCTGGTGGCCCGCGCCCTGGGGCATGCGCACCACCAGCGGTACCCTCGCCTGCCCGCCGAACATGTAGTGGATGTGTGCCGCGTGGTTGATGATCTGGTCGAACGCGAGCAGGGCGAAGTTGATCGTCATCAGCTCGACGACCGGCCGCAGGCCCCTCATCGCCGCTCCCACGCCGACGCCCACGATCGTGTTCTCCGAGATCGGCGTGTCACGCACCCGCCTCTCTCCGAACTCCTCCAGCAGCCCGTCGGTGACCTTGAACGCCCCGCCGAACACGCCGATGTCCTCGCCGAGCAGCACCACTCGCTCGTCGCGCCTAAGCTCCTCGCGCAGCGCCGCGCCCAGCGCCTCGCGGTAGCGCATCTCGGCCATCAGGCCGCGTCCTCGCCGGCCTGGAGCGCCGTCGTGATCTGCTGCGGTATCTCCCCTGCGCTCTGTGCGAGGTCCTCCGCCTCGCTCGGCGGCGGCTGCGAGGGGGCTCGCGTCGTCCTCACCGAATAGGAGCCGCGGACCTCATCGCCGAGAACGTAGACGTCGTCATACAGCGACTCCGCTCCCGGGAAGGGCGAGCTCTCGGCGAAGGCGACGGCCGCGTCCACGCCCTGCACGGCCCGCGTGTCGATCAGCTCCCTCTGATCCTCCTCGAGGAGGCCCTCGCGCACGAGCAGCTCGCCGAAGGCGGGGATCGGGTCCCGTGCTCTCCACTCGGCCACCTCCTCCTTCGTGCGGTACTGCTCGGGATCGGCCATCGAGTGGCCCCGGAAGCGGTAGGTGACCGCCTCGACCAGCACCGGCCGACGGTCTTCGCGCACCCGGCGCACGGCCTCGCAGACGACGGCGTGCGTGTCGGTGACGTCCATGCCGTCACAGCGCATCCCCGGCACGCCGAGGCTCTCACCCTTGCGCTGCAGGTCGGTGACCGCCGAGTGGCGCCGCAGCGCCGTGCCCATGCCGAACTGGTTGTTGGTCACCATGAACACCACCGGCAGCCGCCACAGGGCCGCGAGGTTGAGCGTCTCCCCGAAGGTCCCCTGATTGGAGGCGCCGTCGCCGAACACGCACAGCGTCACCTCGTCGGTGCCCAGCTGATCGCTCGCCAGGGCGATGCCGGCGGCGATCGGCAGGTTGCCGCCGACGATCCCGTAGCCGCCCATGAAGCGGCGCGCCAGATCGAACATGTGCATCGAGCCACCGCGCCCGCGGCAGCAGCCGTCGACGCGCCCGAACAGCTCGGCCATCACGTTCTCCGGCGGCGTGCCACGCACGAGCGCGTGGCCGTGCGAGCGGTAGGTGGAGATCAGGTAGTCCTCGCTGCGCAGCGCTCTGGCGCTGCCCACGATCGTCGCCTCCTCGCCGATCGACAGGTGCAGGAACCCGCCGATCTTCGCGCGTGCGTACATCTCGCCGGCCCGCTCCTCGAAGCGGCGTATGAGCGTCATCGTGGCCAGCCACTCGCGCGCGATCTCCGGCTCGGGCAGGCTCGGCGCCATCACCGCTCCACCGTACTCCAGTGGGCGAGAAACTCGTCCGCGTCCAACTGCGAGAGCGTCTCGCGCAGCGCGCGCGCGAGCCGCGAGGCCGCCAGCGGCGGCCGGTCCCAGAACAGCACCACCTCGCCGCTGTCGATCTCGACGATCTCGACGTGGTCGACCCGTTCGGTGTCCGCGAGCAGTGCCGGCGTGCGCCCGGCTCGCGTGACGATCAGCCGGTAGGCGCGGTTCGCCTTCATCGCGAGCTGGCCGACGGCAGGGCGCCCATGTGCGCTGCCGCCTCCTCGACGGCGCGCTCGCCTTCGAACAGCAGCTCCCCGACGCGCAGGGCGGGAACGTCCGCCGCTCCAGCGCTTGCCGCGAGCGCCGTGGCGGCCGAGAGCTCGGCGTTCGACCGAGCGCAGCTGCGAGGCGCGGAGCACCGCCGCGGGGTGCATCTCGCAGGCCGCCGCGGCGATCAGAACGTAGTCGGGCTGGTGCAGGCTGTGCCCGCCGGCAAACGCCTGGCGGAAGGCCGCCTGGGCGAAGGGGACCGCGCGGCCGATCGACTTGGCGTAGGTAGCCACGCGCATCGCCAGGTCGCTGTCGAACGGGAATGGGTCGGGCCAGCGCAGCGGCTGCAGGCCCAGCTGCGTCGGCCCGGCGGGCGATCTCGGCGCGGAATATCTCCTCCTCCTCGCGACAGCGAAAGGCGTCGTAGCGCTGCGGGCGGGGAAGCTCGCGCGCGAGCACCGGCTGCCACTCGGCCGCACCGAGCACGTGCAGGATGCGCTCGGCCGCCAGGTAGGCACTCGGGGCTCGCGAGGTCGAAGTAGAAGGTCGCTCGCTGCTCGCTCACGAGCAGAGGGTAACCGCGCCCGCCCTCGCCACGTCCGCCTCGGGCTGCTGCCGCGGCTCAGCCGTGGATCAGCCAGCCGTCCGCCGCGCGTCCGGCCTCCATCACGGCCTCCGACAGCGTGGGGTGGCCGTGGACGATGCGGGCGACCTCGGAGTAGCCGCCCTCCAGGGCGCGCACGTTCACGAGCTCCTGGATCAGCTCTGTCGCGCGCGTGCCCACGATGTGCCCGCCCAGTAGCTCGCCGTACCTGGACTCGCCCACCAGCTTCACCAGGCCCGTGCGGTCGCCGTACACGATCCCTCCGCCCACGGCTCCGTATGGAACCTTGCCGATGACCACGTCATAGCCCTCCGCGCGCGCCTGGGCCTCGGTCAGCCCGAAGGAGCCCACGTTCGGCGTGCCGAAGGTGGCGCGGGGGATGTCGATGTGAACCAGCCGGTGGGTCTCGAGACCAGCGGAGTCCTCGGCGGCGATGATGCCCTCGTCGGAGGCCTTGTGGGCCAGCGCCGGACCGGGAACCAGGTCGCCGATCGCGTACACGCCGGAGCGCGAGGTGCGCTGGGCGCCGTCGACCTTCACGCGCCCGCGCTCGTCCAGCTCGACGCCCGCCTCGGCGAGCCCGAGCCCCTCGACGTCCGCGCCGCGCCCGGCGCAGATGACGAGGTAGTCGACCTCGGTTGCGGGTGCCCCGGCCGGACCGTTCGCGCTGTCTGCGGCGGGCGGGCCGTAGGAGAAGCTGACGCTCGTCGCGCCGGCGCGCACGTCGGCGACGGGAGTGCTCGTGTGAATGTCGATTCCCTGCCGCTTGAAGCCCCGTTCGACCAGACGCGACACGTCGGTGTCCTCGGTCGGCAGCACGCGGTCGAGCATCTCGAGCAGCAGCACCTGCGAGCCCAGGCGCGCGAAGCCCGAGGCGATCTCCGCCCCGGAGGCCCCGCCGCCGACGACCGCCAGGCGGGCCGGGAGCTCTCCCAGCGCCCACGCGTCCTCGGTCCCGATCACACGCCCGCCGAACTCCACCCCGGGGATCGCGAGCGGGACCGAGCCGGTCGCGAGGATCACGGTCTGGGCGGCGATCGACTGATCGCCGACGATCACATCGCCGTCGGCGCCCAGCCTGGCCGAGCCCTCGATCACCTCGATCCCGTTCTTCTTGAACAGCCCGCCCACGCCCGAGGTGAGCGTCGAGACGACCTTCTCGCGCCGCGCCTGAATGGCCGGATAGTCGATCTCGGCGCTGGCCACCCGCAGTCCGTACTCCTCGGCGTCGCGGATCTCGGAGAGCAGGTCGGCCGAGCGCAGCACCGCCTTGGCGGGGATGCAGGCGTAGTTGAGGCAGCGCCCGCCGATCTTGTCCCGCTCGACGACGGCCGTCCTTTTCCCGAGCTGGGCAGCGCGGATCGCCGCGACATAGCCGCCGGGCCCGGAGCCGATCACGATGCAGTCGTAGGAGCTTGCAGCCATGCGGGCGTGAGCCTATCGAAGGGCTCTCCCGCGCTCACCGGCCCCTATTCGCCCCATCACCCTGATCAGCTTGTAGAACAGCCAGCCCGCGAGGCCGATGCTCAGCAGGCACAGCACCGCGGCGAGGATGCTCGACGCGACGACCAGCGCGAGCGCGGTGACGATGACCTGGAAGGCGAGCAGAGCCTCGAAGCCCAGCACCGCCCAGTAGCGCCGGCGGTACATTCCCAGCGCCAGCGCCGCCAGCACCGCGGCGAGCAGGACGCCGCCGGCGAGCGAGCCGCCCCGACGGCTGAGGTCGTGCACGGTCGTGGCACCGACGATCACGCCGATCGCCAGCAGTGCACAGACCGCGACCGCTATCAGTAGCGCGAGCGGTCGCTCGCCCTCGTCCAGCGGCGCCAGCGCGGCGCGGGCCTCCTGCTCGCGTGGCCCGGAGCCACGCCGCGGTCCGCCGCTGCGCTCGCCGCCGTCGGGCACTCGCTCAACTCTCCAGCGGGCTGGCGTCGAGCAGGCCGCGCAGCCGCCGGGCCGCCGCCTGCGGGTCCTCGCGCATCGGCGATCGCTCGCAGCACCACGGCCCGCCGCGCGCCGGCGTCGATCGCCTCCTGCAGGTTGCCGGCGTTCAGCCCGCCGATCGCGAAGAACGGCACAGGGGAATGCTCCGAGGCGTAGCGCACGAGCTCGAGCCCGACGGCCGGCCGTCCCGGCTTGGTGGGCGTCTCGTGCAGCGGACCGACGCCGATGTAGTCGACCAGCGTCTCCTCGACGGCGTCGATCTCCCGACGCGCATGGGTGGACAGCCCGATCAGCATGTCCGGCCCGACGAGCTCGCGGACCTCGACGGGGGGCATGTCCTCCTGTCCGACGTGCACCCCGTCCGCCCCCACCTCGATCGCGACCGAGGGGCGGTCGTTGACGATCAGGAGCGCTCCCAGCCGCTCACACAGAGCCCGCGTCGCAAGGGCTACAGCGGTCAGCTCGCCGTCGTCGAGGTGCTTCTCGCGCAGTTGCACGACCTGGACCCCTCCCGCGATGGCGGCGCGCAGAAGCTTCGGAAGCTCACCCCCGCCTGAGGCGGGACGATCGGAGAGCGACCCGCACACGAGGTACAGGCGCGCGGCGGCCAGTCGTGCACGCCGCTCGCCACCGAGGTCTCTGATCGGCATGGACCCAAGTCTGACAGCGCTCTAGCATCAGCTCATGTCCCTCGAGCGCTCCTCCCCCGACCTGCTCGTCCTCGGCGGCGGCGTGATCGGACTGTCGCTCGCGTGGCGTGCGCGCCAGCAGGGCATGTCGGTCACGCTGCTCGAGCGCGACGTCACCGGGCGCGGAACCTCGCACGTGGCAGCCGGCATGCTCGGCCCCGTGGCGGAGGTTGAGTTCGGAGAGGGGGGGCAGCGCCTGCTCGAGCTGGGATTGCGCTCGGCGGGTATGTGGCCCGCGTTCGCCTCAGAGCTCGAGGAGCTCGCCGGCATCGATGTCGGGCTGACGAGCAGCGGCACGCTCGTGCTCGCGCGCGACGAGGACGCCGCTCGTGAGCTCGAGCGCCAGATCGCCCTGCGCGACTCACTCGGCCTGCGCGTGCAGCGACTGCGCCCGAGCGAGGCGCGGGAGCGCGAGCCCGCGCTGGCGCCGACCGTGCGCCTGGCGCTGGCGGCGCCCGAAGACCATTCGGTTGATCCCCGCCTTGTGCTCGCGGCCCTGCGCCGCACGTGCGAGGCGAGCGGGGTGCACCTTCGCGAGCGCGCGCGCGTTGGGCGCATCGAGGCCGACGGGACCGGCACGCGGGTCATCGGCGTGAGCCTCGAGGGTCAGGGTCGCGAGTTCGTGCCCGCCGGGCGGGTCGTGATCGCAGCCGGCGCTTGGTGCGAGCAGATCGATGGATTGCCCATCGCTGCCCACGTGCCGGTGAGACCGGTCAAGGGCCAGCTTCTGCGGCTGCGCGATCCCTCCGGGCCGGGCCTGCTGCGGGGAGTCGTGCGTTTCCAGGGCGGCTACCTCGTTCCCCGTGCGGACGGTCGCTACGTGCTCGGCGCGACGGTCGAGGAGCGCGGCTTTGAGCTCTGCCCCACCGCCGGTGGCATCTACGAGCTGCTGCGCGATACCCACGAGATCGTCCCGGGCGTCTCGGAGCTCGTGATCGAGGAGCTGTGCGTCGGGCTGCGCCCCGGCACTCCCGACAACGTGCCCGCGATCGGCCCGGGCGCGCTCGAGGGCCTGTACTGGGCGACGGGCCACCACCGCAATGGCATCCTGCTCGCGCCGATCACGGCCGAGCTGGTGGTCGAGCTGCTCATCGGTCGGGCGCCGGATCCGCTGCTCGGCGCCTGTGACCCAGCTCGCTTCGCGGTCGCGTCCGGGGCTCCCGGTCGGGCAGATGACGCGGCGCGGGCGCGGGCGGTTCTCTCATGATCAGCCTCAACGGACGGGAGTGCGAGGTGAGAGCGGGCGCGACGCTCGCCGGCGTGCTTCGCGGCCTCGACGTAGCGCTCGATGCGCGCGGCGTCGCCGTGGCCGTCGACGGCGAGGTCGTCCCGCGGGCCCTGTGGGAGACCTTCGAGCTGCCGGCGCACGCACGCGTGGAGGTGCTCACCGCGATGCAGGGGGGATGATCTGGCGATGAGCACCCCGTCGCTCGGCTCGCACAACGGCGCTTCGCCGCCCGACGCCCTGGAGATCGCGGGCAGGACGCTGCACTCGCGACTGCTGCTCGGCTCAGGCGGCTTTCCCTCGCTCGAGCTCCTCGCCCAGGCGATATCGGCCAGCGGCACGGAGCTCGTGACCGTCGCCCTGCGCCGGCTCGACCCGGCCGGGACGCTTCCCGGCCGCGGGTCGCTGATCGACGTGCTCAGCGATGCGGGAGTCGAGCTGCTGCCCAACACCGCCGGCTGCCGCACCGCTCGCGATGCGCTCATCACCGCGCGCCTCGCGCGCGAGGCGTTCGCCACCGACTGGATCAAGCTCGAGGTCATCGGCGACGAGGACACGCTCCTGCCCGATGCCCCCGAGCTCCTGCGGGCCGCCGAGGAGCTCGTCGACGAGGGCTTCGTGGTGCTGCCCTACACGACCGACGACCCCGTGCTGGCGCGGCGGCTGGTCGACGTCGGCTGCGCTGCCGTGATGCCGCTCGGCTCGCCCATCGGCAGCGGCATGGGCATACGCAACCCATACAACATCACGTTGATCCGCGAAGCGGTCGACGTGCCCGTGGTGCTGGACGCGGGCATCGGCACAGCCTCCGATGCGACGCTCGCGATGGAGCTCGGCTGCGACGCGGTGATGGTGGCGTCGGCCATCTCCCGCGCGCAGGACCCCGTCGCCATGGCCGCAGCGATGCGCGCCGCGGTGCAGGCCGGGCGCCTCGCGCGGACGGCCGGGCGCATACCCCGGCGCTCCTACGCACTCGCATCCAGCCCGGAGCAGGGACTCGCCGACCTCACGCCCGGCGCATCGGATCCCCTCGACTCGCCGGCTAGCTGACGACTTCGATCGTCCCGTTCATGGTCGTCGGGTGGACCGTGCACTCGTAGTGGATCACGCCGGGCTTGGTCACCGTGACCTGGAACGAGCGTCCTTCGCCGAACGTCCGCGAGGCGAAGTGCTCAGGGCCGCTCTCGCTGGTCACGTTGTGTTCCACCGAGTCGTAGTTGGTCCACCGGATCGTGCTTCCCACCCTCACCTTGATGGCGTCCGGCTGGATCGTGATGTTGCGGTAGGCGATCGGCACGACCCCACTGCGCACCGCCGCCGACGCGGGCGGAACGGCGTACTTCGGCGTCCCCACCCTTTTCAGTCCGCCAGCGCTCGCCCCGGTACGCACTTTGATGACGCCGATGGTCGTCGTCTTCGAGCTGCTGCTCGAGGACCCGCAGCCCGCTGCCAGCGCGAGCGCCGAGCATGCGATCAGCGTTGACAGCCCTCGGTTCATCGCTCGACGCACCCTAGCCTAGACTGGCTGGCCGATGTCGCGTCACTTTCTCACCGGAGCCGAGCTGAACCGCGACGAGCTCGCGGCGGTTCTCGATCGCGCCCTGGAGCTGAAGGCGGGCGCCGCTGTCGGACTCCCTCGCCGGACGCAGCGTCGCGCTGATCTTCCAGAAGCCTTCGACCCGCACGCGGGTCTCCTTCGAGGTGGGCGTCTACGAGCTCGGCGGTCACTCCGTCGTGCTGCGCTCGGACGAGCTCCAGCTCTCGCGCGGAGAGGCGCTGCGCGACACCGCGATGGTTCTCTCGCGGCACGTCGCCGCGATCGGCGTGCGCACGGGACCGGACGCGATGCTGCAGGAGCTCGCTGCGCACAGTGCGGTTCCGGTGATCAACATGCTCACCGCGCTGCACCACCCCTGTCAGGCGTTGGCCGATCTGCTGACGCTGCGCGAGGCATACGGCTCGCTCGACGGATTACGCCTGGCCTTCGTCGGCGACGGCAACAACGTCGCGCGCTCCCTCGCCGTGCTCGGCACGCTCGCGGGGATGCAGGTCGCGGTGGCCTCCCCCGACGGCTACTCGCTTGAGGAGGATCTCCCCCTGCCCCGGGGAGCCTCCGGCTCGCTGACACTGCACACCGATCCCCGCGAGGCGATCGAGGGAGCTTGTGCCGTCTACACCGACGTGTGGGTCAGCATGGGCGATGAGACGAGCGCGGATGAGCGTCGTGCGGCGCTCGCCGGCTACCGCGTCGATGAGGCGCTGCTCGATGGGGCCGCCCCGGGCGCCTTCGCCATGCACGATCTTCCCGCCCACCCCGGCGAGGAGATCTCCGCCGAGCTCCTCTATGGGCCCCGGCAGCGCATCTGGGAGCAGGCGGAGAACCGGCGCCACGCACAGAAGGCGCTGTTGGAGCTGCTCGTGAGGACGCCATGACCGGGGAGTCTGCCGCTGCGGTCGATGATCCACCGCGTCCGCAGCGCGGTGAGGAGCTCGACCTGCGAATCGAGTCGCTTGCCTTTGGCGGCGAGGGTGTCGCGCGGCTGGGTAAGAGCGGCTACGTGGTGTTCGTGGCGGGCGCGATCCCCGGCGACCGCGTGCGCGCGGTCGTGCACAAGCGCAAGCGCAGCTACGCCCACGCACGCACGTTGGAGGTGCTCGAGCCCAGCCCCGAGCGGATCGCGCCGCTGGCCGATCATCCCGGCGTGCCCTGGCAGGTGCTCCCCTATGAGCGCCAGCTTCAGATCAAGCAGGACCAGGTGGATGAGGCGCTGCGGCGGATCGGCCGGCTGGACGGCTTCGAGCTACAGGACATCGTTGGGGCCGTCGAACCGTGGCGCTATCGCAACAAGCTCGAGTACTCCTTCGGGACCGTCCCGGCCGCCGGCGGCGGCGGGCAGCTCGTGTGCGGCTTTCACGTCCCGGCCGGCGCCAACCGGGTTGCACCGATCGAGGACTGCCTGCTGGCATCGGAGCGGGGCAACCTGGCGCGGGAGGCAGTGCTGCGCTGGTGCCGCGAGCAGATGCTCACGAGCTGGGAGCGCGGCGCCGGGGGCGACCCTCGTGCCGCCCCCGACGGGCGCGTGCGTCTGCGGAACCTGGTCGTGCGCGAAGGCAGGCACACCGGCATGCTGCAGATCCGCATCGTCACGACCGACGGCGAGCTGGACGCCTCCTCGCTCGCCGCCGCTCTGCGCGAGGCGCTCGGGGAGTGCCTCGGCGGTGTTCTGTGGACGCGCTCGCGCAGCCCCGCCGAGACGACGGCGGGCGGCGAGACCGAGCTCGTCTGGGGCGACTTTGCGCTGGCCGAGCGACTGGGGGAGCTCGATCTGCTCATCTCCCCCGAGGCCTTCTTTCAGACGAACACCGAGATGGCCGAGCTGCTGTACGGGGTGGTGACCGACTACGCGGCGCTCGAGGGCTGGGAGCGCGTCTATGACCTGTACAGCGGGATCGGCACGATCGCGCTCACGCTCGCCCCGCGCGCGGGCGAGCTGTGGGGGATCGAGCTGGTGGCGCAGGCCGTCGCCGATGCGATCGCCGGGGCGCGGCGAAACGGGATCACCAACGCCCACTTCTTCGCCGGCGACGCCCGCCTGGCATTGCCCGAGCTGCTGGCACGCGCGGGGCGCCCGGACGTCCTCGTCGTGGACCCGCCCCGTGCCGGCCTCTCCAAGAAGGTGGTCCACCGCATCATCGACTGCTCCCCCAGGCGAATCGTCTACGTCTCCTGCAACCCCACGACGCTCGCTCCCAACGCCGCCGAACTGGTTGACGCAGGGTGGGAGCTGCGCAGGGTCCGCCCCGTGGACATGTTTCCCCAGACTCACCACATCGAGTGCGTCGCCGTGTTCGAGCGGGCCGAGGGCCTGCGCGCCTCTGTGTCCTCGGTCGCTCGCGTGCTGGCCGATCGGAGACCCCGTTGATCTCCGATCGGTACGCCACGCTCCCTGCGTCCTGATCGCTTGACCCTCGGCCCGCTCGACGGTCGGGCGCGTGGCGGAGTGCTCGCCTGTGGCGGCCCGAGTCTGGGTAGGGTTCCCGACGTGCGCGCCGTCACCATCCGCGGGCAGGAGATCGTGATCGAGGAGCACCCCGACCCCGTGCCGGGAGCCGGGGAGGTGCTCGTGCGTGTTCACGCTGCCGGGCTCAACGGGGCCGACATGATGCAGCGGCGTGGGCTGTACCCCGCGCCGCCGGGCTGGCCGCAGGACATTCCCGGCATGGAGCTCGCCGGCGAGGTCCTTGCGCTGGGCCCGGGGGCGACGCGGTTCGCCGAGGGCGACCGCGTGATGGCGATCGTCGGCGGCGGTGCCCAGGCCGAGCTGGCCACCGTGCACGAGCGTGAGCTCATGCCGGTGCCCGCGAGCCTTGACTGGCCGGCCGCCGGTGGCCTGCCGGAGGTCTTCACGACCGCCCACGATGCGCTCTTCACGCAGGCCCAGCTGCGGCCCGGCGAGCGGCTGCTCGTGCACGGAGCCGCCGGTGGCGTAGGCACCGCCGCGGTGCAGCTGGCGCGGGTGGCCGGGGCGAGGCCCACGGCGACGGTCCGCCACGAGCAGCACCGCGAGGCGCTCGCTGCCCTGGGAGCCGAGGTGATCGCGCCCGAGGGCTTTGCCGACGATGGTCCGTTCGACGTGATCCTTGAGCTGGTCGGCTCGCCCAACCTCGCCGAGAACCTCCTGGCCCTGGCGACAGGTGGGCGAATCACGGTCATCGGTGTGGGGGCGGGAGCGAAGGCTGAGCTGAACCTGTTGGCCCTGATGGGCAAGCGCGCTCGCATTCACGGCTCGACCCTGCGGGCGCGCCCGCCGGAGGAGAAAGCGCTGGCTGCGCGGCTGATCGAGAGGGAGGTCCTGCCGCTGTTCGAGAACGGCGGGCTGCGCGTGCCGATTGCGCAGACCCACCCGCTCGCCGACGCGGCCACGGCCTACGATCGCTTCGCCGCCGGTGGCAAGCTCGGGAAGATCGTGCTGACGATCTAGGGGTGCCTGCGTAGATCGCTAGTAACTATTCAGGTCGCCGGTGACGCGTGAGCGGCGATCGGGTTGTTGACCACCACGTCGACGTGGGGAAGCGGCGGACGGGCTTTCAACCCGTCATGCGAAGCCCGTCAAGATCGAGCGCGACCGTGTAGTGAAAGCCATTGCGCCCGACCGCGCGGCGCAGGGTGCGAAGGACATGGCTGGGATTGTCGTAGGGACCCTCGACGTAGGTTGGCTTCCCCTCGCGTCCGAACGTGATCGCGCTGGGCCCAGTCCACGGGCCGAGGTGCGCGCGTGCCTGCTCGAAGTCAGGATGCGGAGCGAACCCCAGCCCGTGGGCGTACTCGACGGCTCCGAGCACGAGGTCGCGCACGAGCTCGATCGAGGCCGGCACGGGCGGCGCTTGGTAGCCGCTGAAGACGTGGTCGGTCAACTGGCGCAACGCCTGGTCCTCCACGTCGTCCGGGCCCATCGCGTTCTTCACCCCAAGGCAGTAGACGTCGACGAGGTAGACGCACACGGTGACGCGGTGTCGGTGGCGCCGCCGACGGGCGACAAGCGCGCTGACGAGACCGCCTGTGCCGTCATCGGCACCGGGATCGCGCCACTCAGGATGCTCTGCGATCGACAGACCGGTGCTCCACCCCGCGTTGACCCAGCAGCCCGAGAGATTGGCGTCGGGATGTGCGGCGTCCCGCTCGGCGGCGACTTTCCGGACGAGCTCCGCGACCGCGGCCGGCCGCATCCCAAGGCTACGGGCGATCTGCTTCGAAGATAGGCCCCGGGCTCGGAGCTCACGGACGCTCTGGATCGCCTCGTCGTCGATCACCAAGATCTTGTAACGGACCGGGCGGACGGTCAGCCGCCGCACCGTCAACCGGTCGGGGCCGCGCGGGCAGGATCGGGTCGGTTTGCAGGGAACGTTGCAGGCGTGGTCGGTGCGAGCGAGCGTGCAGGGCGATCGAGCCATAGCGAGCTTGAGGCGCTGGTTGCCGAGCAGGCGGCGTTGGTCGAGGCGCTGCAGGTGCGGATTGAGGAGCAGGATCGGGTGATCGCGGAGCTTCGGGTGCGGCTGGGGCAGAGCTCGCGCAACTCATCGCGGCCGCCGTCCTCGGATGGGTATTCCAAGCCGCCGTCCAAGAATCGGTCTCTGAGGCAGCGGTCGGGACGCAAGCCAGGTGCTCAGCAGGGTCATCGCGGCCATCACCGTGAGCGCCGGGAGGATCCCGATGTGACGCTGGTGCATGCGGTGGAGCGCTGCCAGGGGTGTGGCGGCGATCTGTCCGGTCAGCCGATCGTGGAGTCGCAGTCGAGGCAGGTGCTGGATCTGCCCGAGCTGCCAAGTTTGCGATGCGTGGAACACCGGATCCAGAAGCGCCGGTGCCCGTGCTGCGCTCGGTTGTGTGCCTCGAGCTTTCCGGCGGAGGCGAAGGCGCCGGTTTCATACGGCCCCAGGATCCGGGCGATTGGGATCTACCTGGTCTCATACCAGCACCTGCCGTACGTGCGCGCTGCGGAGATCCTGTCCGACTGGGCTGGCGCCGAGGTGTCGGTCGGCAGCCTGCAGACGTTCGTGGCCGAGGGGGCCGAGGGGCTTGAGGAGTTCTTGGAGGAGGTTCGCCGGGCGATTGAGGGCGCGGAGGTGGCGCATTTCGATGAGACAGGCGGACGGATTGACGGCGAGCTTTCATGGATCCACTGCGCCTCGACCGATGAGCTGACCTTGTACACCGCGCACGAGAAGCGCGGCCGTGACGGCATCGACGCCGCCGGCGTGCTGCCAGGCTTCGCGGGCACCGCTGTGCACGACGGATGGGCGCCCTACCGCATCTACGAGAAGGCCCGTCACGCGCTGTGCGGCGCTCATCATCTACGCGAGCTCGTTTCGGCCGAGGAGCAGGGGCAGGAATGGGCGTCGGCGATGAGCGCGCTATTGCTTGACGCCAAGCACGCGGCCAGGCAAGCCCGGCAGGCCGGCTGCGACTCACTCGATCAAGGTGCACTTGGGACCGTGCACGACTGCTACCGCGAGATCATCGCGATGGCTACGAGCAGAACCCCGAGCTTTCAGCCAATCGGGTCGGCCGGCGACCGAAGCGCACCAAGGCGCAGAACCTTCTCTTGCGCTTGGACTGCCGCGAGGCCGAGGTGCTGCGGTTCGCGCACGACTTCCAGGTTCCGTTCGACAACAACCTTTGCGAGCGCGATCTGCGGATGGTCAAGCTCCAGCAGAAGATCTCTGGTTGCTGGCGCACGACTCAGGGCGCCGAGCGGTTCCTGGCGATCCGCTCCTACCTCTCGACCGCCAGAAAGCAGGGACAGCGGCCTGTCGAGGTGCTCACCCAGCTCGCCGCCGGCCGGCCATGGCTGCCGGCGCCCGCGCCCGGCTGACCCGTTTCGGTCCGGGTCGGCCGCGATCCTTCCCGGGCGATGAGCAAACGCTCCCGCCGCCAGCAGCGCCGGACGCTGGCCGCTGTGCCTGCGACCACGATCGGCGCCAGCCCGCCACCGAGCACGCCCGAGCCCGAGCGGCTGCTCCTGGACCAGATAGCCGCCGGCGCGCTGGATAGGCACCTTGTCGCGATCGCCGAAGCGATCCGCGCGCGCTACGAGCTCTTGCACACGGTTAACTCCCAGAAGGCGCTCGCGATGCTGACCGTCGGCGACCGGGTGCGGATCAACCATCACGCCAGCCCCCGCTACCTGCACGGCATCCACGGCGTCGTCGTCGAGCTCGACCCGCACATCGCCATCGTCTGCGTGCACCGCCCGATCGGACGCTTCAAGAGCGGGGAGATCCGCTGCCCGCCGCTTGCCCTCGACCGGCTCAACCCAGCCGCCTGACAGAACGAGATCGATGAGCCCAGCACGCCAAGCCGATCCCGAACTTGACAGCCTGATCGACGAGATCACCGTCGACTGCCACGACCACGACGAGCAGCTCATCGGGTTCGAGAACGCCTTTGACGAGGACGCGAGCTTCCCATGCGCCGGCACCGTCGTCGACGAGGACGTCGACGTGCTATCCGTCAGCACCAACAACAACCGACGCGAGCTGATCGCCCCCTGCCAAAGGAGCGGGCGCCGTTACGAGGTCGCCCTGCTCGACATCGCCCTCGACGCAGACCCCGCCACCTCACGCCTGCTCGCCGCATACCGCCGCTGGATCGGTGCCTGAGTCGACACCTGAATAGTTACGATCGCTAGTGGGCGGCTGGGCCGCGTACCAGTCGCCGAGCGCGCGGAACGCCGACCAGAAGGCGCGCTTTGCGTCCTGCTCGTCGAGCGAGTCGTCGATGTTGGGCACATACAGGGCGTCGATCGTCGGCGTGAAGCGCTGGATCTCGCCCAGCCGGGGCTCGAGCTCACGCGCGAGCGGGATGTCCATCTCGTTGAGCGCCTCGAGCGCCTCGGCGCCCATGACGATGACGATCTTGGGTGCAACGATGGCTATCTCCTGCACGACCCGGGCGACGCACGCGAGGTCGGCAAGCGAGGGGTCGCTGAGCGGGCACTTGACGCAAAGTGTCCCGTACACGGCCAGGGGGTCGATCGAGAGGCGCTTGAGTGACTTCATCAGCGCGCCGCCGGCCCGTCCGTAGAAGGCCACCCCCTCCTCGATCTCCGCGGGCAGCGGCGCGTGCTTGAGCAGCATCACGTCGGCCTGCGGATGGCCTGAGCCGAGCACCGGCATGAGGTTCCCGCGCGGGCAGTGGGGACAGGCCTGCAGCTCGCGCGTGAGCGTGTTCAGCTCGCGGATCGCGCGCTCGAGGTACTTCTCGCGGATCTCATCGTCGGTCACCGGCATCGCCCCGAGGGATTTGACGACGCCGTGCCTTGTCCTTGGCGGTGCATCAACAGTTGCGCTCGCCTCAGCGCGAGCCGCGCCTGCGGGGGGAGCGCCTGACCCGCCTGACCCGCCGCGCCCTGCTCGCCTGGCGCGCCGCCGGGGGGGTGGCCTTGGTCTGCAGGAACTTCAGCGCCTGCACGTAGAGCAGCGAGGAGGGGCGCGTGAGAATGTCGGCGTCGCGCAGCGATTGCAGGAACTCCCGTGGTCCGTCGAAGTCGCGCATGCGGATCCGCACCGAGCCGAGGCCCTGCACGACGTGCGAGTCCGAGCCTGCGCCGGCGATGATCCGGTACTTGGCGGCGAAGCGCGCCGCCTCCTCGTTGAAGGCTCCGATCGCCACGCGTGGGTTGAAGACCTCGATCGCGTCGACGTCGGGGAGGATCGTCAGCAGATGCTCGTAGTCGGGCACCGAGTGCATCCGGTCGAACGGATGCGGCACGTACACCAGGCCGCCCTGGCGCTTGATCTCGGCGACCGTCTCCGACAGGCTCAGCCCGCGCGGGATCTTCTCGGTGATGAACAGCCCGATCACCTCGCCCTGGCCGGCCGTCTTGACCTCCTCGCCGACGATCACCTTCACGCCCGCCGCCGCGGCCTGCGCGGCGGCCTCAAACGCGCCCGTGATCTCGTTGTGGTCGGTGACGGCGATCGCGCCCAGGCCCTGCGTATGCGCGGTCGCAAGCAGCACCTCCACCGGCGTCGCGCAGTCGCCCGAGTGGTCGGTGTGCATGTGCAGGTCGACGTCGATCAGCGGTCGCTGCGCCAGCTGTCGCGCAAGCGCGGGGTCTCCGTCGGTGGCGTGGCGGCGCGCGGCGAGAGAGCGGTAGATCTCCTCGAAGGCATCCGCCGCGTCCGCTCCATCGGGCACGAGGCGGTAGTCGCCCGGGAAGTGGCGCTCCATCAACTCCACGGTGGCGGGGAGGCTCGCCGTGCGCGCATCCAGGCGGCCGAAGAAGCTCTCCACGAAGCGCCGCGCGACGAGCGTCGAGAGCAGGCGTTCGGTGGGCGTGTGGAAGGTGGCGACGTTGAGCGCGCGCGAGTGGCGCAGCGCAGCATTCGACGTGCTTGGCGCGAACGGCTCGTGCACGTGGACGAAATCCAGCTCGACGGTCCTCAGCAGCTCCTCGATCGTGCGCGCGACGTCGATCGAGAGCGCCGATGGGCGCCGGCGCGCGCCGCTCGCGACGTCGAGCACCTCGCCCACGGCGATCACCGCGGGATCGCCCCGATCCGTTCCCTCCAACAGGCTCTCCGGCCGGGCCCGCGCGGCACGCAGCTGCTTGCGCGAGGCCTGTACCCGCTCCTGCGAGCGCGACGGAGCCAGTATCAGGATGCGATGCCCGCGGTGCGAGAGCTCGGTGGCGAGGTGCTGAACGTACGCGTTCACCTCGTGCTCCTGCGCCTCCCAAGGGTAGGGGCTTACGTGGGCGATAGAGAATTGCGACGCCATCGCACTGCGATTATCTCGACCGGCGCCGGCCGGCTATCTCGCGGCCCGCGCCCGCGGCGGCCCGCGCCCCGCGCGCGCTCCCGCTCCGCGAGCTCGCCCCCGCGGAGGAGCCAGCGCGCGCGCTCCCCCTCGGCCTCGTTCCCGGCCGCCCGGCGTAGGTGGCGATGAACTTCTCGGTGTCGACGCGCGCCTGCTCGTCGGGCCGCTGGTTGTGCGGCGACTTCATCAGGTAGGAGGAGGGCCCGTCCAGCTGGCCGCTCACTCCGTGGTTGAGCGCGAGCTTGCAGCAGCGTACGGCGTCGATGACGATGCCCGCGGAGTTGGGCGAGTCCCACACCTCGAGCTTGAGCTCGAGGTTGAGCGGCACGTCGCCGAACGCCTGGCCCTCGACGCGTATATGCGCCCACTTGCGGTCGGTCAGCCACGGCACATAGTCGGATGGCCCCACGTGTATGTCTCCCGCGGGGAGCTCGTGGTCCATGATCGAGGTGACGGCGTTGGTCTTGGAGATCTTCTTGGACTCGAGGCGCTCGCGCTCGAGCATGTTGTAGAAGTCCATGTTGCCGCCCACGTTGAGCTGGGAGGTGCGCTCGATCTCCACGCCGCGCTCGGCGAACAGCCGGGCGAGCGTGCGGTGGACGATCGTGGCGCCGACCTGGGACTTGATGTCGTCGCCCACGATCGGCAGGCCGGCCTTCTTGAAGCGCTTGTCCCAGTAGTCCTCGCGGGCGATGAACACGGGGATGCAGTTGACGAGGCCGCAGCCGGCCTCGAGCACCTGCTCGACGTACCACTTGGTGGCCTGCTCGGAGCCGACCGGCAGGTAGGAGACCACCACGTCGGTGTGGGTCTCCTTGAGGATCCTCACGATGTCGGCGGTCTCGCCGGGCGCCTTGGTGATCTTCTCCTTGAGGTACTTGCCCAGACCGTCGTGGGTCATGCCGCGGTACACGGGCACGCCGAGTCTTTTGGGAACGCTCCGCTCTCCCTTGGCGAACTTGATCGTGTTGTTCTGCCCCGCCCAGATCGCCTGACCGAGGTCCTTGCCGACCTTGGTCGAGTCGATGTCGAATGCGGCGGTGAACTCGATGTCGCGCACGTGATAGCCGCCGAGGTCGACGTGCATCAGGCCGGGGACGCGCTCTGAGGGGTCGGCGTCGCGGTAGTAGTGCACGCCCTGTACGAACGCCGAGGCGCAGTTGCCCACGCCGATGATCGCCACCCGAACCCGCTCTGACTGATAGCGCCCGGCGCCGTTCTTGGAGGCGCGGGCGCTGACTTTGGCGCGGCCGTCGACGCTGGCTTTGCCGTTGCTCTGCTCTGTGCTCACGAGGAAAGTCCTTCCGTAAAGGTCGCTCTAACTACTCCGTGCACCCTGCGAAGTCACACCGACAGCTGGCGGCGGACGTGCCAGACCCGCTGCCCGACCGTGACGAGGCTGAGTGCGGCCAGCACGTACACCGCCGGCTTCAAGAGCTCGAAATCGCCGAGCGACGCGCCTCTGGCGAACAGCAGGCCGATGGCGAGGATGACCACGCGCACCGGTCGCGTGGCGATGCCCACCTTGCACTCCACGCCCAGCGCCTCCGCGCGTGCGCGTGCGTAGCTGACCATCAGCGACGCCAGCACCGCGACCACCACCGCGGCGGTCGCGACGCGGTCGCCCTGCAGCGCGAAATACCCGGCCACGGCTGCCAGCACGATTCCCTCCTCGACGCGATCGAGCGTCGAGTCCAGGAACGCGCCGAACGGCGTGCCCTTGCCCGACATGCGCGAGTAGCGGCCGTCGAGCGTGTCCATCGTCGAGCCCACGATGAACGCGATCCCACCGAGGAAGAACAGCTCTTCCCACACCAGCACCGCCGCCAGCACGTTCAGCGCCAAGCCGGTGAGCGAGATCGCGTTGGGCGTGAGGCGCGACTCGATCAACCGGTTGCGCACGAGCTCGCGCCGCTGCGCAGCGGTGAGTGTCGATCTGCCGAGGACTTTCGCCGGCGCCGCACCCTGGCCCTGCTCGGGCGGGTGCGCGCGTGCGGCACCGTCTCGCCGGCGGCGGGGAGGGGCGTGTCCGCTCCGGGCCATCTACGATCGCTCCCGCAGCACTAGCTGCTGCCCAGCGCCGTAGGGGGGGGCGCTGAGAAGCGCCACGCGCCCGGCCTGACGCGTGCGAGCCAGAGCGCGCCGTAGGCCGACAGCGCGGCGGTGAGGGCGCCGAGGAGCGCGTCGATGATGAAGTGGTTGGCGGTGGCCACGATCACGAATGCCATCAGGAAGGGATACAGCGTCCACAGGACCTTGACGATCCTTCGCCGCGCCAGCCGCGCCAGTGGCCAGCCGATCATCAGGGCGAACGCGACATGCATCGAGGGCACCGCGGCATACGGGTTGAACAGCGCGGTCATCGATGCGCTGCGGTGTGAGACGTGGATGGTCGTGAAGTCCGAGACGCTGTCGATGAAGCCCCACTCGGGCATGAACCGCGGCGGCGCCGTCGGGAAGAACGTGTAGCCGACGAGCGCGACCGCCATCGCGATCATGAACATGTTGCGTACGAAGTAGAAGCTGCGGTTCTGGCGCACGTACAGGTAGATGAGACCGCCGAGCGTGACGGTCGTCTGCGCGTTGACGTAGAGCCAGCTGGAGAATCGCATCAGCAGCCGACTGCCCGATGCCCAGGCCTGCACGGACGGCTCGACGAACACGTGCATCGCGCGCTCGAGCGAGATCAGCTCGCGCGCGTGCGCGAAGGCCGCGGTTCCGTCGCCCTCGGCCACGACCCTCACGAGCCGGTAGGCGAGGTAGGCCGCACCGAACAGCGCGACCTGGCGCACAACGTCCACCCATCCCTTTGGCAGGAATCGCCCCTGCGTAGCTCGAACGCCGGCGAGCATCGCCGAGAAGCCTAAACGATGCTCAGCAGCGGCGAGCGATGCTCAGCGGCAGCGCGCTCCGTGGTCGAAGATCCGCGTCGGCGAGAAATCGATCCCGGCGCCGAGGCTGCCGGCGCGGACGGTGCTGAGGTACGTCCACCCGCCGGGCGCTTCGCTCACGCAGCCGTGCCCGCGCGGAGATCGCCCAGTAGTTGCTGAAGCGCACGCGCACGAGATAGCGCCCCCGCCCCGGAGCCGCGAGCGTGAAGGAGTCGCCCTGCATTTGCGTGAGCGCGGCCGGTGGTTGGGCGAGGGGCGGCGCGCCGAGCACCGCGAACAGCCGCCAGTGCGCCGAGTGCCAGACTTCGCGCAGGAATGCGTGCGCCTGCAGCGCGCCCGCGCCCCGGCGCCGCCGGCGGCCGGGAAGGCGCTCGCCAGCAGCCGCCCCTCGGCGATCCCGGAGTAGTCCAGCGGCGCGTCGGGCAGGGCGACGTAGGAGATCGCCTGCTGCGAGAGCCATGCGCGGTAGCGCGCCGGGGTCAGCGGGGTCGATTCGTCGTAGAAGAGCCCGTTGCGGTAGCGGTCCAGCTGGCGCTCCCAGCCGCGGGCCATCGCGACGTGTGCCGCCACCCACACCGCCTCCCAGTGGTCGCGCGGTGGGAACGACCTCGATGCGCGCCGGGCGCGCGGCGTAGCCGACGCCGAGCGCGCGCAGCTCGTCGAGCAGCGGGGCGTAGTAGGAGGCCTCGACGGAGGGGTTCGAGAGGGTCGAGGCGAAGTCCGAGAGCGGGGCGTTGACCTGCCAGTAGAGCAGGAAGGGCGCGAGCACGATCAGGACGCCGCGCCGCAGCGCCGAACGGTCCGCCAGCACGCACGCCGCCAGCGGTCCGGCGACGAGCGCGCCCAGCCGGTCGACGTTGGCGCCGACGGCGGTCGGGATCACGTATGCGGCGAGGAACGCGGCCGCGTAGAGCACGGTGCCGACCTTGAGCACGCGCTGCTCGACGCCTGATCAGCGACCGCGAGCACGAGCACGCCCGCGCAGCCCCGGATAGAAGGCCGAGGGGACGAACGGCTGCGAGCCCCCTTCCGGGAACGCCAGCTCGAGCGCCGCGATCGGCGCCAGCGCCGCGAACGTCATTGCCACGGGCGGCCAGCGGCGGTAGACGATCCCGGCCGACGGTGGTCCGTGGCGCGCCTGCACCCGACCGACGAAGGGCCGACCCACTGGGCGCTGCGCGGCGCTGGCGAAATGGCCGCCGATCGCCCAGGCGAGGGTCGCCGAGCGCGAGGAAGGCGCCGGCCACCGGGCTTGCGAGCGCGCAGACGAGCGCGAGCACCAGCGCGAGCGCGCGCCGGCCGCGCTGGGCGGCGAGCAGCGCGCCGAGACCGACAGCGAGGCCGAGGTCGAACGGCACGCGGCTGGACGAGCAGCGCGACGCCGGCGCCGAACGCGAACCAGATCGCGGCGATGCGCGCCGCCCGCGCCGGGAAGCGTCCCTCGATCAGCGCTGCGAACAGCGCCGCGGCGAGCGTCATCGACAGCGCCGCGAGCACGGCGGGGCCCATCAGCCAGCCGAGCGCGGGCGCGAACACGCTGTAGGCGGGGAGATGGTGCCCGCCGTACCAGCCGTTGTCCCACAGCGTGAAGCCGACTCGCCCGAACAGTTCGCTGCGATAGGTGGCCGCCGCGAGATCGGCGCTGTGCGGCGCGAGGATCAGATAGGCCACGCCCGAGCGCCGCCGTGATCGTCCAGGCGGGCACGCGGGCGATCCTGCGGGCCTGCTCCCTGCGCTTGAGCGCGATCGCTGGCGCCGGGCGAGCGGACACGCCGGTGCTCATGCCGGGGCGGCGCTCAGGAAGCCCGCCACCCTGCTCGATCACGTCCGGGCGGTCGAGCCACGGCACGTGGCCGGCGTCGGCGAGCTCGATGAGCTCGCGAGTCTGCCAGCGCGTCGGCGTAGGCCTGCGCGAAGCGCGGCGGGTATGTAGGGATCGCGCATGCCCCACACGACCAGCGCGGGCATCTGCAGGCGGTCTCAGCCGCGCGCCCGTCGCCGCCAGCACCTCGGATGGGGCGCTGCGGTACAGGCGCAGGATCGCGCGCTGGGTGCCCTGGTCGAAGTGGTCGAGCACGCTGTCCAGCCACGCCTCGGGCATCGGCCCGGGCGTCGCGTTCGTCTCCTTGGAGGCCAGCCGCAGGGTGCGCCGGCCGGTCGCCCCCATCGCCAGCTCGCCCAGCGCCGGGGTGCGCCAGATGCGCGCCGATGCGGTGCCAGCGGTAGCCGGGCAGAAACGGCACGGCGTTGATGATCACGAGTCGCTCGATGCGCTCGCGGGTGGCGCTGGGCGAAGGCCAGGCCGACCGCACCCCAGTCGTGCACCACGAGGCTCACGCGCTCGACCTCGAGCTCGGCCAGGAAGCGCTCGAGGAAGTCCCCGTACTCATCGATCGTGTAGCGCAGGGAGCCGGGCTTGCCCGAGCGTCCGAAGCCGGGCAGGTCCGGCGCCAGGCCGCCGGTCCGCTCGAGGAATGGGAGCCAGTCGTCCGAGTTGTTCGGCACGCCGTGCAGGTACAGCGCGGCGCCGCGCCCGTGACGCCCGCGGGCGCCGGCGCACTGCGCCAGAAGACCGGCAGCCCGTCGAGCTCGTCGATCGTGATCGCTCACCTCGGGCACGGGGCGAGGATATAGCGGCCGGCGCGCGACAGATACGGTGAGGCGGTGCCATCGCGCTCCCTCCGATCGCTCGCGTCGGCGGCGCTGAGCCCCTCGCCGGGCCACTCGGCCTCGGCGGGCCGTTCGGCCCCTCCGTGGAAGCCCGCCTCCCGCGCGCGGGTCGCGAGGATCCGCGACCGGCTGCGCGCGGTGTACGGCGTTCCGCTGATGCGCCCGCACGGCCACCCGATCGCCGAGCTCGTGCTGACGGTGCTGTCGCAGTCGACCAACGACCGCAACCGCGACGTCGCCTACCTGCGCCTGCGCGAGCGCCTGCCGACCTGGGAGGCGCGTGATGCGCGGCGCCCGCTCGCCGAGATCGAGGAGGCGATCAGGCCGGGCGGCATCTCGAAGGTCAAGTCGGCGCGCATCCAGGCGATCCTCGCGCGCGATCGCCGCCGACCCGCGTGACCCGAGCCACGTGCTCTCGCTCGACTGGCTGCAGACGTGCCGCCGCTCGCAGAGGCGCGCGACTACCTGCTGAGCGCTCCCCGGCGTGGGCCGCAAGACGGCGGCGTGCGTGCTGCTGTTCGCCTACGGCCTGCGCGAGGTGCCGGTCGACACGCACGTCTCGCGCGTGGGCATGCGCCTGGGGCTGCTGCGCGCCGGCGCCCCCTTCGCGGAGCTTCACGACAGATGCTCGCGCTCACCCCGCCCGGCCAGGAGCTCGAGCTGCACGTCAACCTGCTGCGCCACGGCCGGCGCACCTGCCACGCGCGCTCGCCGGCCTGCGGCCGCTGCGCGCTCGCGCGCATGTGTCCCGAGCCGCGAGCGCGTTCAGCTGAGGCTCCGTCTCAGCCGCGCGGCAGCACGGCGAACGCGATCACCGCGTAGTGCAGGCCGGCGGCCGCGATCACGAGCGCGTGGAAGACCTCGTGGTAGCCGAACACCCTCGGCGCCGGGTCCGGCCGTCCGCTCGCGTAGACGATCGCCCCCACGATGTACAGCAGGCCGCCGAGCGCCAGCCCGGCCACGCCCAGCCAGCCGATCGTCGCGGGCAGCTCTCCGAAGATCGCCGCCGTGACCAGCCCGAGCGCGACGTACACGGCGGCGAACAGCCACTTCGGCGCGTCGATCCACGCGAGCTTGAACACGATCCCCGCCGAGCGCCCCGGCCCACATGACGATCAGGATCGTGCTCGCCAGCGATCCGTGCAGCGCGAGCAGCGCCACCGGCGTGTAGGTGCCGGCGATCAGCACGAAGATCATCGAGTGGTCCAGGCGCTTCATCCAGCGCCGCGCCGTCGGCCGCCAGGTCACCCGGTGATACAGCGCGCTCGTGCCGAGCAGCGCCGAGACCGCGACCGCGTAGATGCTCGCCGCCAGGCGCGCGCGCCCGTCGGAGGCCGCGAGGATCAGCCCGACGCCGCACGCCAGCGATACGAAGAACGCGTACTCGTGTGAGACCCCGCGCAGCTTGGGCTTGACCGGCGTGGGCAGTTCGAACCAGTCGGACAGCGAAACCGCTCTCATCATGCCAGAAGGTAGCGCCATCGGGCGACTGTCTGTCAGGCTGTGGCGGGCTCGGACCGCGCCGGCGCTCGCCGGGCCGCGTCGCCGCTCACGTCGGCGGACGCGTCTGCACTGCGCGCGGACGCTGCCCTCGGCGGGATCGCTCCGGTTCGCGAGGCCCGCGACGACCTCCGGCCAGCTTGGCCTGGGCGCGCTCGGGCGTCACCCGCACCACGTCCCACGCCAGTCCCACGCGCGCCATCGCCAGGATCAGCCAGCCGGACGGATCGAGCTCGTACCAGCGCAGGCCGTGGAAGGCCGACTGCGGGAAGGCGTGGTGGTTGTGGTGCCAGGCCTCGCCCAGCGAGGGCAGCGCCAGCCAGAACACGTTCGTCGACTCGTCGTCGGTCGCAAAGCGCCGGCGGCCGAAGAAGTGGCAGATCGAGTTGATGCTCCAGGTGATGTGGTGCACGAGGAAGATCCGCACGAGCCCGCCCCACAGCAGCGCGCTCAGGCCCCCCGCGACGAGCGAGCCTCCGCTCAGCGCGAAGCCCAGCAGGAACGGCACCGCGAGGCTGACAGGGCGATCAGCGGGAAGCTCCTGTTGATGCGCCGCATCGTGCGGTCTTCGAGCAGGTCGCGCGCGAACCGTTTCGAGGAGGCCTGGCCGTGGGTCTCGAACAGCCAGCCGACGTGGGCGTGCCACAGGCCCGCTGACCATCCCCCGCAGGCCCGCGCCGTGACCGGCGTGGGGGCTGTGCGGGTCGCCCTCTTCGTCGGTGAACGTGTGGTGCTTGCGGTGGTCGGCCACCCAGTCGATCACCGGCCCCTGCAGCGACATCGAGCCCAGGACCGCCAGCGTGTAGCGCAGCCAGGGCGCGTCTGGAAGGCGCGGTGGGTCAGCAGGCGGTGGAAGCCCACGGTCACGCCCACCGCGGTGAGCATGTACATGACCGCGAAGATCGCCAGGTCGCGCGGGCCGAGGAATCGTTCCACAGCAGCACGGCGGCCACGATCACGCCCAGGAAGGGGATCACGACGGCCGTGATGTTGACGTTGCGCTCCAGCCGGGTCACGTATCGAGCACTACCCTCCTCGGAGTCGGCAGGTTACGGATGTGCACCGCCGATACGGGACGTTCACACGGCCGGCTTCGTCAGGTCAATCGGCCGGCTTCGGTAGACCTTGACGTCTCGATAGAAAATCTGCCATACTGCCAATCAGATTTATTAAGCTTATGCGAAGGAGCATTCCCACATGGGCAAGACCATAGGCATCGACCTCGGCACGACGAACTCGTGCATGGCCGTGCTCGAGGGTGGCGAGCCCACCGTCATCGAGAACGCCGAGGGCGGCCGCACGACCCCCTCCGTCGTGGCCTTCACGGCCTCCGGCGAGCGCCTCGTCGGCACCGTCGCCAAGCGCCAGGCCGTCACCAACCCGCAGAACACGATCTTCTCGATCAAGCGCTTCATGGGCCGCAAGGAGGCCGAGGTGCGCGAGGAGGAGTCGATCGTCCCCTACAAGGTCGTCTCCGGTCCCAACGGCGACGCGCGCGTGGAGGCCAACGGCGAGCAGCACTCGCCGCCGGAGATCTCCGCGATGATCCTGCAGAAGCTGAAGACCGACGCCGAGGCGTATCTCGGCGAGACGGTCGACGGCGCCGTGATCACCGTCCCGGCCTACTTCAACGACGACCAGCGCCAGGCGACCAAGGACGCCGGCAAGATCGCCGGGCTGGACGTCAAGCGCATCATCAACGAGCCGACCGCGGCCTCGCTGGCCTACGGCCTGGACAAGGAGTCAGACCAGACGATCCTCGTGTTCGACCTCGGCGGCGGCACCTTCGACGTGTCCGTGCTCGAGATCGGCGACGGCGTGTTCGAGGTCAAGTCGACCGCCGGCGACAACCACCTCGGCGGCGACAACTTCGACAAGGCGGTCGTCGACTGGCTCGTGGCCGAGTTCAAGAAGTCCCAGGGCATCGATCTCTCTGCCGACCCGATGGCGCTGCAGCGTCTGTACGAGGCGGCCGAGAAGGCGAAGATCGAGCTCTCCACCACCCAGGAGACGCAGATCAACCTGCCGTTCATCACCGCCGATGCCTCCGGGCCCAAGCACCTCGACACGCGCCTCACCCGCGCCAAGCTCGGCGAGCTGACCTCGGCGCTGCTCGATCGCGTCGTCGCGCCCGTGCGCCAGGCGATCGACGACGCCAAAGACAAGGGCGTCAAGGAGATCGAGCACGTCGTGCTCGTCGGCGGCATGACGCGCATGCCGGCCGTCCAGGAGAAGGTCAAGGAGCTGACGGGCAAGGAGCCCCACCGCGGCGTCAACCCCGACGAGGTGGTGGCCGTGGGAGCGGCGATCCAGGCGGGCGTGCTCGCCGGCGACGTCAAGGACGTGCTGCTGCTCGACGTCACCCCGCTGACGCTCGGCATCGAGACCAAGGGCGGCGTGATGACCAAGCTGATCGAGCGCAACACCACGATCCCCACCCGCAAGGGCGAGGTCTTCTCGACAGCGGAGGACAACCAGCCCTCGGTCGAGATCCACGTGCTGCAGGGCGAGCGCGAGATGGCCAACTACAACAAGTCGCTCGGCAAGTTCCAGCTGACCGGCATCCCGCCGGCGCCGCGCGGCATCCCGCAGATCGAGGTCGCCTTCGACATCGACGCCAACGGCATCCTCAACGTGTCGGCCAAGGATCTCGGCACCGGCAAGGAGCAGAAGATCGAGATCAAGGCCGGCTCCGGGCTCTCCGAGGAGGAGATCAAGAACATGGTCTCCGACGCCGAGACGCCACGCCGAGGAGGATCGCGCCGCGCGCGAGCTCGCCGAGGCGCGCAACAACGGCGAGAACGCCGCCTACCAGGCCGAGCGCCAGCTCGCCGACCTGGGCGAGCAGGTCGACGCCGACTCCAAGGAGCGCATCGAGGCCGGCGATCAAGGAGGTCCGCGACTCGCTCGAGGCGGAGGACCCGAACGCGATCAACGCCAAGACCGAGGCCCTGCAGACCGCGTTCCACGCGATCTCCGAGGCCATGTACCAGCGCGCGCAGGAGCAGGCCGCGGCCGCCGGCAACGGCGCTTCGGCCGAGCGGCGGCGGCGCGTCCTCCGACGAGGAGGACGTCGTCGACGCCGAGGTCGTGGACGAGCCGAAGGCATAGCGCGACGATGAGCGACGCCAGGCAGACGATCGACGAGCAGCCGGGCTCCCCGGGCGCGGATGCGCCCGGGGACGCCTCGCAGCGGCCATCGGAGGGCGAGCAGGCGCTCGCGTCCGCGGAGGCTTCGCCGGAGGCCTGCCCTGCCAGCCCGATGCAGGCG
Organism: uncultured Solirubrobacteraceae bacterium; assembly: GCA_963767655.1. Taxonomy (GTDB): domain Bacteria; phylum Actinomycetota; class Thermoleophilia; order Solirubrobacterales; family Solirubrobacteraceae; genus Palsa-744. The sequence continues at coordinate 412,467 of CAVYET010000003.1, read as the reverse complement.
AGGAGAGCGCTCCGAGCGACGGTGGCGGCGAGCTCACGGAGATCGAGGGCGAGCTCGACGAGCTGGTGAAGACCGCCGCCCAGCGCGACGAGTACCTGGCGCTCGCGCAGCGCACGCAGGCGGACTTCGAGAACTACCGCAAGCGCGTCGCCCGCGAGTCCGCCGGCGCGCAGGCGCGCGGAGTGGCCAGCCTGGCCAAGGAGCTGCTGCCCGCGCTCGACAACCTCGACCGCGCGCTGGAGGCGGCGGCCCAGGACGACCCCCTGCTGGAAGGCGTGCGCCTCGTGCGCTCCGAGCTGAGCGACGGCGCTCGCGCGCGTGGGCGTCGAGTCCTTCTCGCCGCGTCGGCGAGAGCCTTCGACCCGGCTCTGCACGAGGCGATGGCCAGCATCCGCAGCCCACCGACGGCGCCGACAGCGGCACCGTGGTGGAGGTCTACCAGCCCGGCTACCGGCTGGGCTCGAGCATCATCCGCCCGGCGCGGGTCGTCGTCGCCGCGTAGCCGAGGGGATCCGCATGGCAACGCGTCCCGACTACTACAAGACGCTCGGGGTCGACAAGAAGGCGACCCCCGAGGAGATCAAGAAGGCCTACCGCAAGCTCGCGCGTAAGTACCACCCCGACCGCAACCCGGACGACAAGGAGGCGGAGGCGCGCTTCAAGGAGATCTCCCAGGCCCACGACGTGCTCGGCGATCCCGAGAAGCGCAAGCAGTACGACACCGGCGCCGGGCCCGTTCGCGACCGGCGCCGGTCCCGGCGGCGGCTTCGGCGGCTTCGGCAACTTCGACTTCGACGCCTCCTCGATGGGCGACATCCTCTCCAACCTGTTCGGCGGCGGTGGCGGCGGGCGGGCGCGCCCAGCGCCAGCGCCAGCGCGCGCAGCGCGGCGCCGACCTCGAGGCTCAGGTCTCGATCTCCTTCGACCAGGCGGTCGCCGGTGCGCAGGTCCCGCTGCAGGTGCCGATGCGCGCCGCCTGCGAGACCTGCCACGGCACCGGCGCCAAGCCCGGCACCACGCCGACGGTCTGTCCCCGCTGCGAGGGCCGCGGCATCGAGACGCAGGGGCAGGGCATGTTCTCGATCTCCCAGCCCTGCTCGCTGCTGCGGCGGCTCGGGCACCGTCATCGAGGATCCCTGTCCGACCTGCCACGGCTCCGGTGCGGTGCGCACCGTCAAGCGCCTGCGCGTGAACATCCCCGCCGGCGTGCGCGACGGCAGCCGCATCCGCCTGGCCGGAAAGGGCGAGCCCGGCCCCCACGGCGGCCCCGCCGGCGACCTGTACCTGATCGTGCACGTCTCGCCCTCGCCGGTGTTCACGCGCAAGGGAGACAACCTCGAGGTCGAGGTTCCGCTGAGCATCCCCGAGGCGCTGCGCGGCGCCGAGGTGCAGGTGCCGACGCTCGACGGCATCAAGACGCTGCGCGTCCCCCCGGGCACCAGGCACGGGACCGTCCAGCGGCTGCGCGGCGAGGGGCCGCCCGAAGCCCGGCTCGGCCAAGAGCGGATCCGCGCCCGCGCGCGGGGACATCCGCTACCGCTTCGTGATCGACGTTCCCAAGGAGCTCGACGACGAGCAGCAGGCCGCCGTGGACGCGCTCTCGAAGGTCCTCAACGGCGACCCGCGCGCGCAGCTGTTCAGGACGGGCTCGGGCGCCGCCGATGGGGGGCGAGGCTGATGGCCCTTGAGAACGCTTCCGCGGGCGGCGCGCCCGTGCCCCGCCGTCGCTCGCCCGGCAGGCGCCGCCCCCACGCGACGATCACCCGCGTCGAGGTCGAGACCGACCGCGGCGTGTTCATGATCTCGGTGGCCGCCAAGCTGGCGAACATGCACCCACAGACGCTGCGCATGTATGAGGCGCGCGGCCTGATCGAGCCCCAGCGCTCGCCCAAGGGCACGCGCCTGTACTCCCAGCAGGATGTCGAGCGGCTGCGGCGGATCCAGGAGATGACGGCCGAGCTCGGTCTCAACCTGGCGGGCGTGGAGCGCGTGCTCGACCTGGAGGAGGAGATCGAGGGCATGCACGCGCGCATCGAGGAGATCGAACTGCAGGCGCTGCATGCGCAGGTGCGCCTGGCCGAAGAGCTCGAGGAGGTGCGCCGCTCCTTCCGCGCCGAGCTCGCGGTTCCCTACCGCGGCGGCACCGAGCTCGTGCGCGCCGCCGACATGCCGTCCGTCTCGCAAACACCGTCCGAGAGGAGCACCGATGGCCCCTGACGGAGCACAGCCGACAGCCCCGAAGCTCCCAGGAGGAGGAGCAGAGCCCGCTCGAGCGCTTCGGGCGCGACCTGACCGCGGTCGCCGAGCAGGGCAAGCTCGACCCGGTGATCGGCCGCGACGACGAGATCCGCCGCGTGATCCAGGTGCTCTCGCCGCCGCACCAAGAACAACCCCGTGCTGATCGGCGAGCCCGGCGTGGGCAAGACCGCGATCGTCGAGGGGCTCGCCCAGCGGATCGTCTCCAAGGACGTGCCCGAGTCGCTGCGCGACCGGCGCGTGATCGCGCTGGACATGGGCGCGCTGATCGCGGGCGCCGCCTATCGTGGTGAGTTCGAGGAACGGCTGAAGGGCGTGCTGAAGGAGGTCTCCGACGCGCAGGGCACGATCATCCTGTTCCTCGACGAGCTGCACACGATCGTCGGCGCCGGCGCCGCCCAGGGCTCGGTCGACGCGTCCAACCTGCTCAAGCCGATGCTCGCGCGGGGAGAACTGCGCGCGGTGGGCGCGACGACGCTCGACGAGTATCGCAGCTACATCGAGAAGGACGCGGCGCTGGAGCGCCGCTTCCAGCCCGTGATGGTGGGCGAGCCGACCGTGGAGGACACGATCGCGATCCTGCGCGGGCTGAAGGAGCGCTATGAGGTCCACCACGGCGTGAGCATCCAGGACAGCGCCCTGATCGCGGCCGCGACGCTGTCGCACCGCTACATCGCCGACCGCTTCCTGCCCGACAAGGCGATCGACCTGGTCGACGAGGCGGCGTCGAAGATCCGCATCGAGATCGACTCGCTGCCGACCGAGATCGACGAGGTCGACCGGCGCGTCATGCAGCTGGAGATCGAGCTCACCTCCCTGCGCAAGGAGAAGGACGAGGCCTCCAAGGAGCGCCGCAGTGCGATCGAGTCCGAGCTGGCCGAGCTGAAGGAGCGCTCGGCGGAGATGAAGGCGCAGTGGCAGCAGCGAGAAGCAGGCGATCGCAGGGCATCAGCGAGACCAAGGAACGCCTGGAGCAGGCGCGCGGAGAGATGGAGCGCGCCGAACGCGAAGCCGACCTGCAGCGGGCCGCCGAGCTTCGCTACGGCGAGATCCCGGAGCTCGAACGCAAGATCGCCGAGCACGAATCGGCCGAGCGCGAGCGCGGCGGCGAGGCGCCGGTGTTCCTCAAAGAGGAGGTCGACGCCGACGACATCGCCGAGGTCGTCGCGCGCTGGACGGGCATCCCCGTCAGCCGGCTGCTCGAGGGCGAGAGCGAGAAGCTGCTCCACATGGAGGAGCGCCTGCACGAGCGGGTCGTCGGCCAGGACGAGGCGATCGAGGTCGTCGCCAGCGCGCTGCGCCGCTCGCGCGCCGGGCTGCAGGACCCCGACCGCCCGATCGGCACGCTTCCTGTTCCTCGGTCCCACGGGCGTCGGCAAGACCGAGCTGGCGCGCGCGCTGGCGGAGTTCATGTTCGACACCCAGGAGGCGATGATCCGCATCGACATGTCCGAGTACATGGAGAAACACTCCGTGTCCCGCCTCGTGGGGGCGCCGCCCGGCTATGTCGGCTATGAAGAGGGCGGCCAGCTGACCGAGGCGGTGCGCCGACGCCCCTACTCGGTCGTGCTGCTCGACGAGATCGAGAAGGCCCACCCCGACGTCTTCAACACGCTGCTGCAGGTGATGGACGACGGGCGCCTGACCGACGGCCAGGGCAGGACGGTCGACTTCAAGAACACCGTGCTGATCATGACCTCGAACATCCCGGTCGCAGATGAGCTCTCGGACACCCAGCTGCGCAGCGCTCTGCTCGCGCACTTCAAGCCCGAGTTCATCAACCGCCTGGATGACATCGTGCGCTTCCACTCGCTCACGCGCGAGCAGATCGCGGAGATCGTCGAGCTGCAGGTCGCCGGCGTCGTCGCGCGCGTGGGCGAGCGCGGCGTGCAGATCACGCTCACCGACGCGGCGCGGGAGCTGCTCGCGAACATGGGCTATGACCCCGCCTACGGCGCGCGACCGCTGCGGCGGGTGATCCAGAAGCAGCTCACCGACCGGCTCGCGAGCGCGCTGCTGAAGGGTGAGCTGCGCGAAGGGGACGCGGTCAGCGTGGACGCGGTCGATGGGGAGCTCGCACTGAAGACGGAAGAGACGTGGGCACCGACGTCCGAAACCGCCGCGCCGGTCTGACGGCGGCGTTTGCTCGCGAGTCGCATCACTGCGAGGGAGAGCGCTCCCGAATCAAAGCACTCTCCCCCTGCAGGGCTAGCCTCGCTTGAGTCGCCTACGGTGACGCGCAGATCGCGAATACATATAGCGTAGCCGTGCCGCCCGTTGGGTTGTAAGCCCAGCCTCCCCAGGCGGTTGGGGTACCTTCGGTCAGCTGTCCAACACCTCCGGAGGATGGATAACTCTTGTCGAGCCCCGGTTCGCCCGTAACACCGCTGGGATTGACACCACCCCCTGTTGCCACTGTTCCGGCTGGGCACACGGCGACCGCGCCAGCGGCGGATTTGGAAGGAATCGATGTCGTTTCGGTTGAAACGGTTACTTTCGTCGCGCCAGCTGGGCCGGTTTTGCCTTCTTTTCCTTCTTTCCCAGCAGCCCCTTCTTTCCCAGCGGCGCCTTCTTTCCCAGCGGCGCCTTCTTTCCCAGCGGCGCCTTCTTTGCCCCTCGCCCCGGTCTTGCCTCTGAGCGCCTTCAGGACTTTCGGACTCAACTGTTTGGTCGAGTTGATGAGGTAGTGGTTGGCGGCCAGCGCCCCGCCGCTCATGGAGAACACGAGCGCAAGGGTGGCCGTGACGTTTGCGTAGTTGATGCGTCTGCGATTAGATTTGAACATGCGCGGACCCTAAGCTGTCGCTCAGACGCTAAAGGCCCGACGCGAGGATCTTGAACGCATCGACCGGTCGATCGCCGCAGGCCGCGATCCGATACAACGCACTTCAACGCGCCGCCGGTGCGCCGTCGCGCCAAACCGAGGAGGAGCCCCCATGCCCACCTACATCATGCTCTCCACGCTCACGCCCGAGGGCGTGCAGACAGTCAAGAACAACCCGCAGCGGATCCAGGAGGTCAACAAGGAGGTCGAGCAGCTCGGCGCGAGCGTGAAGGCGCAGTGGGCGACGCTCGGGCACGTGGACTTCATCTCGGTCGTCGAGGCGCCCGACGAGGCCACGATGGCGCGCGTGTCGCTCGAGCTGGGCTCGCGCGGCACCGGCCGCTATGAGACGCTCGCCGCGATACCCGTGGAGGAGTTCATCGCCTCCCTGTGAGCGGCGCCGGTAGCATCCTGCAGATGAGCCCCAGCGGGCCAGACCGGGGGGGTGAGCCGCCCTCCGCCCAGGAGGGCCGCCCGGGTGGGGCTCCGGACATCTCGCTCGTGCCCGACCCGCTGGCCGAGGCCGAGGTGCAGGCTCAGCTCGAGCAGCTCGACGTGGACACGCCGCGGGTGGGCATCGTGATGGGCTCCAAGAGCGACATGGAGACGATGGAGAAGGCCGCCCGCGAGCTCGAAGAGCGGGGCATCCTGCACGAGCTGCGGGTGATGTCGGCCCACCGCGAACCCGATCTCGTGGCCGAGTACGCGAAGAACGCGCGCATGCGCGGCCTGCGCGTGATCATCGCCGGCGCCGGCATCTCGGCGGCGCTGCCGGGCGCGGTCGCGGCGCACACCGAGCTGCCCGTGATCGGCGTGCCGCTCTCCGGCCGCCTGAGCGCCGCCGGCGGCCTGGACGCGATCCTGTCGATCGTGCAGATGCCCCCGGGCGTGCCGGTCGCGTGCGTCGGCCTTGACAACCCGCGCAACGCGGCGATCCTGGCGGCGCAGATCCTCGGCGCATGATCGCCCGCTATACCCGCCCCGAGCTCGGCGCTCTGTGGAGCGACGAGGCTCGCATGGAGAGCTGGCGGGAGGTCGAGGTGGCGGCGTGCGAGGAGCTGAGCGGGCTGCTGGGAGAGGAGGGCCCCAGCGCGGGCGAGCTCGAGGCGATCCGCGCGGCGAGCTTCACGGTCCAGGCGGTCAACGAGCGCGAGCTCGTCACCGATCACGACATGGCGGCGTTCGTGGACGTGCTGGGCGCGTCGGCCGGCGAGGCGGGGCGCTGGATCCACTTCGGGCTGACCTCCTCGGACGTGCTTGACACGGCGCTGGCGCTGCAGCTGCGCGCGGTCGGCGAGGTGATCGTGCCGGGGGCGTTCTCGCTCGTCGCCGCGCTGGCGCGGCGGGCGCGCGAGTTCGCACGCTCGCCCTGCGTGGGGCGCACGCACGGCGTGCACGCCGAGCCGACCACGTTCGGCATCAAGCTCGCGGGCTTCGCCTTCGAGGCGCACCGCAACGCGGTGCGCCTGGAGCGCGCCTTCGCCCAGGCGGCCGTCGGCGCGGTCTCGGGCGCGGTCGGCACCTACGCAGCGACGAGCCCCGAGTTCGAGACGCGCGTGCTCGCCCGCCTCGGCCTGGGGCGTGAGGACGTCTCAACGCAGGTCGTCGCGCGCGATCGCCACGCCGAGCTGCTGGGGGCGATTGCGCTCGCGGGCGCCGGGCTCGAGCGCTTCGCGACCGAGCTGCGCCACCTGCAGCGCACCGAGGTGAGAGAGGTGCAGGAGCCCTTCCGCGCCGGCCAGAAGGGCTCGAGCGCGATGCCCCACAAGCGCAACCCGATCAAGAGCGAGCAGATCTGCGGCCTCGCGCGCGTGCTTCGAGGCAACGCCCAGGCGGCCCTGGAGGACGTCGCCCTGTGGCACGAGCGCGACATCTCCCACTCCTCGGTCGAGCGCGTGATTCTGCCCGACTCGACCATCCTGCTGGACCATCTGCAGCACAGCGCGCTCGCCCTCATCGCCGGCATGAGCGTCGACGGCGAGCGCATGCGCGCGAACCTCGAGCTGACCTACGGCGCTCTCTTCTCCCAGCGGGTCCTGCTCGCGCTGATCGCCACGGGCAACTCCAGGGAGGAGTCCTACCGCGTGGTGCAGGAGCTCGCCCAGCGCGCGTGGGACGAGGGCATCCCGCTGCGTGAGCTGCTCGCTGCGGACGAGCGCGCACGCGGGCTGGACCTGCAGGAGATCTTCGACTACGGCCACTACCTGCGCTACGCCGATGAGATCATCGCCCGCCTCGATCAGCTGGCCTGAGCGCCGAGCGCTTGGCGCCCCGGGCCCGCTGGTAGCATCGCGCGACGTGTCGACACTCGCCGAGCTGCCCCTCATCGCCAGCGGGAAGGTCCGCGAGATGTATGAGCTCAGCGCCTCGCAGGCGACCCTGCTGATGGTCGCCAGCGACAGGATCTCCACCTACGACGCGGTCCATCCGACGCCGATACCGGACAAGGGCAGCGTGCTCACCGGCCTGTCGGCCTTCTGGTTCGAGCAGACGGCGCACATCGTGCCCAACCACCTGGTCTCGGCGACCGACGGCGTTCCCGCCGAGGTGCGCGGGCGCGCGCTGGTCGTGCGCCGGCTGCGCATGCTGCCCGTCGAGTGCGTCGTGCGCGGCTACATAACCGGCTCGGCCTGGAAGGACTACCGCGCCAGCGGCAGCGTGTCCGGGATCGCGCTGCCCGAGGGCCTGCGCGAGTCCGAGCGCCTGCCGGAGCCGATCTTCACACCGAGCACCAAGGCGCTCCAGGGGCACGACGAGGCCATCGACCTCGAGCGCGCCGGCGAGCTCGTCGGCGACCGTGCCCTGATGGAGCTCGTGCGCGACGTGTCGATCGACCTGTACTCGTTCGCCTCCGAGCACGCGCGCGAGAACGGCGTGATCCTCGCTGACACGAAGTTCGAGTTCGGCCTCGACGAGAGCGATCCGGCCCGGCCCGGCCGGCCCGCCCTGGTGCTCGGCGACGAGGCGCTCACGCCCGACTCCTCGCGCTACTGGCCGCTGGCGGGCTATGAGGTGGGCCGTCCGCAGCCCAGCTTCGACAAGCAGTACGTGCGCGACTGGGCGGCGGCCAGCGGCTGGGACAAGCGCCCACCGGCGCCGCCCATCCCCCACGACGTGGTTCAGGGCACCCGCGAACGCTACCTGGAAGCGTATGCGCTCATCACCGGCGAGCCCTTCCAGGCCTGGCTGGCCCGCACGGACGCCGACGGCCCGTGGGAGGGAGCGTGAGGGCGCGGTGCGCGCGCGCGTGCTGATCCGCCCGAAGGCGGGCATCCTCGACCCGCAGGGCGCGGCGGTCGAGCGCGCGCTGCCCGCGCTGGGCTTCGCCGGCGTCGCCAACGTGCATGTCGGGCGCCTGCTCGAGCTCGATGTCGAGGACCCGGCACAGCTGGATCCGATGTGCGAGAAGCTGCTCGCCAACCCGCTCGTCGAGGACTACGAGGTCGAGCTCCTCGACGGCGGGGCCTGAGGAGCAGTGCGGTTCGGCGTCCTGCGCTTCCCGGGCTCCTGCGACGAGGTCGACGCGCTGGGCGCGGCGGGGCGGTTCGGGGAGGCCGAGCTGCTCTGGCACCGCGACCGCGACCTCAGGGGCGCCGACGCGATCGTCGTGCCCGGCGGGTTCTCCTACGGGGACTACCTGCGCGCCGGCGCGATCGCGCGCTTCTCCCCGGTGATGGAGTCGGTGATCGCGTTCGCCAACGAAGGCGGGCCGGTGCTGGGGATCTGCAACGGCTTTCAGGTGCTGTGCGAGGCGCAGCTGCTGCCGGGGGCGCTGCTTGGAAACGCAAACCGGCGTTTCACCTTCCGCCAGCTCGACCTGGAGGTCGTCAACGCGGAGTGCGCCTTCACGAGCGCATGCGTGCAGGGCGAGCGGCTGAGCATCCCCGCCAAGCACTCGTGGGGGCGCTACTACGCCGATGAGCGGACGCTGGACGCGATTGAGCAGCGCGGGCAGGTGGCGTTGCGCTATCTGCCCGAGCAGAACTTCAACGGCTCGCTGCACGACATCGCCGGCGTGTGCAACGAGGCCGGAAACGTCTTCGGCCTGATGCCCCATCCCGAGCACGCGGTCGACGAGCTGTCGGGCTCGACCGACGGGTTGAAGATCTTCGAGTCGATGCGCATGGCGGTGGAGGGCGCTCGTGCCTGACGACGCGCTCGCCGAGCTCCTGGGCGTCGAGGATGCGCTCGCGCTGGGCCTCACGCGCGAGGAGTACGCGCTCGTGTGCGAGAAGCAGGGCGGCCCGCCGAACGTGGTCGAGCTCGCGATGTACTCGCTGCTGTGGAGCGAGCACTGCGCCTACAAGCACTCGCGCAAGCTACTGCGCACGCTCCCCACCGAGGGCCCGCACGTCGTGATGGGCCCGGGCGAGAACGCCGGGGCCGTCGCGGTCGGGAGCGGGATGGCGTGCGCCTTCAAGGTCGAGTCCCACAACCATCCGAGCGCGGTCGAGCCCTTTCAGGGCGCCGCCACGGGTGTCGGGGGGATCCTGCGAGACATCTTCGCGATCGGCGCGCGGCCGATCGCGGTGCTCGACTCGCTGCGCTTCGGCGAGCCGCTCGGCGCCGCGAGCGCGCAGCGCGCGCACACGCGCTACCTGCTCGAGGGAGCAGTGGCGGGGATCGGCCACTACGGCAACTCGATCGGGGTGCCGACGGTCGGCGGCGAGGTCTACTTCGAGGGCCCCTACGAGCAGAACTGCCTGGTGAACGCGATGGCGCTCGGGCTCGCCCCCGTCGAGCGGCTCGTGCGCAGCGCCGCCGCCGGCCCGGGCAACGTGATCGTGCTGTTCGGCGCCTCCACCGGCCGCGACGGCATCGGCGGGGCATCGGTGCTCGCCTCCTCGGAGCTGAAGGGGCCCGGCGGCGGCGATGGCGGCGAGGGCGCCGACATGCGCCCGACCGTGCAGGTGGGCGACCCCTTCCAGGAGAAGAAGCTGCTCGAGTGCTCGCTGGAGCTGCTCGAGCGGGGGCTGCTCGTGTCGCTGCAGGACCTCGGCGCCGCCGGGCTGACCTCGTCGGCGGCCGAGATGGCCTCAAAGGGCGGCGTGGGAATCGAGATCGACGTCGCGAAGGTGCCGCTGCGCGAGGCCGGGATGGAGCCCTTCGAGATCATGGTCAGCGAGTCTCAGGAGAGGATGCTGTGCGTGGTCGAGCCGGCGAAGGTGGGGGAGGTGATGCGCTGCTGCGAGAAGTGGGAGGTGATCGGCGCGGCGATCGGCACGGTCACGGCCGCCCAGCGGATGCGCGTGCTCGACGGCGGAGAGCTGCTCGGGGACATGGCGGTGAGCGCGCTGGTGGATGAGTGCCCGCTGTATGACCTGCGTCCGGTCAGGCCGACCGAGCCGCTGTACGAGCCGCCGCCGGCCGCACTGGCCCCGGACGTCACCCCCGCCCGGGCGCTGCTGGCGCTGCTCGCGTCTCCCAACATCGCCTCGCGCAGGCCGCTGTTCGAGCAGTACGACGCGATCGTGCAGTCGCGCACCGTGCGTCGCCCCGAGCAGGCCGACGCGGCCGTGCTCGCGCTGGCGGACGGCGGCGCCCTGGCGGTGAGCATCGACTGCAACGGCCGGCGCGTCGCGGCGGACCCCTACCGGGGGACGATCGCGGCGGTGCTGGAGTGCGCCTCCAACCTCGCGTGTGTCGGGGCCGAGCCGCTGGGCACGACGAACAACCTCAACTTCGGCAATCCGGAGAAGGGGCACATCGCCTGGCAGCTGAGCGAGTCGGTGCGCGGCCTGGGCGATGCCTGCCGCGCCCTGGAGGCGCCGATCGTCGGCGGCAACGTGTCGCTGTACAACGAGGGCGCCACCGGGCCCATCTACCCGACGCCGGTGATCGGCATGGTCGGGCGGCTGCCCGACGCGCGCCTGGCCGGGCGGCTGGGCTTTCAGCGGGCGGGCGAGCAGATCGCGCTGGCGGGGCCGTTTCGGCCCGCGCTGGCCGCGAGCGAGCTCGCCAAGCTGCGCGGCGAGCCGCTGCCCGAAGAGCTCGAGGAGCTCGACCTCGAGCGGGTGCGCGCTGCGCAGCTGGCGATCCGCGCGGGGGTGCGCGCGGGCACGCTCTCGAGCGCGCACGACATCGCCGAGGGCGGCTTCGCGGTGGCGCTGGCCGAGAGCTGCCTGGCCGGCGGGATCGGCGCCAGCGTCGAGCTGGAAGGGGAGTTCTGGGAAGCGATCTCGCGCCCGGCGCCGGGTCCGCGGTCGCCGTCGCCGGCTTCCACGCTGAAGACCGCTGCCCTGTTCGGCGAGGGTGCGGGAGGGTTCGTCGTGAGCGGGGCCGCCGATGGGCTGCGCGCGCTCGCCGAGCAGGTGCCCGTGTGCACGGTCGGGACCGTCGGCGGCGAGGAGCTCAGGATCGAGGATGCCGCCGCAGCGGAGAGGATACTCGCGCTCTCGCTCGTCGAGCTGAGCGAGGCCCACCGGAAGCTCGAGGAGCTGTTTGTCTAATAGAACGGCGTATTACACAGCTATTTGCCACCCTGCTAGCGTGTGTTCGTGATGCGTGAGGGACCGCGCGACGAGTGCGGAGTTTTCGGACTGTATGCGCCCGGTCACGAGGTGTCACGGTTGTCGTACTTTGCGCTGTACGCGCTGCAGCACCGCGGGCAGGAGTCGGCGGGCATAGCGGCGGCCGACCGCGGCGGGCATATCATCACGCGCCGCGAGCTCGGGCTGGTGAGCCAGGTGTTCAGCGAGAACGACCTGCGCACGCTGGCCGGGGAGCTCGCGATCGGGCACGTGCGCTACTCGACCACCGGCTCCAACGCCTGGGAGAACTCGCAGCCCGTGCAGCGCTCGGAGGGCACCAACGGCTCGCGCCGCGAGGTCGCGCTGGCGCACAACGGCAACCTGATCAACGCCGTCTCGCTGCACGACGAGCTGCTGGAGCGCGGCGTCACGTTCAACTCCACGTCGGACTCGGAGATCGTCGCCGCGCTGATCGCCACCCACCCGGCGGAGCGCCTGGAGGACGCGATCGCCGACGTGCTGCCGCGGCTGCGCGGAGCCTTCTCGATCGTGACGATGGCCAAGGACCGGGTGGTCGCCTTTCGCGACCCGCACGGCCTGCGCCCCCTAGCCATCGGCGTGCTCGAGCCCGGTCGGGATGATCCCGACGGCGCGCCGCGCTACTGCGTGGCGAGCGAGTCGTGCGCGTTCGACATCATCGGCGCCAGGCTGCTGCGCGAAGTCGAGCCCGGCGAGGTGGTGACGCTCGGCGAGCGGGGCCTGCAGAGCCGGATGGTGGCGCCGGGCGCGAGGCGGGCGTTCTGCGTGTTCGAGTACATCTACTTCGCGCGCCCGGACTCGCGCATGAACGACACCGTGCTGCAGGTCGCGCGCGGGCGGATGGGCGAGATCCTGTGGCAGGAGGCGCCGGTGGAGGCGGACCTCGTGATCGCCGTCCCCGATTCGGGCAACGCGGCGGCCCGCGGGCTGGCGCGCGCGGCCGGGCTGCCGCAGGACGACGGCTTCGTGAAGAACCGCTACGTGGCGCGCACGTTCATCCAGCCCGGCCAGGAGCTGCGCAAGCACGGGCTGCGTCTGAAGTTCAACCCGCTGCCCGACGTGATCGCGGGCAAGCGGCTGGTGGTGGTCGACGACTCGATCGTTCGCGGCAACACCACGCGCCAGATCGTGCAGATGCTGCGCGACGCCGGCGCCGCGGAGGTTCACATGCGCATCTCCGCCCCGCCGATCAAGCACCCCTGCCACTACGGCATCGACATGTCGACGCGCGAGGAGATGATCGCCCACGGGCGCACGACGGCCGAGATCGCCGCCGAGCTGGGCTGCGACTCGTTGCACTACCTCTCGCTGGCCGGCGTGTACGAGGCCACGGGCGCCACGCGCGCGAGCCACTGCGACGCCTGCTTCAGCGGCGACTACCCGCTGGAGGGGACCGGCGAGGCGAGCGGCAAGTACGCGCTGGAGGAGGACGCGGTGCAGGACGGGCGCCAGCTGCCGCCCCTGCCGCTGGTCAGGGCCTGAGCGCCAGTCGGGCCTGAGCGCCAGTCAGAGCCTGAGCGCCCGGGAGCCCGCCGCCGCGTTCGCCGGAGCGCGGCGAGGGCGATGCAGCGGCCGGGAGCGACCTAGCCGAGGTGGTCCTCGCGCGCCCCGCTCGCGTCGCTGTAGCGATTGCGGTAGGGCCGGTGAGCGATCTGCTCGCTGCCGCGGCTGCGCCGCAGCGCGTAGCCGAGGACCGCGACGATGAAGAGGGTGATGAGGATGGCCGTGAGCATGTGCAGTGTGAAGTGGTTGCGGGACGCCCCTCAACCTTCAGGTCATTGATGCAGGCGCGGCGAGGTGGCTGTGTGATCTAGCTCACAGCTATCGTGCCGCGGGTGTCCGAGCCCCTTGCGACCGCGGTGCTCGTGTCCGGGGCGGGCACCAACCTGCAGGCGCTGCTCGACAACGTGCACGGGCGCGAGGCGCAGATCGTGGCGGTCGCCTCGAGCACCGCGGGCGCCGCCGCGCTCGAGCGGGCACGCGAGCGGGAGGTCCCGAGCAGGGTGTTCGCGCGAGCCGACTACGCCGATCGCCGCGCCCGCGACGAGGCGCTCGGCGACTGGCTGAAGGAGCGCGGCGCGAGGCTGGTCGTGCTCGCCGGCTACATGGAGCTGCTCGGGGAGTCCTTCCTGGCGCGCTTTCCGGGATCGGTGGTCAACGTTCACCCCTCGCTGCTGCCGGCCTTCCCCGGGCTGAGGGCGATCGAGCAGGCGCTCGCCTACGGGGTCAAGGTGTTCGGCGTCACCGTCCACTTCGTGGACGCCGGCGTGGACTCCGGGCCGGTGATCCTGCAGCGCGCGGTGGAGCTGCCCGATGCCTCGGCGCCCGAAGAGGTGCTGGCGGCGCTGCGCCCGCTCGAGCACGCGCTGTTGACGCAGGCGGTGCGCCTGCTCGCGCAGGGAGCGGTGCGCATCGATCCGGAGAACCAGCGGCGCACGATCGTGGATCGAGCGGCGGCCCGGGCGGGCGATGGATAGGCTCTTGGCGATGCCCTCCGAGAGCAAGCTGATCACTCCTCGCGCGAGCGGGATCGAGCGCGCCGCGCCCGGCGAGGTGCGCGTGCGCAGGGCGCTGCTGTCGGTCTCCGACAAGCAGGGGCTGATCGACTTCGCGCGCGGCCTGCAGGAGCTCGGCGTGGAGATCGTCTCGACCGGAGGCACGGCACGCGAGCTCGCCGCCGCGGGCGTGGAGGTGCGCGCGATCGAGGACTTCACGGGCTTTCCGGAGATCATGGACGGGCGTGTGAAGACGCTCCATCCTCGCCTCTATGCCGGGCTGCTGGCGCGGCGCGACCAGGACGCCCACCTGCGCGCGGCCGGCGATCTCGAGATCGAGCAGGTGGACCTCGTGTGCGTGAACCTGTATCCCTTCGAGCAGACGCTCGCGCGCGGCGACGCCGGCGATGAGGAGGTGATCGAGAACATCGACATCGGCGGACCGACGATGATCAGGGCCGCGGCCAAGAACAGCGAGTTCGCCGCGGTGGTCGTCGATCCCGCCGACTACGCGGGCGTGCTCGGCGAGCTGCGCGAGTCCGGCGGCGTGCTCTCGCTGCCGACCCGCAGGACGCTCGCGGCCAAGGCGTTCGCGTGCACGGCCCGCTACGACGCCGTGATCGCGAGCTGGTTCGCCGGGCGCACCTACGAGGGCTTTCCCCCGAGTTGGAGCGATGCCTACGAGAAGGTCAGCGACCTGCGCTACGGCGAGAACCCGCACCAGCGCGCGGCCTTCTACGCGCGCGTGGGCGCCGCGACGCACCTGCTCGCGGGCGTCGCACAGCTGCACGGCAAGGAGCTGTCGTTCAACAACCTGCTCGACCTCAGCTCCGCGCGCGAGCTGCTCGAGGAGTTCTCCGAGCCCGCCTGCGCGATCGTCAAGCACAACAACCCGTGCGGCTGCGCCGTGGGCGCAGGCGGCCGGGAGGCCTACGAAAGGGCCTTCGCGTGCGACCCGCAGAGCGCCTACGGAGGCGTGATCGCGGTCAACCGGCCGGTCGACCGCGCCTTTGCGCACGAGCTCGACAAGCAGTTCATCGAGGTGCTGCTGGCCCCCGGCTTCGAGGACGACGCGCTGGAGGTGCTGCAGGCCAAGAAGAACGTGCGGCTGCTCGCGCTCGGCGCCTGGCCCGAGCCGTGGCGCGAGGTCGAAGGCAAGCCGGTGATCGGCGGTCAGCTCGTGCAGACGCACGACGAGGTCTCAGAGACGCGCGAGCAGATGCGGGTGATGACCGAGCGGGCGCCCAGCGAGTCCGAGTGGCAGGACATGCTCTTCGCCTGGCGGGTCTGCAGGCACGTGCGCTCGAACGCCATCGTGATCGCGCTGGGCGGCGCGACGGTCGGTATCGGCGCCGGCCAGATGAGCAGGGTGGACGCCGTGCGGATCGCGGTCGAGAAGGCCCAGGCCTCGCAGCCGCAGCTGCTGGCGGGCGCGGCGCTGGCATCCGATGCGTACTTCCCGTTCGCCGACGGGCCCCAGCTGGGCATCGACGCCGGCGTCGGCGCGATCATCCAGCCGGGCGGCTCGATTCGCGACGCGGACGTGGTGGCCGCCGTCGACGCCGCGGGCGTGACGATGGTGGCCACCGATCGCCGCCACTTCAGGCACTAGCGGGGGCGCCCGCGAGCCGACTTCGGCCCGACGGGCGGGGCGCAGTAGGATCGGCGCATGTGCCGAAACATCCGTACGCTCTACAACTTCGAGCCCCGCGCGACCGATGAGGAGGTCCGTGCGGCGGCCCTCCAGTACGTGCGCAAGATCAGCGGCTTCACCAAGCCCTCGCAGGCCAACGCAGCGGCCTTCGAGCGCGCGGTCCGGGACGTGGCTGAGATCTCGGGGCAGCTGCTCGACGAGCTCGTGACGAGCGCGCCGCCGAGGGACCGCGAGGTCGAGGCGGCGAAGGCCCGCGCGCGGGCGGCCCAGCGGTTCGCCGCCTGAAGGGCCCGCCCCGAGCGCAGCAACCGGGAGCGCAGCAAGGCCGGGGCGGGGCCTTGACGTTTTGTGCAGTTACGATATATCGTGAGACTACTTAGATAGTTCACGATAGGAGGACGATATGTTTGGAAGTGCGATCTATTCGACGGGCGCGAGGCCCGGCTGCCGCTCGAGCCGCCACGGCGCCCACCGCGGCCGCGGCTGGTCCCATGGCCCGCGTGGCGAATTCGGGGACTTCCCCGCCGGAGCCTTCGCCCACGGCGGCGGATGGCGCGGACGCGGCCGCCGGGCACGCCGCGGGGACATCCGCACGGCGGCATTGCTGCTGCTGAGCGAGGAGCCGCGCAACGGCTACCAGATCATGCAGGAGGTGCAGGAGCGCAGCGGTGGCGCGTGGGCGCCGAGCCCGGGCTCGACCTATCCGGCGCTGGCGCAGCTCGAGGACGAGGGGTTGATCCGCTCGCAGGAGATCGACGGGCGCAGGCTGTTCGTGCTCACCGACGCCGGACGGGCGGCCGTCGCCGAGCGCGGCGAGGACAGGCCGGCGCCGTGGGAGCAGATGAGCGACCAGGTCGGCAGCGAGGCGCAGAGGCTCGGCAGGCTCATGCGCGAGGTGGCCTCGGCCTTCGTCCAGGTCATGCGCACCGGCAGCGACGAGCAGATGGCGCGGGCCCGCGAGGTGCTCGCCGCCGCCCGCCGCGACCTCTACCGCATCCTCGCGGACGGCGAGGAGGGCGGTACGGTGGACGAGGAGAAGTGAGCGAAGCGGCTGCCCCCATGCCCCCCATGGCCGTCTCGGTCGACGGTCTCGTCAAGCGGTTCGGCGAGATCGAGGCCGTGCGGGGCATCGACCTGACGGTGCGCCCGGGCGAGACGTTCGGCTTTCTCGGGCCCAACGGCGCGGGCAAGTCGACGACCATCAGCATGCTCTGCACGCTCGTTCGGCCGACCGCCGGGAGCGCGCTCGTGGCCGGGCACGATGTCGTGCGCGAACGCGACGAGGTGAGACGCAACATCGGGCTCGTCTTCCAGGACACGACGCTCGACGGCTACCTCTCGGCCGAGCAGAACCTGCGTCTGCACGCCGAGCTCTACGGCATGCCGCGCGGGGCCGTGACGGCGCGTATGCAGCAGGTCATGGAGATGGTCGGCCTGTGGGAGCGGCGTGGCAGCCTCGTCGGCACGTTCTCGGGCGGCATGAAGCGTCGCCTGGAGATCGCGCGGGGCCTGCTGCACTCCCCGCGCGTCCTGTTCTTGGACGAGCCGACCGTGGGCCTCGACCCCCAGACACGCAGCTCGATCTGGAGCTACATCGGCGAGCTCAAGCGCGACGAGGACATCACGATCTTCCTCACCACCCACTACATGGACGAGGCCGAGTACTGCGACCGCATCGCGATCATCGACCAGGGAACGATCGTGGCGCTCGACACCCCCGAGGCGCTGAAGGCGAGCGTCGGCAAGGACCGCGTGCAGCTGCAGACCGAGGACGACGAAGCGGCCATGGCGGCATTGCGCGAGCGCTTCGGGATCGACTCCGTGATGGCCGAAGGGGCGATCACCTTCGGCGTCGCCGAGGGCGAGCACTTCGTGCCGCGCCTGTTCGCGGAGCTGGGTCAGCAGATCCGCTCGGTGAACGTCTCGCGCCCGTCGCTCGACGACGTGTTCATGTCCTACACGGGCACGACGATCAGAGACGCCGAGGAGGCCTCCGGGACGACCGAGATGCGGCGCAACATGGCACGGATGATGAGCCGATGAGGATGCGCGGGCGCTCTATCGTGGTGAGCTGATGGCCACCGAGACCGTCACCGCACCGACCGGGCGAGAGGCCGCGTCGGCGCCGCCGGGCGGCCACGTCGCCAGGGTGCACGTCCCCGCTCGGAGCGTGCGCAGCGAGCTGCGCGCCATCCGGGTCGTGTGGCGGCGCGAGCTGATCCGCTTCAGGCGCGACCGCCTGCGCATCCTCACCTCGCTGATCCAGCCGTTCCTGTTCCTGTTCGTGCTCGGCACAGGTCTCTCCTCGCTGGCCTCGGCGAGGACGCACGGAGTCAACTTCAGGACGTTCATCTACCCCGGAGTGCTGTGCATGGCGGTGATGTTCACGGCGATGTTCTCCGCGGCCTCGATCGTGTGGGACCGGGAGTTCGGCTTCCTGCGCGAGATGATGGTCGCGCCCGTGCGCCGCAGCTCGATCGTGCTCGGAAAGTGCCTCGGCGGCGCCACCGTCGCAACGTTCCAGGGGCTGATCGTGATCGCGATATCTCCCCTGGTGGGCATCCCCTACGAACTCGCCCTGATCCTCGAGCTCCTCGCGCTCGTGCTCCTGCTCGCCTTCGCGATCACGGCGTTCGGCGTCATGTTCGCCGCGAGGGTCAACCAGATGCAGTCGTTCATGGCCCTGATGCAGATGGTGGTCATGCCGATGTTCTTCCTCTCCGGCGCCCTCTACTCGGTCGTCAGCCTGCCGGCCTGGCTTGCTGTGCTCAATCGCCTGGACCCGCTGACCTACGCCGTCTCGCCGATGCGCCGAGCGATCTTCGCCCACCTGAACGTGGCGGGCCCGGCGCGCCGGGCGCTCGACCCCGGGATCACGTGGTGGGGCTGGCGCGTGCCCACCGTGCTCGAGGCGGCCGTGATCGCGGTCCTCGGGCTGGTGATGCTGTCGGTAGCGATCTGGGAGTTCTCGCGCGCGGAGTAGGGGCGCGGGTTGGGAGCAGCGGGCGCGGGTTGGGAGCAGCGCGGGCGGGAAGCGGCGCGGGCGGGAGGCGTTGCCGGCCTACTCGATCGCCTGTGCGGCGACTCCGAGCAGGGGGTCCTGGCTGCCGATCGCCTCGCCTTCGTCTGATCCGCTGGCCGGGTCGAGGAGGCGCAGCGCTTCGGCCAGTCGCTTGCTGCGCCGGCCGCGCCATTCCAGCAGAGGCTGCAGCGCGCCGCGCATGAGGAGCATCGGTCCGACCCAGCGCGGCGCCCAAACGCGGGCCGAGCGCCGTTCGATCGCGCGCTCGATCGCGTCGATCGCCACCGACACAGGCGCTGGGCGGGCCATGAAGGCGGGCCCGTCCTCTTTCATGATCTGCGCCTGCCCCGTCTCGAAGCCGGCGCGGACGAGATCGGTGTCGAGGAAGCCGAAGTACGCGCATCCGACTCGCGCGCCGCTCGGCGCGGCCTCAGCGCGCAGGCAGTCGCTCAGGGCATCGATCGCCCGCCTTGGACGCCGTGTAGGCCCCGAGCAGCGGCGCGTGGATGATCGCCGAGAGCGAGGAGATGTTAAGCAGATAGCCGCGGCGCTGGGTGATCTGTCCGATGACCGCGCGATCGGTCCGCCACACGCCGAGGAAGTTGACCGCAAAGACGCGCTCGACCTGCTCGATCGGCGCGGTGGCCAGCGCGCCGTTGAACTGCAATCCCGCATTGGCGATCGCGACGTCGATCCCGCCGAAGCGCTCGACCGTCCCCGCCACGGCACGCTCGAGCGCGTCGAAGTCGCTGACGTCCGCCTCGAACGCGGCGGCGCGATCGCCCAGCCGGGCGGCCAGCGCCTGCAGCCGCTCCGGCTCGAGGCCGACCAGCGCGACGTTCGCGCCCTTGCCATGCAGCCGCTCCGCGCCCGCGGCGCCGATGCCGCGCGCGGCGCCGGTTATGAACACGGTGCGGCCGTCAACCTCGTAGGGCGCCGAAGGGGGGCTCACGCGATCGACCTGTCCGACGTCGGGTCGCTGTGCTCGGCAGCCTGCAGCGGCGGGGAAAGCGGCAGCTCCGGCCCGGCGAAGCCCCAGCCGACGATCGCGATGCGGTGACGGGGGGCCGTGGACACGCGCTAAGCCTATCCTGGTAGGGTCGCCGGATCGCTCCTCTTGGTCCATATTCACCGGCCCTGGAGCTGGCCGACGGGCTGCGGCGTCGGGATATCTCGGCCGTCGAGCTGCTCGATAGGTGCCTGGCCGCGGTCGACGAGCACAACCCGCGGTGCAACGCCGTCATCTGGCGCAACGACGAGCAGGCCAGGGCCGCGGCGGCGGCGGCCGACCGGCGGCTGGCCACCGGTGAGCAGGCGCCCTTCCTCGGCGTGCCGCTGCCGATCAAGGACCTCACGCCGGTCGCGGACTGGCCGGTCACCTATGGCTCACGCGGCGCTCCCGCCGGCGCGAGCCAGGAGAGCGAGCTGGTCGTCGATGCGCTCGTGCAGGCGGGCTTCGTGCTCTGCGGGCGCACCAACACGCCCGAGTTCGGCCTCATCACCGTCGCCGAGAACAGCCGCTATGGCGTGAGCCGCAATCCGTGGGACGCGAGCCGCTCGCCCGGCGGCTCGAGCGGCGGCGCGGCGGCGGCCGTCGGCGCGGGCATGTTCCCCATCGCCCACGCGAACGATGGCGGCGGCTCGATCCGCATCCCCGCCTCCTACTGCGGGCTGGTCGGTCTGAAGCCGAGCCGCGGACGCGTGCCGCGCCTGGCACAGAGCTGGCTCGGCGCCGTCGTGGAGGGCGTGGTCGCGCGCACGGTCGCGGACTCCGCCGCCGTGCTCGACGCGATCGCCGGGCCGGATCGGCTGGCGTGGTACAACGCGCCGGCGCCGGCGCGCCCCTTTGTCGAGGAGGTGCGCGCCGAGCCCGGGCAGCTGCGGATCGGGCTGATGGCCAAGGCTCCGCTCGGCATACCGACCGACGAGGCATGCAGCGCCGCTGCAACTGCTGCGGCCGCGGCGCTCGAGGAGTTGGGTCACGCCGTCGAGGAGGTGCAGGTGCCCACCGCCTCCGAGGAGCTGATCCCCCCGTTCATAACCCTGACGCAGGGTGGCCTGGCCGACTACGAGGGCGTCGACTGGTCGGCGGTCGAGCCGCACATCGCATACCAGCATCGCCTGAGCAAGCAGGTGGGCGCCTACGACTACGCGCTCGCCGCGCACACGCTCGAGCGACTCAGCCGCGAGGAGGTCGCGCGCTGGGGGCGCGACTTCGACGTTCTCCTCACGCCGACCTCGGCGATCCTGCCGCCGCCGGCGGGCGCCGTGCTCGAGGCCCAGCACGCCGCGCCCGAGCAGGCGGTGCCCGAGGTCGTGGCGAGCGTCTCCTTCACCGCCTTCGGCAACGTGACCGGTTCTGCCCGCCGTCAGCCTGCCGCTGCACTGGACCGAGGCGGGCCTGCCCGTCGGCGTGCAGCTCATCGCAGGGCCCTGGGAGGAGGCGAGGCTGATCGCGCTCGCCGCCCAGCTGGAGCGGTCGCGGCCATGGGCCGATCGCCGCCCGGCGCTCGAGCAGGTCGCCTAGAGGAGCGATGAGTGACTGCGCCCGGAACGTCCGAGATGCATCGGAGCGTGACGGCGAGGCGTGCGCGGCGATCTACGCCCCGTATGTGACCAACACGGCGATCTCGTTCGAGAGCGACCCACCGACGCCGGCGCAGATGGCCGAGCGCATCGCCGCGGCCGCGCGCACGCACGCATGGGTCGTGCTCGAGAGCGAGGGCCGCGTCGTCGGCTACGCCTACGGCGGTCCCTTCAACTCCCGCGCGGCCTACCGCTGGTCGTGCGAAGTCAGCATCTACATCGAGCGCGGACGCCGGCGCACCGGTGCCGGGCGCGCGCTCTATGAGGCGCTCTTCTCCCGCCTGGCCGCGCGGGGCTTTCGCACCGTCGCCGCCGGCATGACGCTCCCCAACGAGGCGAGCGTCGGCCTGCACCGCGCGATGGGCTTCGAGCCGGTGGGCACCTTCAGGCGCATCGGCTACAAGCACGAGCGCTGGCACGACGTCGCCTGGTGTGAGCGGGCGATCGCCGCGGGCGAGGACGCGCCCGCCGAGCCGCGCTGACGTCACACCGCGCCACGCGCCCTGACGTCACACCGCGCCACGCGCGCTGCTGCGCACGAGACGGCGTGCACGCGAACGGCCCGTGGGCCTCATTCGACGACCAGCGTCGCTTTCATGCCCTTGCTCTCGTGTTCGGACAGCGAGCAGAACAGCGTGTACGTGCCCGGTTTCAGGATCACCTGCTCTTCGCCCATTCC
Source organism: uncultured Solirubrobacteraceae bacterium (assembly GCA_963767655.1). Classification (GTDB taxonomy): domain Bacteria; phylum Actinomycetota; class Thermoleophilia; order Solirubrobacterales; family Solirubrobacteraceae; genus Palsa-744. Next base: position 390,442 of record CAVYET010000003.1, on the reverse strand, counting down.
CCGCGAGGGCGTGTTGGCAATCGAGCCGGCGACCGGGCCTTCCGCGGGCTGGACGTTGAGGTTGTGTTCGTCCTGGCCGTGATTGACGAAGTCGAAGATCACCCTGCCGGCGGGAACCGTCGTGCGCGAGAGCGTGTAGCTGAACTCCACGGCCGTCACCTCCACGCGGGGAATCGACGGCGGCCGCGAGGGCGTGGTCGGGCTCGATTCCGCCGGGGATCCCGGCGTCGTGCTCGCCGCAGGCGAGGAGCCGGTGCCGCTCGTGCCCGTCGTGCTCGTGGTCGTGGTGGAGCCGTGTAGTCCGCTACGCCCCGCGGGGCGCGAGCGACGGGTGCGCGCGGAGCGGCAGCGGGATGCGCGGTGCCTGGTGCGCCGATGCGTGTGCGCCCTGAGCGCGCACGCGCGCGAAGGGGTCCTGGCGCGCCGATGGGAACCGCGATGCGCGGGTGCCGCGAAGGCGATCGTCGTCGCGACCCCCAGCGCGCAGGATCCGCATGCAAGGAGCGTCGCGATCCGCTTCGCAGGCCACGCCATCAGGCAATCAGTTGGGGGATCGTGCCATACACGCTCGGGCCTTCGAGGCCCGTGCCGGCGCCCGGGATCACGAGGCCGGCTTCCGTCTGGAACCACTGGCCGAGCAGCCCGGCGTACATCGCGCGGAAGTCGGAGGTGTTGACGAGGTTTTCGTTTTCATCGAGTTTGCCCAGGCCGGGGAATTCGCCGACCATCTTGCCCTTCACGCGGCTGCCGATCAGGAAGGCGAGTCCGGCGGCGCCGTGGTCGGTGCCCGAGCCGTTTTCCTGCGGGCGGCGCCCGAACTCCGACCACAGCTGGATCAGGACCCGGCCGTCGAGTTTGCGCGCTTCCAGATCGCGCTGGAAGGCCACCACCGATTCGACCGTCTGGCCGAGGTTCGTGCTCAGCGTTTCGCTCTCGTCGGAGTGGGTGTCGTAGGAGCCCACGGCGCTCAGCGAGGCACATTTGATCGGCAGCGCTTCGTCGTCGAGCATCGCCGCCAGGGCGGCCAGGCGCGTCGGGAAGTCCCCGCCGCTGTTCGGGTATTCGACCGGCGAGGTGAAGCCCGGTTTGCCTTCGTGTTCGGCGAACGGCGCCACCTGGTTGCGGATGATGTTCGTGTCCAGCGAGGCTGTGCGGGCCTGCGCGAGGGCGGGCGAGGGGGCGCTGAGTTCGCCTAGCCGGCCGAACGTTTCGAGCGTCGGAGAGGCCAGCGGTTCATCCAGGCCGTAGGCCCATAGGTTGTAGTCCGAGGGGGTGGACACGGCGGCGACGGGCACTTTCGCTGTCGCCAGCGCCGGGGCGAGCGAGTAGTCCAGTGAGAGACCCTGCAGGGGGTTGCCCTGCTGTCCGGCGATGTCCAGGTAGCGGCCCATCCAGCCCGAGCGCGTCTGCGCGCTGAGTTCGCCGACCTCCCAGTAGTGGCGGCTGGTGAAGTGGCTCTCGTCGGGGGGGTCGTATCCGATCGCCGGGAACACGGTGACCTTCCCTTCGGAATGCAGCTGGGCGAGGCCCTTGGCCTGCGGGTGCCACATCAGCGTTTCATCCTCGCTGAAGGGTTCGCCTTCGCCTTCGACGCGGCCGAGCTGCGGGCGCAGTTCGTGGTACTTGGCTTCCTTGACGGGCGCCAGCACCGACAGTGCGTCCCAGCCCCCTTCCATGAAGATCGAGACGAGGACCGGCTGATTGGGCGGCGCTTCCGCGGCCGCCTGCGCGATGCCCTCTTCGAAGAGGCGCGGCGACAGCGCCGAGGCGCCGTACACGGCGAGCACAGCCCCGACGGAGCGCAGCATGAACGAGCGCCTGTCCATGCCGCTTCCGGCCGGCAGCGGCATTCCCGGCTCGATCGAGGGCAGGCCACGACCGGCCTGTGCGACGCCGGCGCGCAGCAGCTGCGCGCGGGTGAAGTCGTTGCAAGAGCAGCTCCTGGCCATTGTCAGCTCACCTGCATGTCGGGCGATGTGGCGATCAGCATGCGCAGCGCGTTCTGGCGGATCGCCCTGTAGGGGCTCTGCTGCCACCGCGAGGTCGCTACGCCTTCAAGGCAGCTCTGGGCGAACTGGGCGATGCACTTGCGGGATTCTTCGGACAGCGGCGGGTTCGCCCAGTAGGCAAGGGCGTTCGCGAGCGCCGCAGGGGCTTCCTCGGTTTCGCTGTATCTCGCTTCCCCTTCGCCCGGCCACGGGTTGGAGTAGCTCTTCGCCGTGACGTAGCTGGCCATTTCCCAGCGCGCCTTGGCAGTCGAGGTGTCCAGCCAGCGGGTGAAGTCCCAGCCGGAGACGTTGGGCGGGTAGAACAGCTGCTGGCCGGCGCTCGCCGACAGCCACGCCCACGCGGTCGTGTCGATCGGCCGGCCGATCGCCCGCAGCAGACCGGCGTTGTAGACGACCGGCGGCGTGACGAGCTCGGGCCCGCCGAGGAAGTCCGGGTGCTGGAGGATCGCCTCGACGATCGCCCGGATGCTGAAGCTCGAGCTCGTGTACAGCCCCTGCAGCGATGCGAGCGTCCCTTCGTCGGGCGGGGTCGGTACGAAGTAGCTCCACAGCTTGCTGACGAAGAAAGACGCGTGCAGCGGGTGGGTCACGCACAGGCGCACCGCGTCTTCCCAGTTCCAGTTGCCGGTCTGCCCGAACACCGTCTTGCTGCGGCTGTCGTGGCGCGAGGGATCGAAATGGAAGTTCTGCAGGCCGCTGCTTTCGGTCCATTCGGCCGTCCAGCCGGTGAGGGCTCGCGCCATCTCTTTGACGTCGTCCTCGCTGTAGGCGCCGCGGTCCGCTCCGAGTGAGAACAGCTCCATCATCTCGCGCGCGTAGTTCTCGTTGGGTTCGTGCTTGTCGTTGTAGATCCCGTCCAGGAACACCAGCATCGCGGGGTTGACGGTCACCGCCAGGAACAGTTCGTGGAAGCTCCCCAGCGCGTGTTCGCGGAAGAGGTTGTTCTGGTCGAGCATCCGCTGCTGGTCGTTGACCTTCTCGTTGGAGTTGGCAAACCAGTCATGCCAGATGAACGTCATCCGCTCCATGAGCTGCTGGTCGGAACGGATCATTCGATCGAGCCACCAGCAGTGGTCCTGGCCCCACGCGTCGGCGGGCGCCAGCGCGTTGCCTTCGTCGTCGGTCGGTTCGGGCCCGCTCAGGACCGCGGCGCCCGTGGGCCGCGTCAGCCCGAAGACGACCTGTTCGATCGGCGCTCCGGCGAGCGCCTCGGCCTGGCCCGGCGTCGGCCCGAAGCCCGCTCGCCAGAGCAGCCGCTGTGCCTGGGCGAGGGTGATCGGCGCGCTCAGCGACGGAGGTGGCGTGTTTGAGGGCGGTGGTGGGTTGAGGGGGATCGCAGGCGGGGCGGGTGCCCCGGGAAGCCCGGAGGCATGCGTCTTGTGAGCTGCGTGCTTGCGGTGCGGATGATGTTTGTGGTGCCTCGAGCGCTTCGGGTGGGCCTTGCCGTGCGTGCTCGCCTTACGGTGGCCTTTGCCGTGGCTGCCCGGCTTGCCGTGCGTGCTCGCCTTACGGTGGCCTTTGCCGTGGCTGCCCGGCTTGCCGTGACTGCCCGGCTTGCCGTGGCTGCCCGGCTTGCCGTGGGCTGCATGCCCGGCACGGCGTTTGCCCTCGGCTCGCGCCCGTTTGAGGCGGTCCTGGTGCCCGCCGGCCGCTCCTCTCGACGTCGCTGCGCCGGCGCTTGAGCTGGTGGCGCCGGGCCCGTCGCTCATCGAGCTACCGCTGCCCGTGGACACGAGAGCACGTGGCTTCCCATGCCGCCGGACCTCGGCAGGGAAGCTTCATCCGATTACCTCCGCGAGGCGATGTTGGACACATGTCCGGTGGCGGCGCCGCCGGGCCTTCGGCCCGGGCGGCAGCTTCATCGACGCGACTCGGAAAGACCCTCAGGCAACTCCAAGGAAAAGCGCACAGTGCCCTGAGCCCGTATCTCGATAGTTCCCCGTCATAGAGCGCAAACCGAAACCGAAAGGCCACCGATGTCCCTGTCGCTTGCAATCGCCCTGAACGTCCTCCTGGACCTTGGACTCATCGCACTGCTGGCATACGTCATGTCCAGCGCATCACGTCTGACCCCTCGCCGGCCCGCGGCCGGCCGTGCCGCGCTGCGCAGCGTCGCCGGCTCCGAGCAGACCGCTCGGCAGGCCCCCGTCGCGGCGCTCGATCTCGCCGCCTGAGCCGCCTCCCCGCGCAGCACCCAGGAGCCCACGTCCCCGGAAGGATCGGGAACGTGGGCTGTTTGCGTCCCCCGCCTCGCTGCCTCCCCAGGAACAACCCAGGGTGCACTCAGATTCCCCCAAGCCCCGAGCGCTGTGATGTGCCCATGACGAGCACCATCACGGCAATCACGGCCACCGCCGCCGGCCCGCACGTCTTCTGGATCACCAGCCGCGCGGCCGGCATCGCCGCGCTGCTCCTCTCGAGCGTCTCGGTGTGCGCCGGCCTGCTCCTCGGCGGGCGCCTGCTGAGAGCGGGTCGCCCAGAGCTGCGTGTGACGCACGAGGCCCTGTCCATCGCCGCGCTCGCCGCGCTCGCGGTGCACGGCCTCTCGCTGCTCGGCGACGGCTTCCTGCACCTGAGCCCGGCGGACATCGTCGTACCGTTCCTCAGCAGCTACAGGACGCCCTGGACCGGCCTGGGGATCGTCGGCTTCTGGATGATGCTGCTGCTCGGGCTCTCCTACTACGCCCGCAAGCGCATCGGCCCTCAGCGCTGGCGCATCCTGCACCGCTTCGCCGCGCTCGCATGGCTTCTGGGCCTCATGCACTCGCTCGGCGAGGGCACCGACGCCGGGGCCGCCTGGTTTCTCGTCTCGGTCGGCCTGGTCGCCATCCCCGCGCTCGCCCTGCTCGGCGTGCGCTGGCTGATCCCGCGCAACCCGCAGGCGAAGAAGCGCCGCGGCGAGCGCCCCACGCACGCGCGCGACAGTCAATTGCACAAACCCCGTCTGAGAATGGAGTGAAGATGCGCCCGCAGAGCAGCGACACATCCACGCCGGCACACGCCTCGACCGACCCCCGGGCGAACGCGATGAGGCTCGCCGCCCGCAAGCGCGCCGCGGTGCAGAGACGCACCCGTCGCATCCGCAGCGCGATCGCAGCCGTCTCCGTATCGCTCTTCATCGCGGCGTTCTCGGTCGTGTACATCCAGCTCGCCTCCGGCCACGATCCGGCACTGACCGCTGCCGCTCGCCGAAGCCAGAGCTCGGGCCTCTCGACGCGCTCGAGCGGCGGATCGTCCACGGTGGGCACCTCCACGAGCAGCACCTCCGACGCGCCCGCCTCGACCGCGTCCGGCGAAGGCTCTTCGAGCACGTCCGGCGAACGCTCTTCGAGCACGTCCGGCGAACGCTCTTCCAGCGGCGAAGAGGCGTCGAGGGAATCGAGCTCCGGCTCGTCGACGAGCGCGGTCACCACGTCGCAGTCATGAGCGAGCTCGGCGAGGCGATCGCGGAGTTCGACTGCTTTGGATCGCGCTGCGCGGCGCTCGTCAGCGGCTCCGGTTCGGCCGGGGGCGCGCGCGATGGTGCACGGCTGGCCCGCGTGCGCCTGCTCGAGTGGCACGAGCGCTTCTCCCGCTTCCTGCCCGACAGCGAGCTCTCCCTGCTGAACGGCGATCCCCGCGAGACCGTGCCCGTGAGCCCGCTGATGGCCCGGCTCGCCGAGGCGATCGTGCTCGCCGGGCGCATCAGCGGAGGGCTGGTTGACTCGACGCTGCTGGGGCAGATCAGGGCCGCCGGCTATGAGCACGACCACGACGCGCCGCTCGGCTTGGCGAGGATGCTCGAGCTCGCGCCGCCGCGAGCCGCCGCCGCGCCCGCGGCGGCAGCGGCTTGGAGCATGATCTCGGTCGACCGCGACGCCGGCACGGTCACGCGTCCGCCCGGCCTGCTGCTCGACAGCGGCGGGATCGCAAAGGGCATGTTCGCCGACGTGCTGGCCGAGGAGCTCGCCGACCATGTCGGCCTTGCCTTCAATTGCGCAGGCGATCTGCGCATCGGCGGCTCGGCCGCGCCGAGCAGGCTCGTCAACGTCGAGAGTCCGTTCGACGGCAGCATCCTCCACAGCTTCGAGCTCACCGACGCCGGCGTGGCCACGAGCGGCATCGGTCGGCGCAGCTGGATCGACGACCGCGGCCGCCCGGCCCACCACCTGCTCGATCCCAGCACCGGACGCCCGGCGTTCACCGGGATCGTGCAGGCGACCGCCGTCGCCCCGAGCGCGCTGATCGCCGAGGTGCGGGCGAAGGCAGCGCTCCTCAGCGGACCGCGCCGCGCCGCGGCCTGGATGCAGGACGGCGGCGTGATCGTGCTCGACAACGGCTCGCACGTGGTCTTCAAGCCGCCCGCGAAGGTCACGCTCGGCGAGCTCTCGGCGCTCCTCCCGGCATAGGATGCGGACGATGGCACCGCTGCTCCTCGTGCACGATCCCGCGCCCCACGTCCGCCAGCTGACGATGAACCGGCCCGAGGAGCTGAACGCCATGACCTCCGGTCTGGGCGAGGCGCTGCACGTCGAGCTGCGACGGATCGCCGGCGAGCGCTCGGTTCGCGCGGTCATCCTGACCGGTGCCGGCCGTGGCTTCTGCGCCGGGGTCGATCTGCGCGGCTACGGGGCCGCTCCCGGCAACGACGGCAGCGATGAGCCTCGCGACCGCCTGGCCAACCAGCAGCACATGTCCACGCTCGTCCTCGGGCTGCGCGCCCTGCCCCAGCCTGTGATCGCCGCCGTCAACGGGCCCGCAGCGGGACTGGGTCTCGCGCTGGCCCTCGGCTGCGACATCCGCTACGCCGCCCAGGAGGCGGTGTTCCGCGCCGCCTTCCTCAACATCGGCGTCTCGAACTGCGACATGGGCACCAGCTGGCTGCTTCCCCGCCTGATCGGCGCCTCGCGCTCGCACGAGCTGATGCTGACCGGTCGCAGGTTCGACGCCGAGGAGGCGCTGCGGATAGGGCTGTTGAGCGACGTCGTCGGTCAGGACGCCCTTCTCGAGCGCGCGCTGCAGGCGGCGGGGCAGATCGCGTCGCTCGCACCCTGGGGCGTGCGCCTGACCAAGCAGGGTATTTGGGCGGCGCTTGAGATTCCCTCCGAGCAGGCGGCGGTCGAGTACGAGGACCGCCAGCAGATCATGGCGACGTTCGGCCGCGCGGTGCCGGAGGCCGTCGGCGCGTTCCTGCAGAAGCGTCCCGCCGAGTTCGCCGACTAGCAGTCGGCCAGGCAGTTCGCCTGGGCGTCTCGGGGAGCTGTCCCGCGCCTGCGCAGCTCTTTCTCCCAACCGAGCACAGGCGTTTACGCCGTCAGCGTTATTTGCCGCTCAGATTCGCTGATTCTGGGCATTTGGTGTAGCCAGACTCTGTGAACAGTTGTACACTGCTCGGCATCGAGTCGACAGCCTCACCCACCAGCGGCCTGCCCGGCCGGCTCGCTCGCCGCCTGCTGCATTCGAGCCTGTCCGAGGCGCTTGCCTATCCGCATGGCGTCGATCGCTACGTGGAGCTCGTCCGCCCGCTGTTCATCAAGCACGAGGTGCGCGCCGAGGTGACGGCCGTTCGCCACCAGACGCCCAAGAGCACCACGATCACGCTGCGCCCGAACGAGAACTGGCGCGGACTGCGCGCCGGCCAGTTCGTCGATGTGAGCGTCGAGATCGGCGGTGTCCGCGAGCGCAGGCCCTACTCTCCCGCCGGCTCCCAGCACGCCGCCGCAGGTGCGCTCGAGTTGACCGTCTCGACCCATCCCGAGGGCAGGGTGTCTCGCCACCTGCGCCGGCACGCGCGAGCAGGGATGATCGTTGGCCTCTCCCAGGCAGCGGGCGAGTTCGTGCTGCCCGACCCCCGACCCGAGCGCGTGCTGCTGATCAGCGGCGGCAGCGGCATCACGCCCGTGATGGCAATGCTGCGCACCCTCTGCGACGAGGGCTTCGCCGGCGAGATCGGGTTCCTCAACTACGCTCGCTCGCGCGCGCTCGCGCTCTACCAGGCCGAGCTCGATCAGCTCGTGGACCGAGCGCAACGCCTCCGTGTGGCCCGGGGCTTCACGCGCGCGCGGAGAGCCTCGCTCAGCGGTCGCTTCTGCCGCGAGCACCTGGAATCCGTGATCAGCGACCATGGCGACGCCGCCACGTTCGTCTGCGGCCCGCCCGCCCTGATCGAGTCGGTTCGCGCCCTGTGGGCGCAGGACGGCCTGGCCGAGCCGCTGGTCGAGACCTTCACGCCGTCGGCGCTCACATTCGACGCCGGCGTGCCCGAGGGGCTCGTGCGCTTCGCCCGCAGCGGACGCGAGATCGCCAACAGCGGCCTGGTGCTGCTCGAGCAGGCCGAAGACGCCGGCCTCACGCCGGAGCACGGCTGTCGCATGGGTATCTGCAATACCTGCAGCGCTCGCAAGACGGCGGGCGCCGTGCGCAACGTGATCACCGGTGCGATCTCGAGTGCCGGCGAGGAGCAGATCCGCATATGCGTCTCGGTGCCGGTCGGCGACGTCGTGTTCGACCTCTGAAAGACCTCGACAAAGGAGCGAGTCATGTCCACCTCCGTCCCCGATCTCACCCCCGAGCAGCTCGAGGCCTTCGGCCGGGAGCTCGACGAGCTCCGCGCGCGCATCGTCGCCGACCTCGGTGAGCGTGACGCCGACTACATCAACAAGGTCATCCGTGCCCAGCGCGGGCTGGAGGCGACCGGTCGAAGCCTGCTGTTGCTCGGCTTCCTGCCGCCGGCCTGGATCGGCGGCACCGTGGCGCTGTCCCTGTCGAAGATCCTCGACAACATGGAGATCGGCCACAACGTGATGCACGGTCAGTACGACTGGATGAACGATCCACGGCTGGACGGCAAGACGTTCGAGTGGGACACCGCCTGCCCCAGCGAGCAGTGGCGCCACTCGCACAACTACATGCACCACACCCACACGAACATCGTGGGCAAGGATCGCGACATCGGCTACGGGGTGCTGCGCATGTCCGAGGAGGAGCCGTGGCGTCCGTACTACCTGGGCAACCCGCTCTACGCGGCGCTGCTCGCGATCTTCTTTCAATACGGGGTGGCGCTTCACGACCTCGAAGCCGAGCGGCTCGTCGCCGGCGAGACGACGTTGGCCGAGAAGCGCAGCATGCTGGGGGACATCTGGCGCAAGCTGCGAGGCCAGACGCTCAAGGACTACGTGCTCTTTCCGCTGCTTTCGGGCCCCTCATTCCCGCTCGTGCTCGCGGGCAACGCGACCGCGAACCTTGCACGCAACCTGTGGGCGTTCACGATCATCTTCTGCGGGCACTTCCCCGAGGGAACGCACGAGTTCACGGAGCAGCAGGCCGCGGAGGAGACGCGCGGAGAGTGGTACGACGCCAGCTGCTCGGCTCAGCCAACCTGACCGGCGGCAAGCTCTTCCACGTCCTCACCGGCAACCTCAGCCATCAGATCGAGCACCACCTGCTCCCGGACCTTCCCGCCCACCGCTACGAAGACATCTCGGTCGAGGTGCGCGAGATCTGCGAGCGCTACGGAATCCCATACAACACCGGACCGCTGCAAAAGCAATTCGGCAGCGTCCTGCGCAAGATCGTCAGGCTCGGCCTGCCGCCGCTCTCCGGCCGTGGCGGATCCCAGGCGCAGGAGGGCGAGCAAGAGTCAGCGCGATCGCGGGAACCGGCCGCGGTCGCCTGATGAGCCGGGTGGTCACCTCCCCGGGTGGCTAAGCGCGGCAGCGGATTCCTGGCCAACGGGCCAATGCGCAGGACTCCGTCCTCGCACAGGATTGACAGCTGCGATGAGCAGCGAGGCAATCGTCTCCTACGACGGCACCGACAACGACGACGACGCGCTCGCGCTCGGCAGGCTGCTGGTCGCCGACCCGGCCAAGTTGGCGCTCGCCTACATCCGCCACTCACCGGAGTTCGATCCGCAGCGCGAGGCGCTTGCGCAGCACGACGCCGAGCGCCGTCTCGAGCAGGGCGCCGCGCGGCTCGGCAGTCCCGACCTCCCGCGCCACGTGGTGGTGAGCGCCTCCACCGGCGCCGGGCTGGAAGAGCTGGCCCAGGCCGAGGGTGCGTCGCTGATCGTCTTCGGATCCGACTACCGAACGCCGCCGGGCCACGCCGAACCCTCCACCTCGGCCCAGCGGCTGCTGGAGATAGGCACGATCGCCGTCGCCGTCGCCGCTTCCGGCCTGCGGGCTCAGCCGGACGCCGCAATTCAGTCGATCGCGGTGCCCTCGGTGCAGGAGGACGACGCGGCGCAGCAGACCGCCGAGGCGCTCGCGGCCAAGCTCGGCGCCGAGCTCGTCGGCGCCGACGGGGCCCTCGCAGACCTGATCGTCGTCGGATCTCAGCCCGGCGCGCCCGCCGGCCGCGTCGCCCTGAGCGGCTCTGCACGCACCCTGCTCGATGCCTCGCGAGGCTCGGTGCTCGTCGTGCCGAGCGGCCGGCCGCTGCAGTTCTGAGGGCTTGACGCTCGGCCGGGCGGAAATCGACCGGGCGGAGCTTCAAGCCGAAGTTCGGTGGGGATCCCGGCAGAACCTCCTACGCCGCCGAGGCGGGCTGCTTGTAAAGGAGCCGCGAAAGCGAGGGTCTTGAGTCTTGTCGTCGAGAAAGTCTATGGTTTTCTATCGGGATATGAAGGGTCCATAGAAAAGGCTAGAATTACGTCGCCGTGCAGAAGCGGGAGAACCCCTACACCCCTGGCGCGGGGCGCAAGCCGCCGAACCTCGCCGGCCGTGATCGCGACCTCGAGAACTTCCAGTCGCTCATCGAGCGACTGGCCGGCGGCGGCTATGAGCGCAGCCTCATCTACTCGGGCCTGCGCGGCGTGGGGAAGACCGTTCTGCTGATGGAGCTCGACGTGCTCGCCACCGAGGCGGGCTGGGCGACCACCGACGTCCAGGAGGTCGGATCTCAACCAGACTTTCGCGTCACGTTTGCGCGGATGGCGGCGCGGCTGCTGCGCGAGATGAGCCGCAAGCACCGGATTAAGGATCGTGTCGACCGCGCCCTGGGCGTGGTCAAGGCGTTCAGCGTTGCCGTGCCCGCCGGCGTGCAGCTCAAGCTCGATGTTGCGGCCGCCACCGGGGTTGCGGACTCCGGCGACCTCGAGCAGGACCTCAGCGATCTCGTGCGCGAGATCGGCGAGGTCGCTCAGATCACCGGTGCCGGTGCCCTTTTCCTGGTGGACGAGATGCACAACCTCGACGCCTCCTCGCTGGCGGCGATCTGCATCGCATTCCAGGCGATCAGCCGCCACGCACTCCCGGTGGCGATGGTCGGCGCCGGCCTCCCCGACCTGCAGGTACGGCTGATGTCGGCGAAGCCCTACGCGGATCGCCTCTTCCAGTACCACGAGCTCGGGCGCCTGAGTCCCGCCGCTGCCCGCGCCGCCCTCATCGCACCCGCGGCCACCCGTGGGGTGAGCTACGAGGAGCCTGCCGCGCTCCGCGTAGTCGAGGAGTCGGCCGGCTACCCGTACTTCATCCAGGAGTACGGACTCGAGCTGTGGAACCACGCCGAGCGCCCACCGATCACGAGCGCCGACGTCGAGGCCGTACGCGAGATCGTCACCGACTCGCTCGCGCGCAACTTCTTCGGCACCCGCTTCCAGCTCGCCACCGACGCCGAGCAGCGCTACCTCGCCGCGATGGCTTCGTTGGAGAGCCCGCCATACCGCTCCGCCGAGGTCGCCCGCGTCTACGGTGCAAAGAATCAGCGGGGCGTCTCGATCCACCGAGACGCGTTGATCGGAAAGGGACTCATCTGGGCACCCCGGCGCGGTCAGCTCGACTTCACCGTTCCCCTGTTCGCCGAGTACCTCCGCGAGAACCACCCGATTGCCACGTTCGACGAGGCGTGACGGTGCGTTGCCTATGCGCACGGTCACCACGATCGGCACGAACCTACGGCCGGGTGATTCGCCGCGATAGGGGCGCCTCGGCGGTGGGACTCTCCGAGATGTACCGGACGGCTAGAGTTGAGGCGATGTCGCTGCTCTCAGGTTCCGCAAGCTCTGATTAGCAGGACGTTTGCCGACGTAGCTCAGCTGGTAGAGCACTTCACTCGTAATGAAGGGGTCCGGGGTTCGAGTCCCCGCGTCGGCTCTGATTTCCGATTCCCTGGTCGGGTGACAGCCGCTCAGTGAGTGGGGGGACCGAGCGCGGCGCTGACCAGTTCGGTGTCGAGATACTCGGTAAGCTCGCGCACCTTGCCGTCCACTAGGCGACAGACGTAGCAATACGTTTGGTTGTACGGCTTGCCCGCCTTTGTCGTGACCTTCCCGTGGCACTCGAGCACGACAACGTCGCCCTCGGCGACGATGCGAGTCGCTTTGTTGGTGTAGCGGTCCGAAAACTGTGCAAAAAGCGGACGCATCAGCTCGTCGCGCACTGCCCGCTTGCCCTCGTAGGTCCGCGACCATGCCGTGGTGCCGACGATCGTCCAGCGAACGTCCTCGCCTAGGCGGTCCATGAACGGTTCGCCGTTCCCGTTCGCGAGCTCGTCGAACGCATCCTGCAGTAGCCGCTTGTTCTCCGCTGCGCTCATGACTCGAACCCTACGGTCTGGACAGCCGGGCCGCTGGCTCGCGGTCCTCGCGGTCAGGCAGCCCCGACCTCAAGCGACCGGCCCGCGAGCTCGTCCTCCCCGAGGACACGGTCCAGGAACCCGTTGGCAAATAGCCGCTCGGAGTCCAGCTCGTCTCGCAGGGCGCTGAAGCGGTCGGCCATCGGGTAGAGGGCGCGGATCTCGGCCGCGGAGTGATCCATCTCCTTGCCCCAGTGCGGCCGGGCGCCGAGGGTGCGCATCTCGTCCCAGAACGCGCCGAAGTAGGCGCGCCTGTGCCCGGGCAGCGCGGTATAGGCCCCGAGCTGGACGACGTCACCGCCGCAGGCCGGGCTCATCCAGCCTTCGTCTCCCCTGACGTAGCGAAGCTCGACGATGAAGTTCACCCGTACGCCCAGGCGATCTATCAGGCTGACGGTCCGCTCGAACGCCTCACCCCCGGCGGCGAGGGGGACCGCTGCCTCAGTCTCGTAGTGCAGTGCAGGGTCCGGGGTGCTGAACATCAGGGCACTGGGTCCAACGCGGGGTCTGGTGCCCAGCGTCCGGTCGATCAGCGCGTTGAAGCGCGGTACCGATTGCGGGCGCCGGCGGTGCCAGGCGAAACATGCGGGCAGCAGGGAGCGATGCATGATCCAGTTCTCGATGAGCCGTTCCGTCGTCGGCGACGGCCGGCGGGTCATCGGCTCGGTGGTTCGCTCGTAGCGCAGCACGAGCGCGGTCGGGGTGTGCGGCACCCACCATACCTTGACGTACTCGGCGCTGGCTCCGATCTCGGGCACGCGAGCGCCGACCTGCTCGACCGGCACGCGCTCGGCCGCCTCGGCGAGGGCGAAGGCCGGAACGGTCCGTAGCGTCACCTCGGTGATCGCGCCCAGCGCGCCGAGATGGACTCTGACGCCGGCGAGCCGCTCGTCGTCTCCGTCGATCTGAACGATGGAACCGTTGCCGCAGATCATGCGTACCCCGAGGACGAGGCTCGACAGGTTTCCATGGACCAGGCTCGATCCGTGCGTGCCGGTGCCTATCGCACCGGCTATGGACTGCTGCGCGATCGATCCTAGGATGGGCAGCGCCTGGGCCCTGCGGGCGAGCGCTTCGTTGAGAGCGCGTAGGCGGGTGCCCGCGCGCACCCTGACGGAGCCATCCGCGTCGTGCACTACGCCGCTCAAGCGGTCCAGCGTCACTGCCACGCCGTCGGCCTCGGGCGCCGCTACCCCGCTCCAGGAGTGGCCGGCGCCGACCACGCGAAGCCGCCGCCCTTCGCTCGCGGTCTCGATCACGCAGCGGGCGACCTCCTCCTCACTGGAGGGTTCGCGCCAGCCCGCCGGCACGGTCGTCACAGTGCGCGCATAGTTGACAAACGCGCCGGTCCGGTCACGCGGCGACCGCAACCGCGGCAGGAGGCGATCTCCCCTGATTCCCACTGGGAGATCTTATAGGCGTCGCGGGTAATGGGAGCTCTCGACGAGCCTCTCGTTATGAAGGGGTCCGGGCGGTGGCCGCATCGCCGTCGCTCCCGGACTCGCGGAGCTGCGCTCAAGGAGCTGTGGCACGCGCGAGGGAGGCCCTGAGACACGGGGCAATCTGCCCGCTCGTAACAACTTGTGGTCTGGTGGGGACCGTGAGGGAGGGGCGTGCTGCCGCTCTGAGAACGAACTCGCTCGAAAGAGTGCAACTGGTTCGTGCGCGGCGAGCCCGCGCAGGTCCTCTGCTGTCAGAGGCCAAGGATCAGGGCAAGCGCGTGGTCGACGGCACGCAACTCACCCGCGTCGAGGTGCCCGGCGGATCGTCCGAGGCGCTGGGGGTCAACGACGGTGGTCTGCTCGACAAGGACCCGCGTCTGCTCGCCGCGGATGTCGATCGTCGGGCGAAAGCTGGCCGGCCGGGCACTCGTTGAAGTCGGCGCGACCCGGGTGGTGCTGAGGTCGAGAAACTCGTCGGCTTGCACAACAACGGCGTAGCGGGCGCCACGCTGCTCGCGTCCGCGCGAACCGCGGGCTGACGGCAGCCGGAAGACCTCGCCGCGAACCAATTCAACCGCTGGTTGGTGGCGCGAGCTCGGTCATCTGTTCGCGGACGATTCGCATCTCCTCGCGATCGCTCTGATCGGCGGCCACGCGTCGGACCTCCTCGCGGATTGCCGAGCGTGCCCGTCGCCGCGCCGCCGCCTCGCGCAGCGCTGTGCGCACCGCCTCAGAGTCGGTCAGCCCGTCTGCACGAACCACGTCGAGCGCGGCCACGGAAGCATCATCGAGGCGAACGTGAAGCGACTTTGCCATCGCTCGCCACCGTAGCACAGATCATGCTACACCACGTACCACTCCACTGGGCTAACTACGGCAAAGGTGGCTTGGATCACGGAGGGGCGGCACTACTCCTTCAGACGACGGAAGGAAGGCTGGCGACGACGGCGCGTGAGCGGCGGGCACCCGGCTGGGAGTGGGGCTCGTTCGGACCGCGGGGGCGGACGTTCTTTGTCCCGAACCTTGTCCCCAACTCGACAGATTCGACCCTTTCCGGACGCACTTAGGTGCACGGTACTCGCCCATACCGAGCCAACTGGCCCGCAATCGCGGGACTCGTAATCTTTCATCGCAGGCGATCCGCCGGCTGATGACCGTCCCCGGGGTGAGCCTCGTCTCGGCCGCTACGTTCGTGGCCGTCGCCGGTGACATTCACCGCTTTCACTCGCCGAAGAAGCTCGTCTCCTATGTCGGTTTGGACCCGCGGGTGCGCCAGTCCGGTGAGGCGCCGGCGCGGCATGGGCGGATCTCCAAGCAGGGCTCGGCGGAGGCGCGCCACATGCTCTGCGAGGCCGCCTGGGTCGCGGTCCGCACGCCGGGCCCGCTGCGCGCCTTCTATGAGCGCGTGCGTGCGCGCCCGCCGGGGCACGCAGATCGCGCTCGTCGCGACCGCCAGAAAGCTGAGCGTGCTCTTCTGGCACCTGCTCACCCGCGGACAGGACTACGCCTTCGGGCGCCCCTCGCTCACCCGCCGCAAGCTGCGCGCGCTCGAGCTAAAGACCGAGGAAGGCTGGCGCCGGGGCCGCTATTCAGGCCCACGCGTGCACGAGACCAAGAAGGAAAGCCAGCACGAGCGCGAGTTCGCCGAGCAGATCGAGACCGCCTACCGCAGGTTCGTCGAGGACTGGCAGCCCAAGCCAAAAAGCGGTGCGGGTGCGACACGGGGGCGCGCGTCTTCAAGTATCCCGTAGCCAACGGCTACGCCGGGAGTGGCACGGCTCGCGCTCTTGCGAATGTGCAGGATGCGCCCGCTCCCTCTCGCGCCAGGCGGCGAGGAAGTGGCTAGGAGGAGCTGACGAAAGGGTTGACGAATAGCCGAGGGCCATCGCCCGGTAGTGGGTGATCCGGCCTCGATGGCAGGAGATCGGCGAAGTCTGCGATGACCGCGCGGACTGCCTGGACCGTCTGCTCAAGCTCGATACCCCGAAGTGGCCGAGGGATACGGCGAAAGCCTATCTCGACGTACGGTGTGCCCTTCACGCGCACCTGCGGATCGGGCCCCGCCGGATCGAAGCGCAGGCTTACGACGTTTGTCTTGCCTTTGAGGCGGTGAAAGGGCCGTGGGCCAGCCATGTTCCAGTCGAGGATGGGCACAAAGAGGTTGCACTCCAAGAAGTCGGGCGGCATGCCGAGTTGGGGAAGCATCGAGACCGAAGCTGTCTGCACGGTGCGGTGCTTGTCCTCCCGGTTGAAC
Source organism: uncultured Solirubrobacteraceae bacterium (assembly GCA_963767655.1). Taxonomy (GTDB): domain Bacteria; phylum Actinomycetota; class Thermoleophilia; order Solirubrobacterales; family Solirubrobacteraceae; genus Palsa-744. The sequence goes on along the minus strand of CAVYET010000003.1, from coordinate 374,183 downwards.
CAGTACAGGAGTGCAAGGGCGTTGCTATTCCTTCGCTTGTACGGCTGGTGGCGCTCCATGATTGCCCGGGCCTCGTCGCTAACGTATTCGAGGGCTTGCGCCGACTCGAAGTCGGCGCTTCGCTTGGTGACGGGGAATTTGATCGAGTTGGCGACGGCCTCCGCCCGAGCGACCCCAACCCGCTCTACAGCCTCGCGCCACGCAAGATGGTCGAGGGCTGAGCGGAGGTCGTGCGCGAACTCGCCGACGATGACGGGGATGCTTGACGGCGCTGGTGTGGAGAAGTCGAACCAGATGTGATGCCATCCCGTTTCCTTCTCAATCTCCACCCATGAGGGGTAGGGGTTCGATTCGCGAAAGCTGCGCCATTCGTCGGTGAAGGCTTGCGCCTGTACCTCGGCCCGGTCGGCCTTGGCGGTGCAGCCATCGAGCGTGATCTGATCCACTCCCAGCGAGTCTATGAGCGAGGGCCAGCTCTTTCACCGATTACGACGCAGCTGCCTTCCCATGGAGGTCGGCGAGCACGCTCCTAATCAGCCTCGCGGCGTGGTAGCCGATGACGAGAGCGATGATGAGGGCAACGACTGAATCTAGCCAGAAGAGTCCTCCGGTTATGAGGATCGCCGCTCCGCTGACCGCCACCCCAATGGCTGCCGCCGCATCGGCGACGGTGTCGAGCATCACCGACTGCATGTTGAGGTCGCCGTGTACGTCTCCCAGGATCAGCGCGCAGCCGATCATGGCCGCAGCCGCCACCACGCTCACCAGAACCACCGGTAGGCCATCGATGGATGGGGCTCCCGTGCTAAGGCGGTGCAGCGCCTCAACGATCACCGCCAAGGTCACAAACAGCAGAAGGGTCGCATTCACTAGGGCTGCGAACGAGGTAGCCCGTGGATGCCCGTGCGGGTGGCGACTAATTCGCAGCGCGATAAGACTTAGGCCCGTTCCGAGCGCATCGCCGAGATAGTCAGCGCCCGAGGCCAGCACGCCGAGCGAATTGGCTGCCAGGCCCACGCCGACGAGTCCAAGGACCATGACCACGTTGATGACCAAGACAAGGCCAAGGCGTTTGTCTGGCGTCACGGCTAGCGCTCGCCAGGCTGTAGCGTCACAGCGTGCTCCCCATCTTCGACGGCCACAACGAGGCTTCGGGTGAGATACACGTATCGTACACGTTGTGTGTATACTACGTGTATGGCTACCGTGCGCACGAATATAGAGCTGAACGACGACTACGTCCAAGCGATCATGGATAGATATGGCTTGCGAACCAAGACCGCGGCAGTGAATCTCGCGCTTCGTCACTTGGCGGGACAGCCGCTTTCGCGCGATGAGGCGCTCGCGATGCGCGGCGCGCGCGTCATCTCCGAGCTACCGGCCGACCAGCAGCCACGCTAAGCGGCGTGATACTCGCCGACACGTCCGCGTGGGTCGAGTACGACCGTGCGACCGGAAGCCCAGTGGACCGGCGCGTCACTCGGTTGATCGAAGGCGATGGCCCGCTGGCGATCACCGAGCCTGTCTTCATGGAGCTGCTGGCGGGGACCCGCGACGACGCCCAAGAGCAGCGTCTGCGTCGACTCCTCTTGCGTTTCGAGCTCCTTACGTTCGACGTCGTCGCGGACTTCGAGGGGGCCGCGCACATCTACCGGCGATGTCGCGCGGTGGGCGTCACTCCGCGCGGACTGCTCGACTGCATGATCGCCGCGGTGGCCTGGCGTCGAGGAGCGACTCTGCTCTCCCACGATGCTGACCTGGGCAGAGTCGCAAGCGTCGTTGGGATCGCGGTCGACGACGCGTCGGTGCTCCGATGATCGCGAGCTCGCGAGGCACAGGGCACCCTTTAGCGTGGCTTGGCGCTGACCACGGGACCGGCGCGCTTACGAGCTGAGGTCGTGTCTGGTAGTAACCTCGCGTTGACGTCGGGCTATGCGCGACGCTAAGTCAGGTGTCCGGGAAGGAGAGCGCGATGGCAGAGACGGCGAAGGGCAAGAAGATCGTTTACGTCCACTCCTACATCCGAGCCGACGGCACCAAAGTGCCTACGCACGAGCGGTCAACCCCCGACACGTCGAAGGGGCCGACTAAGAACTCGACTCCCCGTCGGAAGCCTCGAAAAGCGTCCGGATGATTACTGGATCGGATGAAAGCCTCTGTCGCAGAGGCAGCGCAGAAGAACATAGCGCTGATCTGTCGCAGAATCCCAGAATCCACTTCTGTGCTGGGCTTTTCCAGATGCCCCGTGCGGGACTCGAACCCGCCCCACCGGATTAAAAGTTCTGGCCACGCGGCGCGAAGTGCTGTAAAATAGGGCTTTCCCATGCGGTTTTGTCGTTGCTCGTCTAGTTCGTATGGCCGATTTGGGAACACGGAGGGAACACGGCCGCACTCCAAGAGAGCCCGGCTCGAGTGGCGTGGTGCGCGAATACAGCGGCGAGAGGAGCTTCGATTGAACTCACAGGGTTCGGTTCGGGCCACCGGCCATCTGCAGGTCAAGGGCCAGCGCGGCAACCGCGCGTTCTACGCGCTCCTGCGGGATGCCGAGGGGCGCCATCAGCGCAAGCTCGGCCCAGCGTGGGTGAAGGACTCGGGCAAGCGCACACCGCGGGGCGCTGTGAGGTGGGCAGCGCGTGATGGCAGCAAGCCTGAGGGATATCTGACCCCTGCGGAGGCGGAAGAGGTGCTGCGCGAGATGCTCGCCACGGCGCCGAAGCGCCCGCGCAGGAGGGCCAGGCCATCCACCGCGTCAATGACCTTGCGCGAGGCGTGTGACCACTGGTTGCGATGGGTCAAGGTCGACAACGAGGTCAAGCACTCGACCCTTGGCGACTACCGCAATGTGTGCGACCGAATCTGCCGAGACCTGGGGGCCAGCACTCCGGTGGCGGCCATCACCACGGAGCGTCTTGAGCAGTGGATCGAGGGTCTGGCTGCAGAACGACGGCTCTCGGCGGCGGAGGCCAAGAGACGGCGTGCCGCGGGCGTCCAGATCCGGCGTCTCGCCGACGGGACCCATGTGCAGCTCACGCCAGCGAGCCCGCGCACCAAGCGCAAGTACCTGATCGGTCTCAGCGGGATCATGAAGCGGGCGATGAAGCTCGGCGCCATCGCCTCCAACCCCGTGGCACTGGTGGATCGCCCCGGCCGTCTGCGCAAGCGAAAGACGTTGGCAACGACGCAGTTCCTTAGACCCGTGGATGTCCACGCGCTCCTGCGCGCCGCGAGAGAGGCCAACGAGCAGGACGCGGTGATGTTCATGGTGTCGGCGTTCTGCGGTCTGCGCCTCGGCGAGCTGCTCGATCTGCGCTGGGGCGCGGTCAACTTCGTGGGCTACTCGATCCACGTGCAGTCAAGCTTCGTGCGCAACGTGACGGACACCCCGAAGTCCGGAGCCGGGCGCACCGTGCCGATGGCGCCCGAGGTCGCTCGCGCGCTGGCCGAGCATTCCAAGGCCGGGCCCGTGAAGTCCGACGTCGGTCTCGTGTTCGCGGGACGGGAAGGCCGGCATGTGGACGCCAACGCGCTTCGACAGCGCTTCTATGAGGCGCTCGAGCGGGCGGAGCTCAAGCGCATCCGGATCCATGACCTACGGCACACCTTCGGAACGGTCTGCGCCGCCAAGGGTGTCCCGCAGACAGCGATCAAGGAGTGGATGGGGCACTCCGATCTCGCTACGACCGAGATCTACACGGCCTTCTACCCGCAGGATTCCGACGCGGCCAAGATCTCGGCGGCGTTCGCGGAAGAGTCGAGCGCCCCGCTGGTCGAGTTCGGGCGCTAGATCCCAACGCGTCGCTCGACCAAGACGCGCTCGAGGTCGCTGCGGATGAACTTCAGGTGCCTGCCGATCTTGACGTGCGGCAGCTCTCCGCGCTTCGCATAGGCGTAGATCGACGAGCGCGGGATCCCCAGCAGACTCGCCGCCTTCTCAGCGTCCAGCAGCGGCTCGCGCAGGATTTCTGCGCCCTGTCCGGCGATGTACTCCTCGTCGACCTTCACGGCGACCTCACGATGGACGCGGGACGCTGTCCTTTGCCGTGCCGCGCTGCCCGTAGGGTCCCCATATCACCCAAATTAGCAAAGATAGTGACCGAACGCGATGCCGCGCCCGGCCCAGATGGGCCGCCACCCCCGTTTGGCTGCTCGCGCAGAGCTATCTATCTGTGCTTGAAGGATGGCCGAGCGTGACGGCGGTGAGCAGCACACGACGCCTCACATCGTCGATCAGGAACCAGACTCGGCCGGCGCCGGTGACCTCGTACTGCCATTGCTCGAGTTCCTTGCCGTCGTGCCGACCGCTCGCGAGCTCGCCCTTGAGGCGATGGTGCCGGTCGGGGTTGACGCGACGTCGAGGGTCCTCGGTGAGGCGGGCATGCATCTCGGCGCAGTTACCCGCCGCGACGTTGCAGAGCTTCTCCCAATTGTCTGCTGCGGCCTTGTTGGCGAAGCGCAGGTCCCACTGCGGGGGTACCGGCGGGCGCGGCACGCGGGAGCCGCGTTTGCTCACCGCGGCGAGGGAACCGGCTCGTCGAAGTCCTCCCGAGCGTGGTCTGCCTGCAGCGCTCCAAGCACCTCAGGGCGCGACCAAGCGTAGGCGGTCCCGCGCCATTCGGCGAGCAGCAAGCCGAGCCGGTCAAAGGATCCGAGCGATCCGCAGGCCTCGGCAACCTCCGCGAACTCTTTGGTGAACTGCTCCAGATCGCTGTTGGGCAGCATCCGCAGCCACGGCAATGCGTTGGGCAATCCCTCCGCCATCTCGTGCAGATGGGTGCGCGCCAGCTGTGCCAGCACACTCGAGGCGGCTCCAACCGCGTTGCGCACCGTCTCCTCGCGGTCCGCTCTGACGAGCAGCAGGTCGTGACCGTCTCTGCGGTGCAGCAGCACATCGTGCCGGTCGACCTCCTCCAGTACCTCGCCCGATTTGCGCAGCAGGTCGGAGAAGTTGCGCTCATGGGAAGCCATCGCCATGCCCAGCATTATACAACACTACTTCAGAACTACACACGGCCCGACAAGTAGAGAGTCAGAACCCGATCCCGAGATCGATGTCGAGCTCGACCCCGACATCGCGGCCGAGCTGTCGCTGGTCCCGCGCGATCGCCTTGTGAGCACGCTCCCACTCGCGCTGCTCCTCGCGCTGGCCGGGCTGTGGCCCGAGCGCATCGCCTGCGCCGGTGATGTCGTGCTCCACGCGATAACGCGCGGCCAGCCGCACACCGTGCTCCCACACCTCACCGGCCCGCAGTCCATCGGGGCGCTCGCCGAAGGTGTCCCTGACCCATGCCCCGGATGCATGCAGCTCGCGCTCGATGAGCTCATCGCGGACCGCGGTCCGTTCGCTAACGGACTGGCTGAGCGCCTCTGCCAGCCCGTCGCGTTCGGCCCGTACCTCGGGCACGTCGCCCAGCTCGCGCGCGACCTCGCTGCGCAATGTGCGCACGTGGTGAAGCCCGTCGTCGAACGACTCAACCGTGCTCGTCAGCCGGTCGCGCTCGTCGGCGTGCGAATCGCGCACGCGTCCGAACCGCCGATGCGGCTCCGGCAGTGCGGCGAGCCGCTTGGCGTGGCGCTCGCGCTGGGCTAGAAGCGTGAGCGTACGTTCGTCGTAGTGCTCGATGTGCTCAAGCTTCCGAAGCGGCAGCGCCCGAAGCTGCGCCTGAAGCTGCTCGACGCGCTCGCCCAGCTCGCGCAGCTGCGCCCGGGTAACCACGGCCGGCTTCGCAGACTCTGCCAGTGCGGCGCCGCGCTCCTGTGGAAGCTCAGCCGCGATCTCCCGCGAGCCCGCCAGCTCGGGGTCATCCGCGCGGCCCGCACCCGACAGCTGCTCGATCGCAAGGTCCTCGTCGTCGCGTTCGAGCATGTGCCGCTGTACACGGGCGAGGAGATCGCTGCCCGCCACCGTGTGAGTCTGCTCTGCGGGCGCGAACTCGCCGCGGCCCTCAGCGACGTCGTGGTCGTAGATCAGAAGACGCGTCTGCCCCCTCGCGCGGGACAGCGCGGTGTAGCTCCACCCCGCCGTGAGGTCCCGGGGCGAGGCCACAACGACGGCCGTCTCGACGGTTCCGCCCTGCATCCCATGGCCGGTCAGCGAGTAGGCGTGCTCGAGGTGCTCTGAGACGTAGGCGGCGGGCAGCTCGCGCACGAGCCCCGAGTCGGTGTCGATGAGCACGCGATCGGCGTCGAGGTGGCGCACGGTCCCGCGCATGCCGTTGTCGACGTCGATCAGGCGGTCGTTGCGCCGGCAGATCACGCGGTCGCCCACGGCGATCTCGACGGGGCCGAATGAGTGCTCCTCGCCGACCAGCCCGAGAGCCCTCCACAGCTCTCGGGCTGCGTCGTTTAGCGCCGCGCGCGTGCCGTTGTCCCTGGCAATCATCACGGCCTGCGCCGGCCCGACCTCTGCGCTCGCTCGCGCCCACTCATCGAGTGCCTCTTCGCACGCGCCCTCCGGGTCGCCCAACGTGTCGATGCGTCCAGCCCATTCAGTCCAGTCCAGATAGTGCTGTGGAAGACGCTCGTGCAGGGCGGCGAGCGCCCGGCGCTCGGACGGGTCGCGCTGGCGCATGACCTCCGCGAGCCGCAGGGCTCCAAGCTCGCGCCCCACGGCCCCGAGCCAACCGCCTGCCTGCACCGACGCTAGCTGGCCGGGGTCGCCGATCGCGATCACCTTCGCGCCTGCTGTCTCGGCAGCCTCGAGCAGTCGAGCGCTCGGCCGGGTGGCGGCCATCCCCGCCTCGTCGAGGATCAGGACGGATCCTCGCGGCAGCTCGTCGCCGAGCTCGAGGTCGTTCAGCAATCGGTCAAGCGTGCGCGCATTCACCCCGGCCTCCTCCGCGAGCTCGCGCACGGCGCGGCCGGTCGGCGCCACGCCGAGCACCTGGAAGCCCGCGCTCTCATAGACCTCGCGCAGCACGCCCGCGGTGTAGGTCTTGCCGGTCCCGGCGAGCGCCTGGATGACGGTGACCCCGTGCCCAGCGCTCACCGTCGTACGCACGGCGATCGCCTGCTCCTCGGTCAGCGGACGCTGGGCACCTGCGATCGCCCTCTCGGGTAGCGAGGCATCGACGACGCCGGTCCCCTCACCCGCGCGGCCGACCGCGGCCGCGATCAGGCGCCGCTCACAATCCACGAGCTCGACGGTCGTCATCTCACCGCGGTCGGTTCGGATGATGTCTGGGCGCTCGGCGAACCGCTCGGCGCGCCCGCGCACGTCGCTTACGAGGGCGCCCTGTATGGCCGAAGCCGCGAACGCTTGCAGCACCGCACGCTCATCGAGGGTGTTGCTCTGAGCCGTCAGTCCCTCCGGGCCGGCCAGGCGGTCACCGAGGCTCCGCTCGGCCGCCTGGTCGCGCTCGATCAGGCCCCCGACGGGGCGCTCGGAGCCCTCCCTGAACAGATCGTCGAGCTCCTCTGCGCCCAGCCCGAGCTCTGCGGCGCGCGAGCGGACCTCCTCTCGCCAGGTGTGGGTCTCGATCCCATACTGCTTGCGATCGCGGCTCGCAAGGGCCGCGCTCTCCGCCGCGGCCTTCGTCTCCAGGCCGATCCCGCCCTCCTGCGCCGCACGGAGCATCTCTCCTCGGCGCTTTGAGAAGTGCTCGATCACCGGGGGCTTCACGCCCTCAAGCTCTGAGGCGCCCCTGTACACCTCGCCCCACTGAAGGCCGAGGCGTTCGCGTACCAGCGCACGTAGGTGTGCCTGGTAGAGAAAGCCGGCGGTCTTCGCGGCCCGATAAAGAGGCGCGCCGTGCAGAGCCGTGAAGCGCCCGTCGCTTCCACGCGCCAGGTTCGCGGCGACGACGTGGGTGTGCAGCTGCGGGTCAAGCGCCCGGCTCATGCGGTGGCGGTAGGCGGCTGCGATCAGACCCTCGACGTGCTCGACGTGCTTTCCCCCTTCACCGCGTCGCACCATCACGGCCTCTGCCTCCAGATACTCGAGGGCGGCCCTGACCGCCTCCTCGTGGCAGGCCAGGAGCTCGCCGGAGAACTCCTCGGGTGAGACGGCGAACAGGACGCTGAGCGACTTCGGCGCAGAAAACGTCAGATCGAGGGCCGCGACCTTGGGGTCGCGCTGCGAGGCCCGCAGGCGCACACCGGGGTCTCTGGGATCGAGCCCCGCGATCAGCGCTCCGAACTGCTCGGCGCTCACATGCCCTGAGAGTCCCAGCGCCTCTGCCCCGGCCCCCTCCCACTCTCCGGGCGCCTCACCACGGCCTGAGTAGTAGTCGTCGCCACCGCCCGCGACCTGGCGCTCGTAGTAGCGGTGCTGGCCGAGGGCGATCTTGCCGATCGAGAGCATCCTTCTCGCAAAATAGCAAAGACAGCACTATGCAGTGCAACTGTGTGCTGCGAAGCGGAGTGCACGGAGTGCAGCGACGCTGAGCGGCTGGGATGCCTTTGTGGGGAAGCCGAGTGGGATGCGGGCGTTGCGTGGACGGAACGCGGGCTGAGAGGGACGGCGGCCATGGCATGACCGGCCGAGGGGCGGCGCGCGAGACTCAGCTGAGCGGCGTGCGACAGAGCTCGAGAATGTGCTCGACGTCAGCGCCAACATGGTCGCGCGCCTCGACGCGGCCGACGCCCGCCATCAGAAGGACCGAAGCACGGGTGACTTCCATTGGCCATCCCTACTGCTGCGTTCGTCCGATCCGAGCGTTAGTGCGGCCCTTGCTCGGAGGCTCGCTCGCCCTGAAACCGGCAGTCCCGGGTCTGTCGCTTCCTGGTCCTCGCGTGCGGTGGACCAGAACCTGCATATTCTCTGCCTGCTTGGTGCCGCCTTGGTCGCCGCGATCTGATGCGTACCGCTGCCTTCCTTCGCAACGTCCCGATTCTCGCAGGCCTCTCCGAGGAGCTCCTCGAGCGCCTCGCCGACGAGGTCGAGGAGGTGCGCGTGCGTGCCGGCGCCTGGATTATGCGCGAGGGCGAAGCTGCCGACAGCGCGTTCATCGTGCGTAGCGGCCGCGTTGAGGTGATCGACGAGCGGCCGCCGGAGGCGCTGATCCGCGTGCTTCGCCGGGGCGACGTGCTCGGCGAGCTGGCGCTGTTGCGCGAGGGCACCCGTTCGGCGTCGGCGCGTGCGCGGCGTGACACGGAGCTGCTCGAGCTAAGGCGCGCCGGGTTTGAGGCGCTGATTCAGGACGCGCCGAGTTTCGCGCTGGGTCTCACACGCGCGATGGGGGCCCAGCTGGCGGCCAGCCGCACGCCGATCGCTGCAGCCACGCCTCCGCGAACGATTGCGGTCGTCGGCCTGGACGCCGGCGCGCCGGTCGCCGAGGTGGCTGAGGGCCTGGCTGATGCGCTCACCGTTCATGGGTCGGTGGCTCGCCTCAGTACGGGTGAGCTCGCCGCAATCGATCAAGCCGAGAGCGATGCCGACCGAGTCGTCCTACGAGGCGGAATGGCGCCCGACGATGAATGGACCCGACTGTGCGTGCACGAGACCGACCTCGTCGTCGCCGTCACCACCGGGGAGCCCGATGGGACATGGCTCGAGCAGGCGACGGCTTTGCGAGGCTGCGAGCTTGTCGTCCTCGGCCCGTCGGTGGCGAGCGGGGTGATTTCTCAGCTGCAGCCGCGAGAGGTACAGGTGATCGTCGACGCCGGGCGGCGGCGTGCGGCGCTTGAGGCGACGGCTCGGCGACTTGCCGGTCGCTCGCTTGGCGTGGTGCTCTCGGGCGGCGGGGCGCGCGCGTTCGCCCATCTCGGTGTGCTCGAGGAGCTTGCCGCGGCAGGGATGCGCTTCGATCGCGTCGCCGGCGTGAGCCTCGGCTCGCTGGTTGCGGCGGCGACCGCTATGGGTCTTGGGCCAGCAGACGTGTACGAGACCTTCGAGCGCGGCTTTCGCGCCACCAACCCCACCAGGGACTTCACGATTCCGGCGTTCTCGCTGCTCCGCGGCGCCAAGACGCGCCGGCTGCTCGATGACGCCTTTGGCGAGCGGCAGATCGAGGAGCTGCCGCTGCGCTTCTTTTGCCTGAGCTGCGACCTGGTGGAGCGCGAGCCGGTCGTACACCGCACCGGTCGGGTGGTCGACGCGGTATACCCCAGCCTCGCCATTCCGGGCGTGTTCCCACCGGTGGCCGGGAGAGACGGCCGCCTCCTGGTGGACGGCGGTGTGCTCGACAACTTGCCCGTGGCGACGATGGCACGTACGGGCGAGGGCCCCGTCATCGCGGTCGACGTCACAGGCGGGATCGGGCGCTTCCAGCGCGCACATCGGCCAGGCCTGGCACGACTCGCCCGGCCCGTGCGGCGCGCGCTAACGGGCAGCGAGGCGGAGGTCCCCGGCCTGGCCGAGACGATCCTGCGTACGCTGACCGTGGGCAGCGTCGACACGGTCGCGGCTGCGCGGCTGCACGCCGATCTCGTCATCACGCCGCACGTGGACGGCATCGGGTTGATGGAATGGCGCGCGATCGCGCGCGTGCGGGAGCTCGGCCGAGAGGCGGCGAGGAAGGCGCTTGCCGCAGATCCCGACCTACCGGGACGCCTCGGTGTCTAAAAGCTCGCCCCGTTCGGCGATGCCGGCCGCCGCGAGCCAGCGTTCGCTCGCGGTTGAGCGTGCGCTCGGCGGGGCTGCAGCCATGCGTCGCGTTGCACCTTCGCCGCGAAGGGTGCTTGCCATCGCCTCGCTGGGCGCGGCGGTTGCGTTCGTCGATGCGACGATCGTCAACATCGCGTTTCCCAACATCGCGCGCTCGTTCAGGGGGACCTCGATCCAGTCCCTGTCGTGGATCTTGAACGCCTACAACATCGTCTTTGCGGCCTTCCTGGTGGCAGCCGGGCGCATCGCCGACCTGCTGGGGCGAAGGCGGGTGTTCGTCTTTGGCCTCGAGCTGTTCACGGGCGCTTCGTTGCTGTGCGCGGCAGCCCCCTCGGCCGGCTCGCTGGTGGTGTTTCGCGTGGTGCAAGCGCTCGGAGCGGCATTCCTCGTGCCCTCCTCGCTGGCGCTCGTGCTGCATGCGTTCCCTGCCGAGCGCCGCTCACACGCCGTGGCGCTGCTCTCCGCCGTCGCCGCAGCCGCGGCCGGCCTGGGGCCTTCCCTTGGCGGGCTGCTCGTAGCCGCGGCGAACTGGCGGCTTGTGTTTCTCGTCAACCTGCCGATCGGTGTCGCGGCGATCGTGCTGGCACGACGTCACCTGGTTGAGAGCCGCGCCCCGGGTCGCAGGCGCCTGCCCGATCTCCTGGGCGCACTGCTGTTTGCACTGGCGATCGCCGCGCTCGTGCTGGGCGTGGTCAAGGGGTCAGAGTGGGGCTGGGGCAGCCCGCGCATTGTCGGCGCGTTTGTCACCGCCGTTGTCCTCGGTGCCGCCTTCCTGTGGCGCTGCACATGGCATCGCTCTCCGATAGTCGACCTTCAGCTGCTGCGGATACGCACGTTCAGCGCGGCCAATGGCATGACGATCATCGCCGCGGCGGGCTTCTACGGCTACACGCTCACCAACGTCCTCTTTCTCACCGGCGTGTGGCGGTACACGGTCCTGCAAGCAGGGCTCGCGCTCACGCCGGGCCCGTTCGTGGCCGCCGCGGTCGCCGGCCCGACGAGCAGGCTCGTGCAGCGAATCGGCCACCGCCCGGTGCTCGTCGCCGGAGGGCTCATCTGGGGCGGCGCGGTGGTGTGGTTCATCGAGCGGGTGGGCGCGACGCCGCATTTCCTGACGGAGTGGCTTCCGGGGATCGTCTTGCTCGGCATTGGCGCCGGCACGCTGTTTCCCAATCTGAGCGGCGCGGCAGTGGCGTCGGCGCCCGGCGAGAGCTTTGCGACAGCCACCGGGCTGAACTCTGTATCGCGCCAGGTCGGGGCCGCACTGGGCGTGGCGCTCGTAGTGGCGATCATCGGGACACCTTCGCCTCTGCATGCGCTCGCGGCCTTCGACGACGCGTGGAAGTTCGGCGCCGCCTGTCTGTTCACCGCCGGCGTTGGGTGCCTGCTCGTCGGGAGGGTCGTCACCGAGGCGCCCTCGCTCGGCGACGCCGCCAGGTTGGTGTTGCGGGCGCCTGCCGCGGCTCCGCGTGAGCGTCCCCGTCCACGGGCTCGCCGCGCCATCAGCATCGACGCCGCGTCGACGCCGCGCGCGCCGCTTGCCGAGTCCGCGGCGGACTTCCTCGGCCGAGTTCCGCTCTTCGCTGGCCTCGATTCCTCCCTGTGCGAGGCGTTGTCTGCGCGTGCGCGGGCAGTGCGGATCGGCGCCGGCGAGTGGCTCTTCCGGGAAGGCGACCCCGGGGAGGCGATGTACGTCGTGCGCGCCGGCCGTCTGGAGGTCTTCGACGAGACGGCCCACGCGGTCATCCGCGAGCTCGGTCGCGGTGACGCACTCGGCGAGCTCGCGCTGCTGACAGACTCGCCGCGCTCGGCATCGGTGCGGGCTGGCCGAGCCAGCGATCTGTTCGTGGTCGAACGCAGCGACTTTGAGGAGCTGCTGCATGGCTCGCCCGCGCTGTCGCTGGCCCTGAACCGGGCGCTCGGCGAGCAGCTGCGTGCAACGCATGCGGCCGTGTCTACCGCGCGGCCGCGGCCAACCACAGTGGCCCTCCTCGCGCTCGACGATCGCGTGCCGGTGGCCGAGCTCGCCCTTGGCCTCGTCGCGGCCCTTCAGCGCCACCTAGGTTCGGTGCTGCTCGGTGGCAACGAGGTCGCCGCGCCCGCGCAGGACGCCGAGCCGGCGAGCGTCTACGGCCCGCTGCTCGACAACGCCGAGGCCCGGCATGACATCGTCGTGCTCGACGGCGGATCGATTCTTTCGGATAGCCCGTGGAGCGAGTTCTGCGTGCAGCAGGCCGACCGGATCCTCGCCGTCACCGCCGGCGGTTCCGTGCCCGACACGCTTCGCGGACGCCGCGATCTGCGCGGCTGCGATCTGGTCGCCTACGAGGTAGCGCCTGGATCGGGGGCACTGGAGGCCTGGGCCGCCTTGCTCGACCCGATCGAGTCTCACGTGGTGCGCGAGGCCCAGCGTGACTCCGACTTAGAGCGCGCCGCCCGGCGGCTCAGTGGCCGCTCGGTCGGGGTCGTGCTCTCAGGCGGCGGCGCGCGGGCGTTCTCGCACATCGGGGTCCTCGAGGAGCTGACAGCAGCCGGAGTGAGTATCGACCGCGTGCTGGGAGTGAGTATGGGGGCGTTCGTCGGAGCGCTGTTTGCGATGGGGCTAGAGGGCGACGAGATCGACGCGTGCTGCTTTGAGGAGTGGGTCCAGCAGCCGTCCGCTGGGCGACTACACGGTCCCGCGCCACTCGCTCATACGCGGCGAGCGTGTCAAAGCCATGCTGCATCGAACGTTCGGAGCAGATTGCCATCGAGGAGCTGCCGCGCAGCTTCATGTGCGGCTGCACCGAGCTGCGCAGCGGACGCTTCGTGCTCGAGCGATACGGCCCGCTGTGGGAGACCGTCGGCTTCAGCATGTGTCTGCCGGTCATGGCTCCGCCACAGGCGCGCGGGCGCGAGCTGTTCATCGACGGGTCGCTTGTCGACAACCTCCCAGTCGGGGCGATGGCTGATCTCGGCGAGGGCCCGATCATCGCGGTCGACGTGAAGGCGACCTTCGACCCCCAGGCGACCGGCCGGCGAGGGACGCACGCAGGAGCCGGCGCGGAGCGACCTGCGCGGAGACGAACCCGCGCTGAGCGACCTCCCAGCCTCGGCGAGACGCTCACGCGCGTGCTGCTGCTCGGCAGCGCGAACACCTCGGAGGCTGCCCGGCGCCACGCCGACCTCGTCATCAAACCCCGCGCCGAGGGAGTCGGCCTCCTCGAGTTCCACCAGCTCGACGCAGCCCGGCAGGCCGGCCGGACAGCCGCTGTGGAGGCGGTCGAGGCCGGGTTGGTTACGCAATTCGCCCTTTGATCGGCGAGCGTGACTGCGACGGGAGCGTGGGCTAGGAGGCCCGAGAGTCGGTCTTCGGTGCGAGTCCCAGGTCGGCGAGCGCGCGCTCGCGGTCCCAGTAGGTGACGAGCCGCGTCACCTTGTCGCCCCGCACGTGGAACACGTTCGCGCGCATCTGCCCAATCTGTACTCCGCTCGCCTTGGCGCGCCCACTGGCGTAGGTGAGGACGAGCACGCGCTCGTCGTCGAGCTCCCGGTACTCCACCGCCTCGCTGTGGTACTCCTGCCAAGCATTTTGGAAGGCTAGGAGCCCTCGTGCTAAGCCTTTCAGCCCCGTCGAGCGGCCGGGTTCAGGCCCGTCGGCGATCACGAACTCGATCTCGGGGGCGGCCCACTCGACCGAGCTATAGCAGCCACGCTCCCAGGCAGCGGCGATCGACCGCACGAGGTCCAGGTTCGCCGACGCCACGCGCCCAGTATGCCGGTCACACGCCCGAGCGTGGTCAGGGAGGGGCCACGCCGAGAAACCCGGCTCGCTGTCGTTTTCGCTTGGATGCATGGGCATAGGCACGCTCGTTGTCGAAGCGGGACGGAGCGATCCCAACCAACACAGCTTGACGTCGCTGCGCAAGCCTGCCGAGAGGCGGATGATCGGCACATGAGCGGCACCCACGTTGAGACCGTCACGATCCTGATCACCGACCTGGTGGGCTCCACGCAGCTTGAGTCGCGGGTCGGGCCCGTCGTTTCAGAGGAGCTGCGGGAGGAGCATTTCGGGCTCCTGCGCGACGCCGTCGGCGAGGCGGGCGGCCGTGAGGTCAAGAACACGGGCGATGGCCTGATGGTGGCGTTTGACAGCGCCGCCGCGGCAGTTTCGTGTGCGGTCTTGATCCAGCAGCGCTTTGAGCGGCGCAACCGCTCCGCCGCGGAGCCGCTGGCGATCAAGGCAGGTGTGAGCGCGGCGACGCGAGTACCGCGGAGGGCGACGTCTTCGGGATGCCCGTGATCGAGGCGGCACGGCTGTGCGATCGCTGCTCGGCTGGACAGATCCTCGCGAAGGAGATCGTCGCGCATCTCGCGGCGGGGCGCGGGCACGCCTTCACTCTGTGGGCACGCTCGAGCTCAAGGGCCTTCCGGAGCCGCTTGAGGCGGTTGAGGTGGTGTGGGAGCCGGCCCCTGTGACCGGCATCGCGCTGCCGGAGCGCTTGCGTGAGCTGCCGGCGACCGGCTATGTGGGACGGGTCGCCGAGCGCGAGCGGCTCACCGAGCTGTGGGGGCAGGCGCGTGAGGGGTCGCTGCGCCTCGCGCTGATCGCCGGGGAGGCGGGTGTCGGTAAGACGCGGCTGTCAACGCACCTGGCGCTGCAGGCGCATGAGGAGGGCGCGACGGTGCTCTATGGGCGCTGTGATGAGGATCTCGGCGTCCCCTACCAGCCGTGGGTGCAGGCGCTTGGGCACCTCGTCAAAGAGGCACCGCAGCGGATCCTGGATGCCCATGTGGAGCGTCACGGCGGCGACCTGGCGCGCCTCGTGCCCGCCCTGCGCGATCGCGTGCCCGATCTGCCCTCCCCACGCGAGAGCGATCCCGAGACCGAGCGCTATCTGCTCTACGCCGCCGTCGCGGGCCTGCTGGAGGGGGCGGGTGAAGATGAGCCGCTGCTGTTGATCCTCGATGACCTGCACTGGGCCGATCAGCCGACGCTGTCGCTGCTTCGCCACGTCGTGACTGCGGACTCCTCGATGCGGGTGATGGTGGTCGGGACCTACCGCGACTCCGACCTCTCGCGCGATCACCCGCTTACGGCGCTGCTGGCCGACCTTCACCGCGAGCAGGGCGGGGAGCGCATGAAGCTCACCGGCCTGGAGTCCGAGGACGTGCTGGCGTTGATGGAAGCTCTGGCCGGGCAGGAGCTAGATGAGGATGGGCGTGCGCTCGCTGCGGAGATAACGCGTGAGACGGCGGGCAACCCGTTCTTCGCCGGTGAGCTGTTGCGTCACCTGACGGAGTCCGGAGCGATCGTGCAACATGAGGACGGGCGCTGGCACCTGGTGGGAGACCTGGCCGAGCTCGGCCTGCCCCAGAGCGTGCGCGAGGTCATCGGGCGGCGCGTCGAGCGCCTGGGCCCAGACGCCCGCACGGCTCTCAGCGCAGCCGCGGTCATCGGCCGTGACTTCGATCTTGATCTGCTCCTCGCGGTGCTCGACCTCTCCGAGGCGCGGCTGCTCGACCTGCTCGAGGAAGCGGTCGCGGCATCGCTTCTGATGGAGAGTGGAGGGCAGGCCGGGCGCTTCACGTTCGTCCATGCGCTCGTGGAGTACACGCTCTATGAAGATCTCGGTGCCACCCGCCGCGCCCTGCTTCACCGAGCAGGTAGCCGAAGCGCTCGAGGAGCAGTGCGGGGATGAGCCCGGTGAGCGGCTGGGCGAGCTCGCCTACCACTGGGCCGAAGCGGTCGTGAGCGCCGACACCGCCGCCAAGGCCATGCGCTATGTCCGGCAAGCCGCCGAGCGCGCGCTCCAACAGCTCGCCCCCGATGAGGCCGTGCGCTGGTATCGCCAGGCGCTCGAGCTATCCGACCAAGCGCCCGGCGGCGATCGCTCCGAACGCTGCGAGCTGTTGATCGGCCTGGGCGAGGCCCAGCGCCAGGTCGGAAACCCCGAGTTTCGCCAGACGCTGCTGGGCGCAGCAGGAGCTCGCCCAGGAGCTCGGCGACACAGACCGCCTCTGCCGCGCGGTGCTCGCCAACAGCCGGGAATGGGTCACGGCCAACCAATTCGGCGCGGTTGACTCCGACCGCGTGCAGGCGCTCGAGGCCGCGGCAGCGAGCCCTCCCGGACGACGATCCGCGGCGGGCACAAGTGCTCGCGCTGCTGGCCTATGAGCTTCACTATGGCGATCGAGCTTGAGCGGTGCCGGGCGCTCGCCGAGCAGGCCGTCGAGATCGCCCGAGCCGCCGGCGATCCGGCGGCGCTGGCTCACACGCTCGCCAACGCCACTGCAGCCACGTGGGGGACCGATACGCTGCAGCAGCGCAAGCGCGTGAGCGACGAGCTGACCGAGCTCGTGCAACATATGGACGACCCGCGGTTGAGCTTCTGGGCGGCTCTCAGACGCATGGTCGTCGGCCTGCAGGCCGGGGAGCGCTCACAGGTCGAGTCTGGGATTGCCTCCATGCGAACGCTGGCTGCCTCCGTGCCGCAGCCGCTGATCGCCTGGACGCGACTGAAGCTCGAGTCGGTTTGGGCCCTTGTCCAGGGGGACCTCCAAGCAGCTGAGCAATGGGCGACCCAGGCGCACGAGGTCGGGACCGCATCCGGCGAGCCCGACGCAGCCATTCGCTGGCGGCCAGGTGTCCCGGGTTCGCTACTTCCAGGGGCGGTATGGGGAGCTGCTCGACCAGATGCTCGGCGGCGCCAGCGAACCGAACAGCCTCGCGTCATGGCGCGCGGCCGCGGCGTTGGCCCTGGTCGAAAGCGGCCGGGAGGACGAGGCTCGCGAGCGGCTGCTTGCCGCTGACTTCCAGGACGTCCGCTCGGACGAGACCTGGCTCATGTCTCATGCTCCACTGGGCCGATGTCTGCTCGCGTCTGCAGCGACGTCGGGCGCGCTGACGAGCTCTACGATGCTCCTGGCGCCCTTCTCCGGCCAATTCGTGGCCGGCGGCAGCATCGTGTCCGGGCCAAGTCGACCTGGTGCTCGCGATGCTGGCCGCGATCCTCGAGCGCTACCAGGAGGCCGAGCGCCACTTCGCAGCCGCCACCGAGATCGCGGAGCGGCTCGGTGCACCGCTGTTCCTCGCCCGCACCCGCGCCAGCTGGGCCCGCGCGCTCATCGCCCGCGGCCGGCCCGAGGACCTCGACCGCGCAGAGCACATGCTCGAGCAGGCGGGAGACACCGCCGGGCGCCTGGGGGCGGAGGGCATCGCACGGGAAGTAGCGGAGTGCCGCGCCTCCCTCGCTGCGATAGGTGGTTGAGACCCACCAAGCCTCGCCGGAGCGGCCGCTTGCACCGACGTAGTCAGCCACACAGGCGAGCCTGACCAGCGGCGACGGTCGCCTACGCGCTCGTCGCGGGAGGGCTCAGCCACTCAGCGGGCAGCGCGCCTGACTCTACCTCACCCACCATCGGCGGGAAGTAGCGCGTGAGGCGAGCGGCCGGGCGGCCGTCGATCAGCGGGCACACGTCCCCGATGCTCATAAGCAGGCGGATGCTGCTGCCGATCTGCAGGTCGGCAGCATTGGGCTGATCGCCGCCAAGCAGGCCGTCGGCGATCCAGGCGTCGATGCGATCGAGCTGTCCCGGCAGCGCGGCGAGATCGGCTCGCGCGGACTCGTCACGCGCCTTGTTCCTGCTCGCCATCATGCGGGCGGTGAGTGGCAGACCGGGGCGCAAGAGCGCGCGCGGGAGTGGCAGCTTGGCGTCTCCCACGTAGCTCTCCATCGCCGCGGGGCGGCGCAGGAAGGCGACGTCGATGATCCGTCGGGGTACACCTTGGAACACCTCATCGCCCCAGCGCTCGGCCTCGAGCAACGTGTCGTATGAAGGATCGTCGCGCGCAGGCAGCAGCGCCGGCTCCGCGACGAGCGCGTCGAGGCGGCGCATGATCGGGCGCGACCCGACGATGCGCTCGCCGTCGAGGCGCATGCCGGGCACCGTGGTGCCGCCGTACCTCAGCCGACCGATCAGCACCTGGCTCAACGGCAGCAGGTCGACGCGGTCGTAGTCGATTCCCTTCAGCGCCAGCGCGGCTTCGACGGTGGCGCACGGGTGTGAGCCGGGCTGTGAGTACAGCTTCGGGGTCATCGGGCCGGGGACCTGACCGCCATGACCTCGAGCATAAACAATAAACCGATGCGCAGCTGAGTGGGCGACTCTTGGGTGTTCGAGAAATGGCACTGGTGCAGTGTCGGACCTCACGCACAGCGACACCGCGCTGGGTTCCAAGGCGGCTGGTGCTCATCCGGACCGCTCCGGTCGATCCGGTTGTGCCGCTCGCGCCCGCTCCTGGTTTCGCGGGTTTGCGAGCAACGCTTGCATCGCTCGGCGAGCAGGCGTGTCGGTAACGGTCACCTGTGGCGCGTGAGTGTGCTGGGACGGAGACGTCGCTGCGCAAGCCTGCCGAGAGGCGGATGATCGGCACATGAGCGGCACCCACGTTGAGACCGTCACGATCCTGATCACCGACCTGGTGGGCTCCACGCAGCTTGAGTCGCGGGTCGGGCCCGTCATTTCAGAGGAGCTGCGGGAGGAGCATTTCGGGCTGCTGCGCGACGCCGTCGGCGAGGCGGGCGGCCGTGAGGTCAAGAACACGGGCGATGGCCTGATGGTGGCGTTTGACAGCGCCGCCGCGGCAGTTACGTGTGCGGTCTTGATCCAGCAGCGCTTTGAGCGTCGCAACCGCTCTGCCGTGGAGCCGCTGGCGATCAAGGCCGGTCTGAGCGCAGGCGACGCGAGTACCGCGGAGGGCGACGTGTTCGGTATGCCCGTGATCGAGGCGGCACGGCTGTGCGATCGCTGCTCGGCTGGACAGATCCTCGCGAAGGAGCTCGTCGCGCATCTCGCGGCCGGGCGCGGGCACGCCTTTCACTCTGTGGGCACGCTCGAGCTCAAGGGCCTTCCGGAGTCGCTTGAGGCGGTTGAGGTGGTGTGGGAGCCGGCCCCTGTGACCGGCATCGCGCTGCCCGAGCGCTTGCGTGAGCTGCCGGCGACCGCCTATGTGGGACGCGTCGCAGAGCGCGAGCGCCTCACCGAGTTGTGGGGGCAGGCGCAAGAGGGCTCGCTGCGCCTCGTCCTGATCGCCGGGGAGGCGGGTGTGGGCAAGACGCGCCTGTCAACGCACCTTGCACTGGATGCGCACGAGGTGGGCGCGACGGTGC
This sequence comes from uncultured Solirubrobacteraceae bacterium, assembly GCA_963767655.1. Taxonomy (GTDB): domain Bacteria; phylum Actinomycetota; class Thermoleophilia; order Solirubrobacterales; family Solirubrobacteraceae; genus Palsa-744. Next base: position 354,488 of record CAVYET010000003.1, on the reverse strand, counting down.
TCTACGGGCGCTGTGACGAGGACCTCGGCGTCCCCTATCAGCCGTGGGTGCAGGCGCTTGGGCACCTCGTCAGAGAGGCACCGCAGAAGATCTTGGATGACCATGTGGAGCGTCACGGCGGCGACCTGGCGCGCCTCGTTCCGACCCTGCGCGATCGCGTGCCCGAGCTGCCCTCCCCACGGGAGAGCGATCCCGAGACCGAGCGCTATCTGCTCTACGCCGCCGCGGCTGGCCTGCTGGAAGTGGCGAGTGAAGATGAGCCGCTGCTGTTGATCCTGGATGACCTGCACTGGGCCGATCAGCCGACGCTGTCGCTGCTTCGTCACGTCGTCACTGCGGACTCCTCGATGCGGGTGATGGTGGTCGGTACCTACCGCGACTCCGACCTCTCGCGCGATCATCCGCTTACCGCGCTGCTCGCCGACCTTCACCGCGAACAGGGCAGGGAGCGCATAAAGCTCACCGGCCTTGATTCCGACGACGTGCTGGCGTTGATGGAAGCTCTTGCTGGGCAGGAGTTAGATGACGGTGCGCGTGCGCTCGCTGCGGAGATAACGCGTGAGACGGCGGGCAACCCGTTCTTCGCCGGTGAGCTGTTGCGTCACCTGACGGAGTCCGGAGCGATCGCACAACATGAGGACGGGAGCTGGCACCTGGTGGGAGACCTGGCCGAGCTCGGCCTGCCCCAGAGCGTGCGCGAGGTCATCGGGCGGCGCGTCGAGCGCCTGGGCCCAGACGCCCGCACGGCTCTCAGCGCAGCCGCGGTCATCGGCCGTGACTTCGATCTCCAGATGCTCCTCGCGGTGCTCGACCTCTCCGAGGCGCGGCTGCTCGACCTGCTCGAGGAAGCGGTCGCGGCATCGCTTCTGATGGAGAGTGGAGGGCAGGCCGGGCGCTTCACGTTCGTCCATGCGCTCGTGGAGTACACGCTCTATGAAGATCTCGGTGCCACCCGCCGCGCGCTGCTTCACCGACAGGTAGCCGAAGCGCTCGAGGAGCGGTGCGGCGATGAGCCCGGTGAGCGGCTGGGCGAGCTCGCCTACCACTGGGCCGAAGCGGTCGTGAGCAGCGACACCGCCGCCAAGGCCATGCGCTATGTCCGGCAAGCCGCCGAGCGCGCGCTCCAACAGCTCGCCCCCGATGAGGCCGTGCGCTGGTATCGCCAGGCGCTCGAGCTATCCGACCAAGCGCCCGGCGGCGAGCGCTCCGAACGTTGCGAGCTGTTGATCGGCCTGGGCGAGGCCCAGCGCCAGATCGGGAACCACGAGTTTCGCCAGACGCTGCTCGACGCAGCGCAGCTCGCCCAAGAGCTCAATGACACGGACCGCCTCTGCCGCGCCGTGCTCGCCAACAGCCGGGGATGGGTCACTGCCCGCCAATTCGGCGCGGTGGACGCTGAGCGCGTGCAGGCGCTGGAGGCCGCAGCAGGAGCCCTCCCGGACGATGATCCGAGGCGGGCGCAGATGCTCGCGCTGCTGGCCTACGAGCTCCACTTTGGTGGTGAGCCGGCGCGCTGCCGAGCGCTGGCCGCGGAGGCCATCGAGATCGCGCGAGCCGCTGGTGATCCGGCGGCGCTGGCTCACACGCTCGCCAACGCCACTGCGGCCACGTGGGGGGTCGACACGCTGCAGGAGCGCCAACGGGTGAGCGACGAGCTGCTCGAGCTCGTGCAGCACCTGGATGACCCGCGGTTGATCCTCTGGACGGCTCTTAGACGCACGGTCGTCGGCCTGCAGGCCGGGGAGCGCTCGCAGGTCGAGTCCGGCCTTGCAGCGATGCGAACGCTGGCCGCCTCCGTCCCGCAGCCGTTGATCACCTACATGCTGCTGCGGCTTGAGTCGGGTTGGGCTCTTGTTCAGGGCGACCTCCAAGCCGCTGAGCAATGGGCGATCCAGGCGCACGAGGTCGCGACCGCATCCGGCGAGCCGGACGCTGCGGGCATGCTCGACGCGCAGCTAAGCCGGGTTCGCTACTTCCAGGGGCGGTATGCGGAGCTCGTCGAGGGGGCGCTGCGCCGTGCCGGGAAACCGGACAGTCTCGCGCTCTGGCGCGCGGCCGCGGCGCTCGCCCTGATCGAGAGCGGCCGGGCGGATGAGGCGCGCGAGCTGGCGCTCGCCGAGGACCTCCAGAGCGTCCGCTGGGACGAGACATGGCTGATCGCTATGTTCATCTGGGCGGAGGTCTGCTCCCGTCTGCGCGTCCTTGATCGCGCGGGCGAGTTCTACGAGCTCTTGGCGCCCCTCTCCGGCCAATTCGTGGCTGGCGGTAGCATCGTGTCCGGGTCGATCGACTCGGCGCTTGGCCAGCTCGCCGCGACCATAGGGCGCTACGAGCAGGCCGAGGAACACTTCGCCGCCGCCGCAGAGTTCGAGGAGCGGCTCGGCGCGCCGCTGTTCCTGGCCCGCACGCACGTTGGCTGGGCCAGCGCGCTCATCGCTCGTGGGCGGCCCGAGGACCTCGATCGCGCACAGCACATGCTCGAGCAGGCCGAGGAGGCCGCCGGGCGCCTGGGCGCGGAGGGCATCACGCGCGAAATCGCAGAGTGCCGCGCCGCCTTGGCCGCGTTCAGCGGGTAGCCGGCGCGGGGTGAGCCTCGCGGAGTCTCACCTGCTCCGATTCGTGTGGATGCGGTCGTCTGGGGCGTGTCAGCCGTCAGCGATCAAGGTCCATCCTCAGCACCACAGCGCGGTGCTCACCGACACGACGACGCCCGCGCAACAGACTCCGCACTGTCGGTTTCGCGGGACAGCGAGCGCGTCCGAGCAAGGGCCGCGCTCACGCTCGCCTTGGACGACCGGCGGCACGCCGAGCCCGCGACGACGCCACCATTTTCCAGCCGGTAGCTCGCCGTCCACGGCGTCGATCCCACCGGCCACGTCAATGCCGGCCGATCAGGCCTGGACCGCGACGGCGATCGTCGCCCCCTCACTGCTGCTGTTCCGCCGCGCTCGCTGCGCCACTGCTGCCGGAACCGCTACCCGCGATCTTCACCCGTACCGTCCCCGCGTCCGTCTCGCCCGCCACCGCCAGCCCTTCCGCTGGTCATCCCCGCTACGTAGCATCAATTTCGCTGCCATCTATCACCCAGCTCCCCGCCCGCAGTCTCCTCCCCGAGCCCCGGACCGACCTGATCGCTGGATTCCTCTCGGTCAGCTCTCGTGTCGTTGCTGTTATCCGTCTCCATGGCTGTCCGCTGCTCCCGCCCAGCTCGCTTCAGGCCTGGCCCCCAAAACATCAGTGATGTGTGGGGTCGAGGAAGGGGGTCCCCGGGTCGAAGCGAAGCGAAGGCGGGGACCCCCTTCCTCAAAGCCAGGCCCAGAGCCAAACATCGGGAGCGAGCGGACAGCCAGGGTGTTCGCCAGGGTGGTCGTCTTATAAACGAACACCCAAACGACCACCCGGTCAGCCGATCTGAGGTGTCCTCACTCTCCACGGTGACGAGCAGGTGTCTCTAACTTGGTGCTGGTCGGTGCGGCAGACCGGACCAGAGCCGGAAGCGCGGCGACCGAAGCGCTCGCGCTTCGTTGGTCAGACGCAAGCAGGCGTGTGCGGACTGTCACTCCGCGGTCGCGGACCGTCCCCGTCCGCCCTAGCTGCGCTCCGCTTGGAACCAGCCTCTACATCGAACTGGTAGCCTCGCTGAACGGTTGAGCCGAGTTGACGGGGGCCCCTGGTGGCGGAGTCGGTTGAGCTTGCGACGATCCTGCTGACCGATCTGGTCGGCTCGACTCGGCTGGCCACCTCTGTCGGCCCAGTGCGGGCGGATGAGCTGCGCGAGGAGCATTTCGGCTTGTTGCGCCAGGCGATCGCGTCCAGCGGCGGGCAGGAGGTCAAGAACACTGGCGATGGCTTGATGGTCGCGTTCGCCTCGGCCTCTGGCGCGGTGCTGCTGTGCGGTGGCGATGCAGCAGCTGTTCGAGCGCCGCTACGGACAGGCCGAGCAGGGACTGCACGTGCGGATCGGCCTCGGCGCGGGCGAGTCGACGGTCAAGGACGGCGACTACTTCGGGATGCCCACGATCGAGGCGGCGCGTCTGTGCGCACAGGCCCCGGCGGATGGGATTCTCATCTCGGCGCTCGTCGAGGACGCTCGCGGGGCGCTGTGAGGGGATCGAGTTCGAGTCGGCCGGAGCGCTTGAGCTGAAGGGCATTCCTGAGCCGGTGGAGGCCTTCTCGGTGTCCTGGGCGCCGCTCGGCGAGGAGGCTTCGGTGGCTGGCCGCTGGCCGCTGCCCGCGGTGCTGCGCTCGGTGCCGCCGGTCTCCTACGTGGGACGCGTCGCAGGAGCGCGCGGCGCTCGAGGAGGCGCTGGTGCTCGCCCGCGACGGGGCGCGCCAGGTGGTGCTGCTCTCCGGCGAGCCGGGGATCGGCAAGACGAGGCTTTCAAGCTACGCCGCTCACCGCGCGCACGCCGAGGGCTTGGCGGTGTGCTGGGGCGCCTGCTCTGAAGAGCTCGCGGTGCCGTATGAGCCGTGGATCGAGGTCTGCTCGCAGCTCGTCGAGCACGCTCCGGCAGGAGCTGCTTCACCGCCATTGCAAGCGGCATGGGGGCGAGCTCAGCCGACTCGCTCGCACCCTGGGCGAGCGCGTGGAGGACCTGCCCGCGCCGCAGACCTCTGACCCCGAGACCGAGCGCTATCTGCTGTTCTCGGCCGTGCGGGACTGCTCGAGCAGGTCGCGCAGAGCGTGCCGCTGTGCGTGGTGCTTGACGATCTGCACTGGGCCGACGGGCAGTCGGTGGCGCTGCTCAAGCACGTCGTGCGAACCGTCGAGCAGGGGGCGCTGCAGCTGATCGCGACCTACCGCGACTCGGACCTCGGCAAGGATCATCCGCTGAGCGCGGTGCTCGCGGACCTGCGGTCGGTCGAGGGCGTGCAGCGCATCGCGCTGCACGGCCTCGGCGCCGACGAGGTGGCGCAGATCATGAGCGCCGCCGCCGGGCACGAGCTCGACGAGGACGTCCTTCGAGCTGGCGGCGCAGATCGCCGCCGAGACCGATGGCAACCCCTTCTTCGTCGGAGAGATCCTGCGCGGCCTTTCGGAGTCCGGGGCGCTCGACCTTCGACGAGGCCAGCGGCCGCTGGAGCGTCGATCGCTCGGCGAGGGTGGCGCTGCCCGAGAGCGTGCGCGAGGTGATCGAGCGGCGCGTGGAGCGCCTCGGCGATGAGGCGCTCGAGGTCCTGACGCTGGCGGCGGTGATCGGCCGCGTCGTTCGACCTGGAGCTGCTCGAGTCGATGCTCGACACCGACGAGAGCGCGCTGCTGGACCACCTGGAGGCGGCGGTCGCCGCCTCGCTGCTTGCCGAGTCCTCCGAGCGGGTCGGGCAGTTTCGCTTCGCCCACGCGCTGATCAACCAGACGCTGTATGAGGGCCTCGGGGCCACCCGCCGAGCGCGCATGCACCAGCGCGTCGCCCAGGCGCTCGAGGAGCTCTACGGCGAGGACCCGGGCGAGCACCTGTCAGAGCTCGCGCTGCACTGGCGCCTGGCAGCCGTCTCGGTCGACAAGGCCAAGGCGGCGACTACGCCCTCAGCGCCGGACAGCGCGCGCTCGAGAGCCTCGCGCCGGCCGAGGCGGTGAAGCTCTTCGCCGACGCCGTCGAGCTCATCGGCGACGTCGACAGCGCCGAGCGTTGTGAGGCGCTGATCGGGCTCGGGCGAGGCGCAGCGCCAGAGCGGCGATGCCGCCTACCGCGAGACGCTGCTCGAGGCGTCGCGGATCGCCTCCGCGCTCGCGGATGCCGAGCTCGCCGCGCGCGCGGCACTGGCGAACAACCGCGGAGGTGTCTCGAGCGCGTTCGGAGAGATCGACCCGGAGCGGCTTGCCGGCGATCGAGCGGGCGATCGAGCTCGATGACCCGCCGCATCCGCGCGCCGCGCGCGCTCCTGCTCGCGCTCCAGGCGCATGGAGCTGCTAGTGGGACCCGGACTTCGCATGCGTCGCTTCGCGCTCGCCGACGAGGCGGTCTCGCTGGCTCGAGACGCGGGCGACGCGAGGACGCTCGCCGAAGTTCTGCGCCTCGCGGTCTACGCGTATCTGGTCTCCGGATACGCTCGAGTTGCGAAGCGCACTCTCGCAAAGAGCTCTCAGACTGCGCCGACGCCGTTCGGGATCCGGCGCTCCAGTTCTGGGCGCACAACATGGAACTGCTTGCCTACGTCGAACGGGGGGAGCTCGCCCGCGCAGAGGCCGCGCTCGAGCGCATGCAGCGGATCGCGGAGGAGCTCGGCCAGCCAACGCTGAAGTGGTTTGCCACGTATCAGACCGCCGCCTTGGAGCTCCTGCGCGGCGATCTGGCGGCCGGCGAGCGCCTGGCCGAGCGCGCGTTTGCAGATCGGGCAGGAGGCGGGACAGCCCGACGCCGTCCTGGTCTACGGTGGCCAGCTTTCGTTTGCTCGCCGTTACCAGGGCCGGGCCAGGAGATCATCCCGTGCTCGAGCAGAGCGTCAGCGCCTACCCGGGTCTCCCGGCCTTGCGCGCCGCCCTGGCCTCGGCTCTGTGCTGGCTTGACCGTCGAGTCGAGGCGGCCGCAGATCCTCGAGAAGGCGCGAGCGACCGCTTTGAGCACATTCCGCCTGGATCGGTCAAGATGTCGACGCTGGCGCTGTATGCCGACGCCGCATCGCTGACCGGCAGCTACTGGCCGCCGCCTCCATCCTGTATCGAGCTCATCGAGCCGTGGGCCGACCAGGTCGTCTGGAACGGCTCACTCAAGGCTACGGACACGCGCGCATGTGACTTGGGGCTGCTCGCCGCTGTCCTCGGAGAGCACGAGCAGGCCGATCAGCACTTGGACGTTCGCGTGCGAGTTCCAGGAGAGCAACGGCCTGCCGTTGTGGGCCGCCCGCGCGCATCTGGGATGGGCCGAGGCGCTCACCGGGCGAGGCGATGCTGCTCGAGCACAGGAGCACGCCGCCCGCGCGCTCGAGCTTTCGCGCAAGCACGGCTACGGCGTCTTTGAGGAGCGGGCTGCCGCGCTCGTCGGGGCTCAGTCCACGGCGGAGGCTTGACCGCCGCACACGGGCATCGCAGCGCGCGCTGAACGCTAAGCGAGTGGACGCGCTAAGCGAGTGGCGTGCTGAAAACCGGCTTAAGCGGATAGTGGCAGCATTACCGAGCCCGTAGCGCTGCAAGCGCTACGGGCTCGTCTATTCCGAGCCAATGTACTGCCTTTAAGTACCGAGCGTCCCCAGGCAGCGGCGATCGACCGCACGAGGTCCAGGTTCGCCGACGCCACGCGCCCAGTATGCCGGTCACACGCCCGAGCGTGGTCAGGGAGGGGCCACGCCGAGAAACCCGGCTCGCTGTCGTTTTCGCTTGGATGCATGGGCATAGGCACGCTCGTTGTCGAAGCGGGACGGAGCGATCCCAACCAACACAGCTTGACGTCGCTGCGCAAGCCTGCCGAGAGGCGGATGATCGGCACATGAGCGGCACCCACGTTGAGACCGTCACGATCCTGATCACCGACCTGGTGGGCTCCACGCAGCTTGAGTCGCGGGTCGGGCCCGTCATTTCAGAGGAGCTGCGGGAGGAGCATTTCGGGCTGCTGCGCGACGCCGTCGGCGAGGCGGGCGGCCGTGAGGTCAAGAACACGGGCGATGGCCTGATGGTGGCGTTTGACAGCGCCGCCGCGGCAGTTACGTGTGCGGTCTTGATCCAGCAGCGCTTTGAGCGTCGCAACCGCTCTGCCGTGGAGCCGCTGGCGATCAAGGCCGGTCTGAGCGCAGGCGACGCGAGTACCGCGGAGGGCGACGTGTTCGGTATGCCCGTGATCGAGGCGGCACGGCTGTGCGATCGCTGCTCGGCTGGACAGATCCTCGCGAAGGAGCTCGTCGCGCATCTCGCGGCCGGGCGCGGGCACGCCTTTCACTCTGTGGGCACGCTCGAGCTCAAGGGCCTTCCGGAGTCGCTTGAGGCGGTTGAGGTGGTGTGGGAGCCGGCCCCTGTGACCGGCATCGCGCTGCCCGAGCGCTTGCGTGAGCTGCCGGCGACCGCCTATGTGGGACGCGTCGCAGAGCGCGAGCGCCTCACCGAGTTGTGGGGGCAGGCGCAAGAGGGCTCGCTGCGCCTCGTCCTGATCGCCGGGGAGGCGGGTGTGGGCAAGACGCGCCTGTCAACGCACCTTGCACTGGATGCGCACGAGGTGGGCGCGACGGTGCTCTACGGGCGCTGTGACGAGGACCTCGGCGTCCCCTATCAGCCGTGGGTGCAGGCGCTTGGGCACCTCGTCAGAGAGGCACCGCAGAAGATCTTGGATGACCATGTGGAGCGTCACGGCGGCGACCTGGCGCGCCTCGTTCCGACCCTGCGCGATCGCGTGCCCGAGCTGCCCTCCCCACGGGAGAGCGATCCCGAGACCGAGCGCTATCTGCTCTACGCCGCCGCGGCTGGCCTGCTGGAAGTGGCGAGTGAAGATGAGCCGCTGCTGTTGATCCTGGATGACCTGCACTGGGCCGATCAGCCGACGCTGTCGCTGCTTCGTCACGTCGTCACTGCGGACTCCTCGATGCGGGTGATGGTGGTCGGTACCTACCGCGACTCCGACCTCTCGCGCGATCATCCGCTTACCGCGCTGCTCGCCGACCTTCACCGCGAACAGGGCAGGGAGCGCATAAAGCTCACCGGCCTTGATTCCGACGACGTGCTGGCGTTGATGGAAGCTCTTGCTGGGCAGGAGTTAGATGACGGTGCGCGTGCGCTCGCTGCGGAGATAACGCGTGAGACGGCGGGCAACCCGTTCTTCGCCGGTGAGCTGTTGCGTCACCTGACGGAGTCCGGAGCGATCGCACAACATGAGGACGGGAGCTGGCACCTGGTGGGAGACCTGGCCGAGCTCGGCCTGCCCCAGAGCGTGCGCGAGGTCATCGGGCGGCGCGTCGAGCGCCTGGGCCCGGACGCCCGCACGGCGCTCAGCGCAGCCGCGGTCATCGGCCGTGACTTCGATCTTGATCTGCTGCTCGCGGTAGTCGAGCTTTCCGAGACGCGGCTGCTCGATCTGCTGGATGAGGCGGTTGCGGCATCGCTTCTGAGAGAGAGCTCCGAGCGAGCGGGGCGCTTCACGTTCACCCATGCGCTCGTCGAGCACGCGCTGTATGAGGATCTCGGGCGCACCCGCCGCGCCCGGCTGCACAAGCGGGTCGCAGAGGCGCTCGAGGAGCAGTGCGGGGATGAGCCCGGTGAGCGGCTGGGCGAGCTGGCCTACCACTGGGCCGCAGCGGTCGTGAGCGCCGACACGGCCAAGGCCATCCACTACGCCCGGCGGGCAGCGGAGCGCGCGCTTGAGCAGCTTGCCCCGGATGAGGCAGTGCGCTGGTATCGCCAGGCACTCGAGCTATACGACCAAGCGCCCGGCGGCGATCGCTCCGAACGTTGCGAGCTGTTGATCGGCCTGGGGGAGGCCCAGCGCCAGATCGGTAACCCTGAGTATCGCCAGACGCTGCTCGACGCCGCAGCGCTCGCCCAGGAGCTCGGCGACACAGACCGGCTCTGCCGCGCGGTGCTCGCCAACAGCCGGGGATGGGCCAGCCAGATCGGCGCGGTTGACTCCGAGCGCGTGCAGGCGCTCGAGGCCGCAGCAGAAGCCCTCCCGGATCGCGATCCGCGGCGGGCGCGGGTGCTCGCGCTGCTGGCCTACGAGGTTCACTTCGTCGGTGATCCGGCGCGGTGCCGGGCGCTGGCCGCGGAGGCCATCGAGATCGCCCGAGCCGCCGGCGATCCGGCCACGCTCGCTCACACGCTCATCGACGCCGCTTGGGCCATCTGGGTGCCAGAAACGCTGCAGGAGCGCCAACGGCTGAGCGACGAGGTGGTCGAGCTGGCGCAGCGCCTGGATGACCCGCGGTTGAGCTTCTGGGCGATTGTCAGAAGCATGATGGTCGGCACCGAGGCTGGGGAGCGCTCGCAGGTCGAATCTGGCCTTCCAACGATTCGAACGCTCGACGCCTCCGTGCCGCAGCCGGCGATCGCCCACACGCTGCGGATGTATGAGTGTGGTTGGGCCCTCGTTCAGGGCGACCTCCAAGCAGCTGAGCAATGGGCGATCGAGGCGTACGAGGTCGGGACCGCATCCGGCGAGCCCGACGCCGTGATGCTGTTCGGGGCGCAGCTGGTGAATGTGCGCTACCACCAGGGACGCATCGGCGAGCTTGTCGAGCAGATGGTGCAGTTCGCGGGCGAACCGGACAGCCTCGCGGCGTGGCGCGCGATCGCGGCGCTCGCCCTGATCGAAAGCGGCCGGGCAGACGAGGCGCGCGAGCTAGCGCTCGCGGAGGACTTCAAGAGCGTCCCGTGGGACGCGACATGGACCATCGGCATGTTCCATTGGGCCGACGCCTGCTCCCGTCTGTGCCTCCTCGATCGCGCGGGTGAGCTCTACGAGCTCCTGGCGCCCTTCTCCGGCCAGCTTGCCGCCGCCGGTGTCGTCGTGTACGGCACGATCGCCTCGGCGCTCGGCGTGCTCGCCGCGACCCTAGAGCGCTACGAGCAGGCGGAGGGGCACTTCGCCGCCGCCGCAGAGATCGAGGAGCGGCTGGGCGCGCCGCTGTTCCTCGCCCGCACCCGCGCCAGCTGGGCGCGCGCGCTCATCGCCCGCGGCCGGCCCGAGGACCTCGAACGTGCACAACAGCATGCTCGAGCAGGCCGACGAGACCGCCGAGCGTCTGGGCGCGGCGGGCATCGCAGGCGAAGTCGCGGAGTGCCGCGCCTCCCTCGCGGCGATCAGCGGGTAGCCGGCACCTCAGATCCCGCGCTGGCCGGGCTCGGGTGGATGCGCGTGCGTCGGGGCACGTCGCCCCGGCTTCTGCCTGGGCCGCAGCACTCTGCCCAGGCGCCTCGCGGGCCTCCACTTTCGCTCGACTGCCAGGGCGTCGACGGCGAGCACCAGAGGTCCACCAGGGCCTGCCGAGCTGTGGCGCACGGGCTCCCCGCGGCCGGCGAGACCTTGGCAACCCCCGTACCGTTCCAATTCGTCTATTGCGTCGACGAACCGGCAGAAAATGGACGATATCGACGCTCGTCAACGCGTCGACATCGTCTGGCTCAGGTTGGCAACAACTGGCCTCGAGCCGGACTGTTTTGGCATATTTGTGGGCGTATAGGGAACACAAACCTGGAACATAAGGTCGAAATATGACCTCTGATCGGCTCGTCCAGTCAATAAAGGCCCTGGAAATAGGCCCAAATGCCCCGTGCGGGACTCGAACCCGCCCCACCGGATTAAAAGTCCGGCGCTCTACCAGATGAGCTAACGGGGCTCGCGGGCGACAGTGTGGCAGACGGGCGCGCCCATCGAGTGCAGGCCGCCGGTCGAATGCAGGCCGCCGGTGGAGTTAGAGGCCGGCGTCGCGCCGCAGCTCAGCGGTGTTCTGACGCCGCGACCCGCAGCAGCTCCTCGATCTGCGTGAGCTTCACTCGCGGCCGGCCGGCCGGCTCGCCCAGGGCGCGCTCGTGGCGGTCGATCGCTTCCCAGCCGGTGTAGGTGACGAGATCGGGCCGGCGGGAGCGCAGGAGCGCCTCCACCGAGGCGGCATCGGGGTGGGCGGGAACGTGCGCCCCGGGTGCGCTGCCGTCCGGGCGGCCGTTGCCGTTGCCGAGCAGGTCCGCGAGCATTGCGTCGACGGTCTCCTGGGCGTCGCGCTTGTTCGTCCCGATCACCCCGGAGGGGCCCCGCTTGATCCAGCCGACGACGTACTCACCCGGCAGCGGCGCGCCGGTCTGCGGGTCGAGCACGCGACCGGCGTCGTTGGGTATCACGGCCGAGCGCTCGTCGAAGGGGACGCCCGGAAGGGCGATGCCGCGGTAGCCGATGGCGCGGAAGGCAAGGCCGGCGTAGATCGTCTCCCGACGGGCGGTGGCCTGCGCCCGCAGCCTTCCGTCCGGTCCCGGCACGAGCTCGTTGTGGATCAGCTCGACGGCGCCGAGGCGGCCGTTCTCGCCGGGGAGGAGGGCCGAGGGAGAGAGCAGGAAGCGCAGAACGATGCGCTTGGGGCATCCCGCGGGAGGACGCTCCGCGTATGTGCGCAGGATCTCGACGTTGCGCCGCGACGTGGCGTCGGCTTGGGCGGCGGCGTCCTCGACCGCAAGTGCGCGGTCGAGCTCGAGCGGATCGACGATCACGTCGGCGTCCTCGAGCTCGCCGAGCTCGAGTAGCTCCGGGTTCGTGAAGGCCGCCTGGGCGGGTCCGCGTCGCCCGACGATCACGACCTCCGACACGTGGCTGGCGGCCAGGACCTCGAGGGCATGGTCGGCGGTGTCGGTCGGTGCGAGCTCGCTCGACGCCAGCACGAGCATGCGGGCGACGTCGAGCGCGACGTTGCCGTTGCCGATCACCACCGCGCGGTCGGCCGAGAGCAGGTCGAATTCGAGGTCGGTGTGGTCGGGATGGCCGTTGTACCAGCCGACGAACTCGGTGGCTGCGTGGGAGCCGGGGAGCTCTTCCCCGGGAATGCCGAGCGGCCGGTCCAGAGGCGAGCCGGTCGCATAGACGATCGCGTGGTAGTGGTCGAGCAGGTCGTCGCGGGACACGTGCTCGCCGAAGCGTGACGTTGCCGAAGTAGCGGAAGCGCGGATGGGCGGCCGTCTTTTCGTATACGCGCGTGACCGACTTGATCTTGGGGTGGTCGGGCGCCACGCCCGAGCGGACGAGGCCCCACGGCGTCGGCAGGCGCTCGAGCATGTCGACCTCGATGCGCTCGGCCGAGTCCTTGAGCAGGTGCCCGGCGGCGTAGAAGCCGGCAGGGCCTGAGCCGATCACGGCAATGCGGATTGGGGCTTCGTCGGTCATCGATGGACGGGGGCGGATCTGGGTGGAAATGCGGAGTGGGGCAGAAACGCGGAGTGGGCGCGGCCCGACTCGAACGGGCGACCCCCTCGGTGTAAGCGAGGTGCTCTGACCAGCTGAGCTACGCGCCCGGGTCGTGGAACTCAAGGCTAGCGGGCGTGCGCACGCCGTCGGGTTCTCGCCTGCGAAGCTGGAGCGGTGAGCGTGGACACGCGCCGGGCCGGGCGAATAGCCGCTGTGTTGGCGGGCGCGATCGCGCTCGCGCTGGCACTCGCGCAGGTGCTCCTGCCGCGGATCGCCGCGAGCAGGATCTCCTCGCGCGTGGGCTCCTACGGCACGTCGAGAGCGTGAAGGTGAGCGCGTGGCCGGCCGTGAAGCTGCTGTGGGGAAAGGCCGATTCGGTCACGGTCAGGGCCGGCCAGCTCAAGCTGAGCCCGGCGCAGACCGCGAAGCTGCTGTGGGAAGCGCGGGGTGCGAGCACGATGGACGTGACGGCGGCGAGCGTGAATGAGGGTGGTTTGCACCTGAGCGACGCCAGCCTGCACAAGCGCGGCCGCGCGCTGAGCGCGCATGCCCGGATCACGGCTGCCGGTGTGAGGGCGGCCCTGCCCGAAGGGGTCGACGTGCAGCTGCTCTCGAGCGAGCACGGCGAAGTGGAGGTCAGGGCCAGCGGTGGCATCTTCGGCGTGAAGACCTCGCTTGACGCCGTGGCCGGCGCCAGCGAGGGCAAGCTGGTCGCCCATCCGCTGGGCCTGTTGCTGTCGGGGCTCAGGCTGACGCTGTTCGACGATCCCCGCGTGTACGTAGAAGGAGTGGGCGCAAGCGCCGAGACCGGTCAGCCACCCAGCTACCTGCTGACGATGAGCGCGAGCGTCCGCTAGCCCGGACGAACCTACCTAGGAACTACAGTTAGGAGGCGCCTCGCCGGTCGGGGTCTCTGCGATACCTGGCATACTGAGAACGCGCGCACCACTCGTGTGTTCTCCCGCGCGCGAACGCGGGGGCGTAGCTCAGTTGGTTAGAGCGCTGCCCTGTCACGGCAGAGGTCGCGGGTTCGAGTCCCGTCGCTCCCGTCAAACCCCTGCAAAGAGCGATTTGGAGGGTGCCACCGGCGTTGCCCCGACGCGCTGGCGTAGACTGCGGGACATGAGTGATGAGGCCCACTTCACGGCCGAGGAGGCCCGTGGGGCCGGCGAGCGGATCGGCATCGAGTGGGCGACATCGCCGTTCGACGTTGAGCAGTTCCGGATGGGGATGGACGTCGAGCTCGAGCACGGCACGCAGGATCCCGAGACCAACGTCACCGACGACGACGTGACCGTCACGGCGAAGATCGCGCGAGCCCACCTCAACGAGTTCCCCGACTACTACTCCCGCCTGGCCGTCATGGAGAGCGAGGCGGAGGCCCACTGGGCCTCGCAGGGCGACTAACGGGGGCGATCAACGGAGATCACGCCGGCGCGTGGACGCGCCGGCGCCGCGGACTTGGGTTGTGCTCACCCGTGCGACGGTGAGGACGCTTGGCGCCCGGTGGCTTGTGCCCGTCGCGATGGTCCTCGGCCGCTCCGAGTCCATGTGGGAGGCCGAGCCTGTGGGCGAGGCGGCGCATCTCATTGCGCTCGGCCGCTGCCACCAGCGTGATGCCGACTCCGGTGCGACCCGCCCGTCCGGTGCGTCCGACCCTGTGGATGTAGAGCTCGTGATCCTCGGGAGGGTCGAAGTTGATCACGTGCGATATCCCGTCGACGTCGATTCCGCGAGCGGCCACGTCGGTGGCGATGAGGGTGTCGACCGTCCCTGCGCGAAAGCGCGCGAGCGCCTGCTCGCGCTGGCGCTGGGACTTGTTGCCGTGGATCGCCGTCGCATCAACGCCGTTGTGCGAAAGACGCTTCACCAGACGGTCGGCGCCGCGCTTCGTTCGCACGAACACGAGCGCCAGCTCTCGCTCGCGGGCCAGCTCCCTTACGAGCGCGCTGACGCGATCCTCGTCGCTCATCGCGACGAACCGGTGCTCGATCTCACCCTGCGCCCGTGACTGTGGCGCGGTGTGCTCGTGAACGACCGGCTCATCCGTATAGCCGGCTGCCACTCTCCGGGCCAGCCCGTCGAGAGTGGCCGAGAAGAAGAGCGTCTGACGGGTTCGCGGGCAGGCCGCGACGATCCGGTCGACCGCGGGACGGAAGCCCATGTCGAGCATCCGGTCGGCCTCGTCGAGCACGAGGATCCGTATCGCCTCGAGCGTGAACGCTCCTCGCTCGAGCAGGTCCTCGAGCCTTCCCGGCGTCGCCACCAGGACGTGCGACCTCGCCGCGTCGCTCGCCTGCTTTGAGAGCCCGACCCCTCCGTAGACCGCCGTGACGCGCAGGGCGCGCGAATGGGCTACATCGCGGATCTCCTGCACGATCTGGCTGGCGAGCTCGCGCGTCGGCGAGAGCACGAGCGCCGCCGGACGAGGACCGCCGGCGTCGATGCGCTCGGCGATGGGGATGCCGAATGCGAGCGTCTTGCCCGAGCCGGTTGGCGACTTGACAAGGACGTCGTTGCCGGCGAGAACGTCTGCCATCACGAGCTGCTGGACGGCGAAGGGCTCGCTCACGCCGCGACGAGCGAGCGCCGAGACGACAGCGCTCGACACGCCTAGATCGGCGAAGGACTTACTGGGATTGTGCATGCATCACTCCTCGGCGGCTGCTGAGTGCCGCGAACGGGTTCGGGAGGCTACGGCTGACCCGAAACCGCTATGTGCGCGGGACTCCAAGCGAGCTGCCTCGCGGCCGACGGCGTCGACCGCTCTGGCGAGCCTAGCAGGGAGCAGGCGCGAACCCTCGCAGGCGCAGGCCCCAACTGGGTCGAGGGGGCAGGCGCGAACCCGCGAATCGTCAGGCTTCGCCGCCGGCCCGCACGGCCACAGGCCGGGGGTTCGTGTCCGCCAGCGCACGGCGGGCCTGCGCGAACGTGACGAGGCGCTTGCGATCCTCATCCCAGAGCTTGAGCCCCACCGCGCGAACCCCGTCCCACAGCGAGAGCGTTGGCACGTCGTGGAAGATCGGATTCTCGTCGTGGGCCCGCTGCAGGTTGTAGTTCGGGATGCGGGCGCTCAGGTGGTGAACGTGGTGATAGCCGATGTTGCCGGTGCAGAACTGGAGCAGCTTGGGAAGCTTGAGAAACGAGCTGCCGCGTAGCGCCGCATCCGCATAGCTCCACTCCTTGCCACTCTCCCAGTAGGCGTCCTCGAACTGGTGCTGGACGTAGAACAGCCAGATTCCCACCGATCCCGCGAGCAGCGCCGGCGGGCCGGCGACGAGCAGGTAGTCACGCCAGCCGATCAGCCAGCAGAGTCCTCCGACGAGCACCACGAGCGCGAGGTTCGTGGCGATCACGTTGCGTCGCATACGCGGGCGAGCGCCCTTCGCCACGATGCGCGGCCCTATGATCATCGCGATTATCGGCCCCAGCACGAACATCAGCACCGGATTTCGCAGCAGCCGATAGCCGAGTCGCCCGCGCCAGTCGAGCGCGTGGTATTCGGCGACCGTGAGGGTTCGCACGTCCCCCACCCCGCGCCGGTCGAGATCGCCCGAGGTGGCGTGGTGGACCGCGTGGTCATGTCGCCAGCGCAGGAATGGTGAGTAGAGCAGCAGCCCCACCGCGATCCCGAGCCATGCGTTCGCCCGCCTGGATTTCAGGAAGGAGCCATGCGAGCAGTCGTGGAAGACGATGAACGTGCGCACCAGCAGTGCCGCCGCGGGGATCGCCAGGGCGAGCACCAGCAGTGCTGAGACCTCGAGCGCGAAGTACATCGCGACCGACAGGCCGAGGTAGGGCACGACCGAGGTCATGAGGTCCAGCAGCGCCCGCCCGCGGTGCGGCCGTGCGTAGGGCACGAGCATCTCTTTCCAGTGGGCGCTCTCGCCGGCCGGCGCGGTGAGCCGCGCGCCGGGTGTCCCGCCTGCCTGTGGTTCGCCAAGCTCCTGCGCGCCCGCGAGAGGCGGTCTCTCGGTGGGGATCATCGATTCCCCTTTCTCTGGTGGCGCGAGCAGCCGGTCCGACCGTAGAGCCGCCAAAATGGACAACGATGAGCATACCGAGGCGGTACTCGGCGGCGAGGCGGTACTCGGCGTTCTTCGTACGCCTCGAGGGTTCCGACTAGGCGGCGGCTTCGACGGAGAGCTGGTGGTGTCCGCCGTCGCTGGAGGGCGAGCTGATGTGCTCGTGGTAGGCGAAGCCGGCTTCGAGCGCCCGGCGGACCGGGCAGGTCTGCGCGACGCGTTCGAGTCTGCGCCGCTGCTCGGCGCTCAGCTCGGTGGGTAGGTGGATGTCGATCGTGAGCTGCCGCGGGGTGCTGTCGGGATCGTAGTTGACGCTGACGCTCGTCTCGCCTATGTCCCAGCCTCGGTTCTGTGCGTACATGGCGATCATCGTCGCCACGCACGAGGCGAGCGTGGCAGCGAGCAGCTCGTGTGGTGCGGGGCCGAAGTCGGCGCCACCGAGGCTCTCGGGCTCGTCGGTGAGGATCGTGTGGCGGCCGTTGACGTCGACCTCGTGCGTGAGGGTGTCGCCGATGCGACGGGCTGTGGCGCTCATGCTCATCAGGGCATCACCGGCTTGCGGGCTCGCTGGCTGCGGCGGGTTGTTGATGTCGGCGGGGCGGATTGGCCATTAGCTTCTTCTCGCTTTTGATCGGTCGGACTCGATCTTGCCTGGGGCGGCTCGCGCTTGCATCGGCTGCATCTACGTGATGCGCTCCGCAGAAGACCGCATACAAGTATAGTAGTAAACAACGATTCAGTTGTGCTAGCGTGAAGGCCACGCATGCCACCGCCGCCATACCCCGTCCGCTTGCGCCGCCGCTCATCGAGCTGATTGCCGAGCGGTTTCGGGTTCTCGGCGAGCCTATGCGTATCCGTCTGCTCGACGCGCTGCGCGACGGTCCCGCGAATGTCCAGGAGCTCCAAGGACGACCGGGGTCTCTCAGCAGAATGTCTCAAAGCATCTGGGAGTGCTCTTGCGCAGTGGCTTGGTCGCCCGCACCAAGGAGGGCAACTTCTCGCGCTATGAGATCGCCGACGAAGGCGTGTTCGAGCTGTGCGAGCTGGTGTGTGGCGGTCTGCGGCGCCAGCTCGATGAGCTCGCTGCGGTCCTGCCCGGGCGTCGCCCCGACCTCGCCCTCGGTCGCGCCCCAGTTCAGGTGCCATGCGCGCAGGAATCGAAAGTAGAGCGCGGTCAATCCGACGGCCAGGCCCAGTGCAACTCCGATGCGCCTGCAGAGCATCGACGATCCCCGTCGCGCGAGTCTCAGCAGAAGGGGTTCGAGCGGGCGCAGAACGTCTCGGCGACCGGCGGCGGGATGCGTCGCCAGGAGACGCCTGAGAGCCGGCGCAGGCCTTCGTCGTCCCAATCGACGCCCGAGCCGTCCGGAACGACCGAGCTGAGCGCATCGTCGCCGAAGCGGGCGAACGTGTACCTGGCGCGCTGCGCCTCTCCGCGCCGGTAGCGCGTGAGGCGGTCGAAGCCGGGGTTGGCCGAGGGATCGCACGCGTGCAGGTAGGCGTAGAGCCAGCCGCCGGAGATGACGGGCGAGAGAAAGCTCGGCGGGCATACGTTGCCGGCGCCGCCGGTCTCCTGGTCGATCAGCTCGGGGCGGCCACCGATCGGCTCATACCACAGGGTCGTCTCGCCGAAGCTGCCGACGGTGTTCGAGGTCACGTAGGCGAGCTGCGAGGAGGAGACGGTGAGGCCGGTGATGGTTCCCGTCAGGCCGCTTGGCCAGCGGCCTCCCTGGGGCTCTCGAGCTCCTCGTGAGACCGGCAGCGTGACCGCGTGCAGGGAGCCGCTGGGGATCGACTCCACGTAGAGATTCTCCGGGCGGCGCTTGCCGCCGCCCGGGTTGGCGCGCAAGAAGGCAAGGCTTCCCTTCCAGATCGCCGGCATGAACTTGGAGCCGCCGCCGCGTATCGCCAGCTCGCGCTCCGTGGCGTCGGGCGTGGTCAATGTGAGCTCATAGATATTGCAGCCACGCTCGTCGGTCGGGTCGCTGCAGCGCTGGTACACCGCCTCCACGCCGTGCGTACCCGGCCCGAGCTCGACATCGAAGGGGCCGTTGCTGACCGGAACCTGTGCGGGTGAGACGGCGCCCGCGGGCGAGCGCACCATCAGCGAGTACTCGCCCGGATGCGCGCCGGTGTGCGTCCACGCTGCCCATCCGCCATAGGCGGAGACGCTGGCACCGCTGGGATCGAGCACTGTCACGCTCGCCGCCTGCGCCGCCACGCCGGCGTTTGCGAGCGCCAACCCAGTCAGGGCCACTGCGAGCGTCGCGAATGGGGCGAGCCGGTTGCGCGAGCTAGCGAACATCTTCAGCGATCAACTGTATACGCGGCTTGACGGGCTTGACGGATGACCGTCGCCCCGAGCGCGCGAGACCGCGCTCCGCGGGCCGGCAGGCCCGCCCTGCTCTCGTCAACCGGGACCGCGCTGCAGGTTTGCGGCGTGCTCGAAGTGCGGTGACCAGGGTTGCGCCGAGCGAGTCCAGACCTCGACCCCCGGCTCGAGCCAGGAGGCGTCGTCGAGCGTGCCCGCCTTGAGGAACGCGAGATCGGGCATCGCCTCGGCCACGCTGACGATCGGCGAGCCGCAGGCCGAGCAGAAGCTGCGCTCCGTCGGGGTGCCGTGGTCCTCCCCGATCGTGGTGAAGGAGGCGAGCGTGTCCCCTTCGACCGTCAGCGCGGCGCGCGGCACGGCCACGACAACGGAGAACGCGGTGCCGGTCTGGTGCTGGCAGTCGGTGCAGTGGCAGACGGCCTGCGCGAGCGGCTCGGCGACGGCGCGGTAGCTGACGCTGCCGCAGAGGCAGTGACCAGTGAGTTCCTCGGGTGGACCGGCCATGATGTGCGGACGCTACAGGACAGTCGCCGCCGCCGGCGCTCCCACGGCTGCGGTTAGACTGCGCGGCGCATGAACTGGGCGCATGCTGTCGTCTGCTCCTCTGGCTGGTGGGCGCGCACCGTCGAGCGCGAGCTGCTTCCCTGGGGTCTGGCCGGCGTGGACCTCGGCGAGGATGCCCTCGAGATCGGGCCGGGGTTCGGCGCCACGACCCGCGTGCTCGCCCGCCGGCCCGGCTCGCTGACCGCCGTCGAGCTGTCCGACAGCTACTGCGAGCGGCTGCGGCGCAAGCTCGGCGATGGCGTCGAGGTCGTGCACGGCGACGCCACCGCCATGCCGTTCGCCGACGGTCGCTTCTCGAGCGTGGTGTGCTTCACCATGCTCCACCACGTGCCCTCGCCGGAGCGCCAGAGCCGGCTGCTCACCGAGGTCTCACGGGTGCTGCGCGCAGGCGGCGTGTTCGCCGGGACCGACAGCCTCGGCACGGGCCGCTTCTTCAGGCTGCTGCACGTCCGCGACACGCTCGTGCCCGTCGTCCCCGATGAGCTGCCCGCGCGCCTGCAGGGGGCCGGTCTGATCGAACCGCGCGTCGATCGGGGCGGGCGCTCGTTTCGCTTTCGCGCGCGCAAGCCGCTCTGAGCCACGGTCCCAGGTATGCCCGATCTCCTCCACCACCTGGCGAGCTTCGCGCGCTTCTCCGCCAATCGGGGTCAGCGCGAGCGCGACGACGCCGACGCGATGCGCGAGCTCGCGCGCAGGCCGCTCGCGCTGGCGCGCGGTCTCGAGCTGGAATGGCTCGGCGTCGCCGGCTACCGCCTGAGCTATGAGGGGCAGACGATCTACATCGATCCCTACTTCTCTCGCGTTCCCCTCGCGAGCGTGATCCGCCGCACGCCCGCGCTGGCGGACCGGTCATTGCACGAGCGCTTCCTGCAGCCTGCGGGCCAGCTCGTCGCCGTGCTCGTGGGCCACACCCACTTCGACCACGCGATCGACGTGCCGGAGATCGCGCGCGTTCATAGCTGTCCGGTCTACGGCTCGAGCTCGCTGGTCAACCTCATGCGCCTCTACGGTCTGGCCGAGCGTGCCATCGAGGTCGAGCCCGACCGTCGCTACGAGCTCGGACCGTTCACCGTCACGTTCGTGCCGAGCCTCCATTCCAAGCTGTTGCTCGGCTACGCCGTCCCGTTCGACGGCGAGCTCACGTGCGAGCATCTCGACGCCCTGTCCCCGTCCGCCTACAGGTGCGGTCAGGTGTGGGGCATCCACATCGAGGTCGCCGGCACGACCTTCTACCACCAGGGCAGCGCGAACCTGATCGACGAGGCCGTTCATCACGGCGGCGTCGATGTGTTTCTCGCCGGCATCGCCGGGCGCAGCTTCACGC
This sequence comes from uncultured Solirubrobacteraceae bacterium, assembly GCA_963767655.1. Lineage (GTDB taxonomy): Bacteria > Actinomycetota > Thermoleophilia > Solirubrobacterales > Solirubrobacteraceae > Palsa-744. The sequence goes on along the minus strand of CAVYET010000003.1, from coordinate 333,440 downwards.
GCGACTACTGGGCGCGGATCCTCACACGCCTGCAGCCGCGAACGATCGTCGCCAGCCACTTCGACGACTTCTTCCGGCCGATCGACTCGCCGATGGGCTTTTCGACGAACGTCAACCTGGCGGCCGTGCCGGACGAGGTGGCCACGGTGAGCCGCGACTTCGAGGTTGCGACCCTGTCGCCGATGCAGCCCGTGCGCTCGGCCGGCTGATCCATCGTGCCCGTCGAGGCCGCAGGCGCTCGCGCACTAGGCTGTGGCAGCTGCCTACCCGGCGCGCTTTCGATGCCCGAGAAGCTGACCCTGTATGTGTGTCACATCGACGAAGGCGGTCCACCGCCGCACGCATGCAAGCGCGCCCAGCGGGCATTGCGAGCGGCGGGCCATGACTTCGACAAGGTCATCTTCGCAAGGGGCAGGCCGTTCGGCCTGTTCACCAAGGGCAGGCGCCCCGAGCTGAAGGCCATGAGCGGTCAGGAGCAGCTACCGGTGCTCCAGCTGCCCGATGGATCAACGGTCAACCGCGCCGCCAGCATCATCGCCTGGGCCGAAGCCAACGCAGCCGCGGCCGCAGGCGGCGATCAGAGCTCGCGCTCCTAGCTGGACCCTCCGACGCGCTCATCGCAGCTCGTCCAGCGTGCGTCCGCTGAGCACGGAGGCCGGCCGTTCGGCGACGATGTCCGAGCCCGGGCGGGCCTCCTCGTCGCGACGCTTGAGCAGCAGCCACTGGCCATCGGGGTCGGGCCCCGTGCGCTGCAGCGCGAAGCCGCCGCGAAGCTTCTCGCCGTGGAGGACGAAGACCGCGTGGCCGCGATCCAGCGCCAGCGGCCAGGCCACCCTGCCGCCCTGCTCGTAGCGACCGCGGTCCCACACGATCACCGCGCCGCCGTCGCTCCCACCCTCGAAAGCGTTGTGATCGGTTCCGTGGTCGCCGGCACGGACCGCCAGGCGCTTGACGGACGGGTCGAGCGAGGGTCCCTTGGGCAGCGCCCAGGAACGCATCACCCCGGCCACCTCCAGGCGCAGGTCGAAGTGGCGCGTCCGGGCCGCGTGCTGCTGCACCACGAACACGCCTGCGCTGACCCCGCGGATCGCGAACTGCTCGTGCCCCTCGATTTCAGCGCCGTTCACGCTCACCCCGTCGACGACCGCCCCGGGCGGGCCCTTGCCCAGGAAGGTCACTAGCGCCTCGATCGCCCCATCCGGGCCCTCGGCGTGCACGGCCACGGTGCCGTCGGGCTCGTTGCGTACCCAGCCCATGACGCCGAGGTCGGCCGCTCGCCGGCGGGTGGCTTCCCGGAAGCCGACCCCGTGGACGGTGCCGGCGATCGCCGCGCGGATCGCCCGAGAGCCGGCCCGCGGCTCACTCACGAGGGCTCCGATTCCCGATCACGCGGTGGCCTCGACGCCGAGGAACCGCCGCAGCGCCCGGCGGGCGGCCGGCTGTCGCCGGCCGGCTTCCAGCTCGCGGATCGCGATCTCGGAGGTCATCGCGGCGAGCAGCTGCGCGGCGGCGTTGGCGTCGGTCCAGCCCATCGCCTTGAAGCTTGTGACGGCGGTCAGGGCAAAGCGCTCGTGGCGGACCGACATCGACGAGCTGAGGCGCGCGTTCGCCCGGGCCTCGAGTGCCAGTGCCTTGATCGCCCGGTCGGCGAGGCAGACGTCCAGGTATGCCTCGACTCCCGCCAGAATCCGCTCCGCGCCCGCCGGCACCTCGGCTGTCGCTTTGGCGACGGCCTGCTGCACGCGGTCGTGAAAGCGCGCATGCAACGCGTCGATGAACGCTTCGCGATCCTCGAAGTGCACGTAGAAGGTGCCCTTGGCCACGTTCGCCTCGGCGACCACGCTGTTCACGCTGAGCCCGGCCAGCCCGTCGCGCTCGGCTACGGCGACCCCGGCTGCCAGCAGCGCTTCGCGAGTTCCGTGCCCCGCGGCAGCGGGGGTCTCGCTCGAGGCGACGGTCTTGACCGGCATGCGGATCAGCCTATCTGACCGGTCGGTCATTCCGAATGACCGACCGGTCAGTCATGTGATAGGGTCCACGCGATGTCGACCCTCGCGACCGCCCAGCGGCCGATCGCCTACGACGAACGCGGCGCCGGCGAGACGATCGTGCTGCTGCCCAGCGGCGCCCACGATCGCCACGACTTCGACGAGCTGCGCGCGCTGCTCGGGGATCGCCTGCGCTCGATCTCCCTGGACTGGCCGGCCCACGGCTCCTCGCCGCCGGGCACCACGCCGGCGAGCGCGATGGGCTTCGCCGATGTCGCAGAACGGCTCGTCGCGACCCTCGCACCTCAGGGCGCGGTGGTCCTCGGCAACTCGGTGGGGGGCTTCGCGGCCGCTCGCCTGGCGATCCGCAGACCCGAGCTCGTGAGGGGGCTAGTGCTCGTCGACAGCGGTGGCTTCGCCGGGCGCCCGCCCCACGTGCGTGCGTTCTGCGCGCTCATGGCCCGGCCATGGTTCCTGCGGCGCATCTACCCGTCCTTCGCGACGCACTACATGCGCCCGCGCACGGCCGCCGATGTGCGAGTGCGAGATGTCGCCGTGGCGACCACCAGAAAGGACCCCGGGCTGCGGGCGGTGAGCGAGCTGTGGAGGAGCTTCGCCTCTCCCGAGCACGATCTCCGTCGCCAGGCGTCCTCGATCGCCGTGCCGACCCTGCTCGTATGGGGTCGACGCGACCCGGTGATCCCCCTCAGGATCGGCCGCCGGCTCGCGGGGACGATTCCCGGCGCGCAGCTCGTGGTGCTCGACACCGGGCACGTACCCCACACCACCGCGCCCGAGGAGTTTGCCGCCCACCTGATCCCCTTCACCGAGCGGGCGTTCGCCCGCGCTCCAGCGTAGCCGTCGCGAGCGTGACCCAAGCGCTCGCGCGCCACTGCGACGGGACGGCGGCCACTGCGACAGGGACGTGGGCCGGGAGGCGATAATCCCGATATGCCCCGCCCCGGACCCACGGTCGCGTCGGACGCCCGACCCGCTGCCCCGGTCCCGGGGCGATGAGCGGTTCGGGAGCGCGACCGCGCCATCGGGTTCTCGCGCCGCGCTGCAGGCGCGCAACGCTGATCACCATCGCGCTCGTGGCGGCGCTCACGCCGAGGTTCGTCGCCTCCGCAGGCGCCGCGAGCAGCGCCGGGCCGGCGTGCACTCCGGCGGCGCTGAACACATCGGCTGCGCTCGCCGGAGGTGCCGTGACCGTCTCGCCGGCTCCCAGCGCGATGGACGCCTCCTACCAGACGCAGATCAGCTTTCTCGGCGTTCCCGCGGCGGCTCTGGCAGACGTGGAAGTGGTCGGCTCGCGCAGCGGCCGCCATGGTGGGCGGCTCGCGGCGTACTCGCAGGGCGACGGAGCCAGCTTTCTCCCCAGCACCCGCTTCTCCCAGGGAGAGACCGTCACGGTGCGCGCCACGTTGCGCAGCGCAGCCGGCATCACCCCGCTCTCCTGGCATTTCACGACCGCCGAGGTGGACGCGGTCAGCCGCTCGCTGGAGACGCCACCGCCGCCACCGCCGCCACCCCGGCCGAGCGAACTGCAGCATTTCGCCTCTCGCGCTGATCTGAGACCTCCGGCCGTCACGGTCACGGCAAACTCCGGCAAGCAGGGCGCGGAAGACATATTCCTGGCCCCCTATGCCGGCCCGGGCCAGTACGGGCCGATGATTCTGGACGGCGCCGGGAGGCTGCTGTGGTTCAAGCCCGTGCCGGCGGGAGCGCGCGCCGCCGATCTGCGTGTGCAGGAATACGAAGGCAATCCGGTCCTGACCTGGTGGCAGGATCCGCTTCTCGCCGGCGGCCGGCGCGACGCCGGCATCGTCATCGCCAACACGGCCTACCAGACGGTCGCGATCGTCCGCGCCGGCAACGGCTACCAGCCCGACCTGCATACATTCGCAATCTCTCGGCCGGGTGTGGCCTTCATCACGGTCTACGATGCGCTCCGCTGCAACCTCGCTCGCCAGGGCGGGCCGGCCAACGGCGCGGTGGCCGACACCGTGGTTCAGGAGCTCGACCTAAGGACCGGCCTCGTCCGCTTCGAGTGGCACAGCCTCGACCATGTCGCGCTGTCGGCCTCCTACCAGCCGATCAGGCCGAACGGAACGCCGAATTCGCCCTGGGACTACTTCCACGTCAACATGGTCGACCCGAGGCCCGACGGGGACCTGCTCGTCGACTCGCGCAACACCTGGGCCGCGTATGAGGTCAGCGGGGCCAGCGGACAGGTCCTCTGGTCGCTGGGCGGCAAGCACTCCAGCTTCGCGATGGGTGCCGGAGCGGCCCCGGCATGGCAGCACGACGCCGTCGAACAGCCCAACGGGAACATCACGTTCTTCGACAACGGCGCGACGCCGAAGGTCCATCCGCAGTCGCGTGGCATCGTCCTGAGACTCGACACCGCGCACAAGACGGCCACGCTGGTGGAAAGCTTCGTACATCCGAGCCCGCCGCTCGTCGCTCCCAGCCAGGGCGATCTGCAGGCGATGGGCGACGGCAACTGGTTCGTGGGCTGGGGGCAGGCGCCGTTCTTCTCGGAATTCGCACCGGGCGGGCGGCTCCTGTTCGACGCCCGCCTGCCCAGTGCCTATCAGTCATATACGGCGTACAAGTTCGATTGGTCCGCACAGCCGCTGCAGCGGCCCGCCCTCGTCGTGCGCCCCGGCCGCCGCGCCGGTCTCGTCGCGTACGCGAGCTGGAACGGAGCCACCGCGGTTGCGCAGTGGCGGCTGCTGGCCGGATCGAGCCCGCGAGCGCTCGCAGCGGTCGCCTCCGCAGCCCGCGGCGGTTTCGAGACGGCCATCGTCTGGCCTCATGCGGCCGCCTATCTCGCGGTGCAGGCAATCAGCGCCGGTGGGCAGGTGCTCGCGACCTCCGCGACCGTGCATCGCTGAGCCCTCGCCAGCGCGTGGCCGCGGTCGGACGCCGGCTGCGCGGCGCTCGCCTGGATGTCGGCTACGCGTCGAGCAGCCCGGCTACGCGTCGAGGAGCGCGGCGGCGAGCCGCCGCTCGGCTTCCAGCGCCGGCCAGTGCGCGACGTCCTCGAGCGCCAGGAACGGAGTGCCCGGCAGGCGCTCGCGGATCCGCTCGGCCATGTGTGCGCCCGAGACCGGATCCAGCATGCCCCACACGAAGGCGAGCGGCACGTCGCTTGCCTCGAGGGCGCGGACCCACCGCCCGGCGTGCGCTTCGCGGTCGGCGAGGTAGCGAATGAGACGGTGGGCGATCGCCTGCCCACCGTCGCGAGCGTTCGCGCGCCACATATCGACGCTGTCGGCCGTCGCATCGAAGTCGGGGGCGAACGTCGGCTGCAGCCCGGCCACGAACAGCTCCTCGGTGAGGGCGGCGCTGATCTGTGCGCCGTGCTCGGCGTCGAGCAGCGCCAGCTGAGTGGGCTGAGGACGGTGCAGGTCGGGATAGAGACCGCCGTTGAGCAGGTGCACCGCCCGGAGGTCCACGCTCAGCGCTCCCTCCGCTCGGCGGGCGAGCAGCTCCTGCGTGACCGAGACCGCGTAGTCGTGCGCGACGATCACCGTCGAGGTGATCCCCTCCTGCGCCCACAGCGCCTGCACGAGGTCGGCCTGCTCGTGCAGGGAATAGGTGTGCTCGGCGGGCTTCTCCGAGGCCCCGAACCCCAGAAAGTCTGGCAGCAGCAGGGCGTAGCGCTGCGCGAGCACCCGGGCGACCCGCGCCCAGTCATAAGAGGAGCTCGGAAAGCCGTGCAGCATCGTCATCGACGGTCCCGAGCCCATCCGGCGCAGGAAGATGGCGCGATCGTCCTCGCCGAGCCGGACGCTCGGCGAATCGCCTGCGGACCACCACTCCTCGATGCCGCTCACGTCGGCAGTATGCCGGGTGTTAGGATCGCGCGGCGATGGCTGACGGCTCGACGCGCGGCGCTGTCCTTGTCACCGGCGCCTCGACGGGCATCGGGCGGGCCTGCGCCGAACATCTGGACGGGCTCGGCTTCGGCGTGTTCGCCGGCGTGCGCAAAGAGGCCGACGCCGACTCGCTGCGCGGCGCAGGATCGGCGCGGATGCAGCCGCTGATACTGGACGTCACCGACACCGCCTCGGTCCTCGCGGCGGCGCGCGCCATCGAACAGGCTGCGCCCGCTGGCCTCTGCGGCCTCGTCAACAACGCCGGCATCGCCATCGGCGGGCCGCTCGAGTTCGTGACCCTCGACGATTGGCGCCGCCAGCTCGAGGTCAACTTCATCGGCCAGATCGCCGTCATCCAGGCGACTTTGCCGGCGCTGCGCCGGGCGCAGGGGCGCATCGTCAACGTGACCTCGATCGGCGGCCGCGTGGCAACGCCGTTCCTGAGCCCCTACAGCGCCTCGAAGTTCGCGTTCGAGGCGGTCACCGATGCGCTGCGGCTCGAGCTGCTGCGCTTCGGCATCGAGGTCAGCGCCGTCGAGCCGGGAGCCGTTGCGACACCGATGTGGGACAAGGGACGTGCGAGCGCCGAGGAGGTGAGCACGAGCTTGCCGGCCGACGCTATCGCTCTCTACGGCACCGCGATCCAGGCTATGAGCAAGGGCATCGACCGTCTCGTGAGCGGAGCTGTGCCGCCGCTGGACGTTGCCAGAGCCGTCGAGCACGCCCTCACCGCGCACCGGCCGAAGACGCGCTACGTGGTCGGGCGCGAGGCCAGGATACGACTCCTCCTCGCGCGGCTGCTACCCACACGTGTGATGGACAAACTCACTGTGCGCGTAATGGGGATCTGACGGCAGCCGGCTCTCGGGGTGACGGCGCTGTTCATTCTCGTCCGCCACGCTCAATCGACGCTCAACCTGGTGGGACGCGTCAACGGCGATCCTAGAGTGCAGGTCGAGCTGAGCAGGGAGGGGGTCGAGCAGGCCGAGCTGCTGCGACTGCAGCTCGCGCAGCTGCCGATCGATCTCTGCATCCACACCCGCTTCGAGCGCACGCGTCGCACGGCGGCGATCGCGCTGGAGGGTCGCGGGGTCTCCTTCCGCGAGGAGCCCCTGCTCGATGACATCGACATCGGACTCCTCGAGGGGCGGACAACCGATGAGTACCGGGCCTGGAAGCAGGCGCACTCACGCGACGATCCGTTCCCGGGCGGGGAGAGCCTCGATGCGGCCGCGGCGCGGTACGCACAGGCCTTTGCGGCGCTCGCATCGAGCCGCGCAAGCGTTGCAAACGCCGTGCTCGTGGTCTGCCATGAGATACCGCTGCGTTACGCGCTCAACGGCGCGGCGGGCTCCGGCTCACTGGAGGGCCCGGTGCACGATGTCCCAAACGCCACCCCCTTCCTGTTCGCCACGCCGGCGATCGAGCGCGCAGCGCGGGCGATCGAGCGCATGGCGCGCGCGTAGGGACTGCAGGCGCGAAGTCGCTGACGCACCGCCCGCGCCCGTCCACACGCAGTCAACTTGCGCGTGCATGCGGTCGATATTGCACGCAAGATGCCAGCGATCGCACAGGCGCGCCAGGTGGGGCGCACGACTCTCCGAGCAGAGCCGGGACGGCCGCCGGGGCCTCCCGGAAGCGCGGTCCGGATACGCGACTACGAGCCTGCCGACAAAGCGGCCGTGCTCGAGGTCCTGCAGGCCGCTTTCGGGACCTGGCCGCACGGGATCGAGGGTGTCGATCCGAGCGAGTTCTTCCGCTGGAAGCTCGAGAGCTGTCCCTTCGGCGATCAGGTGTCGCTGGTCGCCGAGGCCGACGGCGTGGTCGGCTTCGTCGCGCAGCTGCCCTGGCCGTTCAGACTTCGGGGGCGCAGCGTGGGGTCACTGCGCGGGATGGATTTCTCCGTCCACCCCGCGCACCGGCGGCGCGGCATCTCGACGATGATCATGCGCGCGGCGATCGACGGAACCCCTGGCGACGCGGCCATAGCCTGGAACAACCCGAACGATCAGAGCCGCCCCGGTCTGCTGAAGACCGGCCGGCGCGACGTGGTCGTGCTACCACGCTTCCTTGCACCGCACGGGGCGCCCGGACGGACGATCCGCCGCGCGCTCGCCAGAGGCTCGCGCACGCCCGCGGACCTGTGCATCGAGGCCGAGACGGCGGGCTCGGTGCTGCTCGACGGCAGCTTCGTAGCGGCTGTGCTGGGCGGCGGGGATGAGCCGCACGGTCGGCTCGCGACGGCTGCGGGGCTCGACTACCTGCGCTGGCGCTACGGCCAGTTCGACATCTACCGGGCCTTTCGCAGCGACCCGGGAATCGACGCCCCCGGCATCGTGATCTTCCGCCAGCGCCGGCACGGCGCGCTCTGGGTCTCGCAGGTCTGCGAGCTGCTTGTGGCCGGAGATGATGTGCACTGCGCCCGCCACCTGCTCGGCAAGGTCAGGGGCGCCGCTCCCGCGGACCTGCTCACCGCCACGTTCAACTCCCGCCTGCGGGCGGCGCGACTCGGCTTCGTGAGGGCCGGCGGGGGCTCGCTGCTGACAATCCGGCGACTGCGTCCAGATCTCCCGGACCTCGCGCGTCGGCAGTCGTGGGGGCTGTCGCTGGGAGATCTCGAGCTGCTCTGAGCGGCAGCTAGTGGCCGCGCGGCGCCAGCACTGTGCGCGAGAGCTGCGGGTAGGTCCCGCGATAGCCGCGCCGGCGTGCAATCGGGGCGAGCGCGCCAAAGATCAGGCCCTGCACTCTCCGCGGAGGTCTACGGAAGACGATCACGTCGCTGAACTCCTGCGCGAAGAGCGCGAGCTGCAGCGGATGAGGCATCCCCTTGCCGTTCGTGTGCCCGAGTTGCGCGAGACCGAAGATGGTCTCGATCATGTGCGCAAAGCGCTCGCCGGGCGTGACTTCGACCCGCACGCGGGCATTGCGGTCACTCGCGTTCCACCAGTCGTGCCACACCCCAGCTTCGATAACGGCGGTTTCGCCTTCGTGCAGGACGCTGCGCTCCCCGTCACGCTTCACGGTCAGCTCGCCCTCGAGCGCCGTGAAGCGCTCGACGATCGCGGGATGCATGTGTTCCCCGGCGACGCGTGCGCCTGGAACCGCGAGGAGCTCGGCCGTCGCGCGCTCCTGCGGGTTCGTGTTGGGTAGCTCGAGGATCTCGGCGCGCTCGCTGGTCACGGGGTTCTCGAATGCCTCGCCGACCTCAATCGGCGTGAGATCGGGCGGGCCGTTCGGGTCGGGGTGTGACATCCGTCCGATCTTGACCCGCTCCGGCCGTGCGGTCAAGGGCCCGGAGAGCGACCGCCGTGAGAAGATGGGACGGGATGAGTTTCAGCAAGGGCCTGCATGAGGTTGGGGATGGCCTCTATGCCTATCTGCAGCCGGATGGCAGCTGGGGGTGGAGCAACGCCGGGCTGATCGTCGGCGGCGAGAGCACGCTGTTGGTCGACACGTTGTTTGACTACCCGCTCACCGAGCAGATGCTGCGCGCGATGCGCGACGCCGTGCCGGCGGCCGCTCAGATCGACACGCTCGTCAACACGCACGCGAACGGCGACCACTGCTACGGCAACCGACTCGTCGCCGGTGCTCGCATCGTCGCCTCGGAGCGGACGGCGGCCGAGATGAGCGAGCTGCCGCCGGCGGCGATGGCCGCACTTGTCGAGCAGGCACCCCAGATGGGCGAGCTCGGCGCGTTCTTCTTGCGTTGCTTCGGGAGGTTCGACTTCGCCGGGATCGAGCTGGCGCTGCCCGAGGAGACCTTCAGCGGCGAGCTGGCGATGCGGGTCGGTGACCGCAGGATCGAGCTGATCGAGGTGGGGCCGGCACACACTCGCGGCGACACGCTCGTGCACCTGCCGGACGAGCGCGTGCTCTACAGCGGCGACATTCTCTTCTCCGAAGCCCATCCGATCGTGTGGGCGGGACCGGTGTCCAACTGGATCGCGGCCTGCGAGCGGATTCTCGCGATGGACCCCGAGGTGATCGTGCCCGGTCACGGACCGCTCGCCGCTGCGGACGCCGTGCGCGAGCTGAAGGCGTATTTCGAGTACCTCTACTCCGAGGCGCGCTCTCGCCACGGCGAGGGCATGACGCCGCTGGAGGCTGCGCGCTCGATGTCGCTGGACCGCTGGGCCAACTGGGGCGAGCGCGAGCGTCTCGTGGTCAACATCGAAAACATCTATCGCGAGCTCTCCGCCGACGAGGAGCCGCTCAATCCGCTCGCGGCCTTCGAAGGGATGTCCCAGCTGGCGAGCTCGCCCTGAGCGGGCCCGCGCCCATTCAGCCTTTGAACGTGGAGGCGCCGAAGTCGCCGAACGGCTCGTCGCGCTCGCGCACCGCCTGCCTGAAGCCCCCCTGTGCGGCGCGCTGCTGGAAGGAATAGCCCTCCCTGGTGTGACGCGCGATCCCGTCGAAGACCGTTCCCAGGAGCTGTGTCTGATGCAATCCCTGTGCGTACAGCGACTGGTTGACGAGCAGCTTCATCATCTGCAGCTGGTTGAGCGGGTTGCGCGCGATTCGCTCCAGCAGGATCTCGGTTCGCTCATCGAGCCCGGCCGGTGGGGGCGCCTCGATCGCCAGCCCCCAGTCCAGCGCCTCTGCACCCGATAGCGAATCGCCCGTGAACAGCAGCCGCTTGGCGCGCTGCCCTCCCAGCCGGTAGGCCCACAGGGACGTCGTCGGCGAGCCCCACACGCGCGACGGTGGATAGCCGATCTTGGCGTCGGCGGCGATCATCAGCAGGTCGCTGCACAGCGCCATGTCGGTCCCGCCGGCGACGCAGAAGCCGTGCACCTTGCAGACCACCGGCTTCGAGCAGTGGAACAGCGACATGAACGCGCGGACGTTGCGGGCCATCATCGCGTAGTCGATCATCGGGTCCCACGTGCCCGACGGGTCGTGGTTGGCGGCCATGACCTGCGGGTCGAGAGGCGAGCCGGGCGGTACCTCGAGCGCATCCGAGCCCATGCGCCCGCGCGCCTCGGCGGACTCCACGAGGTCATAGCCGCCGCAGAAGCCCTTGCCGTTGCCGGCCAGCAGGAGCACATGTACGGCCGGATCGAGGTCCGCGCGCTCGACGGAGCGTTCGAGCTCGACGGCCAGGCGCCGGGTGATGCCGTTCCCCCGCTCGGGACGGTCGAGCGTGATCCGCGCGACGCGGCCGCTCGCCTCATAGGTCATCGTCGTCAACTCGCTCACGCGCGGCGCCAAGCGTATACCCCGACCGTAGCCCGCGCGGAGCTCAGGGAAAGCGTGCCGCCCACGGCTCGGGCTCGATGCCCGCAGCGTTGATGACACACGAGAGCATGCGGTACCACCCGGTGACGATCACCAGCTCGAGCAGCTGGTCCTCGCGCAGGCGCGCAGCCAGCTTCTCCCAGGTCGCATCGGAGAGCGTGGCTGTGTCGAACAGCTCATCGGCGGCCGTCAGCAGCTGCCTGTCCTGCTCAGACCACACGGAGTGCTCCGCCGAGGAGCTGACGGTCGCGGCTATCTGCTCTTCGCTGAGCCCGAGCGGCCCTCCGAACGCCAGCGCGTGCACCCCCCACTCATACTCGGCGCCGGCCCGCGCACACGTGCGGTGGATGAGTATCTCCCGATCGCGCGGGTCCAGCCGCCCATGGCCGAGGATTCCGGCCCCGACGGTCCGCATGCGCGAGGCGAGCTCATCGTGGACGGCGAGCGTGCGAAACAGCGCCAGCGGCTCGACCTCCTCGCCGGGCGGCATCCACTTGCTCAGCAGCGTCGCGATCGCCGGCTCGTAGGGCGGTTGCAGCGGTGCAATTCGTGGCTCTGTCATTGGCTATCCTCTCGGCTTCGACAATCGAAGCAGGGAGTGTAGCTTCTGTTTTCGCAGCACGCAAACAGCAGCGGCCCGCGGCGTGCGGGCAGCGCCGGCCCGCGGCGTGCGGGCAGCGCCGGTCCGCGGCCCGGAGGGGCGGTGCGCGGCTCGCGCCAGGGCAGGCCGATCATGGCCCTGTTCGACCTGCTCGGCCGCCGCTGGACGCTACGCGTCCTGTGGGAGCTGCGCGACGGCGGCCTGACCTTCCGCCAGTTGCAGGCACGCTGCGATGCGATGTCCTCGAGCGTCCTCAATCAGCGCCTGCGCGAGCTCCGCGACGCCGGCATCCTCAGCGTGGGCTCGGACGAGGGCTACATGCTGAGCGGCGAGGGCCAAGCCCTGCTGGGCGCGCTCTCGCCGCTGCACGAATGGGCGGCACGCTGGAGTGAGCGCGTCTAGGCCTAAGCTACCGCGGCGGGCGGCGTCCAAGCGGGAGAGCGGGATTTTGGACCTGGGTCGAACGACCGCCCGGCCGGCTGCGCGCAGAATCAGGGCATGCGCACCGCGGACGCGCCGATGGAAGCTCCTGCCAGGCGTCGCTCGCCACCGGGCCCGCCGCCGAGGCGCTCTGCGAGAGACCGCCGTAGGGCCGGGGCCGCGAATCGCTGCTTCGAAGAGGGCGCCGCAGCCGGTCGCGCATGCCACCGAGCACGACCGCCGGGTGCGGGAGTCCATCGAGCGAGCTCGACCTTGCAGAGCTGAGCGCGGCGGTCGCGCGCGACGCCGGCGAGCGCGGCATCGCCGTTCGGCTCGGCCGACGGCGCGCCGGCCGTTTCGAATCGACCCGATCCCCCGTCGTCATCGACGCCGCGGAATGGAGCGCGCTCTCGGCCGGGGTGGCCCAGCGCGTACGCGCGCTCGAGCTGTTCGTCCGCGACGTCTACGCCGAGCGGCGGATCGTGCGGGCCGGCGTGGTGCCGGCCCGCTGCCTCGACGCACGCCCGGCACTACGAGCGCCCGCTTGCTGGGCATGGGACAGGAGATCGGCTCGTGGATCACCGTCGCCGGCCTGGACGTCGTGCGCGACAGCGATGGCTCGTTCAAGGTGCTCGAGGACAACCTCAGAACGCCGTCCGGGCATCGCCTACGCGGTAGCCACACGCGAGGTGCTGGAGGCGCACCTGCCGCCACCCTCGCGGCCTGCGCGTGCGCTCGCTGGACGCCGCCTTCCAGACGCTCGGCGACGCCCTGCGCGCGGCGGCGCCCGCGCCGGCAGGCGACGATCCCGTGGTGGTCCTGCTGAGCGACGGAAAGCTCAACTCGGCCTTCTATGAGCACGCCACGATCGCCGGTCATCTCGGACTGCCGCTGGTTCTCCGCGAGCAGCTGTCGGTTCGTCGAGGGCGCCTGTTCGCCTCCGTCGACGGACGGCGAGATCGCGGTCGACGTCGTCTACCGGCGCACCGATGAGGATCGGCTCGACAGACGACCGGGGCGGGCCGACGGGGATCGCACGAGCTGCTGCTCGAGCCGGTGCTCAAGGGCACGCTGGCGTGCGTGAACGCCTTCGGCACGGGCGTCGCCGACGACAAGCTGATGCACGCCTACGTCGAGGACATGGTCCGCTTCTATCTCGGCCGAGGAGCCGCTGCTGAGCTCGGTCCCGACATACGACCCCTGCCAGCCGGGCATGCTCGAGGAGATCCTCGAGCGCATCGACGAGCTGGTGATCAAGCCCCGCGCCGGACACGGCGGCTACGGGGTCCTGATCGGGCCGCACGCCCGCCGCGAGGACCTGCAGGCCGCGGCGGCCCTGCTGTCCGCGGCGCCCGAGCGCTTCGTGGCCCAGGAGACGATCATGCTCTCGCGTCACCCCACCGTGATCGACGGGCGCCTCCAGCCGCGGCACATCGATCTGCGCCCGTTCGCCATCTGCAGCCCACAGGGACGTGCACGTGCTGCCGGGCGGTCTCACCCGCGTCGCCTTCGAGCGCGGGGCGCTCGTGGTCAACTCCTCCCAGAACGGTGGCAGCAAGGACACGTGGGTGCTGTCATGAGCAGGCCGCTGATCGGCGTCACCGTCTCTGAGATCCGCAGCCAGCGAGGGCGCCCAGAAGGTCCCACACGGCGAGCCCACCCAGACGGAGATGACGCTCGGGCTCTGCACTACATGCGCGCGGTCGAGCGGGCCGGCGGGCTGCCGGTTGCGCTGCCGCCGCTCACGATCGAGAACGTCGACTCGGCTGCTCGACCATCTCTCCGGCCTGCTGCTCACCGGCGGGCCCGACCTGGATCCATCCTGCTATGGAGGCGAGGCGCACCCCGAGCTCGGGCCCACCGATCCGGCGATCGACGTGTTCGAGATCGCGCTGTGCAGGCATGCCGACGGCGTGGGACTCCCCATCCTCGGCATCTGCCGGGGCGCGCAGGTGCTGAACGTGGCCCGGCAGGGCACCCTGCATCAGCACCTTCCCGACTTCAACGATGGGCGTGTCGAGCATCGTCAGGCCGAGCCGGGTCATCTCACCACCCACGAGGTGCGCGTGGCCCCCGACAGCGGCCTCGCCCAGACCACCGGTGGAGGCCCGGTGAGGGTCAACTCCTTTCACCACCAGGCGATCGACCGCCTGGGCGCTCGACCTGCGCCCGGTCGCATGGGCGCAGGACGGCGTGATCGAGGCCGTTCGAGGACGAGCGCGCGCCGAGCTCATGCTGGGCGTCCAGTGGCACGCCGAGACGCTCGTCGACGAAGCCGAGCAGCTCGCGCTGTTCGAGCGCCTGGTCGAGCGCGGCCACAGTCTCCGCACGCGACGGATCGCGACCAACCGAGGGGCTCCGGTGCGCATGCCGTCTGACGCGGTGACGCCGCCGGTCGAGCTCGCCGGTCCCGGCCTGTGGGCGCAGTGGCCGGCCACGGTGGCGCCCTGGACCGTAGGGGTCGAGGAGGAGGTGATGCTGCTCGACCCCTCCGACTGGTCGCTCGCCTCGCGCGCCGACGCGGTGATGTCGCGGCTTGACGGAGAGCTCGCCGCTCACACGAGCACCGAGACCCACGGCTCGGCGCTCGAGCTGCGCACCGACCCGCACGCGACCGTCTCCGAAGGAGTGGCCCAGCTCGAGTACCTGCGCGGCGAGCTCTCGCGGGAGCTCGTCGCCGCTGGATCTCAGGGCGGCGGTCGCGGGACTGCACCCCTTCACCTCGTGGCAGGACACGAGGATCTCCGAGGGCGACCGCTACCGCTTCCTGTACGGGTCGATGCGCGAGCTCGCCAGGCGCGAGCCGACGTTCGCCCTGCACGTGCACGTGGCCGTCCCCGACCCCGACAGCGCGATGCTCGCCTTCAACCGGCTGCGCTCCCACCTGCCGCTGCTGCTCGCCCTGTCGGCCAACTCGCCCTTCTGGCAGGGACGCGAGACCGGATTGGCCTCGGCTCGAACGCCGCTGTTCCAGGCCTTTCCCCGGGTAGGCATCCCGCGCGCCTTCCTGGACTACGACGACTACGTGAGCACGATCGACCTGCTGCTGCGCTGCGAAGCCTTCCCCGAGCCCACGTTCCTGTGGTGGGATGTTCGCCTGCAGCCGCGCTTCGGGACCATCGAGGTAAGGATCATGGACGCCCAGACCACCGTCGCCGACTCGGCGGCGCTGGCAGCGCTCGTGCAGTGCCTCGTGCGACTGGAGGCGACGGAGGGCTCGGGCGCCGACCCGGTGATCGACCTGCCCGAGGTGCTCGCCGAGAACCGCTTTCTCGCTGCTCGCGACGGCGCCGAGGCGAGCCTGATCGACGCCCGCCTGGGCCACCGGCGACCGCTCGCGGACGTGCTCGAGTCGGTCCTCGCCATGTGCGCCGCGCACGCCGAGGACCTGGGCTGCTCGGAGGAGCTGCAGTGGACCAGGAACCTCGTCGCCACGCCGAGGTCCGTCCGCCAGCTGGACCTCGCTCGCGGGCCCGACAAGCTGCCCGGCCTGGTCGAGGCGCTCGCGGCCCTGTTCTAGATCCGGCCGCCCTCTTCCGGACCCGAGGCTGTGCGCTACCTGACGGTGCGCCCGGACGCGTTCAACGCGTCCCACCTGCCCCCGAAGTGCGAGACGCCGACGTATCCGGTTTCTGCGCGTTCGCTCGCTTCGCGGTAGAGGTAGAGGGGGTGGCCGGCGTAGGTGACCTGCCTGGCGCCCGAGGGCAGCCTGATGGTCGAGAGCAGCGAGGCCTTGACGCCCGGTCCTGCCGTCCCCCTGGAGGCGGTCAGCGCCGGCCACACGGCCGAGCATCCGCTCACTTTCACGCACGTGTCCTTGTTGCGCGAGTCCCTCGTGAACTCATAGAGCGTGAAGCCGGAGGCATTCACGAGAATCCTGCCCAGACTCGTGCTGCGCACGTTGACGGTGGCTGCTCTGGCGGCGCGCGCCGTCGGGGCGTTGCCCTGCGCGGCGGCGACGGCGCAGACGCTCGCGAGGCACGCGAGCACGGCGGTCGCGAGCGTGTAGGTTCTCTTCACGGTTACCTCCGGAGTATTGGTCGTGGCTGAGTCGTAGCGAGCTGTCAACAGGTAGGACGCCGCAACGTGCCCAACCTTCCCTGCGCCGCTAGCATCGCGGGGATGCTCGCGCTCACCGCCGCGCCGGGTTCCGCCGGCAACGTCGCCCTGCGAGAGGTTCCCGATCCCCGGCCGCTGCCCGGCCAGGCGCTCGTGCGCGTGAGCGCCTTCTCGCTGAACCGCGGCGAGGTGAGACGCCTGAGCGAGATGCGCGACGGCGAGATCACCGGCTGGGACGTGGCGGGTGTCATCGAGCGGGGGGCCGCCGACGGCACCGGCCCGGCCCCGCGCGCCCGCGTCGTCGGACTGCTCGCGCGTGGCGCATGGGCGCAGCTCGCCGCGGTCGACACGGACACGCTCGCCGCGCTTCCCGACGAGGTGTCAGAGGTCCAGGCCGCGACGCTGCCGGTCGCCGGCCTGACGGCGCTGAAGGCACTCGACATCATCGGCTCGGTCCTGGCTCGGCGCGTGCTCGTGACCGGCGCGAGCGGCGGGGTCGGTCGCTTCGCCGTGCAGCTGGCAAGGCTCGCCGGGGCTCGCGTGACAGGGGTGTCGGCCAGTCCCGATCGCGCGCGCGGCCTGATCGAGCTCGGCGCCGACGAGGTGATCGACGAGGTCCTTCCCTCCGGTCCCCAGTTCGACGGGATCATCGAGGCGGTGGGGGGAGCCACGCTGGGAGCGGCCCTGCAGCGGGTCGCCCCGTCCGGAACCGTCGTGTCGTTTGCCTCCAGCGATCAGGGCCCGGTGCAGTTCCCGACGCGGAGCTTCTTCGGGCGGGCGCCCGGCGCACGCCTGTATGGCCTGCTGCTGTTCGCCGAGCTGGGCAGGGATCGCACCGGCGCCATGGACCTGCGCCGGCTGGCCGAGCTCGTCGCGGCCGGGCGGCTGGAGTGCTCGGTCGACCACGAGTCATCCTGGCGCGAGGCCCCTGCGGCGATCGACGCGCTCCTTGACCGTCGCATTGCGGGCAAGGCCGTACTGCTGGTGGACTGACCGCGGCGCTTCGCGCTTCGGCCGATCGCAGGGCCCTCGAGCTCCCGGGGCGCTCGCGCTCTGGCCCGCCTATCAAAGGCGCGCGCTCGCGCCCGCCCGATCAGGAGCGTGCGAACGCCATCTCGACCTGCTTGCCGTCGCGGGCCAGGACGGCCAGCAGGGCGGCGACGACGCGGAGCTTCCTGACCAGCAGCTCGCCCCGCTCGCGCATGGCCCGCACCATGATCGCGGCGACCAGCAGTGTGCCCATGCCCACGAGCCACCACACGGCGATGTCGCTCGCCGGTGCCCGCGCGATCAGCAGGACGCCGTAGGCGGCGATGCCCGCGATCAGCGTGCTGCCCCACCCCAGCGACAGTTGCACGACGCGGCTCGGCAGCAGGCTTGCCCGCCAGTAGAGGATCGCGGCGATCGCGTAGGCGTTGGCGACGATGAGCAGCAGCGCGAGGTCGTTGGTGTGCGAGGAATGCGGGAGCGCCACCGTCAGCAGCACGAGCGTCGCGCCGGCGGCGGCCAAGCCCGGCGAGCGTGCGCGCCATCAGCGTTGTCCTGACGCTCCCGCCGGCATGCATCCCCGTTCCGCCGGCCACGCACAGGTCCTCATCGCTCATGAACACCGGCATTTCGATCACCTGTCGGCCGCGACCGAGAGGCGCATGGGCGCCGGCCGCGATTCCCGACAGCCGTCGGACCGTCGCCAGCCCGCGCCCCGAGGTGTGCAGCCCGCGCCCCGAGGTGTGCAGCCCGCCCCGAGGTGTGCAGCCCGCGCCCGGAGGGCCGCAGCGCGCGCCGAGATGGTGCGTTGGACATAATGCCCGCGATGAGGGCGGTTCAGATCGTCGAGGAGAGTGGTCCCGACAGCGCGCTGGCGCTGGTGGATCTGCCCGAGCCCGAGCCCTCGAGCACGCTCACGCCGGGCAGCGGCGTCGTGGTCGAGGTGCACGCCGCCGGCGTTTCCTTCCCCGAGCTGCTGCAGACGCGCGGGCAGTACCAGCTCAAACCTCCGCTGCCGTTCGTGCCCGGCAGCGAGGTCGCGGGCATCGTTCGCAGCGCGCCGCAGGACGCGGCCGTGAAGCCGGGCGACCGCGTGGCCGCGTTCTGCGGGCTGGGCGGCTTCGCCGAGACGGCCGTGGCGCGCGGAGTTCCTCACGTTCGCGCTGTCGCCGGAGCTGGACTACGCGCAGGGGGCGGGCCTGATCCTCAACTACCACACCGCCTACTTCGCGCTCGTGCTGCGTGGACGCCTGAAGGAGGGCGAGACGGTGCTGGTTCACGGCGCGGCCGGCGGCGTCGGTACCGCGGCGCTGCAGGTCGCGAAGGGCGTCGGGGCGCGAACGATCGCCATCGTCTCGAGCGAGGCCAAGCAGCTCGTCGCCGAACAGGCCGGTGCCGATGAGGTGCTGCTCCTGAAGGAGGGATGGAAGGACGAGGTCAAGTCGCATCTCCGACGGCGGCGTGGAGGTGGTGATCGATCCGGTCGGCGGCGATCGCTTCACCGACAGCCTGCGCTCGCTGCGCGAGGACGGCCGTCTGGTGGTGGTCGGCTTCACCGGCGGGTCGATCCCGGAGGTCAAGGTCAACCGGCTGCTGCTCGGCAACACGGAGGTGATCGGGGCCGGATGGGGCGCCTACGTGATGGGCAAGCCCGCACTGAACCGTGAGATCGGCGCGGCGGTGAACCGCATGGTCGACGAGGGCGTTCATACGGCCGATCGTCGGCGAGCGCTTCCCCCTCGAGCAGGCCGGCGCGGCGCTGAAGGCGATCGACGAGCGGCGCGCGACCGGCAAGGTCGTGCTGGACGTGCGTCCGGCTGAGCGCGTGCAGCCTCGCGGCGCCGCTCTGGCGGGTTATCCCCACCTCGATCTCGGGGGGAGAGCCGCCGTCTTCCGGTGGCCGGCCACAGTGACTGCGGGCACCGGCTGCGTCAGGATCTGGGCATATGAGCACCTTCGCGGGACCCGTCAGGAGACGGCGCTCGTAGGAAGGCCGCGATCCGACGGCGCCGCTGACCCGCTGCGAGCCTGCGCCGCGAGGGCCCGGCGCCCGAGAGCGGACGACGGCCCGACGCCCGAGGAGATCCGCGAGCCCGTCCTCGTCGAACGTGGACCGGGCGGTCACGGGAGTGATCACGGCCGTGCCGCCCGCTGCTGCTCGCTGATCGTGGGCTGGCGGGCGTGGAACCGCGAGCTTCACTGGCGCGACATCGCGATCTTCCTGATCATGTACATCCCGGTCGGCCTCGGCGTCACGGTCGGCTTTCACCGGCTGCTCACCCACCGCAGCTTCAAGACCTCGGCCGGCGATGCGGGGGCTGCTCGGCGGTCCTCGGCACGATGTCGGTCGAGGGTCCGGTGATCTCCTGGGTGGCCGACCATCGCAAGCACCACGCCTACTCCGATCGTCTCGGCGATCCGCACAGCCCGCACGTCGACCACGGGGGTGGCTGGCGAGGAGCCCTGCGCGGCCTTGGCCACGCGCACGTCGGATGGCTGTTCAACCACTCCCAGCGCGGCGCCCGCGATCGCTTCGCGCCGGACCTGCTGGCCGATCCGGTGGTCAGCTTCGTCGACGGCACCTTCGTGCTGTGGTCGCTCGTCGGCCTGGCGATCCCGTTCGGCCTCGGCGTGCTGATCGGCGGGACGTTGGCCGCAGGGCTCGAGGGGCTGCTGTGGGGAGGGGTGGCGCGCATCTTCGTGCTGCACCACGTCACCTACAGCATCAACTCGCTGTGTCACTTCTTCGGTCGCCGGCGCTTTGCGACCGAGCGATCACTCGCGCAACCTCCTGTGGCTCGCACCGCTGTCCTTCGGGGAGGCCTGGCACAACAACCACCATGCCTTTCCGACCTCGGCCATCCACGGGTTGGGCCGCGGGGAGATCGACTTCTCGGGCATCCTCATCTCGGGCCTGGAGCGCGCCGGCCTTGTGTGGGACGTGCAGCGGGTCAGCCCGGACAGGCAGGCGGCCAAGGCGCTGGCGGGGTGAGGCCGCCCACGCGCCCGCGCCGTGCGACCATTGGCGCGATGGGCGAGCGCGCTCAAGCCACGGCCGATCTGCGGCATGGCAGCGCGCGGGCGCGCGCCGGCGCTGGATGCCGGCGCTGCGCGGCCGGGCTGTCGCTGGGTGAGTACGCGCGCTCGCTGCTTCGCCGTCTCGCCGCGCTGACCGCGGTTCTGTGGCCGCGATCTGGGCGCTCGACGGCCAGGGGTACTTCTGGCCTGCCTGGGCCTGGCTCGGGCTCGGCGTGCCGGTGCTGCTCGACTTCACGGCGGGCTGGGCGTGGCGGCACCCCCGCGGAGCCGGTGCGGCGGGTCGCGTGCGTGTGGGCGCTCGTCAGCGTCGCCGCGGTGATCCTGCTGCTGACCTGGCTGCTCACCTGGCTGCTGGCGGGCGTGCACGAGTTCTGGCCGGCATGGGCGCTCCTGGGGCTGGCGACCGCCGGCAGCGCCTACTCGCTGATCGCGCTGCACGACCGCGTGCTCGTCGCCCGCGGGCGCCGCGCGCTGAGGGCGCGGATCGAGCTGCTGACCCGCACCCGCCGCCAGGCCGTTGGACGCGCAGGCCGCCGAGCTGCGGCGCATCGAGCGCGACCTGCACGACGGCGCGCAGGCGCGGCTGGTCGCGCTGACGCTTCAGCTGGGGCGGGCCGAGCTGCGCGCCGATGACCAGCCCGAGGTGCGCGCGCTGATCGGCGACGCCCAGCGTGAGGCCCACCATGCGATCGCCGAGCTGCGCGATCTCGCGCGCGGGATCGTTCCGCCGCTGCTCGCCGATCGCGGGCTGGTGGCCGCGGTGGAATCGCTCGCGGCTGCGCTACGGGCTGGGCACGGCGGTCGAGGCCCACACCCGCCGCTGCCACGCCCCGGCGGTCGAGAGCGCCGTCTATTTCGTGATCGCCGAGGCTCTCACCAACACCGCCAAGCACGCCGGGGCGCAGCGCAGCTGGGTCAGGCTCGACCGACGAGCGTCGTGCGCTGGTGGTGGTCGTGGGCGACGATGGCCGCGGCGGCGCCGATCCCAGCGGGTCGGGGCTCGCCGGTCTGCGTGCACGGGTGGAGGCGCTCGACGGGCGCCTGACCGTCGTGAGCCGGGAGGGCGAGGGCACCGTGGTCGAGGCCAGCATCCCATGCGTGTAGTGATAGCCGAGGACCTCGCGCTGCTGCGCGAGGGGCTCGTGGCGCTGTTGCGTGAGAACGGGATCGAGGTCGTCGCCCAGGTCGAGGATGCCCGGGGCTGCTGCGGGCGATCGCCGGGCACGAGCCGGACCTCGCGATCGTCGATGTGCGCCTGCCGCCAACGTTCAGCGACGAGGGGCTGCGGGCGGCGATCGAGGCGCGCCGCCGGCAGCCCGAGCTCGGCGTGCTCGTGCTCTCCCAGTACGTCGAGACGGCCTACGCCAGCGAGCTGATCGGCGAGAACAGCGCGGGGATCGGCTATCTGCTGAAGGAGCGGATCGGCGATGTAAGGGCACTTCCTCGACGCGCTGGCGCGCGTGGCCGACGGCGGCACCGTGCTCGACCGCCAGGTCGTCACACAGCTGCTCGTGCAGCGCGGAGGGGCGGCAGATGCGCTCGCCCGCCTCTCAAGGCGCGAGCGCGAAGTGCTCGAGCTGATGGCCGAGGGACGTTCCAACACGGCGATAGCCGAGAGCCTCGTGGTGACGCCCGGAGCGGTGGAGAAGCACATCACCAACATCTTCGCCAAGCTCGAATTGCCGGCCTGCAACGACGACCACCGGCGAGTGCTCGCGGTGCTCGCCTACCTGCGCGTGGCGCAGTCGATCGACGCCTGAGCGGCCGCCCTGGGTCCGAGGAACGGCACGAGCGTCAGGTAGACCAGCTGCGGGACCAGATCTGCCAGCTCGGCGGTGCGCTGATCGTCGACGTAGTCGTGGAGGATCTGCCAGACGCCCCCGATTATCGCCTCGGCGGCGATCGCCGGGGGGGCGGGCCGTCCCGGCGCGGACCGGTAGCCCGCGGCGAGGTACTGCGAGAAGGAGCCCAGGGCCTCGGCCCGGATCTCGATCGCGTCGGGGCTCGCGGCGAAGGTGTCCACGAGGCTCAGATGTGCGTAGTCGGGCTCGGAGGCCAGGTAGTCGATCAGCGCGCGCGCGCCGCCCGCCACGCCTCGGGGCCAATCGCCCGCGTGTTCCTCGAACGCCCTGGCGGTGACTAGCAGTGCCTGGTGCAGGCTGACCTTCAATGCGCTCAGGTAGGCGTCGTGCTTGGTCGGGTAGATCTCATAGAAGGTCTGGTGGGAGACGTTCGCGCGCCGGGCGATCTCGGGGATCGTCAGGCCGGCGAGGCCCTTCGCGGCGATCGTGGCCGCGGTCGCGTCGAGGATTCGCTCGCGCTGGTTCTGCACGATGAACTTGCGCGAGAGCGCATGGCGACCGCTGGGCAGCGGACCTTTCGCCCGGCGGCTCGGCCTGGTGGTGGCGGTGCGCCGGGCCGCCGCCGCGGCGCCCCGGGAGGCCGCTGGCAGGCGCAGCGCCGGCGGAAGCTTCAGCGGGTAGGAGGAGGCCCAGGTGGCCAGCTCGCCGGCGATCTCGGGCAGTTCCGCCGAGCGCTCCGTGCGCAGGCGCGCGGAGGTGACCTCGCGGACGCCGCCGATCAGGAGCTTGACCGTGAGGTCGGTGCCCGGCGGCGAAGATGCAGGATCCCGGCTCGAGCCGACGACCTGCTCAAGCGCCTGGAGCGTCTGCTTGCGGCGCTCGAGCGCCTTATCCCCTGCGCCGAAGGCGCCGAGCACGAACAGCGACATCGCCTCCGGCTCGGCCGCGGCGAGCTCGACGAACGCGCGTATGCCGGCCCGCAGGTGCTCCTCCGCAGTGCCCTGGGCGTCGAAGACCTCCAGCACGGTCTTCGCCGCGCGCCCGGCGATCTCGTCGTATGCGCCGATGAACAACGCATCCTTGTCTGCGTAGAGCTCATAAAAGGTGGGCCGCGAGACGCGTGCGAGCTTGGTGATGTCGAGGATGCGCACTGCGCGGTAGCCGCGCTTGGAGATCAGCTCGATCATCGCCTGCTGCAGCCGTTCGCGCTGGTCGCGCCGGACCTCCTCGCGGTCGAGTCCGTGCGTGCCGGTGGGCAGGCGCCGGTAGCGCTCACGGGACCTCTCGTGCACCCCGCCGGGCGCACCGGCGTTCGCTGCCGCGGGCGCAGCGGCGTCCTTCGGCGGCCCGTGTGGGGACTTGCGCACGGGCATCTCTGCAGACCTCCCATCGGTATACGCGGACGTCTAGCGTACTCCCTATGCGGGGGCTCAGCCGGCGATCGTGCGCGAGCTGGCCAGCACGGCGCCCGATTCGCCGAGCGCCTGCACCTCGACGTAGGCCTGTGGCCCGGGCGTGGTGATCGCCGTCTCGAAGCCGGTTCGCGGGGCGCTGGCCACCGGTGCGAGCTGCTGTGGCGAGGGCCCCGCGAGCAGACGCCAGCTCGTCGTCAGCGTATCGCCGTTCCAGCTCGCGTACACGGTCACCGGGCCCCCGTTGCGGGCCAGCGCGGCGATCGCGGGCGCGCCCGGCCCGGTTGCGCTCCAGGGGAAGCGGTATGCGCGGTATGACTGGTATGAGCCGCGCATGTGGGCGTCGAACAGCAGCTGCCCGCCGGCGCTGAACTCCGAGAAGTAGGGCTCCGAGCCCCAGCCCACGAACACGTTGCCGTTTTCGAGCGTCTGCACGTCGCCCTGGCTGGCGGATGAGAGCGCCGCAGGATGCTCGTACTGGGCGACGAGCGTGTCGCTTCTCCTCTGCGTGTTCACGGCCACGACGATTCCGCGCGACTGCGGATGGATCTTGGGCACGGCGCCGTTGTCGAAGACGCTGATCGTGCCGTTCGCCAGCGCGGTCGCGTCGTGCTGGAAGGCGGTGGCCGTGCCGGACGCGAGCCTGACGTCCGAGTGCCGGCCGCCGATACGGCTGTAGACCTGGCCGGTGCGCGCGTTCAGCTCATACAGCGCCCAGGTGTTGCGCGCCGAGATCAGGGTGGTGCCGTTGGCGAGCTCGTCGACCGAGTTGAGGTGGAAGTAGTCCAACGGCCACAGCGCGCTCGCGTGGAGCGCCGAGCTGTAGGAGTCCCCCAGAGCGACGTGATCGAGGCTGTGCCACTCACGCCGCACCAGCCCCGTCCTCAGGTCGAGTTCCTGAAAGATGCTGTCTGTCACCGCGCCCCCCCTCGGGCCTCCGAGCGAGGAGAGGTTGCAGTCGATCGGGTCGAAGGCGGTCAGGATCACGGTGTCCTGCGGCGTGAGGTGGAAGTCGTGGAGGTCGGCGTCGTAGCCGTTGCGGGCGTGCACCGTGGCGATCTTCCGGTAGGAGCTGTCGACGATGATGTCTTCGCCCTCGCCAAAGCCCTGCGGTGGTATGTAGCCCTGCCACCACGTCAGCACCGGCCGGCCGTCGTACTGCTGCACCTGCAGGTCGCTCGCTTCGGTGCCCGCCCTCAGCGGCTCGAACCACACGAGGCTGCCGGCTTCGTCGAAGATCATCGGCCCGGCCGGCCCGGGCCCGCCGTAGGGGGCGGCGAACAGATACCCCGGCGCGACCTGGGAGGAGCGCGCCGTCACCGTGATCACGGGAGCCTCCAGTTCAGGACGCGAGTGGAAGTGCTGCAGCTCGTTCGGGTCCTTGCCCGAGGGGATGGTCGGCTTCGCGTACGGCAGGGCGTCCTGGCGGGCGACCGCGAACTGAAAGCCGAACGGCTCGCTGCTCGAGCCTTTCCTGACCCTCCCCCGCACGATCACGGTCTCGCCGGTGTGAAACGGGCGCAGCGGCACGAAGCTCGCGCCGTCTCCCTGCGAGTAGCCGAGCAGGCGCCCGGAATGCGAGCCGCTCTGCGATCCGCTGACGCGCACGGCGCTCAGCGCCCGCCGTGGGGCCCCCAGGAGGCTGATCTGCGTGTATCGAGAGGCGTCGTAGGAGTGGGGCAGGGGGGATACCGAAAGGCCCGTTCCCCCAAGCAGCGCCGAGCGGTTGAGCCGGGTCGGCGTGCAGGGCGGAGCCGCCGGGGCTCGGAAGGCCGCCTGCTCGGCGATGATCCGTCTGGAGGCGATCGCGAGCGTCGTGGCGCTGGACAGCGCGACCAGCAATCCGCCGCTTAGGAGGGCTCTGCGCATTGGGGCCACGGTGATAGCCGAGCAGCATAAGAGCTTGCGAAGCGCCGTTGATGAGATCCTCTGCGCATGTCCGGTGCTCCCCCAGCCCATCCGAATCAGAGCGCGGTGCATGTCGAGGCCCTCGAGGTGATGTCAGACCTGCTGCTCGGGGTCGGCGAGGGCTCGCCGCCGGACGCCTTCTTCAGCAGCCTGTGCGAGGCGATCTGCCGCCTGACCTCGATGCGCCGGGCGGTGCTCTTCCGCTATGACAGCGCCCGGCGGCGGGTGCGTGCCGCGGGCGCGCACGGCATCGAGCTCGAGCGCTTCGCGGATCTCTTCGTGACGATCGGTTCCGTGCCGGTGGCGCGGCGCGCGCTCGTCGAGGATCGCGTGCTGGAAGTGCTCGGCGCGGGCGACTTCGACGTGCCCTCCTCCGTGCGGGAGCTCCTCGAGGGAGTCCGCATCATCTGCACGCCGATGGCCGCCGCCGGGCGCTACGTCGGCGTGGTGCTCTCCGAGCGCAGGGCCGGCGTGCCGCAGATGGGCGAGGACGAGCGCCATCTGCTGTGGACGCTCGGCAAGGCGATCGCGATGGCCTCGGTCGCCAGGGAGGCGACCGCCTACGACGAGCAGAGCAGGCAGTTGCAGCAGCGGATCGACCTGGCGAGGGAGATCCATGAGGGAGTGGTGCAGCGCCTGTTCGGCGTCTCGCTTGCCCTCTCGCGCGATGAGCTGCTCGACGGGGAGGCCCAGAGGCGCTGTGCCCTGGAGGTGCAGAGCGCCCTCGGTGATCTGCGCAGCGCCCTGCAGCGCCCGCTCGGGCACTCCTCGCGCCCCACGGCCGTGACCTTCTCCGAAGAGCTTGAGCGTGTGCGCGGCCTGCACCCCGACCTCGACATCGTCGTGCAGGACGGCAGCAGCGAGGAGGTGCCTGGAAACCTCGAGGCGCTGGCCCAGTCGATCCTCATCGAGGCCGTGCGCAACGCGCGCAAGCACGCCGATGCGACGCAGGTGGGCGTATCGCTTCGCAATGACGGGGGTACCTTCGTTCTTGAGGTGCGTAACGACGGAGCTCATCTCTATCCGGGCGGCCGCGGGGGCGTGGGTCTGCGCCTGGCCACGCTGGAGGCGCTTCAGTACGGCGGGGTGCTGGAGTACGGAGAGTCCGAGCCCGGGGCCTGGCAGGTGCGCCTTGTCGTGCCGAGCAGCCAGTGAGCACGCTTGCGCAGATGTCTGAACGCTCGCCCGAGGAGCTGGAGGATCAGCGGCGACTGCGCATCCTGGTCGTCGACGACCACGACGTGGTGCACTGGGGCTTTCGCCTGATGCTCGGCCAGATGCCGTGGGTCGAGCGCTGCCTGAGCGCCCGCACCGGCACCGAGGCCCTCGCCATGTGCAGGCGCTACGAGCCGCACGTGGCACTGGTCGACCTGTTCCTCGGCGACGAGTCCGGGCCCGAGATCTGCGAGCGGCTGCGCGCCGAGGCTCCGGCTCCGCGCGTGCTGCTGATGTCGGGTGCAGGCGGTATATCTCCCCGCGCCGCCCGGGGGGCGGGGGCCGCCGGCTTCATCTCCAAGGACTGGTCTGCCACCGAGATCGCGAAGATGGTGCGGATGGCGGGAGCCGGGATGGAGGTGTTCGCCCAGGCCCACAACCCGGCGGTCCCCTCGCTCAGCGAGCGGGAGTCGCAGATCCTCGGCCTGATCGCCGGTGGCGCCACCAACCGTGAGATCGCCGGCACGCTCTACCTGTCTCCTCACACCGTCAAGGAGCACACGAGCGCGCTCTATCGCAAGCTGGGAGCACGCAACCGCGCCGATGCGGTGCAGCGGGCGCAGCGCCTGGGACTGCAGGGCTGAGGGCTCTGCAACGCCGCACCCCCGAAGGCGATTGACCCCCCATTTGGGGGGTAAGCGGGCGGCGCGGCAGCGGAATGGCGCCGTCGAGAAGGAAGATGTGGCGCAGTGTCAGCCGGCGCGACAGCGGGTCTGTTCCCGGGCCAGGGGAGCCAGACGGGCGAGCTGCGCGATCTGGTCGGGCGTGTCAGCCCCGACCTCTACGCGCTGTGCGTCGAGCTCGTCGGGGAGGATCCGTTCCCGCGGCTGGCGGAGGGCACGGAGTTCGCGCAACCGGCGATCTTCTGCGCGAGCATCGCCGGCTGGATCCAGGTGCGCGAGCAGCTGGATCCGGTCGTGCTCGCCGGCCACTCGCTCGGCGAGCTCAGCGCGCTCGTGGCAGCCGGCGCGCTGGATCCCGCGAGCGGCCTGGAGCTGGCGGTACGACGGGGCGCGCTGATGGCGGCCGGCGGCGGCGCGCCCGAAGGGATGCTGGCCGTGCTCGGCGCCTCCGAGCAGCAGCTCGAGAGCCTCGTCGCCGGGCACGGCGTGGTGCTGGCCAACGACAACGCTCCGGGACAGGTGGTGCTCGCGGGCCCGCTCAGCGCACTGCGGCTGGCGTCGGCCCGCGCGCGTGAGCTCGGTGTCAGAGCGATCATGCTGGACGTGGCGGGCGCCTTTCACTCGCGGGCGATGTCCGGTGCCGTTGAGCCCTTCCGCGAGGCGCTCGAGCGTGTCGAGTTCCACCCGCCGGCGATACCGGTGATCTCGGGCTTGACGGCGCAGCCGTTCGCCGATGTGCGCGCGGAGCTGGCGCAGGCCATCGTCAGGCCGGTGCGCTGGCGCGAGACCATGGCCGCGCTCGCACGCCTCGGCGCAGACACGTTCGTGGACCCCGGGCCCGGCCAGGTGCTCGCTCGCCTGGTCAAGCGCAACCTGCCGGGCGCCGTCGTGCTCGACGCCGGCGCGCTGAGGAGCCCCGACGCACGGGAGCCGAGCAGTGTCGCCTGAGCGGCCCGTGCTCGAGACCGCGGCGATGCCGCGCGAGCGCATCGCGCCCCGGAGGCGCGGCGCGGGCGTCGTCGGACTGGGGATCGCGCTTCCCGAGCAGCGGCTCTCCAGCGCCGAGATCGGCGCACGCGTGGGAGTCGGCGCGGAGTGGATCGAACGGCGCACGGGGGTTCGCGAACGCCGCTACGCGGCGGCCGGGCAGGGGGTAGCCGAGCTGGCCGCCGAGGCGGGCGAGGCGGCGCTCAAGGATGCCGGGCTCGACGCCGGCGCGCTCGACATGGTGCTCGTGGCCACTGTCGCATCCGATGACATCACGCCCGCCGCGGCTCCGCTCGTGGCGCATGAGCTGGGGGCTGTGCATGCCGCCGCGATCGACGTGGGGGCGGCGTGCACCGGCTCGATCGCCGCCCTGGCACACGCCACCTCCTGGATCGAGTCCGGCCGCGCGCGCAACGTGCTGGTGATCGGCGCCGAGTTTCTCTCGCGCTTCATCGACTTCGAGGATCGTCGCACCGCGCCGCTGTTCGGAGACGGTGCCGGCGCGATGGTGGTCTCGCTCGATGCCGAGGGGCAGATCGGGCCGTTCGTGTTCGGAAGCGACGGAGCCAGGAGGAATGCGATCCGCATCCCCCGCGCGAAGGGCAAGCTCGAGATGGAAGGTCACGAGACCTTCCTGCAGGCGGTCCACCGGCTCAGCACGAGCACTGCCGAGGTGCTCGAGCTCGCCGGGCTGACACTCGACGATGTGGACCTGTTCGTCTACCACCAGGCCAACTCCCGCATCCTGACTGCCGTGGCCGAACGCCTCGAGCTCCCCGAGGGGCGGGTGTTCGATTGCATCGGCGAGATCGGGAACACGAGCGCCGCCTCCGTTCCGCTGGCCCTCGGCCTGGCGGTGCGCGAGGGCACGCTCGCGCCGGGCGCGCGCGTGGTGCTCGGCGCGATCGGCGCCGGGCTCAGCTGGGGCGCGACGGTCATGACCTGGGGCGCCCCGTGACGGCCGTGAGCGAGCGCGAGGGCTGCGCGCTGGTGACCGGCGCCTCGCGCGGCATCGGCTCCGCCATCGCCCGCGCGCTCGCCGCCGACGGCTGGCCGGTCGGGGTCAACTTCAAGAGCGACGCGGGCGCTGCCGAGGCGACCGTCGAGCGCATCGTCAAGGACGGAGGCCGCGCGCTTGCGGTGCGCGGCGACGTGACCGTCGCGCAGGACGTCGAGTCGCTGTTCGGCGCCGTCGAGGAGGCGCTCGGGCGCGTGCTGGTGCTGGTCAACAACGCCGGCGTGCGCGCGGATGACATCGCCATCTCGCTCGAGGACTCCCAGTGGCAGCAGGTCATCGACACCAATCTCTCTGCCGCCTTTCGCGTGACCCGGCGCGCGCTGCAGGGAATGATGTGGGCGCGCTTCGGCCGCGTGATCAACGTCGCCTCGATCGTCGGGCCGCGGGCGAACGTGGGGCAGTCCAACTACGCGGCCGCCAAGGCGGGGTTGATCGGGATGACCAAGACGATCGCCGTGGAGGTGGCTCGCCGCGGGGTCACCGTCAACGCGATCGCGCCGGGGCTCATCGACACCGAGTTCACGCAGGGAATGAACGGCAAGATGCTCGCCGCCGTGCCCGCCCGTCGGGCCGGGACCCCCGAGGACGTCGCCGCCTGCGCGCGCTTTCTGGCCTCCGAGCAGGCCGGCTATGTGACCGGCTCGACCCTTTACGTCGACGGAGGACTCAGCGTCTAGGGCCCACGCGCCTACGCCCGCCTGCAAGCGCTCGCTCACGACTGCGATTCCGCAGCACGAACCCCAACAATCTGAGACTTCCGGACGTCAACTTCGTTCAAGACCAGCGACAGCGCGAGGAGACCCATGAGCACAGCCGTAACCGAAGAGCAGATAGAGAAGGTCGTGATCGAGTCGCTTGAAAGCTTCGGGGCCGACCCCGACCACATTACACGCGAGGCGACGCTCGAGCAGCTGGACATCGACTCGCTCGACCTCGCCGAGCTCTCCCAGATCGTCCAGGAGCGCTTCGACGTCGAGCTGAAGGGCGCCGACGTGGCCGACGTGAAGACAGTCGATGACGCGATCAGGCTGATCGCCGCGAACGCCTAGGCGACGTGGAGCCGGTCGTCGTCACCGGGCGTGGGCGCCGTCACGCCGCTGGGCGTCGGCGCGCGCACCCTGTCCGAGCGCTGGTCGCGCGGGCGTGTGCGGCATCGGCGACGGCGAGGCGCGCATGCGTGGACTTCGACCCGGGTGACTTCCTCTCGGTCAAGGAGGCTCGCCGGACCGATCGCTTCACCCAGCTGGCGCATCGCCGCCTGCGCGGAGGCGCTCGCCGACGCCCGCTGGGAGGATGAGCTGCCCTACGACCCGCGGCGGATCGGCTGCGTGCTCGGCACCGGGATCGGCGGGATCGCGACGCTCGTCGACGGTCAGGACACCCTGCGCGAACGCGGTCCGGAGTGCGTCTCGCCGCTGGCGGTCCCGCTGATGATGAGCAACGCCGGCGCCGCCGCCATCTCGATGCGCCACGGGCTGCGGGGCCCGAGCTTCGCGGTCAGCACCGCCTGCGCCTCCGGCGCGCACGCGATCGGCGCGGCGCTGCGCATGCTCCAGAGCGGCGAAGCCGACGCGGTGCTCGCCGGCGGCTCGGAGGCCGGCGCTGGCGCCGCTCGCGCGGGCGGCGTTCAGCGCGCTGGACGCGCTCTCGGAGAGCGGCATCTCGCGCCCGTTCGACGCTCGCCGCGACGGCTTCGTGATGGGCGAGGGCGCGGCGGTGCTCGTGCTCGAGCGCGGCGGTCCCGCGCGCGCGCGGCGCGCGCGTGCTCGGGCACGATCAGGCGGCTACGGCTCGACGCTCCGACGCCCACCACCTGACGGCCCCGCGCGAGGATGGCGAGGGCCAGGCTGACGCGATGACCGCGGCGCTCGCCGACGCCGGCGTCGCGCCGGGCGAGGTCGACTACGTCAACGCCCACGGCACCTCGACGCCGCTGAACGACCGGGCCGAGACGCACGCGATCAAGCTCGCGCTGGGCGAGCGCGCCGGGAGGATCCCGGTCTCCTCGACGAAGTCCGCCATCGGCCATCTGCTCGGCGCGGCCGGCGCGGTCGAGGCGGTGGCCACCGCTGCTCGGCCCTGCGCGACCGCATCGCCCCGCCGACGCTGGGCTGGGCCGAGCGCGAGGAGGAGCTCGACCTCGACTACGTGCCCGGGCGGCCAGGCCGCTGCAGGTCGCCGAGGGCCGCCCGGCGCTGGCGCTGTCGAACTCGTTCGGCTTCGGCGGCCACAACGCGGTGCTGTGCCTGGAGGCGGCGTGACCCTCGCGCTCGTCGAGCGCCTCGACGAGCGCCTGACGCCGCTCGAGCGCCTGGAGGTCCTGACCGACCCCGGGTCGATGCAGCTGCTGCGCACGCAGGTGCGCTCGCGGCGCATGGGCGACCGCGCCCGCGCCCGGCGACGGCGTGCTCGCCGCCCACGCGCGGATCGACGGACGGCAGGTCTACTGCTACGCGCAGGACGCCTCGTTCGCGGGCGGCTCGCTCGGGGAGGCCCACGCCGAGACGGTCGTCGAGGTCCTGCGCATGGCCGGCCGCGCACGCGTGCCCGTGCTCGGGTTCATCGAGTCCGCCGGCGCGCGCATGCAGGAGGGCCTGGCCGCGCTGTCGGGCTACGGGCGGATCTTCTCCGAGCACGTTCGCCTGTCGGGCCTCGTCCCGCAGATATCGATCGTCTGCGGGCCCTCCGCCGGGGGCGCCTCCTACGGCCCCGCGCTGAACGACTTCGTGATCATGAGCGCGCGCGCGGCGATGTTCCTGACCGGGCCCGGCCGTCGTCGCAGAGGTGACCGGCGAGCAGCTGGACGCCGCCTCGCTGGGCGGCCCGCGCGTGCACGAGCGCAACGGCGTCTGCCACTTCACGGCGCCCACCGAGGTCGACGCGGCGCTGCTCGCGCGCGACCTGCTCGACTACCTGCCCCAGCACGCCGGCGAGTCGCCCCAGATGTGGCCGGCCGTGGCGGCGCCGGATCTCGCACCCGACTGGGCCGTGCCCTCGCAGGCGCGCAAGGTCTACGACGTCCGCCACGTCGCTCGCGCGCTCGTCGACGGCGGGCGGCTGATGGAGGTCTCCCCGCGCCGCGCGCGCAACGTCGTCTGCGCCCTCGCGCGCCTGGAGGGCCGCTCGATCGGGATCATCGCCAACCAGCCGAAGCACCTGGGCGGCGTGCTCGACGCCGAGGCCTCGCAGAAGGCGGCGCGGTTCGTGCGCACGTGCAACGCGTTCGGCCTGCCGCTGCTCGTGCTCGTCGACACCCCGGGCTTCCTGCCCGGATCCCGCCAGGAGCAGGACGGCGTGATCCGCCACGGCGCAAAGCTCGTGCACGCGTTCGCCGAGGCCACCGTGCCGAGCGTGACCGTGATCCTGCGAAAGGCGTTCGGCGGCGCGTTCATCGCGATGAACTCGAAGGCGCTCGGGAGCCGACTACGTGTTCGCCTGGCCCGACGTGCGAGCTCGGCGTGATGGGCGCCGAGCAGGCCGTCGGGATCCTCAACCGCCGCGAGATCGCCGCCGCCGAGGATCCGCCGCCGCCAGGCGCCGGCTCGCCGGCGCCTATGCCGCCGAGCATCTGCACGTCGACGGCGCGAGCGCCGACGGGTTCGTCGACGAGGTGATCGCGCCGGCGGAGACGCGCCGGCGCATCGCCTCCTGCCTGGAGGCCCTGGCGGGCGTGCACCGACCCGCAATCCCGAGCCAGCAACATCCCGCTGTAGGGACGGCGCGATGCTCGAGGGACGCCGCATCCTCGTCACGGGCGTGCTCAACCGGCACTCGATCGCCTTCGCCACGGCCAGCCGCGCGCAGGAGCTGGGCGCCGAGGTGATCCTGACCGGGCTTCGGACGCACCAGGCGCATGACCGAACGCTCGGCCGGCCAGCTGCCCCGGGCCGCCGAGGTGCTCGAGCTGGACGTGAACAGCCCCGAGGACCTCGAGCGGCGTGCGCGCCGAGCTGGACGCGCGCTGGGGAGCGCTCGACGGGCTGCTGCACGCCGTCGCCTACGCCCCGCCCGATGCGCTCGGCGGCGGGTTCCTGGACACGCCGGCTGCAGAGCGCCGCGATCGCCTTCCAGACGAGCGCCTTCTCGCTGAAGGCGCTCGTGGCGGCGCTGCTGCCGCTGCTGGAGGCGGGCGCCGGACGGCGCGGGCGTCGTCGGGCTGGACTTCGACGCGGGCGTGGCGTGGCCGTCGTATGACTGGATGGGGGTGGCCAAGGCGGCGCTCGAGGCCGTCGCGCGCTATCTGGCGCGCGAGCTCGGCCGCACGAGATCCGCGTGAACCTCGTCTCGGCCGGTCCGATCGAGACGCTCGCCGCGGGCGGCATCCCCGGCTTCTCCGAGCTCGCCGAGGTCTGGTCGCAGACGAGCGCCGCTGGCCTGGGACGCCGCAGGATGCCGGACCGGTGGCCGACGCGGCCTGCTTCCTGCTCTCGCCCGCTGGCGCGCAAGATCACCGCCGAGATCCTGCACGTCGACGGCGGCTATCACGCGATGGGCTGCCCTCTCGCCCGCATCCTCCGCCGCTGTGGCCACGGCGCATGAGCGGCGCGATCCTGCTGACGGGCGCCACGGGCTTCCTGGGATGGACGCGCTCGCGCGGCTGATCGAGCGCGGGCGAGGAGCAGATCGTGGTGCTCGTGCGTGCGCGCGACGACGACGCAGGCCGCGCGAGCGCCTGCGGGCGGTGCTGGCGCGCCTCTACGACGAGCCGCCCGCCGGCGCGCGGCGCAGGTGCGGGCGGTGCGCGGCGATCTGCTGCGAGCCGGGGCTCGGGCTGTCGGCGAGGACCGCGGAGCGGCTGATCGGCTCGGTCGATCGGATCGTCCACTGCGCGGCCTCGATCTCGTTCGAGCTGCCGCTGCAGCAGGCGCGCGAGATCAACGTCGAGGGCGTGGCGCGGGTGATCGAGCTGGCGCGCGAGATCGCGGCCGGGGGATCGCTGCGGCGCCTGCGTGCACGTCTCGACCGCATACGTCAGCGGCCGCCACGCGGGCGACTTCGGCGAGCAGGACCTCGACGTCGGCCAGGAGTTCCGCAACACCTACGAGCGCTCCAAGAACGAGGCCGAGCAGCTGCTGGCGCGCGCGGTCGAGACCTGCCGATGGCGGTCGCGAGGCCGAGCATCGTGGTCGGGCACACGAGCCGCAGCGGGTGGACGCCGGCCTTCAACGTGCTCTACTGGCCGATGCGCGCGTTCGAACGGGGCCTGCTCGAGGAGGTGCCGGCCAGAGAGGACTCGATCGTCGACTTCGTGCCGGTCGACTACGTGACCGACGGGCATCCTGGCGCTGCTCGACGATCGAGCGTGCGCAGCGGCACCTACAACCTGGTCGCGGGCGAGCGGGCGCTCAGCGCCGGCGAGCTGGTCGAGCTGCACTCGTCGATCTCCGGGCGAGCGCCGGTGCGCGTTCGCCGCGCAGCAGCGGGCGGCGGCGCTGCCGCTCGGAGTCGAGGCGTTCGTGCCCTACTTCGACGTGCGCTGCCGCTTCAACGACGAGCGCGCGCGGGGGCTCTGCGAGCGGGCCGGCGTCGAGAAGCCCGACCCGAGGGACTACCTGGGGCGCCTGATCGACTACGCGCAGCAGGACCGGCTGGGGCAAGCGGCCGATGTCGCGCCAGGCCTCGCTGGCGTGCCGCGGCCGCGGCCGCGCCGGCACCCGGCCGCTCAGAAGACCGGCGTCTCGGTGTAGTCGCCGAAGACCTGCTGCAGCGACTGCACGATCTCGCCCTCGCGAGGCGTGCGCGCGGGCGCACGCGAGCAGGGGATCCATCAGGTTGCGCTCGCTCGTGCGCGGCGTCCTCGCGCAGCGCCGCCAGGCGCGCGCTCGACGGCCGCGCCGTCGCGCCTCGAGCGGGCGGCGCTGCAGCCGGCCGATCTGCTTGCGCTCGAGCGCCGGGTCGATGCGCAGCGTGGGCATCGGCTCCTCCTCGGCGAGCGCGTAGCGGTTGACGCCCACCACGATCCGCTCGCCCGCCGTCGATCTCCCGCTGCAGCGCGAACGCGGCGTCGGCGATCTCGCGCTGGGGGTAGTTGCGCTTGACCGCCTCGACCATCCCGCCGAGCTCGTCGATCTTGTCGAAGTACTCGTAGGCCCGCGCTTCCATCTCGTCGGTGAGCGCCTCGACGAAGTAGGAGCCGCCGAGCGGGTCGACGGTGTTGGTGACGCCGGTCTCGTGCGCGATCATCTGCTGGGTGCGCAGGGCGATCGTGACGGCCTCCTCGGTGGGCAGCGCGAGCGCCTCGTCGTAGGAGTTGGTGTGCAGCGACTGGGTGCCCGCCGAGCACGCCCGCCAGCGCCTCGATGGCGGTGCGCACGATGTTGTTGAGCGGCTGCTGGGCGGTCAGGCTGACGCCGGCGGTCTGGGCGTGGAAGCGCATCTGCCAGGAGCGCGGGTCCTTCGCGCCGAAGGTCTCGCGCAGCTCCCGCGCCCAGATGCGCCGCGCGGCGCGGTACTTGGCGATCTCCTCGAAGAAGTCGATCTGGGCGTTGAAGAAGAACGACAGGCGCGGCGCGAACTCGTCGACGTCGAGGCCGCGCTGCGACCGCCTGCTCGACGTAGGTGAGGCCGTCCTTGAGCGTGAACGCGAGCTCCTGCTGGGCGGTCGAGCCGGCCTCGCGGATGTGGTAGCCGGAGATCGAGATCGGGTGCCAGCGGGGCATCCGCCGGGTGCACCACTCGATCATGTCGCCGCACAGGCGCATCGCGGGGTCGATCGGGAAGCACCACTCCTTCTGGGCGATGTACTCCTTGAGGATGTCCGCCTGGATCGTCCCGGACAGGCGCTCGGGCGGGGTCGGGTGGGCCGGGGTCGGACTCGGCCGCGGCGACGTAGAAGGCGAGCATGATCGCGGCGGGCGCGTTGATCGTCATCGACACCGACACCTCGCCGAGGTCGATGCCGGAGAACAGCGTCTGCATGTCGTCGAGCGTGTCGACCGCGACGCCCTCGCGGCCGACCTCGCCCAGCGAGCGCGCGTGGTCGGAGTCGTGGCCCATCAGCGAGGGCATGTCGAAGGCCGTCGACAGGCCCGTCTGGCCGTGCTCGAGCAGGTAGCGGAAGCGCTCGTTGGTCTCCTCGCTCGTGCCGAAGCCGGCGAACTGGCGCATCGTCCACAGCCGCCCGCGGTACATGGACTCGTGGATCCCGCGCGTGAACGGGTAGGAGCCCGGGCGCCCGATCGGATCCTCGGGGCCGCCGATGCCGGCGGGGAGGTCCTCGGCGCGTGTAGAGCTCGCGCACGGGCTCGCCCGAGAGGGTCCGGAAGCTCGGGCTTGGCCGCCTCCGCGGGGGGCTTCGCGCTACCGCCATGACCACCCGCAATGCTACCGTCGCCAGCGCTAGCCTCGGCCTTGCGAGCGATGCACAGTGAGCTGAGCCGGCTGGTCGGCGCCGAGCACGTGCTGGAGGCGCCGGCGGGATCGCCCTACAACCACGACGCGTCGCGCCGCCGGGGCGTGGAGGGACGCGCGCGAGGCGGTGGTGCTGCCGGGCAGCGCCGAGCGAGGTGGCCGAGGTGGTGCGCTGGTGCTATGAGCACGACGTGCCGATCGTGCCGCGCGGCGGCGGCACGGGCTTGACGGGCGGCGCCGTGCCGATGCACGGCGGCGTGGTGTGCTCGACTCGAGCGCCTGCGGCGCGTGCGCGAGCTCGAGCCCGCGCTGTGGCGGATCCATCCCGGAGGCGGGCGTGACCACGCGCCACGTGCAGCGGCTGGCGCGCGAGAACGGGCTGTTGTTCGCCCCCGACCCGGGCGCCGCCGAGCAGTCGCAGATCGGCGGCAACGTGGCCACGAACGCCGGCGGGCCGCACGCGCTGAAGTACGGCGTGACCGGCGACTGGGTGAGCGGGCCTGGAGGTGGTGCTCGCGCCCGGGCGAGCTCGTGCAGCTCGGCGGCTGGAGCGGGCAAGGACGTCGCCGGCTATGACCTGAAGAGCCTGTTGATCGGCTCCGAGGGCACGCTCGGCGTGATCACGGCGGTGCGCCTGCGCCTGCTGCCGGCGCCGGAGGCGGCGATCGCGCTGGTCGTGTTCCTGCGCACGCGCGCGGAGGGCTGCGAGGCGATCGGCGACGTGTTCGCGGCCGGCCTGCAGCCCTCGGCGCTCGACTTCCTCGACGGGGAGACGCTGCGAGATCGTCGCGGGCGCGTACCCCGGCGGAGTCGCGATGCACAGACGGCCGGGCCGGGCTTCCCGCGCAGGCCGGCTTCGCGCTGATCGCCGAGGTCGACGGCACGCGCGCGCAGGCCGAGGCCCAGCGCGAGGCGCTGCTCGAGCTGCTCGGGCCCTGCGGCGGTCGCGATCCACGAGCCGCGCCGACGGCGAGGCGCTGTGGCGCTGGCGGGACGGCTTCAACGGCGGTGGTCACGGCGGTGCGCGGGGCGAAGGTGAGCGAGGACGTGGCGCTTCCCGCTCGAGCGGCTGGCCGAGGGCCTCGAGCGGCTTCGAGCGAGATCGCCGCGCGCCACGGCCTGCGCTCGTGCGCGTGGGGGCACGGGGGCGAGGGCAACGTGCATGCGACCGTGCTCGTCGACCCCGGCGCGCGAGGCGGAGCTCGACGCGGCGGAGGCGGTCGGCGAGGAGCTGTTCGCGCTGACGATCTCGCTCGGCGGCTCGATCGCCGGCGAGCACGGCGTCGGCTGGCTCAAGCGCGGCCGGCTGGAGCACCAATGGGACGCGCGGGCGGTCGAGCTGCACGAGCAGATCAAGCGCGCGTTCGACCCCAAGGGCCTGTTGAACCCGGGCAAGAAGCTGGCGCGCGACCCTGCGCGCGCCGGCGGCATCGCATCGAGCTGACAGGATGGGCGATGGCGCTGGTAACCGAGCTCGAGCTCCCCGCGTTCGACCACACCGACCCGTCGATGCGGGGGGAGCGCTTCCACGCGGCGATGGCCGAGCTGCGCTCGCAGGGCTGGCTCGCCGAGGGCCCGTTCGGCTACATCGTGCTCGACCGCGAGTCGGCCGAGTTCTTCCTGCGCACGCGCTCGGCGATCTTCCCGGGGATGAAGATCGCCGAGATCTTCGGCGTGAGCGAGGGCCCGCTGTATGAGCAGATGAGGCGCAACATCCTGCACGTCAACGGCCCCGACCACACGCGCCTGCGCAGCCTCGTCAACCCCGCGCTGTCGCCGCGCGCGGTGGAGCGCTACCGGCCGGCGATGAGGGGGTTCCTCGAGGGGCTGCTCGCGCAGGCGACCGCGGACGCGGCGGCGGCCGGCACCGACGGCGACGGCGCGGCCGCGGGAGCGTTCAGTGCGAGTTCGTGGAGGCGTTCGCCAAGCCCTACCCGTCGCTGGCGATCGCGACGGTGATGGGCGCCCCGGCTGGAGGACGCGCCGAGGCTGCACCACTGGTCGAACTGGATCCAGCGGCAGTTCGACGCGGTCAGCATGGCGAGCGAGCGCGAGGAGATCGAGCAGGCGGTGGAGGAGTTCTACGAGTACGCGCGAGGCGCTCGTGCGCGCGCGCCGGCAGACCCCGGGCGACGACCTCATCTCGAAGCTGATCGAGGCCGAGGAGCAGGGCGACCGGCTGAGCGACGTGGAGTGCATCAACCTCGTGTTCAACGTGCTCGTCGGCGGCGTGGACACGAGCCAGAGCCAGCTGGCGCACGCGATCAGGCTGCTGGCCGAACACCCCGAGCAGTGGGCGCTGCTGGCGCGAGGACCCGGCGCTCGCCGAGCAGGCGGTCGAGGAGGCGCTGCGCTACGAGCCGATCACCCCGTTCACCGCGCGCATCCTACCGAGGAGGTGACCTTCCGCGACGTGACGTTCCCGGAGGGCACGGTCGTGATGGTGTGCGCGTTCACGGGCAACCGCGACCTCGACGAGGACGCCGCCGGCGCGAGCGGGCCCGAGCGCTTCGACATCACCGCCGAGCGCGGCCGCGCCCGCGCGCTGACCTTCGGCGCGGGCGTGCACTACTGCCTGGGCGCCAACCTCGCACGCGTCGAGCTGCAGGAGGGCCTGGCGTTCCTGGCGCCAGCGCATGAGCGGGCTGGAGCTCGACGGCGAGCCGGTGTTCGAGAGCGTCTCCGGCATCTACGGCCTGGCCGAGCTGCCGATCAGCTTCTGCCCTGAGCGCCTCGCGTCGTTGAGAGAATCGCGGGGGGGGCACGAAGCCTCTCCGGAGCGACATGGGTTTGAGATGACCTTGCGGGCTACTGAAGGCAGCGCTCGTGGCAGGCCTCGCGCTGGCGGCGCTCGCGGCGGGCGCGCAGGCGGGCGAGTACCACGTGTACACGCTGCCGAACGCCCTCGGGCGAAAGCGCTCCGGCGGATGGGTGGAGCGGGTCTGTGGCCGGGCCGGCCGCCTACGCGCGAAGACACCTGCGCCAGGGCGGCGCGCTGATTGCCGCGCTCGGCGAGGCGAAGCGCACGGCCAACACCGACATCGCCACGTGGGCGTTTGAAGCGCCCGCGGGCGAGAGCATCGCGGGCGCCACGCTGTGGCGCGCGGGCGACGCCGACGGTGGCGCGGTGGTCAACGCCGCCTACGAGTTCTGGTTTGCTGGGCCCGAGCAATGCCAACGTCCGACGCCCGCGACATGCTTCGACCAATGTGAAAGCGGATTGGCGTGTCCAGCGGGCGTCGGCAACCTCGCCCAGCCCCTGTCCGCCGAAAATCGCGTCGTCGTGCCGGCCGCCAACCTGGGCAGCCATCTCTATGTCAATGCCTCCTGCGTCGGAGAGTCGCGGATTCAACTGCAAGGAAGGCGAACACGACCCAAACGGCTACGCGGCCGTCGTGTACCTGTACGCGGCTGACATCGTGCTCGAACAGAGCGCGGGGCCCGACGCGGGCAACGTGAGCGGCGAACTGGCGAGCGCGCCGGTCGTGCGGGGCGCGAGCGACGTGGCGTTCAGCGCGAGCGATCCCGGGTCGGGCGTGTACGAGGCGGTGTTCAGCGTCGACGGCCAGGTGGTGCAGAGCACGGTGGTGGACGAGAACGGCGGGCGCTGCAGGAACGTGGGCCAGACCGCGGACGGGCTGGCGGCGTTCCTGTACGTGCGCCCGTGCCCGGCGTCGGTGAGCGCCGACGTGCCGTTCGACACGACGCGCGTGAGCAACGGCTCCCATCATCTGATCGTGAGCGTGATCGATGCCGCGGGGAACGCGGCGCCGGTGCTGGACCGCCAGATCACGGTCGCGAATCCCGGCGCCGCCGGGACCGGCGAACGGGACGAACGCCTCCGCGCAGGCGAGGCTGAGCGTGAGCTGGAAGGGCACGAAGAAGGCGCGGATCACGCGCGGGTACGGGAGCTCGGAGACGGTCGACGGGCGGCTGACCGGCCCCGGCGGCGCGCCGATCTCGGGGGCGCTCGATCGACGTCGTCGCCACGCCGGCCTATGTCGGCGCGAAGCCGGTGACGATGGCCGAGCCCGCGCACGCGGGCGCGACGGGCGCTTCAGCGTGCGCCTGCGCGGCGGGCTCTCCTCGCGCACGCTGCGCTTCGCCTACCGCAGCCACCTGGGCGACGCGCCGCCGGCGGCGACGCGCACGCTGACGCTGCAGGTGCGCGCGGGGATCTCGCTGAGCGTCGCGCCGCACACGGCGAGCGTGGGGCGGAGCATCTTCTTCCGCGGGCGGCTGCTCGGCGGGCCCGATCCCGGCCGGCGGCAAGCAGCTGGTGCTCGAGGCGCGCTCCCCGGGCGGCTCGTGGATCGAGTTCGACGTGATCCGCACCGACGCGCGCGGGCGCTACCGCGCGAGCTACCGCTTCAAGTTCCCGGGCCCCGCCGACTACCAGTTCCGGGTGCGCTGCGAACCGGAATCCGACTTCCCGTTCGCGGCGGGCTCCTCGAACGTGGTGGGCGTGCGCGAGCGCTGAGCGGCCGGGACCTGACGGGCGGCGGGCCGTCCAATAACCTGCCCGCCGTGAAGGCCGTGATCCTGGCCGGCGGTTTCGGCTCGCGACTCAGCGAGGAGACCGCCGTGCGTCCCAAGCCGATGGTGGAGATCGGCGGCAAGCCGATGCTGTGGCACATCATGAAGATCTACGCCGCCCACGGGATCGAGGAGTTCGTGATCTGCCTCGGCTACAAGGGCTATCTGATCAAGGAGTACTTCGCCAACTACTACCTGCACACGTGCGACGTCACCTTCGACCTGGCCAAGGGCGACATGGAGGTCCATCGCTCGGAGACCGAGCCGTGGCGGGTGACGCTCGTGGACACGGGCGAGCAGACGATGACCGGAGGGCGGTTGAAGCGCGTCCTCGAGTACGTGGGCGACGAGGACTTCTGCTTCACCTACGGCGACGGCGTCGCGGACATCGACATCACGCGCCCTGGTCGCCTTTCACCGCGAGCAGGGGACGCTGCGCGACCGTGACCGCGGTGCAGCCGCCGGGTCGCTTCGGCGCGCTCGACGTCGATGGGGAGCGGGTGCGGGAGTTCGAGGAGAAACCGCGCGGCGACGGCGGCTGGGCCAACGGCGGCTTCTTCGTGCTCTCCCCGGGGATCGACCGCTACATCGACGGCGATCAGACGCGTGTGGGAGCAGGAGCCGATGCGCGCGCTCGCGCGGGAGGGCCAGCTCGCCTGCTACCGCCACGAGGGCTTCTGGCAGGCGATGGACACGCTGCGCGACCGCAACGACCTCGAGCAGCTGTGGCGCTCCGGCGAGGCTCCATGGCGGATCTGGTCCTGACGGCGATGAGCGCGGCAGGCTGGACACTGCCGGCAGTCCCGCCGGACGGCAGCGTCGATCCGGGCTTCTGGCGCGATCGCCGCGTGCTGCTGACCGGCCACACCGGCTTCAAGGGAGCGTGGCTGGCCCTGTGGCTGCAGTCGCTCGGAGCCCGGGTGACGGGCTTCTCGGCGAGGGCGCCGACGCGAGCCGTCGCTGTATGAGCTGGCGCGGGTGGGGGAGGGCATGGAGAGCATCGAGGGCGACGTGCGCGACCCCGAGGCGGTCGCGGCGGCGGTTGCCGCGGCCGCGCCGGAGGTCGTCATCCACATGGCGGCGCAGTCGCTCGTGCGCCGCTCCTTCGCCGAGCCGCGCGAGACGTATCGAGACCAACGTGATGGGCACCGTCAACGTGCTCGATGCCGTGCGCCGTGCACGGGGACGACGTGCGCGCGCTCGTCAACGTCACCTCGGACAAGTGCTATGAGAACCGTGAGTGGGAGTGGGGCTACCGCGAGGACGAGCCGATGGGCGGCCACGACCCGTACTCGAGCTCCAAGGGCTGCGCGGAGCTCGTGACCGACGCCTTCCGCCGCTCGTTCTTCTGCCGAACCCGTCGGAGATCGCACAGGACGGTCGGCATCGCGCCAGGCTGGCCTCGGCCCGCGCGGGAAACGTGATCGGGGGCGGGGACTGGGGCGAGGATCGGCTGGTGCCGGACATCATGCGGGCGGCGCTGGCCGGCGAGCAGGTGCGCGTGCGCAACCCCAACTCGATCCGCCCGTGGCAGCACGTGCTCAACCCGCTCAGCGGCTACCTGGTGCTGGCCCAGGCGCTGTGGGACTCGCCCGAGCACGCGGCAGGGTGGAACTTCGGACCCGCCGACGAGGACGCCCGCCCGGTGGGCTGGATCGTCGAGCGCATGGGCGAGCTGTGGCCGGCGGAGCTCGCGCTGGGCGTGTCGACGACGGTCCCCATCCGCACGAGGCGCGCTACCTCAAGCTCGACTCCTCGCGCGCGCGCGCGCGCCTGGGCTGGCGCCCGCTGGTCGGGCTCGACGCGGCGCTCGAGAGCATCGTCGAGTGGTACCGCGCGCTGCGCGAGGGCTCGGACATGCGCGCGGTGACGCTGGGGCAGATCGAGACGCTCCAGTACGCTGCCGCCTCGCCATGAGTCAGACCGCGTGTCGATTCTGCGGTGCTCCGGTCGACGCGGTGTTCGCTGATCTAGGTATGTCGCCGTTGGCAAACTCCTACCTGTCGGCCGAGCGAGCCAATGCGATGGAGCCGTTCTATCCGCTGCGCGCGCTGGTGTGTGCGGCAGTGCTTCCTGGTGCAGCTCGAGGAGTTCGAGACCCCCGAGCGGATCTTCTCCGACTACGCCTACTTCTCCTCCTACTCTCGAGCTGGCTCGAGCACAGCCGCCGCTACTCCGAGCAGATGATCGAGCGCTTCGGCCTGGACGAGGACAGCCAGGTCGTGGAGATCGCCACCAACGACGGCTATCTGCTGCAGTTCTTCCGCGATCGCGGGATCCCCGTGCTCGGGATCGAGCCGGCGGCCAACGTGGCCCAGGTCGCCACCGAGAAGGGCATCCCCACCGTGGTGGAGTTCTTCGGGCGCGAGACTGCGCGGTCGCTGCCGCCGGAGCGTCGGCCGCCGATCTGCTGCTGGGCAACAACGTGCTGGCCCACGTCCCCGACCTGAACGACTTCGTCGCGGGCATGAAGATCCTGCTCAAGCCCGGCGGCGTGATCACGATGGAGTTCCCGCATCTGCTGCGGCTGATCGAGGAGAACCAGTTCGACACGATCTATCACGAGCACTTCTCCTACTTCTCGTTTCTGACCGTCGAGCCGCGTGTTCGAGGCCCACGGCCTGCGGCTGTTCGACGTCGAGGAGCTGCCCACGCACGGCGGCTCGCTGCGGATCTACGGCTGCCACGCGGAGGACGCGGCGAAGCCCGACAGCGAGGCGGCGCGCGAGCTGCGCGCACGCGAGCGCGGCGGCCGGATACGAGCGGCTCGACACCTACCTGAGCTTCGGCCGCCGCGTCCAGCAGGACAAGCGCGAGATCCTGCGTTTCCTGATCGACGCCAAGGAGCGAGGGCCTGCTGGTCGTCGGCTATGGGGCCCCGGCGAAGGGCAACACGCTGCTGAACTACTGCGGCATCGGCCGGGACTTCATCGACTACACCGTCGACCGGAACCCGCACAAGCAGGGACATTTCCTGCCCGGCAGCCACATACCGATTCGCTCGCCGAACGCGATCCGGGAGGGGAAGCCAGACTTCGTCCTGATCCTGCCCTGGAACATCAAGGACGAGATCTCAGAGCAGCTCGGTTACATCCGACAGTGGGGCGGTCGCTTCGCCGTGCGCGCACCGGAGCTGACGCTGTACTCGTGAGCGGGTGCCGGTGATGCGGTTCATCCAGACGCCGCTGCCGAGGGCGTGGGTCATCGAGTTGGAGGAGCTCCGCGACGAGCGTGGTTGGTTTGCCCGGACGTTCGACGCCGAGGAGTTCGAGGCGCGCGGCCTGAATCCCACCGTCGTGCAGTGCAATGCATCGTTTAACCTCCGACGTGACACCCTGCGCGGCATGCACTACCAAGCAGAGCCCCACTGCGAGTCAAAGCTCGTGCGCTGTATCCGTG
This sequence comes from uncultured Solirubrobacteraceae bacterium, assembly GCA_963767655.1. Classification (GTDB taxonomy): domain Bacteria; phylum Actinomycetota; class Thermoleophilia; order Solirubrobacterales; family Solirubrobacteraceae; genus Palsa-744. The sequence continues at coordinate 288,968 of CAVYET010000003.1, read as the reverse complement.
GCGCGATGTTCGATGTGGCCGTCGACCTTCGCCCAGGATCCTCGACATTTCGTCACTGGTACGGCGTGGAGCTGAGCGCGGAGAACCGCCGCGCCTTCTACATTCCCGCCGGGCTGGCACACGGCTTTCAGACGCTCACCGACGACTGCGAGGTGCTCTACCAAATGGGCCATCGCTACGCGCCCGAGGCAGCCCGCGGTGTGCGCTGGGACGATCCAGCCTTTGCGGTCGCGTGGCCCGATCCGATTCGCGAGCGGATCATTTCTGAGAAGGATCGTTCCTATCCGGACTTCCAGCCGTGAGCCGGGTGATGCTCACGGGCGCAACGGGCTTTGTGGGGCGTCATGCGCTCACCGCCCTCACCGAGTCCGGCCACGAGGTGCATGCCGTCGCACGCCGACGCGGTCCTGCTGAGGTGGGGGTAATCTGGCACGAGGCGGACCTGTTGGCCGGATGCGAGCTGATCCGCGACGTTCAGCCCGAGATCCTCGTCCACCTCGCCTGGTATGCCGAGCACGGGAAGTTCTGGACCTCGCCGGAGAACGTTCGCTGGGTGGAGGCCTCGCTTGCGCTGCTGCGGGGCTTTACAGCGGCCGGCGGCCGGCGCGTGGTGCTGGCGGGAACGTGCGCTGAGTACGAGTGGTCGCGCGATGTCTATACGGAGAGCGCGCCGGCGCGGCCGGCCACTCTCTACGGCGCAGCCAAGCATGGTCTCCATGTGGTCGCCTCTGCGCTTGCCGAGCAGATGGGCTTGTCGCTGGCGTGGGGTCGCCTGTTCTTCCTCTACGGTCCGTTCGAGGCACCCGAGCGCTTCGTTCCCTCGCTGGTGTTGCCTCTGTTGCGCCATCAGCCCGCAGCCATGACCGAGGGCTACCAGCGCCGCGACTTCCTGCACGCCGCCGACGCCGGAGCTGCGTTCGCCGCGCTCGCCGACAGCTCGGTGACAGGCGCGGTCAACGTGGCCTCGGGCACGGCCGTCGCGCTACGCGAGCTTGGCGAACAGATCGCGCAGCTTCTGGACGGCGGCGAGCTGCTCCAGATCGGAGCCCGCCCCACCCCAGCGGAGGAGCCGGCTGCTCTTGTCGCCGACGTTCGGCGACTGCGCGAGGAGGTCGGATGGAGCCCCAAGATCGGGATTGGTGATGGCCTGGCGGGCGTGATCGCATGGTGGCGTGAGCGTCTGGCCTCTGAGCCACCAGATCAGGATGGCGCGCAGGGCTTGACGCCCATGAGTCCGCACACGCGGCGGGTACGATGACCTCCGTCGAGCCGGGAACGTCGCCGGCGGAGCCTTCCGCGGCAGTTGACAGCGATGTGCTCGACACTCGAGCGGCGGGAGGAACGGCGCTGCGGGGGAGCATCTTGCGCACCGGCGCCTACGTCTTGGGCATCCTACTGTCACTGATCTCGGCGCGGGTGCTGATCGTCCATCTCGGCGTTTCCGATTTCGGCCGGTATGCCATCGTGATCTCGCTGATCACGATCGTGGCGGGCTTTACCGAGGGTGGTCTGAACAGCATCGTGCTGCGCGAATTCGCCACCCTCAGCGGCGATCCCAAGCGCCAGATGATGCGCTCGGCGATCGGGATACGCCTCGTCTTGACGGCTGCCGGCGTGCTGCTGGCGATTGCCTTTGCGGTCGCGGTCGGCTACAGCTCGACGTTGGTATTGGGCACAGCCCTCGCCGGCGTTGGCCTGGTGCTTCAGCTGCTGCAGAGCACGCTCTCGACGACCCTCCAGGCTCAGTTGCGCTTCGGCTGGGTATCGGCAGCGGAACTGGTGCGCCAGGTGGTCAACGTCGCGCTGCTGGTCAGTCTGGTCTTGGCGGGCGCCGGCCTGCTCCCACTGTTCGCGGTGGCGATACCGGCGTCCGCCGCCTCGCTTCTGTTCACGGTCCCACTGGTGGTCCGCCACATCTCGCTGAGGCCGTCCTTCCATCTAGCGCGCTGGTGGGGACTGCTGCGCGAGACGATCCCCTGGGCGGTGATCGCGGCGGTAAGCATCGTCTACTTCCGCCTAGCGCTCGTGCTGATGTCGCTGATCTCAAGTGCTACACAGACCGGCTATTTTGCGACCTCCCTGCGGATCACCGAAGTGCTCGTGGGAATCCCTGGTCTCGTCATCGGTGCGGCTTTCCCGATCCTGGCGCGGGCAGAGCGTGAGGATGCGGCCCGCTTCAGCTTCGCGAGCGGACGGATCTTCGCGCTGGCCCTTTTGGCGGGCACTTGGCTGGTGCTGTGTCTCGAGGTGGGAGCCGGCTTCGCGATCCACGTGATTGCCGCGAACAAGGCGGACCCCTCGATCGCCGTGCTTCGCATCCAGGGCCTTGCGCTGATCGCCAGCTTTGTCGCCGTGGCGTGCGGTTATCCGCTGATGTTGCTGCGTCGCTACCGCGAGGTGCTGCTGGCCAACCTGCTTGCGCTGGTGATCTCGGGGATTCTCACCTTGAGCCTCGCCCCATCGTTAGGAGCCCGGGGCGCGGCCGTTGCCGCTCTTCTGGCAGAGGTGGGATTGGCCGTCAGCTTGACGGCAATGCTCATACGCACTTCGAGCGTCGCGTTGCCGATGGACACTATGCTCGTTGTCGCCCTGGCCGGTGGCGTCGCGGCGGCCGCCGGCTTCGCGCTCCCGGCATATCCGCTGATCGGCGTCGCGGTGGCCAGCGGCGTCTACTTCGCGATCCTCAAGCTACTCGGGCGCTTCCCGCCAGAGGTACGCGAGATCCTGACAGGGTGGATCCGCTTGGCCGTGCGCTAGAGGTCGCGCCGTCCTTGCCGAAGAGCAGCGTTAGCGCGGCCCCATGACGACCGTAATGCTCGATCGGCGCGAGTACGGCGGTGGCTGCCTGGGCTATGCGCATGACGCTTGGTCTGGTGGGCCGGCGCGCGGGATGGCGGCGCAGGGCGTAGGTCCAGCCGTGGAGGCTGCAGAGCCGTCCGAAGGGATCCGCGGTGGTTGCCTCGAGCTGTCGTAGCCCGAGCGAGCGCATCCGCGAAATCAATGCCTCTTCCGGTATCAGGCAGATGTGCCGTGGGGCGTCCAAGTGCGCCCAGCGAGCGCCGAGCAGGCCAAACTGCAGCGAGTCCGGGTTAGGAACGCCCAGCGCGAGCACTCCGCCAGGTTCAAGGTGCTCAGCGGCTGTGGCGAGCATCTCGGCGGGGTCGCGCAGATGCTCAAGCACGTGCCACAGCGAGATTGCCTGCGCTGGCGGCAACGCCCTGAGTCGCTCGATCGGCTCGTCGCTATGGATTGCGCGTACCCCGAGACCGGTCTCGAGGTACTCACAGCAACGCGCGTCCATCTCGATCGCCGTCACCTCGAAACCCTCGTGCTTGGCTGCAGCGGCGAAGCCGCCAGGGCCGGCGCCAATGTCGACCAGCGTGCCGGGCTCCAGATGACGACGCAGCATTCCCACCCTGAACGCCTCCACGGTGAGCAGGGTCTGGTTGTGCGTCCAGGCTGGAGCCCGGTCGGGCCCGAAGGAGTGATAGTCGCCGGCGTAGTAGCGCGGTAGATCGCTCGGCACATCGACCATGAACAGAGTCCGGCATACGGTGCAGCGGTTGTAGGTGAACCGCTCAGAGGTGATCTCCCTGTTGCGGTCTCGCGCTATGAGAGCACGCGTAGTGTCGGCTCCGCAGAACGGGCATGGCCGCACATCCGGACCTGCTATCCGCACCCGCCGAGTATAGGCGCAGATGCCATGCTGCCGAGCCCTGGCCGCTGCATGGCAGTCCGCTCTCGGGTGATTCGTGGATACCCTTGGCTAGCACGAGCGCCCCGCCAGCGGCGTGTGGGCAGCCACTACTGCTCCTGAACTGGCACAGCCTGATCCTCGACGGGGGCTGGCTCGGAAAGCCGTCCTCCGCGTTGACGCCGGGCGTCGGCATCGTCGGCGCGGATCCTGGAGCAGTCCACTCTCCGTGACGCACTACGTATTGCATCTGCCCAGCGCCTACCCAGAAGTCTTCACCGATCGCTCATGGTTCCGTCGCCAATACGGCTGCCTTCCGCTGCTCTCCTGTCGATCGTGTGCGAACGAACGCATTGCTGGTAGCGGGACGTATTCCGTCGTCTTCGGCCAGGACGGCTGCGTTTCAAGCAGCAGGTGTGGCTGCTGGAGAGTGGTTGGCGGGCAGGCCGCGGCCCTCCTCGATCGCTCGCGCGGGACAGGCAGTTGCCCTCCAATTGCGACGACGGGGTTCCGGCAGGCGATGGATACTCTGCGCGACCGCAACTACCTCGAAGGGCTGTGGCGGGCCCGAGCTCCCCCCTCGCGGCTGTAGGAGCAGTGGTGTGGTCGGCATCGCCGCTTGGGCTCACCCTCGTGGCGCGGGCACCTCTAGGGCCCCCCCCGGTGGCAAGATCAGCGGGAGCAGGTGAACATGGGTTGGGGCCGCGGGTATGACGGTGGCCATCAGGTAGGCGAGCGCCTGCTCGGAGGTGTCGAAAGTCCGACGCCGCTGACCGGCGCCGAGGAGCGTAGCGACCGGCGGCGGTAGACGGTCGGCCAGGGTGAGGCGGAGCAAACGGAGAAATGCTCGGGGCCGGCGGAGTAGCAGCTCGAGGATGTCTCGAACCCGCACCAGCCAGTAGCGCGGCCGGATCCGGCGCCATCCCTGCTGCTCGAGTAGACAGCGCATCCGCTCGCGCAACTCAGGGTCCTCGAGCCGCGCGGTCTCCCTAGCCATCGCGCCCAGGTACCTCGTCGAATCGAGCGCCGGAAGCTTGTGTGACGGCGGCTCGGCGCGCACGAAGCAGTACTCGTTGACAACGGCGTTGGTGATCGAGTGAAACGCCGGCACCGGCGCCGACGCGTTCATCTGGACCGCACCGAGATGGCGCTGGAAGTCATCGGCGTCGACTGAGCTGACGCCGCGCGCATAGCTAGCGCCGTTGGAGCGCGACAGCCCGTAGTGGATTAACGGACACGCGTCGTAGTAGAGGATCGCGTCGACCACGTCTAGGCATCGGAAGCCAAAGCAGTGGTCGGGTGAGATCGACGCGAACAGGCTCCCGAATCGCTGCTCGACGGCGTCGAGCACGGTCTCCGGGACGAGGCAGTTCATCATCCGCGGGATGCATGGATGAAAGTAGACGTGCGCGCAGCGCTGGAGCAGACGCTCGGTGCTCAGCACGAAGGCGCGCTCCGAGCGGTCCTCGAGGAGCAGCCGGATCGGCGTGGCGCGGTCATCGACAGCGTCGTGGCTGTAGGACACCAAGCGTTCGGGGTGGGCCGCGGCGAGTTCGAGCAGGCCAGCAAGCGCCCCTGGGCGCATCACCATGCGATCGGTGACCATGCTCACCAGCGGGGCGGGGAAGTCATGGCGCAGCCGCTCGAAGGCCCAGGTCCAGTGGTCAGTCATCGCGAGGTCTTCTGGCGGGGAGACGTAGTGCACGTCGTCCATCTCGGCGCACGCCTCCGCAAGCTGCTCGCGCTCGCGTTCGTCGGTCGAGTTGTCGGAGACAACAATGCTCACGCCCGGCAGATCCTGCGCCCTCAGGGACTCGATCGTGCGCCGCGCCATCGCAGCACGGTTGCGCGAAGGGACGAGAATTGTAAGCTTGCGAGTCGGGACGGGCGGCAACGCTGAAGGCGGCATGGACCTGACGCCCAGTCTAATCTCCCGTGCCGTGCAGTCATCTCGTGAGTCGCCTGGCACGCCGACAGCCGAGCGTGCGCCTCGCGTCAGTGCCATCGTTCTTAGCTATGACGGACTCAAGCACCTCCAGACGCTCCTGCCATCGCTGATGGCCCAAGACTATCCCGACCTGCGCGTCGTGGTGGTCGACAATGGCTCGCGCGACGGCTCGGCGAGCATGGTGCGCGAGCGCTGGCCGGAGATCGAGCTGCTGGAGATCCCCGAAAACGTTGGTGTGGCCGCGGGGCTGAACCGGGGCTTGAGTGTCGTCGGAGGCAGCGAATACGTTGCTCTTCTGAACAACGACCTGGAGCTGCACCCACGCTGGCTAGGACATCTAGTGCGCACGCTGGATGAGTATCCGCGCGCGGCTTCAGCCACCGGCAAGATGCTTAACTTCCACCGCCGAGGGGAGTTTGACGCCGCCGGCGACCTGCTCATGTGGTCAGGGGCCGCCACACATCGAGGCTTGGCCGAGCCCGATGACGGTCGCTATGGGAAGCCTGACGCGGTGTTCAGCCCATGTGCTGGAGCGGCCCTTTACCGGCTTGACGCATTCGTGACGGTGGGTCTCTTCGACGAGGGCTTCTTCGCCTACCAGGAGGATGTCGATTGGGGCTTTCGCGCTCAGCTGGCCGGCTGGACGGCACGCTATGAGCCGCTCGCGATCGCATACCACGTGGGGGGAGCCACCACTCGGCGCGAGGAGCGTCGCTATGACCTGTTGCAGCGACGCAATCAGATCCTAGTGGTAATCAAGAACTATCCGCTGCAAGCCCTTCTCCGCCACGCGCCGAAGATTATCTCATATCAGGCGGGATGGATCGTGCACAGCATCCGCGATCATACGTTTAGACAGCAGCTCAAAGCGCTTGCCGCGGTGATCCCGGCTCTGCCCGCGACCCTACGTAAGCGCCGGCTGGTGCAGCGAACACGGCGGGTCGATATACGGTATCTGGACACAGTGATGACTCCCGTTCCCTACGCTAACCAGAAGCCTTGGGAGCGGCTGAAGGGAATTCTCGCCGAACTCTTGCGCAGGGATCCTTGAGTCGCCTCCGGCACGCGCTGAAGTGAAACGCACCGTGCCTGACAACGCCATCTCTCGCGCCTCTGCGCTTGCTGAGAGCGAGTCAGTCCCAAGCGGGATCGATGTCGACGGACTCTGTGTGGTCCATCTTGTGTGGGCGCCGCTCGGACCTGATGCGTTTGTGCGCTTCCTGGCGTCCTACCGTCGACACCAAGCTGGTGTCGAGCACCGTTTGCTTGTGCTGTTCAACGGTTTTCATCCCCAGCAAGATCTCACGCCCTGGCGGCTAGCGCTCGAAGGTGTCCCCCACGAGGAGTCACGCTTGACGGATTCGGTACTTGACCTTCACGCATATCGGCAGGCTGTCGAGCTTGTACCAGCCGGGCGTTACTGCTTCCTGAACTCCTACAGTGTAATCCTCCAGGACAACTGGCTGGGCCTGCTCGACGGCCATCTGCTCACACCGGGCGTTGGAATTGTGGGTACCGGAGGCTCGTTCGAGAGCGCATACTCGGCGGCGCCCCGTCCCCTGCGTCCCTTTCGGCGTGACTTCAACCCGTTCCCCAATCCTCACATACGCACCAACGGGTTTGCGCTGGAACGCGAGCTGTTGGTGTCGCTGGACTGGCCCACGCCGCGCCGCAAGGTACAGGCCTGGCGGCTGGAGAGCGGTCGACGCGGGATCTCGTGCCAGGTGTGTGAGCGCGGGCTGCAGATGCTGGTGGTCGGGCGCGACGGTCTCGCCTACCCGCCGGAGCGCTGGCGCGAGAGCGCCACGTTTCGCAGCGGCGGGCAGGTCAACCAGCTCCTCGCCGACAACCGCACGCGCGAGTACGAAACGGCAGGCTCCGCGCGCCGCCGCCAGCTCGAGGAAATGGCATGGGGTGCGTTCGAGGGCGACTGATCATCTCTGCGCCGCCTGTTCGAGGGCGCGCAGCGTGCGCTCGGCGAACCATCCCCACGAGAACTCGGCGGCGCGCGCGCGGGCCAGCTCGGACAGCTGCATGCGTAGGGACTCGTCGTCTAGCAATGTCTTGAGCGCACGCGCAATGTCATTCACGTTGTGGGGGTCGGCGTAAGCGACCGCTTCGCCCCCGACCTCTGGCAGTGAGGAGACGTTCGACGTCAGCACCGCTGCCCCGACAGCCATCGCCTCCAGCACGGGCAGCCCGAAGCCCTCTCCAAGGGACGGGTAGCAGAACACCGCGCAGCGGCGATAGAGCTCCGCCAGCGCGGCGTCGGAGACGTACCCGAGCATCGTGCAGCGCTCGCCCAGCGAGTGCATCGCGCTCACTGTTTCTCCGGTCTCCCAGCCCAGGGCGCCGACAACCACAAGCCGATGCCGGTCCTGGAGCGCGACGGGCAGACGGACGTACGCGTCCACCAGACGTGGCAGGTTCTTGCGCGGCTCAAGCGTGCCCACGGCCAAGACGAACCCCGGCGACGGCAGCCGCTCGGCCTCGATTGGGTCGAGCTCCGCGACGAGCGCCGGAGCTACCCCTAGCGGTGCAACGGTAGTGCGGGCGCCCGCGCTGGGGAAGCGCTCGGTTAGGGCGTCGGCCGTGGCCTGCGAGATGGCGATGAGAGCGGACGAGCGCCGGACCGCTAGGCCGAGGGTGGTCCGCTCGATGATGGTCGAGCGTCGATTGGGTCGCATCGACGAATCGAAGGTCGTCATGTCATAGACGATCGGTACCCCCGGAATCCGCAGGAACCAGACGGTCAGGTAGGAGTTGGAGGAGAGGAAGACGTCGCACTCGCGGTTGGCCTGGCGTGCTGTGAGCAGGTGCCACCATGGGTCAGGCGCACCGACTAGGTGCCAGCGGAACCGGTTGTCGAAGTCGGTGTCCCGCCACTCTTCCCGGGCATATAGCACGTAGCGGTGGGGATCCTCCGCTCGCGCTGCGAGCGCACGAAGCAGCTCGCGAACTAATCGCCCCCGGCCGGCGGGCACCTCGACCGCAGCGCGGGCGTCGATGCCGATCGTCAGCGGTCGCGATGCAGTCACGGTCACGGAGGCTAGCCTCACGAGCGATGCACATCGGTCTGAACCTCATCTTCCTGGTTCCCGGCGAGACCGGAGGGATGGAGGTCTACGCGCGAGAGCTGATCCCGGCGCTGCTCGCGCAGGCGCCCGAGGGTACGCGCTTCACCGCGTTCATCAACCGCGAGGCCGCCGCCGGCGAAGGGCCGTGGGGGGAGTCGCTGCCAGCGGTGACCGTGCCGGTGAACGCGCGCAACCGCGTCCAGTGGGTGCTCGGCGAGCAGGCTCGCCTGCCGCGGCTGGCAGCCCACGCCGGCGTCGACCTCGTGCACAGCCTCGCGAGCACCGCGCCGCTGTGGGGGCGCTTTCGTCGTGTCGTGACCATCCACGACCTCATCTACGCGCGCTTCCCCGAGGCGCACGCGGGCATCCGCGACAAGGGCATGAGGGTGCTCGTGCCGTGGGCGGCCCGCCGCTCTGGATCGGGTGATCGCCGATTCGCACAGCACGCGCGACGATCTGGTCGAGCTGCTCGGGGTCAGGCCCGATCGCATCGATGTCGTGCCGCTCGGCCTGGGCGCCGTGCGCCGCGAGGCGCCGCTGCCGGAGTCCGAGACGCGCGCGCGCTTCGGCCTGGATGAGCGCCGGGTCGTGCTGAGCCTGTCGGCAAAGCGCCCCCACAAGAACCTCGGCGCGTTGATCGGCGCGCTGGCGATGATTCCGCGCCGAGCGCCGCCCGCTGCTGGTGCTGCCCGGCTATCCGACCTGGCATGAGCAGGAGCTGCGCGAGCGCGCCGCGAGCGCCGGGGTGGCCGGCGACGTGCGCTTCCTCGGGTGGGTCTCGGGCGCCGAGCTCGAGGGTCTGTGGGCGATCGCGCAGGCGTTCGTGTTCCCGTCCCTGTACGAGGGCTTCGGGCTGCCGGTGCTCGAGGCGATGGCGCGCGGCGTGCCGGTCGCCTGCTCGAACGCCTCCTCGCTGCCGGAGGTGGCCGGCGACGCCGCGCTGCTGTTCGACCCCCAGGACGAGTCGGCGATCGCGGCCGCCGTGGAGCGCCTGCTCGACGACCCGGCCGAGGCAGAGCGCCTGCGCTCCAGCGGTCGCGAGCGCGCGAGCCTCTTCACCTGGGCGCAGACGGCTCGCCTGACCCTCGAGAGCTACGCGCGCGCGCTGGGAGGCCGCATAGCTCTCGAGCACCGCCTGCAGCGAGGACTCGAGCGACAGCCGCTCGGCGTTCTCGGCAAACCAGGACGCGGTGCTCTCGCGCAGCGCCATTCCCGCCTCGTGCACGCGCACGATCGCCTCGGCTATCGCCTCGGCGTCGGCGCTCTGGCGCGACAAAGCCGTTGACCCCCTCCTCGATCAGCTCCACCGCGGCGTTGTCCTCGCCGGCGACGACCACGCTCGGGGTGCCGCGGGCGGCCGCCTCCACGACGACCATGCCGTAGCCCTCGCGGCGGGAGGGAAGCAGCATGCACAGCGCGCTCGTCAGGGCGCCGTCCACCTGCTCGGCCTCAACGAAACCCGGTGCGGTGATCGTGTCCTGGGCGCCGTGTCGGGCGATCGTGGCGAGCACCGCCTCGCGCTCGGGGCCGTCGCCGAAGAAGTCGCCGCGCAGTCCCGGCGATGCGCTCGGCCGCGGCGAGCACGCCGACGACGCCCAGCGGCGTTCGCTTCTCGGGGATCATGCGCCCCGCGAAGACCACGACCGGCTCAGCCGGCCTGGGCCATGGGCGGCCTGCAGCGAGCCTGCGTACTCTCCCTCGAGCACGGTGACCTCCCCCTGCAAGCCCTCGCTGCGCAGACGCGCGGCGTGCAGGCGCGAGAAGCAGAACGCGCGCTGGGGCAGGCGCGCGCACAGCAGCTGCACGCCATAGCCGACCGCGCCTGCCGGCGCGCGCCCAGGTACTCCCGCCAGTAGCCGCGGCTCCACACCTCGTGCCAGTCGACGACCAGCACGAACCGCCGCGAGCGGGCGCACGAAGCCTGCGGCCAGCAGCGAGAAGTAGGGGAACGAGGCGGTGTGCACGACGTCGTAGCGGCGGCCATGGCGAAGCAGGTGCCAGAGCACGCCGGCACCGAACACGAGCGGCGGCAGGATCCGCCGCCGGCCATCCGCCGTGTACAGGGCCATGCGCGGGCCGGCGGTCACGACCCGCACGCGCCCGTCGAGCTCGGCTCGCTCGCCGCGATCCCACTGGCGCAGCGTCAGGTAGGTGACCTCGTGTCCCTCGGCCGCGAGACGCTCGGCGAGGTTGCGATACCAGCGCTCGGCGCCCCCGACGGTGTAGGGGAACAGGCAGTCATAGACGACGCAGATGCGCATAGGGGGTAGCATCATGTCGAGAATCCGCGCCACTTTCCGCCCACGCGCGCGTTATAACGGCATGACTCCGAGCTCGCGACCGCGCGGGAGGCCAAGGCGTCCAGCTACCCATGAGCACAGCCGTCCAGACAGAGCCCCCTGGCCCCGCGGATGCCGGGGACCGCTCCGCGCCGCTCGTGTCGGTCGTCATCCCCTGCCTGAACGAGGCCGAGAACATACAGTCGTGCGTGACCGCCGCGCTCGCTGCGCTCGAGCGGATGGGCGTGGCGGGCGAGGTGGTGGTCGCCGACAACGACTCCGAGGACGACTCGGCGCGACTGGCCGAGGAGGCGGGTGCGCACGTGGTGGTCGAACGCAGGCGGGGCTACGGCAGCGCCTACCTGGCTGGGTTCGCGGCCTCGACGCGGCCGCTACATCGTGATGGCCGACGCCGACCTGACCTACGACTTCGACGAGATCCCCCGCTTCGTCGCGGCCCTGGAAGAGGGCGCCGAGATGGTCATCGGCGACCGCATGGACAACATCCAGCCGGGGGCCATGCCGTGGCTTCACCGCTACGTCGGCAACCCGATCCTCAGCGGCCTGCTCAACCTCTTCTTCCGCACCGGCGTCAGCGACGCCCACTGCGGCATGCGCGCGCTGCGCCGCGACGTGCTGCCGCGCCTGGACCTGCGCACGACCGGCATGGAGTTCGCCTCGGAGATGGTGATCAGGGCCTCGAAGGAGAACCTGAGGATCGCCGAGTTCCCGATCGAGTACCACCCGCGCGGCGGGCGAGAGCAAGCTGTCGAGCTTCCGCGACGGCTGGCGCCACCTGCGCTTCCTGCTCGTGCACAGCCCCAACCACCTGTTCATCTTGCCCGGCGCCGTGCTCGCGGGCGTGGGCACGCGTGATCGTCGTGTTCGTGGGCGCCGGGCTTGACTTCTTCGGGCGCGCCTGGGGCCTGCACGCCCTGATCGGCGGCGCGCTGCTGATGATCGTCGGCACCCAGGTGCTCGCGCTCGGGCTGTGCGCGCACGCCTACGGCACCTACTTCATGGGCGAGCAGGACCCCTGGTTCGACCGCATGCGCGCGCGCTTTCGCCTCGAGCATGGGCTTCTGCTCGGCGGCATGTTCGCGCTCGTCGGGCTGGTCATGGGTGCGGTGATCGTTGCGACCTGGATCTCGCATGGCTTCGGCTCGCTCGCCGACGAACACCTCGCGGTGATCGCCGCCACGCTGCTGATCGTGGGGATCCAGATCTTCTTCTCCTCCTTCCTGCTCTCGATTCTCGGTCTGCGCCGCGGTTCCTAGGTAGACGCGTCCCGTACATGCGTTACGACCTCATGGCCGTGGTCGGGGTGCTCGTCGTCATGTGGGCGGTCTGCCTCGGCTGTGGCCTTGCCTTGGAGCGTCTGTTGCGGCTGCGTCTGGACAACGCGCTGCTGATCCCGCTGGGGCTGTGCGTGGCGCTCGTCCTGATCATGCCGGGCTACGCGGCCGGCGCGGGCGATGCCCTGGCGGTGTCCCTGCTCGTGCTCGTGACGCTCGCCGGCCTCGTGTTCGCCAGCGGTGGGCTGCGCTCGCGCCTGAACCCTGGCTGGCCCGGCGCGGGGGGGCTCGCGGTCTACGTGCTGTTCATGCTGCCGGTCATCGCCCACGGCCACTGGACGTGGTCGGGCTATGACTTCGTCAACGACTCCGCCTTCGAGATGCTGCTGGCGAGCCACGTCAAGGGGTTCGGGACGGCTCTGGGTAACATCCCCGAGAGCAGCGCGCGGCGAATTTCTCCTCTCCTACCTGAACAACGGGTATCCGCTCGGCACGCAATCGCTCCTGGGCACGCTGAGCGGCCTTACGGACACGCCCGTGGAGGTCCTCTATCAGGGCTTCATCGCCGGCCTCGCCGCGACCGGCGCCGTCGCCCTGTCGACGCTCACGCGAGGACTGCTTAGCGCTCGACGCGCGGCATTCCTGGGCTTTGTGGCGATCTCGGCCAACCTCACCTACCAGTACGCTTTGCAGGGCGGCATCAAGGAGATCGGTCTGCTGGCCGTCCTGCGCTGCCACCGCTGCCCTGGGACGAGCCGTCGATCTCGCTGGAGCGGCCCTATGCGGGCGCGGCGCTGATCGCCGTGGCCGCCGCCGCCGCGCTCGCTACCTACAACGCGGTGGCGGTGCCCGTTTCTGCGGCGCACTGTTGCTCTTCATGGGGCTGGGCATCGTGCTCCTGCGCCGGGTGCGCCCGCACCTTGGCTGGGTCGGGCCCGCTCGCCGTCGGGACCGGCTTGGCGGCGGTGCTGGCGGTCCCCTCGCTGGTCACGTTCCAGACCTTCTTTCACGTGGCCCAAGCCGGTCAACGCTGCGACCGGTGTCGGCGCGGGCCAGTTCGGCCAGCTGTTGCGGCCGCTGCCGCTAAGCCAGATCAGCGGCGTGTGGCTGGCGGGCGAATACCGCCTGCCGGTGGTCCCCGAACCGGCCGCGACGCTGACCATCATCGCGACGGTCGTGATCCTCGTGCTGCTGATCCCGAGCCTCCTGTGGTCGTTTCGTCGCCGCGAGCGTGGGACCGCTGTTTCTGGCGGACTGATGGGGCTCGTGCTGCTGATCGTCTACCCCCGCGTCAGCCCCTATGCGCAGGGCAAGCTGCTGGCGATCGCGAGCCCGGCCGTGATCCTCGTGGCGCTCGCGTGCCTGGCCAGCGTGCGCGGCCGCGCGTCGGTCGTGGCGCTCGCGATGGCAGGCGCCCTGAGCGTGGCGATCCTGGCCTCTGACCTGCTCGCCTACGGCTATGACCGGGTCGCCCCCACCGCGCGCATGGAAGCCATCTCGCCAGACGGGCGATCACTTCGCAGGGCAGGGGCTTGTGCTGTGGAACGAGTTCGAGGAGTACGCCAAGTACTTCGCGAGCGCGGCCAGGATCAGCGTCCCGTTCGAGGCGCTCACGCCACAGCAGGTGCAGCTGCGCGCGCCCACGTACTTCTACGGCCACTACTTCGACCTCGACGAAGAGCTGCTGTCGTTCGTCGAGGGCTATCCCATCATCGTCACGCGCCGATCGCCCGCCGCCAGCCGGCCCGCCGGCGAACTATCGGCTGGTCTATCGAGAACCGCTACTACCTCGGCTGGCGCCGCACGTCACGCGCCACAGGTGCTGCGCCACCTGCCCGAGCAGCAGCCCTACTCGCCTTCGAACACGGTCACCTGCCGGCGACCTTGCGCGCGATCGCCGCTGGCGCCCCTGCGGGTCGCGGCTGATCGCCGCCGTGGCTCCGGAAGTGGTCTGGTTTGAACCGCTCAGTGACCCCACGCGCTCCGGCGGCTGGGTGGCCGATCCCGGCCAGCCCCGCGCTGCCATCACGGTCAGCGCCGGTCACGCCGAAGGCAGCCTCTCGGTCGCGGGCGGCAAGTATGCCGTGTGGGTTCAGGGAGACTTCCCCCGGGCGATCCACGTCACTCGATCGACGGCTATGCCGTCGGATCGGTCTCCGGATCGAACACCCCGGGCCAGTGGCTGCAGGCCGGCGTCGCTCCCGTCTCAGGCCCGGCGAGCACCGGTTCGCTTGCTCAAGGCGCCGGGACGCAGGCACTTCGGTCCCGGCGAATGGGAATCGGCACGATCGGCGCGCTTGCGCTGCAGCACGAAACACCGGAGCGCCTGCGGACGGTTGCGACGGCGGACTGGAGGAGCCTGTGCGGGACGCAGGCCGACTGGGTGGAGCTCGTTCGCGGGTGAAGCTGCTCGCGGTCACCCACGGCTCGCGCGAGCGCACGCCGGGGACGGATGTGACCGTCGCGATCCCCGTACGTGACGGCGGCGAGGCTGCTCGATCGCACGCTTGCGGGCTCTGGCGGGACAGACCGTCGCAGCACGAGCTGCTCGTGTGCGACTCGGGCTCCAGCGACGGCTCGGTCGAGCTCGGCTCGTGCGCACGGGGCGCGGGTGCTCGAGATCGCGCCGCAGCCTTCAGCCACGGCGGCACGCGCAACCTGCTGATGGGCGAGGCCGCGGGCGCGCATGTCGCGCTGCTCGACCCAGGACGCCGAGCCCGCCGACGAGCGCTGGCTCGAGCGGCTGCTCGGGGGGTTCGGGCTGGCGGAGGACGTGGCGATCGTCTACGGGCCCTACCGTCCCCGGCCGGACGCGCGCGGCCGCCGGTGCGCCTGGAGCTCGAGCGCTGGTTCACCTCGCTCTCGCCCGACGGCAGCCCGCAGGTGGAGCGCCTGGAGCGCGGACGAGCGCGCTCGCTGCCGGTGCGTCGAGCTGATCGGCCGACGCGGCTTCTTCACCGACGCCAACGCCTGCCTCGCGCGTGCGGCCTGGGAGCGCGTGCCGTTTCGCGAGGTCCCCTACGCCGAGGACCGCGTGCTCGCGATCGACATGCTGCGGGCCGGCTACGCCAAGGCGTTCGTGCCCGACGCCGCCGTGCTCCACTCCCACGACTACACGACCGCTGCAGGAGCTGCGCCGCTGCTTCGACGAGTGGCGCGGCTTGCGCGAGGTGTACGGCTGGCGCGAGCCCGCCTCGCCCGCGCACCTGACGCGACAGCTGCGCGGGGCGCTCGGGCAGGCCCGTCGCGAGCTGCTGCGCGACGGGCGCTCGCCGGGCCGCCGGCGCGCGACGCTCGCTGGCGGTCGGCCGTCACCATGTTGTGCGCCTCGCGGGCGCGCTGCTCGGCTCGCGGGCCGATCTGCTCCCCTCCGCGCGTCCGGCGTCGGCTGTCGCTCGAGCGGCGCGGCGGGTTTCGCTGCGCTCGATCTCGACAGGCTCGCCCGCCGATGAAGCACCCGGAGGACTCGCCGTGAGCGACGACAAGCCTCAAACGACCCCAGCCCCCGATCGCCGCGCCGGAGTCGATCGCTCGAGCGCGCTCGACGGCACGTTCAGCGGGCCGCTCGCCGGCCTGCGCCGGCGCATCTACCTGACCTACCGCTACCTCGGCTGGCGCACGCTGCTGTTCCGCGTGATCACCTTCCCGCTGCGCTTCACGCCGCTGAAGCGCCGCCTGCGGCTGCGCACGCCACGCGCGCGACCGCGACATGCGCCGCGCGCTGGCCTGGTATCGCGAGCACGGCAGGCCGGTCGACATCGTGATCCCGAGCTACCGCGACGCCGAGCGGGTGCGCGACGCTCGTCACGAGCATCCGCAAGACCGTTCCGCCGCGGGATGGCCCGCATCATCGTCGCCGACGACGCGAGCGGCCCCGAGCACGTCGCCGAGCTCGAGCGGATCGCCGGAATCGAGGTCGTCGCCGGCGAGCGAGAACGCCGGCTTTGCCGCCAACGTCAACCGCGGTCTGCGGGCCACAGGGACCCGAGCGGACGTGGTCGTGCTGAACTCCGACGTCGAGGCGCGCCCGGGTGGCTGGCGTGCCTGCAGTACGCGGCCTCCCAGGAGCCGCGACGTCGGCATCGTCGGCGCCCAGCTGCTCTACCCCGACGGGCGCATCCAGTTCGGCGGGACCGTGCGCAACCGCGACGCCCCCGAGTGGTTCGACCACCGCTACCGCTTCAAGCCCGAGGGCTGGGGGCCGGCCGCGCATGCGGGGCCGGCGCTGGCGGTGACGGGAGCGTGCATGTATGTCCGTCGCGAGGTCGATCGAGCGCGTGGGCCTGCTCGACGAGCGCTACCCGATGGCCTACGAGGACGTCGACTGGTGCCTGCGCGCCTGGCAGGCGGGCTTTCGTGTCGCTCTACTTCCCCGCGGCCCGCCTCGTCCACCACGAGTCGGTCACGCGAGGCACCGAGGTGGGCGAGCGCGAGCGCGCCTCTCAGCGTCTGTTCTGGGAGCGCTGGGGGGACTTCTTCGACGCCCGCGACGTGCGCACCGCGGAGGCGGCGAATGCTGCGCATCGTCTACGTGACCGAGGACACCGGCGTCGGCGGCGGGCACCGCGACATCTTCGAGCACCTCAACCGCCTGCTCGACCGCGGCCACGAGGTTGCGCTGTACACGCTCGGCGATCCGCCGGACTGGTTTGAGCTGCGCGCGCCGGTGCACAGCTTCGACGACTACGACGAGCTGTCGCCGCGCTGGCGCCGCTCGATGCGATCAAGGTCGCCACCTGGTGGAACACCGCAGCGCCGGTGTGGCGCGCGAGCGTGCTGCACGGCATTCCCGTCTACTTCGTGCAGGACATCGAGACGTGCTACTACCCCGACGACGAGTGGTCCCGCCACGCGGTGATCGACTCCTACCGGCCCGAGTTCCGCTACATGACGATCTCCTCCTGGAACCGCGAGCGCTGCGCGAGCTGGGACTCGACGCCGAGCTGATCCCGCCGGGGATCGACCTCGAGACGTTCCGCCCGCTCGAGGACGTCGAGCGCCGCGACGACATGGTGCTCGCGCTCGGCCGCTCCAATCCGCTGAAGAACCTCCCGCTGACGCTCGACGCGTGGCGGGCGCTGGCCAGAGCCCGCGCCCCGAGCTGTGCCTGTTCGGGATCGAGCCCGAGCTGGCCGGCGAGACGGGCATGCGCTACGTCGACTCGCCCGACGACGAGCAGGTCAACGAGCTCTTCAACCAGGCGACCGTGTTCGTGCAGACCTCCACGCACGAGGGCTTCGCGCTGCCGCCGCTGGAGGCGATGGCGACCGGCTGCGCGGTCGTGTGCACCGACGCCCACGGCAACCGCGACTTCTGCGTCGACGGCGTCAACTGCCTGATGCCCGCGCCCGACACGCGAGTCGGTCAGCGCCGCGCTCCGGCGCCTGCTCGCCGACCCCGAGCTACGCGAGCGCCTCGGGCGGGCGGGGATCGAGACCGCGCAAGGACTACGCCTGGGAGCGGCGGATCGACGCGCTGGAGGGGTTCCTTGAGAGAGGTGGCGCGACCGCGGCGGATCGAGCTCTCCAGCGAAATCGCGCCGCAGAGGCGCTAGCGGCCAGCGCGCTCAGAGGTTCTCGGCGATGTGGGGCGCCGCGCGGTTGAAGAACCAGAAGCCGAGCACGAAGATCCCGCCACGATCGCCAGCGGCCCAGCAGGGCGGCCCAGCTGCCAAGCGCCTGGCCCGCGCTCAGCGTCGCGTGGTTGATCATCGCGTGGCGGAACTGCTGGAAGATCGACCACGAGGGGATTGAGCATGTAGATGTGGTAGAGGACCGGTCGAACGCGTGCCGTGGGCCGACAGCTTTTCGCGCACCGTTTCGACCGGGATGATCACCGGCGAGGCGTAGAAGAGGATCTGGCTGACCACTTCCCAGATCGGCTGGATGTCGCGGAAGCGCACGAACAGCGCCGACAGCAGCATCGCGATGCCGGTGGCGAACACGGTCAGCATCGCCACGATCAACGGCAGCTCCAGCCAGCTGAGCATCGGGCGCACGCCGGCGATCAGGGCGAAGATCAGCACGACCACCAGGTTCAAGCCGAGGTTGAACATCGCCAGCAGCACGATCGACAGCGGGATCACCAGCCGCGGGAACTGGATCTTGCGCACCAGGTTCTCGCGGTCGACCACGCTGCGCACCGAGCCGCCATGGCTTCCGCGAAGAACGTGAACAGCACGATCGAGCCGAGCAGCTGCGCGCCGTAGAAGTGGCCAGCCGCGCCTTTGCCCTTGTCCACGTGGAAGATCGAGCACGAAGAACACGTACAGGACGCCGAACAGCAGCAGCGGGCGCATCAGCTGCCACAGGTAGCCGAGCGCCGAGCCGAAGAACTTCAGCTTGAACTCGTTGCGCGCGATGTTGTAGGTCAGGTGCCAGAAGCGCGACCAGTCAGTCGGTGAGCGCGCGCGGGCCGCGGATCGGCGTGCCGAGCGGCTCGATCGGCGCGCTCCGCGAGCTCGACTCGAGTCCGCGCTCACGCCGTCGACCTCGGCGCTCAGCGCGCCGTCGGCGCGTGCAGCGATCACCTCGGTCTGCACCGGCACCTCGACCATCCCGCCGCTCGCGACCGAGCCCGTGACCACGAACGAGAAGCGGCCCTCGTAGCGGTCGATCACCGTCAGGCCGCTGCCGCGGTGGGTGACCGTGAACTCGGGTCGTAGCGGCCGGGCGCGAGCATGTTGTGGAAGGAGAACGCGAACACCACCTGCTCGCCCGCCATGGAAGCTCCGCTGTGCTCGTTGTCCGTGCGTCGTGCGTGCTCACGATCACCGCCTGTGCTGCTCGTTGTGGATGCGCGAGTGTCACCGCCGGATCGCGCACGGTCGACGTCGAACGTGACCAGCGCCTTGAGCGTCAGTCGGCGCCGACTGGGGGGCGATCGCGCGCCGCTCGCCGGCGTCGTCGCCGATCCACACGTCGCTCACGCGGGCCGCGCCGTCGCCGACGTGCGGGACGCTCCTCGTCCGGCGTCCGTCGTAGCCGACCTCGCGGCCGAAGCTGATCTCCAGGTACTTGTCGGCGACCTGCGTGCGGCTCGCCGATGCGCCACGATCTCGCCGCGCTCGAGCAGCATCGCGCGATGGCAGAAGCGGTTCACGCGCCGACATGTCGTGGGTCACGAACACGATCGTGCGCCCTTCGTCGCGCATGCGGTTGAAGACGTCGAAGCACTTCTGCTGGAAGCCGGCGTCGCCGACGGCGAGCACCTCGTCGATCAGCAGGATGTCGGCGTCCACCTGGATCGCCACCGAGAACGCCAGGCGCACGTGCATGCCCGAGGAGTAGTTCTTGAGCTTGAGGTCCTGGAACTCCTCCAGTTCTGCGAACTCGATCACGCGCTCGTAGCGCGCCGCGGGCCTCGCGCGGCGAGAGGCCCGAGCATGATGCCGTTCAGCGCCACGTTGTCGTGGGCGGCGAGGTCCGGGTTGAAGCCGACGCCGAGCTCGATGAACGTCGACATCCGCCCGTTGCACCAGATCTCGCCCTCGTCGGCGCGGTAGATCCCCGCGAGGCACTTCAGCAGCGTGCTCTTGCCGCTGCCGTTGCGGCCGACGATGCCGAAGAACTCCCCGGGCTCGACCTCGAAGGAGACGTCCTTGAGCGCATACAGGTGCTCGTGACAGGCGCGGCGCAACGGGTGCAGCGCCCGCTCCTTGAGCGTGTGGCTGCGCTCCTCGGGGATCCGGAAGGTCTTGTGGACGCCGCGGGCGGCCAGTGCGGGGCGGCCCGCGGCTGTCGTGCTCGGTTGCGACCATCGCCATTAGAGGGTATAGGCGGGCCCGCATGCCCCGGCGCGGCGCGGCGGGTCGGCACCGCACACGACCGTCCGGTCCTGGCCCGCTGGCACTGTCCCTTCCACCGCGCGCGATTCGACCGCGGACGCGCGGCGCGGAAGGCGCGGGCCGCGGCCTCGATACAGCGAGCGGCTCAGCGCCGGCCGGGCGCTGAGCGCGAGCAGTGCGCGTTGCACGTCGTCGGGCAGCGAGCCGTGCGGGCCGATCAGGCTCAGCCCGAAGCCGACCTCGGCGTTGAGCTCGTCGTACATGCTCTGCGCGTGCTCGCGCTCGCCCACGAGCCTGGCAACGAGGAGGTCGTGAGCGGCGACGAGCTCCCAGAACTCACGCTCGCGGTCGAGCCCGTCTCCGCCGAGCGCCTGCGGCCTCGCGCATGGGTGCCACCGCCGCTTCGCGATAGACCTCGAGCATGGCCTGCGCCGTGTGCTCCCAGCTCAGGCCCTGAGCCGCGTCGAGCAGCGCATTGACGTGCCGTGCTCGCACGCTGGGGTCATTCGAGCAGCTCAAACGTTCGCTTTGCGCTCTCCTCCGGATCCCATGGGACGACCGCGGCCATATCGGCCGGTAGCACCTCGGCCAGCGAGGATCGCGAGGCGAACACGCACGGCACGCCGCTGTAGGCCGCCTCGAACGGGACCAACCCAAAGCCCTCATACACCGAGGGGTACACGACCGCGGCCGCGCAGGACATGAGCCAGGTCTTCTCCTGCTCGTCGATCGCGCCCAGCTCAACAACCGCCTCGGCCAGCTCTGGGCGCTGCGCCAGAAAATCGCGCTCGAGCTGCAGCGAGGACCCATGCGGTATGTGCGTGCCGGCCAGCACCAGACGGCCCCCCCAGCCGTGGCGCTCTCGCAGGGAGGCGAGCAGGCGCAGCGCAAACAGGCGGTTCTTGTGGCGGAAGTCCGTGCCCAGGCAGAACAGGAATGGAGCTGGGTACTCCCCTTCGGTACTGGCGCCCGCGCTCGGGCTCGTCTCCTCCAGGCCCGCCGGTCGGCGCCCGGCGCCGGGCGAGCGATGATCGAGGCCCGGCGGCACGATGCGGATCCGGCTCTCCTCGGCCAGTTCGTCGGAGGTCAGCTCCAGGCGCGTGTGGTCTGAGAACACTACGACGCGCTCGGCGGCCGCTAATGCCGCTGCGAGTGACCCGGCGAAAGCTGCGCCAGGCCATCGCATCGGCGTGGTAGCCGGGGTTGCGGTAGGCGATTAGGTCGAGCTGATTGAGCACGGTCCGCTCGCCGAGCCGCAGCGCAAGCCGCAGGTCCGCGGGCTCGAAGACCTGCTGGGCACGGTGAAAGATCGTGCTGCGCGGCGTGGCGTCGTCGATCGAGGCGATGGGCAGCAGTTCGGTCTGCGCAAGCGAGCGCAGCAGCTCGACGGCGCCGGCACTCGTGTCCGGGCCCACGAGCAGGCGCAGGCGCAGAGCGCCCGTGGCGGCGAGCGATCTGATCAGCTCGAGGATGTGACGCTGAGTACCGGTGAACGTGCTGCCGAGCGCCCGCGCGTCGATCGTGACCCACAGCCGTGAGCGGGGACGCCGCGCAGCCTCCATCGCCCGTGCCAGCACGCTCGACGCCGCCGTATCGGGCGGCGTTCGAGAGGTAGGGATAGCGTTCGCACAGCGAGACGGGAATCTCCCGTTCGGGCGTCGCGCTCTGACACCAGGGTGCCGGCCAGCACGTCGTCCGCGGCGACGTGGGCGAGGCCGACGAGCACGCACCGCTGAGCGAGGTCGACCTCGAGTGCCCACCTGAGCTCGAGAGTCGCGTCCAGCGAGCCGACGAGCTCCAACGCCTCCCGTCGCAAGTAGACGCAGGGGCCGACGATGACCCCCAGACGCGGGCGCAGCGCCATGGTGTGCTCCTCGAGGCTTCGCGCGAGCTCGTCTATGTCCATCGGGCGATCGCCCGTTGGGAGCTCGCCATCGGACAGCTGGAGCCGGGTGTCCACGTCGGCGAGGGCGCTTGCGCTCGCGGTGTTGCTGTCCGCCAGGGCCGCCTCGCGCAGGCGTCCCAGCCAGCCCGCGGTCACGCGGCACGGCTCGCTCAGCAGGGCGACGTCGCTCGGCCAGAGCAGCGCCAACGCACGATTGACGCTCCCCGTCAGGGCGCCGCTCGAAGGCTCGCCGCCGGCCGGCGATAGCCAGACGGGATGCCGGGTGTCGCCGTGCTCGAGCAGAGCACGCAGCTCGGCCTGCACGTGGGGTGTCGCCGGGACGGCTATGACCGGCACCTCGGTAGGGGTGTGCGAGCGCACCGACTGGAGGCAGCGGCGCAGGTTCTCATCCGCATCGGCGGCGGCGACCACGACGCATGCTCGCCCCCGCGCGAGGTTGGGCAGGCTCGTCTCGGTCAGCTCGTTCGGGCTCATCGCAATCGCGGCCGGCGGAGGCCGCAGCCTAGAGCAGTGCGGTGGCGGCGCGCAACCATCGGCGATAATGCCCTCCACATAGCGTCGATGACCGCCGAGGATCAAACCACACCAACGGCTCGCGCCGTCGAGCTGTTCCAACGTGGACCGGCGCCCGCTCCGGCGCTCCGCCGCGGGCGGTTGCGCGGGGCTCTGCGCGGGGGCCTGCTGCGCGCGATACGCCCCTACACCCACTACCAGCGCGAGCTCGACGCTGAGCTCGTGGCTGCGATTGCGGGACTGCAGGGCGAGCTCGAGCATGTCCGTGCGCGCCACTCAGAGCAGATCGAGCGCCTCGAGCAATTCGTCTACGAGCTGATCCTCACAGCCGAGTCACTTCGCCGCGTAACCTCGGATAGCGCCCGCGCAGCGGCACAGAGCACCGCCTCGACGGCTCGGGCGATCGAGTTGGTCACGGCTGAGTTGCAGGCGCTCCCCTACATCTCCGGCAGCCCGTTCGAGAGCTTCCAGGCAGGAGTGGGGGAGGTCGTGGGCTTTCGCTCCCGCTCCTCGCCAGGAGAGGAGGGCTCTGACTACGTCGCCTTCGAGGAGCTGTTCCGAGGGCCGGCCGAGCGCGTGCTCGCCTCCCAGCGCGTCTACCTGGATCTGATTCGCGATCATGAGCCGGTGCTCGATGTCGGCTGCGGACGGGGTGAGTTTCTCGCCCTGTTGGCCGGCGAGGGCATTCGCGCCAGCGGGGTGGACAGCGACACTGGGATGGTGCAGCGCAGCCGCGCGCTGGGCGTGCAGGTGGTGCTCGGCGAATGCAACGAGCACCTCGAGGGTCTCGCTGACGGCTCGCTTGGCACGATCTTCTCCGCCCAGGTCATCGAGCACCTGCCATACCCGCAGCTGAAACGGATGCTCGCGCTCGCCCGGCGCAAGCTGGCACCGGGGGGCCTGCTGATCGCCGAGACTGTCAACCCGCACCGCACCGCATCGCTGAAGACCTTCTGGGTCGATCTCACCCACCAGCACCCCATCTTCCCCGAGGTTGCGCTGGCAATGTGCGCGATCGCCGGCTTTGAGCAGGCGTATGTGTTCGCGCCGGGGTTCGACAGCTTCGAGCGCGCTCGCTTCGAGTCCCCGGCCTACGCCGTGGTCGCCACGGCGTCCTAGCATCTCGCCGATGCAGGTGATCACCCTGACCACGTGCGCGACGCTGCCGCAGGCGCAGGTCCTCGCGGCCTCGCTTCGCCGCCATCAGCCCGACTGGCCGATGGACATCCTGCTCGTGGGTCACGAGCAGGCAGCGAGCGCCGGCGAGACGCCCGCGCGGCCGCGCTCGATTGCTGAGGAGCTCGACCTCGACGTCGACAGCCTGATCGCTCGCCACGAGGAGGATGACCTGATCGCGCTGCTGATCCCGCACGCGTTACAGGCGTACTCCAAGCGCGACGCCGGCCCCGTCCTGCACCTGCCCGCGAGCGCCTGGGTGCTCGGTTCGCTCGGGCCCGTGGCGAGCGCGCTGTCGCAGCGCAGCGTGCTGCTCGCTCCGCGACTGATGGTGGACGTGCCCGACGACGGGCTGGAACCGTCACCGTCTCAGATGGAGCTGGCCGGGCGCATCTCCCAGACGATCATCGGGGTGGACGGGACAGGCCTGCGCCGACGGGTTTCTCACCTGGTGGTCCGAGCATCTCGAGGAGACGCTCGGCTCACTCGACGGTCGCCGCCACGGCGCCCGCCCCGAGGATCGGCCGTGGCTGGCACGGCGCCTGGAACTTGCGCCGGCGCGCTTTTCGACCGCCGTGCTCGACGATCCCGGCTGCAACCTCAGCATGTGGAACCTGCACCTGCATTCGCTGGAGCCCACCGCGCAGGGCTTGCTCGTCGAGGGACGCTGGCCCCTGCGCTTTCTCGACCTGCCGGGCTTCCAGGCTGACCGCCCCCACCGTTTGAACGCGAGCGCAAGCCGCGTGCGCCTCAGCCGCTCGCCGGCGCTGCATGAGCTGTGTGCCGCTTATGCCGACGAGCTCGAGCAGGCGGGCTGGCGGGCGCTTGAGAACCGCGGCGACGTCGGTCGGCGTCTGGCCAACGGGCTCCTCTACGACGACGCGCTGCACGCGCTGCACACACGCGCGACGGCGCTCGGCGAGCGCTTCGGGGATGTGTTCGGTGACGAGGGCTCGCACGCCTTTACGACCTGGCTTGAAGGCCCGGCGCCCGAGGGCGGCGCGCGCGGCATCGATCGCTACGTGTTCTATCGCGTGGCGCGCGAGCGCCCCGACGTGATGTGTACCTATCCGGACCTCGACGGCGACGACGGCGCGCAGTACGTCGCCTGGTGTTGGTCCTTCGGCCGGGAGGAGATGGCGATACCCGATCGCTTCATGCCTCCCCGTCCGGGCGAGGCTCGGTTGACAGGGCCGGACCGCGCGGCCGAGCCTGCCGCCAGCTCCGCGTCGCCGCCGGCGCAGCGCAACGGGGTCGCACGATCGCCGCTGATCGAGGGGGAGGGGCCGTCGGTGCGGGTCACGGGGTACCTCAGCCACGCGCTCGGGCTGGGCGCCGCCGCACGCGGCTATGCGCAGGCTCTCACCGCCGCGGGCGTGCCGACGAGCACGGTGAGCGTGCCCCTGCATCACCTGGCGCTGCCGGTGGATCTGGGCGCCGGGTACGGCCGTCACGGCTTCGAGGACATCGTGCTCGACACTCGCCACGGCTTTGAGATCGTGGCCGTCAACGCCGATGAGCTTCCGGACTTCGTCGAGCGCCTCGGCGATGACTACTTCCAGGGCCCGCGGATCGGCATCTGGGGCTGGGAGACGAACAGCATCCCCTCGCGCTGGCGGCGCGCCTTCGCGCTGGTCGACGAGATCTGGGTCTACTCGCGCTTCATGGCTGAGAACATCGGCGCCGTGGCGCCGGTGCCGGTCATCGCGCTGCCGCCCCCCGTCCAGCCCCCCGCCGAGCCGGCGGCGCCGCTGCGCCTGGACGTGCCCGACGACGGCTTTCTGTTTCTGTTCCTGTTCGACTACCTGAGCACGATCCAGCGCAAGAACCCCGTCGGCCTGATCGAGGCGTTCAAGCATGCGTTTGCGCCCGGCGAGGGTCCGCGTCTGCTGATCAAGACGATCAACGCGCCGCTGCGACCGCTCGCCGAGGAGGAGGTCCTCTGGGCCGCCTACGGGCGGCCCGACATTCACGTCGTCGATCGGTCGCTCAGCGCCGCCGAGCGCGACGGGCTGATGGCGGCCTGTGACTGTTACGCGTCCCTGCACCGCTCGGAGGGCTTCGGGCTGACGTTGGCCGAGGCGATGGCCATCGGCAAGCCGGTCATCGGGACGCGTTACTCGGGCAACGTCGATTTCATGAACGACGAGAACAGCTACCTGGTCGACTATGAGCTCGGCCGGGTCGGGCCGGACTGCGAGATCTATCCCCCCGACGGGGAGTGGGCGCAGCCGAGCGTCGAGCACGCGGCCGAGCTGATGCGGCGCGTGTACAGCGAGCCGGAGCAGGCCGCGCGCATTGCGCAGCGGGCGCGCGAGGACGTCGCCCGAACACTGTCGCTGCAGGCGACGGGTACCGCGATGCGAAGGCGCCTTGAAGAGATCAGCGCTGCGCGCGGATCGCGTTCGCAGGCGCTCCGCCCGGCTTGAGGACCTCGAGCCATTGATAGCCGACCGGGGCGGCGCAGACCTGCGCCGCCATGCTCGGCGGGGCAACGTGCACCCGCCCGCTGCTCGAGTCATCGATGCTGAATACGACCGCGCCGATTGTGCGCCCGACGGTGTCGGTCGGCGGGTCGCCGCTGCCGGGATGAAGGCTGCCGTTGCCCCTGACGATGCGTACGGTGTGTGCACCGCGCGCGAGCTCGCGTTGGCCCAGGAGCAGGAACTGGTTCGGGTAGCGCTCTTCCCAGCCGATGTTGGTGAGATGTCGGCCGTCCACGTAGACTGCCAGCGGTCGGCCGACCGATCCCTGCACCCAGATGTCAAAGAGAGCGGACTGCGGGAGCGTGACCGGGATCTGCGCCGTGCCCGCCCCGTAGGAGATCACGGTGTCGGGGCCCACCGTTCTCCAGTAGTCGGGGTGCGGTCCCTGGGTAACGCCGGTGACAGTGCCTGGCGAGCTCTGCGCGTAAGCGACCTCGGCGCCCGGCCCCGCCTGGCGTGCAACGGTGATGAACGCGCTGCAGAACTGCTGCGTGCGCTCGTGCGGCAGGCCCGAGAGCGGGAGATGGACGACCACCGTGGAAGAGGGCCGGTCCCGGCGCCAGACGTCGAAGTAGTGCGTCTGCTTGACCAGGTCGTAGTTGCTCGGCGGGCGATTGGCGACCGGACTGCGCGCCAGGACGATCAGCCTGAAGGACTGCACGAACGACGCAGAGAGCTGGTTGAGATCCCAACTGAAGCTCACGGCTCCCGGTGGCGGGCTCACCCCCGAGGCTAGAATGAAGCCTTTGTAGGCCGGATCGACGAGGTCGTCCGGGTCCTCGTGGCGCAGGAAGTACTCCGCGTACTCATCGAAGTACGGGAACATCAGCGGTCCCTGGCCGGCGTAGGCGCTGCCGATGGCGGCGAGATCGCGGTAGCGTGCCGCTGGCGCCAATGAGGTGTCGTGATAGATGATCGCGTTCCCGTAGAGCACCACGCCGGCCATCACGACGGCCGCGAGCGATCCCAGCCATCCTGCCAGCCGGGGGTGAAGTCCGCTTAGGGCGCCGGCGCCAAAGAACGCGAGCAGCAGCGCGAACGCGCTGGTGATCGTGAAGGCCTTCAGCTGGATCCATGGCCCGGCG
The DNA here is from genome assembly GCA_963767655.1 of uncultured Solirubrobacteraceae bacterium. Taxonomy (GTDB): domain Bacteria; phylum Actinomycetota; class Thermoleophilia; order Solirubrobacterales; family Solirubrobacteraceae; genus Palsa-744. The sequence continues at coordinate 261,723 of CAVYET010000003.1, read as the reverse complement.
CTGGCGACCCAGTAGTACAGCGCGATGGGTGTGCCGAGGCCCAGGATCCCCAGCGCCCAGTAGTGTCTGCGCAGAGCGAAGATGATGCCGAGCACCGCAAGCGCGATGACGAGCACGTCGAATGCGTGGGTGGCGGCGACGTGGACCAGCGGGAAGCGGTAGTCGCCCGTCAGCCACACGCCGGCGCTCGACCAGTCCGGCACCGCGGCGGCCAGGTTGCCGAGCGACGGGTTGGAGACTTCGGCCGAGCTGGCCAGTTCTGCCACCGCGAAGAAACTGGGAATCGACAAGGCCGCGATCGACGCCAAGAACAGGCCCCAGCTCGCCAACAGCCGGCGCCGGTAGCGAGAGCGCACGAAGGTGACGATCAGCAGGCCGAGGAGCACGAGGCCCAGCCAGGGCGCGACCCCCGCGCTGAAGGAGGCGAACGCTGCGGAGATCGCGACGGCCGCCGGGAGCATGCTCCAACGAGAGCCCTCTCCCGGCAGCCGCTCGACGAGCAGCGCAACTGCCGCCAGCAGCAGGGCCGCGGTGGTGATCTCCTTGATCCCGCCCTCGAGCGTATAGCCGTAGAGGATGTTCGGCTGGATCACCACGGCTGCGCCGAGCGCGCACAGCACGCGGATGCGGATGGCGCGAGAAAGCAGCGAGAATGCCGCCAGTGCGCCTATTGCGGCGGTCACGGCCAGGTAGGCCTGGTAGCACCACGCGACGTCGGTTCGGATCAGAGCTGCCATCACGCCGAGCGTGGCCTGCCCGCCGCCCGGATATCCGACCGACGTGAGCTTGTCGAGCGAGACGTCGAAGGAGGAGTGCAGCGGCGCCACCGAGCGTCCGGCTTCGGCCAGGTGCTTGGCGAAGTCCATCTGAAAGGCGATATCGACGATGCGGGTGTAGCCGGCCCACGTCGGCGTGCCGGTGAGTAACGCCGGGCCGCCAACCGCCGCGAACGCGATCAGCGCCGCCAGGGTCGGCCACAGCCAACCACTTGCTCCTCGCGAGAGCAGTGCGCGCGCACGCGCGCAGGAGCGCGGCGCTCCGGCGCGTGCCTCGGCCACGTAGCCGACCACGGCAAGCGCGAGAACGATCGCGCCGCCCGCCGGCGCCAGCCAGCTGATGGAGGTCGCAAACGCGCAGACGACGACGAGCAGCGCGAAGCCGACGGGTACCACCAGCCCCGCCGACAGTTCGCCGCCGCTGAGCCGGCGGACGAGCAGTCCACCTCCCCCACAGCAGACCAGCACGACCACGGGGAACAGGACCCACGCGAGGAGGAAGGTGCCGGTCAAGCGCCTATCTATACGGGCTCGGCCGGGCGCAGGGCGGCGGCTCGCGGTGCGGCGCCATCCGCTGTCAACGAGCTCATCGCCCAGTGATGAACGGCATAGGCGTCCGGGTAGGCCTCGTCGCGGCGCTCGAGTTCGTCCCAGCTGTAGGGGTAGAACAGTTGCGGAGCGAAGATGGTCACGCTCGGCTCCTTGGTCACGCTCGTCTCCTGCTCGAGGATCAGCGTGATGAGGTACGGTCCGCACGCGTCCAGGGAGTGCGCGCCGGTCCCGAGCGTTCGCCGCGCCAGTTGGGCCGCCCTCGCGAAGAGGGGGTGGCCGGGAACTGAACCCAGGATGGCGTTTCCCGCGACCCCTGGTGACTCCAGCGCCGCGAACGCATCGATTCCCCGCAGCAGGGGGGTGAGCGGCTCGCCGGCATTCGACGTCGGTGTCGACATACACCCCACCGAGGCGATGCAGCAGCTCGTAGCGCACGAGGTTCGAGAGCTCCGAGTGGCTACGTGCACGCTGGCGCTCTGAGTCGGTCGATGTCGAGCGCGGCAGGTCGTCGTCCGTCCACAGCCGCATCTCCCAGTCCGGGTGGTGGTGGGCGAAGGTGTCGGCGAAGCGCAAGTGCTCGGCCGGTATCTCCGTCCTCGCCGAGCCACACCCGGTGGATCGTTCGCGGGTATACGCACCGCACGCCACGCGCCTGAGGCGGGGAGGCGCCGTCTCGCGCAGCCGCGCTCCGGCCGCGGGCAGTCCCTGCGGATGCTGCACGCGGACCGGGACGCGGCAGGGCAGTCAAACCAGCGCACATGCTCGTGGACGACGTCGACCTCGAGCACGTAGTCGCCGGCAGCGCGGGCGCCGTCCACGTGCAGCGGGCGCCAGCACGCGCTCGCCCGGGCTCGACCCTTCGGGGGAAGGCCGAGCGCGGCCCCTCGGGCGTGTGGATGCTCCCGTCGCGGTTCAGCCAGCGGTAGGAGAGTCGGATCGAGGGCTCCTCGTCCAGGCGGGCGGGCCAGCGCTCGTTGCCCTCGTTGCGTCACATGGACGAGGACCTGGCGCGCCTCCCCGGGGGCCATCGCACACGTCGGCTCGAGCGGCTCGAGCTTCGCCCGGTACGCACCGGCGCCGACCTGGCGTCCCTCCCACAGGAGGTCCATCTCCTGCAGGGAGATGAAGGGCGCCTCGACGGCCCCCGTGGCCTCGCCGCTCGGCGCCGCTGCGAGCGCCCGCGCGATCGCGGCGCGTCCTCCTCGGGCACCGGCGCAGCTCGAGCGAGTCGCGGAGCTCGGGGAGATAGAAGGCCTCGTTGATCCGCCCGCCGCCCGGTGCGAGCAGACGCGGGCGCGCTACCTCATAGCGGATTACCTTGTCGCGTCGCGCCCGCTCGCTGCTCGTCAGCAGGTCGAGGTGGTAGAATGGCTCCTCGACGTACCCGCGGGGGGTGACGGCCTCCGTGTGGAGGTGCCGCCGGCCGCGAATGCGCAACGTGCCGTCGTTGCGGACCAGCCGGCTGACGAAATCCCCCGACCATGGCGCGAGCGCGAGGTAGTGGCCGGCGTCGCGATACAGCCACGCGTCGGGCGTCCAGAACTGCTGAACCGTGAGCGAGCCAGCATCTCGGGCAGCCGCCGGACGAACGCCGCGCTGGGGACCTCGTCGCCGTCCAGTCGCAGGATCCAGTCGCCGCTGCACTGCGCGCACAGCCAGGCGAGGTGGCGCCCGGGCAGGCTGAACTCGATCCTGAACAGCCGGTCCGCCAGGCGGCGTAGCCGGCCAGCGTCTCTTCATCCACGCGCGAGTCGGCTGCGATGACGATCTCGTCGGCGAGCGGCTCGCAGGGGCTCGAGGATGGCCGCAACGCGCTCGGGTGGATCGGCGGTGAGCAGACAGATGGACAGCGACATCGCGCGCAGATTATGCCGCCGGAGCCGGTCGGCTACGGGTCCGTTTGCTGGCGCTCGATGCTGCTTGACGACGTCTTGCGCCCTCAGCGGTCGCTGACCCAGCTCATCGCCCAGTGATGAACGGTGTAAGCACCCGGGAAGGTCTCGTTGCGGCGCTCGAGTTCCTTCCAGCTGTAGGGGTAGAACAGTTGCGTGGCAAAGATGGCCACGTCTCGCTCCTGCTCGATGATCAGACTGAGGAAGTACGGTCCGCTCGCGTCGGGGTAGTTCGTGCCGGTTCCGAGTGTTTGTCGTACCAGCCTGGCCGCTCTCACGAAGACCGGATGACCGGGGACCGAGCCCAGCACTGCGCTTCCCACACATCCTGGGCTCTCCAGCGCCGCAAAGGCATCGATCCCCCGCAGCAGGGCAGTCAGCGGTCGCCGGCATTCAACGTCGGTGTCGACATATACCCCGCCGAACCGATGCAGCAGCTCGTAGCGCACCAGGTCCGAGAGCTCCGAGGCGCTGCGGGCACGGGCGCGCTCGGAGTCGGTGATGTCCAGCGAGGGCAGGTCGGCCTCGGTCCACAGGCGCATCTCCCAGCCCGGGTTCTGATGCACGAACGTGCTGGCGAAGCCCTCGCACTCGGCCGGCATCTCGTTCTCGCCCAGCCACACCCGGTGGATCGTGCGCGGGATGCGCAACGCTCGCCAGCGCCTGAGCTTGGGCGGCGGCGTCTCGCTCAACCGCGCCCCGGTCGCAGGCAGTCCTCGCGGATGCTCCACGCGGACCGGGACTCGGCATGCGCAGTCGAACCAGCGCACATTCTCGTGCACGACGTCGACCTCGAGCAGGTAATTGCCGGGCTCCGACGGCGCCGCCACATTCACGGGCACCAACAGGCGCTCACCCGGATCGATGCGTCGCAAGAAGCCGGAGCGCGGGCCCTCGGGCAGGTTCACGCTGTCGTCGGCATTGAGCCAGCGGCAGGAGATTCGGATGGGCGGCTCTTCCTCGAGGCGGGCAGGCCAACGCTCGCTACCCTCGTTGGTCACATGGAAGAACACCTGGCGCGCCTCCGAAGGCGCCATGGCACATGTTGGCTCGAGCGGCTCGAGCTTAGCGCGATACGCGCCGGCGCCGACCGCGCGTCCCTCCCACAGGCGATCCATCTCTTGCAGCGGGACGAACGGCACGGCCACGCTGAGCCCGGTTGCGCCCGTGGGCATGCGAGGTGTCTCGAGCGCTTGCGCGATCGACGTGCGATCCTCCTCGGGTACCGGGCGCAGCTCGAGCGAGTCGCGCAGCTCCGGCAGGTAGTAGGCCTCGTTGAGCCGTCCGCCGCCCGGCGCGATCAGGCGCGGGCGCGCCACCTCATAGCGGATCACCTTGTCGCGCCGCTCCTGCTCGCTGCTAGTCAGCAGGGCGAGGTGGTAGAAGGGCTCCTCGATGTACTCCCGGGGGATGACGGGCTCCATGTGGAGGTGCAGCTGGCCGCGAACACGCAACGTGCCGTCATTGCGCACCAGCCGACTGAAGAAGTCCGCCGACCACGGTGTGAGCGCAAGGTGGTGCTCGGCGTCTGGATACATCCACGCGTTGGGCGTCCAGAACTGCTGAGCGGCGCGCGAGGCCAGCATCTGCGGCAGCCGCCGAGTAAATGCCAGGCTGGGGACTTCGTCGCCGTCCAGTCGTAGGATCCAGTCGCCGCTGCACTGTGCGAACAGCCAGGCCAGGTGCCGCTCAGCCGTCTCGAACTCGATCCGGAACAGCCGGTCGGCGACCGCGCCGTAGCCGGCCAGCGTCTGCTCGGCCACGCGCGAGTCGGCGGCGATCAGGATCTCCTCGGCGTGTGGTCGCAGAGGCTCGAGGATTCTTGCCACGCGTCCGGGTGGATCGGCGGTGATGAGGCAGATCGAGAGCGACATGTGGCGAAATTATGCTGCGGATCCGAACGGCGGCGCGAATGCTCACGGGCTGTGGCGCAAGCACTCACCTATGGGTCCGTTCGCCGCGCCTTGGCTCAAGTCCGCCCGGGCTTCGCCGATCCAAACGCGATGAGCATCCACGTCCCTGTCCGGACCCCGCCTCACCTCCGTCGAGTGCTCCTCGGCGCGTTGCTCGCCGGGCTCATTCCGATCCTCGCGCCCGCCAAGCAGCCAGGCGGCCATCACGACCTTCGGCAGCCCGCTGTCGGTGCCGGCCACCCTGAACACCGCCGAAAACCTCAGCTATCTGGGCACCAACACGGATGTGCCGCCCAGCCCGAAGCTCCGAACGGGGTCGTCCACACGTATCACTACGGCGCGGACGCCGCCCTCTGGAACGCCGGCGCAGGCGGGCGGCGACCCCGCGCGTGCCCGCCGACCGGCCAGGCCCTCAAGGTGAGCCTCGAGGGCTGCGCCCAGGCCGCGCCCGGCGGGCCGCCACCGCTGACCCAGATCCACTTCCAGGACATCTCGCCGCTGCCGGGCGGCGGCGCCAAGGTCAACCTCACCTCGCAGCCGTTCGACATCCCCGTCTGTGGACAGAACGGGGCGAGCGGCTCCACGGTCACGACCTACGAACCGATCAACCTGTGCGTCAGCGCGGGCGACTACGTCGCCTTCAACGAGGAGGGCGGATTCGTCGAGCACCTCTACCAGAGCGGCGTCCCCTATCAGGTGCTCGGCGCCGTGCGGGGCTCGACGATGGACTCCTTCATCAGGAACAACGGCACCGGCAACGGCGCCACGTTGTCCGCTCTTGGACACCACCGCCATGGATGGCTTCGCCTCCAACCGCAACGAGGAACTGATGATGCGGGTGACGCTCGGCACGGGCCCGGACGCCACGCACATCTGTCCCGGCGGCACGGGCGGCCTGCCCCCGCCTGCCGCCGATCAGGGTCAGCCCCCAGACCGACGGGGTCAACCACGCGCGCGTCGTCGCGGTCGCCGTCTTCTGCAGGGTCAGCCCGTGCAAGGGCGTCGCCACGCTGAGCACCGGCCGCGGGCGCACACCTACGGGCGCAGCGGCTTCAGCCTCCCGCCAACACGACCACGCATCTGCCGATCCGGTCACCTCCGCAGTGATCAACTTGATCCGCAGTATCACGGCGTCTCGACGACGTTCACGGCGGTGGTTGCCGGCAGGACGGTCAGCCAGACGATCGCCGTCAAGATCCTCTAGCGGCAGCCGACCCGCTGTCCGCGAAGGGCGCCCGGGATCAGTGCCAATCCCAGCAGTGCAGGCGCGCCGGGCGCTCGACCGCAACGGCGGCGGCCGCCGTTGCGCCCACGTCGAGCTCGGCGATCCACAGCTCGCTCGCACCTTCGCAGCTCGGCGGCAAGCCCGTCCCACGGCACTTCAGCTCGGCCTCGTGTCGAACCCATGCACGCAGGAACTCCCGCTCGCGCGACGCGGGATCGAGTCGCTCGAGTCGCCGGGCCTCCTCGGGGCCGAAGGTGCGCGCGGCGATCGCGAGCTCGTCGATCGGCCGGCGGGCGACCTCGACGTCGACCCCGACGGGGCCCGTCTCGGTGATAGCGAAGAGGGCGAGCTGCCCGGAGTGGGAGAGGTTGAAGGACAGCCGTGAGATCTTCGCGCCGAAGCTCGACCCAGCGGCGGATCCCGCGGTGGCGTCGATCAGAGCGGGCTTGCCGTGCGCTCCGCTCGCGAAGCGCAGCGCGGTCGGGTCCCGCTGCAGATAACGGCCCAAGAGCGCCCTGAGCACCCCCCGAGAGCGTGTCCACAGCCGGCGATCGCGCTCGCTCACGAGGCGCCCCGCGCGCGCGCGCTCCTCCTCGCAGAGCAGCGCTCCGAGCTCATCGGCGACCGTCGTCGAGGTCGGCTCGCCACACATGCACGGCGCCTCGGAGTCCAGTTGTGGGCGAGACGGGCCAGGCGCCCAGCGGCGACCTGCGGTTTGCGGCCGTGGGGATCGGGCAGGCGAGGTGCCTGGCATCGGTTGCGAATATAGGCGCTAACCTCCGCCGCCGTGCAGCATCCAGCCCACCCCTCTCGCCGGCCTCGTGGTGATCGAGCCCGCCGTCCACGGCGACGAGCGCGGCTTCTTCTGCGAGACCTACAGGCGCGAGTGGCACGCCGAGCTGGGGATCCCAGCCGAGGAGCCGTTCGTGCAGGACAACCACTCCCGCTCGACCCGCGGGGTGCTGCGGGGCATGCACTTCCACGTCGGCGTCGGGCGTCGCCAAGCTCGTGCGCTGCGCGCGCGGGCGCATCCTCGACGTCGCCGTCGATCTGCGCCTGGGCTCGCCCACCTACGCGCAGTGGGAGGCGGTCGAGCTCGACGGGGAGAGCCTGCGCGAGCTGTACGTGCCCGTGGGCTTCGCCCACGGCTTCTGCGTGCTCAGCGAGGTGGCCGACGTGCTGTACAAGCAGAGCGCCTACTACGACCCGGCCGTCGAGCGGGGCATCGCCTGGAATGACCCAGACGTGGGTATCGAGTGGCCGCTGCCGGCGGATGAGCTGATCGTCTCCGAGCGCGACGCCGGGGCGCCGCGCCTGCGCGAGGTGGCCGACGAGCTGCCGTTTCGGTGGCATCCTTAAGCTCGATGCGGTCCAGTCTGGAGCGCCTGCGCGAGCGCACCAACGGCTACACGGTCACCCCGCGCCAGTACGTCTGGGTGGCCCGCGTTGCCCTCGCTGCGCTGACGCTGATCGTGCTGACCGGCGCCGCCGTGCGGCTGACGGGCTCCGGCCTCGGCTGCCCCACGTGGCCGAAGTGCTACGGCAACGTCTACCCGCCGCTGAACACGCATGCGGTGATCGAGTTCTCCAACCGTCTGCTCACCGTCCCGGTGTCGATCGCGGCCGGGGCGGCGTGGCTGCTGGCGATCCGCCGCCGGCCGTACCGGCGCGACCTGGTGTGGCTGGGAGCGATGCTTCCGCTCGGCGTGGTCGGGCAGGCCGTGCTCGGGGGCTTCACCGTTCGGGGGGCGCTCGACTACGGCTGGGTGATGGGCCACTTCGCGCTCTCGATGCTCATCCTCCTTGCCGCGGTGGTGCTCCTCTGGAGGGCCACGCACGAGCCACAGCAGGAAGGCGAGCGCGCCGAGCGCCCGCTGAGCGGGCCCCGTTCACTGGCCTGGTCGGTGCGTGGGCTGGCCGCGCTCGGCGCCCTGACGATCTTCGCCGGGACGGCCGCCACCGCCGCCGGGCCCCACGCGGGGGGCTCGCCGGGTCAGAGGATCAACCGCCTGAGCTTCGACGGGCGGGGGACGATGGACTTCGTCATCCATCGCCACGGCGAGATCGCGCTCGTCTTCGGCCTGGCGACGCTGGCCGTCTGGTGGTTTGCACGCCGGCGCTCGGCCGATCCGCAACTGCGCCGGGCGCTGACGGCGCTGTGCGTGCTGCTGGCGCTGCAGGGCGTGGTTGGACTCGATCAGTACGAGAACCATCTGCCGACCGAGCTCGTGTGGGTGCATGTCGGCCTGGCCTGTGGCGTCTGGCTGACGGTTCTGTGGGCCACGTGTGCGGCGGGCAGCCCGCTGCCGCGCCGGGCGCAGGATAGCGTCCGAGCGGGCCGTCGGCGGGCCCCTGCCGGCCGGCACGCCGCTCAAGTTCCCCGGAAATTAGGGCTTTCCCGGCGCCCCGATCCGGGGTTTCGGGCGTCCGCCGTCCTCGCCAGCGGTTAGCCTGCTTGCAGCAACGACACTCGAGAAGGGAGTGGGATGACCAAGAACGACCTAGCTGAGAAGGTCGCGGAGCGCAATGGACTGTCCGCCAGCCAGGCCCGGCAGGTGCTGGAGACGACTATCGAGGTGGTCTCCGGCGAGCTGGCGGCCGGGGGTGAGGTCGCGCTTGCAGGCTTCGGCAAGTTCAGCGTCAGCCAAAGAGCGGCCCGTGAGGGACGCAACCCGTCGACGGGCGCGACGATCAAGATCGCGGCGAGCAAGTCGGCGAAGTTCTCCGCCGCAAGCGCGCTGAAGAAGCGTCTGAACCCCTGACGCCGATCCTGCGCGACCGACGTCCAGAGGTCACAGGCCCGTGAGCACCGTGACCTCTGGGCGGACGGCGCACGCGTGCACGCCGCGGCCCCCCGGGCGACCGAGGGGTGGCCCGCGTCATGACTGGGCCTGCAGCTGCTCAGGCGGCACGAGCAGCACGGAGCAGGGCGCCTCGTGCACGACGCGTCTGCTGACACTGCCGATTGCCCGCAACCCGTCGAGCCTGCGGCTGCCCATCAGCACCAGCGAGGCTGACTTGCTCTCGGCTGCGGCGAGGATCACATTGTGGGCATGGCCGTGCTCGACGAGCACCTCGTGGCTCGAGCCGCCGGCCGTCTGCTCGAGCCTTCGCCCCTGCTCCTCGACGCGGTCCCGTCTGGCCTGCGCTTCGTGGCCGCTGGCGTGCAGCAGCGTCATCTGGGCGCCGCGCTCGCGTGCCATCTGCAGTCCCAGCTCGAGCAGCTGATCGGAGTCCTCCCGGCCGTCGCTGGCGACGATGATGCGATCGGCGAAGGGGCGCGCGGCCGCTCCGGGGCGCGCGGCGAGCAGGGGTATGGTGAACGAACCCAGCGCGGTATCTGCGACGCCGGCGATGAACATTCCTCCCAGCCACGAGGTCTTGGGTGCTCCTATGGCGAGCAGGTCGTGCCGTGCGCTCCAGTCGAGGATCACCTGCGCGGGCGGGGTCGCGGGATCGACCTCGACCTTGGCCTGCACGCCGGCCCCCTCGGCGATCTCCGTGGCTCGGTCCATTATGTGCTGGGCCTGTGTCGGGCCGATCGCCGGGGACCTGGACTCGCCGCCGGATCTGAACGAGGTAACGGCCAGCAGCGTCATCTGCCCCCCCGGTCCGGCGAGGGCGGCTGCCTGCTCGACGGCGACGAAGCCTCCCTCATTGCCGTCGACGGCACACAGGATGTTCGTGAACTGCCTCGGCGCGCTCATGACTCGAGTAGTCGTTGCCAGGTGTCGCGCTTCTCCAGATAGCCCGGGGGCAGCAGGCCGTCGAGCCGTTCGATCACATCCAGCCAGCTGAGCGCCGAGCGAAAGTCCCCGTCACGCGCGTCGGCCTCGGCGAAGTCAAGCGCCAGTTCGTGGGCCTCGCGGTGGGCGGCCTGCTGGGCGGCCGGATCGCCCGCGGTCGCGGGACGATCCTCGAGCGAGCTGTCGTACCCGAGCCGGCTGGTGCGCGCGAGATAGGGGCCCAGGTAGTGGCCGGCAACCTTGGTCGGCGGCCACCACAGGGAGTCGGCGGCGACCTCCCCGTTTTCGCGACCGCCACCGGCCCGCAGGTAGATGGGAGCGACGCCGGTGAGCAGCAGCCCCCTCAGAACCGGTTCGAACGGAGCTGGCTGCAGAGGAGCGCCGAGGGCAGCGGCGATCGATTCGGCGGCAACGTCGGCCTGCTGAGTGGCGATCCCTCCCTGCTTGATCGCGAATGCGGTCCCGTCGCCGGCCGCGTAGACGTCCGGGAGCCCGTTGACCCGGCAGTGGTCGTCGACGAGGATGAACCCCTCGGCGTCGACGGGAAGGCCATGCACGCGTGGTCCCTCGAGCCGTGGCAGCGCGACCACCTCATCGACGGTTAGCGGCTCGCCGGAGCTCAACTCGAGCCGTCCGGAGGCGAGCCTCTCCGCGCTCGAGCCCGTCCGCAGACGGATTCCGCGATCGGAGAGCTGGGTGCGTAGCATCCGGCTGGCGCCGGGGCCGAACATCCCCAACGGGTCCGGCTCGGGCGTGACGACCGTCAACTCCACGTCCGCAATGCCGCGCTCGGCAAGCCGCGAGGAGGTGAGCAATGCCAGCTCGTACAGCGGCAGCGTCCAGCTCGCCCCCGGCGGCGAGGCGAACGCCAGAGAGGAGATGACGCCCTGCTCGAGTCTGCTCAGCAGGCCTGCAAACGCATCGGTGTCCTCGGCCCCACGGAACGACATCGCGCCGTCGAGCCACGCTGAGCGCCGGGCCCCGACGGCGATGATCGCGGCGTCATATGGCAGGCGCATGCCGGTGGCGAGCACCACGCAACGCTCCGCGCCGTCCACCTCTGCGAGCGCACCGACGTGCAGCTCGGCGCCGAGTGCCTCGGTGATCTGCTTGAGATCGAAGAGCCGGGTTCGCGCCAGGCCGAAGGGCTCGGCGACGGCCATCGGCTCGTACACGAACCTGCGATTGGGTGCGATCAGATCGATGTGAGGGCGGATCGCGAGCATCTCGCGGAGTGCCAGCAGGGCCTCCACCGCGGCCACACCCCCTCCGCAGATCGCCACGCGGCTGGAGCCGGTCATGCAGTAGCTGGCTTCATCATCTGTGCTCGCCCTCGCGTCCCAGCATAGGCGGTTGTGCGTGCCCGTGGAATATGCTCGTGGCGTGGGGTTGGAAGAGGTAGCTGTAACTCCGTTGGATCCGGTGCGCCTGCGCAGCGTGCTCCCCCCGGACGCGCTCACGGCCTTCGAACACACGCTCACTCGGGGGCGCGAACTGCTCGAGTCGCGGGTCTTCTGGAACGTCAACTCGACGAGCCAAGGCGGCGGCGTCGCCGAGATGCTGCGCTCGCTGATCGGCTACACGGTCGGAGGAGGGAGTGATTCACGCTGGGTGGTGATCGGGGGCGACCCGGATTTCTTTCGCATCACCAAGCGCCTTCACAACCGGCTGCACGGACACGACGGCGACGGCGGAGCGCTGGGCGAGGCGGAGCGTGCCGCCTACGAGCGCTGTTGTGAGGCCAACGCCGAGCTGATGGCGCAGCGGGTTCGCTCGACGGATGTGGTGCTCCTGCACGACCCCCAGACGGCGGGCATGATCCCGCGGCTGCTCGAAACGGGGGCGCCGGTGATCTGGCGCTCGCACGTCGGCATCGATCCGCCCAACGACCTTGCGCGCGAAGCCTGGCGCTTCTTGACGCCCTACGTCGAGCCGGCCCGCGCCTACGTCTTCTCCTATCGCCTCTACTTCTGGGAGGGGCTCGATCCCGCCAAGCTGACCGTGATCGCTCCATCGATCGACGCCTTCTCGCCGAAGAACCACGCGATGGCGTTCACCAGCGTGAGCGCCGTGCTACGCGCCGTCGGGCTCGCCGCCGACCCCTACCACCGCCCCTCCAGGGCGATCTACGAGCGGCTCGATGGAACCGTTGGCCACGTGAAATCAATCGCGCGACTTGTCGAGGAGCGCCAGATGTGGTTCGACATCCCGCTACTGGCGCAGATCTCGCGCTGGGATCGTCTGAAGGACCCGCTGGGCCTGCTGGCGGCGTTCACCGAGCACGTCCACAGCGATGAGGAGCCGCACCTGCTGCTGGCCGGCCCCGACGTGAGGGCGGTCGCCGACGACCCCGAGGGAGCAGAGGTGTTCGCTGAAGTGGAGGCGGCCTGGTCGGAGCTGCCCCGTCGGATGCGCCGACGCGTGCACCTGGCCCTGCTGCCGATGGCAGATGCCGACGAGAACGCGGCGATCGTCAACGCCCTGCAGCGGCGCGCGGACATCGTCGCGCAGAAGAGCCTCGCGGAGGGCTTTGGGCTGACCGTCTCGGAGGCGATGTGGAAGGGCCGACCGGTCGTGGCCTCGGCGATCGGCGGCATCCGCGAGCAGATCGAGGACGGACGCACAGGCTTCCTCGTGGACCCCCGCGACCTGCGGGCCTTCGGCGAGCGCGTGAACCGCCTGCTTGACAATCCGCACGACGCGGAGCGCATGGGTGCGGCCGCGCAGACGCGCGTGCGCGAGCAGTTCCTCGGTCCGCGCCACCTCGGCCAGTACGTAGAGCTGCTCGAGACGGTGCTCGGATCGGGGTGAGGGGCCGCCCGCAGTCCCAGCCCTTCCCGCGGATGGCCTAGGAGGAGCCGCCGGCGCTGATCGAATAGATCGTCCCCGTGGCCCAGTCGCCCACCAGCAGCGAGCGATCGGCGCTCAGCGCGAGCGCCAGCGGGTTGGCCATCCCCGTGAGAAAGGGCGAGACCGACCCCGCATAGCCCGACCCGGAGGCGCTCAGCGCGACGCGCTGCACCTTGGCCACGTTCCACTCGGGCACGATGGCCGACGTTCCGATGCTCGCGCCGAGCTGGCCGGTCACGATTGCGACGCCACCGACGGCTGCGTGTTTGTCGAGCACCGCAATCGGCTCGGGGACGCCGGTGCAGGCGGCGCCTCCCTGTCCGTAGCAGGCGGGAAAGCCCCAGTCCTCTCGTTCGCGGACGAGGGCCAGCCAGTCGCCGGGGGTGGCCGCGCCGAGATCGTCACGCTGGTTCATGGTCACGAGCAGATTGCTCGTTCCCGGGAAGAAGGCGAGCCCGAAGGGCGCACGGATGCCGCCGGCATATAGGCGCAGATCGCTGCCGTCGGGCCGGAAGGAGACGATCGACCCGGAGAATTCAGAGCTGGGCGTGCAGTGGTCGCAGGTCGCGGTGACGCCCATCACGAAGCGTCCGTCCGGAGCCATCACGAGAAGGTTGTTCTCGCCGCCGGCCACCGGACCGTCGAGGAGCTTCGTGTGCCGGGTGAACCGCCTGCCGTTGAAGCCACCAAAGGCATCCACGCGGCCGACCGACGCCACGTACAGCCTGTTCTGATACCAGGCAATGCCGATCGGGTTGTCCAGCCCGCTGAGGACCCGCCGGGCGGGGCTGCCCTGCTCGGCGATCAGGTAGACGCCGTCGTCGGTGTGGGTTTCCAGCCCTGCGGCGCTCACCCACAGCCGGCCATGGGTATCGAAGGCGAACGCCGCGCTCGTCGCCGGGCCCTTGGCGTAGACGGTGGCCCTCAGCCCCGGGGGGCCCTCCAGCCCGGCGCCGATCGGGGCGAGTGCCCGCGGCTGCGCAGGCCTGCCGGTCGAGCTGCTGCCCGTCGAGCCGCAGCCCGCGAGCAGCAGCAGCGATGCCGCGAGCGCCATCCACGGCGCCGCGAGCGCCCACGCGCGAAAGCGACAGGCGCGCCGCACAGAGGTGCCTACGGCTCCATGCCCTCTGAAGAGCGGCCCCCGGAGGTGCGCACGAACAGCGAACGTCCGATGCGTCCGCCAAGGGCACCCAGCAACATCCCGGCGATCGCGTCGATCACGATGAGCAGCGGCGGAAAGCTCCCCAGCGAGACCTTCGCCTCGGTGCCCGCGATCGCGTGCGCGATCAAGATACCCAATCCGAAGCAGGCGCCACCGACCAGGCCCCGATCGGCGCCGCCCCATCCGTTCGGGTGCTCGAAGCCGGCCAGGACTGCGCCCAGTCCCGCGACTAGCGCCAAGGCCCAGTAGGCGGTCGCTGAGATGCCGAGGGCGACTCCCACGACACACCCGAACAGGAACGGCACGATCCCCCCGAGGATTATCTGGGTCGACCGCGGCCGCTCGCGGAAGAGTGTCGGCGCCTCCATAGGTCCACGATAGATAGGCGCTCACCACCGCGTCAAGCGCGGCATCGGTGCGGCCGCGCGCGATGTCACGGGCGGACGGTGCGGCCGCGCGCGATGCTAGAACCTGGGCCGTGAAGGTTCGCGCCGCGGTTCTGGAGGAGTTCGCCCGCCCGCTCGTCGTTCAGGAGCTTGACCTGGCCGATCCCCGTCCGGGCGAGGTGCTGGTCAGGCTCGTCGCCTGTGGCGTGTGTCACACCGACATGTACACGGCCTCCGGCTCGGATCCATCAGGCTACGCACCGACCGTCCTCGGACACGAGGGTGCCGGCGTGGTGGAGGCGATCGGCGAAGGAGTCAGCTCGCTCACGGTCGGCGATCACGTCGTGACGCTGTTCTCTCCCCAGTGCCGGGAGTGCGTTCACTGCCTCAGCCCGCGGACCAATCTGTGCCTGGCGATCCGCGAGCAGCAGAACCGGGGCTACCTCCCGGACGGCACGACGCGACTCTCCCGGGCCGGCGAGCCGATCCGGCACTTCATGGGGACCTCGACGTTCTCCGAGTATGCCGTCGTTCCGGAGATCGCGCTGGCCCGGGTCAGCCCCGAGGCGCCCCTCGACCGCGCATGCCTGTTTGCGTGCGGGCTGTCGACCGGGTTGGGGGCGGCCATGTTCACCGCCAAGGTGCCGGCGGGGGCCAGCTGCGTGGTGTTCGGCGCGGGCATGGTCGGCCTCGGCGCCGTGGCCGGGTGCCGCCTGCAGGGTGCCGAGCGGATCATCTGCGTCGACCTGTCAGCGGATCGGTTGGAGCTCGCGCGCGGCCAGGGAGCCACCGACTGCTGGCACGCCGACGGGCACGCGGTTGAGAGAGCGCTCGAGGCCACGGACGGATTCGGCGCCGACTACACATTCGAGGCCACCGGTCACGTCTCGGTGATGCGCGAAGCGCTCGAAGCGGCGCGCATGGGCTGGGGTCTGTGCACCGTGTGCGGAGTGGCGGGCAAGGGCGAGACGCTCGAGGTCCTCCCGCGCCTGCTCATCACCGGCCGGCGCGTTTGCGGCTCGTCCTTCGGCGGCGTCAAGGGGCGCGATCAAGTGCCCGAGCTGGTCGAGATGTATCTGCGCGGAGACATCGACGTCGACCCCTTCATCTCCCATCGCATGCCACTGCAGGATGTCAATCGGGCCTTCGAGCTGATGGAGGCCCAGGACGGGGTCCGCTCGGTGCTCGAGTTCGGCTC
Organism: uncultured Solirubrobacteraceae bacterium; assembly: GCA_963767655.1. Lineage (GTDB taxonomy): Bacteria > Actinomycetota > Thermoleophilia > Solirubrobacterales > Solirubrobacteraceae > Palsa-744. Next base: position 246,023 of record CAVYET010000003.1, on the reverse strand, counting down.
TTCCACCTAGCACCCGGAGCGAGCGCCTTCACCCCGGCTGGGCGCGGATAATGTGCAGATGGCATACGACGAGGACCTCGCCAACCGGATCCGGGAGCTCGTGCTGGCGCAGGACGGCGTCACCGAAGAGCGCATGTTCGGCGGCCTGGCTTTCCTTATCAACGGCAACCTGTCGGTGAGCGCAAGTGGCCGGGGGGGTCTGATGCTGCGTGTTGACCCGGCCGAGGCCGATGCGCTGCTGCGCAGGCAGCACGCACGCCCCGTCGAGATGCGCGGCCGCATCATGCATGGGTGGCTCCGCGTCGACGCCGAGGGACTGCGGACCAAACGCCAGCTCGAGCGGTGGGTCGCCCGGGCAATCGCCTACGCGCGGTCGCTGCCGCGCAAGCGCTGAGCTCATCTGCCGATCAGCCGGCACCGCCCGTCGGCGGCGGCGGAGCAGCCCCCCGTGGATGGCCCGGGTCCGGGGCGGGGTCGCCCTTGCCGCGGCGGAAGAGGTCCACGAAGCTGACAAGCAGGTTGAGCAGCCTTCCAAAGAACCCCAGTGCGGGCAGCGGCTCGCCCGAGGTCGCGTCCCAATAGTAGGCCAGGTCGCCGGGCATCATGTCCTCGGGGCTGCGCGGATAGGCATCGATGTACTTCTCCGTCGCGCGAGCGACCAGCCCCGAGCAGATGAACTGTCCATCCGTGTGAATCGACACGGTCCAGCCAAACAGCGCCTGGAGGGCCAGGCCCAGGAAGTTCGCGATCCCGTAGCTGTCGCCAACCCGGCTGCGGGCGAAGCCGCATGCAAGCTCGCGCTGCACCGGCGAGGCGTTCACATGTACGACGATGTAGTCGCTGCCGCGATACTTCTCGATGTTGTCCAGGGCAACTCCGGACTCGATCGCCTCACAGATATCGCCGCTGCCGGAGACGATCAGCGCAGAGTGCGTCCAGCGCGCGAAGTCGCTGTTGCCGAAGCGCGCGCGCTCACCCGCCTGAATCAGCTTCCCGAGCGTCGTGGTCGCTCCGGCGCGCCCTTTGGTGGCGCTCGCACGGTGCAGGCTGAAGTCGCCGGCGTGGAAGTGCGCAGGCGCCTGTCCGGCCGGATGGTGCGAGACCGTGATCTCGCCCGGCCGCCGGGCGCGCATCTGCGTCCGGATTCGTTCTTCCTTGATGCGCTTACTCATCACAAGAGCACGCGGGCTCCAAGGCAACCGCCAGGGTCCCCGATGGCTGCCCGCCAGGCAGAGCAACGGCATCCGGTGAGATGAGCGTTAGCCTGCGGGCGAGACTGTCCACACAAGAAGGAGGCGTCTGCCGGTGGGGATGGATCGCGGGATAGCTTCTCACGGGCTGGGGGTCGTGCTCTCGTTGCAGGGCATCGCGGACACCGTGGCGGCGGCCCGTCATGCCGAGGCCGCCGGGCTCGAGTCCGTGTGGACGACCGAGTTCCCGGACCGATCGGCCACGATCTCGCTGGCGGCGGTGGCGCAGGCGACCGAGTGCCTCACCATCGGAAGCGCGATCGCGTATGCGTTTGGGCGGACGCCGCTGGTGCTCGCCGCCGAGGCCCGCGACCTCGATGACCTCGCCCGCGGGCGTCTGATTCTCGGGCTGGGGACCGGCACGAAGCGGATGCAGCGCGACTGGCACGGGCTCGACGGCGAGCATCCTGCGGGGAGGATGGAAGAGCTCGTGCCGTTCGTGCGGACCTGCTGGCCCTGCGCGAGGGGCCACTGGAACACGAGGGGCGCTTCTACCGCGCGAACGTGCACCCCACGGCTCCCGTCGCGCCGCCTCTGCGAGCGGATCTTCCGATCTACATGGCCGGCGTCAACGCGCGCATGATCGAAGGGCGGGCGCCGTGACGGACGGACTGGTCGGCCACCCGCTGTTCACAGCCGAGTAGGTCGTCGCGTTCAACTCCACCGTCTCGACCTACCGGCCCGTCCTCGCCCACCACGGCTGGGATGAGCACGCCGATCGCATCCGCGCCGCCTGGCAGAGCGGTGACATGGAGGGCATGACGGGCGCCATCCCGGATGAGATGCTCGACGGGATCGCGCTCGCCGGGACCCCCGAGGAGGTGCGCGTCCAGTACGCCGAGCGCCGTGATGGCCTGTTCGAGCGCACCCTCTTGTGGTCCGCGTTCGGTGGGCTCAGGGACGCCTGCGCCGTGATCGACGCATTCGCCGACACCACGATGGCCTGAGCTAGTCTTGCGGGTGCAGTCGCAGCCGATCACAGTCGAGGAGGTTCAGGTGCCGCCGAAGATTCCGCTCCCCAGCGACGAGGAGCTCGAGCCCGAGCACCGCGAACTGCTCGCCGGCCTCCCGCCGCTGAACGTCTTCCGGATGGTCGCCGGCGCACCCCGCGCCGTGCGGCCGTTCATGGCGCTCGGGCGTGCGGTGCTGTCCACGGCCCTCGACGCCCGGCGGCGGGAGATCGCCGTGCTCAGGGTCGCGCACGCGACGGCGGCCGGCTACGAGTGGGCCCAGCACGAGCAGCTTGCCAGGAGCTCGGGTGTGACCGGGATGGAGATCGAGGCGATCAGGACAGAGCAGCGGGTGACGAGCCTCGATGAGGAGTGCAACCTGATCTGCCGAGTCGCCGACGAGGTCACCCGTGAGGTGCGGCTCTCCGACGAGGCGCTCGAGCAGATCATCGACCGCTACGGGCCGCGCGAAGCGAGCGAGCTGATCCTGCTCGTCAGCTACTACAACATGGTCAGCCGCTTTCTGGAGTCGACCAGGGTGCAGCTCGAGGACGAGCCGCTGCTCAGCGGACAGACGCCGGGCTCGATGGCCAGGCGACCAGAAGCCCCAAGAGCTAGATGAGGCTCGCGGAGAAGGTCGGAATCGTCGTCGGCGCCGGCCAGTCGCCGGGTGAGACGGTCGGCACCGGCCGGGCGGCGGCGATCCTCTTCGCGCGCGAGGGCGCCAGGGTGCTGCTCGTCGATCGCGACATCGACTCTGCGCGCGAGACCGCCGGGATGATCGCCGGCGAGGGCGGCGTCGCCGAGTGCCTGGCTGCCGATTGGACCGACGCGGCCGACTGCCGGCGGTTCGCCGCAGCCTGCGTCGATTCATGGGGGCGGATCGACTTCCTGCAGAACAACGTCGGTGTCGGCACCGGGGACGCCGACCCGCTCGAGCTCACCGAGGCGGGCTTCGATCACATCATCTCGGTGAACCTGAAGGGCTGCCTGCTCTCCTGCCAGGCGGTCGTGCCGGTGATGAGAGAGCAGGGTCACGGGTCGGTCGTGAACATCTCCTCGATCGCGGCGCTTGCGGCTGCGGTTCCCCTGACCGCATACAAGATCTCAAAGGCAGGCATCAATGCGCTCGGCCACTCGCTGGCGATCGACAATGCCGCGCACGGTGTGCGGGTGAACACGATCATGCCCGGCCTGCTCGACACCCCGATGGCGATCGACGCCTGGGCGGCGAAGCTGAGCATCCCGCGTGAGACGATTCGCGCCCAGCGCGATGCGATGGTGCCGCTGGGCGCGCAAGATGGGCAGCGGCTGGGATGTGGCCTACGCCAGCCTGTTCCTGCATTCCGAGGAGGCAGCGTTCATCACGGGCGCGGTGCTCCCCGTCGACGGCGGCCAGCTGGCGCGGGTCGGCGGCTAGCCGGGTTCGACGCGAGATGCGCCAGCGGAAACCACGGCCAGCCACCCTCGGCGCATGCATCGCGCTGGTCCTCGTGCTCGGCATTGCGGGCGACGCACGGTCCTCCAGCGGAGATCCGAAGCCGATCAGCTGCCGGTCCGGGCGCACGGTGTTTCACAAGGGCAGTATTCGGGCGTTCGTGATTGTGCGCCAGTTCGGAGCCGGCGGGCAGGAGGGCTCTTCCTACAAGGTCTTCTACGTCTGCAGTCACAGCTTGCGGACGCCTCGCCGCTTCGATCAGGGCGACCCCTTCACGATCGAGACCATGTACGACTTCAAAGTATTCGGAGATCGACTTGGCTTCTTGACCTACTCCGAAGGTGTCCAGAGCGGGTCAGATACAGACGTCGGCTGGGTCGACCTCAGAATCGGCCGGGCGAGAACCGGCGAAATCCACGGCTCCGAAGGCCTTCAGAGCGAATCCGAAGAAGAACCGGGGATCCCCAGGGTTCCAGACGATCGGCTCGACTATGCAATCGCGAGCGACGGCACGGTCGCGGTCCTCGGCGAAGGCGGCGAACCGGTCGAATGGGAGGTCTGCCTGCTTGCGGTCAAACTGCACTCGCTCGGTCCGCCGCGGGCGCTGTACGCAGCCAAGGCTGGGCAGGAAGGCCTCGATCTCCACTCACTCGCCATCAGCGACACGAGCGTGACCTGGCGGACGAAGAAGGGTCAGCCGCTCTCGGCTCCCCGCTAGTCCGAGGGGGAACTTCGGGCTAGTCACAGCCGACGCCAGGGCGCGCGATCAGCGGGAGTGCCCGACTCAGCTCAGCCACTCGCCGTTGTGCAGAACCTCAGCCGCAGCCGGTGTTGTTGCCGCAGCTGGAGCACGTGTAGCAGGAGCCGGTGCGCTGCATCATGCCGCCGCACTGGCTGCACGCGGGCCCGAGGTCGAGGCCCTGCAGGCGCGCCGGCACGACGGGCGGCGTGTCGGTGAGCGCGCTCGTCGGGGCATTGGCGCCGCCGTTGCCCTCCGAGGCCCGGGGGGCGTCGGCCGGCGATTGGTCGTCGGTCTCGCTGCTGGGCCCGGCGGTGTCGGAGGTGCTGATCGACTGGGCGGCCTCCTGGGCGGCCTTGCGGGCGCGCACCTGCGGCGTGAGGATCCCGAGCTCCTCCTGGGCGTCGGCGTCCAGGAAGCGCGAGGCCAGCCAGCGCATGATGTAGTCGGGCATCGACTTGGCGAACGGGATCTCCGGGTTGCCGGTGATGCCCTCGGGCTCGAAGCGCATGTAGCTGAACTTCTGGACGAGCGTTTCGAGCGGCACGCCGTACTGCAGCGCGATCGAGATGGCCGTGGCGAACGAGTTCATCATGCCGCGCAGCGTCGAGCCCTCCTTGCCGATGTCGGTCAGGAAGATCTCTCCGACGCTCCCGTCCTCGTACATGCCGGCGGTGATGTAGCCCTCGTGTCCGCCGATCGAGAACTTGTGCGTTATCGACTGGCGCTCGCGCGGCATCCGCTTGCGCCGCGGACCGGCCTCGGCCAGCGCCTTGGCGACGGCCTGCTCGACGATCTCATCGACGTTGGCAGGCACGCTGCTTGCCCTGCTGCGCGTCCGTGCGCAGCGCCTGCGCGGTCTTCGATCCGTCGCGGTAGATCGGCGAGCGCCTTGATCCCCAGGTGCCAGGCCTGCGTGTAGGCGTCGGCGATGTCCTCCACGGTCGCGTCCTCGGGCAGGTTGACGGTCTTCGAGATCGCCCCCGAGATGAACGGCTGCACCGCCCCCATCATCTTCAGGTGGCCCATGTGCGAGATCGCGCGCTCGCCGACGGCGACGTCGAACACCGGCAGGTGCTCCTGCTTGAGGCCGGGCGCTCCGACGATCGTCCCGTGCTCGGCCAGATGGGCCTCGATCTGCTCGACCTGCTGCTCGGCATAGCCGAGCGTGTGCAGCGCGAGCGGCACCGTGCGGTTGACGATCGTCATCTGCCCGCCGCCGACGAGCTCCTTGAACTTGACCAGCGAGAAGTCGGGCTCGACACCGGTGGTGTCGCAGTCCATCAAAAACGAGATCGTGTTGTGGCTGACAAAGCCGTTGGCTACGTAGGTGACGTTGTCGGGCACTGAAAGATCGAATGTCGGTTGGTCGTCAAGCAATTCGGCGCTGGCTACCTCGTCATAGAAGTAGCCCAAGAGTTGCTCGAGTTCACGATCGGGCTGACGCTCCATCAGGGCTGTCGCTGAGCGGCGACTAACCGCGCCTGCCCGCGCGAGCTGCATCAGCAGGTTCTTGCGGAGCCGGTCGTTCTGGGGCGCGAGCCGATCCACGAGCTCGCGCGTGACCGGAACGTGGTCATGGCGTGCCGCCTGTGGGTGATCAGCATCCCGAAGAGCCTCGTTCTTGCGGGCTGAGATGAAGCCAATCTCCTCGACGAAACGGGCGGCGGAGTTGGCGTTCAACACACGGATCCGGTGGCACGGCGCCCCCCACTTGGCTCGTGAATCCTGCACGTCGCGTGTGGTGACGAACCCAAGTGTGAGTAACAGGGTTTGCACGTCGCGCGAGAATTCCTCGCACGTGGTGCTCCACCATGCGTAGCCGTTGTTGCTGTTGCCATCGGCCTCGAACAGCCCGCGCACGAACGCTGCATAGACCTCACGATCGTTGGAGTGCAATACGGCATCGGGGATGCGAGGTGTCCAGCCCTTGCCGGTATGACCCTCGAATGGAGACTGCTTGGCAAAGCCGCACGCGTCCCACCAGATTGTCAACGGCACCGAATGGAAGGCGACCTCTGTGTAACCCTCGCGTGGGAGCAGATGTGCCTCTAACCCGAACAGACGTCTGCCTAGCTGCACGAGTCGCTCCAGCACATCATCGTCGCCCTCGGCCACGCATAGGCGCAATCCCTTGGCGTGCAATGAGCCATCGCCCATGAAATAGCCGACGAGCTCGGCCAGATCCGCTGTCATTAGACGTGGCACGCGGGTGCGATGATCAGCATTCCAGTGCAGGTCTCCAAGCGGCGGAAGGTGAACTTCGCATGGCTCACCGACCGTGCTTCCCAGCATTACAGGGACGTGATCGCCGGGCTTGATCTCCGCCATCCTGCGCCAGGTCCAGTTGCCCGCGTCGTCAACGACCTTGATTCGGTGTGTCGGCGTTCCCTGAATCCGGTAGCCGCGACCCGTCTCGATCGAGACGACCTGCTCCATGCCATTTACGTAGAACTGCGTCGCCCGCCTGGAACCCTCATCGGTTGATACTTCCAGATCGACGTCCTGCCACTTGGCACCGTCCACATCGCCGAGGCTACGCAGGCGCACCAAGCCGCGGCTGGTGCTTACGAGGGAGTCCGCAACGAGGCACCCGGTGGGCGCGAGCACGGTCGCCTGGGCGTTGCGGTAGCCGTCGCGCCTGCCCAGCTCGACGGCCTCGTCCCATGAGCGCCTTGCCGCCTGCAGCAGCCCACCATCCATGCAGGTCTCCGGTGCGATCGCGTACGCAGCATCGCGGTGCATCTCCATCACCTGGTTGTGCGCCTCGCGGTTGATCGCGTATCCCTCGTAAGGGCCGAGTGTGGCGGCGACCTCGGTCGACCTCCGGTAGGCGCGGCCCGTCATGAGCGCCGTTATCGCCGCGGCCGTACCGCGGCCGGCGTCTGAGTCGTAGGGCACGCCGTCGGCCATGAGATAGGCGCCGAGATTCGCGTAGCCGAGCCCAAGCTGGCGATATGCGTGTGCGTTCTCAGCGATCTGCTCGGTCGGATAGCTCGATGGGTCGACGATGATCTCTTGCGCCAGCAGGACGATGTCGACGGCGTGCTCGAACGAGTCCACATCCAGCATGCCGTCCTCGCGGCGAAACTTCATCAGATTGAGCGACGCGAGATTGCAGGCTGAGTCGTCAATACTCATGTACTCACTGCACGGATTAGAGGCGGTGATCCGGCCGGTGTTGGGATTCGTGTGCCAGCGGTTTATGATCGTGTCGTACTGCACGCCCGGATCAGCGCAGCGCCAGGCCGCTTCGGCGATCTCGTTCATCAGCTCCCGCGCGCGCACGGGCTCGCCGACCGGCTCGCCGGTCGAGCGGGCGATCAGCCGCCACTCGCCGTCCTGCTCGACTGCGCGCATGAACTCGTCGGTGACGCGCACCGAGTTGTTCGCGTTCTGGTACTGGATCGACTTGAAGCCCTCGCCGTCGATCGACATGTCAAAGCCGGCGTCGCGCAGGGCGGCCGCCTTGTCCTCCTCGCGGGCCTTGCACCAGATGAACTCGCGGATGTCCGGGTGGTCGATGTCGAGCACGACCATCTTCGCCGCACGCCGCGTCTTGCCGCCGGACTTGATCGTGCCCGCCCAGGAGTCCGCGCCGCGCATGAACGACACCGGTCCCGACGCCGTGCCGCCCTTGGCAAGCGGCTCCATCGAGCCGCGGATGTTCGACAGGTTGATCCCCGAGCCCGAGCCGCCCCTGAAGATCATCCCCTCCTTGGTGTTCCAGGCGAGGATCGACTCCATCGTGTCCTCGACCGAGAGGATGAAACAGGCACTGCATTGCGGGCTCTCCTCGAAGCCGACGTTGAACCAGACGGGCGAGTTGAAGGCCGCCATCTGGTGCAGCAGGATGTGAGTCAGCTCGTGCTCGAAGGCCTCGGCGTCCTCGGCGGAGGCGAAGTAGCCGAGCTCGCTGCCCCAGCCCGCGATCGTGCCGTGCGACGCGGCCGATCATCTGCTTGACCGAGCGCTCGCGCGCGGGGTGGCCCATCTGCCCGCGGAAGTACTTCTGGGCGACGATGTTGGTCGCGTTCTGCGACCAGCTCGTGGGGAACTCGACGTCCCTCTGCTCGAAGGCGACGCGGTCGCCGTGGCCGATGCGCGCGTCACGCAGCTCCCACTGCACGGCGTCGAAGGGATGCGTGCCGGGGGAGGTGAAGAAGCGCTTCACCGCAAGCGCGCTTGCGGGCGGCGTGTGGGCAGAGGTGGGTTGTTTGGCGGCTTGCTTCATCAGGTTTCCTCTCTGTGCGCCGGCGTCGGGAGCGCCCACTGCAGGCGGTGGTCGGGCCGCGCATCATCCCGCTGGGGCCGGACGGAAAGGAGCGGAATCAGGCCTTCAATTCTAGTCGTCCGAGCCGCCTCTCGAGGAGCGCACGGAGGTGCTCGACGGGCTTCCCCGAGGTTCTCGGGTGCGGGCGCCGGCGGGCCCGCCGAACGCCTCGGCGGCTCAGCGCCCGAGCCTTATCCAGTCGGCGAATTCGGCCCACGTCTCGGAGGCGTGCATGCCGGCCTCGGCCATCGAGTGGCGCAGCGAGAGCAGCCAGCGGGGCTCGAAGGCCCGCCGCCGCGCGATCGCCCAGGCGATGCAGGCGAGGACCACGAGGAGGGCGATCGCCGCGATGGCGATCGCGGCCGCGGAGTAGCCGCCGGTGTGAGCGGCTGTTGCTGTGATTTCGAGCGGGAAGGCGATGAGCGCTCATGCTAGAGGTCGCGCTGGCGCGAGCAGGGGGGTGAGTGCGGCGAGCGCGTCGGCCAGCACCTGCTCGGGCGGCTGGGCGGCGTCGATGACCGCGATCCGCTCGGGCTCCGCGCGCGCGAGCTCCTCGTAGGCGGCGGCGACGGCATCGAAGAACTCCTCCTGCTCGCGCTCCAGCCGGTCGGCCTGCAGGCCGCGTGCGCGCTGGCGCTCGCGGCCGCTCGCGGGAGCGATGCGCAGCAGCAGCGTGCGGTCGGGTACAAGGACGCCGGTGGCGAACAGGTTGATGGCGCGCACCTCCTCGACGCCGAGGCCGCGCCCGGCGCCCTGGTAGGCGAGCGAGGAGTCCACGAAGCGGTCGAGCAGCACGACCGCGCCGACTGCCAGCAGCGGCCGGATGCGCTCGTGCACGAGCTGCGCCCGCGCCGCCGCATACAGCAGCGCCTCCGCGCGCGGCGCGATCTCGAGCGCCGGGTCCTTGACGAGCGCGCGGATGCGCTCCGAGACCTCGACCCCGCCCGGCTCGCGCAGCAGCTCGACGGTCTGCCCGCGTGCCGCCATCTCCTGCGCGAGCGCCTGCGCCAGGGTCGACTTGCCGGCGCCGTCGAGCCCCTCGATCGTGATCAGCCTGCCGCGGGCCATGCCGGGGACCGTAGCCTGCCGCGGCCCGTCGGAGCGGCGCGGCTCTAGGATGAGCGCCGTGAGCGATAGCGATTCGGTCGCGCTGCTGCCGGGCATCGACGCGCACCCGCACGCACGCGCGGTGCTCGCGGCCGGCCTGCCGCCGGCGGGGGAGCCCTCGCACGCCTACCTCTTCTATGGACCGTCGGGGACGGGCAAGCGCGCGATCGCGCGCGCCTTTGCCGTCGCGCTGCTCAGCGACGGCGCACGCGACCCGGCGGGCGTGGCCGAGCGGATCGCGCGCGACTGCCACCCCGACTGTGTCTGGGTGAGGCCCTCGGGCGCCTCGGAAATGCTCGTCGGCGACATCGAGGAGCCGGTCGTGGCCGCGGCGGCGCGCACGCCCTTTGAATCCTCGCGGCGCGTGTTCGTGATCGAGGACGTCGATCAGATGAACGACCAGGCGGCCAATCGGATGCTGAAGACGCTCGAGGAGCCGCCGCCGTTCGTGCACCTGCTGCTGCTGAGCGACCACCGCGAGGACGTGCTCGAGACCGTGGCCTCGCGCTGCCAGCACGTGCGCTTCGATCCGCCGCCGCCCGCTCACATCGCCGAGCGCCTGCGGCTCAGCGATGGCGAGCGCGCGCAGGCCTGCGCGCGTCTGGCGCTCGGCGACGCGAACCTGGCCTCCTATCTGGCGGGCGAGGGGGGCGGGGCGCTGCGGGGCGGGGCCGAGGAGCTCGTGCGCTCGGTGCTCGCCGGCGCGACCGAGACGCGCGCCTGGCTTCCCCTGCTCGAGGCGGCGAAGAGCGCGGCGCGGCGCCGCCGGCGAGGACGCGCAGGAGCGGATCGCGCGCGAGCTCGAGCTGCTGCCGGGCAAGGAGCGAAAGCGCCACGAGCGCGAAGGCTCGGAGGCCCGCCGCCGCGGCGAGCGGCGCGTGCGCATGCAGACGCTCGATCTCGCGCTGAGGCTGGCCGAGCTGTGGCTGCGCGACGTGCTGTGCATCTGCGAGGGCGCCCCGGAGCTGATCCACGCCGTCGACCGCCGCCCGCAGCTCGAGGCGGACGCGGGCGCGCAGCACGGTGACGGTGCGCGGGTGCGCAGGGGGATCGAGCTGGTGCAGGAGACCCGCGTGAGCCTGTCGCTCAACGTCAACGAAGAGCTGGCCCTGGAGGCGCTGGCCTACCGCCTGGAAGCGGCGCTGGCCGCCTGAGGCGATCGGACTGAGATAGCGGCGCTGGCCGCCTGGGGCGATCGGACCGAGATAGCGGTGCTGGCCGCCTGAGGCGATCGGGCTGAGATAGCGGTGCTAGCCGCCTGAGGCGATCGGCCCGAGGTTCGGCTCGAGGCCGTAGGTGTCGAAGGCGAGGAAGCGGTCGAAGAGGCGGTTCTCGGGCCCGTGGAAGTCCGAGGAGCCGCTGCTGAGCAGGCCGAGCGCGCTGCAGCGCTCGGCGAGCAGCAGCGTCTGCTCGCGCGTGTGGGTCACGTAGAAGGCCTCCACCCCGTCGATCCCGAGCGCGCGGAAGCGCTCGATCATGGCGATCACCTGCTCGGGGTCCTCGACATCCCAGAAGGGGTGTGCCCAGATCGCCACGCCGCCGGAATCGTGGATCGTGTCCACGGCCTGCGCGACGGTGGGGGTCTCACGCATGCGGAAGGCGGGCCGGCCCTCGATCAGATACGCGCGGATGAGCGAGCCGACGTCGTCTATCTGCTCGTCGGCCAGCCGCTGTGCGTTGGCGGGGCAGTCGAGCACGGCCTGCGCCAGGTGGGGTCGACCGATCGGCTCGCCGGCGGCCCGTCGCCGATCGATCTCCCTCTCGTCGAGCTCGAGGCCGAGCTCGCGCAGGCCGTCGGCCATGCGCAGCGTGCGCCGCTCGCGGTCGCCTAGGAACTCGTCGAGGCGCTCGACGAAGGCGGGGTCGCGATGGTCTATGCAGTAGCCGAGGATGTGCAGTTCGCGCACCGGCTCGCCCTCCTGGTCGACCGCCGAGATCTCGACCGCGGAGGTGACGGAGATGCCGGCGCTCTCCCCCGCCTCGAGCGCCTCGGAGACGCCGGCGACCGTGTCGTGGTCCGAGAGGGCCAGCAGCTCCACGCCGGCCTGCGCGGCGCGCTGCACTACGGCTGCCGGCGCCAGTGCCCCGTCGGAGTGCGTGGAGTGGGATTGAAGGTCGAAGCGCGGCGCCACGCGTGGAAACGTACGGGATCTGCCCGCCCGCCCGCTTGGCGCTCGCGCGCCTCGGCGGGAAGCAGGTGGTCTGCGACGTGAGCGGCGAGGGCCTCGCGCAGGTTGCGCACGACGGTGTGGTAGGAGCGCGCCATGCCCGCCAGGGTGCGCTCGGCCGCGCCGTCGAGCGCCTGCAGCTCAGCGTGGGCGGCGTCGGTCTGCGCGGCGCGCCGGCGGGCTTCGGCCCAGTGGACCTCCAGGTATGCGAGCGCGGCGCCGAGCTGCTCCTCGGGAATGCAGCCGGGCTCCTCGAGCTCGCACAGCACGGGCACCACCTCGCGGTTCAGCCAGCGCTGCTCGCCGTGGGCGCGCAGCAGCAGACGGATGTCAGACAGGAAGGAGGGCTGGTGATGGCGTCTCATGTGTGAGCTTCCGTGCTCGCCGGGGGATCGGCCCCGCCTATGGCTTCGACGGGCCGCCGCGCTCGCTTTAGGAGAAGGCGCAACGCTCAACGATGCGCTGCGTTCTACCGATGAGGTGGGCATGATCGGCTCCGATCCGACCGGCCGCACGGCCGGGCAGTATGCGCGCGCGACGGTCCGGCGTCTGCGCATGCGCACGCTCGTGTGGCTGGGCGTGCTGGCCGTGGCGACGGCACTGCTGGGCCGGACCTTCGGCCTGCACGACGGCCGCTTCATCGCCGCCGAGGTCGCCCTGCTCGTGAGCATGTTCGTGATCTCGCACTACGTGCTGCCACTCCTGGAGCGCCGCGACCGCGGCGCGAGCGCCGAGGAGTACGTCGGCGGGCTGCTCGACGGCATGGCTGCCGGCGAGTGGCGGGTGATCCACGACGCGACGCTCGGGCGGGGCAACGTCGACCACATCCTCATCGGGCCCGGCGGAGTGTTCACGATCGAGACCAAGAGCCACCCCGGGCCGGTGTACGTGGCGCGGGTGCACGGGGCGACGCTGCGCCAGGTGCTCGCCGAGCGCAGCGCCATCGAAAGCATCACGGGCGGGGACGTCGAGGCGCTGCTCGTGTTCAGCCGCGCGTGGGTGGACAAGCCGGGGGCGCGCCGGCGCGGCGTGCGGGTGCTGCCGGCGAGGATGCTGCTCGGCTACCTGCAGAGATGCCCCGTGGCGCTCTCGCCGGAGGAGATCGAGCAGGTCCACTCGCAGCTCGCGGTGGCGCTGGCGAGGCGCACGGGGGCCGGCGGTAGGGTGAGGGCGATAACTTGGTAGCCAACCCGATGTCCATGGCTCCCTTCAGCCCGCGGCCCGGCTCTCCCGAGGACGAGACGAAGCGGGCGCGGCTGGCGCTCCTGATCGCGGCCGTGGGGATCGGGGCGATCCTGCTCGTGTACGCGTTCTCACCCGGGGTCAGGCACGCCGTCGGCCACGCCGCGCACACCGTCAAACACGACGTCGGTCGCGTGCTCGACAGAGACGTCGATCACGGCGCCGCAAAGCACCCGCACAGCCAGCTCACGCAGCCGGCGCGGCGCCCGCCGGTGGTTCACAAGGGCTCCAGCGGGGGGTAGTGTGCAGGGCATGGCGAGCACCGCTCCCGCCGCCCCGATGCCCCAACTGAAGGACGCGAGGACGCCTGCGGCCGGCGCCCGCGGGCCTCTTCCGCCGGGCCCGCGGGCGCCGGCCCTGATGCAGACGATCGCCTGGGCGCTGGCGCCGACCTGGTTCCTGGACCGCTGCGCCAGAGGCGTCGGCGAGAGCTTCACCGTGACGTTCTGGCCGAGCGGCATGAAGCTGGTGATGCTCAGCGACCCGGAGGCGGTCAGGACGGTGTTCACCGCGCCGGCCGAGATTGCGCCCTCGGCCGCCGGCACCTCGCCGATCCGCCCGATCGTGGGACCGAGCTCCGTGCTCACCCTCACCGGGCCTGAGCACATGCGCCAGCGCAAGCTCCTGCTGCCGCCGTTCCACGGCGAGCGCATGCGCGAGTACGGCGATGTGATCGTGCAGGCGACCAGGCGCGACATGGCGAGCTGGCCGCTGGGCAGGCCGATGCACCTTCACCAGCACACGCGCGCGATCACGCTGGAGGTGATCCTGCGGGCGGTCTTCGGCGTCGAGGCCGAGCGCATGGACACGCTCAGGGCCGCCATCTCCGAGCTGATGCAACCTCTGCACCCGCTGGCGGTGCTGCTGTTCTCGCTGCGCCGCCCGAGCCTCGAGCGCCCGAGCGGCGCGATCGGCAGGGCGCTGGACCGGCTCGATGCGGTCGTCTATGAGGAGCTCGAGCGCCGCCGCGCGCAGGAGGACCTGGCCGAGCGCAAGGACATCCTGTCGCTGCTCATGCAGGCGCGAGACGAGGACGGCGAGGCGATGACCGACGCCGAGCTTCGCGACGAGCTCGTCACCCTGCTGCTGGCCGGCCACGAGACGACCGCGACCTCGGCGGCCTGGGCCGTCGAGCGCCTGGTGCGCCACCCGGCGAAGCTGAGGCGGCTGATCGACGAGGTCGACGCGGCGGAGCAGGGCGCAGGCGACGAGTACATGACGGCCGTCGTCAACGAGACGCTGCGCGTCAGGCCCGTGGTGCCGATCGTGGCGAGGCTGCTCACCGACGAGCTGCAGGTGGGCGCGCACCTGCTGGCGGCGGGGACGCGCGTGACGCCGTGCATCTACCTGACCAATCGCAACCCCCGCGTCTATGACGAGCCGACCGAGTTCCGCCCCGAGCGCTTCCTGGAGAGCGGGCCGGAGACGTTCTCCTGGATCCCCTTCGGAGGGGGCATCAGACGCTGCATCGGGGCGGCCTTCGCGCAGCTCGAGATGAAGCTCATCCTGCGCACGGCCCTGAGCGAGCTCGAACCGAGCCTGCCCTCCGGGCCGCTGTGGCGCAGGGGAGAGTGGAACCGCCGGCGGGCGATCACGCTGGTGCCGGCCGCGGGCACGCGTGTGGTGTGGCGCAGTCGCGGCCGCAGCGCCGGGTAGCGTCTGCAGCGTGAAAGCGAACGAGACGCCGGAGCGCCTGCTCGAGCGCTTCGGCCTGCAGGACTTCAGACCGGGCCAGCGCGAGGCGGTGGCGGCCGCGCTGGCCGGGCGCGACAGCCTCGTCGTGATGCCCACCGGCGGCGGCAAGTCGCTGTGCTACCAGCTGCCGGCACTGGCCGACCGCGGTCTAGTCGTGGTCGTGAGCCCGCTGATCGCATTGATGTCGGATCAGCTGCAGCGGGTGAGGCAGGCCGGCGTTAGCGCGACGATGCTGGCCTCGGGCATGGAGGAGGGCCACAACCGCCAGGCGCTCCAGGAGATCGGCTCCGGCGTCACGCAGCTCGTGCTCATCGCGCCCGAGCGCTTCGCATCGGCCGCCTTCCGCGAGGCGCTCGCGCGCAGGGAGCTCGCGCTGTTCGTCGTCGACGAGGCGCACTGCGTGGCCGAGTGGGGCCACGACTTCAGGCCCGACTACCTGCGCCTGGCCGGCGCCATCGAGTCGCTCGGGCGCCCTGCGGTGATGGCGGCGACGGCGACCGCCACGCCGCAGGTCTCCCGGGAGATCGCCGCCCGGCTGGGCCTGCGTGAGTGGGTGTCGATCCGCTCGGGCTTTGACCGGCCCAACATCGCCTTCGACGTGGTGAGCGTGGAGGGCAAGGGCGCGATCGCGCGCAAGCGCAGAGCGCTGCTGCACGTCCTGAAGGACGGCGGCGGTGCGCCCGCGCTGCCGGCGATCGTCTACTGCGGCACGCGCCGGGACAGCGAGGACGTGGCGGCGAGGATCGCGCAGGAGGGCATCGCGACCGTCGTCTACCACGCCGGCATGGGCCCCGAGCAGCGGCGCGAGAGCCAGGCGGCCTTCATGGAGGGGCGGGCGCAGGTGGTCGTCGCGACGAACGCGTTCGGGATGGGCGTGGACAAGGCCGATGTGCGGACGGTCGCGCACTGGGCGCTGCCGACGAGCCTCGAGGCCTACTACCAGGAGGCGGGCCGCGGCGGGCGCGACGGCGCGCCGGCCCGCGCGCTGCTGCTCGCGGCGCGGATGGACCTCGGTCGTCTGATCAGGTTCATCAAGGAGCGCGAGACGAGCGTGCAGGACGTCAAGAGCTACGTCGCGCGCCTGCGCGCGGTCGCCGAGGACGATCTGCTGGCCATCGGCCACGGGCAGCTCGACGAGCGCCAACGGGTGCTGCTGTCGATCGCCGAGCGGGCGGGAGCGCTCGAGCTCAGTCCCGGCGGCCACGACGGCCTGCTCGTGCGCCTCACGGGCGCCGGCAGCCCGAGCAAGGCCCACCAGGCGATCAGGGCGGCGCGCAACCGCAGCTGGGAGTCCTACCGCTCGATCGAGCGCTTCAGCGCCACCGCGCAGGTCTGCCGCCGCCGCCAGATCCTCGATCATTTCGGCGACCCCGAGCAGGGGCAGCCGACGGGTCGCTGCTGCGACGTGTGCGATCCCGACAGCGCGCTCGCTGAGGCGCTGAGCGCGCCGCTCGCGAGCGCGCGCCGCACCCGCGCCCGGGCTCCGGCGGCGTCGGGCCCAGCCGGGGCACACGGCGACGAGCCGCCCCTCGCCGGCCCGGTCGACGAACGCGAGTTCGAGCGCCTGCGGGCGTGGCGCTGGCAGCGCGCCGAAGGCAGGCCGGCCTACACAGTGGCGGCGAACGCCGTGCTCGAGGAGGTGCTGCGCAGGCGCCCGCGCAGCATCGAGGAGCTGATCGAGATCCGCGGCATCGGGCCGGCCTTCTGCGAGAAGCACGGAGCGTCCCTGCTGGGAGCGCTCGACGCGTCGGGCTAGTGCCAGATCCAGCGGCCGGTGATCGTCCTCAGTGCTTCCTGGCCGGCGGGCGCCAGGCCCGGTTCGCTAACGAGCTCGACGTGCACGATCCGCCCGCCGTGCTCGGCGAGCACGTCCACCTGGACGAGCTCGCGGTCTTCATCGATGTAGACGTATGAGTCTTCGCCGGCCTGCGCACCGCCGAGCGCGATCTGGCGCAGGGCGGTGCGGCTGATCGCTTCCGCGCCCTTGGGTGCGCCGAGCAGCTCCGGCAGCAGCTGCACCGTCGTCAGCCGCTTGGCCTTGCGGATGGGGTTCGCGTTCGGCAGCTGCCCGTGCGCCAGCAGCGAAAGCGGCGCCTCGTCGATCGTGATGGCCGCCCCTCCGACCACCGGAAAGCCGACGGGACTGACGGGAGCGCCGTTGGAGCTGAGCTGGTAGCGGCGGCTGCCGTGCGGGCCGCTCGCGCTCGTGAGCGACCAGCCGGACTCGTAGGAGGTCGTGAACGAAGCGGCGCTGAGGACCGGGGCGCTCGCGGTCTGCGCTCCGCCCGAGGAACCGCTGGGGCGTGAGGAGGCGACGAGCAGCGCCGCGGCGATGACGGCCACGAGCAGAAGCGACCCGAAAGCGAAGTATTGGCGTCCCATTGGCCGTGTATCGGTCGGCGAACGCGAGACCTGAACCCACGGGCGCCGCGCGTTAAGGTGGGGCATGTCCTTTACCACGATCGAGGTGGATGCGCAGGGCGTCCGCGGCGCAATCACGCTCAACCGGCCAGAGAAGCTCAATCCCCTGAGCACGGCGACCCTGCACGAGCTGGCCGAAGCCGCGCACTGGTTCGACGCGCGCCCCGAGGTCAAGGTGGTCGTCGTCAGCGGGAGGGGGCGGGCCTTCAGCTCCGGCGCCGACGTGTCCGCATTCATGGGCGCCGACCCCGGCGTCGCCGCGCGGCGGGCGGCGGCGGACGCCGGCCGGCTGATGGCGGAGGCGATCGAGTCGATGCGAGCCATCACCGTCGCCTGCATCAGGGGTCACTGCGTCGGCGGCGCCGTGGTGCTGGCCGCCGCCTGCGACCTGCGCGTGGCGGCCGAGACGACGCGCTTCTCGATTCCCGAGGTCGACCTCGGCATCCCCCTGGCCTGGGGCGGGATCCCCCGCCTCGTGCGCGAGGTCGGTCCGTCCATGACCAAGGAGCTGGTGCTCACCTGCCGCCCCTTCACGGCCGAGGAGGCACGGGCGCTCGGCTTCGTCAACCGGGTGGTTGCCGAGCGGCAGCTGGAGCAGGCGGTGGACGAGCTCGTGGGAGAGCTGGTCGAGAAGTCCTCGCTCACCCTCACGGCCACCAAGCGCGCGGTCAATGCGGCGAGCCGGGAAATGGCGTCGAGCGCCGGCGCGTGGAACGACGCCGATTCGCTGCTCACGGCGCTGAGCGACCCGGAGTCGCGTCAGGCGGCCCAGGAGTACCTCGAACGGCTGCGCCGCCGCTGAGGCCGACCGAGCCGCCGCGGTGCGAGAGCGCCGCTCCCTGGCCGACTCCAATAGCCTGCGGCCGGGATGACCGCGGTGTTCGTCACGGGTGGCTCGGGCTTCATCGGCGGGCGGCTGATCGAACGGCTGCGCCGCGAAGGCCACTCCGTACGAGCGCTCGCACGCTCCACCTCGGCGGCGGAGCGGGTCCGCGCGCGCGGCGGCGAGCCCGCCGCCGGCGACCTCGCGGACCCGGCTGCGCTGCGAGCCGCTGCCGAGGGCTGCGAGCTCGCGTTTCACGCCGCCGCCATGCTGGGCGACTGGGGCAGACGCGAGGACTTCGAGCGCGGCAACGTCGACGGCACGCGAAACGCCCTGCGCGCCTGCGGCGACGCCGGCGTGCGGCGGTTCGTCCACGTCGGCACCGAGGCGGCGCTGCTCGCCGGCCGCCCGCTCATCGACGTCGACGAGACGGCGCCGCTGCGCCCCGACTCGCCCGCCCTGTACAGCGCCACCAAGGCGCGGGCGGAGCAGGCCGTCCTGGCCGCGAACCGTGACGGGTTCGAGACGGTCGTCGTGCGCCCGCGCTTCGTCTGGGGCGTCGGCGACACGACGCTGCTGCCGGTGATGGTGCAGATGGTTCGCGGCGGGCGCTTCGCGTGGATCGGCGGCGGGCGCCAGCGCACCTCGACCACGCACGTCGACAACACGGTCGAGGGACTGGTGCTCGGCGCCACGCGCGGGCGACCCGGGGAGGTCTACTTCGTCACCGACGGCGAGCCGATCGTCTTTCGCGACTTCGTGAGCGAGCTGCTCGCGACACAGGGGGTGCAGCCCCCCTCGCGCAATGTCCAGACGGCGGTCGCCTCGCTGCTGGCGTCGGGCGGTGAGACGCTCTGGCGGCTGCTGCGGCTGTCCGGTCACCCGCCGCTGACGCGCTTCGCCTACTGGGTCTCCTCGCAGGAGTGCACGATTCGGATCGACAAGGCGCGCGAGCAGCTCGGCTACTCGCCGGTCAAGACGATCGCCGACGGCCTCGCCGAGCTGCGCGCGGCCTAGCTGCCGTGGCGGTGTGGCGGCGTGGCGGTGTGGCGGCGTGGCCGCAGGCTCTGCTGTACGGTCGAACGGTGCACGAGGAGCCGCTCACCCAGCGCTCGGCGACGGCTCTGGCCCGCGCGATCCGCGCAGGCGAGCTCACCTCGCGCGAGGCGGTCGAGACGCACATCGAGATGTGCAGGCGCTGGCAGCCGCGGACCGGCGCGATCGCCGTTGAGCGCTTCGAGGACGCGCTGCGCGAGGCCGACGCCGCCGACGCCCGCATCGCGAGTACCGGCGAGGGCGAGCTGCCGCCGCTGCTCGGCGTGCCGTGCACGATCAAGGAGTCGTTTGCGCTCGAGGGCATGCCCAACTGCGCGGGGCTCGTCGCGCGGCGCGACTACCGGGCCGAGACGACCGCGCCGGCCGTGCAGCGCCTGATCGACGCCGGCGCGATCCCCCTGGGGCTCACGAACGTCTCCGAGCTGACGCTGTGGGTGGAGTCCGACAATCGCGTGTACGGGCGCACCAGCAACCCCTACGACTCCTCGCGCGCGGCCGGCGGCTCCTCGGGCGGCGAGGGTGCGGCGGTCGGCAGCGGGGCGTCTCCGTTCGGGCTCGGGTCGGACATCGCCGGCTCGATCCGCATCCCGGCCTTCTTCTGCGGCGTATTCGGGCACAAGCCCTCCAACGGGCTGGTGCCGCACACGGGCTCCTACCCGCTGCCGCATGGCGAGGCGATGCGGCTGCTCGGCGCCGGCCCGCTGGCGCGCCGCGGCGAGGACCTGATGCCGGTGCTGCGGATCCTGAGCGGGCCGGACGGCGCCGACCCGCTCGTCAAGGACGAGGCCCAACTGGGCGATCCCGCGAGCGTCTCGCTCGATGGGCTTCGGGTGCTGATCAGCGAATCGGCGTTCCTGCAGCCGATCAGGCGCGAGCTGCTCGGCGCGCGCGAGCGCGCCGCCGGTGCGCTGGCGGCGGCAGGCGCACGGCTCGAGCGCGTGCGCCTGCCGAAGATGCGCCATGTCAGCGAGGCCTACCTGGCGGCGCTCGCCGACGGCAACGCACTGGCGGAGATCCTGCGCGAGGGGGGAGCGGAGCCATTGACCGTCAGGCGCGCGCTTCGCCGCGGCAGTCCCCACACCGTGCCGCTGAGGATGCTCACGCTGCTCGAGCGGGCGAACAGCCTCTCCCCGCCGAGACGTGCCTCCCGGGCGATCGCCTGGGGTCGCGAGTACGCGCGGGAGATCGCGGAAACGATCGGTGACGGCGTTCTCCTGCACCCGCCGCTGGCAAACGTCGCGCCGCGGCACGGGCGTACCCACGGCCGCTTCTATGTGACGCAGCCGATGGCCGTCTTCAACCTCGCGGCCGTCCCCGTCACGCAGGTCCCCCTCGGTCTCGGCCCCCGAGGGTTGCCGCTGGGCGTGCAGGTCGCGGCGGCGCCCGGGCGCGACCACGTCTCGATCGCCGTGGCGATGGAGCTCGAGCGCGTGTTCGGCGGCTGGGTGGCGCCGAAGGACGTAGCCTCGCCGGCGCGGCGACACGGCGAGGCCGTGCCAGGCCCGCGATCTTGACGGCCGCCGCCCGCGGGACGCGGTTGCCAGCGCAAGCTTCGCTCCAGACGCCTGCCGATAAGGGGAAGGATGAGCAGGGGACTTAGGTCACGGGTGCCTTCAGCGGGAGCACCGACGAGATCATCCAGTGGGCGGCCTACAAGCACGGGCTGGATCCCAACCTGCTGCGCGCCGTGGCAGCCGTCGAGTCGTGGTGGCGCATGTCGACGATCGGCAATGGCGGCGAATCGTTCGGCCTGTTTCAGATCCGCAGTCCCTACATCTGCTGCGCCTCGCTCGCGGCCAACGACGCGGCCTTCAACGCCGACTACTACGGCGCGATCATCCGCTCCTACTACGACGGTCGCCAGGGGTGGCTGAACACCGTCTCGGGCAACGGCGCCCGCTACCGCGCCGGCGACCTGTGGGGCAGCGTCGGCGCCTGGTTCTCGGGTCGCTGGCACGACCCGGGCGCCGAGCGCTACGTCGCCAAGCTCAAGCGGTATCTGTGCGAGCGCGTATGGCGCCAGCCGGGGTTCTGAGGGCCGGTCCGCGTGCGCTAGCCAGCGCCCACCTGGGACAGGTCCCGCGAGCTGGCGATCTCGTGGAACTTGACATCCGGGGCCTCGACGATCGCCGCCGGGATCGCCCGCCATGAACTCTGCGATGTGGATCTGAAGTGCGATCAGCGCCTCACGTTTGTCCGCGTCCGTCTTGACCCTGGCAACGACGAGGATCATCTCCTCCCCTCTCACTCGCCTGTGCGCGTTGCGCCCACCGCCCCGAGCCTACATGGCACCGGCAGGCAGTAGAATGTCGGTGAAGGCCGACGTTTATCGCGCACTCGCGAAGATCCTCGACGGGAGGGCATCGATGGACCGGATGAGTGACGGCGCCGCAGCGCGAGATCGAGGGCGTTGCCATCATCGCCTCGAGGGAACTCGTCCATCGTGCACTCACGCCAAGAGCTGACAGGGTCCGCGGAGGAGGCGGGGCGGGGCGCCGAGGCGCGCGTGGCGATCTTCGGTCCGAACCCGCTGCTGACGGTGACGCTCGAGCTGGAGGGCGGCGACCGCCAGAGCATCCACTTTCACGCCGGCGGGCAAGGTGTATGGGCGGCGGGCATGGCGACCCGCCTGGGCGCGACGGTCGTGCTGTGCGGCTTCATCGGCGGCGAGAGCGGCGCGCTGTTGCTGCCGTTGCTGGAGCGTGTCACCGCCGGCGGAGAGCTCTGCCTTGTGGGGACCACGAGCGCCAGCGGCTGCTACGTCACCGACCGCCGCTCCGGAAGTCGGGAGGTGCTGGCGATGAAGCTGAGCGACCCGCCCTCCAGGCACGAGGTGGACGAGCTGTTCTCGCAGACCTGCGCGCAGGGGCTGGCCTGCGGCTGGCTCGTGGTGACCAACCCGTTGCCCGACGAATCGCTGCCACTTGAGATCTACGGCGACCTCGTGGCCGACGCCCGCGCGGGCGGGTGCCGGACGCTCGTAGATCTGTCCTCGCCGCGCCTGGACAGCGCCCTGCGGGGCGAACCTGACGTGGTCAAGATCAACGACTGGGAGCTCGCGGAGTACGTGCGCGGACCGGTCTCCGCGCCCGAGCTCATGCAGGCGGCGGCGCAACGCATGCACGAGGCGGGCGCGCGCAGCGTGATCGTGACGCGCGGAGAGCTGCCCGCACTGGTGTTGCACGAGGGACGCTTCACGCAGTTGACGCCGCCATCGTTCGAGCGCGGGTTTCGCGAGGGCTGCGGAGACGCGATGATGGGTGCCCTGACGGCGGCCTGGGCACGCGGCGAAGGCTTTGAGCGGGCGCTGAAGCTCGGCGCCGCGGCGGGTGCCGCCAACTTCCTGCGCCGTGGTCTGGGAGGGCCCTCGCGCAATGTGGTGGAAGAGCTGGCCGAGCAGGTGGCGCTCGAGCCGTGGCCGTCACCGACGGCGGCGCGCGGCGGATCGTCCTGACCACGGCGGGACGGCGGTGTCTCCCCGCAGCACCGCCCATGGCCCCTCTTCGGCGATCCACGCCACGCGCTCGGCCGGCAGCATCTCGGCGAGGCGCGCGAGGCCCGCGCTCAGGTGCACCGCACGGCCCGCCAGGGAGGAGTGGGCGTCCGAGCCGAGCAGGTGCACGAGACCGTCGCGCGCCAGGCCCGCAACGAAGTCCCCGCCCGTGCCTTCAGCGATGAAATCGGCGGTCCACTGAATCAGGGCCCCCCGTGCGACCAGCTCCAGCAGGCGCTCCTCCAGGTCGGCGCCCGCGTGGCGCTCGGGGTGCGCGACGATCACGCGAAGGCTGCTCGTGCCCAGGCGCTCGACGAGCTCATCGAGCTCGACACCGAGCGGCCCGGGCGCCGGCTCGAGCAGCACCCAGCCTGCGCCCGCCAACGACACGCCTTGCAGCTCCTGCGCGGTGAGGCCCTCCGCCGCGCGCTGTGCGACCTCGCCCCCTATGGCGACCCGCACGCCGATGTCCAGTCGCTCGAGCTCTAGCTGAAGCGAAGCGACGCGTGCGGGAAGCTCGGAGATCCGCACGTCATGATCGTCGCGGATGTGCGGCGTCGCGCACACGACCGCGATCCCGTCCGCCTGGGCCTGACGCGCCATCGCCACGCTGTCCTCGAGGCTGAGCGCGCCGTCATCCAGCTCGGGCAGGATGTGGCAGTGGACGTCGACCAGCCCCCGACCGGGCCGGTCTGCGGTGGCGCTGTCAGAGGTCAAGCAAGACAGTCTGATCGCTGCTTCGGCGATGCTGCACGGCGAGCCGCTGATCGGCGGCGACACGGCCGCGCTGCGCCCGGTTCGTCGACGGGTGGCTATGCTGCGCGCGGTGCTTCGCCGGCTCGCGATCGCGTGGGCGTTCAATGCCGTCGCCCTGCTCGTGGCGACGTGGCTGCTGGCGGGCCTCGACTACGGCGAGGACTGGTGGGCGCTCATCCTCGCCGGCCTCGTGTTCACGATCGTGAACTCGTTCGTCAAGCCCGTGCTCGCGATCCTCTCGATCCCGTTCATCATCGTCACGCTCGGCCTCTTCTACTTCCTGATCAACGTGCTGATGCTCTACATCACCAGCTGGATCGTCCCGGCGTTCACTATCTCGAGCTTCTGGTGGGCTGTGCTCGGTGCCATCATCGTCAGCATCGTCAACGGTCTCCTGCACGGGTTCATCGGGCGTCCGCAGGAGCTCGCCGCGCCCGCAGCGGGAAGGGCGCGCTACTGACGTTCTCGGGGCAGATCGCAGTCTCCTAGTCGCTCTTGCCTGACGGCATGATCGCTTTGGGCGGGTTTGTGCAGGAGTTGGGCTTTCCCGAGCACCTCCGTTGAATGTTGCGGGTGTCCGCAGCGATGAAAGCGTCCCGAACCCATGTATGGCTCGAGAGCCTCGGCGACTGGGCCTGGCCGGGGCGCCCGGCCCCGCCCGAGCCGCTGCCGCCATCCTGGGTGCCGGCGCTCCCTGCTCGGCTCGAACCGGCCCTCGCCGGCGGCGCCGCCGGCCATCCGCAGTCGATCCCCTGGCGCCTGCGCGCGACGCCGCGCGGGCTCCTGCTGGCGGCCCTTCTCAGCGCTCTGGCCGCGGTCTGTGTCGCGCTCGGCCTCAAAGGCTCTCTCCCGCTCGAGGGATCCCTCCGCATACGCACGGCCGCTGCGCCGGCGCCCTCCGTCGCGGCCGACGCCGCCCTGCCCGCGGCCGAGCCGTCGCTGCCGACGCTGGTCCCGGTGAGCAGCGACAGCGCCGGCAGCTCGATCGATCATGCGAGCTTCAGCTCATCGCAGCTGGGCGGTGGAGGATCGTTTCTGGTCTACCTGCCCGCGGGCTACGCGAGCACGACGCAGCACTACCCCGTGCTCTACCTGCTGCACGGCCGCGACGGGCACGCGAACGCCTTCCTTGAAGTCGGGATTCAGCAGACCCTCGACCACCTGATCGACGGCCATCGCGATCCCGCCGATGATCGCCGTCATGGTCCAGGACCTGCCCGGTCTCAACAACTGGAAGAACATCGGCAGGCGCCACAGCGAGAGCTATGTGGTCGAAGTGCAGGAACTGATCGACCGCATGCTCCCGACGATCCCCACCCGCGCCGCGCGCGCGATCGTGGGCAGCTCGATGGGCGGCTTCGGCGCCATGCATGTGGCGCTCGCCAACCCCTATCGCTTCTCGGTCGTCGAGAGCTGGCTCGGCTTCTTCAACGGCCTGGAGGGCGAACTGGCCGCGGACCGGCACGTCATCTCGCGGCTGGGCCTGCGCGCGTTCCTGTACGGCGCCGAAGAAGACCCCGTCGCGGTGCCCACGGAGGACCCCGAATTCGCCGCCGAGCTCCGCGCGGCCGGCGCACAGGCGCAGAGCGCCGTCTACCCCGGCGGACACAGCCTGGAAAAAGTCGAAGAACATCTCGAAGCCGGGCTGCTGTTCGCAGGACGCTCGCTCGTGGACGCCCGGCGTCGCGCCGCCGAGGAAGAAGCGAAGCGTCGGACCATCGCGCAGGAGGCTCAGCGCCGCGCGGGCGAAGCGCTCAGGAGGAGCGCGCGAACAGCCGCAGGAACAGCAGGAACACATTGAGCACGTCGAGGAAGATGCCCGCTGCCAGCGGGATCGCCTCATTGACTCCGCCGTGGCGCAGGCGGTTGAAGTCGATCACCGTGTAGAGGCCGAAGATGGCCAGGCCGGCGAGCGCATAGATCGTGTACGCCGCCGGGATGTGCACGAAGATCAGCACGATGCCGCCGCAGATCAGCAGGATCAGCAGCCAGAAGGCGGCTCGGTAGAGGAACGACAGATCGCGTCTGATCGCGTAGCCGGCGGCACCCAGCCCACCGACGAACAGGGCGGTCGCCGCGAACGCCTGGCGCACGGCCGTGGGATCCGTTTCGGAGTAGTAGTTGATCGTCGCGGACACGCTCGCTCCGATCAGCAGGCCGAACAGGCACAGAAGCACCAGCGCGAGCCCCGTGCTCCCGCGCGCATTGGCGAGGTTCAGACCGACCAGGCAGCCGAGCGCGAGCAGCCAGGCGATGAACCACTCCGCGCCGCCCAGGTTCCGTGCGAGATAGACGCCCAGCGTGGCAAAGCCGACGGTCAGCGCGACCAGCCACATCACCCGGCCGAACAGCGTCGGAACGCGCGCCGACGGCAGGCTCGGTGCGTATTCCGCTGCCCCCATGGCGGAGATCCTAGATCACCTCAGCTACGTCAGGCCCGTGGTCGCGATGATCTCCGCCACCAGCTCGCGCAGGTCGTGGTTGGCCTCGTAGACCATCTGCTGGCGCAGGGCTCCGTTGCCCGAGCGCAGGAGGTCGCCGATGCCCCCGAGCTGCTCCTCGCAGCCGAGGTCGCGGGCGTGCGGAGCGAGGCGCTCCAGAAGGGCTTCGGTCATCTGCGCGACCCTCCGGCGCTCACCGGAGGCGTGGTCGAACAGCTCGGCCTCCAGCCCGTGGCGCGCCGCGAGCCAGCGGTTCTCTTCGAGGATCTCCCAATGGGGATCCAGAGGCTCGGCGGCGCTCTGGAACTCCTCGGTGAGGAGCTTCACGAGCGAGACCACGAGCGCACCAAGCGCGATCGTGTGCTCGACCCTGGTCTGCGAGTCCATCGCCCGGATCTCGACCGTCCCGAGTCGTGGATGGGGCCGCACGTCGTACCACAGGTAGGTGTAGTCCTCGATCATCCCGCAGCCGGTCATCGTCTCGATGCGCCGCTCGAAGTCCCCCCAGTCGGCGAATCGCGGCGGCAGGCCCACCCGGGGCAGGGCCCGGAAGACCGGCACCCGGCTCGACATCAAACCGGTCAGCTCGCCCCGCAGCAGGGGAGAATTCGCCGACAGCGCGATCAGCATCGGCAGGTGGGGGCGCAGGCCGTTGGCGACGTACATCGCCTCCTCGGCGTCCGCCATCCCGACGTGAACGTGCATGCCGAACACGAGCTCCTGGCGGGCCACGAAGCCGAGCGAGCGCACGAGCCCGCGGTAGCGATCGCTCCTCACGACCCTCTGGTCCTCCCAGCGGGCGAACGGGTGCGTTCCCGCAGCCGCGACCTGAAGGCCCTGACCGCGGGCCCGGTCGCGGGCGAGCGCCCTCAGGGAGATCAGCTGCGCTCCCGCCGTCGCGACGTCCTCGCAGGGCGAGGTCGCGATCTCGAGGAACGACTCGAGCAGCTCGGGCTTGATCTCACCCGCCGGCGGATCCTCGCCGAGCATCGACTCGATCGCGCTCACCAGGTCCAGCGAGGCGGGGTCGAGGATCATGAGCTCCTCCTCGATCCCCACCGTGTAGCGGGGACCCTCAAAGCGGTGATCCATATCGGCACCCTAGCCCGCGGAGGAGCCACGCGTGTAGAGTCGCCTCGAACGGTCCCTGAAACGATGGCGAGGTGCGAGGCGGGTGGCACTAGGAGTGGTCGGCGCGGGGCTGGGGCGGACGGGCACGGCCTCCCTGAAGGCGGCGCTCGAGCAGCTGCTTGGTGGTCGCTGCTACCACATGTTCGAGTTGATGCAGCGACCCCAGGACGGACCGGCATGGGAGAGCGCGGTGGGCGGACAGCCGGTCGACTGGGAGGCGCTCCTGCGCGACTACGTGGCGACGGTCGACTGGCCCGCGGCCGCCTTCTGGAGGGAGATCCTCGCCGCGAGCCCGCAGGCGGCCGTCCTGCTCTCGAGCAGGGACTCCGCGCAGGCGTGGTGGGCGAGCATGGAGCGGACGATCGTGCAGGTCCTGAGCCAGCCGCCGCCGGCCGAGGACCCCGAGCTGGCGCGCCGCAGGGCGATGGTCAACGAGATGATGAGAAGCCGCTTCACGCCCGACTGGCCTGACCGCGACGCCGCGATCGCCGCGTACGAGCGCCACAACGAGGAGGTCCGCCGGAGTGTGCCCGCCGAGCGGCTGATCGACTGGCGGGTGGGCGACGGCTGGGCGCCGATCTGCGCCGCGCTGGATCTGCCCGTGCCGCGGACAGCGTTCCCACACGAGAACACGACGGCCGACTTCCGCTCCTCGCTGGGACTCGACGCCGGGTAGGCGCACGTGGCGCGGGCGCTCGGTCACCGAAGCGCCCTGAAGGCCCGCGCCGGGGCGTTGACCTACCCGTCATTGCCGACTTATGATGGCCCCGTTGGAGCAGAGGATGCGGCTGGCGAGGGGCCCGGCTGAGGTCTCACCGGCGGCCGACCGGTCAATAGAGGAGAGGAGAGGAGAGTCGATGTTCAAGCTGAGGGTGACGATGCTCGCCACGGCAGCGGCTGTGCTGATGATTATGGCGGCGCCGGCCGCGGCGGACGCGAGCTACTCGGTCCCGTATGGCAACACGGCGCTGGGCGATGCGATCTGGAATGAGACCTGGGAGCCGGAATCCGTTGCGGGCGCGAACAGGAGCTGCAAACCGAGCACGGCGCATCCCTATCCGGTCGTGCTCGTCCACGCGACGCTCGCCGACGAGGGATCCAACTGGGTGACGCTCGCGCCGCTGCTGGCCAACGAAGGCTACTGCGTGTATGCGTTCAACTACGGCGAAACGGCGGCCTCGCTGCCGATCATCCCGTTCATCACCCCGGGGCGCATCGACGGGCTGAACCACATCGAACACTCCGCGGAAGAACTGCGCTCGTTCGTCAACAACGTGCTGTCGAAAACGAAAGCCGCGAAGGTCGACCTCGTCGGCCACTCCCAGGGCGGGATGATGCCCAACTACTACATCAAGTTCCTGGGCGGCGCCGCGAAGGTCAATGAGCTGATCGGCCTGGCTCCGAGCAACCACGGCACGACGCTCGACGGGCTGACGACGTTCGTCGAAGTGTTTCCCTTCGCGGGCGAAATCATCGGCGGCCTGCTCGAACTCCTCGGCGCTCCCGCGCTGCCCGAACAGGAGGCGAGCTCCGCGTTCATCAGGAAGCTGTTCGGCTCGGGCGAACCGGTCATGGCGGGCGTGCGCTACGTGGTGATCGAGACCGAACACGACGAGGTTGTCACGCCCTACACCAACGCGTTCCTGAGCGGCTCGGGCGTCACCAACATCACCATCCAGAGCCAGTGCCCGAAAGACCCGGTCGCGCACATCGGCATGTTCGACGACTCGCCGTCGCTGCAGAACGTGCTCAACCAGCTCAGCTCGAGCCCCAACCCGTCCTTCAAAGCGAGCTGCTCCAACTACGGGCAGGGCATCTAGCCCACGGGCGATCAAGCAGAGAAGAGGTCCTGGCCCCCGCGTCGGGGGCCGGGACCTCGCGCGCCGCGGGCGAGCGGGTATGCTCGCGCGACAAACCAGAGGAGAGGAGACGAAATGGCTGTCGGGATCAGGGTGAAGTTCGACGGCGGGACCCAGGAGCAGTACGACGCGATTCACTCGCAAATGAACGTCGACGCCAACCCGCCGCAGGGCTTGATCTTCCACTCGGCCGGTCCGATCGAGGGAGGCTGGGGGGTGATCGACTTCTGGGAGTCGCGCCAGGCGTTCGACACCTTCGTCCAGAGCCAGCTCATGCCGACCGCGCAGCAGCTCGGCGACCGGTCGTTCCCCAACCCGCCGGACGTCAGGGAGTTCCCCGTCCACCACGTCACCAACCCCTAGCCGCGGCGCTAGGGCGCCGCGAGCGGGTCTCAGGGCGAGCCGGCCGGTATGCGCGTCTTCATCACCGGAGCCTCGGGGTTCATCGGCCGGGCGCTGTATGAGCGCTACGCGGCCGATGGCCACGAGGTCCTCGGCTGCGACCTCGCGCCCGACCCGCAACGCGGGATCGTCATGGGCAACGTCGCCCAGACCGGCCCCTGGCAGGACGCCGTCGCGGGCTGCGAGCTCGTGCTGCACACGGCCGCGACCGTCTCCTTCCGCCTCGAGCGACGAGAGGAGACCTGGCGGGCCAACGTGCTCGGCACGGCCAACGCGATCGCGGCCGCCGAGCGCGCGCGCGCTCGGCGCTTCGTGCACTTCTCGTCGGTCACCGCCTTCGGCTTCGACTTCCCCGACGGCGTCGACGAGCGCTATCCGGTGCACAACACCTACGTGCCCTATCCCGACACCAAGATCGCCTCCGAGCAGGTCGTACTGCAGGCTCACCTCGACGGGCGCATGCGGTGCACGATCGTCCGCCCGGGCGACGTCTACGGTCCGCGCTCGCGCGTCTGGGCGCTGATCCCCGCGGAGCTGATCAGGACCAGGCGGATGATGCTCCCCGGCTCGGGCGAGGGCCTGCACTCGCCGATCTACATCGACAACCTCGTCGACGGCGTCGTGCTCGCCGCCGCCGTCGAGCAGGCTGCCGGTCAGATCTTCACGCTCTCGGAGGGCATCGGGGTGCCCTATCGCGAGTTCTTCGCGCCCTACGCGCAGCTCGTGGGCCGGCGCCTGATCACGGTGCCGACGCCGCTGGCTCTCGGCGCAGCCGCGGTGATGCAGCGCCTCGCCCGCTTCGCGCCCGGCGACAACGACATCAACACCGCCTCCGCGCGCTACTTCCTGCGCCGCGGCACCTACTCCAACGCCAAGGCGTGCGAGGTGCTCGGCTGGGAGCCGGCCGTGGGCCTGCAGGAGGGCCTGCAGCGCACCGTCGCATGGCTGCGCGAGCAGGGGCTGGGCGCCTACTCCTGACGAGCGGCCGTAGGTAGAAACCACCGATGCCCGGGCCACCGGCGCGCAGTAGCCTTGGCGGACGGGCCGGATCGGCGGACGGGCCGGATCGGTTGGCGGCAGAGGGAGGTGGTCTTGATGGCTGACAGCGGCGGGGGCGTCTCCCGCGTGCTGGCGATCGACGCGGGCGGCACGATGACCGACACGTTCATCGTCGACGAGCGCGGCTCCTTCGTCGTCGGCAAGGCGCAGACGACCCCCGAGGACGAGTCGATCGGCTTCATGGCCTCCGCGCGCGACGCGCTCGGGCAGTGGGACTCGTCCCCGGCGCAGGGCTTCCCCGCGATCGTCTCGGGCATCTACTCGGGCACGGCGATGCTCAATCGCCTGCTGGCGCGCCAGGGGCTGAGGGTCGGCTGCATCGTCAACGCCGGCCACGAGGACTACCTGCGCCTGGAGCGCGGCATCCAGACCTACATCGGCTCCTCCTACTCCGACCGCCTGCACCTCGCCACCCACTTCCACAACGAGCCGCTCGTGCCGCGCGAGCTGATGAAGGGCGTGCGCGGGCGCATCGACGTGTTCGGCGACGAGGTCCTGCCGCTGCGCGAACAGGACGTGCGCGAGGCGGCGGCCGAGCTGCTCGACGAGGGGGTGCAGGGCATCGTCGTGTCGCTGCTCTTCTCCTACCGCAACCCGGCGCACGAGAGGCGCGTCGCGGAGATCGTCGCCGAGGAGAAGGCAGCCCGCTCTCTGGACGGGTCGGTCCCCGTGTTCCTCTCCTGCGAGCTCTATCCGATGCGCCGCGACCTGCCGCGGCTGAACTCGACGCTGATCGAGGCCTACGCCGCCGAGCCCTCGCGGGCGACCCTGAAGGCCGTGCGCGAAGTCACCAAGGAGCAGGGCGCGCGCTTCGAGCTGCGCGTCATGTCCGCGCACGGCGGCACCGTCTCGATCGAGACCAAGGAGCTCGGGCGAACGCTCGTCTCCGGGCCGATCGGCGGCGTCGTGGGCGGGCAGGCGCTGGCGCGGCGGATGGGCCTGCCCAACGTGCTCTGCACCGACATCGGCGGCACCTCGTTCGACATCGCGCTGATCACCGACGGGCGCTTCGAGATCACCCAGACCCCCGACGTCGCGCGCTTCCTGCTGAACATGCCGCTCGTGCGCGTCGATTCGATCGGCGCCGGCACGGGCTCCTTCGTGCGCGTGAACCCCAACTCCAACCGCCCCGAGCTCGGGCCGGACTCCGCCGGCTCGCGCATCGGCGTCTCCTGGCCGCAGGGCGGCCTCGACACCGTCTCGGTCACCGACCTGAACCTCGTGCTCGGGCGGCTGAACCCCGACTACTTCCTCGGGGGAGAGGTCAAGCTCGACGTCGAGGTCGCGAGCGCGGCGATCGAGCGCCAGCTCGCGCGCCCGCTCGGCCTGCCCCTGCACGCGGCCGCCGCCGGGGTGATCGAGCTGTTCGAGCAGACGCTCAAGAACGAGGCGGTCGGGCAGATCCTCGGCAAGGGCTACTCGCCGGCCGACTACGCGCTGCTCTGCTACGGCGGCGGCGGCCCGCTGCACGTCGCCGGCTACACCGAGGGCGTTCACTACCGCGAGGTGCTCGTGCCGGCGTGGGCCGCCGGCTTCTCGGCCTTCGGCTGCGCCTGCGCGGACTTCGACTACCGCTACGACCAGACCGTCGACCTGCCGCTGCTGCCGGCCTTCGGCGAGGACGAAAGGGCGGGGATCGGCACGATGATCACCGGCGCCTGGCTCGGCCTGCAGGACCGCGTGGCAGCCGAGTTCGCCAAGTCGGAGATCCAGCGCGAGCGCATCCGCTTCACCCACGCGGTGCGCATGCAGTACTACGGCCAGCTCAACGACATCGAGTTCGTCTCCCCGCACGCGGCGCTCGAAGGGGCGAGCGGACCTCGACGATCTGATCGCCGCCTTCGAGGACGCCTACGCGAAGATGTACGCCTCCTCGGCGCGCTCGCCGGAGTTCGGCTACCTCGTCACCCACGTCATCGTCCACGGCACGGTCGACGTCGAGAAGCCGGCGCTGCCGGAGATGCCCGAAGCGCCCGGCACACCGCCGCTGAAGGCCCGGCGGCCCGGTGCACTGGGGACGCGCCAGCGAGGACGAGTTCGTGCAGACCGACATCTTCCAGCTCGAGCAGATTCAGGCCGGCAACACGATCGAGGGCCCGGCGATCGTCGAGCACTCGGCCACCACCTTCGCGATCCCGCCCGGCCGCACGGCGAGGCTCGACTCACACCACATCTTCCATCTCTTCGACGCGGGAGGCCTAGCCATGGCGATCATCGACTCCACCCGCGCGCCGCAGAGCGAGGAGCCGGCCGAGCGCGCCGGCATCGGCTGGGAGGGCAGGAGCCTGCTCGCGATGCTCGAGGAGTCAGAGCACCTGTTCGCGCAGACCGGCCACTACGCGGGCCTGCGCGAGCTGGAGATGATGCGCGCCGACCCGATCGGCTACGAGAAGCTCTTCTCGCGCCTGCGCGGCGGACTCGTCTCGGCCCGCTCCACGGCGCTGAACATCTCCGCCTCGCCGATCGTGCGCGAGCTCGGCGAGCTCTGCTTCGCCCTGTACACGCCCGAGGGCGACTCGGTGGCGCTGTCCACCGGCATCATCGTCCACGTCCACACGATGTCCGACGCGATCAAGTGGATGGTGCGCAACGGCTACGAGCAGAACCCGGGCATCCGCCCGGGCGACATCTTCGCCAACAACGACCCCACGATCGGCGACGTGCACAACGCCGACGTGCAGACGTTCGTGCCGATCTTCTGGGAGGGCGAGCTCGTCGCGTGGGCGGGCGGCGTCACGCACGTGCTCGACATCGGCGCGAGCACGCCCGGGCGGCGTGCCCGTCGGGCCGACGCTCGCGCTACGAGGACGGCATCGACCTGCCCTGCATGAAGATCGGCGAGCGCGACGAGCTCGCGCGCTGGCACCTCGAGCGCTGCCGCAAGCGCACCCGCGCCTCGGCCTACTACCTGCTCGACGAGCGCACGCGCCTGGCCGGCTGCCACATGATCCGCGACGCCGTCGAGCGCGTGCTGCTCGAGGAGGGCGTCGGAGCGCTTCAAGCGCTTCAGCCGCGAGGTCATCGAGGAGGGCCGGCGCTCGTTCAAGGCGCGCATCCGCGAGATGACCGTTCCCGGCCGCTACCGCTCGCCGGCGGTCTTCGACGCCGAGTTCGCCGACAAGCAGCAGCTGCCGGCGCGCGCGCGCAGGGACATCGTCATGCACTCGCCCTTCGAGGTGCGGATCGGCGGCGACGGCACCTACGAGCTCGACTACGACGGCGCCTCGGCCTGGGGCTGGCACTCGATGAACTGCACCCCCTCGGGCATGCAGGGTGCGATCTGGGTGATGTTCACCCAGACGCTCATCTGCAACGACAAGATCAACGACGGCGCCTACTTCGCCATCAGGACGAACTTCCCCGAGGGCACGATCGCCAACCTCGGCGACGCCGAGGGCTCGACCGCGATCGCCTGGGCGTTCCTGCAGCCGTCGTTCACGGGCTTCCCGCGCACGATCTCCGCGCGCTGCAGGCGCGCGGCTTCATCGAGGAGGTGCTCGCCGCCTACTCGGTCTCGGGCAACGTCCAGCAGGGCGGCGGCATCGACCAGTACGGGAGCTCCTCGGCGATCATGAACTTCGAGATCTCCGCGCAGGGGATGGGCGCCAAGTACGTGCTCGACGGGACCGACTACTGCGCCGCGATGTTCAACCCCGAGGGCGACATGGGCGACGTCGAGATGTGGGAGCTGATCTCCCCGTTCGTCTATTTGTCACGGCGGGTCAAGGCCTCCTCGGGCGGGCCCGGCCGCCACCGCGGCGGCTCGAGCTTCGAGTCGCTGTTCATGGTCAACAAGACGCCCTTCTGGGAGCTGCAGAACATCGGCACCGGGCGCGTGCTCTCCTCCGGCGGGCTGTTCGGCGGCTACCCCGGCGCGACCGCCTACATCCACAACATCCACGGCGCCGATCTGATCGAGCGCGCGCGCCGCGGCGAGGCCTATCCGGTCGCCGACGGCGACTTCGAGAGCCCCGCGCTGATGGAGATCGGGGGCGCTGCGCGCGAATTCAAGAACGACGGCATGACGCTCCTGTCGCCGTTTGCCAACGGCGACCTCTATCTCAGTGTGATGAAGGGCGGCGCCGGCCTGGGCGATCCGCTGCTGCGCCCCGTCGAGGCCGTGCGCCGCGACGTGCAGGAGGGCCATCTGCTGCCGCGCTTCGCCGAGTCCGTGTACGGCGTCTCAGACCGCGAGGCCTTCCGCCGGCGCGCGCCTGCAGCGCGCGATCCCGGTGCGCGAGTGGGTGGCCTCCGAGCGCCGGCGCGTGCTCGCCGGCGAGCTGGTGGTGCCGCTGAAGGAGATGTATGCGCGAGTCCATGCGCCTCTCCCCTCGCTGGGCCGCCGAGTACCGCGGCTTCTGGGATCTGCCCGAGGACTTCGACTTCGAGGTCGCCACGCCGACCGTCACGGCGCTGAGAGCCCAGCCCGGGCGGATCGATCCCGACGAGGCGGCCGACGCGTTCCTCGCCGCCTCCGAACCGCTCGCCGGCGAAGGCACGCACTCGCTCACCGGCGGCAAGCTCGAGCGCGAGACGCTCGCGGCGCTGCTCGATGAGCGCCTCTCGCGCCGCGAGGTCAAAGAGATCCAGTCCGGCTACAAGGACGCCGACCGCTTCGAGAAGTGGATCGCGCTGCTGCAGGAGCGCGCCGGCTACCCCGACGAGATCGTGCTGCCGGCCGGCGAGGGCCTGAACATCGTGCGGCGCTCATCGGACGGGCAGCTCGTCTACCGCTGTGACTGCGGGCACGACTTCTGCGCGCACAACCGCAACTGGAAGATGGACGCCGTCGTGCACGTGCGCGAGAGCGAGAAGGCGCTGCTCGAGGTCTATCCCAAGATGGCCGGCCCGGACCCGCAGCTGCAGCAGATCCGCGAGTACTTCTGCCCCTCCTGCGCGCGCCAGCTCGAGGTCGAGGCGCTCCCGCCCGGCTACCCGGTCGTGCACGAGTTCCTCCCCGACATCGACGGCTTCTACCGCGGCTGGCTCGGGCGCGAGGTGCCGGCCTGAGCGCGCCCGGCTCAGCCCGACGGCTGCGGCGTGGCCGCAGCGTTGGTGGGAAGACAACGGATGCGCCGTTGGCCGCGGGCTTCTACGGTCTGCGCATGAGGTGCTTGTCGGTAGCGCTGCCTTGCCGAGCGTCGCGGACGCGATCGTTGCTTGGAGCGCTGGTTGCCCTCGGCGCGCTGGCGGCGCCCGGCTGGGCGGAGGCGAGCGCCTCCGCGGCGTCGGTCTCGGTGGATGCCGCCGCGCAGGCGCGGCTCATCGTGCAGGCGCCGCCGGGCACGCTCATCGGCTCATCGATCGCCGGAGTCCCGAACCTGACAGGCGACCGGCGGCCGGCCCTGGTGATCGGGGCGCCATATGAGAGCGTGCCCGGGCGCCCGGTGGCCGGGGTCGTGTACGTCCTCTTCGACACGCCCCGCATCGGAACGGTGGCGCTGGGCGATCCTACGCTGCGCGGCTTTCACATCATCGGTGCGCGGGCCTACGACCAGGCCGGCTTCGACATCACGGCCGCCGGCGATGTCAACGGCGACGGGCGGGGAGACATCCTGCTGACCGCCCCGCGCGAAGGCTTCCAATGCGCGAGCGCCGGCAGCGGACCGTGTGGCCACGCCCCGCGCGACGCGTACGTGATCTACGGCAAGGCCGATCAGGGCACCATCGATCTCGCGCACCTGCGCCGCTCGCAGGGCTTTGTGATCAGGGGAGCGGAAGGTGGCGGTCTGCATGGGGGTATCGCCGGCCTCGGCCGATTCGACGGCAGTCGCTACGGGGCGATCGCCGTCGACAGCAGCCGCTACACCTACGTGATCCACGGCGGACGCAATCCCGCCAACGTGGATCTCGCGCATGTCGGCTCGCGCGGCTTTCGCATCACCGCCGGCGGTCCCGAAGCGGGACCTCTTGGCGTCGCCGGACCGCCGGCGACGTCAACGGTGACGGGCGGCCAGACCTGCTGCTGTACAAGGGGTCCACTGCCCGCCAGCCCTTCGTGTTCGTCCTCTTCGGGCGCCATTACTCAGGATCCCTTTCGGCCTATCACCTGGGCACCAGAGGCTTTGCGATCAGGGGAGCGGGCTCAGGCGCCGGCGTGGGCGACGTCAACGGCGATCATCGAGCCGACCTGCTCCTCGAACGGGTCGGGATCCAAGGCCGGGAGCACGAAGAGCTCGACCTACTCTACGGCTCGGCCTCCTCGCGTCCGGTCGACCTCGCGTCGCTGGGCTCTCGCGGCGCTCGCATCTACTACGGCCCAGCGCCGTCCGGCCGGATCCTCCAGCTGAATACGCTGGCTGGCCTCGGCAACCTGAACCGCGACGGCCGAGCGGACTTTGGCGTCGCCACGGAGACCTATCAGCATGGCGGCCTGGCGGTTCAGAGCACGGTCAGCGTCGTCTTCGGCTCGCGGCTCACCGGGTCGCTGGCGCTGCAGAATCTCGGGTCGGCCGGCTACCAGCTGACGGCGCCGGCGCCGGCGCCGGCGCCGAGCTGTCCGATGGTGCCCGCAGGTGGCGAACTGGGCCGGCGTTGACGGCGCTCGGTGACTTCAGCGGCACCGGACGGCCCGAGTTCGCGCTCACCGCCGCCGGCCTCGGTCCTCCCGCCGACGGTCCCTGCTCGCTGCCCGGCGGCGAGGTGCTCATCGAGACGGTGCCGTCCCCTTAGCTCGGTTCGTTTGGCCAACAGTGAGGCGAGAGCTGCATCAGGTCCACGTCGGCTGCTCGGGATGGAACTACTCCGACTGGCGCGGCGCGGTCTATCCCGCCGGCCTGCCGGCGAGCCGCTGGCTTGCGCACTACGCGACGCTGTTCGACACCGTCGAGGTCAACAACACCTTCTACCGGCTGATCTCCAGGGAGGCAGTCGCGCGCTGGATCGAGCAGACGCCGCCGGAC
Organism: uncultured Solirubrobacteraceae bacterium; assembly: GCA_963767655.1. Classification (GTDB taxonomy): domain Bacteria; phylum Actinomycetota; class Thermoleophilia; order Solirubrobacterales; family Solirubrobacteraceae; genus Palsa-744. The sequence goes on along the minus strand of CAVYET010000003.1, from coordinate 208,818 downwards.
TTCGTGTTCGCGGTCAAGGCCAGCCGCTACCTGACGCACGTCAGGCGCCTGCGCGACATTGCCGCCGGCGTCGGGCGCTTCTACGAGGGCCTTGCGCCGATGATCGAGGCCCGGCGCCTCGGCCCGGTGCTGTGGCAGCTGCCCGAGAACTTCCACCGCGATGACGATCGTCTCGCCGGGGCGCTCGCCCGCTTTCCCGACGGCCTCCACGCGCTCGAGCTGCGCCACCCCAGCTGGTTCGTGCCCGAGGTGTATGCGCTCCTGCGCGAGCACGGCGTGGCGCTCGTGATCGGCGATCACCCCGAGCGGCCGTTTCAGAGCCATGAGGCGACCGCCGCGTGGCGCTACATCCGCCTTCACTACGGACGCCGCGGCCGGCGCGGCAACTACTCTGCCAAGGAGCTGCAGACCTGGGCGGCGCGCCTCCACGGCTGGCGCGCCGAGGGCCCCATCTACGTCTACCTCAACAACGACTGGGAGGCCTTCGCCCCCCGCAACGCCTCCGAGCTGCGCCGGCAGGTCGATCGACTGGCCGGCGCAGCTCGCGCCGGCCGAGCGTCCCTCTAAGCGGCACGCGGGAGCGGCAGCTTCGCCGCGACGATGTCGATCAGCAGCGAGCGCATCTCGCTCACGCGCTCTGAGCCGAATCGCTTGACCCACTCACTCTCGATCTCGGCGATGATCTCGAAGCCGGCACGCTGGGCCGCGTGGCCACGGTCGGTCAGGCGGATGATCTTCGCGCGCCCGTCGCTGGGGTCCGCGACGCGCTCAGCGTAGCCGAGGCGTTCGAGGTCACTGACCGCTTCGCCGACCGCCTGCTTGGTCATCCCGGCGCGCTCGGCCAGCTCCGTCAGGCGCATGCCGTCCGGCTCGAGATTGCCGAAGACACAGCCGTGCGCCCCGCGCACGTCGGCGTAGCCGGCCTGCACCATTCGCTGCGAGAGCTCGGCCACGAGCCCGTCGGCGGCGGTGAACAGCAGAGCCACGAAGTCCTGTCGATGAGGTCGTTGCATTCGTCCCGTTGACTTTGATAAGGTAGCCTGATAATCATTCCTGACAAGGCTACCTGACCATTGTAGAGCGAGGATCGGAGGTCGTCAATGACACGCAAGTGGTGGACCCTCACAGCGGTGGTGCTAGCCACCTTCATGCTGCTGCTCGACATCACGGTCGTGAACACGGCTCTGCCCCAGCTCGAGAAGAGCCTGGGTGCGAGCTTCACCGACCTGCAGTGGGTCATCGACGCCTACTCGCTCGCGCTCGCCACCGTCGTGCTGACGGCCGGCGCGCTCGCGGACCGCTTCGGGCGAAAGCGCTGGTTCCTCGCCGGCCTGATCATCTTCTCGGCTTCCTCGCTGGCCTGTGGCCTTGCCCCGACTGCGCCCCTTCTGATCGGCGCGCGTGGGGTGCAGGGCATCGGCGGCGCGATCATGTTCGCGATCTCGCTCGCGCTCATCGCGCAGGAGTTCCCGAGCGGCCGCGAGCGGGGGACGGCGATGGCGATCTACGGCGCCACGATCGGCGTGGCGGTGGCGCTCGGGCCGCTCGTCGGCGGCGCGCTCACCCAGTCGCTGGGGTGGGAGTGGGTCTTCTACCTCAACGTCCCGATCGGGATCGTCGCGATCGCGATCACCGCCCTCACCGTCGCCGAGTCGAGCGACCCGAACGCGCAGCGCCCCGACTGGCCGGGGGTGGCGAGCTTCAGCGCGGCGCTGTTCATGCTCGTGTTCGCGCTGCTGCGCGGCAACGCGCTCGGCTGGGGGAGTCCCGCGATCGTAACCCTGCTCGCGGGAGCGCTGCTCATGCTCGGCGCGTTCATCGTGATCGAGCTTCGCTCGGCGCACCCGATGCTGCCGCTCGAGCTGTTCGCCAAGCGGGCCTTCACCGGCGTGCAGCTCGCGGCCTTTGCGATCAGCGCCTCCCTGTTCGCGATGTTCCTCTACCTCACCCTCTACATGCAGCAGTTCCTCGGCAACTCGCCGCTCGGGGCCGGCGTGCGCTACCTGCCGATGACGATCGTCACGTTCCTGATAGCCGGCCTGTCGGGCATCTGGGTCTCGCGGGTGCTGGCGCGAGCGCAGCTCGCCGTCGGCCTGGCGCTGTGCGGCCTGGGCCTCATCCTGATGTCCGGCCTCAGCACCGCCGACGGCTGGACCGCGCTGCTGCCCGGCTTCATCGTCGCCGGCGTGGGCGTCGGGATCGTCAACACGGTCGTCGCCGACGTTGCGCTCAGCGTGGTACCGAAGGAGCGCAGCGGCATGGCCGCCGGGATAAACGACACCTTCCGCCAGGTCGGCATCGCCGTCGGCATCGCGGCCTGGGGAGCGATGTTCACGGCGCGCGGAGCCTCCAAGGCGGTCTCGCTGGCGCCGCAGGCGCACGGGCACGGGCGCCAGCTCGTGGAAGCGGTCTCCTCGGGCAGGCTCGGCGACGCGGTCGCCGCCCTTCCGGTGGGGGTGGGCAGCGCCGTCGCGCACGCGGCGCGCGTGGGCTTTCTCTCGGGACTCAACGAGGTGCTCGTGCTCGGCGGAGCGCTCGCCCTCTTGGGAGCGATCGCCGCACTCGCCCTCGTTCGCGAGCACGAGATCGAACGGGAGCCGCTGGAGGCCGTCGCAGTGCCCGCGGGCGCCGCTGCATAACCATCGTCGCCGTCATGCCGGCTTCAGCGTGCCGCCAGCGGAGAGGCTGTAGGTCCTCCCGGCGAGCGCGCTGCTAGCCGGGAGCGCGGCGTTGTAGGCCTTCTCAGTGCTTGCGCTTGCCGCCTTTTCGTTTCTTGGGTGCCGTCGTCTTGATCTTCAGCGCCGCGAGCCTCGCGCGCGCGGCCGGGCCGCGCAGCAGGTTGGGTCCGCCCTCGGCGGCCACCGTGGCGGTGAAGGACTCGAACGGGAGCACGTTGGTGAGCAGCACGCTGCGGCTGCCCGGCTTGCGGAAGAAGGTCTGAAGGCGCCCGTCGCTGCCGCGCACCTGGATCCGGTAGAGGCGCGTGCCGCGCCGCCGCCCGCCAGCGTGACGAGGGCGGTGATGCCGTGGCGAGCGATGCGCACGCCCTTCACTCGCCCGCCCCGCTGGGCCCCTGGCGCACGGTAGCGGCCGACCGTCAGCACGCGCTGCGGAGCGCCTTCGGCGTCCAGCAGGTAGGCGACGATTCGCCGTGCCCGCCCGAGCGCGTCCTCGGGAGCGAAGCGCAGCGTGCCCGCGGCGCGCTTGACGATGCCCAGCACGTGCGTGCTGTCACGACCGCGTTCCACGAACTCGACGCCCGTGCCGGGCACGAAGTTGGCGATCTTGTAGGCCAGCGACCAGCTGCGGCCGTGTCCGTGCCTGACCTTCACGCGGACGCTCGCCGGCGGCGTGTCGCCTGCCACTTCCAGCTTGGAGAGCGGCGGCGACCCGGGTGCTGTCTGCACGCGCCAGGTGCCACCCTGCCGGATGCTTGAGCAGGACGAGCACCTGATTGTGGTCGGGGGCGATCGCGGCGATGAACTGCTGGCCTGAGGTGGCGATGTGACCCGGCGCCACCGGAGTCGTGTATGTCTGCCCGCCGGGGGCGATCAGCGTGACCACTGGGCGTCCCGGAGCTCGAGGTGATGCGCAGCTCCTGCGCGAGCTGGCCCGACGGGCAGGGTGAAGGTGTCGCCTTCCACGGCCGCCGGTGAGCCGGTGGCGCTCAGGCGTCGCGCCAGCCCCGAGCGGTCCACCGCCGGCCGGATTGCGACCCGTCCCAACGGGCGGGAGCCGCAGCGATTCTCCGCCGACGAACCCTCCGGAGTGCTTGACGAGCGGCTTCTGCTTGTATTCCTTGAGCTGGTCTGAGCAGTTGCTGAAGCCGAAGAACCCTCCGCCGATGCTGCTGTCGGCGAACCTGTAGCGGCCCTGCACGCCGAAGCCGTCGAGCGCGAGGCACCCGGCTATGTAGTTGTTGTTCACGAGCCCGGCGACTTCCGCGCTGATTTCCCAGAGTTTCAGGTACACGTTGCCTTCCGCCTGCCAGAGGCCGCTTTTCGATTCGTCCCAGAAGCCGACGCTGCCGCCCACCTTCACGATCGGGCTGTTCGAGGAGAAGGGGATGTGCAGGTCGATGTTCAGCTTGGCGTCCATGTAGCCGTCCGAGTAGACGTCGGCGGCCAGCGTGGCGATCTTGTCGTTGTTGAGTTCGAGCTGGCCCTGGCCGCCGAAGAAGCCGAGTTCTTCGCCCTGCGCTTCGCGGATACTTGAACGACAGCGTCAGCTCCAGCGCCTGCGGCGACCTTCGCGCCGAGGACGCCGCCGAAGGCGAACGGTTCCACTCCGATTGAGCCCCCGAGCTTGTTCAGGAAGATGCCGGGGTAGATCGGGACGCCCGGGCGGCGGCGCCCCGAAGACGAGCGAGCCTGAGTGGAACTGGCCTTTCTTGAAGGCCAGTTCGGCTTCCAGCGAGGGTTCTCCGAGCGGGCCGAAGACGATTTCGCCTTCGGCCTGCCAGGTGTCGCGCTTTGATTCTTCCGGCGCGCTCGGGAAGTAGTAGGCGAACTTCGCCTTCTTGACCGTGAAGATGCCCTCGAGCCCCGCTTCGGGGATGGTGAATTTCAGCGAGTTGAGGTTGATGCCGGCCTGGGGATCGGCCTCGATCTCCAGCGCCCCCGTCGCTTCGAAGATCCCCTTCAGTTCCAGGCCGACCTGGACATCGATCAGCGCCTGGCCTTTGTTGGTCAGGTAGACGACGACCTGTCCGGTGAGCGGGAAGTTGCCGGGCAGCGTGGCGCAGGCGGTGTTTTCGTGCGCGGGCGGGCAGCAGCCGGCGTTTTTTTCTTTGCCGCTGCACGGTTTGCCGACGCCGATCGCCATCAGCAGCGTCTTCGAGGGACCTTCGGCCGCGTGCGCCCGCGGTCCGCGCAGGCCGTGGTTGAGGGGGATCGTGAGGTGGTTGAGCGAGCTGTGAGCGTCCAGCTGGATCGGTTCGCTTTCGAGGTCGCGCCCGCCGAGCGTCACGTCGCCGATCGGCGTGTTCAGCAGCTCGACGCTCACCTTTGGCCCGGACAGCAACGTCTGCGTGCCGGCGATCGCGATGTCTTTGACGGTGTTGACCTTGAAGATGCCGTAGCCGCCGCCCTGGGGCGCCAGGTCCATGCCGTTGAGCGCGAGCTGCTTGGTCTCGATCACGTAGCCGCCGCCCGAGAGCTTCTGGATGCATTCGCCGACCAGCCGCGCGTCGCCCACTTCGAGCGTCGGTTCGCACGGTCCCTGCCCCCCGTCCGGGGGCGGCGGCAGTTCGATGTGCGTCGGCATCGACAGCCCGAATTTCGAGCTCGATTTTTCTCCGTTGGAGTTCGTGACCGTGAGGCCGATCGCGTGCGGACCGGGTGCCAGGATGAGGTGCACGATCGGGTTGGTTCCGGTGCTCGTGTCGATCTTGCCGTCGCCGTTCAGGTCCCAGTCATAGGCGATGATGTGCCCGCTGCCGGGCTGGGAGCCGGCGCCGCTGAGGGCCAGCAGCTGGCCCGGTGAGGGGTTGGGGCTCGCAAGGCCCACCGACGCCGTCGGACCCGGCGTGCCGGTTGTACCGCCGCCGCCACCGCCTTTGGGTTCTTCGCTCGGGGCTTCGAAGCTGATATCGCGGATCGCGACTTTGCTGGCGGTAGTGCCCGGCGTGGAGATCGAGAAGTAGCTGATCTGGGCGTTTTTCCCGCCTTCCTGGACCGCGCTCAACGTTTGCCAGCTTGCGTTCGTGCTGGTCACCTCCCCCTTGCCCAGTTCGTGGCCTTCGGCGTCGTAGGTTTTCAGGATCACTTCAGGCGGCGGCGGACCTGAGGATTCCACGTCCCTGACCTGCAGCGAGAGCGCGCCCCGCGGATGGTTCACGAGCGCGCCGAAGGTGCCGAGGCTGTTGAGCGCGCTGATGCACACGCCGAGCAGCGCGTACTTTGGCGGCGAGTACAGGGCTTCTTCGCCCACCGTCGGCGCTCCGCAGTTGCCGGGCTTCCCGCTCTGCCCGAATTCTTCCTCGTGCCCGAACTCGATGCCCTGGGATTGCAGCTGGCTCGTCACCGTTGTCCCCGCCGAGAGGCCTTCGAAGGACACCGTCGTTTCCGCCGCCAGCGCCGGGCTCGCACCCGCCGCCAGGACGGCGAGCGGGAGCACTGCGAGGCCAGCGCGGACCAGCGCACGACGCCACGACCATGGGACAAGCCCCCACCCAGCCATCGACGGCCAGCTTCTCAGAGGAGCCGGACGCTTGTCAACCGCGCTGGACGAACGTCAGGCGCTGGCGCCCTCGGGCTCGGCTGCGGTGATCGTCACCTCGCCATGAGCGGCATCGGCTTCTGTCGCCATCGCCTGCCTCTTCGGCACCAGCAGGCCGGCGAGCAGGCACACGAGCAGGAAGCCGGTGGCCATCAGGAAGGTGTCGGTGAAGCCGGTGACGGTCGGTTTCCCGTTCACCGTGTTGGCGGCGATGAAGCGTCGCCGAGAGCTGTCCGCCGAGCGCGCCGCCGAGCGTGCGCATGACGGTGTTCATGCCGCTGGCCACGCCGGTCTGGTGGATGGAGACGGCCTGCACGATCAGGTTTCCGAGCGCCGCGAACGCGAGTCCGACGCCCACTCCAAGCAGCGCCGCCGCGATCAGCAGGTCGTAGGGATGGCTGTGGGCGACGGCGAGCAGCGTGAACGACAGGGTCGTGAACGCCGTTCCCACGAGCAACGCCGTGCGTGAGCCGAAGCGGGCGGAGATTCGCCCGGCGTACAGGCCGAGGATCGTCATGCCGATCGTCGAGGGCAGCAGGTACAGGCCGGAGACGACGACCGAGGCGCCGAAGCCGAAGCCGGTGCTCCTGGGCAGCTGCGCGAACTGGGGAAAGACGATGAACGAGGCATACATGCCGGCGCCGAGCAGGAACGCGGCGAGGTTCGTCGTCCAGACGCCGCGGATGCGCATCATCGTCATGTCGATGAGGGGATTGCTGCTGCGCACCTCGACCGCGATCCACAGGCTCGAGATGGCCAGGCCCACGAGGGTCAGGCCGATCGCCTGCGGCGAACCCCAGCCCCAGCTCGTCGTCTCGCTGATCGCGAGCAGGATCGTCGAGATGCCGGCGGTCATCAGGACAGCCGCCAGCCAGTTCACGCGCCCGGGCGCCCGCACCGGCGATTCGGGGATGAACCTCCAGGTCGCGGCGGCGGCGAGGACCGTCGCGAGCAGCGGGATCCAGAAGAGCCAGTGGTAGTTCAGGTGCTCGACGATCACACCCGAGAGCACGATCCCGACGCCGGCGCCGACGCCGAGGATCGCCGAGAGCAGGCCGATGCTGCCCGCCACCTTCTCGGTCGGGAACTCGTCGCGGACGATGCCGAAGGCGAGCGGGAAGATCCCTCCACTGGCGCCCTGGATGAAGCGCGCGAGCACGATCACCGCCAGCGAGCTGGAGACCGCGGCCAGCAGCGTGCCCGCGGCGAGGACGACGAGCGTCCACAGCAGCAGGCGCTCCTTGCCGTACATGTCGCCGAGGCGGCCGATGATCGCCGTTCCCACCGACGCCGACAGCAGGTAGGCGGTCAGCAGCCACGTGATCTCGGTCTCGCTGGCTCCGAGCGCGCGCTGCATCGTGGGCAGCGCGGGCACGACCGAGGAGCTGAGCATCGCGTAGGCGATCCCGCCGAGCGAGAGCACGGCGAGGATCAGCGTCGGATTTGGGCGCTCTGTGCTGTTGGCGCTCATCGGCAAGGACGGGTTTGACGGCCGCCGAGGCGTGTCCGCGGCCCAGCCATCTACCGTAGCGGCTCGCGCTCCGCGCGCCGCGGAGCGCCGGCGCCCGTTTCGGCGCCGGCCCGGCGGGGCCTGGATGCATCTTTGGCGGACAGATGTCCTATGGCCTGCGGGGCGGGACGGCTGCGACACGGCCGCTGCGATCGGGTCCCTTACGTGGCGTTTACGCGCCGCCGAAGAGGCGAGATCTCTCGTTGTGGAGCCGTTTTGTCGATTGTTCTAAGGAATCCATGTCCGCTCACGCCTTCATCGAATCCGAGCGCGTGCGTGCATCGTTCGCTTCCCGCGAAGCGCGCATGCCCGCCAGCGAGCGCCGCGGCGAGCTCGTCGTGGGCATCGGCTTCATCCTCGCGGCGCTGGCCCTCGCCGTGCTCGGTGACCAGGGCGAAAGCCTGCCGGTCGCGCTCGCGCTGACATACGTGGTGAGCATCGCAGCGGTCGGCCACGTGCGCTTTGACTTCGGCGCGGGCTACACGGTGCCGACACAGGCCGTGTTCGTGCCGATGCTGTTCGAGCTGCCCACCGCGCTCGTGCCGCTGCTCGTGGCGCTCGCGCTCCTGCTCGGCATGGCGCCCGGCGTGCTCAAGGGGAGGGTGCCCGCAAGCCGCATACTGACCGTGCCGGGCAACAGCTGGTTCACGCTCGGGCCCGGCCCTTGTGCTGGTGCTCGCAAAAGACACCAGCGCGACCGGTCCCTGGGGCGTCCTGGTGCTCGCGCTGGCCTCGCAGTTCGCCTGCGATTTCGCAAGCAACGCAGTGCGCGAGCGCATGATCGGCGGCCTCACGGTGCGAGAGCTCGCCCAGGAGGTCGGGGGGGTCTACCTGATCGACCTCGCGCTTGCCCCGCTCGGCCTGCTCGTGGCCCTCGCCGCCATGAGCTGGGACTGGGCCGTGCTCCTGATCGCGCCGCTGTTCGGGGTGCTGCGGTGGTTCTCACAGGAGCGCCACGCGCGCCTCGAGCAGCTGGTCGAGCTCAACGACGCCTACCGCGGCACGGCGCTCGTGCTCGGCGACGTCGTCGAGGCCGACGACAGCTACACCGGCGCCCACTGCAAGGGCGTCGTGCTGCTCGCCCAGGAGGTCGCCGCGGAGCTCGCCCTCGACGCCGGCGAACGGCGCAAGGTTGAGTTCGCCGCCCTGCTGCACGACGTCGGCAAGATCGCCGTGCCGAAGGAGATCGTCAACAAGCCGGACAAGCTCGACGAGCGCGAGTGGGCGATCATCAAGACGCACACCCTCGAAGGCCAGAAGATGCTCGCGCGCGTCGGCGGCTTCATGAGGGAGGTCGGCGAGATCGTCCGCTCCTCGCACGAGCGCTGGGACGGCGGCGGCTATCCCGACGGCCTGCGCGGAGAGCAGATCCCGCTGGAAGCCCGCATCGTCGCCTGCTGCGATGCCTTCAATGCGATGACGACGACCCGCCCCTATCGCAGGGCGATGCCAGTCGCGGACGCGATCACCGAGCTGAATGACAACGCGGGCACGCAGTTCGACCCCCAGTGTCGTCGAGGCCATCGTGCGCGTGATCGCCCAGCCGGAGGCCGTCCCGCCCGGCCCGCCGCCGGCCGAAGCGGTCGTCAAGCTGGGCGACCTCAGCCGCGTGTAGGCGGACCGTCGCACGTGCGCAGACTTCGGCGCGTATTCCGGTGCCCGTCGACCCACTCAAGCTATCGCTCTGCAGCGCCGATACCTCATACAAGACACCGGAGGATTACATCAATGTTCAGCCTCACCAACCGCCACACGACAGCCGTGCTTGCCACACTCGGAGCGCTGCTCATCACCCTGCTTGCCGCGGCTCCTCCGGTGAACGCGACGACCGTCTACGTCTGCCAGAACAAGAAGAGCGGCGCGGTCCGCGTCGTTTCGAAGAACACGAAGTGCAAGAGGGGCGAAATCAAGCGGAAGTTGAAGAAGAAGGCAAAAACGAAAGGCACCGGGGCGACCCAAGAAGCAGTAGGCGCGGCCGGGGCGACGGGCCCGACGGGCCCTGAAGGCAAAGAAGGCCTCGGGGGAGTGGCCGGCGCGGTCGGAGTAGAAGGCAAAGAAGGCAAAGCGGGAGCCGCCGGAGCGACGGGCGCAACCGGTACCACCGGGACGAACGGCGTCACCGGAGCGACTGGAGTGACTGGCGCAACCGGAGCAGCGGGAGCGACCGGCGCAACAGGATCGACCGGCGCCACCGGCGAAAACGGTGCAGCCGGTGAAAGAGGTGCAGCTGGTGAAAATGGCGCCGCTGGCGTGACTGGGGCGACCGGCTCGACCGGGGCGACCGGCTCGACCGGGGCGACCGGTTCGACCGGGGCCACTGGCGAAAAAGGCGCCACTGGCGAAAAAGGAGCGACCGGCGCAACAGGCTCGACCGGCGCCACCGGCGAAAACGGTGCAGCCGGTGAAAAAGGCGTGGCTGGTGAAAAAGGAGCGACCGGCGCAACAGGAGCGACCGGCGCCACCGGCGAAAACGGTGCAGCCGGCGAAAAAGGCGTGGCTGGCGAAAATGGCGCCGCTGGCGTGACTGGGGCGACCGGCTCGACTGGGGCGACCGGCGCCACCGGCGAAAACGGTGCAGCCGGTGAAAACGGTGCAGCCGGTGAAAAAGGCGTGGCTGGTGAAAAAGGAGCGACCGGCGCAACAGGAGCGACCGGCGCCACCGGCGAAAACGGTGCAGCCGGCGAAAAAGGCGTGGCTGGCGAAAATGGCGCCGCTGGCGTGACTGGGGCGACCGGCGTGACCGGGGCGACCGGTTCGACCGGGGCCACTGGCGAAAAAGGTGCCACTGGCGAAAACGGCGCCGCTGGCGAAAAAGGCGCCGCTGGCGAAAAAGGAGCGACCGGCGCAACAGGCTCGACCGGCGCCACCGGCGAAAACGGTGCAGCCGGCGAAAAAGGCGCAGCTGGCGAAAATGGCGCCGCTGGCGTGACTGGGGCGACCGGCTCGACCGGCGCCACCGGCGAAAACGGTGCAGCCGGTGAAAACGGTGCAGCCGGTGAAAAAGGCGTGGCTGGCGAAAAAGGAGCGACCGGCGCAACAGGATCGACCGGCGCCACCGGCGAAAACGGTGCAGCCGGCGAAAAAGGCGCAGCTGGCGAAAATGGCGCCGCTGGCGTGACTGGGGCGACCGGCTCGACCGGGGCCACCGGTTCGACTGGCTGGCTGGCGAAAACGGTGCCGCCGGTGAAAAAGGCGCCACTGGCGAAAAAGGAGCGACCGGCGCAACAGGATCGACCGGTGCCACCGGCGAAAATGGCTCCGCCGGCGAAAAAGGCGCGGCCGGCGTGACTGGTGCCACCGGCTCCACCGGCGCGACCGGCTCCACCGGCTCCACAGGAGCGACGGGCTCCACCGGCGCAAACGGCGCGACGGGTGCCACCGGCGCGACGGGTGCCACCGGCGCAACGGGAGCCACGGGACCCGAAGGTAAGAGCGGCCTCGAAAACACCGTGAGCAACACGGTCGCTGCCGAAGCGAAACAGACGGCGACGACATTCAAAGACCCGTCGACGGGGACGGTCGGCCCGGAAGTGACGGCCACCGTTCCGGTCACTGGCAACGTGCTTGTGACGTTGACCGCCTCTCTTGGGAATGAAGCAAAAGAAGCAGAAGCGTTCATGGGCGTCTCCTCAACGGGTGCCTGCCCCGGCAACGCCTCGGAAGCGCAGTCTCTTGGGCGGTACCAGGGCACCAGCACCAGCACGGGCACGATCCAAGCGAGCGCGACCTACTTGCTGACGGGCCTCGAAAAAGAAAAATCCCTGAAATTCAGGGCGTGCTACAAAGTGAGCGCGGGGACCGGGAAGTACAAGAACCGCAGCATCATCGTGATGCCGCTGCCGTAGTCGGCAGAGCGCCGAGGCGAAGCGAGAAAGGGAGGCCCTCGGGCTTCTCTTTCTGCTTCAGCACTCTGCTTGGGCCAGCGATCGAGCGGTTCCCTCGGTAGGGTGATTGACCGCCTTCGTCGGTACCCTGATCCGTTCGTCCGCCGGCTTGGTCGGGCACGTGGCGCCCGACGGCCAGCGAGGAGGTTTCGCCGCGGAGGGCCTGTTGAGCAGTTGCAGGGCTCGCGCGCCGCCGCCGCCCTCAGGCCGTGATCCAGCGCCTGGGGTTCTCGACGAAGATCGTGTTGAAGAGCGCGTCGTCCATCACGCCCTGTTCGCGCAGCGCAGGCACGACCTCATCGAAGACGAGCGTCATCGACCAGTTGCGGATCGCTCCCTGGCCTTCGAACATCGCGGCCGCCTCGAGCGGGTACCAGTCGATCGTCGCGCAGAAGTCCTGGGAGATCATCATGCGCTCGGCGTGCCCGCGCCGCGCCAGCTCGGCCACCGTCGCGTTGCGCTTGTCGATCGGCAGGAACATCTCCAGGCCATAGCGATCGAGGCCCACGTAGACGCCCTTGCCGAGCAGGCCCTCGATGTACTCGACGTCCTCGGTGTCGCCGCAGTGGGCGATCTGCACGCGGGCGAGGTCCACGCCCTCCTCCTCGAAGATCTCGACCTGGCGCGGGCCGGTAGCGACCGCCGGCATCGAGTGCGCCATGATCGGCGTGCCGGTCTGCACGCTGGCGCGGGCCACGGCGCGGTGGATCTTCTCGACGTTCTCGGTCACGCCCGGCGCATCGGCGGCGCACTTCAGGAAGGCCGCCCTGATCCCCGTCCCCTGGATCCCCTCCTCGATGTCCGAGACGAAGTGCGCGGCCATCACGTCAACATCGCGGTTCTGGAAGTAGTGGGGCAGGTAGTCGTAGCTGTAGATGCCGGTGCAGGCGACGATCTGCACGCCGGTCTGATCGGCCACGCGTTTCATGAACTCGACGTCGCGCCCGCCGAACATCGCGGTGGCATCGAAGATCGTCCGCACGCCCCGCTCCTTCGCGGCGCCGACCACCTTGAGCGCCTCGTCCAGTTCGAACTGCTCGTCGTAGCGAGCGGGCCACTGCGCCGCGACCGACTCGTCGCGAAAGCGGACGTGCTCGTGGACGAGCACCGTCCCAAGCGCCCCATCGTCGACTGGCCCCTGCACCGTCTGCACCGTGGACATCGCACCCTCCTCGCTTGAATCTGGCTAACGCAGCGGCTTGCCCCACTCCGTCTCTTCACGCAGCTGCTTCTTGAGCACCTTGCCGCTGGGATTGCGCGGCAGCGGATCGCCACGCACGGCGACGTACTGGGGGACCTTGAAGTCGGCAAGCCGCTCGCGGCAGTGACCGACGATCAGCCCGACGTCGAGCTGCGCTCCGGCAGCGGGCACGATCACCGCTCCGACCTTCTCGCCCATCATCTCGTCCGGCACGCCCACGGCCGCCGCCTCGCCGACGCCGGGTGCCCCGGCGAGCGCGTTCTCGACCTCGATCGAGTACACGTTCTCACCGCCGCGGTTGATCATGTCCTTCTTGCGATCGACGATGTAGAGCAGGCCCTCCCCGTCGATGCGCGCCAGATCGCCGGTGTGAAGCCAGCCGTCGACGAAGGTCTCGGCGGTGGCTTCGGGCTTGTTCCAGTAGCCGGCGACGACGTTCGGGCCGCGAACCAGCAGCTCGCCCACGTTGCTCTCGGGGTCGGGCTCGTCGATCGCGATGTCGTCCACAGGCACCGCGAAGCCGACCGAGTCGGCATGTTCGTCGGCGTCCTCATGGGGGAGGAAGGAGGTCAGCGAGGAGGTCTCGGTCAGACCGAAGCCGTTGCCCACGCGCGCGTTCGGGAAGGCCTGCTCGATGCTGTGCACGAGGCTCTCCGCGATCGGGGCGCCGCCATAGGAGACCCAGCGGACGTTGCTCACGTCGAGCTCCGCGAACTGCGGATGGCGTATGACGGCGTGGTAGATCGCCGGCACCGAGGTGAGCTGGTTGACGCCGTGCTCGCCCACCGCGCGGAAGAAGCCGTCCAGATCGAGCGGGCCGGAGAGGATCTCCACGCGGCCGCCGTTCTCGAGCATGGGGATCAGCTGGCTGTTGCAGCCGGTGACGTGGAACAGGGGGACCGACACGAGGGTCGACAGCGACGGCCCCTCCGAGCGATCGACGGACAGGCAGCGGAAGCAGTTCTCGCTGTTGGCGATGAAGTTCCCGTGCGAGGTCATCGCGCCCTTGGGGAAGCCCGTCGTTCCGCTCGTGTAGAAGATCGCGGCGAGGTCCTCGGGGCCGAGGTCCTCGATGATCTCGGGCTCTCCGTCGGGCAGCGGCGCGCCGTCGGCGAAGGTGAACGCCGCACCCGAGTCCTCCACGACATAGGCGACCTCGTCCTCGGTGAAGCGCGTGTTCACCGGCACGGTCACCGCCGCCGCGAGCTGCGCTCCGAAGAACGCGAGCACCCAGTCGATGCCGTTGGGCAGGCGCAGAGCGACGCGATCGCCACGGTCGATGCCCATGCGACGCAGCCCGCCGGCCACGCGGGCGGCGCGCTCCCACAGCTCCCCATAGCTGAGCGACGGGCCGTCCACCATCGCGATCGCCGTCGCGCGGGCGTCCCGGTCGACGCTCGCGCGCAGCAGGTGCACCAGCGAGAGCGGCCGGTCGAGGTAGCGCGCGATACCGTCCGGGCCTCGCTCGACGCCCGTCCTATCAAATGGGTTGCGTCCCCGCGGCGCGGGCTCGACCATCCGAACTCCTCTCCTCTCGCGCTGGAGATAGAGCCTACCCGCACGGACCCGCGCGCCGTCTCGTGGGGCGAAAGCGGCGTGCCTAGGGCTGGAGCACGAGCGTGTTCATGACCTCATCCCATGTTTCCACGCCGGCGTTGGCTTCGGCTTCTGTCAGTTCGTATTCGAAGTGGCCGGTGCGCCTGATGATGGCCGTTTGAGCGGGACGCTCAAACGGCGCGAGCGACGGTGGCAGGTCTCCGATCGCGACCCAGTTGGGCATGAACTGCCGGTCGAATTGTGCGGTGCTCGCGGGCAGCGTCTGATAGTGGCTCGCGACCCAAGCCCCCACGTCGGCGCAGACGTTGGGCACGGGCAGTTTCGTCATCACCTTGATCTTGCTCACGTAGGACTGGATCGTGTTCGTGAGCGAGCGGCTGCTCCAGCGCAGGCCCTGGGCTTCGCGCACGAAGCGGGTGCCGGCCGGCACATCGGTGTGGTACGCGCTGAGCACGATCGCGCCGATGACCTCGTTTGAGAGCTGTTCGGAGTCGGTGATCTGGGGGGAGTTCAGGGCCACGTTCGCGCAGTTGCCCCTCACCTGGGCCAGGAGGTTGCGCATCGCCGCTTCTGCGGTCTTGATCTTCGCGTAGCCGGCCTGCGTGAGCAGGTAGTTGGCCTGGAGATACCTTTGCGTCGCCGTCACGTCCGCGGCGGAGGCGAGCGCAGCGGCCAACGCGGCCGAGAGCGCGAGCACCGTCACAGTGCAGAGCACGAGCCGCCCGATCATGGCGAAAGCGTAGGCGATCGTCCGTGTGCGCGCGCCGGCTGCCGGGACGCGGCGGCGCAAGCTGCGAAGAACTTGCTAAGGATCGCCTGCAAACGGCGCTTCGGCGATGAAGAGCAGCATGCCGGCCCGATATCGTCGCAGCCGAACTTGAGCGCCGCCGAGGAACTCGACAGTCTGCCTACCGTGCGAATCGCCGCCCGCGCGTGGCCGCGGCCATGAACCGCAACGGCCTGATCGTCCTGCTCGTAGCGGCCGTGGTGTGGATCGTGGTCGCCGTCGTGCTCGCCTCGGGGAGCCTGTCGGGCGCGCACACCCCGGCCCTGCCAAGCGGCGCCTCGCCGGCCTGCCTGCCCGCGACCCTGAGCCACAGCGCGGCGCTGGCGGGCACCGCTGTCGACGTCTCGCCGGCGCCGGAGACCGACACCGCCAACCCCGACACGCAGATCAGCTTCCGCGGCACGCCGGTCACCGACATCCAGGACGTCTCCGTCGAAGGCTCGCAGACGGGCTACCACTACGGTCACGTCTACGGCTACTTCCAGGGCGACGGCGGCAGCTTCGTGCCCGACAAGCCGTTCGACAGCGGCGAGCGGGTGGTGGTGCGGGCGCTCATCGGCCCACCGGGCGGAGAACATCGGGCCTCGTTCAGCTTCCGCGTCGCGACTCCCTATCCGATGGCGGCGGTACCGGGCTTCCCCAATCCGTCGGCAGCGCCCTCCGCCTATCAGAGCTTCACCTCGGCGCCCGATCTGCACCCACCGCCGCTGGCCGTGACCACGCCCGATCGCGACCCCGCCGGCGGCGACGTGCTGATGACAGTGGGACCGGGCCCCGGCCAGTACGGGCCGCTGATCTACACTCCGCAGGGCCAGCTCGTGTGGTTCGATCCGATGCCCAAGGGGACCAACGCCGAGAACCTGAGCGTGCAGGGCTACGAAGGCCAGAACGACCTCACCTGGTGGCGGGGACGGCTGTACGCACTCGGCTTCGGAGGAGGCGAAGACATCGTCATGGACCCCAACTACCAGACGGTCGCCACGGTGAAGGGGGGCAACGGCCTGGGGGCCGACCTGCACGACTTCCAGCTGGCGCCGAACCACATCGCCTACATCACCGTCTACAACCCGATCCGCTGCGACCTCTCTCCCGTCAAAGGGGTGCGCAACGGGGCGATCGTCGATACGGCGGTGCAGGAGATCGACGTCAAGACCGGACTGGTGCGCTGGGAATGGCACAGCCTCGACCACGTCGGCGTCGGCGGGTCGCATGCCCCGGTGCCGACGGACGCGAAGCCGTGGGACTGGTTTCACCTGAACTCGATCGATCACGAGCCGAACGGCGATCTGCTGCTCTCGGGGCGCAGCACGTGGGCCGCCTACCAGCTGGACGGCGGCTCGGGCAACATCCTCTGGCGCCTCGGCGGCACCAACAGCAGCTTTGCGATGGGGCCCGGGGCCGAAACCGCGTGGCAGCACGACGCTCGCATACATTCCGACGGTACGGTCACGATGTTCGACGACGGCTCGGACCCGCGTATCCACTACCAGTCCCGCGGCGTGCGCATAGCTATCGACACAGCCAACCACACGGCCCGCCTCGTGAGCGCCTACCCGCACCCGACCAACCCCGTGCTCGCCGACAGCCAGGGCAACGTGCAGGTCCTCGCGGACGAGAACATGGTGATCGGCTGGGGCGCCGCCCCCAGCGTCAGCGAGCTCACCGGGACGGGCGAGCTGCTCTTCGACGCCCATCTCCCGCCCGGGTCCTCCTCCTACCGCGCCTTCCGCTTCCCCTGGGAAGGTCATCCGCTCTCCGCGCCCGCGGTGAGCGCAAAGGTGCTCTTCACCGGCGACTCCACCGCCGTCTATGCCAGCTGGAACGGGGCCACGGATGTGGCCTGGTGGCGCGTGCTCGCCGGCGCGAGCCCCTCCGCGCTGAAGGCGCAGGCGACAGCACCCGACAGCGGCTTCGAGAGCACGATCACGTACCCGAACAGCTACACCGAACACCACAATGTCGAATACGTGGCCGTACAGGCGCTCGGCTCGGGCGGACAGCTGCTCGGCACCTCGGCGACCGTGAAGGCGGCCGCGCCATGAGCGCCTCGGTGACCGCCATCTCCCAGCGGGCGGCGGCCCGCAGCGGTGCGGGCGCCGAGGCGGCGCCTGCGCCGTCGAGCAGGCAGCTGCTGCTGGCGATCTGCTGTCTGGCGCAGTTCATGGTCATCCTCGACGTCGCGATCGTCAACGTCGCGCTGCCCTCGATCCGGGCGAGCCTCGGCTTCTCCGCCACGCACCTGCAGTGGATCGTCAACGCCTACACGATCACGTTCGCCGGCTTCCTGATGTTGAGCGGGCGCGCCGCCGACCTCTTCGGGCAGCGCAGGACGTTCGTGACCGGCCTGCTCGTGTTCGCGCTCGCCTCGCTCGCCGGCGGAACGGCCACCACGCAGGGCATGCTCGTGGGCGCCCGCGCCCTGCAGGGCCTGGGCGGCGCGATCATGGCTGCGGCCTCGCTGGCGATCATCACCTCGTCGTTCGCAGCCGGTCCGGAGCGTCTGCGCGCGATCGGCCTGTGGGGAGCGATGAACGGAGCCGGCGGCGCCGCCGGAACGCTGCTCGGCGGGATCATCACCGAAGCCCTCAGCTGGCGCTGGATCCTGCTTATCAACCTGCCGATCGGCATCGCCGGCGCCGTCGCCGCGTACCTGATCGTCGCCGAGCGCAGGGGCAGGATCGACTGGAGCAGCTTCGACCTTGGCGGAGCGCTGGCGATCACCGCGGGCATGCTCGCGCTCGTCTACGGGATCGTCAGCGCCGGCGGCGACGGATGGGGCTCGGCCACGGCGCTCGGGCCGATCGCGCTGGGCATCGCGCTGCTCGCCGTCTTCGCGCTCATCGAGGGTCGCCTTGCGCCCGTGCCGCTCGTGCCCCTGCGGGTGTTCAAGCGCTCCCAGATGCGCACGGCCGACCTCGTGGTGCTTCTGTTCAGCGCCGCTCTGTTCCCGATGTGGTACCTCACCTCCCTGTACCTCCAGGAGGTGCTGCACATGCCGCCGCTCGGTGCCGGGCTGGCCTTCCTTCCGATGGCGCTGACGATCATGGCCTTCGCCACCCGCGCCGGCTCGCTCGTGGGTCGCTTCGGCGTACGGCCGGTGCTCGGCTGCGGACTCATGCTGATGGCGGCCGGGATGGCGCTGTTCGCCGCTCTGATCGAGGTCAACGGCAGCTACGGCGCCGACGTGCTGGCGCCCGGGCTGCTCGTCTCTGTCGGCATCGGCCTGGCCGTCGTGCCCTCCACTGTCGCCGCCACCGCCGGCGCCGCGCCGGGCGAGGCGGGTCTCGCCTCGGGACTCGTGAACACCTCTCGCCAGATGGGGGGCGCGCTCGGGCTGGCGATCCTCGCCTCGCTCGCCGCCCAGTTCACCGCCCACCTGCTCGTCAGCGACTACCAGGCGCCGCTGATCGCCTTGACGAACGGCTTTCGCCTCGCCTACCTGCTCGGCGCGGTCTTCTCCGCGGTCGCGGCGGCCGTCGCCTTCAGCGGCATCGCAAGGACGCCCGCGCGGGCAGCGGCCGGGGGTTCGGGCCACGCGCCGTCGCCCTCCGCCGCGCCGCAGCCCTCCGCCGCGCCGCAGCCCTCCCCCTACCGCAGGCCTCCTCGCCGCAGCCCACCGCCTCAGCGCAGTCCCCGGCGCGCCCGGTGGTGCTGGCCGCAACGGAGCCCGCGCCCGACTCATCGGCGGGCGGGGAGCGGACGCCCGATGGGGCGGAGCCCGCGGGCGCCCCCAGGCCGGCGCTCGCGCAGGCGAGGTCGGTCGTGTTCTACATGCACGGCAAGCACAGCTGGCCGATCGCGCCCGGCTCGATGACGATCGCGCTCGCCGGGGCCGAGCGTCCCGAGCGCGCGGGCTAGAGCGTGCGCGCGCGCGGAAGATCGGCCGGTGGCAGCCTGCTGCTCGCGTGCGCCGCGGTCCTGTCGGCATGCGGGAGCGCCTCGCCGGCCACCTCCGCTGCAATCGACTCGCAGGCGGAGGTGAGCGCGGCGGCTGCCAACCCCGTCACGGTCTCCCCGCTGCCCGGCACGCCGGACGTCTCGCCGGCGAGCCAGATCAGCTTCCTCGGCCCGCCCGGGACGAGGGTGGCGAAAGTGCGCGTGGTCGGCTCGCGCAGCGGCGTGCACGGCGGTGTGCTGCGCGCCTACTCGACCGGCACGGGGGAGAGCTTCCTGCCGGCCCACCCGTTTCGGGCCGGCGAGCGGGTAACGGTGCACGCCAGCGTCATCGCCGCCAACGCCACGCGGCCGGCGAGGACGAGCTTCACGATCGCCAATCAGGCCGCCGTGAGCCAGAAGGAGTTCCCGATCAGCGCCGGCGACCCGCATGCGGTCCAGCACTACAGCTCGGCGCCGCAGCTGACTCCCTCGACGGTGAGGATCACGACGCAGGCCAAGCCGGGTGCGACGCCCGGCTACCTGTTCATGGCCCCCTATCAGGGCGACGGCTCGCCGGGACCGATGATCGCCGAACAGAACGGCGGCCTCGTGTGGTCTCATCCGCTCGCCGGCGGGCGAGGAGGCGACGAACTTCAGCGTCCAGCGCTACGAGGGCAGGCCCGTGCTCGCGTGGTGGCAGGGACGCATCATCCAGGTCGGGCTTCGGCGAGGGCGAAGACGTCCTCTATGACAGCTCCTACCGGCAGCTGGCCAGGGTGAGGGCGGGCAACGGCTACCGCGCCGACCTGCACGCGTTCCGCCTGACGCCGGAAGGCACGGCTTGGATCGACGCATTCGACCCGATCCACATGAACCTCTCCGCTCTCCACGGGGCGGCCAACGGCATCCTCACCGACTCGCTCGTGCAGGAGATCGACGTGAAGACGGGGCTGGTGATGTGGGAGTGGCACGCGCTCGGGCACATCCCGATCGCCGAATCGAAAAACCCGGTGCCGGTCAGCGGCTATCCGTGGGACTACATCCACCTCAACTCGGCAGAGCCCGGAGGCAACGGCGACGTCCTGATCTCGGCGCGCAACAGCTGGACCGTCTACGACGTCAACCTGCACAGCGGCGGCTTCCTCTGGCGGCTCGGGGGCAGCCACAGCAGCTTCAGGCTCGGCTCCGGCACGCGCTTCTACTGGCAGCACGATGCCGAGTTCCAGCCCGGAGGGCTGATATCGCTGTTCGACAACGGCTCCGATCCCCCCAAGGAGAAGCAGTCGCGGGGACTCCTGCTCGCGCCCAACAGCGCCAACCACACGGTGAGCCTCGTCAAAGCGTTCGTCAACCCGACCCAGACGCTGCTGGCCGAAAGCCAGGGCAACACGCTCAGCCTGCCCGGCGGCAACTGGCTGCTGGGCTACGGACGGCTGCCGAACTTCACCGAGTTCGACGCTGCCGGGCACGTGCTGCTCGACGGCACGCTCGGCCGCAACGTCCAGAACTTCGACACCTTCCTCTCGGAATGGAGCGGCCGGCCGGCGAGCGCGCCCTCACTGGCGGTGACGCCGGGCGGGGCGGGAACGGTCACGGTCGCGGCGAGCTGGAACGGCGCCACCGAAGTCGCCTCCTGGCACGTGCTCGCGGGCCCCTCGCCAAGCACCCTCTCCGCGCTGACCACGGCCGCGAGGACGGGCTTTCAGACCACGATCGCCGTGGCCACGGCCGAGCCCTACGTCGCGGTGCAGGCGCTGGACGCCTCCGGCGCCGTCATCGGCGAATCGCAGGCGGTGCGGGCCTGAGGTCAAAGGGGCCGCCCGCGCCGTGGCCCGGCCCATCGCGCCCCCGACGGCCGAGCCCGTGCTCGAATCTGCGCCTGCGGGCTTCCGTTGCGCTGGTCGCGGCGCGCGTGGCGGTCGAGAAGTAGTCGGCGAAGCCGCGCCCGTGCGCCGCGCTCAGGAGCGAGGGGAGCGGCCGGCGCAGCTCATCCTGAAAGGCCTGTTGGAAGGTCGCGTGCAGCCCTTCCTCGAGCGGGCTCGAGCCGGCGCTGTTGTCCAGCTCCAGCCGGCCGCTGTGCGTGCGGTAGTCATAGAGCTCGCGTTCCTCTCCGGCCTGCAGTGGGGCGATGCCTTCGGCGGGCCAGTGGGAGTAGGTCGCGTACTTGGCCGCCGGCGTGCGCAGGGCCACGACGTGCAGCGGAGCGTTGGCTGCGTAGGGCTCGATCGCGTACTCGGTGAGGGTCTCGTCGGTGGCGTGCAGCACGTAGGGGCGTCCGGGCGCCTGCGGGTCGGCGAGTATCGCGGCGAGGTCGAGGCGCCCGGCGAGGTGGGCATAGTGCGGCTCGTTGCGCCAGGCGCTCGACCCGGTGGCGATCGTGAGCAGCAGCGCGGCGACATCGACGCTCGAGCTGAGCTGTTTGCGCGGCTGTTCGGGCGCGCCGGTGAGCACGCCGCGAGGGTCCTTGACGATCAGCGGCACACGGATCGCCTCTTCGTAGGCACCGGCGCCCTTGCCCCGCAGGCCATGCGAGGCGCCGTACTCGCCGTGGTCGGAGGTGAACACGATGACCGTGTTCGCCGCGACCTCCGGGCGGCTCTGCAGCGTGCGCAGGACCTGGCCGACGTGGCGATCGACCTCGCGCTGGAGCTTCGCGTAGAGGTCGAGGAACCCCATCCACATGGGCGCCGCGTCGGGGCCGGTGAACGGGACCGGCCCGAACGAGGCGGCGGCGGTCTCCTGCAGCGAGCGCTGCAGCAGCGGCTTGCCGCGTTCGATCAGCTGCTGCGCGGTCTCGAAGTTGGGCGGCAGCCGCTGGACGACGCTGTCGGCTCCCCTCTCGGCGGGGACGCGGTCGCTCCAGCGGTACCACCACGCGATGTCGTGGGGATTGACGAACGAGACCGTCGTGCACCACGGCTCCGCGCCGCCCTCATGTTCGAACCACTCCGCGAACTGGTGGGAGATGTGCGGGTCCACACGCCAGCCCTGGCCGGGTGCGCCGTCCGGCGAGGGGTAGGTGCCGCCCGAGAATCCATAGCGCTCGAGCGCCCGCCCGCCCCACCGCGGGCGCCAGACGTTGTCGTGGTGGGTGAGGTGCCACTTGCCGTACCACCACGTGTGGTAGCCGTGTTCGCGCAGCATCGTTCCCCACGTGGGGAATCCGGGGTCGAGCGTGCTGCCGCCCGTGATCATGCAGCCCGTCTGGTGGGTGTAGAGGCCGGTCAGCAGCGCCGCGCGCGCCGGCGTGCAGTCGTTTGAGGCCGTGTAATGCCTGGCGAAGGAGACCGCCCCTTCGCTCAGGCGTTTCAGGTTGGGCGGCAGCCCTGCGCTCCCCGGCACGGCCGTGAGCCACTGGGGAAGGCGCAGCTGGTCGACCACGATCACGAGGATGTTGGGCCGCGCGTCGCTGCGGCGCGCCCGTGCCGGTCGCGATGCGCGCAGGGAGGCGGGGCTCTGCTCGGATCCGGATACATCATCGCTATCTGCGAGGCCCGCGATCGCCAGGCCGGCGCCCGTCAGCAGCCCACCCGCTACGAGGCCGCACTTCAGGAAGGTGCGCCTGTCGATCGGCTTGTTCATATTCTGGTCTGGATCCATGCGCGTCATCCGCATTCTCGCCGTGGTGCCGGCGCTTGGGCTGGTGGGCGCCGGCGCAGCGTCCGCTGCGGCGGCACCGGCTCCGACCTGCACACCAGCATCATTGAACACTTCCGCGCTGCAGGCCGGCTCAGTGACGGTGTCTCCCCTTCCCGGCAGCCGCGACGCGTCGGCGCATTCGCAGATCAGCTTCCTGGGCGTGCCGGCCCGCGATCTGCGCGATGTCAGGGTGCTCGGCTCGTTGACCGGCGCGCACGCCGGGCGTCTCGTGCCCTACTCGCAGGGCGACGGCGCGAGCTTCCTGCCCGCGCGCCCGTTCGCGGAAGGAGAGCGGGTGTCCGTTCGCGCGGAGCTGCGCGCCGGCGGCCGGCTGCGCCCGATCGACGACGAGTTCGCGGTCGCCGCGCAGGATCAGATCAGCTCGACACCGGAGACCATCCATCCCGGCAGCCCCTCCGAAGTGCAGTCCTTCCGATCGCGTCCGGACCTGCACCCGCCCCTCGTCACCGTGAGCGTGCGCTCCGCGGCGGTGGCGCCGGGGGACGAGTTCGTCGCGCCCTACACCGGACCAGGGCAGGCCGGCCCCATGATCCTCGGGCCGAACGGCGAACTGGTGTGGTTCAAAGCGCTTCCCGCGCACACCTACGCGACCAACCTGCAGGTCCAGGAATACGCGGGCAGGCCCGTGTTGACCTGGTGGCAGGGGGACATCTCCGTGCACGGCTTCGGGCTTGGAGAAGACGTCCTCTTCGATCAGGGCTATACCGAGATCGCACGCGTGCGGGCGGGGAACGGCCTGCGGGCCGACCTGCACGACTTTCAGCTGACTCCGCAGGGCACCGCGCTGATCACCGCCTACGATCCGATTCGCTGCAGACCTCTCCTCGGTTGGCGGCTCGCCCGACGGGGCGCTCAGCGACAGCGTGCTGCAGGAGATCGACGTGCGTACGGGCCTCGTGATGTTCGAATGGTCGAGTCTCGACCACGTCGCCCTGAGCGAATCCTATGAGGCCGCCAGCCGCTCGACGACGAGCGCGCCCTATGACTTCTTTCACATCAACTCGATCAGCCGCGACCCCGACGGCAGCCTGCTGGTCTCCGCCCGCAACACATGGACCGTCTACAGCCTTGACGCCGCCAGCGGCCGGATCGTCTGGCGCCTGGGGGGCAAGCGCAGCAGCTTTGCGATGGGAGCCGGCACCGACACGGCCTGGCAGCACGATCCGCGGGTGCTGCCCAACGGCTCGATCAGCATCTTCGACAACGGCGCATCGCCGGCCGTGCACAGCCAGTCGCGGGGAATCGTCGTGAGCCTCAACACGCGGCAGAGAACCGCGACCCTGCTCGATCAGCTCCTGCACACGCCACCGCTCCTGGCCGAAAGCCAGGGCAACGTGCAGGCGCTCGCAAACGGCGACTGGTTCCTCGGCTGGGGGCAGCTCGCCGACTTCTCGGAGTTCAACCCGGCCGGGGAACTGCTCTTCGACGCGCACTTTCCTCGCCACACCCAGTCCTACCGGGACTTCCGCTTCGTATGGACCGGCATGCCCGTCCATCCCCCGGCGTTCGCCGTGCAAGGCGACGCACAGGGGGGCACGACGGCGTATGCCAGCTGGAACGGGGCCACACTCGTGGCCGGCTGGAGGGTGCTCGCCGGCGCCAGCCCGACCGAACTCAGTCCGATCGCGCAGGTACCGAGCAGCGGCTTTGAGACCGCCATACCCCTGCCGTACGGGAACCTGGCGCCGGCCATGACGGTGCAGGCCCTGAACGCGCAGGGGGCCGTGCTGGGCACGGCCCCCACACTCAACACCGAAGCCACTCCGATCAACGCCGAAGGCCCGGCGAGCAGCACCGAAGGCCCGACCGTCGTCAGCGAAGGCGCCTCCTAGCGCGGTCATATGATGCGCGCTCCGGCGAGTGCCGGGAGCGCGCCCGCGCAGGGCGTCGGCCAATTGACCCCGGGAGGTGACCCATGCAGTACGTGAACCTCGGCGCGACGGGCCTGCGGGTCTCGCGTATCTGCCTGGGCATGATGAGCTTCGGCAACGACAGCGACAAAGGCTGGGTGCTCGACGAGGATGCCGCCGAGCCGATCGTGCGGGCAGCGGTCGATGGGGGCGTCACGTTCTTCGACACGGCCGACGCCTACTCCGGCGGTGCCAGCGAGATCGCCACCGGGCGCCTGCTCGGCAAGCTCCTGACGCGCGACGAGGTCGTCGTCGCGACCAAGGTGTTCATGGCGATGACACCCGGCGAGAACGGCTGGGGCCTATCGCGCAAGCACGTTCTCAGCGCCATCGATGCCTCGCTGAAGCGCCTGCAGATGGACTATGTCGACCTCTACCAGATCCATCGCTGGGACAACAGCACGCCGATCGAGGAGACGATGGAGGCCCTCCACGACGTCGTGCGGGCGGGCAAGGCACGCTACATCGGCGCCAGCAGCATGTTCGCCTGGCAGTTCGCCAAGGCCCAGCATGTAGCCGAGCGCCGCGGCCTGACGCGCTTCGTGTCGATGCAGAACCACTACAACCTCGTCTATCGCGAGGAGGAGCGCGAGATGATCCCCCAATGCGTCGAGGAGGGGATCGCGGTGATCCCCTGGAGCCCGCTGGCCAGGGGCGTGCTGGCGGGCAGCCGCACCCGGGAGGGCGCCCGGCTCACCACGCGCGCCGGCGAGGACCAGTTCAGCGACTACCTCTACAACCAGCCCACCGACTTCGACGTCGTCGAGCGCGTCGGCGAGGTCGCGGCCGCCCGCGGCGTGCCGCCGGCACAAGTGGCCCTGGCGTGGCTGCTGCACAAGCCGGCGGTGACCGCTCCGATCGTCGGAGCGACCAAGCCCGGTCATCTTCAGGATGCGCTCGCCGCCGAGCAGCTGACGCTCAGCGACGAGGAGATCGCGAGCCTCGAGGAGCCCTACGTGCCTCACCCCGTGCTCGGCCACGGATAGGCCCCGGCCGGCGAGCCGCCGACGCGTTGGCGAGCAGCAGCGGCCGCTCGCGCCGGTGCAGCGCCAGAAAGTGCGCTGCCGTCTCCGCCTGGTCTGCCAATGCGATCGCCTACGGCTCGCGCGCGAGCTCGTCCGCTTTGATGCCATCGCGCTCGAACTCGGGCGTCTGCCCACCGAGCTCGAGGAATCGCTCCATGCGCGCGACCGTCTCATCGCTGGCAAGCGTCTGAGCGAAGCGGTGCGCCTCCTGCAGCAGGCCAGGAACGATGTCGGCTTCAGCGGCGCTGATGGCGGCCTTCGCGTGAGCGACGGCGTCGGCGGGGAATGACGCTATCCGGTGTGCGAGCGCATCGACAAACGGGCGCAGCTCCTCTGGGTCGAGTGCGCGGTTGACATAGCCCCAGCGCTCGGCGAGCTCGGCGTCGATGTCCTCGCAGCCGAGCACGATCTCGAGCGCGCGCCCCCGCCCTACGAGTCTCGGCAGCCGCTGGGTGCCGCCACCGCCGGGGATGATTCCCACAGCCACCTCCGGCTGGGCGAGCACGGCTCTGCCGCGTGCCGCGAAGCGCATGTCCATCGCCAGCACGAGCTCGCTGCCGCCGCCTCGCGCGCGGCCCTCGATCACCGCGATCGTCACCTTCGGCATCGTCCGAAAGCGGTCGACGACCGCCTGGAAGCCCGCCAGCTCGGTCGGCGGCGGCTGTGGCTCGCGCGGCAGACCGAGGATCAGCTTGACGTCGGCGTGTGCGATGAAGAACTCGGGGTTGGCGCTGTCGATCACCAGCACCCGCACGTCCGGGTCCTCGGAGACCTCGCGGCCAAGGCGATCGATCTCGGCGATCAGCGTCAGGTCGAAGAGGTTGATCGGGGGGTGGTCGATGGTCGCGAAGGCCACACCACCGTCGATGCGAACGCGAAGCGCCGTATAGCCCTCGATCTGCATCGGGGCGATGCTATCCACCGCCGCGGGTCTGTCAAGCGAGCGCGTGCCCGCCTCGAAGGGGGCCGGCCCGACCTCGGGCCGGCGGCGCGGCGATGTTCGAGGCAGAGCAGAGGCCTGTGGAAGAATCGGCGGCCCTGTCCTGTCCTACCACGAGGAGCTGAGATGCAGGAGCAGAGGCCTACGACATCGGACGCAGTGCTGGAGGACGTCGCCTACACGGTTGAGGAGGGCCTCGCGTGGATCACGATCTCGAGGCCCGAGCGCTACAACGCCTTCCGCGCGCGGACGGTCGACGAGTTGATCGTCTGTTTCAAGCGTGCGTGGGCCGACCCGCAGGTGGGCGTGATCTGCCTGACGGGCGCAGGGGAGAAGGCGTTCTGCACCGGCGGCGATCAGAAGCAGCGTGCGCATAGCGGCGACTACGGGCAGTCCGCGTACGGACTGTTCGAGGTCGAGCAGCTGCACCGGCTGATCCGGGCCGTGCCCAAGCCGGTGATCGCGGCGGTCAACGGGTATGCGATCGGCGGCGGGCACGTGTTGCACGTGCTGTGCGACCTGACGATCGCAGCCGAGCATGCACGCTTCGGCCAGACGGGGCCGCGCGTGGGATCGTTCGACGCCGGCTTCGGCACGGGTTACCTGGCCCGCGTCGTCGGCGAGAAGCGCGCCCGCGAGATCTGGTTCCTGTGCCGCCAGTACGACGCGCCGACGGCGCAGGCGTGGGGCCTGGTGAACGCGGTCGTTCCCCTCGGCGAGCTGCGCGCCGAGGTGCGCCGCTGGGCCGCGGAGATGCTCGCGCTCTCACCGACGGCGCTGCGGTTTCTCAAGCAGTCCTTCAACGCCGACAGCGAGCACCTGGCCGGCGTGGGGAGCGTCGCGTTCACGGGGCTGCACCAGTTCGAGGGCTCGCCCGAGGCCGACGAGGGAGTAGCTGCGTTCGCCGAGAAGCGCGCGCCGGACTTCTCCGCGTTCCGCGCTGCGGTGTCGGTGTGAGCGCGCGCGTTGCGCTGGTGACCGGCGGCGCCCGGGGCATCGGTGCGGCCATCTGCCGTGCGCTCTGCGAGCAGGGCTGTGCGGTGGCCGTCGCCGACCTGCGCTCTGAGCTCGCCGAGCAGAGCGCGGCAGAGCTGACGGCGGCCGGTCACCGCGCGCTGGCGGTCGCCCTCGACGTGACCGATGGCGAGTCGGTAGCCGCGGCCGTCGAGCAGGCCCGCTCCAGCCTCGGCGATATCGAGGTCCTCGTCAACAACGCCGGCTGGGATGAGCTGCGGGCGTTCGTCGAGACCGACGAGGCCTTCTGGGAGCGCATCGTCGAGGTCAACTACCTGGGTGCCCTGCGGGTCACGCGTGCGCTGGTGCCCGGCATGACCGAGCGCGCCTGGGGGCGCATCGTCTTCATCGCCTCCGACGCAGGGCGGGTGGGCTCCTCGCTGGAGTCCGTCTACGCAGGCGCCAAGGGCGCCGTCATCGCCTTCGCGAAGTCACTCGCCCGCGAGACGGCCAGGGCGGGTGTGACCGTGAACGTGGTCTGCCCGGGGCCGACGCAGACTCCGCTCCTCGAGGAGATCACCGCGGGCGCCGAGGACGCCGCGAAGGTCATCTCGGCGATGACCAGGGCGGTGCCGATGAAGCGCCTCGGGCAGCCCCCGGAGGTGGCAGCGGCCGTCGCCTTCTTCGCCTCGGCGCAGGCCGGCTTCATCACCGGCCAGACGCTGTCGGTCAGCGGGGGACTGACGATGGCCTGAGCGACGCGCTGCTGGTCGAGAGCCTGCGCCGAGGCCTGGCTATGATCGCCGCATGAGCGCAGCTGATCCCGGGCTGGGCGCGCTCAAGAACGCCCTGCGGGCTGCGGTCGTGGTGCCGCTCGCATTCGCGCTATCGCTCGAAGTGCTGCAGAACAAGCAGATGGCGCTGTTCGCGTCCTTCGGCTCGATGGCGCTGCTGGTGTTCGTGGACTTTGGAGGTTCGCGGCTCGCGCGCCTGCGCGCCTATCTGCTCCTGGTCGTCGCAGGGTGCGTGTTCATCGCCCTCGGCACGGTCTGCTCGCGCTCGCCCTGGCTTGCGACGGTCGCGATGGCGCTCGTGGGCTTCCTGATCCTGTTCGCCGGTGTGCTCGGCGGCTATCTGGCTGCCGCGCAGTCGGCTGCGCTGCTCACGCTCGTGCTCTCGGTGATGGTGCCGATCGACGCAGGGGCGATTCCCTCCCGGCTCGCCGGCTGGGGTCTCGCCGGGGCGCTGTCGATCCCGATGACGCTGTTGCTGTGGCCCGAGCGCCCGCGGGGCGCGGTGCGCAGGCAGGCGGGGCAAGCCGTGCGGGCGCTTGCCGCCCTCACGCAGACGGCCGACGATGCCGTTGAACGCGACGCGGCGAACGCGATCGCGACGCGGCAGACCCGCGCATTGCGCCAGCGGTTTGTCTCGTTGCAGCACCGGCCAAGCGGCACGGGACCGCGCACCGTCGCGCTTGGACGGCTGATGGAGGATCTCGGCTGGCTGCGTGGGATTGCCGCGCGTGCGCCGGAACCCCCAAGGCTTGGGACAGCGTGGTCGTCCGAGCGCAAGGAGATCGAGTCGGCGGTGCCGCTCGCGCTCGAAGCCGTGGCGGATCGTCTACAGCTCGGCGAGGAGCGGGGCCCCGATGCTGTCGATGCGGCCCGCAGCGCACGGGCGCGACTTCTGCGTGTGCAGCGCGCACATGACGCGCTCGGGCACGCGCTGATCGATCACTTCGCGAGGTCACACGCCGCGCTCGACGAGGAAAGGGCGGCGATCGAACTCGACGAGGCCTACCGCCTGCGCGAGCTTGCGCTGGGCACGTTGCAGATCGGGCGCGACGCGTTGGTCGCATGCGGCGAGCCCGTTGAGGGCGAGCCCCATCGGAGCGCACTCGCGCAGGCCGGCGCCACGGGCCGGCTCGCACGCACGCACGCGAGCATGCGCTCGGTGTGGCTTCGCAACAGCATCCGCGGAGCCGTGGGGCTGGCGGTCGCGGTGCTCGTCGGCCAGCTCAGCGACCTGCAGCACGCGTTCTGGATCGTGCTCGGCACGATGTCGGTGCTGCGCTCGAACGCGCTGGCAACCGGCACGACGGTCCTGCTGGCGCTGCTCGGAACGCTTGTGGGCATCGTCGCCGGTGGCTTGCTCGTGCTGGCGGTGGGCAGCGACCAGGGCGCGCTGTGGGCGGTATTGCCGGCCGCCGTGCTGCTCGCGGCATATGCACCGCGCGCGATCTCCTTCGCGGCCGGCCAGGCTGCCTTCTCGCTTGTCGTGCTCGTGCTCTTCAACCTGCTCGTGCCCGCGGGTTGGAAGGTGGGGCTGGTGCGCATCGAGGACGTTGCGATCGGCGCAGCGGTGAGTCTGCTGACGGGCTTTCTGATTTGGCCGCGTGGTGCGTCGGCGGTCGTGCGCGAGGCATACGGCTCCGCCTACTCGCGAGCAGCCCGGTACCTCGAAGCGACGATCGATGCGCTGTTCGGCCGCGCCGGCGGCGAGTCATCCGAGGCCGCCGCTCGCAAGGCCGGCGCGAGCGCGGAGCTGCTCGAGCTGACGATCCACGAGTATGTCGCCGAACGCAGCTCGACGCGGGCAGGCCTCGATGATCTGTGCGTGCTGATCGCCGGCGCAAGTCGTGTGCGCCGCGTCGCGAGGCTGCTGGCGGCCGCTCAGGGCTTTGCGCGGCTCGCCCGGTCGACGGTCGGCTGCACAGGCTCACGGATGCCAGTGCGGCGCTCGATGCGCAGCGGCACGCGTGCTGTGACTGGTATGCGGCGCTGGGATCGGCGATCTCCCGCGGGGTCGTGCCTCCATCGCCAGAGCCGATCGTGGACGGCGATGGCGAGGCGTCCGCAGCGAGCGTCGTCTTGGAACGCGGCGTGGGCTCAGACGGGGTGCCGCCCGGCCTGGCGATCGCCTGGGCGCATCGCCACCTGGCGACGCTGACCGGGTTCGAGCCGGCGCTCGTGCGAGCGGGCGTCCACCTTGGCCAGGCGGCCCTCGCGCGCGAGAAGGAGCCGCTGGAGCGGGTCTAGGTTGACGCGCCTGGCGGCTGTTGGCGGAGCCGGATGAGCTCCTTTCCGTCGTGCTGGCGGCGTCCTCAGAGGCACGGGCACGGAATACTCGGTGGCCATGCCCCGCGCCCCCGATCTCGCCGGCCGCGCTCTCGACGACCGTTATGAGCTCCACGAGATGCTCGGCGAGGGCGCCTTTGGGCGCGTCTACCGGGGGATGGACAGGAGGCTCGGGCGAGCCGTCGCCGTGAAGGTGATCAAGCCGTGGTGGGCCGAGGACAGCGCATGGGTCGAGCGCTTCGAGCGCGAGGCGCGCCTGCTCGCTCGGGTCAACGACCCCGGTGTCGTGCAGATCTTCGACATCGGCCACGCCGAGGAGGGGCCCTACTATGTCGCCGAGCTGGTCGAGGGCGAGAGCCTGGCCGAGCGGCTGCGATCCGGCCCGCTCTCCCCAGAGGAGGCGCGCAGCGTCGCCGAGCAGCTGTGCCGCTCGCTCGCCAGCGCGCACCGGGAGGGGGTGGTGCACTGCGACGTCAAGCCGGCCAACGTGCTGCTGGGCGCCGACGGCAGCGTCAAGGTGGGGGACTTCGGCATCGCCAGGCTCGCCGAGGGGACCTCGCAGGTGCCCTCACCGACGATTGCCGGAACCCCCCGCTACATGTCTCCCGAGCAGGCGCGCGGGCGGCCGCCGACGGCCGCGACCGACGTCTACAGCGTGGGGGTCGTGTTGTATGAGATGCTCGCGGGCAGGCCGCCCTTCGAGGACGGCTCGCCGGTGGAGCTTGGCCTGCGCCACCTCGAGGACCCCCCGCCACCGCTGCCGCCGACGGTCCCGTCGCGGCTGGACGAGGTGGTGCAGCGCGCCCTCGCCAAGGATCCCTCTGAGCGCTACCCCGATGCCGGCGCGATGGCCGACGCGCTCGACCCCTCACGGGCGCCGGGCGCTGGGCAGGCCGCACTCGTCCCGGCGCCACACCCAGCGCGGGAGGGAGTCCCGCAGGAAGCCAGGCCGGCGGGCACCGGGGCGCCCAGGCCGGCGGGTACCGAGGCGCTGGCCCGGGCGTTGGCGAGCGAGTCGCAGACGGGCGCTCCCGACGCGAGCGCCACCAGCGCGCCGACCGTCGCTCGCACCCGTGTGCAGCCTGGTGGGCGCGCACAGGCGCAGCGCGAGCTGCACCCTCCGATGCGAGCGCGGCGTCTTATCGCCGCGCTCGCCGGCGTACTGCTGCTGGGCGCCGGCGTCGTCGCGGCATTTCTGCTCACCGAGCAGGTGGGCCACACGACCGTGCCCGAGCTGCGCAAGCTCCCGCGTGGCGGGGTGGAAGCACGCGCCAGGCGCCTTCACCTGCAGCCCGCGTTCTCCAAGCGCTACGCCCAGGCACCAGCCGGAATCGCGATCGCGCAGAGCCCCGCTGCCGGAATTCGCGTTGCGGACGAATCGACCGTGCACGTCGTGCTCAGTGCCGGACCGCCGCCCGTGGCCGTGCCCGGCGTGGTCGGCGATCCCGCTGCCACGGCGGAGAGCCTGATCGCCTCGGCAGGACTGCACTACGGCTCGACGAGCGTTGCGGCTCCAGGATCCCAGCCGGGAGTGGTGATCAGGCAGTCGCCGGGCCCGCGCGCCTCGGTGCCGCGCGGCTCGACGGTCGCACTGTCCGTCTCCGAGACGCCCTACTGGCACCCGTTGACGACGTTCTCGGGCGTCGACGACGGCCAATCGGTCCCGTTCCGCATCCTCGGCAGTCGCTGGCGCGTGACATACAGCATGGCCTTCCGCGGGACGTGCCTGTTCATCGTGGTCTGCGGGGGTCCGAGCACCAAGGCCCGCAACCTCGCCGGCGGATCGACCGCCGGCGGCTTCGAACTCGAAGAAGGTGAATCCGAGACCCACACCTTCACCAGCGGGCCCGGCCTCTACCGGATGATGGTGTCCGGCGGGCGCGACTCGGCGCGCTGGTCGATGACGGTCGAGGACTACTACTGAGCCGGCCGCGTCGCCGGACACATGATCATCGGTATACACAACCAGTTGATTGTGTACTTCTGCACCCGAGGCCATCTGCCAGTGCGAGCTGACGCCAACGCTGACCCAAAGGCAACGCCGGTGCCACCGGCGGTGCGGGGTTAGAGTGGACTTGAGCATCGTTTGCGATCGAGGAAGGACGCCATGCAGGCCGTTTTGGTGCACCAAACCGGAGGACCAGAGGTCCTGAGCCTGGAGGACGCAGAGCCGCCCGAGCCGGTCGACGGGGGGTTGCTTATCAGGGTGTGCGCTGCGTCGGTCAATCCGATCGACTGGAAGTACAGGCGCGGGTTCGCGCCCAAGCAGCTCCCTGCGGTGCTGGGTAGCGATGTGTCGGGAAGCATTGACGTTTCGCGGGCCGAGGGCTTCAGCGCAGGAGACGACGTGTTCGGCTTCGCCGCGAGCGGCGCCTACGCGGAGTTCGCGACCGCGTCGGCCGCAATGGTCGCGAGGAAGCCAACCGGCGTGAGTCATGGGCAGGCGGCGGCGATTCCCGTGGCGGGTCTCACCGCTTGGCAGGCGCTGTTCGATCGCGGCGGGCTGGAGCGTGGCCAGACGGCCTTGATCGCCGGCGCAGCAGGCGGGGTGGGCCATCTTGCGGTGCAGTTCGCGAATCGTGCAGGAGCACATGTGATCGGCACAGGATCCGCGCGCAACCGCGACTTCGTGCTGGGACTCGGCGCCGACGAGTACATCGACTACACGCAGCGAGATGTTGGCGCGGCGGCGAGCGGCGTCGACGTCGCTTTCGACACCGTGGGCGGAGAGACCACCCAGTCGCTATTGGCCACGGTGCGCGAGGGAGGCATCCTCGTCACGATCGCCGGGGCCGCGCCCGAGGACGCCGCGCGCGAGCTCGGGGTGCGCGCAGAGCTTCTGATCATGAGCCCCAGCTCTGAGCAGTTGACGCACATCGCCGGGATGGTGGCGGCTGGCGAGGTGCGAGTGGAGATCGCCGAGGTGCTGCCGCTGTCCGAGGTAAGACGAGCACACGAACTCAGCGAATCCGGACACATCCGCGGAAAGATCATCCTCGAGGTCGGGGCCCATCAGGCGTAGCGTGACCCTGATGATGCCCAATTTTCGTTGAGCCGAGGCGCTGCTGCCCTGGCCCGGTGCCGCGGGAAGCTCTGCCGTAGCATCAGCCGCTGTGATCTTTGGACAGACATTGCGCGCGCTCGCGGGCGTCGGCGTCCTGCTGGCCGGATGCGGGGGCGCGACGAAAGCGGCTCCAACCGAGAGCCGCGCTGTTGCACCCGTCACTGCTACCGCCGCACCTACAAGGCAAGCCCAGGCCGGGGCGGCGGGCGTCACCACACGTAGTTCAGTGCCGCTGCCGCCTCGGCCTGCTTCGGTTCCCCGGCCGCTGATTCACCAATTGCCCATCCCCTACAGCCCAGCGCGTAGGCGCGAGATGGCCGGATACTCGCTGCGACACTACGGCGAAGACACCTACGTGCTCAGCAAACCGAAAGTGATCGTCGAGCACTACACCGAGACGGCCACCGCACAGGAGGCGTTTAACACATTTGCACCCGACGTACCTGACAGCGAGTTCCACGAGCTGCCGAATACCTGCGCCCACTTCCTTGTGGAGCCGAGCGGCAGGATCGACCAGCTCGTGCCGCTCTGGCTGCGTTGTCGGCACACGACCGGTCTGAACTGGACTGCTATCGGGATCGAGAACGTCGGGTTCTCCGACCAGGCGATCCTGGACAATCCAAGACAGATCGCAGCGTCCCTGCAGCTGACCCGCTGGCTACGCTGCCGCTACTCCATCTCGCTCAAGAACGTGATAGGCCATAACGAGAGCCTGTCCTCGCCCTACCACCACGACCTCGTGCCAGCGTTTCAGCATCAAACACATTCCGACTGGAACCACACAGACATGAACAGGTACCGCTCCATGCTCGCACGGTATCCGTGCTTCGGTGTCCTGCCGGCCGGCTGATCGCCCAGCGACGGGTCTCGCGGCTCGCGCGTCGCGCCGGTCTCCCCAGCTTGACAGGACCCCGGGGCGTGAGTAGCGTCTCGTTGACGTCCCTGACCGGTCGACTTCGCCGCCGTCAGCGACCTAGGCGAGTGTTCGGCCTGCTAGGCCCTCCTACTTGTGAGGAGACGAGTTCACGAACACCGCCGTCCCGACCAGCGCGGTCTTGCCATCGGCCGACAGCGCCACGGGCCCACGGGGTGCCAATTCCTCGCGCTGCTGGGTCCAGACCGAGCCAGAGCGCACGAACACGTGCGTGCATCCGACGGGACATGCCCATGCTTCCGAGGTTCCGCCGATCAGCGCGGTGTCGCCATCGGCGGACAGCGCCACGCTTTCGCCGGATCTTTCGTCCCAGCCGCCTTCTATCGGTTCGCTGTTCTTTAGCCTTTCACCCTGCTGGGTCCAGGTCGTGCCCGAGCGCGTGAACACCCACGCCGCACCCTCGGATTCCTGTGCCCAGTCGTCTTTCGGCCCACCGATCAGCGCGGTGTCGCCATCGGCGGAAAGCGCCACGCTTTCGCCGAATTCGAGACCGAAGAGATTGCCGATCCCCCCGCCGCCTGCGAGCTTTTCGCCCTGCTGCGTCCAGGCCCGACCAGAGCGCGTGAACACCCACGCCGACCCGCGGGGGCCCCTTGCTGACGACCCCCCTTCCCAATGGTCTCCGGGACCGCCGATCAGTGCGGTGTTGCCGTTGGAGGAGAGCGCCACACTGGTGCCGAACAGGCCTGCGATTTTGTACCCAAACTCCCCTTCGAGGACGTCCTCCCCGCCGCCTGTGAGCTTCTCGCCCCGCTGCGTCCAGGTGGAGCCCGAGCGCGTGAACACCCATGCGGCGCCTGCGGGGCCCACGGATTCGTTGTCTCGGGGGCCGCCGATCAGCGCAGCGTTGCCGTTGGAGGAGAGCGCCACGCTCGTTCCGAACTCACCCTCGCCGATCTCCCCGCCGCCTGTGAGCTTTGAGCCGCGCTGCCGCCAGATGGAGCCTCGGCGCGTGAACACCCAGGCCGCCCCCAACCCGCTGTTGTCGCTGGGGCCGCCGATCAGCGCCGTCTTGCCGTCGGAGGACAGCGCCACGCTGGTGCCGAACTTGCCGCTGCCGATCTCTCCACCGCCGGTGAGCTTCACCTGCTGGGTCCAGGTGGAGCCCCTGCGGGTGAACACCCAGACCGCGCCGCTGCCTTCGTTGTCGTCGGGTCCGCCGATCAGCGCCGTGTTGCCGTCTGAGGAGAGCGCCACGGCCGAGCCGAGGCCGCTGTGGCCGATTTCATCGCTGGCGGTGAGGGTCGCCTGCTGGGCGAATGGGTCGCTCCGCACCGGCGTGGCTGCCAGCGCCGCGCTGACCGTCAAAAGCAGCAGACCCATCACCACGCACGCCGCTAGACCTACGCCGCGAGGGGCCTTGAACGCTCCCATGCCCAACCTCCATGTCTCCGTAGCAGGCGAACCCAATCGTCGCCCGCAAGTCAAGCCATACCTTGGGTGTCTATGGCACGACGGCAGGGCGGCGCCTGGTAGGTAGGACTCGTCCACGCGAGCTACCCTCGGTCCTGATGGCCGACAAGCACGACCAGGAGTCTACCCCCCTCATCTAGCCCAAAGGCATGGACAAGGATCGGAAGCCGTAGGTCCGGTCGAAGGTCGTTGCCAGCGCAGCGGACGCAGCCGGCGGCGCAGCGCGCGCGACAATCGCGCGACAATGCTTGCCCGGCTCAGGCGCTTTCCAGCGGTGTTGAGCGGTGTTGCGAGCAGCCGGGTTGAGCTGGTCGATCGAGCAAAGATGACCGAAGACATGGGAGATTCGGCTCTACAGGCGGAAGGGGGGGTGGAAGGGGGGATTCGAACCCCCGAGACGGGTTTAGCCCGCCTAACGGTTTTCAAGCCCTCCGCATCCTCCCGAAATCGCCCATGTTTATTGCGCTTTTCGGCCTTGGCGGTGCTCGTGGGGTAGGAAATGGAGTAGCCAGCGAGGCTACTCCCGGTGCAAGCCGATGGCTTTGAGTGCGTGTCGATGGCAACGGATGGGCCGAGCAGGACCCCGCGGGAAAGTCCTCGAAATGGCCCCTGATCCGGCACCTTGATGAGGCGGCTACCTCAAGGGAACCGTGATCGGACCGGGCAGACGACGATAGACGGCGAAGAAGTCACGGTCGTCGGGGACGAGGTAGCGATCGGCCGACTGGTTCGGCTGGGGCTCGACCATCTTCGGGACGAGCCCGTGGTCGTGGGTGTAGGTGATGAGCGTGTGCCAGTCGGGGTTGATGTCGAACTCCATCGCGCGCACCGCGCCGATGTGGTGGAGGAGCTTCGCGATCGAGATCACCGTCTGGCCTTCGGCAGCGACGAAGATTAGGTTGCCGCGGCGATCGATGCCGACACCGGTGCGCCACACGCGCGTGACGGCGCCGAGCGTGAACCCCCATTCCGGACTGTTGGGGTTGTCGTTCAAGGCGGGGTTCAGGCGCCCGTTCCATACGATCGGCGCCAGGCTCTGGCGCGCCCAGGCGATGTCCGGTCCCGCGTTCGGGCCGCCACTCCACTTGACGATTTCGACGCGACCGTCGCGATAGCCGACGAGCGTGGCTTTGCCGTCCTTCAGCGGCTCGTTGACCTGGCCGTTGACGGTCGAGCCGTTTTCGCCGTCTTCGTAGGTGAAGCCGCCGTTGAAGGTCGCGAGCAGCCGCCAGCGCTGACCGTTGGGCACCATCATCGGCCCGCGTACGGCCGCGTTGGGCGGCTCGTAGCGGCCCGGGTAGTAGCCGGTCGCGGTGCGTGTGTGGTCGAACCAGGCCACGTACGCGAGCAGCTCCGGATATTCGGCTTCGGGGCGGAAGCTCGTCACCAGCACCGGTGGGCCGCCGTCGACTGGCGGCCCCGTCGGTTTCCAGATCCCTTCCCTGGGCAGGGGATGCGCGAACACCGGCTTGATCGGCGGCGGCCAGGCCGCGGTCTGCTTTCTGCGCGGCAGGCTCAGCCCGACCGCCGGCAGGCGCTTCGGCGCCGATCCGCCCTTCTTCGGCGCGTTCGCGGTGTAGTAGATGTGCTCGATGTCGTCGACGATCGTGTTCCCGAAGGGCACGTCCGCTCTCACCCACTCGACGCTGCGGGCCCCGAACGACATGCTCGTCGGCTTCAGCATCCAGATCGCGT
Source organism: uncultured Solirubrobacteraceae bacterium (assembly GCA_963767655.1). Taxonomy (GTDB): domain Bacteria; phylum Actinomycetota; class Thermoleophilia; order Solirubrobacterales; family Solirubrobacteraceae; genus Palsa-744. The sequence goes on along the minus strand of CAVYET010000003.1, from coordinate 171,112 downwards.
AGGAGCTGACCGCCCAGGCGAGCAGGCCGAGCAGGGGGGTCCCGATCAACAGGAGCCGGCGTCGTCGCCTCCGTCTGGCCGCAGCCTTGCGCCGCTGCTCACGGCGCGCCTCGAGCCGCTCCAGCGACGTGGAGACGCGGGCCGGGCCAGCCGCCTCAGGCGGATTGCTCACGCCCGTATCATGACCGCCACCGGGACCGCTCGGCATGTCCACCGATTCAGCGGCGTGCGCCCGGGTCGTGTTCTCGCGCCGGCACGGCCGAACCATACGCGACGCCGGGTCAAACGCCGAGTGAGAACTCCGTCGCGGTTCGGCGGGCCAATGCGCCTAGCTTGGAGACGTCCTCGGACCGCCGGGATCGCTACTGCATACGACAGGCTCGTGGCGAGCAGCGACGGCGTCCTGAGCGCAGACCTCAGAAGTAGCTGTACGGAGGGGGAGGCGGAAGGGGGGGGATTCGAACCCCCGAGACGGGTTTAGCCCGCCTAACGGTTTTCAAGACCGCCGCATTCAACCGCTCTGCCACCCTTCCGCGGCTCCGGCAGATGCTACGCGGATCGTCCGTCGTCGTCGTTGGGCGATCCGCGTATTCCCTCTGTGAGTCCGAGCGATGGGCGGACTGCCGGTCAGTGAGCGGCGAGCGGGTCCGCAGCCGCGAGCTTTGAGAACTCCGTGGGCTCGTAGGCGGCGCCGGGCACGCCGCCGATCACGAGGACGCGCATACCGTCGGGTCCGGGGAAGATCTTCCTGCTCGTACCCGCGCTCACTCGCACCAGGGTCTCGGGGTCGAGCGCGATGCGCTCACCTTCAATGTCGATCTCGCCGCTGCCGTGCAGCACGACGTAGACCTCCTCCTGGCCGTCTTCGCTGTGACTGTGCTCCGGGTAGCGGTCGAACTGCGGGGGTAGCTCCTCGATCTGCATGCCGAAGGCGCTAACGCCGAGCTCGGCCCGGGCCCTACGCATCACTCCGCCGGCCGTTGCCTGCATGTCACCGATCTTCTTCACGCTGTATGTGGGCATCTGTATCTCCTCGAGGTTGTGCCGGGCCGAGCCCGGCGATTTGCTGGGAGCTCAGGTCGAGTCCGACCAGCTCGAGCGACGCCGCCGGCGTGCCGGTGCGGATGTCGGCGGCCTTCTCCCGGTCTCGGACCGCCATCACGACGTGGGCCCCAGCAGCCGCGAGGGCGCGGGCGTTCGCCAAGCCCAAGCCCCCGTTCGCGCCCGTCACGACGGCGACGCGGCCCTCCTGCTTGGGTATGTCTGCGGCGGTCCAGCTCATCGATGCACTCCCTGGAAGCTACACTGGCAACCGATTGCAGGGAGAGGTGGCCGAGTGGCTGAAGGCACTCGCCTGCTAAGCGAGTATGGGGATCAAACTCCATCGCGGGTTCGAATCCCGCCCTCTCCGTTCGCTGCCTCCGTTCGCTGGCCTCCGTTCGTTATACGATCGCGCCCGTGCCAGCAGCTGCGGAGCGAGTCCGGCTCACGGAGGTGCTCACGGCGCTCTCGCTGACGAGCGACCTGGGTTCGGGGGTGGGATTCGAGAAGGGCCTGCGAACGTGCTGCGGCGTGCGCGTTTGCGAACGCCCTCGATCTCGATCAGCCCGCAATCGAGGCGCTGGACGAGGTGTATGAGCGCTGGGACGGAGCCGGATTGCCCGAGGGCCGCGCAGGCGAGGCGCTGACGCTCGCGGCGCGCGCGATCCACGTGGCCGAGCAGGCCGTCCTGGAGCAGGCCGTCCTGGCGCACGCCGAGGGCGCGCCGGCGGGAGCCGGCGCGGAGGTCGCCCGCCGCGCCGGCGGCACCTCGACCCGCAGCTCTGTGTCGAGTTCGCGGCCCACGCCGAGCAGGTGCTCGCCCCGCTGGGCGAGTCGGACATGCTCGCGACCGTGCTGGCCGCCGAGCCCGGGCCGGTCGTGCAGGTGGCCACGGAGGACCTCGAGCGGCTGTGCATGGCGCTGGCCGTCTACACAGACCTGAAGGGCCTGCGCCTCATCGGCCACTCCACGCGCGTCGCCCAGCTCGCAGGCGGTGCGGGCGATCTCGCGGGGATGGAGGACGGGGCGGTCGCCGAGCTGCGCCGCCCTGCTCCATGATCTCGGCCGCACGGCGGTGCCGAGCGAGATCTGGGACCGGGCCGGGCCGCTGCGCTCCGCCGACGTCGAGCGCGTGCGCCTTCACTCCTACCCGACCGAGCGGATCCTCGGGCGCTGTCCCGGCCTGACGCATCTCGCTCCGGTCTCCGCCGCCCACCACGAGCGTCTCGATGGCAGCGGCTACCACCGGGGCGCGGCCGCGGCCGAGCTCTCGTTACCGGCTCGCATTCTCGCCACCGCGGACGTGTTCGCGGCCGTCACCGAAGACCGCGCCCACCGTCCGGCGCTCGGCTCAAGCGAAGCGGCGGAGCTGGTGCTGACCGAGGCGGTCGCGGGCCGGCTGGACGGCGCCGCCACGGCAGCCGTCGTCGAGGCCGCGGGCGAAACCTCGCGCCGGCCGGCCTGCCAGCGCCGCTAGCGGCCCCGAAGAGCGAGCGGTGGATCGCTTCAAGCGTCGCGAGCATCGCTCGCGCCCATTCGGGCTGAGGCCCTCGGGTGCGGCAAGCAGGTATGGTCGTCGCGGCCGCCTACAACACTGGGAGGACTACCATGGCACAGCTCATTGGCAAGCGCTTCGAGAGGCCCGACGAGGTTCGGGAGTTCACCGACGGCAAGGGTCGCGTGGAGCTCGTCGACCTGAACGGGCACGCGATCGGCAGGGGAACGTTCGAGCCGGGCTGGAGATGGTCCGAGAACGTGAAGCCGATCGCGGGCACCGACTCCTGCCAGGTCGAGCACATCGGCTACGTTCTCCAGGGGCGCATGGCGCTGCGCATGGACGACGGCAGCGAGCGTGAGTTCGGCCCCGGCGACACCTTTCACATGCCCCCCGGGCACGACGCCTGGATCGTTGGCGATGAGGCCTGTGTGCTACTCGACTTCGGAGGCCTCGGCGGCTACGCGCACGCGAGCTGAGGCCGTCGTAGGTCGCGCGGGGCGGCTTGCGCCGGCGCGGGGGCCAATGGCTGGTGCCGCGTGACGCCCCACGCGGCCGCCCCAGGGTTGGAGCATGTGGTGGCAGCCCCCGCGGCCGGGGAGCGCTCGCGGGAAGCGAGCCGGTCTCAGGACTCCGGCTGTTCGGAGGCCGCGACCGCGAACACGATGTGGCGACGGGCGAGCGTGAGGTAGGGGTGCAGCTCCACGGGACCTCCCTCGAGCGGTGCGACGGTCACCTCGGTGAGGGTGAGGAACTCGCGCTCGGAGGCGTTGAGCACGTCTGAGACGCGACTTCGGTAGCCGTCGCGAGCAAGCGTCAGCACGCCCTCGATCCGATGACGCTCGGTCTCAATCCTGATTCGCTCCTTGCGGTAGTCCATTCCCGGCGGGTCGTCCGGCTCCAGATCTCCGTTCATGCAGTCATTATCGGGCCTGGCCCCGCGCGGGGCCAGGCCGGCGCGCTCGTGGCGGGTCGGCTCTCCCGGGCGTCCTCTCAGCGGGTCACGGCGTAGGTGCGTGCCACGGTCGTGCGCCGGCCGGTGGGACCGACGGCGATGACCCTCACGCGCGCCGTCATCAGCCTGTGCACGCCGAGCTCCGTGCGCAGGCGCCGAAGCGTCCTTGGGCCGAGGCGCAGCCGCACGTGACCGGCAATCGCGGGCGGCAGGCGGCGCGCCACGGAGACAAGCCTCACGCGACCGCGCCGGCCGACGGGCGTGAGGGTGGCGCTGACTAGCACCTTGCAACCGCGATTGCAGCGCACGCTCAGTGCGAGCGCTCCCCGGGCGAGCACGCCGGCGCGCCTGGAGAGGCTGATGTGCAGAGTGGGCGCGACGTCGAGCGGGGGCGGCCAGGAGCCGGGCGTCTCACAGCCTGTGCCGGCGGGGGCGGCGAGGTCGAAGCGCTCGACACGGTTGTTGTTCGTGTCGGCGACATATGCCTCGCCATTGCAGTCCAAGGCGATCGCGCCGGGTTGGGAGAACTCTCCCGCCGCTGTGCCGCGCAGGCCCCACTTCTGCAGGAAGCGCCCGCCGGCTTCGAACACCTGCACGCGGTTGTTTTCGCCGTCGAGCACGAACACCTTGCCCGCCGCGTCGACGGCCACGCCGAGCGGGTTGCGGAAGTGCCCGTCGGCCGTACCGCGCGAGCCCCATTCGTCGATCACCGTTCCGCCGGGGGCGAGCCTGACGATGCGGCTGTTGCCCGCGTCGGCGACGTACACCTCGCCTGCGCCGTCGACCGCCACGGCAGCCGGGTGGCTGAATTCCCCTCGCCCGCTGCCGGGCGCCCCGTCGCCACCACCCGCGCCCCACCTTGCGATCAGCGCGCCGGCGGGTCCGTAGACGAGCACGCGGTTGTGGTTCTTGTCGGCCACGTAGGTCGTGCCCGCGGGTCCCACCGCCACCGACCCGGCGCCGCTCAGCTGCGCGCCGCCGCGATCGGCCGGTCCCCCCAGTTCCGCGAGGTATGTGCCGTCGCCCCATAGGTGCACGATGCGTTGGTTGCCGGTATCGGCGACATACACCGATCCGCTCGGATCGATGCCGATGCCCGCCGGCGAGCTGAAGCTCGCGCGGAAGCCCCCGGCCGTCGTCCAGGCGCCGGCGAAGGCGGCGCTGCTCGGCGCGAAGGTCTCGATGCGCCCGTCGGTGGTGTCGGACACGAGCAGTCGCCCGGTGGGGTCGAGCGCAAGGCCCTCCGGTCCGGTCAGCACGCCGGGGCTGCGTGCGGAGAGGCCGAGCGCGCGCAGGTAGTTGCCGTTGGTGTCAAAGACCTCGATGCGATCGTTGGCCGTGTCCGCCACGTAGGTGTCGCCGGCCGGGTCGCTCGCCAGGGCGCGCGGGAAGGCAAGCTGTCCCGGTCTTGAGCCGTAGCCGCCCCAGGCACCGGCGAAGCCGAGCTGTGGGTTGAGCTTGACGACGCGGTCGTTGATGTCATCGGCGACATACACGTCGCCCGCCGCATCCAGCGCGACGCCATAGGGAAAGCCGAACTGCCCGGGGCCGGTGCCCTGAGAGCCGACTTCGCCCTCGAAGTCGCCGTTGGGGTCGAACTTCTCAAGGCGGTGGTTGTCGTCGTCGCTGACGATCACCTCGCCTTCGTTGGCTGCCACGGCGCGGGGGTAGGTGAACTGGCCCGGTGCGCTCCCCTTAGAGCCCCACTGCAACGGTTCGCCGCCGTCGAGGTTGAAGCGCTCGATGCGGTTGTTGCCGCTGTCGGCCACGTAGACGTAGCTGCCCGCGACCGCGATGCCACCGCCCGGAGGCTGTGTGTAGTTCTGGGACGAGCCGAAGCTGAACTCCCCCAGTTCGCCTCCCTTGTGGCCCCAGGCGGTGATGAAGTTGCCGTTGGGGTCGAACTTCTCGATGCGGTTGTGGCTGGAGTCGACCACGTAGACGTTTCCCGCCGCGTCGGTTGCCAGCCCGCCGATGGGCCCGAACTGGCCGTGTCCGCCCCCGTAGGAGCCCCACTCGCCCTCGAAGGTCCCCTGGGTCGTGAACTTCTGCACGACGTAGCTCAGCTGGTCGGCGACGTAGACGTCGCCCTGGGCGTCCAGCGCAACGGCCTCGGGGAAGCGCAGCTCGCCCTCGGCGCGCTGGCCGATCAGCTGTACGCGCACGTAGGGGCACGGGCCGGTGCCCGAGCCGGCGCACGCTTCGGCAAGCGCGGAGTCGGCGCCGGCCGCGCACGCGAGCGCGAGCAGCGCTGCCGCGAGCGGCGCCGCGGCCTTCGGGCGATGCCAAAGATGCCCCATCGCCCCACCAGAACACGTCCGTCCTCTGCCGCGGAGCGGTGTTTTCGCGAAAGTAACGGCTTTCTTATCCGACCCGCTCGGGAGCGCGTGCGGGCAGGCCGGTGCGTGTGATCGGCCCTGCCGGCAGGCCGCTTGAGCCTGTCGGTCGGTTGCGCTCCTCCCGGACGATGTACAGCGGGCGGTGCTTGACCTCCTCGTAGATGCGCCCGACGTACTCGCCGATCACACCCAGGGCGATCAGCTGGATGCCGCCGAGCAGGAGGATCGCGATCGTGATCGAGCTGAAGCCCGGCAGGTAGGAGTCGGCGATGCGCAGCGCGATCACGACGGGGATCGCGATGAACGCCACGCTCGCCGACAGCAGCCCCGCGTAGGTGGCCAGCTGCAGCGGCACGTGGGAGAAGGAGGCGATCGCATCGAGGGAGAAGCGCAGCATCTTGCGGATCGTGTACTTCGTCTCGCCGGCGTGCCGCGCGTCGCGCTGGTAGGAGACGGCGGTCTGCGTGAAGCCGACCCAGACCGTCATCCCGCGCAGGAAGCGCGAGCGCTCTGTCATCTCGAGCAGCGCGTTGAGGGCGCGGCGGTCGAGCAGGCGGAAGTCGCCCGAGTTCGGCTCCAGATCGACCTGGGCGAGCTTGTCGAACAGCTTGTAGAACCAGGAGGCCGTCGCGAGCTTGAAGGCCGTCTCGCCCTCGCGCTGCTTGCGCACGGCATACACGACGTCAGCGCCCTGGCTCCACTGGGCGACCATCTCCGCGATCAGCTCCGGCGGGTCCTGAAGGTCTGCGTCCAGCATCGCCACCACGTCGCCGACGGCGTGCTCGAGGCCTGCCGTGAGCGCCGCCTGATGGCCGAAGTTGCGCGACAGGTGCACAACCCGCACGCGCGGGTCGGCGGCGGCCATCCGGTCGAGCAGCTCGGGCGTCGAGTCCGAGCTGCCGTCGTTGACGAGCACGAGCTCGAACGGGTAGTCGGCGATGGCGGCACAGGTGCGTCGAACGAACTGCTCGATCAGCTCCTGCTCGTCGTAGACCGGGGCCACGACGCTGAGCAGCTTGGGGGTACGGAGTTGCGTATCGGACATTGTGATCGACATTGTCACGCCTTCACGCGACGCCAACCATGAGTGCGCACCTGCGCACCCATCATGGATAGGCGTCCTAAGCCCCAGCTGAATCTATCGTTCATGCTGACTGGCCCATGAATTCACGCCGCAGCGCACCGCAGAGCACTCTGAGCAGCCTACCGCGCCACGTGCGCCGCTTGAACACGCCGTTGCTCGTCCAGTTCATCAAGTTCGGCATCGTCGGCATCTCCAACACGCTGATCACCTTCGCCGTCTACACGCTGCTCCTGAAGGTCTTCGGCGTGTGGTACCTGGCGGCGTCGGCGATCGGCTTCACGGCCGGCGCCATCAACGGGTTTCTGCTGAACCGCGCGTGGACCTTTCGCGAGCACGTGGGCGATGCGCTGACGCCGGTGCGATGGGGGGCCGTGCAGTGCTCCGGCCTGGCGCTGAACGAGGGGCTTCTGTACCTGTTCGTCGACCGTGTCGGTCTGGACAAGCTGCTGGCGCAGGCCTGCGCGACGGCGATCGTCACCGTGCTCACCTTCCTCGCCAACCGCGCCTGGACCTTCCGCATGCGGGCGCCCGTGGCGCTCACCGACGGCGACGTCTGAACCGCGCTCAGCGAAAGACGGCCAGCAGCGACAGCCCGGCGGGGATCCTTCCGCCCCGCCCCACGAGCGCCGCCTCGAGCGCGAGCGGGCGTTCGAGCAGCCAGTTCAGCGGCGCGGGAGGCACCCACAGGTCGAGGCTCGACTCCGTCGTCCTGGTGTTGAAGCGCTCGAGCGCCCGCAGCACGATTGCGACCGGGAGCAGCAGCGAGTTGAAGTAGCTCGTGCGCGTCTGCTTCCATCCGGCCTGCTCGGCAACGACCTGCAGCGAGCGGCGCGTGTAGCGGCGGTGGTGATGGTTGATCACGTCGTGACCGCTCCACAGCCACTGGTAGGCCGGCACGGTGACGAGCAGAGCGCCGCCCGGCGAGACGACGCGGCGCAGCTCACGCAGGGCGGCGAGGTCGTCCTCGAGATGCTCGATCACATCCAGGCTCACCGCCAGGTCGAAGCTGTCGGCGTCGAATGGCGTCTCGAGAACCGATCCTTCGATCACCTCACCGACATTGCGCTCGCGGGCGAGGCGTACGCTCGTCGCGGAGAGCTCCACGCCCGTCACGGTCCCGAGGGGCACGAGGTCGACCATGTTGCGCCCGCTGCCGCAGCCGGCGTCCAGTATCCGCGCCGGCCGCGGTAGATCCAGTGCGGCGATCACGCGCGCGAGCACATCGCGCCGTCCTCGATACCACCAGTGCCGGTCCTCGGCACGGTGCGTTTGCAGCTCGTAGTCGCGGTCCATCCGCTGGAATCCTTTCCTAAAGCACCGCTTCGCGCGGTGCGCTCGTCTCGCGCCGGCCGCGGCTCATGGCTGTGGCGCGGCGCGGATCGCGTACTGGACTGCCCCGTTCGCCTGGCTCCAGACGGCCACCGCGCGATCGCTGCCGGGGTCGATGGCAACCGAGGGAGAGCTGTTGGGCCCGGGAGCGGCGAGCTGTTCGGGCGCGCCGAATACGCTCGTTCCCGGGCGCACATCCATGCCGCGCGCGGCGAAGATCGCCTGCTCGAGGAGGTTGGCCTGGCCCGGGCGCGTCTGCTCGGGCTCGGTCCACAGCACGAGCGCCTCATCGCGCGGTCCCGGCGCAAGGTCGGCGAGCAGCGCGTCGGTCCCGGCCGCGGATATCGTGTCGATGCTCTGCACGCCGTTGAGGTAGACCGGCGCCACGCGCACGACCCAGTGGCCCTGGAGCACGCCCGCCCAGGCAATCAGCACGGTCTCAGAACTGAGGCGCACGAGGGTTGGCGATCCGTCGGGGGACCGGAGGCGATCGGCGTCGGTGAACTGCTCCAGCAGCGTGGGCCGGCCGAAGCGCACGCCGGGCGCGGAGATGTCGAGATAGACGCTCGTCCGGTTCGCGCCGCGGTCGGCCCACGCGACGATCGCCCGGTTATCGTCGCTTAGCACCGCCGCGATCCTCGGGTCCGGTCCGGCGGCGGCGAGCCGCTGGATCGGGTGTGCCGGTCCGCGGGCGGGCAGCTCGCGCGCGTCGATCGCTCCGCGAGCCCGCCACAGCACGAGCCTGTCGCTGCGGTAGTCAAGCGCCACGCGCAGTGCTTCCACGGGACCCGCGGCACGATCCTCCACGGTCAGCGGCCTGGCGAAGGCGCGCCTGAAGTAGCGCTGGACGCGCAGCTGCACGCCGCTTGCGCCGCGTACCGGCGAGGCGACGGCGACATCGCCGAGGTAGGCCCTGGCCAGCGCGAGCGCGCCCGCTCCTCCTCCAATCGCCAGCGGGGGCGCGAAGGGGCCGTCGGCGCGCCCCTCGGTGAGCAGTCCGCCGGGAGCCCTGCCGGGCGGGGCCGAGCCGGCGATCACGATCCGCCCGTGCGGTGCGCCGGACACGGCGAGCGGTTCGTCAAGCGTCATCGCGCCTGCACCCACGGCGCGAGGCGATGCTGGTGCGCGCGGTAGGTCATCTGCAGCGATCGCCGCCACGAGCAGCCCCGTTCGCTTCGAGCACCGCGGTCCGGCGCTCCACACGAGCGCACCCGCGCCGGTGAGGTGCTCGGGACTGTCGCTCGGAAAGGCGACCGATGGCGACTGTGCCCCGGCGCAGTCGCTCAGGGTCACCGGCGCCGACCACCCCGCCGCACCGCTGACGCCGGCCACGTTCGATCCGCCCGTCACGCTCGGTCCGCCCGCCACGCCCGGTCCGCCCGCCACGCCGGGGGCGCCGGCCACGCGCACGCCGGAGGCCTCGCTGGAGGTGCGAGCCACGCCCGGGCCGCCCGCCACCCGCCCGGATGGCCGGGCGACGATCAGCGTCACGCCCGCGATCAGCGCAACGGCTGTCACGGCGAGCGCGATCAGCAGCCGGTCGAGCCGCGGTCGGCCGGCGCGATGCCAGCCCGAAGGCGAGCTATGTCCGGCGCGCCCGATCAGGAGCGCGGCGATGAGAGGGCGGAGCGCAGGAAGCTCACGGTGCGCTCCCACGAGCTGTCGGCGGCCTCACGATCGTAGGTTCCCAGCCGATCCTGGTCGTTGAAGAACGCATGACCCTGGCCCTCGTAGTAGTGGAAGGTGGTGTCCACGCCGGCGGCGGTCAGCTCCGACTCGAGCGCCTTTGAGTCCTCGAGCGGGATGAACGCATCGGCGGTGCCGAAATGCCCGAGCACCGGACATCTGATCTTGGTGAAGTCGGGCTTACCGTGCGGCATCACGTAGTAGTAGCTGACGGTGGCGGCGATCTGCGGACAGGTGGCGGCGGCCCACACGGCAAGTCCTCCACCGAGGCAGAATCCGACAGCGCCGACGCCGGAGCCTTCGAAGCCGGGCCGTGAGGCGAGGAAGTCGGCCGCACCGCACATGTCCCGCTCGGACTGCTCCATCGAGAGCGCCATCAGTTTCTGTTCGGCCTCGCTCGGCTGTGTGGTCGTCTCGCCGCGGAAGAGGTCCGGCGCGAGCGCGAAGAAGCCCTCAACGGCGAGGCGGTCGCAGATGGATCGGATATGCGAGTCGAGTCCCCACCACTCCTGCAGGACGATCACGGCCGGCCCGCGCTCGCCGGGGGGCGTGGCCAGGTAGCCGGGCGTGGTGCCGGCCGCCGTGGGGAACTCGAGATCGGGCATGGTGGCTCCTTGGCTGTCGATGCGGTCCCCGGCGACGCTCGCCGGCGCTGCGAGGATACCTTGTAGGGGGCAGCCGACTCGCTCCAGGTGAGGGCAGCCGATTCAATCCATCGAAAGAGGGGCATAGGATGGACCTCGTCAACCATCAGTTCCAGCTGGCCGCACGCCCGGTCGGCCTTCCCAAGCACAGCGACTGGCACTACGCGGAGGCGCCCGCGCCCGAGCCGAAGGATGGCGAGGTGCTCGTGAAGGTCCTCTACCTGTCCCTGGATCCGGCGATGCGCGGCTGGATGAACGAGAGCCGCTCCTACATCGCTCCCGTGGGCATCGGAGATGTGATGCGCGCCTTCGCCGCGGGCAAGGTGCTCGTGTCGAATGACCCCTCGCTGGCCGTCGGCGATTACGTGACCGGGCTGCTCGGCGTGCAGGAGTACGCCGTCGCCAACGCCAAGGCGGTATGGAAGGCGGACCCCCGGCTCGCGCCCCTGCCGGCCTTCCTCGGCGTGCTGGGCATGCCGGGCATGACCGCGTACTTCGGCCTGCTGGACATCGGCGCGCCGGCCGAGGGAGAGACCGTTGTGGTATCCGGCGCCGCCGGCGCCGTCGGCGGGGTCGCCGGGCAGATCGCCAAGCTCAAGGGCGCTCGCGCCATCGGCATCGCCGGCGGCCCGGACAAGTGCCGCTACCTCGTCGAGGAGCTGGGCTTCGACGGGGCCATCGACTACAAGGCGCAGGACGTCAACGCGGCCCTCGGCGAACACTGCCCGAAGGGCATCGACGTGTACTTCGACAACGTCGGCGGCGAGATACTCGACGCCGCGCTCGCCCATCTTGCCCGTCACGCGCGCGTCGTGATCTGCGGAGCGATCTCCCAGTACAACGCGACCAATGGCATGAGGGGCCCCGCCAACTACATGTCGCTGCTCGTGAACCACGCGAGCATGACCGGTTTCGTCTTCTCCGACTACCTCGAACGCGTTCCCGAGGCGGCCGGCGAGATGGCCGGGTGGCTGCAGGCCGGCAAGCTGACAGCGCGTGAGGACATCGCCGAGGGGCTGGAGAGCTTCCCCGACACGCTGCTGCGGCTGTTCTCCGGCGGGAACACCGGCAAGCTGGTGCTCAAGGTCGCCGAGGACTGATCGGCGCTTGCCCGATCCCGGCGGGAATGCGCGCGCTCACACAGAGGGTCAGCCGCGCGGCCGTGAGTGTGGACGACCGCGTGGTCGCCAAGATCGGGCCGGGCCTGCTCGTTCTCCTGGGCATCGCCCGCGAGGACGACGGAGCGACTGCCGACCGGCTGGCGGAGAAGGTGCGCGCGCTGCGCATCTTCGCGGACGCACAGGGACGGATGAACGAGCCGCTCGGCGAGCGCGAGATCCTGTGCGTCAGCCAGTTCACGCTCTACGGGGACACCCGCAGGGGCAACCGCCCCAGCTTCGTGGGCGCCGCGCCGCCCGAGCGGGCCGAGCCCCTGTACGAGCGCTTCTGCGAGCGCACGGGAGCGCGCCGGGGAGTGTTCGGCGCGCACATGCTGGTCGAGCTCGTCAACGATGGACCCGTGACGCTGCTGCTGGAGGCGTGAGGCGCCCCGACCGCGCGACGGCCGCCTCGCCAGCCAGCAGCGCCATCCACGGCGAAACGGCCACAGCCGTCCCGGGCCTATGGCGCTGATGACCGCGTCGTTCTGCGCGTCCGGCTCCCTACCGGCCGTATGGCCCCGAGCCGTACAGCCCGGCGCCATAGCCGTCGTGGCCATGGTTCGAACCCGCCGGACCGGCCGCCGAGGTCGCGCCCGTGGAGCCCGTTGCTCCACTGTCACCCGTGGAGCCGCTCGCCCCTGTGCCTCCGGTGGAACCGGTTGAACCCGTTTCACCGGTGGGGCCCGTCGGCCAGTGGTGGTGGCGGTGGTGGGGGGGACCGAGGACGCTTTCCACTTCGGCTTCGAAGGCTGTGAGCGCCGCTTCAAAGGCGTTCGTAGCTTCGTCCCGTTCCTGCCAGTCGCGTTGCCGTGCCGCCCGGACCGCCGCGCGGTATTTCGCGCGCGCTTCTTTGCAGGCCGTGGTGGGTCCGGTGGCGCCGGTCGAGCCGGTGCTTCCCGTCGAACCCGTGGAACCCGTCGCGCCCGTGGAACCGGTCGAACCGGTCGCACCCGTGGGACCGGTTGGGCCGGTCGGACCGGTGGGTCCCGTGGGGCCGAACGGGTGGTGGCGGCGGTGGTGGTGGTGGCGGCGGTGGTGGTGGTACGGCGGGCAGATGCTTTCCAGCTGCGTGAGGGCGGTTTCGATCGCGGCCTGCATCGTTTGCGACGCTTCGCGGTCGGCCTTGTGCTCGGTCGCGTAAGCGGCAGCGAGCTTGTTGCAGGCGGCCTGCAGCGCCTGGATCTGCGCTTCGCTCAAGGCGCTTACGCCGTATGGGCGAAGGCCGCGTGAGTGTCCGTTCAGGCGCACCCCGACCTCGCTGCAGACCCGCTCGGGACCGCTCGCCCAGTGCGGGCCTCCGCGACCGTCGCCGTGGCGGCCATGCGCCAGCGCTACGACCGGCACCACGGCGGCCGCTGCGACGCAGCATGCGCCAAGCAGGAGCAGAGCACGGACTCGACGCGATGAGAGCATTCGAACCTCCATTGATTTCAGGCTTTCCAGGATCCGAACCGGCCTTGGGGGTGGCCGGCAACGGCTTAACGGCCAGCTTGAGGGACGAGTCGCGTCGCCGGGGCAGGCCTGGACAAGTGTTGCCCGTGTCCAGTGCGACCCGCTGCCGCCGATCTCCAGCCCCCGTGCTCACGGGAGGACTCCTATATTGCGGTCGTGGTGGCGAGCTCGTGAACCTCCGTCGGCTGGGCGCGCAAGGGCCATCGGCCTCGGCGGTGGGCCTCGGCTGCATGGGCATGTCCGGCATGTACGGACCGGCCGATCGCGCCGAGAGCATCGCGACGATCGACGCCGCGCTGAGCGCCGGGGTCAATCTGCTCGACAGCGGTGACTTCTACGGGATGGGCCACAACGAGCTGCTGATCGCCGAGGCCGTCCGTGGGCGTCCGCGCGGCGACTACATGCTGAGCGTGAAGTTCGGAGCGCAGCGCGGCCCAGACGGCGCCTGGCTCGGCTACGACGCGAGTCCGCAGGCCGTCAAGACCGCGCTCGCCCACTCGCTCACGCGCCTCGGCGTCGAGTACATCGACGTCTATCGCCCCGCTCGCCTCGACCGCAACGTGCCGATCGAGGAGACCGTGGGCGCGATCGCCGAGCTCGTGCAGGCGGGATATGTGCGCCACGTTGGACTCTCGGAGGTGGGCGCCGAGACGATTCGCCGCGCGGCGGCGATACATCCGATCTGCGACGTGCAGATCGAGTACTCGCTCATCTCGCGCGGGATCGAGGCCGAGATCCTGCCGACCTGCCGCGAGCTGGGCGTTGCGATCACCGCGTACGGCGTGCTGAGCCGCGGACTGATCAGCGGCCACTTCGCCGGCGACCGCGAGCTCGCCGCAAACGACTTTCGCGCTCACGCACCTCGCTTCAGCGGCCCGAACCGAGCTCGAAATCTCGCTCTGGTCGAGCAGCTGCGGGCGCTCGCGCAGGCAAAGGGGGCGACCGTGGCGCAGACGGCGATCGCGTGGGTGATGTCCCGCGGCGAGGACATCATCGCGCTCGTCGGTGCGCGCACGCGGGAGCGCCTGCAGGAGGCCCTGGGGGCACTGTCGCTCGAGCTCGACGCCGATGAGGTCGCCGCGCTCGAACGCGCGATCCCGCCGGACGCCGCCGCCGGGGAGCGCTACCCGCGGCAGCAGATGGCGATCCTCGACAGCGAGCGCAGTTGAGGCTGCGCCGCGGGAGGTGCAACGGCGCCATCAGCCGGCGCACCGCTGAGAAATCGCCATTACAGTAAACCGGTATGAGAATTGCCGAGGTTAGACGCCGGCTTCGACAACGACTGGGCGCGCCTTCGCCGGCGATGGTCGTGGCGCTGATCGCCCTCTTCGTCGCGCTGGGAGGCGGCGCCTATGCGGCCGCCACGCTGCCGCACAACAGCGTCGGCACGCCGCAGCTCAAGAACGGTGCGGTGACCGCGCGCAAGCTGCACAACGGCGCCTTCACCGCGGAAAAGATCGCCTACGGCACGCTGCTCGCCAAGGACTTCAAGGCCGGCCAGCTCCCCGCGGGAGCGACCGGGCCCGCGGGCGCCGCCGGGGCGCAGGGACTGCAGGGGACGCAGGGGCCCAGAGGAGCGACCGGCTCACAGGGAACCGCCAGCGGGCCGACCGGGCCCCAGGGAGCGACCGGTCCGAGTGGATCGTCGGGTGAATTGAAGGTGGAAGTCGCCAAAGCCGCCCTGAGCGCTGAAGTGGGCGAACCAGTCACCGCAATTGCGGTGTGCAAAGCCGGAAGGGTTACCGGGGGTGGCTATTCGCCGGAAAGCGGCGAACTCGAACTGCTTGGCAGTGAAGCCGTCGGAGAAACCGAATGGAAGATCTCGGGCAAGGGGAAGACGAAAGCAGTCGGCAACGCCGAGGCCCTCTGCGCCCACATCGAATAGTGAAGGTGAATAGGTGCTCCGCTTCCTCTTGAAACGCCGCTGGGTAAAGCGGATGGCTCCGGGGCTGCCCGTCGGCAGTCTGCTTCTCACCGCCGACCTCGCGATGCTCGCCGGCAAGCACGTCGCCAGGCTCGACGGTGCTCAACGGCGCAGGTTGGTCGCACTCGTGCGCGAGACGCGGGGCCGGCCGAGCACGCTGGACGAGGCGGAGCGTCGGGAGCTGCGCATCCTCCTGGCCGCCCTCGAGCCGCGCCTGTTCGTTGGTTCGGCGGTCAGGCGCGTCAGCCCGGTGCCGCTTCCCAAGCGCCTGCGCTGAAACCCCGGGGTACCCTGAGGCAACAATGGGCACGCCCTGGGATGCCAGCACCTATGACCGCTCGAGCCAGCCGCAGCAGGCCTGGGCCTCGGCGGTCCTCGCGCGGCTCGAGGGCATCGCGCCGGACGCGACGGTGCTCGACGTTGGCTGCGGAACGGGGCGCGTCACCGAGTCGCTGCTCGACCTCGTGCCGCGGGGCCGCGTCCTGGCCATCGACGCGTCGGTCGAGATGATCGCGCTCGCGCGTCGGCGGCTGGGTGGGCGTGCCGAGGTGTGGCGCCAGGACGTGCTCGACGTGGACCTCGAGCAGCCCGTCGACGCGATCGTCTCAACGGCGACGCTGCACTGGGTCACCGACCACGATCGTCTGTGGCGGCGACTCGCCGGGGCGCTGCGGCCCGGGGGAGTGCTCGAGATCCAGTGCGGGGGGGCGGGCAACATCGATCGCGTCCGCGCGGCCATCGCGGCTGCAGCCGGCGAAAGCGCTCCTGAGCTCGTCGGATTCTCGCCCTGGTGCTTCGCGGGCCCGCAGGAGACCGAAGGGCGTCTGCGAGCGGCCGGTTTCGCCGCGGCCCGCTGCTGGCTCGAGGAGCGCCCAACCTATCCCGAGGACGTGGCTGAGTTCGTCCGCACCTCGATCCTCGCGGCGCACCTCGAGCGCCTGCCCGAGGAGCGCCGCGAGCAGTTCGCCGGCGCGGTCGTGGCGAGGGTGCGCCTGCCGCTGGACTACGTGCGCCTCAACGCCTCCGCGCTACGCGGGGCGTTTTGAGGAGCCGTCCCGATCAGCGCCAGCTTGGCGGCTCTGGGGAGGCGCTTGATGCGGGCCTCCTCGCGCAGCGCCTCGACTCGATCGGCGACCGGGATCGCCAGCGCGAGCTCGACGGGTGGCCGGCTGCGGGTGTAGCGACTGGCGCTGCCGCGGCGGTGGGCGGCGAGGCGCCGCTGCATGTCGGTCGTCCAGCCGCAGTACAGGCTGTCGTCGCCGCAGCGCAGCAGGTAGACGTAGGGCACCGCCAGGAGTTTCGCCACCGCGGGGATGGCACCTGCTCGTGGGTGGGGGCAGCGCCGGCCGCGCACGAGCGTCGGTGGTACGGTTCAGCGGTACCTGCAAAGCGACCGGCGGAAGCACTCTGTGCAGTCCCTCAGCCCCCAAGACGCCTCCTTCCTGCATCTCGAGAATGCGGTGAGCCACATGCACATCGGCTCGGTGGCGATCCTCGAGGGGCCGCCGCCGGAGTACGAGGCGCTCTCGCGGATGGTCCTGTCGCACCTGCCGCGCGTCCCGCGCTACCGGCAGAAGGTCCACTTCGTCCCGCTCGCACTCGGACGGCCGGTGTGGGTGGACGATCCCCACTTCAACATGCTCTACCACGTGCGCCGCACCGCGCTTGCGGCGCCTGGCGGCGATCAGGAGCTGCGCGACCTCGTCGCGCGGGTCATGTCCCAGCAGCTCGACCGTGGCAAGCCGCTGTGGGAGATGTGGATCGTCGAGGGACTCAGCGAGGGTCGCTGGGCGCTCATCAACAAGGTGCATCACTGCATGGTGGATGGCGTCTCGGGCTCGGAGCTTCTGGCCCTGATGCTCGACTCCGAGCCCCACCCCGAACTGCCAGAGCCCGAAGAGTGGCAGCCAGAGCGTCAGCCTGTGGGGGCGGAGCTGGCCGTGCAGGCGCTCGCCCGGCGGATGGTGAGCCCCTATGAGCAGCTGCGCGCCCTGCGCGCGGCGACGCTCTCACCGGGGCGCATGGCCAAGACGGCCGCCGAGACCGCGCGCGGGCTGTGGACCATGACCGGTGTCGTCGCGCCGCCGCCGGCGTCCTCGCTGAACGGATCGATCGGTCCCCACCGCCGCTGGGCTTGGGCGCGGACACAGCTCTCGGACGTCAAGCAGGTCCGCAGCGCGTTCGGCGGCACCGTCAACGACGTCGTCCTGGCCGCCATCGCGGGCGGCTTTCGCACGCTGCTGGAGTCGCGATCGGAGTCCACCGACCGCGACGTGCGAACGCTCGTGCCAGTGTCCGTGCGCTCCGAGGCCGAGCGCGACACCTACAACAACCGCGTATCGGCGATCTTCGCCAACCTGCCGGTGCGCACCGCCGATCCGCTCGAGCGCCTGGCCGCGATTCGCGCCCAGATGGAGCACCTCAAGCACTCGGGCGAAGCGGTGGCCGGCGAGGTCCTCGTCGGCCTGAGCGGCTTCGCGCCGGCGATGCTGCTCGCGCTGGGCCTTCGCGTCGCCGCGCGCGTGCCCCAGCGCAGCATCAACACGGTGACGACCAACGTCCCCGGGCCCCAGCGACCGCTCTACGCGGGTGGGCGACGGCTGCTCGAGTGCTTCCCCTACGTGCCGATCGCCGGGCACGTGCGCATCGGCGTCGCGATCTTCTCCTACAACGGCGCGCTGACGTTCGGCGTCACCGGTGACTATGACCAGGCGCCCGACATCGCGGTGCTGTGCGCGGGCATCGAGCAGTCGATGTGCGAGCTCCTCAGCGCCGCCGAGCGTTACGCGCGCGCGCGGGCGGGCGGCCATCAGGCCGGCGCCAAGGCGACCCGCCGGGCCCGCGGCGCTCACGCTCGCGGCGGCCATGCGCCCCAGCCGGCTTCGCTTCGCTCGTCCCGGATGAACGGCGCGTCAGAGGCCTGACCGCGGGCCGCCGAGGAGCTCGCCGGCAGCAGCCAGGCCCCGCAAGAGCTCGGCGGTGCGCAAGAGCTCGGCGGTGCGATAGAAAGCACGGATGGCACGACGCTCCGCGCCCTCGGCGGGCCTGACCGTGGCCGTCACCGGCCCGACCGGCGAGGTCGGCCAGGCGGTGGTCGCGGTGCTCGAGCGCTCCCGCGAGGTGGGGCGGGTGCTCGGCATGGCGCGGCGGCCGTTCGACCCGGCCGAGCACGGCTGGAAGAAGGTGTCCTACCGCCGCGGCGACGTGCTCGACCGCGACGCCGTGGCCGAGCTGGTGCAGGATGCCGACGTCGTTGTGCACCTGGCCTTCATCATCATGGGCGGGCCGAAGGAGAGCTCGGCGGTCAACCTCGACGGCTCGCGCAACGTGTTCGAGGCGGCTGCCTCGGCGGGCGCCGAGCGCGTCGTCTACGCCTCCTCGGTGGCCGCCTACGGCTTCCATCGAGAGAACCCCCAGCCGCTGACCGAGGATGTTCCCGCGCGTGGCAGCTCCAGCCTGTACTACTCGGCCCACAAGGCGGCGGTCGAGAAGCTCCTGCACAAGACCCTGGACCGCAGCTCCACCGCGGCCTACGTGCTGCGTCCCTGCATCGTTGCCGGACCCGACGCGCAGCTCTTGATTCACAGCATGCCCTACACGCTGATATCCGAGCGACTGCCGGTGCCCGTCCTGCGCCTGCTCGAGGACGTGCCGATTCTCAAGCCTGTACTACCCGATCCAGGCGCGCGCTTCCAGCTGGTGCACCACGACGACGTTGCCAGCGCCATGCGGGCCGCCGTGCTCGGCCGAGGCAGGCCCGGTGCGTACAACATCGCGGGACCCGGTCAGCTCACCGTCGCCGAGCTCGCGCGCGAGCTCGGCTGGTACTCAATTCCGGTACCCGAGCTGGCCGTCGACGCGGTGGCGGAGATGATCGGGTACCTGGGCTTCCTGCCCGCGCAGGCGCAGTGGGTCAGCGCCTTCCGCGAGCCGGTGATCATGGACACGAAGAAGGCACGGCGCGAGCTGCGCTGGCGTCCCCGGCACAATGCGCTGCAGACGCTGCGCGAGACGATAACGGCCGCGCGGGCGGATCGCCCCGAGCGCTGACGCGCGCTAGCCCTCGCTGTAAAGGGCGTCGATCTCCGACGCGTACTTCTCGGCGATCGGCCTGCGCTTGAGCTTCATCGTCGGCGTCAGCTCGTCGCCGCCCGGCAGCCAGTCGCAGGGCAGGATCGCGAAGCGCTTGACCTGTTCGACGCGGCTGAGGTGGGCGTTGGCCGCCTCGATGCCGCGCGCGACCTCGGCGTGGACGCCCGCGTCGCGGGCGAGGGTCGCCGGCGAGGCGTCTGCGAGGCCGTGCTGGGCGGCCCACGCGCCGGAGCTGTCGGCGTCGAGCACGATCAGCGCGACGTTGTAGGGGCGCCGATCGCCGATCGCGATGGCCTGACCGATGAGCGGGCTCGATGCCTTGATCTGCCCCTCGATGTTGGCGGGCGACATGTTCTTGCCGGCCGCGTTGATGATCAGCTCCTTCTTGCGATCGACGATCCGCACATAGCCGTCCGGGTCGATGGTGGCGATGTCCCCCGTGTGCAGCCAGCCCTCGGCGTCGATCGCCTCGGTGGTGCGCTCGGGGTCCGAGCGGTAGCCGCGCATCATGATCGGTCCCCGGCAGAGCAGCTCGCCGTCCTCGGCGAGGCGCAGCTCGACGCCCGGCAGCGCCGGGCCCACGGTGCCGATCCGCGGCCGCTCGGGCGGGTTGCAGCTGGCGATGCACGACAGCTCGGACATGCCCCACAGCTCGCAGATCGGCAGACCTAGCGCGTGGAAGAACTCGAGCACATCGAGAGGCGTCGGTGCTGCGCCGGCGGTGAGCATCCTCACGTCGGCCAGGCCGATACGGTCGCGCAGCTTGCTGAGCACCAACTCGTCCGCGCGGGCGTGCTCGGCGATCAGCTCCGCCGAGAGCTCCTCGCCGGCCTGCTCGGCGCGTACGCGCCGCAATCCGGTGTCGATCGCCCATTGCGCGGCCGCCTTGCGCGCGGGGTCGGGCTCGGACTCGATCGCGGCCTCGAGTCCGGCCTTCATCTTCTCCCAGATGCGCGGCACCGCGCCCCAGATCGTCGGGCGCACTTCGGGCAGCGCGGTAATGACAGCGCGCGGATCCGCGATCACCGTGACCTCGCAGCCGTAGAACATCATCGAGTAGTGCGACGTGAAGCGGTCTGCCATGTGCGCATGGGGAAGGTAGGAGGTGATGCGATCGCCGGGCCCCAGGGTGATCATGGATCCTGCCGCGCGGCCCTCGGCGAGCATGTTCGCGTGGGTCAGCTCGACGCCCTTGGGCGGCCCGGTGGTGCCGGACGTGTAGCAGATCGTGATCACATCCTCGGGCCTGACCGCTCGCCATGCCGCCTCGAAGTCAAAGCTCCCGGCCTCTGACGCTTCGACATCCGCGAGCGCCAGCGTCCGCTCCGGCTGGCCGTCCACGCAGATCACGTGCTCGAGCGAGTCCACCCCGGCGGCCCGAATCGCCTCGAGGAACTGCATCTCGGTGATCACGACCCGGTTGCCGGCGTTAGCGAACAGGTAGGCGATCTGCTCGGGCGAGCAGGTGTTGTAGATCGAGAACGATGTCGCTCCGAGGTGCATCCCGGCCGCGTCGCAGAGGTTGAACTCGGGCCGGTTGAGGAGCATCAGCGCAACCGTGTCGCCGCGGCGCACCCCGAGCGCGTGCAGGCCCGTTGCGATATCGCGTATGCGCTCGGCCGCCTCGGCATACGTCAGCTCGATCTCGGCGCCCGGGGTTCGCAGAGCGACCCGCGCGGCGTTTTCGCCGGCGGTGATCTGGAATGCCTCGCACACCGTCGATGCCCTGAGGGCGGGCAACTCGCGCGCCGCGGTACTCGTCGTGGCCACTCTCTCGCTCCTGTTCTTCGCCCTGCACCCAGGCTATCGCCTCAGCGCTGCGACGTCATGCGAACTCTCGGCTGCACGGCGGGCTGCACATCCCCTCAGCGTTTGGAGGGGTCGGCGACCTCGGTCTCAAGCGCGCCCTGTGGGCTCCTGATCCGGCGGCTCCGCCGCCCGGCCCCTTCGATGATCCCGTGTAGGATCAGGGCCGCGAGCGTCGCACCGGCGAGCTGCACGACGATCTAGCCCGGGACCCTTGGGAGATGGGAATGTTGGCGGAGCATGCAACAGCGGGTAGGCTCCACACTGCACTCATCGAATCGCGAAGGTCGATTGCAAAGGGAGCGCTTGCGTGTTTGAGAAGCGGCAATGCGAGTTGATCCTCTCCCGGATCAAGACAGGTGGGCTCACCGTCACCTACTGGGACGGGGATACCCGTCAGTACGGTCCGCAGTCCTGGCTTCACGTCCACCTGAAGACGCGTGCGGTGGTGCGCCGCATGCGACGCCACATGGATCTCGCCGTGGGCGAGGGCTACATGAACGGCGAGATCGAGGTGCAGGGTGACCTCGCCGAGATCGGCCGCCTGGCCCTGCTGAACCGCGTCGAGCTCTCACCCTGGGCCGCAAGGCTCGTCCGCCGCGCCTCTCCTCGGCGCGACTCCAAGTCCCGTCAGACCAAGAACGTCCGTCATCACTACGACCTCGGCAACGACTTCTACGCCCTGTGGCTGGACCGCTCGATGAGCTACTCCTGCGCCTACTTCCAGCGCCCCTCCGACTCCCTGGAGGCGGCCCAGCGCCAGAAGGTCGAGCACATCCTGCGCAAGCTGGATCTGCGCCCCGGCATGACGCTCCTGGACATCGGCTCTGGCTGGGGCGAGTTGATCATCGCCGCCGCGCGGCGCTATGGGGTCAGGGCACATGGCATCACGCTCAGTCGCGAGCAGCTCACCGCCAGCCGGCGGCGCATCGAGGCCGAGAACCTCGCCTCCACGGTGAGCGTCGATCTGTGCCACTACGAGGACCTGCCCGCCGACGCCAGCTTTGACCGGGTGGTCTCCGTCGGCATGTATGAGCATGTCGGCGCCGGCAACTACGAGGCCTACATGGCCGCGGTGGACCGGGCGCTGAAGGCGCAGGGCCTCTCGCTGCTGCACACGATCACCCAGACCGTCGAGCGGCCCGTCAGCCCGTGGATCGACCGCTACATCTTTCCCGGCGGGCATCTGCCCACGCTCGAGGGCATCTTCGCGCTGCTGCCCGCGCGCGACTTCCACCCCGTCGACTTCGAGAGCCTGCGCCGCCACTACGCGCGCACGCTCGATGAGTGGTCGGCCCGTTTCGAGGCCTCGCTGCAGCGCGTGCACAGGATGTACGGCGAACGCTTCGCGCGGATGTGGCGGCTGTACCTGCGCGGATCGGCGGCGGCGTTCCGCTACGGCAAGCTCGACCTGGCCCAGATCCTGTGGACCAAGGGCCTGACCGACTCGACGCCCATGACCCGCGAGTACATGTACCGCAGGAACTCAAGCGCGCAGGCGCTGAGTGCGGGCCACCCCGGCGTGCGGGCGCCGAGCCCGGGAGGGCTCCTGAGCGTGCCGCAGGTGGGCTCCCAATAGGTCTTGCTCGCCGCGCCGGCCGGGCTCGGAGGGGTCGCCGGCCCGATACCTGTACTCTTTCCCCTTGGCGGGGCAGAGGGTGCGCTCGAGGAGAAGGTGACGATCGGTATGGAGGCCTAACGTGAGCCGGGTATTGCTGTGCCTGTGCGTTGGCCTGGCGCTGGTCGGGTCATCTCTCGCCGCGAGCGCGAGCGTCCTCGGCAGTGGCGCCGTCCACGCAAGCTCCTCCGAAACGACGGCCACCTTCGGCAAGACGAGCGTCGGCGCCTCCTCCGAACAGTTTGCGGCCAACCGCAAGCGCGTCAACCGCTACGCGCTGCCCACGGCCGGATCGGTCACCAAGCTGAGCATCTACCTGGCGCCGACCGGACACTCCGGAGCGCAGGCGATCGAGGGTGTGCTCTACGCCGATTCCGCCGGCAAACCCGGCGCTCTGCTCGGCACGACCAACCCGATCACGTTCAGCAGCACGCAGGCCGCCGGCTGGTACGACCTCACCTTCCCCTCACCCGTCAGCCTCACCGCCGGCAACTACTGGATCGGCGTTCTCACCGGCACCACCGCCGACGTGGCCGGCTATCGCTACGACAGCGTCTCGGCCAGCCGCGACTACAACTCGAACACCTACACCTCGGGACCGAGCAATCCCTTCGGGTCGGTCACCAGCGACAACCAGCAGACCTCGCTCTACGCGACCTACACGCCCAGCGCGCCCCCGGCCTCGGTTCCCGAAAACACCGAACTACCGACGATCTCGGGCACCGCGCAGGTGGGCCAGACGCTGAGCGCCAGCACGGGCAAGTGGAGCGAAAACCCGACCGCCTATGAATATCACTGGCAGCGCTGTGAAGCCGACGGTGAAAACTGCACGCCTATCGAAGGCGCCACAAATCAGACCTATACCGTCGCCCACGCTGACCTGAACTTGACGCTGCGCGTGTCGGTGACCGCTATCAACGCGGACGGGCCGTCCAAAGCCGCCGTCTCGGCGCAGACCGGGCTCGTGCAGCCGGCTCCCTCGACGGCCACCTTCGGCAAGACGAGCGTCGGCGCCTCCTCCGAACAGTTTGCGGCCAACCGCAAGCGCGTCAACCGCTACGCGCTGCCCACCGCCGGTTCGGTCACCAAGCTGAGCATCTACCTGGCGCCGACCGGGACCTCGGGAGCGCAGGCGATCGAGGGTGTGCTCTACGCCGATTCCGCCGGCAAACCCGGCGCTCTGCTCGGCACGACCAACCCGATCACGTTCAGCAGCACGCAGGCCGCCGGCTGGTACGACCTCACCTTCCCCTCACCCGTCAGCCTCACCGCCGGCAACTACTGGATCGGCGTTCTCACCGGCACCACCGCCGACGTGGCCGGCTATCGCTACGACAGCGTCTCGGCCAGCCGCGACTACAACTCGAACACCTACACCTCGGGACCGAGCAATCCCTTCGGGTCGGTCACCAGCGACAACCAGCAGACCTCGCTCTACGCGACCTACACGCCCAGCGCGCCCCCGGCCTCGGTTCCCGAAAACACCGAACTACCGACGATCTCGGGCACCGCGCAGGTGGGCCAGACGCTGAGCGCCAGCACGGGCAAGTGGAGCGAAAACCCGACCGCCTATGAATATCACTGGCAGCGCTGTGAAGCCGACGGTGAAAACTGCACGCCTATCGAAGGCGCCACAAATCAGACCTATACCGTCGCCCACGCTGACCTGAACTTGACGCTGCGCGTGTCGGTGACCGCTATCAACGCGGACGGGCCGTCCAAAGCCGCCGTCTCGGCGCAGACCGGGCTCGTGCAGCCGGCTCCCTCGACGGCCACCTTCGGCAAGACGAGCGTCGGCGCCTCCTCCGAACAGTTTGCGGCCAACCGCAAGCGCGTCAACCGCTACGCGCTGCCCACCGCCGGTTCGGTCACCAAGCTGAGCATCTACCTGGCGCCGACCGGGACCTCGGGAGCACAGGTGCTGGAGGGTGTGCTCTACGCCGATTCCGCCGGCAAACCCGGCGCTCTGCTCGGCACGACCAACCCGATCACGTTCAGCAGCACGCAGGCCGCCGGCTGGTACGACCTCACCTTCCCCTCACCCGTCAGCCTCACCGCCGGCAACTACTGGATCGGCGTTCTCACCGGCACCACCGCCGACGTGGCCGGCTATCGCTACGACAGCGTCTCGGCCAGCCGCGACTACAACTCGAACACCTACACCTCGGGACCGAGCAATCCCTTCGGGTCGGTCACCAGCGACAACCAGCAGACCTCGCTCTACGCGACCTACACGCCCAGCGCGCCCCCGGCCTCGGTTCCCGAAAACACCGAACTACCGACGATCTCGGGCACCGCGCAGGTGGGCCAGACGCTGAGCGCCAGCACGGGCAAGTGGAGCGAAAACCCGACCGCCTATGAATATCACTGGCAGCGCTGTGAAGCCGACGGTGAAAACTGCACGCCTATCGAAGGCGCCACAAATCAGACCTATACCGTCGCCCACGCTGACCTGAACTTGACGCTGCGCGTGTCGGTGACCGCTATCAACGCGGACGGGCCGTCCGCGGCGGCGATCTCGGCGCCGAGTGCGCTCGTGGCAGAAGGATCGGGCATCGAACACCTGGAGTACGTCTTCCTGGAAGGCACCATCTACGTCTACGACATTGACAACGGGTTCAGCCTGGTCAAGACATTCAGTCTGCCCCAGCTCGCCGCTGGGACGAGAGGCATGACAATGGTCCCCAACTCGGACATCCTCTACATCATGTACGGCGGGGACGGCGGGGCAAATGGAAACGGCTCGGTGCTCGCCTATAACCTCGTGACTGAAAAAGTCGTGTGGACCGTCCACCTCGAAACCGGCATCGATTCCGGCATGATCAGCCCCGACGGCAAGCTGCTCTACGTCCCCACCGGCGAGAACTCGCCCAGTGGCATTTGGAACATCCTCAGCACGTCCAACGGGGCGGTCGTGGGGACGATTCAGGGGGGCGCCAATGCCCACAACACCGTCGTATCAAAGAATGGCCAATACGTATACCTCGCCGGGCGCGACTACAACTACCTCGGGGTCTACGAAGCGAGCACCGGCACGGTTCGCTACGTCGGTCCGCTCATTGCAGGTGTGCGGCCGTTCACGGTTAACGGCTCGAACACACTTGCGTTCACGACTGCTACCGAAATCGACGGCTTCCAGGTCTCGAGCATCACGACCGGGAAAGTGCTCTTCACCGTCTCCTTCGGGCCGATCACAATTGAACTTCCTGACTCGGCGCCCAGCCACGGGATCTCGCTGCAGCCCGATGAGAAGGAACTGTACGTGGTCGACTCGGTGAACAAACTGGTGCGGGACTACGACGTGTCGCGGGTCGCCGAAGGCGTTGCGCCCACTCAGATAACCGCTATCCCGGTGGCCGGGCTGGCCGGCACCACGAGCCCGTGCGCTTACGACTGCGGACGGGGCGGCTGGCTCCAACGCTCACTCAACGGCCGCTACGTCTTCGTCGGGGATTCGGGCGATGTGATCGAAACCGCGACGAGAAAGGTCGTCGCGAACCTCCCGCCGCTATTGAACACGAAGATGTCGATGGAGATCGACTGGGCCAACGGCGTGCCAATCGCCACGAGCGGGCGCTCGGGTGTGGGCGAAGTTGAATGACTCCGGCTGAGAAGGCTCGACCCGCCTGTGTCAGCTCGGGCTGACCAGGGCGTTGGCGAAGCAGGCGAAGCCGGCGAAGTTGACCCCCACCGTCAGGTCGGCGATGTAGGTCTTTCCGCCCGGCGTGAAGAAGTCCGCGGCGTTGTCGTCGTAGTCGGCGAACGTGGGGGCGCTGCTCTGGATGACTTCGTAGGGAGTGCCGGGGGTCGGCATCTGTTTGGCGTATCCCTCGGAGTTCGCTTCGCTCGAGGTCGCGTCGATCCGCGCTGTCTCTTCGCCCGCGTTTTCGGTGCAGCTCAGGGTCAGGGTGAACGGGCCGAAGCTGGCGAGCGGAACGCTCTGGCCCACGGCAGCGGTGATCAGCCCGCTGCGAACGAAGTGCGACGAGGGCTCGAAGGCGCTCGCGGGATCGCCGTCCAGGGTGCCGGCGTTGGCCGCGTTGTTCGCGTTGGCGGCACTGGCCGCGCTGGCCGCGTTGGCCGCGTTGGTGGCGTTGAGGGCATTTGTCGCGTTCGCCGCGTCGAGGGCGTTCGCAGCGTTGGCCGCGTTGGTTGCATGCGCGGCACTGGCGGCCGTCCTCGCCGAGGAGACCGACAGGTTGGCGGCCTTGGCCTGGATCTCCTCGTCGGCGATCGACTTGACATGGCGCTGCTGTTTGCTCGTCAGCCCAGCGTCTGGGCGACGAAGGCGACCGGAGCGCCCGATGCGAGCGGCGCCATGGCCAAGACGAGCGCGAGGAGCGCAACCGCCATCGCTGGCGTTGGCCGGCTCACTCGTATCAAGCGCATCGCAGGAGTTCTTCCATGATCAGGTCCTGTTGGCCGACGGTCGCCGCTCACCGACAACGTCGCGTCAGGACCCATTCTCCGCACGGGTGGGCGCCTGTCAATGACTGAAATCGACGTTCCAGAACTCGAGCTGCCCGAGGGGTAAACTCGCCGCGTGGGTCTCTCCGACACAATCCAGGGTTCGGTCCTCAAGCTCCACCAGCTCATCTACGAGCGCAGCGATGGCAGGATGGGACACCGGATGGTCCTGGTGCCGACGCTGCTGCTACGCAGCACGGGCAGGCGCAGCGGTGCACAGCGATGCAACGCCCTGGTCTATGCGACCGACGGAGGAGACTACGTGCTCGTGGCCTCCAACGGAGGCTCCGACCAGCCGCCGGGATGGCTGTTCAACGTGCGCGCCAAGCCCGAGGTGGAGGTTCAGGTCGGGCGCAGGAGGAGTCCCGGGTCCGCGCGCGTCCTAGAGCGCGGCGATGACGACTACGATCGGCTGTGGCGGCTGGTGAACGAGAACAACCATGGCCGCTACGACGCCTACCAGACCCGGACGAGCCGCCCGATCCCGCTCGTGGTCGTCAGCCCGGCATAGGGATCGCTCCATCGATGGACGAGACGCTGCTGGCGCTTGTCGATGAGCTGCAGCGCTACGGCTCCGAGCACGACGCCGCCAAGGCCGACCGGCTCGAGCGGCTGCGCAACGTCGAGCCCGACAGCGCACGCGTGCTGGCGCTGCTCGTGCGTGCAACGGCCGCGCGGCGGCTGCTGGAGATCGGGACCTCCAACGGCTACTCGACGCTGTGGCTGGCCGATGCCGTGCGCAGCGTCGCAGGGAGGATGGTCAGCGTCGACCTCGACGCCGAGCGCAGTGCCCTGGCGGCTGAGAACCTCGAGCGCGCTGGCCTGCGCGATGTGGTCGAGCTCCGGGTCGAGGACGCCGCCGAGACGCTGCGCCGGGGCTCCGACGGAGCGTGGGACATGATCTTCCTCGATGCCGAACGGTCGGCCTACACGAGCTATTGGCCGGACCTGGTGCGCGTGCTGAGGCCCGGAGGCCTGCTGGCCGTCGACAACGTGCTGTCCCACGCCGATGAGGTCCATGGCCTCCGCTCGCTGATCGGCTGCGACGAGCGCTTCAGCGAAGCCGTGGTGCCGAGCGGCGCGGGACTGCTGCTGGTCCTGGGCGCTTCGGGCGGTTAGTGTTCGGCACATGAGCGCCGAGCGCGATCTCGACGCCGTGCTCTTCGGAGCAACGAGCTTCGTCGGGCGGCTGACCGCGGAGTACCTCGCCCGCGCCGCCCCCGAGGGCGCTCGCATCGGGCTCGCAGGACGCTCGCGGGAGCGCTTGCGTGACGTGCAGTCCTCCCTCGCGGGCAGCGCTTCGCAGTGGCCGCTGCTCGTTGCCGATACGACCGATCCGGGCTCGCTCGGAGAGCTCGCCGGCGCGGCGCGCGCGGTGGCGAGCACCGTGGGCCCCTACCGCCGATACGGGCTGCCCGTGGTCGAGGCGTGCGCGACCGCCGCGACTCACTACGCTGACCTCAGCGGCGAGGTGCTGTTCATGCGCGAGGCCATCGACCGCTTCGACGCCGTCGCGGCGAAGAGCGGGGCTCGCATCGTGCACAGCTGTGGCTTTGACTCAATCCCCTCCGACCTCGGCGTGCTGCTGCTGCACGAGGCTGCGACCGCGGACGGGACCGGTGAGCTCGAGGACACGACCCTCGTGGTGAGGGCGATGAGGGGCGGGCTCAGCGGCGGGACGGTCGCATCCCTGACGGGCGCCGTGGACGACGCCAGGCGCGACCCCGGGCTTGCGCGGCTGCTCGAGGACCCCTATGGCCTTAGCCCCGACCGTGCCGCCGAGCCGTGCCTGGGCGCCGAGCGGGACATGCGCGGCGCGCGGCGCGAGCGCGACCTCGGTGGGTGGGTGGGCCCATTCATCATGGGTCAGATCAACACGCGCGTGGTGCGCCGCAGCAGCGCGCTGCAGAACTGGGCCTACGGGTCCCACTTCCGCTACCGCGAGGTGATGGGCTTCGGGTCCGGGGCGCTCGCCCCCGTTCTCGCCGGCGCGATGGCCGGTGGCGTGGGCGCGCTGGCGGCCGGTTTGTCGTTCGAGCCCACGCGCGCCGTGCTGGACCGCGTGCTGCCGTCCCCCGGCCAGGGCCCTGGTGCGAGCAGCCGCGAGCGGGGCTTCTTCCGCATCGAGATTCAGACGCGGACCTCTGGCGGCGCGCGCTACGTCTGCCGGATCGCCGCACAGGGCGACCCGGGCTACAACGCCACCGCGGTGATGCTCGGCGAGAGCGTGCTGTGTCTCGCGCTCGACGGCGAGCGCCTTCCCCCGCGCGCCGGCGTGCTGACGCCGGCGACCGCGATGGGCGATGTGCTGGTCGAGCGCCTGCGCGCGGCAGGGCAGACTTTCGAGGTGCAGAGGACCGGATAGCGACGCGGCGGCGAGTCCGTGCGCCACAGGTGAAACGCGTGCACGCTTTGCGTGGAGGCTGTAGTTGTGTCTGCGATCGCCGTGTGCGGCCGATGAGTGTCACATCAGACTGGGGGAACCGGCAGGGATGCTCGGGGAGACGATCAAGCGAGTACTCGAAGCAGCGTCACGGCACGCCCGAGCCCTCACGGCGTCCCCGAGCCTGTCGCCGCGACGGCCGGGCGCGCTGCTCGTCCTGGTCGCGCTGATCGCGCTGGCGGGCACAGCACCGGCGCTCGGCGAAGGCATCACGAACGCCGGCGAGATCTGCGCGACGGCTGGTATCCCGAACAGAGCTCGCTGACGCCGCAGCTCGTCAGCGGCGGAACCTTCGGTCAGCTCTGGTCGGCGACCGTCGAAGGGGCAGGTCTACGCCCAGCCGCTGCTCGCCAACGGCACGCTGCTGGTGGCAACCGAGAACAACAAGGTCTACGGGCTCGACCCGGCGACCGGCGAGATGCGCTGGCCGGCGCCGCTGAACCTCGGGACGCCGTGGAAGGCAGCGGACATCGGCTGCGGCGATCTGGCGCCGAACGTCGGCGTGACGGCGACGCCGGTGATCGATCCGACCGCCAACATCGCCTATCTCACGCACAAGACCTACGCCTCGGGCACCTCCGGCCCCGCGCTGTGGTTCATGGACGCGATCAACCTCGCCACGGGGACCGAGCAGCCCGGCTTCCCGGTGCAGCTTGGCGGAACCGCGCAGAACCAGCCCGGCCAGACCTTCCAGCCCACCAGGGAGCTGCAGCGGCCCGGCCTGCTGCTGATGAACGGCGTGGTCTACGCGGCCTTCGGCTCGCACTGCGATGACACTCCCTGGCAGGGCTGGGTGTTCGGCGTGTCGACCGCAGGGCGAAGTGAAGGCGCGCTGGGTCGCGGTCGCATCGGGCAACGGCGCGGGCATCTGGCAGTCGGGCGCGGGCCTGATGTCCGACGGCCCGGGCACGGCTGTTCATCGCCACCGGCAACGGCGGCGCGCCCTCGACGCCGACGCCGGGCGGCTCCCCGCCGGCGAGCCTCGGCGAGTCGATCGTGCGCGCTGCAGTGCAGGCCGACGGCGCGCTGAAGCCCGTCGACTTCTTCGCGCCCTTCGACGCGCAGGAACTCGACCCAGCGACGCGGACTTCGCCTCGGGCGGCGTCACCGGCCTGAACGATCAGTACTTCGGCACGCCGCGCGTCCCGCATCTCGCCGTCGCGGTCGGCAAGGACGGCTACGTCTACCTGCTCAACCGCGACGAACCTCGGCGGCTTCAAGCAGGGCTCGGGCGGCGGCGACAACGTCGTGCAGCGGATCGGCCCCTACGGCGGCGTGTGGTCGCGGCCGGGCGTCTGGCCCGGCGACGGCGGCTGGGTCTACATCCCGACGGCCTCGCCCAGCGGCAGACCGGCAGCGGCGGCTCGGGCAACCTCGACGTCTACAAGTACGGCCTCTCGGGCACGGGCCAGCCGACGCTGTCGCTGGCAGGCGAGCTCACCGGACGCCTTCGGCTTCGGCTCCGGTGCGCCGGTGATCACCTCCGAAGGCACGAAGTCGGGCTCGGCGCTCGTCTGGATCGTGTGGGCGCCCAACGGCACAGGCGCGGGCGCCCAGCTGCGCGCCTACGACCCGATCCCCGTCGAAGGCAAGCCCGTGCTGCGCTGGAGCGCGCCGATCGGCACCGCCTCGAAGTTCGCCACCCCCGGCGTGGGGGCGGGCCGACTGTACGTCGGCACGCGCGAAGGCAAGGTGCTCGGCTTCGGATCGCCGGTCACGCCGCTGCTGACAGGGCCCACCACGGACTTCCCGACGACGACCATCGGCACAGCAGCCAGACGCTCACGCTGACGGCGAACGGCCACGACACGATCGAGCGTCCCGCTCAGTTCACGCCGACGCCAGACGCGCTGCCGGCCACTCGGCGGGCCAGACGATCAGTCCCGCTCACGTTCAACCGACCAGACCGGCTGTCGGGGCACGCTCACGGCGAAACGAGCGGCGGTCCTTCGCGATGTCGGGCACCGGACAGTCCGCGGCCGCGCAGCTCATCAGCAGCCCGCCCGTCGTCTCCTTCGGCGGCACGGCCGTCGGCGGTCAGCTGTCCGGCGCGGCGACGTTCCGCAACGTCGGCGGCGCTCCGCTGACGATCAACGCCGTCAAACTGCCGGCTGCGCCATTCGGAGCCACGGGCGTGCCCGCCGTCAGGCAGCACGATCGCGGCCGGCCACTCGATCACGCATCAACGTCACCTTCGAACCGACGGAACTGGGCAACTTCAGCAGTGAAATCGGACTGGAAACGACCGCCGGAAACGCGTCGGTCGGGCTGTCCGGCAGCGCGGGCCTGCCGGGCGTGCTGCAGGTGACGGGTGAACAGAGCAACTTCGGCGAAGTTGAAGTCGGCAAGACGGTGAAGAAAGTCCTTCACGGTCACCAACACCGGCGGGACGAACATCACGATCACGAAGTCCAAGCCGCCGAGCGGCGGCGCCTTCGCAGCCACGACCTCGCTCCCGGAGGGAACCACGATCGCGCCCGGCGAATCGCTCACCGAGACGGTCGCCTTCACTCCCACCGCGGCCGGTCCCGCCAGCGGCGTCTGGCTGATCAACGGCAACGACACCACCGGCCTGCATGAAGTGAGCTTCAGCGGCACGGGCACGGCCACGGCCACGTTTGGCAAGACGAGCGTCGGCGCCTCCTCGGACGTCTTCGCCTCCGAACGCAAGCGCGTGAACCGCTACGCGCTCTCCACCGCGGCCTCGCTCACCAAGCTCAATGTCTACCTGGCCCCGACGGGAACCACTGGCCAGCAGCTACTAAAGGGCCTCATTTATGGCGACTCGAGCGGTACGCCCGCCGCGCTGCTCGCGGTCAGCGAACAGCTGACATTCAAGAGCACGAACGCCGCTGGCTGGTATGAACTCGTCTTCGCCTCCCCGGTGAAACTGGCCGCGGGCAACTACTGGATCGGTGTCATCACCGGCGCCACGGCCAAAGTCGCGGGCTTCCGCTACACGAGCGTTGCCTCCTCGCGCGACTACAACACCAACTCCTACGCCTCGGGCCCGAGCAACCCGTTCGGCACGGTGACGACCGACAGCGAGCAGACCTCGCTGTATGCGACCTACACGGCGGGCTAGCAGACGAGGCTCGGGGCGTCGCGGAGGAACGCGCCGCGCTCGCGGGACGCTGCCTGCCCGTCAGGCGAAGGACAGCTGGATCGCGATCAGCAGCGCGATCGCTCCGAAGCACAGCAGGTGCTCACGGCAGATCGACCTGGCCAGTTCGCTCTGGCGCCCGATGGTGTCGGTGCGCGCGCCGAGCCGCACGGCGTTCGGCACCGTATGCAGCGCGGCGAGGAGGATCGCAGCGCCGGCGAGGGCGAGGGAGGCCCAGCCGACCCAGCGCGGGTGCAGTTCGCTGGCCAGCTCGTAGACGATGGCCGCGAGCGTCGCGAGCATCGTCAGCGCAATCAGGCGATTCATCGGTCTGGCCGCGGTGGTGACACGTCCGTAGTACGCGGCGATCGACGCGAGCACCTCCGCGGGCAGATCCGGCCCGCGGTGCCCGCGCACCTGCACGCCGAACATCAAATCGAACCACAGCACCGCCAGCAGGAACCCGCCACCGGCCGCAACGAAGGCGCTCACGGTGGCGAGTATCCCAGTCCGGCTCGCTAGCGCTACGGTCGCGCCCACCACGACTGCGGAGGAGGCCAATGTCTGTCGAGAATGAGCAACTTGTACGCCGATTCTTCGAGGAGTTCTGCAACGACCGCCGCTCCCAAGTCGCCGACGAGATCATCGCCGCCGACTATGTCTCCCACGGTCCGCAGGCTCCACCCGCCGAGGGTCCAGATGGTGTCAGGGCGCGGGTTGGCCTCTACCAGGACGCCGTCGACGGCCACTGGGACGTGCAGGAGATCTCCTCGAGCGGCGATCGGGTCGTCACCCGTTGGATCGGCCGCGGCACCCATCGCGGCGAGCTGATCGGAGTGCAGCCCACCGGCAAGCCGATCGCGGTCGAAGCGATCTCGATCCACCGCATCGCCGACGGCAAGATCGTCGAGGAGTGGACCGTGTGGGACGCCCTCGGCCTGTTGCAGCAGGTCGGTGCGGTGCCCGCTCCCGCCTAGTCACCCGAGTCGTCATTTCTCAAGCATCACGAGCGAGCCCGGGCCCCGCACGTTTGCGGCCTGGCCCGGGCCTGAACTGCCAGCGGATCAACGACTCAGGTGACTAGCCGGCCGCGTGCGTCGGCGGGCGGCGGCTTGGTCGCCCGCGCTCAGCGCGTATGCAGCCCACCGAGGAGCACATCCACGGCGCGCCCGGCGCGTGCGCGCTCGGCTTGCCGATCCTCCGCGCTCAGGATCAGGGCCGACGCCTCATGCAGTGCGGCCAGGATCAGATAGGCGAGCGCACCGGGATCGACGCGCTGCATTTCTTCATTGTCCATGGCCTGTGCCAGCGTTCCGGCGAGCATGCTCAGCCCGTAGGGCGAGACGGCCTCTCGCCCGAGGAGCTCGGTAATGCGGCAGGGCGCTCGAAAAGAGTCGGCGACGAGCAGATGTCAGATGACATTCGCTGGATCCGCAGCTATGTGCTGAGCGAGGACGATGGCCGTGTGGGCACGGTCTGCATCTATGAGGCAAGCAGCCCGGAGGCGATTCGCAAGCACGCCGAGCGCGCCGAGTTGGCGGTGGATGAGATCATCCCCGTCGCCGACACCGTCGTCATCCGGGCCGATCCGGCGCCCGCGAGCACCAGCTAGGCGAGGGCGCCACCTGGCGGGCCGCGCTCCCCTCCGGATTGCGCTTAGCGACGCTGATCGCGGGCCAGCTGGCGTGCGAGCCAAAGCAGGAGCACCACGACCGCGACCAGGACGATCAGTTCACGGGCGGTCAGGAGAATGCCTTCACTCTCGGCCATCGCGCCTCCTCATCCGCCACGCACAGCGCCGGGCTGCCTCCTGGGATGGAGCACGCCCGCCATGGTTCCAGGGTAGCTCAGGCAAACGTGGCGTGTGCCGAGGAGCTCGAGGTCGATCGTCCCGGCCATGGCCGGGAAGTGCGGTGTGCCGCCTCCAAGCACCACGGGGCTGAGGAAGAGCCGGAACTCATCTATCAGCCCAAGCTCGATCAACCCCGACGCTAGGCCGGCGCCACCGACTGCCAGATCCATGCCGGGCTGTTGCTTCAGCCTGGCGACCTCCTCACGGGCTGCCCCATCCTAGGGCCGATCTCCTTGACGTCCGACTGTCGAGGAAGCGGCGGCCGATTTGGGACCAGCGTCCATTGCGCAGGCGGCCCAAGCACGCGACCATCGCCGCAATGAGCCCACAGCTAGCGAGATCACGCGCGCTGCTGGCGGTGGAGGCTCGGTCGGCGGGTCCACCGCGGCAGGAGCGGCGGCAAGCGGCCAAGGATCCCCGACTGTTGCTCATCATCCGTAACCGTCTCTGAAGGGAGTGACTCGATGCCGCGCATCTTGGTTACCACCGAACCCGTAGAGAAGCCCGACGCAGGTGTGATGCTAGACGAGCGGATTGCCACCAGCGACCTCACGAGCGATTACTTCGCCGCTCAGTTGATCCAGAGGATCGGCTGGGCGCTTGCCGACGCAGAGGCCACGGAGTGCCAGCCAATCCAGCACTGGCTGATCGACCACTGAGGAGAAGGAGGCGCGCTCGCGACACAGCATTGAACGTCGAGACGCAGTTCGCTGGCAGGGCCTCGAGCCGGCCTCACCTGGCGTCGCGCGTGAGTCGAGCTCCAGAAGCCTGGCGGTCTGCGATCGTGTCCCGCCCGGTGGCCGGTGATTCCTGGCCATGCGAGAATGTCGCCCGTGGGATCGGCTGCGCAAGCACCTCGACGCTACCGAGGTATCACCGCTTCAGAGCGTCGTGCTCAGACGCGTGAGCGACTCCTGGAGGCGGGTCTTGAGCTGTTCGGCACGCAGGGATACGCGGACACCTCGATTCGCGCCGTGAGCACTGCGGCATCGATGAACTCACGCTACTTCTATGAGTCGTTCAGCAGCAGAGAGGATTTGCTCTAGTGCGTCTACGAGCGCATCGTTCGCGACATCGTCGTGAGCACAACCGAGGCGACCGCGAACGCCGACACGATCGAAGGGCAGGCGCGAGCGGGCCTGCGGGCCGGCTGGACAATCCTCACCGAGGACCGGCGCAAGGCGCGCGTGATCGCTCTGGAGGTCGTCGGTGTAAGCGATCGCCTGGAACGGCTGCGTCGCAAGATAAGGCATGAACTCGCGGATCTGACCCCGCGAAATGCGCAGTCGCTCGCCGGTAGCGGCATGCGGTTGCAGCTCGACCCGGTGCTGACCACCCGCTCGCTGATAGGCGGGGTTGTCGAGGTGCTCGTCGACTGGATCAACGGGGACGTCGACGCGTGGCAGACGAGATCGTCGAGCACTTCACGCGACTGTTCACCGCGGTGACACGCGCCGCAGTGGCGCCCGGGGCGACCGCTCGCCCTCCGCGCCGCTAGCCCGGGAAGTGAACTCGAGTCAGCGGGCTGGGCGGCCGCGCGGATCCCTGTCTGCGGGCACGCCTGGATGGGACGCTGGAACAGCGCGACGTTGCGCTGGACAAAGAGGTCCGCGGGCGCTACAAGTTCTGCCCCACAAAGAGGTACGGCGGTGCTACAGATGTGCCGGGGCGGTCACTACCCAGCGGGGCACGGCCCTCGCCTGTCCGTCGAGGCCCGCTCGACGACCGCTCCGCAATGGATGCGAGCGCTTCAGTGACCGACCCTTGCGCTCTCGACGTCCGGCCGGCGTCCCAAAGGGGCTGGTGAACGCCGCCGTCGCGTGGGACGCCATAATCCCGAGATGCCACGGTCACGAACCAGACGGTCGGCGTCAGGCGCCGCGTGCATCCGTGCCGTCGCACTAGGGGGGATGAGCGCCTCCCGATGAATGTGCGGCCCTGGGTGTTCATCGCCGGCTCCCGTCGCGCAGTGCTCATCGCCATTGCGCTCGTGGCGGTGCTAGCGCTCAGATTGGGAGAAACCGCTGACTCCACGAGCAAAGCTGGGCCGGCGTGCACCCCGGCGCACCTCAACACCTCGGCGGCGCTCGCCCGCGGCGCCGTCACCGTCTCTCCGGCTCCCGAGACGATGGACGCCTCTTTCCATACCCAGATCAGCTTCCTTGGTGTCCCAGCTGCTCGTCTTGCCGACCTCGACGTGGTCGGCTCGCGCAGCGGCTCACATCCCGGGCGGCTTGCGGCGTATTCGCAGGGAGACGGAGCGAGCTTCGTGCCCAGCACTCCGTTCTCTCAAGGGGAGACCGTCACCGTGCATGCAGCTCTTCGGAGTGCAGCCGGCACCACACCCTTCTCCTGGCACTTCGCAATCGCGGAGGTCGATGCCGTCAGCCACTCACTCGAGACCCCGCCGCCGCCGCCACCGCCCCCCAAGGAGAGCGAACTGCAGCATTTCGTCTCTCGTCCAGATCTCGAGCCCCCGACGGTCACTGTCACCGCGAACACGGGCACACAAGCGCTCGGAGACGTGCTGTTGGCCCCCTATGCCGGGCCGGGCCAGTACGGGCCGATGATCCTGGATGGCGCTGGGAAGCTCATCTGGTTCAAGCCCGTGCCGGCGGGAGCCCGCGCCGCCGACCTGCGTCTACAGGAATACGAAGGGAAGCCGGTCCTGACCTGGTGGCAGAATCCGCTTATCGCCGACGGCCGGCGCGACGCTGGAATCGTCATCGCCGACAGCTCCTACAAGGACATCGCAATCGTCCGCGCCGGAAACGGCTATCAGCCCGACCTGCATGCGTTCCTGATCACCCCACACGGCACCGCCTTCACCACGGTCTACGATGCGATCCGCTGCAACCTGAGGGCCCAAGACGGGCCGGCCAATGGGGCGGTTGCGGACACCGTCGTTCAGGAGCTCGATCTCAGGACTGGCCTCGTCCGGTTCGAGTGGCACAGCCTGGACCATGTGGCGCTTTCGGACTCTTACCAGCCGGTCAGGCCGAATGGCACCTCGACCTCGCCGTGGGACTACTTCCACGTCAACATGATCGACGCAGAGCCGGATGGCGATCTGCTGGTCGACTCACGCAATACCTGGGCAGCGTATAAGGTCGACAGCACCAGCGGCCAGATACTCTCGCGTATCGGCGGCAAGCATTCGAGCTTTGCGATGGGGCCCGGCGCAACTCCCGCCTGGCAGCACGACGCCGTGGAACAGCCGAACGGGACGGTCACGTTCTTCGACAACGGCGCAACACCGAAGGTGCATCCGCAGTCGCGCGGAATCGTCCTACGGGTCAAACCGGAAGATAAAACCGCCACCCTGGTCGAGAGCTTCGCACACCCGAACCCTCCCCTGGTTGCCGCGAGCCAGGGTAACCTCCAGGCGCTCACCGGCGGGGGCTGGTTCGTCGGCTGGGGTCAGGAGCCGTACTTCTCCGAATTCGACCGCGCCGGGCACCTGTTGTTCGACGCTCACCTCCCCCGGGCCTATCAGTCATACACCGCGTTCAGGTTCCCGTGGTCGGGAGAACCGGCTCAGCCGCCCGCGATCGCGGTGCGTTCCGGCGCCCGCGGAGGTCTCGTCGTCGACGCCAGCTGGAACGGAGCCACCGGGGTTGCACAGTGGCGCTTGCTGGCCGGATCAAGCCCGCGAGGCCTCGCTCCCGTCGTCTCGGCGCCCCGGAGTGGCTTCGAGACGACAATCGCTCTGGCCCATGCCTCTAGATATCTCGCCGTGCAGGCCCTCAGCGATAGTGGACAGGTGCTCGGCACCTCGGCGATTGCGCATCCATGATCCGTGTCCAAGCGTCGCTGACGCCTTGGCGCACGCCGAGTCGCTCGCCGGCACCCTCTGGGACTGGATGATCGTCGTGGACGATCTCGGCCCGCAGCGTACGGAGAGCGGTAGGAGCTGATCAGGCTACGTGCCACTCTTCCGAGTCATCCTCCCAGCGAATCGCCTTGTCGGTGGAGACGCTCAGTACCAGCCGCTCGAGGTCGACGAGCTGCGGCTCGCGATCCTCAATCTGAGGCTCGTCGGGCACTACGACGGCCACCGCTCGAAGCGAGCCCTCAGGCTCGCTTCGTCCGCGGGCCGCGCGGTGGCCCCCGCCTACTGCGTACACGCCGGCGCTACCTGGCCTTCGAGAGGGTGTTAGGTGCGTATCGGCGAATTGACAGTAGATGCCGGACCGATGGTCCGTAGAACCCGACGGGGAGGCGGAAGCATGAGGACGATTAGGGTAGCGGCGCTAGCACGAGCGGGAGCTAAAGCGCGGCTTGGCGCGTTTGCGCTTCTTGCGGCGATGACGCTGCCTACCGCGTCGGCGGCGGGCGCACCGGCGCTCGCCATCTCGCCGCTGAACGGAACGCCCGGACGCCTCACCGCAGACCCAGATCAGCTTTCTGGGGGTTCCCGCGAGCGAGATCGCGGATGTCTCGGTCTCTGGTTCGCGTAGCGGCCGGCACGGCGGACGGCTCGAGTCGTATCTGAGCAGCCCAGGTGCGAGCTTCGTTCCGACGCACTCCTTCACTCAGGGGGAGCGGGTCACGGCGAGTGCCCTCATCGGCCCCAAGGGTCACACTGAGCGGGTCAGCACTAGCTTCACGATCGCGCGCCTGTCTCGCTACAGTCCGCCCCCCTCGGGTGCTCCAGCGCCGGCCAAGGCGGGCACGACCCAGAGCCTTGTCTCCGCGCCGACGCTGCACCCGCCCAAGGTGGCCATCACCGACGCCACGCCCGGGGCCACGCCCGGGGACGTGTTCATCACCCCGACC
This sequence comes from uncultured Solirubrobacteraceae bacterium, assembly GCA_963767655.1. Lineage (GTDB taxonomy): Bacteria > Actinomycetota > Thermoleophilia > Solirubrobacterales > Solirubrobacteraceae > Palsa-744. Next base: position 131,843 of record CAVYET010000003.1, on the reverse strand, counting down.
CATGGCCTGGGTCCGTCGGGCCCGATGATCATCAACGGTCAGGGCGGCCTCGTCTGGTACAAGCCGGTGCCCCTGGGGGAGGTGGCTACCAACTTCCAGGTGGAGAGCTATAGGGGCCAGCCGGTGCTCGTGTGGTGGCAGGGCCATGTTCCCGCCATCCTGGGCGTCGGGTTCGGAACGGATGAGATCTACAGCGCGGCCTACACGCCGATCGCCTCGGTGTCTGCCGGCAACGGCTACCGGGCAGACCTGCACGCCTTTCAGATCACACCCCAGGGTTCGGCCTTCATCACCGCCTATTCGCTCGTCGACGCCGACCTCTCCTCCATCGGAGGATCTCGCGACGGGGCGTTGCAGGACGCGATCCTGCAGGAGATCGACGTGCCGACAGGGCTCGTGATGTTCGAGTGGCACGCCTACGGCCACGTGGAGCTGAGCGACTCCTACTCCCATCCGCCCTACAACTCCGCACAGCCGTGGGACTTCTTCCACCTCAACTCCATCTCCCTGGACCCCTGGGACGATGGCAACTTCATCATCTCCTCGCGCAACACCTGGGCGGCCTACGAGATCAATCACCTCAGCGGAGCCGTCCTCTGGCGTTTGGGGGGCAAGCGCTCGAGCTTCAAGATGGGGCCCGGCACCGGCACCGCCTGGCAGCACGACGTCCGCTGGCAGCCCGATCGCACGCTCACGATCTTCGACAACGGAGCGGCCCCCAGGTCCCATCCCCAGTCGCGTGTCATCCGCGAGCGGATCGACGTGTTGCACCGCAAGGTCACGCTGATTGGTCGCGACGCGCGTATCCCGGCGCTGCTCGCCGGCAGCCAGGGCAACGACCAGGTTCTGCCCAACGGCAACTCGTTTGTGGGCTGGGGAGAAGAGCCTTACTTCACCGAATTCAGTCCCACTGGTCAGATCCTCTTCGAAGGGCACATACCCTCTCCCGGAGAGTCCTACCGCGCCTTTCGCTTCCCCTGGAGCGCCACGCCGGCCGCCCTCCCGGCGGTGGCGGTCACGTCGAGCAGTGGAACGACGAGCGTGTATGCGAGCTGGAACGGAGCCACCGACGTAAGTGCCTGGCGGGTCCTGGGGGGAGCGAGCCCCGCCACCCTCACCCCGATCGCCACGGCCGCGAGCACGGGCTTCGAGACCGCGATCGCCGTGGATAGCACGGATGCCAACTTCGCGGTGCAGGCACTCGGCGCGGCCGGCGAAGTGCTGGGCACCTCACCCGCTGCGCACCGATGAGCATTACTAACAACCCACGCCATTCGCTGCGCCGCTCGGTCGCGTGCACACCGTGGGGCGGCGGTGAGCTTCGAGGCGGCCACGACCACGCAGCAAGCGACACCTGCGCAGCTGCGTCTGATCCGGCAGAGCGCTCGAAGTCGGGTGGTTGCCAGCTCCCGTTCACCGCTCATCGCAGCAGCGGTAGATGCAGAATAAGGGAGGTCTAAACCGTTGCGTATCGCGGAGCGACAAGCGGCAAGTTCGACGGTGCTGCACGCTGGTGCCAGTTGGCGCGAGGCTTGCGAGGCCTCGGGCGCGTGCTTATGCGGCGACTCGGCTACCTTAGGTTCTTGATGGCGCTGTGGGCGCGTTCAGCAGCGGCGAGGCTGCTGGATGAGAAGCACGAGCTGGGATTCTTCCCATGGCGCCTGAGCCGGATGATTTGGCGCTACCAGGAGGTCACACGCCGGAGCAAACTGACGCGCTGAAGTCGCTTGGGGGATCTGTGCCATACAGCATGGGCCAGGACCCAGCGCCCTCTGCGTGTCTCTCGGCGTTAGTCACTCGCGGCCCTGCAGTGCCTGATGACCGAGCGGTAACCCACGCTAGCGACCCCCGAGCGGGGTAACCCACGCTAGAGACCGTTACCGCGGCTGCTGGGCAAGCTCGCTGGCACGCCCGGCGCAGTCGAGCAGGTACAGGCCGTCGCTCGCGTGCGCCCGCGCGCCGCGCCAGGCCGCGAGCGGTACCTGCGGGCAGACGCGTCGCCGCGGCGCGGCTGGCGGCATTGCCGCCGAGGTAGGCGTATCCGCCGCCGAGCAGCACGTAGCGCGCCTGCCCGGATGCGACGAGTCGGCCGAGGCTCGGGCCGTCGAGCGCCGGGTCCACCCCCCCGTAGCCGCCGAGTGCGGACGCGCGCAGCCCGAGCAGGATCGGACTGTCGGCCGTCAGAGACGCCTCGGTGAGCAGCTGAAAGCGCCCGCCGGCGCCGTGCGAGAGGACGTAGCGCATCAGCGCCTCGTCGGTGGCGAGCTGAGCGCGGCTGAGCTCGGCGCCGCCGTTGCCGCCGACGGCGTGCGGGCCGGCCGCCGGGAAGGTGCCCTCCACCGGCTGGCGCCAAGTCGTCGCCGCGTACGCGGTGGGGGCGACGAGCAGGACGGCGAGCGCGGCGGCCAGGCTGACGCGCGAAAAGCGGCGCAGTGTCATCGCGATGAGCGCGCCGGCGGCGGCCGCCGGGAGGAGCATCACCTGCCAGATGCCGAGATAGTGAGCCCGATGCAGCAGCGCGATCTGCACGGCCGCGGTGGCGAGAACAGCGGCGAGGATCAGCAGCCGGGAACGCCGCCGCGCCGGTGGCGCCATCGCGGCGAGCCCGGCCCCGACCATGACCGCCGTGCCGGGTCCGAGCGCCGAGACGTAGTAGGGGTGCACGATGCCTCTTGACACGCTCAGGAAGCCCGCCTCGCATAAGAAGAAGCCGCCGAAGACGATCAGCCCGGCGAGCCTCGGGTCACGGCGTCGCCGGGCGCGTCAGCGCGACCGCGACCAGGCCGATGAGGGCGAACGCGAGCATCCAGGCATCCTGATCGCCGAAACCGTTGCGGAACAGGCGCAGCGGCCCAGGCGAGGTGCCGAACGCGATCGGGCTCTCGTGGATCGTGGCCGCGACCTTCGGGGCAACGTCGGGCGAGGGCTTGGGCAGGCGCACCGTCGAGGTGCTCGCCCTGCTCAAGGCCGCAGGCGCTTGGACTGCGGGCAGCACTTCCTGGTTGACGACCGCTCCCGGACCGCCGTTCTGGCCGCCGACGCGTCCGAAGCCGTTGTAGCCGAACGTCAGCCCGAGCTCCGAGTTGTCGGTCGAGCTGCCGACGAACGGCCGCTGCGCGGCGGGGGTGAGGTCGACCGCGACCATCCAGGCGAGCGACAGCACGCCGCACACGACGCCGGCGAGCAGCAGATGGCCCACGCGGCGGCGCAGCGGACCCGGCGCGCAGCAGAGGTAGCCCGCGGCGATTCCGGGGACGACGAGATAGGCGGCGAGCGCCTTCGTGTTGAACGCGAGCGCGACGAGAACCGCCGAGCCGAGCAGCGTGCGCAGTCGTCCGGTCTCGGTCGCGCGCAGCGCCGCCCCGCAGGCGAGCGTCATCAACAGGATCAGCAGCGTGTCGAGATTGTTGTCGCGCGAGACCGCGACGAACGCCGGGAAGGCGGCGAGCGTCAGCGCGCTCGCGGTCGCGGCGAGCGTGCCGTAGCGCTTGCGCACGATCAGGTACAGCGCGGCCACGGCCGCGACCCCCGCGATCGCCTGCGGCAGGAGCAGGCTCAGCGGCGAGAACCCGAACACCTTCGCGCTCGCTGCCTGCACCCATAGCCCCAGTGGCGGCTTGTCGATCGAGATGAGCCCGGCAGGGTCAGCCGAGACGAACAGGAAGTTGTGCCACGACTGAAGCATCGACTTCACGCCGGCCGAGTAGTAGACGTTCGCGTATCCGTTCTGGCCGAGCGCCCAGCGTGTCGAGCAAGGCGGCGAGAATGATCGCGCCAAGCATCGGGGCATAGTTGAGGCGCGAGCGCTTGGCCTCGGGCGCGAAGACCGGTGTGGTCCGATACGCACGGCTTTGGTCGAGGACGGTCTCTGGCACGCGTGAGCTCTTATACGACATGCGGGCAGATCCCGCCCTGGATCGACCTACGCGGTGGACGTCGCCGAGCCAAGAGGACGGGCAGTCGGTCGCAGCCCGTGCGCGGGTCAGCCTGCGATCGTGCGCGAGCTGGCGAGCACGGCGCCGGTTTCGCCGAGGGCCTGCACCTCGACGTAGGACTCCGGGCCGGGTGTAGCGATTGCCGTCTCAAAGCCGGTACGGGCAGCTGTGGACACCGGCTCGAGCTGCTGTGGCGAGGGTCCCGCGAGCACACGCCAGCTCGTCGTGCGCGTGTCGCCATTCCAGCTCGCGTAGACGGTCACGGGACCGCTGGCGTTCGCGGCGAGGGCGGCTATCGCCGGCGCACCCGGCCCAATCCCCGTCCACGGGAAGCGGTAGGTCGGTAGGACTCATAGGAACCGCGCATGTGGGCGTCATAGAGCAGTTGGCCGCTGGCGCTGAATTCGGAGAAGTAGGGCTCCGAGCCCCAGCCGATGAACACATCGCCGCTTTCGAGCGTCTGTACGTTTCCCTGACTGTCGGATGACAGCGGCGGCGCGGAATGCTCATATTGGGCGACGACGCTATCTGTCTTCGTGTGTGGATCGATCGCCAGGAGGAGCCCTCGCGACTGCGCGTGGACCTTCGGGACCGCTCCGTTATCGAAGACGCTGATCACTCCGCTCTGGAGCACGGTGGCGTCGTGCTGGTAGGCGGTGGCGGCTCCGGGGGAGAGCTTGACGCTCGAGCGCTTGCCCCCGATCTCGCTCAAGACCTAGCCGGTGAGCGTGTCCAGCTGATACAGCGCCGAGGTGTTGCGCGCGGAGATCAGCGTCGTGCGGTTGGGCTCCTGGTCGATCGAGTTGAGGTGGAAGTAATCGACGGGCCAGACAGTGCTCGAGCCGAGAGCAGCGCTGTAGGAGTCGCCGAGAGCCACGTGGTCGAGGCTGTCCCATTCCCGGCGCACGAGGCCGGTCTTGAGGTCGATTTCCTGGAAGATGCTGTTGGTGATCGCGCCGCCGCGGGGCCCTCCCAGTGCCGAGAGGTCACAGTCGATCGGGTCTAGTACGGTCAGCAGCGCCGTGCCCTGAGGGGTGATGTGGAATTCGTGCAGGTCGGCCAGGTAGCCGTTGCCGGTGTGCACGCGGGCGATCTGCTTGTAGGAGCTGTTGTCGATGATCTCTTCGCCCTGACCGAATCCCTGTGGCGGGATGCGGCCCTGCCACCAGGTAAGGACCGGCGGGCCGTCGAACTGCTGCACCTGCAGGTTTGCGGCTTCGATTCCCTTCGGCAGCGCATCGAACCACACGAGGTCGCCGGATTCTTCGAAGATCATCGGTCCGCTCGGGCCGGGACCGTTGTAGGGCGCGGCAAACAGGTAGCCGGGCGCGGTCTGGGACGAGCTCTGGGTCACCTTGATCCGCGGCCCCTGCAGTTCCGGGCGCGTGAGGAAGTGCTGCATCTCGTCGTAGTCCCGTGGCACGCCGGCCCGTGCCACGCCGGCGCCGGCCGCGTAGTCAACCGGGTCCTCATGCGCCACGACGAACGAGTAGGCGAACCGCCGCGTGGCTGAGCCGGCCCTGACCTTGCCGCGCACGGTCACCGTCTCGCCGGAGCGGAACGGCTTGGAAACCACGAAGCTGGCGCCGTCTCCCTGCGAGTAGGCGAGCAGGCGGCCCTTATGTGAGCCGGTCTGCGATCCGCTCGCGCGCACGCCGCTGATGGCCCCGGGCGGCGCTCCGAGCAGGCTGATCTGAGTGAATGGCGAGGCGTCGTAGGAGCCCGGCAGCGGAGACACCGCGAGGCTGGTGCCGGAGAGCACCGCGGAGCGGTTCAGTGTGGTCGGGGTACAGCGACCTGCGCTGGGGGCGCGGTACGCGGCCTGCTCGGCGGTGATCCGCCGGGAGGCGAAGGCGAGCGTGCCGGCGGTGAGGAGGACCACGAACAGCCCGCCGGCGAGGAGGACGTTACGCAGCCGCACGGTGCTTCTCGTGGTTCATCGGGATGCCCATGAGGGTGCGGCTGGCCGTTGGGCGCGCGAAGATCCTAGGTCGTGGACACCACGGCGCCCTAAGAAGTTGTGAAGAGGCAGCCGCGATTCAGGACACGGGCGTCCCCGCATAGTCGCTGAAGACCTGCTACAGCGACTGCACGATCTCGCCCTCGGTTGCGTGCGCGCGCAGGCGAGCAGGCGGCTCCATCAGGTTGCGATCCCGTGGGCGGCGGCCTCGCGGAGCGCCACGAGTGCGCGTTCGACGGCGGTGCCGGCGCATGCGGCCTGTAGGCGGCCGATCTGCTTGCGCTCCAGGGTCGGGTTGATGCTGTCGGGGTGCGCAAACCCGGTGGTATCAGACTTCGTGGCGCATGCTTGGATCAGGCTGGGCACCGCATTCGCGCTGTCGCGAACCTCAGGCCACCCGACGACCATACGCCACCACGTTTATGCACTCCGCAGGCGCAGCATGATCAGCTCGATGTCCTTGATCTGCGCGGGCCGGGCGCTCCGGATTGGCAGCTTCGGCAGGGAGACGAAGACGAGGTAGATGAAGGAGAGGAGCATCGCGCGAGACTCCCCAGAGCCCGCCGGCGCAGGAATCTGGGTCAGATCAGGGTTTTTGCTCCCTTCAGCCTCAGGCCGCGACTTCTGCCGCTCCCAGGCGTTGACGCACCGAAGGCCCGGCCCACCCGAGTCACCGCGCCCTCAAGGAGCCGTGTGCCCAGTGACATGGCGTCCGGGCAGTACCGTAACCGCGACGCAGGAGGTCATATGCAGCTCTCCAGGCATCGAAGGCACCCCCATCACACCGCTCGCTATCCCCGAAGCCCGCTGAGCGTGTTCAGACCCGGCTGGCGGCGCGCGGCGATCCTCTCGGGCGCGGTCGTCGCGCTGGCCGCCAGCCCCGTGGCCCTTGCCGGAAGCCTCGCCGACGCGGGCGGGCAGCCGGTGCGTGGAGGTGTCAAGAACCCGCCGCGCGGCGGCTACTATCAGACCACGCAGATATGGGCGAATAACGCCAGCTGGGGCACCCGCCAGTCGAATCTGGGTGCCGGCGGCTCCGCCATCTACGGTTGCCGCAGCCGGGCCGGCGGCCTGCCGTGCCTGGATGCCGACAACCTCAAAGGAGGCCTGGCGTTCTCGTTTATCACGACCGGGACAAAGGGCGGATCGATCCTCGTGGCCAACTCCAGCGCGGCGCCCTTCACGACCAACGGCCATGGCGTGGCCACCGGCCTGAACGCCAACTACCTGCAGGGCAAACAGGCCAGCGAATTCCAGCTCGCCAACCAGCCGGCCGCGAACGCCAACCAGCTCGGCGGCCAGCCGCCCAGTTCCTATGTCAACACCGGGCAGCTGCTGTTCGCCGACGTGACCCCGGGCCCGGTGATCCAGAACACACGCGGCGCGACATCGGTGGGCCAGTTGGAAACCACCTACACGGTCGTGTTCGGGACCACCAACGTCAGCAAGTGCTCGTACACGGCCTCCCCGCAGGGTGCGGCGCTCAACACCGGGCAGCTCGGAGTGGCGGCCAGCTCGACGAACGCGAGCGCGGTGGTCGTCAGCGCCCCGAGCGGCTTCGGCGGCGGCTTCGATCTGCAGGTCGTCTGCTGACGCGGTCGGTCGAGCTGAACTCCGCCGTCTCCCGGGCGGACCCGGTGCAGGAAAAGTGCGCCGGTCCGTCCGGAAGGCGTGTCGGGCTCTTGGCGGGCGATGCGGCCAGGCCCAGCTCCGCGGACCGCACGGCAAGCCCAAGGCGATCGGAGCTACCCGCCATGACATCCTCGCCGCCTACTACCAGTCGGAGAAGCGTTGATCGAGACGGTCGCCTTGCGCGGCAAAGGGAAAGCTCCTTGCCTCGCTCTAGGCGCCGCGCGTGGCGCAGTTGGCTACGATCAGCGCTTGCATTGAGTTGTGGTCTCGTTCGCACGCGTTGCAGCCCGAATTGGCCCCCGCGGTGGCGCTCTGCAGTTCTCGCGCGGCACTCTGCCGGGGGCACACCGCTCCATAACACTCTCGCGGTTGTTGATGCTTTTCAGCGTTTCCGCTAAGCCGAGCGAGAACGGATGGGCCACGAAGCAGAACCCGAGGGGCAGCGAGGATCCCGCGCGCGCCGAGCGGGTGCCCGAACGCTGGGGGGGCGGCGAGAGCGACCGTCGCACGTTCATCAAGCGGGGGCTGCTCGCCGGCGGGTCACTACTGGCGCTGGCCGGGATCGGTGCGCGGGCAACGGCGCAGGCCCATCTTGCACGAGCCAAGCGTGCGGGGGTGAGGCGAGCACCGAACATACTCGTGATCCTCGTCGACCAGCTGCGCGCACCGACATGGGTACCCGCATCGGTTCAGCTCGACAGCGCGCGATCCGCTTGAAAAGTAGTAGTGTGGTTGTGGAGCTGGCTCTGCGCCGGCATCCTTAGCCCAAGCCCGAATGCCACCAAACGGCGCGACAGCGCTGCGAGGCGGGGAGCGGGGGCCACTGGTTGCGACTGCGGGGCCGGCCCAATACTTCTGGGGCGCCGCCCACCGGCTCGCGGTAGCTCGCCTCACCTGCGCTCGCCAGGTCGAGCCCTCTTCCTGCCGCGCGACTCTCCACCACAGGGACGGAAGGTTGGAGGACCATGACAAGCAGGTAACGCGACCGCCCAGCGCACAGCCGGGGCGAACTCAATCGCGATAGCGTCGAGCGCCGGCTGTCGCGGGCAATCAATGCCCGTCGGCGCCTGAATGGCCGGCGAGCAGAAGGTCCCTGGACCAGCGGACGAGGCAGTCGGTCGGAGAGACCCCCGCTACGCGCACCTCACGCGATCACACGACTAACAGGGGGGCAGTAAGTAGTCACGCGGCTCCGGTGCTCCCGACGGAAACGGAATCAGATGTCAGTAGTCGAACTGCAGGAACTCGAAGAGGTGAAGGACCTGATTGCCAAGGGCCAGCGGGTCGGCGTGCTCTCCTACGCTGAGATCGCGACGGCCACGGCCGGGCTCGACGTCGATGAGGCCGACGTCGGGGAGCTGCACGGGCTCTTCGAGCGATCGGAGATCGAGCTGGTCGAGGACATCGACCCGGCCACGGCCGTCGCCAACGAGGTGCAGCGCGCCCCGGAGAGGCGCGGACGCCACAAGGCCAAGGTCCCGCTCGAGCTGAAGGCAGACGTGACGACCGACTCGCTGCAACTATTCCTCAAGGGCATCGGCGAGGTCCGGCTGCTCACCGCCCGGGAGGAGCTCGACCTGGCCAGACGCATCGAGCGCGGCGACCTCGACGCGAAGCAGAAGATGGTCCAGTCGAACCTGCGCCTGGTGGTCTCGCTCGCCAAGAACTACCGCAACCAGGGGCTGCCGTTCCTCGACCTGATCCAGGAGGGCACGCTCGGCCTCGTGCGCGCCGCCGAGAAGTTTGACTACCGCAGGGGCTTTAAGTTCTCCACCTACGCGACCTGGTGGATCCGCCAGGCGCTCGCGCGCGCGCTGGCCGACAAGGCGCGCACGATCCGCATCCCCGTGCACATCGTGGAAAAGCTCAACAAGATCGGCCGCGCCGAGCGCAAGCTCGTCACCCAGCTCGGGCACGAGCCGACAGCCGAGGAGATCGCCGACGTGACGGGCATCGAGCCCGGGGAAGTCGACTCGATCAAGCTCTCCGCGCAGGCGCCGGTGTCGCTGGAGAAGCCGGTAGGCGAGGAGGAGGATTCCGAGTTCGGCCAGTTCATCGCCGACGAGCGCGCCGAGTCACCGTATGAACGCGCCGCGGAGATCCTCACCAAGGAGGCCCTGAGGGGGGCGCTGGAGAACCTGTCCTACCGGGAACGTCGCGTGCTCGAGCTGCGCTACGGGCTCGGCGGGGAGCACCCGCGCACCCTGGACGAGGTGGGACGCACGTTCAACGTCACCCGCGAGCGGATCCGCCAGATCGAGCAGCAGTCGCTGAAGAAGCTCCAGAGCCTTCCCGAGGCTCAGAAGCTGCGCGACATCGCCTAGATACTCCTCGCGCCTACTCGTGCAGCAGCCCGCCGAGGCGGTCTCTTCGGCGCACGTGCGCCGGGGTGGGGTTCGGGAGCGCAATCAGCTGAACGGGCGGGTCTGGCGCCGTGAGGCCAAGCGCCCGGTGCGGGCGCTGGCGGTTGTAGTGGTCCCTGTAGGTGTGGAGCGTTCGCTCGAGCTGCCTTTGCTGAAGATCAGCAGCCAGTCCAGACGCTCATCGTGAACCCAGCACCCTGAGCTCATGGCGAAGCACGAGGATCTCAAGCTCCTTGCGCTCGCGCGAGCGGCCAGCAGGACCAACAGCTCGAACATCCTGCCCAGCGCCACGTACAGCAACGAGAGCACGCGCCACCTCAATCGACGGCCAGAGCCACATCAAGCTACTCAGCAGGAGTGGTCGGCGCGGCTCCGTCGGTGAGCCCAGCAGCCACCGACCGGCCACGAGCGGAACCGGGTTTATGCGCCCTACGCGGTGTCGGGCGGTGTGGAGCGTGTCTGCACTCTGTTCGCACCTTGGGACGCTTGCCGCGAGATCACCAGGCGCTGGCAGGTGGACCCCTCGCCGCCGCTCACGCGCTGGTTGTCGGGCCTTAGGCCTGGATTGCCGTCGCATGAGGGGCGCGAAGGGAGACATCTTCGAGCACCGCACAAAGCTGTGCTGCAGCGCTTGACCACGTGAAGCGCTCGCGCGCCGCTAGGCGCGCCGCGCGTCCGCGCCGCTCTCGCTCGTGAGCGTCTTCGACCGCCTCGGTCAGCGCCACCACCAGCGCCTCTTCGTCGTCGGGGTCCACCAGCCAGCCCGTGCGCCCGTCCTCGACGATCGCGGCCGGCCCCAGCGAGCGCGTGGCGACAGCGGGCAGTCCGCACGCCATGCCCTCGATCAGGGCCTGGCCGAACTGCTCGCGCTCGGAGGTCATCACGACCGCGTCAGCGGCCGAAAAGAAGGCTGGGAGCTCCTCGTGGGGGTGCCAACCGGCCAGGAACACGCTCGGGACCTGCAGGCGCGCGGCTAGCTGAGCGGGATGCTCCCCCTCCCACTCGTCTGGATGCCCCCCGACCAGCACGAGCCCGACCGGTCTCGAACAGCGCTCTTGGACACGCGCGAAAGCCGCGATAAGCCGATCGAGACGCTTCACCGCGGTGAAGCGTCCCACGTAGAGCAGCACGACGCCAGCTGCGAGCAACTCTGCCTCCGGCTCGCGATAGCGTGCGCTACCCGGCGCTTGGCCAGGTAGCCACCCTCGTGGTCGCTGCACCAGAACGCGCCGCCAGAAGACGCGCCGATCGAGCGGGCGGTGCCGGAACAGCTCGACTTGGACCCCGTTGGGCAGCGCAACCATGCGATCCCGCGACACTCCCAGGAGCGTCAGCGCGCGCTCGACGCCCGCTGGGGCGACCACGATGCGCGCGCAGCGCTGCGCCCACATGTGCATCCGGGCAACCCATTGCGCCGCGTACCGCCAGCCGGGCGGGGCGCCGGCGGCAATCCGCTCGAGCATTAGCAGCTCGGTGCCGTGGAGCTGACCGACGACCGGCACGTGCGGGGCGATTCGCGCCGCGGCCTCGTTGAGCGGAGTGAGATGGTGGAGGTGCAGCACGTCGGCGTCGGGTGCGCCGGCACGTGCGAGTTCGCGACCCCAGGCGCGCACCTGGCACTCATACTCGAGGTCGTCGAGCATCGCAAAGACCCTGTCGTGCGCACCAGGCCGCTCCTCGAAGGACGGGTGCAGGGGAGCGCTACCCGGCGGACCCTCGAAGCGCAGCGGCGCTCCGCTGGCGAGCGCGAGGTCGAAGCTCACCGCGTGCACCTCGCCGTAGAAGCTCCGTGCGTCACCGTGCGGACCAAGGTCGCCGCGCGAGCCCGCGACCAGCGTCACCGAGCAGCCGCGCTCGCGCAGCCCCCGCGCAAGCGCACGCGCGACGTACGCGGACCCGCCGCGCGGCGAGAACAAAGTTGCCGATACTACGCGAAGCGCCATCGTCGTGTTGATTATCGCTCTCGGTTTGTGACTCCGCGACCGGCGCACCGGCACGCGTCGGCACGGCCGCTGCTCTATCGTCGCTCGAAGATAACCGCGGTCACGACCGGTCGACCATCGAGCAGATCGACGCCGTGTGACTCGCGTGGTCGGTTGCGAAGCCGCCCGTCATGCACCAGCGAAGCTGAACCGCCTCCGTCGAGGTTGATCGCCTCGGTGACGCCGAGCTCGACCAGCGCGTCGGCGAGCTCGCCGAGCGTCATGCCGGCATCCCGGTGCGTGCGCCCGTCGCACGCGACCGCGAGCAGCCGCTCGCCAGCGATCGCGAGCGCGGCTCGTGGATAGCGTCCCTGGGTGATGTCGGAGTCGAACTGGTGTGCGGCGGCGGAGAACCCCTCCGTGTCCTCGCCATCGCCGATGGCGGCCCGCCCGTCGCGCACCAGCAGCGGACCGGCCTGCAACAGATCGCCCGTGGGCTCGCTGCCGAGCTGGTCGCGTCGGATGATCTGCAGCGCGTCATCGGCGATGTGTATGCAGGCGCGCATATCTGGCCCACGGCGCGTCGAATGGCACCGATGGCTGAAGCTCGCCACCGATCCACAGCTGACCAAGCGGCGCGTATTGCGGGCGTAGGAAGAATCCGCCCACCACGGCGTTGGGCACGCCATGGCGCTCGCACCAGCGCACCAGTGGCGCCGGGCGCTCGAGCAATACCACGCGCGGGCGAAACGCGCTGCGCTCATAGCTTGCGACGTGCAGCGCCGTGCTGGCGCCGTCGCCAAGCGTCACGCACATCCGGTCCAGACGCGACCGCCGCCGCGGCAGCACGCGCGATGCCCGCAGCCGAGGCAAGGGAAGCGAGTTAGGACTCATGGCAGTCCACGGGCCAGCACTTTTCGAAACGGCTGCTGATGACCGCAACTACACCAGCCCGTCTGGACGGTTGCTGGCGCGGTGAGGGAAGGGCTGCTGCTTCGTCCACGCGTCGAAGGGGACTCGGCCGCCGCTCGTCTCCTGAGCACCCTCGGGATGAGCCGACGACCAGGCATCTCGGCGCCCGCTCGCCAGACGCTCGCTTAGCCCCGGCGAAAGATGGCATGAACAGGGCCTCCCTCGGCTCAGCGCGAGACACTCGCGCGAAATGGCAATTGCCGGAACTCGAAGGAGGCCCCGAGATGACGATCGTAGCTGGCTTTGACGTGCACCGCAGGCAGATCACATTCGACGCTTTGGACACCGACACGGGCGAGCTCATGCGCGGGCGGATCGACGCGACGCCCGGCGCGGTGGAGCGCTGGGCTGCACGCTTCGAGGATCGCGAGGTGCAGGTCGCGCTCGAGGCGTGCACCGGCTGGCTGTTCGTCTCCCGCGCGCTTGAGCGTGCCGGTGCAGTCGCCGCATCTCGCCGAGCCGGTCGAGACGAGCGCGCTGCGCGGGCGCAAGCGGCGCGCGAAGACCGATCGCGAGGACGCGCGCTGGCTGCGCACGCTGCTCGGCGAGGGGCGGCTGCCCGAATCCTGGATCCCGCCGGAGCACGTGCGCGGAGTGGCGCTCGCGCGCACGGCTGCGCAAGACGCTCGATCGACGAGCGCACGCAGTGGCTGCAGCGCGTCCAGGCGACGCTGTTTCACCACGGCATCGGCTGGCGTGCCCGCCGAGCTGCGCAGCGCCGCCGGACGCGAGTTCCTCGAGGAGCTCGAGCTGCCCGCCGACGCGCGCGAGCGGATCGCGATCGCGCTGGCGATGATCGACTCACTCGACGGCCAGTTGCGTCCGTTGGAGTCAGAGCTGCGAACGCTCGCGCGCCGGCAGACCGGCTGCCGTGCGCTGATGGCGCAGTTCGGCATGGGCGAGCTGACCTCGCTGATGACGCTCACAGAGCTCGGCGACGTCCAGCGCCTCTCGGCCTCACGCAAGGCGGTGCGGATGGCCGGGATCGACATCGGCGTGCACCGCTCCGATCGGCGCTCACGCGTGGGCAAGCTCAACCGCCAGGGCTCACCGCACCTGCGCTGGGCGCTCTATGAGGCCGCCCTGTCGGCGACTCGCCCGAGGAGCCCCGACCATGAGGACTACCTCGCGCTGAAGGCGCGCGGGCTCTCACACACCCGCGCGTCGCTGACGATCGCGCGCAAGCTCGCGCGACGCTCCTTCCACATCCTGCGCGAGCTCGGCCCCAGCGCGCTCGACCCGATCCCGACCAGCTGAGCACCCGACCACATCGCTCCGCGCGCCCACCACTCCAAGATGGCACCCAAGCTTCCGACCAGCTCCCAGAACGACTGTGGCTCCCACGTCAGCGTGGCGGCCCAACGAAAGACCGAGCGGCCGGAATCGCTCCACCCGGAACGACCGATCAACCATCACGTCACCGACCATCAGGTCGCGGACCCAGATAAGCCCGGGCATCCACGGAGCGAACCACGACCCCACCAAGCACAACCACTCACCCCCAGACCCCACCACTTGACGGGAGGCCACGGTTCAGATAAGCAGGCGTGTGGCTGCCCTCAGCCGACGCGCCTGGACCTCGTCCGATGCAGGCATGTCAGGCTCGACCACGGTTGCGCCCGCTCTCGGCCGAAAGCAGTAGCACAGCTTGCCCCGCAAACCCGCCCGTCGTGTCCCCAGGGCTCGCCCTCAGGCCTAGAGACCTCACCGGGCCAGCCCCAACGGACCGGCCTCACCTACGGCGTGCCGACCCGCCCTACGGGCGCGCCGGCACGCTGTGGGTTCGTAGCTATTCGGTCGGGCCGTGACCCGTGAATTCGATCACCTGCTGGAAGGTCGAGCGGTTCGTCCAGGCCATCGTGAAGGGGAAGAACTCGATTTGGGTAGCGGCGGGAATTCGATCCGAACCCGCGCGGCCCGCCAGTTGCTCGGTACAGAGCCCTGGCTTTTTTCGAGCTGTTCGGCCGCGGTCTGGATTGCCGCCCACAGCGATGCCCGGCAGCGGCTCAGCTTCCCGTTGCCGCAGTAGCGGGTGCTGTAGGGCGCCTGCACCGGCAGGTTCGAGCTCGGTCCGCAGGTCCTTGTTGACGTAGCCATACCAACCCCCGCCGTAGGCCGACCCGCTGGGGGAGGGCGCGTTGTCGGGCGAGTCTGATGGAGGCGAATTCGCTCAGCAGTTCCGGGCCGAGTACGGGGCCGAGGACGGCTTCACCGATCGGCCTCCAGGCCTGGTCGAGCACCGCCGCGCCCGGATCTTCCGGCCCTGTGACGCCGTAGCGGCTCGCGCCGTGCTGCACCCACGTCGTGACCAGGTTGGCCGCTTCCTGGGCCAGTTTCGATGGCGCCGGGCCGCCGTCGAGCACCTGCTTGATCAGCGGCCAGTCCTTGACCGCCCGCAGGTCCTGCGTCGCGGCCCGGTTCATGATCGAGGCGACGTCGGCCTCGGTCATGCCCGGTTTGAAGCCCGTGTACAGCTGGACGCGGTGCACCGGGCCGTAGGAGTACTCGTCAGACGCCGCCCCCCATCCGGGCGCGGGCTTGTTGTTCCAGTTCAGGAAGATGTCGCTGCTCGGCGCGACCTCGTGGGGATGCTGTTCCTGGGAGAGGAACCCGCGCCAGTCGTACTGCCCGGTGCCGAAGCGTGGGCAGGCTCGGGTCGGTGCCCGGCGCGAGGATCGGCAGGCGCCCGGTCGAGAAGTACGCGATGTGCGTGCTGTCGACGTAGGGCATGTTGAACGTCGTCTCGAGCTCGTTCGCGGCTTTGAAGAACTCCTGTCGGCGAGTGCACCCGGTTGGAGTCCAGGTCGCTGAAGGCGAGCTCTCCCGCCGGCTCGCGGCCGCGCGTCGAGCGCTCCTTGGCGACCGCGTATGGCTGCCCGCCCACGGTCACCGTCCCGCTGACCGGCCCGTGCACGGTTTCCATGAATTCGAGCTCGCGTGCCGGTTCGCCGTTGCCTGGCACCCAGCAGGCCGGCATCGAAGTGGGTCATCGCGATGCATTTGCCGTTGTAGATGTAGTGGGTGGATTCGCGCGTGGGCGGGCGTGTTGTCGGGGTTGCACAGCTTCTCGAGGAACTGCTGCGTGTTCTCGCTGCCCGCGCTCGTGAGGCTCCAGGCGAAGTCCTTCCCCCGCCCGATGAACACGTAGGGCGAGATCGGGGCGACGATCGCCCTGCGCGTCGACGCCGCCGCCGTGCAGGTCGGCCTGCATCACGATCTCGGGGTAGAAGTAGCCGAGCTGCGGGCCCATCACGGCCAGCGGGTGCCCGTCGGCGGAGTGTTCTGGACCGGCGAGCAGGAAGTTCGAGGCTTTGCGCTTGGACGCCTGCGCCACGCTGGCGGCCTGCGCCGCGGACGCGCTCATCGACCCGGGGTCGATCACCGCGGCTCCGGGCGTCGGCCCGCTCGGCACGCCGTCGTAGGGGAACGGCTTCGTGGTCGTCGTCGGCGCTTCGGGGTCGTTGACCTCACGCAGGTCGCGGAAGACCTTCGGCCCCTGCTTGGGGCCCAATTTGGCTTTGAGCTTGGCCAGGAAGTTCGAGTTGGTGACTTCGTTGCCGCCGCCGTTGCCGAAGATCGAGCCGATCAGCGCGAAGCCGGCGATCGCGTTCGTGGCCGTCAGGTGGGGCACCTGGAGTTGCGGCGGAAGGTACGGTTTGAAGGCTTCCTCGAAGGCGTTGACCCCGGCTGCCCAGTATTCGAGGTCTGACAGAACCTGTACGCCCTTGGCTCCTTTTTCGAGCAGCACGCTCTTCTGTGCGTTGACGAAGTTGATCGGTTTGTTCGGTCGGGGTGAATGAGCGCCCTTGAGCAGCAGCCCGAACGGGTTGATCCCGGGGATGTCGAGCGTCGCTGCAAACGACGGCCCCACAGCCAGCTTCAGGAGCAGGCCCCGGTCCTTCGCGGCGACCCAGCCCGAGCCGAACATCACCTGTTCGCGCGTCGCCCCGTAGATGTGCGGAATGTTGTTTTTGTCGCGCTTGATGACCAGGCCCGGCCCCAGGTTTTCTTCTCCTATGACGGGGCCGGTCACTCCGAACTTCTCCGACAGGTAGTAGTTTTCGAGATCCGCCGCGGTGACGTTGCCCTGCAGAGGGGTCAGCGCGTCGTAGAGCAGGCCCTGGTCGTAGGTCGAGGATTCGTGGGCGCGTTCAGGCGGACGGGATAGCCGCCGTCGCCGGGAGCCAAGATCTGGTAGGCGGGCCCGGAGAAGTCTTCGGGCCTTCAGTCGCGGACGCGGCGGTCGCAGACGCGCCGAGCGCGACGAGCAGACCCGCCGCAGCAAGCCAAAAGCGAGTCGTCGGACCCCGCGGGCGCCTGCCCGCCGAACCCGTCCCGTCCAGAGCCCCCTCGTGCCGAACATCGCCTCCTCTCCAAGGGCAAACGCAAACGCAGCCTGACCATACTCCTGCTCGGGCGTATGAGGCGACGGGCGGGACATCGAAATCGACGCAATTTGCGACCATGCGAGTGGCGCTCGGTGCTAAACCCATGTATAGGCCGGCGGTGATGCCGCAAAGCTCCCCGCGCTGCCTGGGAGGGCCGTGGGGGTGGTGGCGGTGATGGTGGAGGCGTGGCCTCACTTCGGGATAGGTCTTATTCGAGCGGGCGAGCGGGATTTGCACAGGCCCTCGAGGACACCGGGATCAAGCTGACAGACTGCGGTCGCAACGAACATCCTCGTGCAGAAGTCATGGGTGGATGTTCTGAATCGGTTGGTGCGATCTGATCTCGCGGCGATAACGAAGCGCCTTCGGCTGTTGAGCAGTAGCGAGGCGCTGAACGAGCGCACGCGGCGGCTGTGGGCGGCGGCGGAGGCTTCTTCGCATGGGTTTGGCGGGATCGGGCTGTCGGCCGGGCGATCGCTCACAGAGACGCCGTCGTGGCCGGCACCACTCGACCCGCGTGGTGCTCGCCGAGGGCCGTGTGCCTCGGGCAGGTCCTGCGAGCAAAGCCGTCTCAGAGATCCCGCGCTCGGGGAGTGCTCTGGAGGGCCGGAGCTTGCGATCACCTGCTCGCCGTCCTGGATCAAGGCGCGAACCTCGCCCAGGCTCTGGACTAGCTTGGCTATGAGGTCTCAGACCGCAGGGTGCTTCGGCTGCTCAAGCGAATGGGTTACAGATTGCAGGAACCGAAGACGACGTGGGGAGCAGATCGCCCCGACGTGTCAGCCGTTTGAGCTGTTGTGCACGATCCCCGCGCGTTCGACGGCGCACAGCTGAGTGATCACGTGGATACAAGAAGCGCGAGATATCGGGGATTTCAAGGCTGTCGACCGATGAGCTCTTCCCCACGGGCAAGCCCACGCTGGTGCGCACGCACGACTTCAAGGACAAGGATCTCGGACACGCGATCCCCTATGGGGTGCTCGACCTCACACGCGATGAGGGCTGGGTCATCGTCGGCGTAGATCGCGACATCGCGCAGTTCCCCACCGCGAGCCTCCGCGGCTGGTGGGAGTGCCTCGGACGTGAGCGCTTCCCGCACGCCAGCGAGCTGCGTCCCGCCGACTCCGGGGCTCGGGCAGTACCGCACCCGCCGGGAAGGTCGACCTGGAAGCTCGTCGACGGCACCGGCAAGACGCCGGCTGCCTTCCGGGCCGGCACGCGCAAGGGAACACTCGATCACCGGCTGTTCAGCTTCATGAGCATCGACTGGCGCGGCAACCTGGATCAGCAGAGGTCATCATCAGCCTGCTCGCCGCCACGACCACCAGCACCGGGCTGCAGGTCTACGCCTAGCTCGAACTCCGCCCCTACCCCAAGGACGTCTAAGTCTCAGACGTCTATCTCGCCGCGGTCATCACACGAAACCCCTTCGCCGGTGCGTCCAAGTACTCGATCGCTCCCACAACATCTGAGTCGTGAGCCCTTAGAGCATCCACGCGCTAGCACCCTGCCCGAGCGATCTCTACATAGTCAGACCGGACCTCGGTGCGGCTCGACTAGTTCCCGCCGCGCGGCCCCGGCGCGGCCACCACGTCGCTGATCGCCCGTCGATCTGCGCGGCATCGTATCTGCTCTGCAGAGTCCGGCTCAGAGCTCTACAACGACCTGCGTGGCGGTGACTACTTCCGCAAGCGCATGACCCCGAGCGTCAGCCTCGCAAAGGCCGATCGCACCCACCCGTGACGCGCTGACTCACGCGCGAGGCGGTGGCAGCCTGAACTCTATTTTCCTGTCGGCCTGTGCCTGAGTAACGGTCAAGGCTGGCCTCGCGGCGACAGCTCGCTGCGCGCGGGATACTTGAGGTCATCTACTGGAAGGGGGCTTGCCGTGGTGGCAGACAGGAAGGTCTCGGCGGTGCTCTGTTCGGCCGATCTGGCGAGGAGCCACGAGTTCTACGAACAGATGGTCGGCTTGAGCCACCGATGACGGTCGTGTACGGGAACGTATCAGGGCACACGAATAGGGGATCGCCGGACACCGAACGGAGACGCGAACGCCCTCAAAGAAAGCGCCAATACGCAGCTCAGGGGCAGGACGGAGCTACCCAAAGCGCCAGCCCGGGCGCGCTCGCAAACCGCGTGCGAATCAGGTCAGCAGCCCATCGCCGCGGAGCTCGATCACCGACCACGAACGACCAGGACTGGCAGCTCCAGCATCATGCGTCCATCCCGTCGTCTGGCTCACGCATGCGTGATCGCAGATACGCGGCCTCGGCTCGCTGATGGTCCTGCATTTGCCCGACCCACTCGCCAAGCGCCATGCCGAGCCCGCGCGCGAGCGTGAGCGTCACCCGTTCAGCCTCGCGCGCCATCGCCGTGAGCCACACACCTAGCTGGTTTATGGTGCGCATGTAGCCGTGCATCACGACGTATATCGCGGCACCCCGGTTGGCCCGGCTCACGTAGAAGCGGTCCTCAATGGAGCCGATCTGTATCTGGTGCGGGCCGCCGCCCCAGACACAGAACCGGTACGGCCGCGATCGCTGCCTGCTCGGCCGGTCGCGGTAGGTCTCTCGGTCGTTGAGCATCATCATCCGGGCCGACTGTTGGACCAGGGCGCTTGGCACCAAGGGCACGCGGCAGCGGCGATTGCGGCTCCACCGCCTGAAGAATCCGCAGGCGGTCTGGAGGCATCGCTCATGCCTCGGTACGCAGCGCCCACCAATGCGTTGGGCCGTGCCATCCTTGCCACTTCGGGGTCCCGTCCGTTGTCAACGGTGCTCTTGCGCCGAGATGCCCGCCCTTCCAGGACGAGCCACCGATGAGGTCGTGTGCCAGAACGTATCAGAGCGCACGATTACCAGGCTGCCCCGCATCGCTCCTGCGCCCCTGACAACGAATCGCCGATCCGACCGGACCCTCGTGTCCTAGCCTGCCCACGGTGGGACGCCTTCACGACCTGCTGGCTCAGCTCGAAGAGGACAAGCTCCGGCGAGGCAGACAGTTCGAGCGGATGTGCAAGTGGTCACGGTTGTCCGGTGTGGCTGAGGGGCCCGGACCTAGCTCGACTATCGGTCGACTAGCCCGTGCGCAGCACCGCGCGCACCGTGGACGGCCACCATCACCGACGACCCTTAGGCGGCATGAGCTCGACGCCTGGCCGGGATCATCGGACAAGCACCCCCAGCCGTCACCGACGCCTGGTGTCCGCAGGCGGCACACTCCCAGCGACCGCTGCTCAGTCGCCAGCCAGCCCCGCCGGCGCAGCGCGGGCAGCGGAACCCCTGGGCCAGCGCAGCCACTCCAGGTAGTCCAAGCAAGCATCCTCGTCGGGAAACCAAGCCAGCAGCTCCGCGTAGGAGCTCGGATAGTCCTTGCCTGCCAGCGGCACCACCCCACCCTACCTGAGTTAGATAGATACCCCCCTTCGCGCGAAAGGGGAAGCGAGCCAAACATCGAGGCAGCCACAGAGGATGTCGCAACTACCTATCTCGACGTCTCGCGGACCATGTGGATATACGGAGTCCAGTCGCGATCACTGCAGCAAGAGCCCAGCAGCAGCCGGCGAAGATCAGGCCGGCGGGATGCTCCATGAAGACGGCAAGCAACGTGCCGGTCACCGCGAGCAGCGCAGCATCCGCGACGAGTAGTGTTCGCACAACGATCCTTGTCGTTGGGTGCAGCGGCCTGAACGCGGCCAGCGGCGGTCGGGCTACAGTTCGATCGTCACTGTTCTCGCCGTCCTGCCGCACGGCTGAATCATTGGCCGCCCGGTGACCGGAGTCAAAGTACCGTGACGCGCATGACCGGCACCGACGGGCCGTATGCTGTCCCAGCGCGCGTAGCTAGGTCAACGAGACCCGAACCCAGGCAGCGTCGGGATCGAGGGCACAGGCAGCTGAGTGGTCTGTTCGGTCAGTGAGACCGAGAACGCGCCGTCAAGAGCAGCGGCCGCCGACGGCGCTGCTGTGAGGAGCGTTCGAGTGGGAGCGGTTTGGGCTTCCGCTTCCGCCTGAAAGGGACGGCCGGGGAGGGTAACCGACACCTGCTCCAGCTTGAGCGTCGTGTTCGACCACGCTGCATCGCCTGCGGGCCTCGTTTGCTTGCCCGAGGTGGCCGTTGCGCGCGCGAACTCGACGGTGCCGACCTTGGCGAGCGGCAGTGCTGTGCACCTGCCGCTCGCCGAGCAGGCGGAAGGCGCCTCGACGATCCACTCGGCGCTCGACACGTCGGTGGCTGCGGCGTGGCGTGTGGTTGCGTAGTGGGCGCCGGTGGTGAGGTCGCGGATGCGGAAGGTCGCGGAGTGTCCGGCGACGGTGGTCGATGCCGACACGTTGTCGCCTCGGTGCACCTTGATCTTGATCGCGACCGGGCTCGCGGGCAGAACCTCAAACCACGCGGTGTAGCTGGCGCTGCCATTGCGGTTGCAGTTCTGCTCTGTGCCCAGCTGCTCGAGGCCTTCGGCATTTTCGCGGAAGCCGCCGACTCCCACCCACACGGCCGAGTACGCTTCGTGTCCGCCCGTGCACGACGCTGCGGGAACGACCCAGGCGCCCGACACGCTGCTGAACTTGCTAGGGCCGTGACGTGCCGTGGCGACGTAGCCGGCCCAGTTGCTGCTGAGCTGGTCGCTCGCCTAGGCTACCACCGGCACGACGGCACCCGCTGCGAGGAGCAGCCCGACTATGCAGCAGATTCGGCGCAGAGCGCGCGCGCTTCCAGCGGACGGGACAGCCACGGGCAAGAGGATGCGCGCCGAGGGTTAGCGGCGCGTAAGACCTCGGTAAGAAGTGCGCGAGAGGCGGCACCGTAGCAGGCCCGGCTCTTGCCAGACTCTTACGCTGTCGGACGATACTCTCGAACGTGGCCGCTGGTCAGGTCTTGTTGGTCGATGACGACCGTGCGCTTCGCGACGCAGTCGGGCGCGCACTGAGGCTCGAGGGCTTCGATGTGACGCTGGCCGCAGACGGGCCGCAGGCGTTGGAGTTGGCCGCGGCGGGTCCTCCGGACATCATCGTGTTGGACGTGGCGATGCCCGTGATGAGCGGCGTCGAGGTGTGCCGGCGCATGCGCGCGCGGGGCGCGCGCACGTCGGTGCTGATGCTGACCGCGAAGGACACTATCCGCGACCGCGTTCAGGGCCTCGATGCCGGAGCGGACGACTATCTCGTCAAGCCTTTCGCACTGGACGAGCTGCTGGCGAGGGTTCGGGCCGGTGTGCGCCGCTCTCAGAGTGCGGTGCCGCCGGAGGATGACATGGAGGAGCTGGCGTTCGCGGACGTGCGCATCGAACCCGCGGCGTGCCTTGCCTTTCGCGGCGAGCGCAAGCTCGACTTGACGCGAACCGAGTACCTGCTGCTCGGATACTTCCTCGAGAACCCACGCAGGGTGCTAACGCGGAGCATGATCTTCGAGCGCGTGTGGGGATACGACATGACCGCGAGCTCGAAGGTCCTCGATGTGTACGTCTCCTATCTGCGCCGCAAGCTCGAGGCGTGGGGCGAGCCGCGCCTGATCCACACCGTGCGCTCTGTTGGCTATGTGCTGCGTGAGGCCGAATGAGCCTGCGCCGCCGCATGATCGTCTTCACGACAGCGGCGGTCGCGCTCGCGGTCGTGCTTAGCGCCATAGCGTGCTACCTAGCGGTGCGAAGCAGTCTGCGCGGCCGGCTCGATCACCAGCTGCGGGGACAGGCGTCGCTGATCGAGGCGACGTCGCGTGCGACCCCTCCGATCCACCGTCCCTTCTTCCGTGGGGCACCGACGGCACTGCGCCTGCCTCAGCCGAGTCTGCAGGCGCAGGGTGACCTCGCCTTGTTGTCCGCCTCGGGGGTAGTGCGTACGAGGCCGGGAGACGACACGCACTTCACCGTCACCGCGCACGATATCGCCGTCGCCCGCGGCCAGGACAAGGCGTACTTCCGCGACGGCGAGACTGGCAAAACGCCCATCCGCGTATACGTAGCGCCGGCGAGAAGGGGGTATGCAGTCATGGCCGTGCAATCGCTTACTGAACTAAACAACACGCTGCATGACCTCGCCCTGATCCTGACCGCGATCGCTGTGGCCGGCGTGGCGCTGGCCGGGCTGCTCGGCCTGTTCGTCGCACGCGCCGCTGCAGCGCCCGTGCATCTCTTGAGGCAGGCTGCAGAGCACGTCCGCGAAACGGGAGATCTGAGCCGCCGCATCCGCGTGAAGGGCAGCGACGATCTCGGAATGCTTGGACGCTCATTCAACGACATGCTCGGAGTGCTCGAGGAGTCGCAGCGCGCACAGCGCCAGCTCGTCGCGGACGCCTCGCACGAGCTGCGCACGCCCGTGGCGACGATCCGGACCAACCTCGAGGTGTTAGCACGCAACCCGGACCTGCCCGCCGAGGAGCGCGCACCGCTGCTGCGCGACCTCATCGGCGAGAGCGCAGAGCTTGGGTCGCTCGTCGAGGACCTGCTCGAGTCCGCGCGCGAGACCGACGACGCGGAGGCATTCGATGCCGTGCCGCTTGACGCCGTCGTGAGCTCTGAGCTTGAGGTTTGGTGGAAACGCCACCCCGACGTCGTGATCGCGCCGTCCCTGAACTCGGTGGTCATCCTCGGACGGGAGAGCCGACTGCGGCGCGCGCTCGCGAACCTGCTCGACAACGCGATTAAGTGGAGCCCACCCGGCGGAACGATCGAGGTGACCCTCATCGGCGGGAACCTCGCGGTGCGCGACCACGGCCCCGGCTTCGGGCCCGAGGACCTACCGTATGTCTTCGATCGGTTCTACCGCGCGCCTGCGGCACGGACGGTCGCGGGATCCGGCCTAGGTCTCTCGATCGCGCGCAAGGTCGCCGAGGAACACGGCGGGAGCGCGACAGCTGGGAACGCGGAGGGAGGCGGCGCGGTCGTCACACTCACCTTCCCGGTGCTTTCGTTCGATGACGGCACCGACAGGGGCGCCATGGCCGATGCTGGGCACACCCTTGCCTCGGCACAGTCTGGATGAGCAGCTGGGATCTGCATTCGCCGATCTTGCGGCGCATGTGGGGACGTACGCGGACATGTTGTCCTAGCTGGGACGGCGATTCACCCGTACGCGGGGGTGAGCACGCGCTCGGGGTTGCGCATGAACAGCTCGAGCAGCTTGTCTGGGAGGTAGCACTCGAGCAGAAATTGCAAGGGGAAGACGTTACGCCACCAACGCGATCGCCGGTGGTCGGCGGCGGCGTCCATGCCTCGTAGCCCACGCCTCGTGGCGCCACGAGCAGCTGGTCGTCCTCGTCCACGATCAGCTCCCGCATGCTCGCGGGGTAGCTGGAAGATCAAGCGCAGATAAGGCTCCAAGCCGATTCCTACCAACGACTTAAGCGGCTCTAACCAGACCCTAACCAAGCTGCGGCAGGCTGACATTCCGGCGGTCACGGGGAAACACCCTCGGGCCGCCGCAACTTGATTTCGCCTCTCCCCCCTCCTGAGACTGCCCGAGCATGAAGCTACGCGAGAATCAACGCGCACCCGCGACGCTCGACGACCGCGACGATGGTCGCGGTTCGGGCCCGGCGGCCGTGCGACGCGAGCCCAGTTCCGAGGGCCGGCCCACGCTGGCGAGCAGATTCAGCGAGCAGCCGGTTCTCAACAGCCTGCTCGTCCTCGGCTGCGTCGCGCTGGTCATCGTCGCATACACCGCCGTCGGGCCGGCGTCGCCGTCGAGCGGGCAGAGCACGCGCACGACGACCGTGAAGTACGGGGTGGTGCAGTCGACGGTTTCCGGCAGCGGGAACATCCAGTCCGCGAACCAGCTCAATCTCGGCTTTAAGACGAGCGGAACGGTCACCCACATCTACGTCAAACAGGGCGAGCAAGTCACGCAAGGGCAGTTGCTTGCGGCGCTCGACCCCGGGAGCGCGGAAGTAACGCTGGAACAGTCGAAGGCGACGCTGCAGTCCGCCGAAGCGAACCTGGCCAAGTTGGAAGAAGACGAAGGGGAAACATCGTCCGGCCAGGGCTCCTCCGGCACGGGCGCGACCGCCGCGGCGGCGTCCACGAGCAACGTCGCGTACACAGCGGACGCGGTCGCGTACTCCAGCGCGAGCACGCCGACGCAGCCGAGCAGCACGACGCCGACCACCGGCACGGGAACACCGACCTCGACGACACCGACGACCACGACCACCACGACGACGCCATCGACAACGCCCACGAAAACGACCGAACAGTCGTCGAGCTCGGGCGCCCACCCGAAGTCCGGTGGCTCGACGAATGCGACGAAAGCGACGGAATCTACCTCGGCTACAACGCCCACGAGCGCTGGGAGCCAGAGCAGCAGCTCGTCGAGCAGCAAACAAAGCGCCGCCACGCGCGAAGCGAACCTCGCGTCGGCGCGCGCCGCCGTCAAGAGCGACAAGCTGACTGTGCAGAGCGACGAACAGGCCGTACAAAACACGAAGCTGTACGCGCCCGCTAGCGGCACGATCGTCACGCTCTCGGGCGAAGTCGGCGAAACCGTGTCGGGGACCGGCACGACCAAGGCGTCATCGAGCTCGAGCGGCTCATCGAGCAGCAGCTCCTCGACAGGCTCCGGCGCGAGTGGAAAATCCCCTACGGGTGGCTCCTCCGGGACCGGCTCCTCCAACTCCGGCCAAGGCTCTTCCTCGAGCTCCTCCGCGTTCGCCGTCCTCAGCGACCTCCAATCGCTGCAACTCGTCGTCGCGCTGAGCGAATCGGAAATCGGCAGCGTGCACGAAGGTCAGATTGCCACCGTCACGATCGAAGCGCTCAGCGGCCGCAAGCTCGCGGCGCACGTCGTGAGTGTCAGCCAGGTGCCGACGAGCAGCAGCGGCGTGGTCACCTACGACGTCACCTTCCAGCTCGATCAGGACGCCGAAGGGCTCAAAGTCGGGATGAGCGCGACCGCTGAAGTCGTCGTCAAGCAGGCCGAAGGCCTCAACGTGCCCACAAGCGCGATCAAAGCCGGTACGGTCACCGTCGTTCGCAACGGCAAACACGTGACGCAGCCCGTCACGACCGGGCTCGCCGGCAACAGCTCGACGATCATCCTCAGCGGCCTAAAGGCCGGGGAAGAAGTCGTGCTGGCCACGACTACGACGGGCTCAAGCTCGTCGCTCGGCGCGCGCGGCAGTTCCCGAACCGGCTCGCGCGGCGGCAGTCTCGGAGGCGGTCTAGGCGGTGGTGGCTTCCCCGCGGGCGGCTTCCCCGGAGGACCACCTGGCGGCTGATGTCCTCGCCCATCCCTCACAAGCGTCCGCGCCCGTCCGCGCGCGCGGCGCGCGAGCGACCGCTGGTCGAACGCCGTATCGCGCCGCACAAAACGGGCAGGCACCGGCCGCCGGCGATCGTCGTCGTCGACGTCTCGAAGACCTACGAGCTCGGAGCGATCAAGGTGCGCGCGCTGCACGATGTCACGCTGCAGATCGCGCGCGGTGACTTCGTCGCGATCATGGGCAGCTCCGGCAGCGGCAAGAGCACGCTGATGAACATCCTCGGCTGCCTTGACCTGCCGTCGAGCGGCCGCTACCTCATCGACGGCGTCGACATCCGCGAGATGGACGAGGACGACCTCGCCGACCTGCGCAATCGCAAGATCGGGTTCGTCTTCCAAAGCTTCAACCTCGTGGCGCGCACGAGCGCGCTCGCAAACGTCGAACTGCCCCTGGCCTACGCAGGCGTCGACCGTCACGCTCGGCGCCAGCGCGCACAGCAGGCGCTCGCCGGGGTCGGAATGGCCAAGCGCTGGCATCACCAGCCCTCTGAGCTTTCCGGCGGCCAGCAGCAGCGCGTCGCCGTCGCACGTGCGCTGGTCACGAACCCGACGATGATCCTCGCCGACGAGCCGACAGGGAACCTCGACTCGCGCTCGACCGAGGAGGTGCTGCGGATCTTCGCGGGCCTGAACGAAGAAGGCCGCACGGTCGTGCTGATCACTCACGAGCCCGACGTCGCCGCGCAGGCGAAGCGTGTGATCACGCTCAGCGACGGCGGCGTCATCGAGGATCGCCGCAGCGCCGGCGCGGAGGATCGGCCACCGGTGCCGCACCACCAGAAGTCCGCCCACCACCTCTACGACGAGGCGCACCAATGATCGGGCGCGAGACGCTACGCATCGCCTGGGGCGGCATCAGCGCCAACAAGCTGCGCTCCGGCCTGACGATCCTCGGCATGACAATCGGGGTGGCGTCGGTGATCGTGCTGATCGCCGTCGGAAACGGCTCCTCCAAGGCCGTGCAGTCGCGCATCCAGAGCCTCGGCACGAACGTACTGATCGTGCAGGGCAGCGGCGGTGCTCGCCGCTTCGCCGGCGCAAGCACCGCCAGCAGCATCTCGCTCACGAAGGCCGACGCGCAGGCGCTGCAGAACTCGAGCCTCGCGCCGGACGTCAAGAGCGCCTCGCCGGTCGTCAACGCATCGAGCGTGACACTCGTCTACGGCGGCACGAGCTTCGAACCCACCTCGTTCGTCGGCACCACGCCCTCATACCTGACCGCTCATAGCTACACGCTCGCCGAAGGCCGCCCGTTCACCGCCGAAGACGTCGCTCAGAATCGGCGCGTCGCAGTGATCGGTCAAGAAGTGGTGCAGGAACTCTTCGGCGGAGCAAGCGCCGTCGGCCAGACGATGAAAGTCAACGGCAGCAACTACGAAGTCGTCGGCGTGCTCGCGAAAAAGGGTACGAACGGCACCACCAACGAGGACAACGTCGTGATCGCGCCGATCACCACCGTGCAGGACTCGCTCACCGGCGTCGGACCGATCGACTCGATCACCGTGCAGGCGAAGTCCGAATCAGACCTCAATGCGGCTGAAGCCGAGGTCACGCAGGTCATCGAGGAACGTCACAAGATCAAGAACACTTCGGAACCCGGCTTCAGCATCCTCAACCAGGGCTCGCTGCTGGAAACCTCAAGCGAAACCAGCAGCGTGTTCACGACTCTGCTAGGCGAGGTCGCGGCGATATCGCTGCTCGTGGGCGGAATCGGCGTGATGAACATCATGCTCGTCTCCGTCACCGAGCGAACGCGCGAGATTGGAATCCGCAAGGCGATCGGCGCGCGGCGCAGCGACATCCTCACCCAGTTCCTAACCGAGGCCGTGCTCGTCTCCCTCGTCGGCGGCCTCGCCGGCGTCGCCGTCGGCGTGATCGGCAGCCAGTTCGAGATCGCGGGCGTGCATCCCGAGATCGCGACGTACTCGATCTTCCTCGCCTTCGGCGCCGCCGTCGCCTCGGGACTGTTCTTCGGCACCTACCCCGCTGCGCGCGCCGCCGCGCTCAGACCGATCGAGGCGCTGCGCTTTGAGTGACCAGCCCTCCCAAGACCAGGAGCAGCAGATGATGACCCATGACACTTCGGTCGACGAGAGCGCGGAGCTCGACTACGCCGCCGAGACCGAGGAGGACTGGCTCGAGGAGCCCGAGCAGTTGCCGCGGCGCCCCCGCCGCAAGCTGCTCGCGCCGATTCCGGTCGCGCTCCTCGCGGTGCTGCTTCTGGCCGGCGGCTTCCTCGCCGGCGTCGAGGTCGAGAAGGGCCAAAGCAGCTCAACCTCGTCAAGCAGTGGCTTTGCGGGATTCGCCGCGCTGCGAGGCGGCGGCGCGAGCTCGACCGGCTCGAGCGGCGCTCGCAGCTCGAGCGGGGGCTTCCCCGGAAGCTTCGCGGGCAGTGGTGGCCTCGCGGG
The DNA here is from genome assembly GCA_963767655.1 of uncultured Solirubrobacteraceae bacterium. Lineage (GTDB taxonomy): Bacteria > Actinomycetota > Thermoleophilia > Solirubrobacterales > Solirubrobacteraceae > Palsa-744. Next base: position 103,007 of record CAVYET010000003.1, on the reverse strand, counting down.
CGGCCTGACCACCGGCGAAGTCTCCTACGTCAGCGGCACGACGCTCTACGTGACGAGTGGCGAAGGCAACACCGTCAAGGTCAGCGCCCCCGCGGGAACCCAAGTGAGCAAGACCGTGTCAACAAGCGTGCAAAGCGTCCACCCCGGCGACACCGTTGCCGTTCGGGGAAGCCAGAGCGGAAACGGCAGCGTCACCGCGAGCTCGATCAGCATCAGCTCAAGCGGGTCGAGCGGCGGCAGCTCGAGCACCGGTGGCTCAAGCGGATCTAGCGGCGCCGGCGCAGCACAGCAGCTCTTCGGAGCTGGCTAGACCCTGAACCCCCGAATAGCAAGGAACAAGATGACACCTGACACACACGACCACCCTCGACCTCGTACCCGCGGTCGATTGCGCCTGCTTATCGCGGGCCTCGCGATCATAGTCGCGGCCGTCACGCTGGCCGCATGCGGTAGCTCCGGCAACTCCAGCTCCAGTGCCAGCTCGGCCACGAACAGCGCAAGCACAACGAACGACGCGTCCGCGCCCTCGGGCCGCTTTGCCTCGCTGCGCGCGTGTCTGCAGAAAGAAGGCATCAACCTGCCATCGGCGTCGCCCTCGAGCGGAGGAGCTTCCGGCAATGGAGGGCCGCCAGGCGCGGGCGGTGGAGCCTTTAGACTGCCCGAAGGCGTATCGCAGACCAAGTTCCGCGAAGCGCTGAAAAAATGCGGCGGCGGGAGCTTTGCCGGACGGCGTAACTTCAACAGCGCCGCCGCCCGCGAAACGCTGACGAAGTACGCGCAGTGCATGCGCGAAAACGGCGTGAAACTGCCGACACCGAACACGAGCGGCAAAGGGCCCGTGTTCGACACCAAAGGCATCAATACCTCAAGCGAAACGTTCAAGAACGCACAGAAAAAGTGCCAAACCGATCTCCGAGGCGCCTTTGGCGGCGGTCGGCCGCCCGCTGGCGGCGAAGGCGGCCCACCTGGAGGGCCTCCAGGGACCGAAGGGTCGCCCGGTGCCTGATTGACCAAGCGGCGGCGGCCAGCGCTTTCGTCTGCACCCCACCCCGGCCGCTGTTGACGCCCGAATCGTGCCAGCCAATCAGCGGAGATCCACTCGGATGCACACAGATTATCGGCGATTGTTGTGGTTTCAGGTGCTCTTCACGATGAGCGCCTGAAACCACGGCCCGACGTCTGAGCCGGTCCCCGCGGGCTCGACCGCGCGCGGCATTGAGCGCGTGTCTCCCGGGCGCCACGAGCGCGGGGCCGTCGAGCAGCCCGGTGAGAAAGATCAGCGGCAGAGCGCCGGCAAGGCTGCCTGCGAACCACCATGCCGCCGCCGAGAGGGCCATCGCGAGCATGCAGCCGCCCATGAGCACACGCGGCGAGCGCCCGGCGGCGTGGCGGGTGAGCGCGAAACTGCCAACCATCAAGCCCGCCGAGATCGCTGCCCACATATAGCCCGAGGCGTGCGCCCCGGCGCCGACACTGAGCGCGAAGGCGGGGAAGCCGACGAAGAGGATGCCCGAGGCGAGCACGTAGACGTTGTCGATGATCGTGTTCCAGCGCAGGGGCACGGTGCGCCACAGCCTCGCGAGGCCGGCGCGGACCGCGTGCAGCACGCTCTCGGGCGCCTCCTCGCCGTGCTGGGGGCGCAGCTCGAACGTCTCATCCCGGGCGACCGCGAACCACGCCCGAGTGGTAAGCGATCCAGGGCACCAACAACATCGCTCTCTGACGACGGTGGATCTAGGGGTACGCCCATGAGTGACGATGACGCTTCGCGTGAAGTGAGCTGGGGCGACGCTTTGCCGCATCGAGTCAGTAGAGGCCCGCACTCCGGGCGCGGACCCGCACGGATGTCCCGCCTGGGGTCGCCGAGAAGACTCGCCACGGACGGTCGATGCCGCGGCTGGTCGTCCCCTCCGAGAATCCCACGATAGGAGACGAGATGAGCGACGGACCGGTCTTCATCTACGCAGCGACCTACACGAGCTACGACGATTGTCTCGCTGACTACGAGCTTCTGCTTGAAGCCCACGCGGCGAAGCTCGTGGGAACTTACGACGTCGCCCTGATCAGGAAGGACAACGAAGGGAAGGTCCACGTTGAGAAGCACGAGAAGCCTACGCAGCACGGCGCCTTGGGTGGCATCGCGGTCGGAGCGCTCGTCGGGGTCCTGTTCGCGCCGTTGGTGCTCGGCGCGGCAGCGGTCGGCGGCCTCGCCGGCGCCATCGGAGGGCACCTGAAAGAGGGCGTGTCGCGCGATGACGTGAGGAGCTCGGCGAACTGCTCGGAGATGGACAGAGCGCGCTTGTCGTGATCGGGGAGTCGCGCGTGGAAGAACAGCTCGATAAGTCGCTCACGCGGGCGGAAAAGTCGATCGAGAAGGAAATCGCCGCCGACGCCAAGGCGCTCGAGCGCGAACTCGAGGAGGCCCAAGTGCCCTACGAAAAGCCGTTCCACACGGACAGTCCCGAGTACTCCCCAACCCATCGGAACGTGTACCACGACAACGCCCTGTGCGAGTACGGCAAAGAGATCAAGCGGGAACACCGCGTCTCCGGCTCTGGCGGTCGTGCTCGGTGCGCCCGCTGTAACAGCCTGGCAAGTCAGGATGGCTAGCTACCTGCCCCGGATAAGCGACTGAACCAAGACGGCCGCGTCGTTGTGGGATGCGGCCGTTCCGGGCTAATGGTTCCTTGCTCTTCCGCTCAGTGCAGGTCCAAGCCGAGCGATGACGCGCCGCGTCGCCGATCCCGGGCCGCAGCTGTGCTGTCCCAGCTCGAGACGCCCGCAGGCACCTTCTCGCGACGGCTCAAAAAAGCTTCGCCTTGAGTTCCGCGACCTTCGCTTCGACCCGCCACTTGTGCTTCTCCTCTCGCCCCTAACGCAGCTCCTCGCGAGCCTTCTTGCGGGTCTCGCGCTGCGCCTTCTCCGCAGCGGCGATCTCTGCTTCCACGTCCCCCACGGGCCGCCTCAGCACGTTTCCGGACCGGCTCTTAATTGCCGCGCCCACGAGCTGGTGATCGCTCGGCTCCCGCAGCTCGACGAGAGCGTTTTGTGGCCAGGGCGGACCTCCTGGGAGAGCGCCGCGAGGACGCGAGCGCCTCTCGCAGGCCTTCTTGTGACGGCGGCTCATAGCCCTCATGACGGAGCGTGAAGTCGTCGCCATCGGGGACTCACGAGTGCCGGCTGGCGGTCGGCGTATCGCGCGGCGACGGGGCCCCCCCGCACTGCCAGCGTCTTCGCTGCTTCCACCATCGTAAGGTGAGTGAATGCCTGCGGGAAGTTGCCGATCAGGCGCTGGTGCGCGACGTCGTACTCCTCCGAGAAGAGCCCCAGGTCGTTGCTCAGCCCCAGCAACTGCTCGAACAGCTCCCGCGCTTCGGCGTTCCGTCCGTTCATCGCGAGCGCGGTGACGAGCCAAAACGAGCAGGCGAGGAATTGCGCCTCGGTTCCGGGAAGGCCATCGTCGGTCGCCGCCGTTGAGTAGCGCGAGATGAATCCGTCACGCCCCAGCTCTGCGCGCACCGCGTCGATCGTCCCCGTGACCCGTGGATCGATACCCGGCAGAAAGCCCACGATGGGAATCGTGAGGACGGCCGCATCGAGCTCCTCGGAACCGTAGTACTGGGTGAACGTGCGCCGCTTGCGATCGTACCCTCTCTCGCACACCTGCCGATGAATCCGGGCGCGGATTCGCTTCCAGCGCTCCAGCGGCGCCTCGAGCTCGAAGCGCTTAGCCAGCCTGATCGCGCAGTCGAACGCGAGCCAGGCCATGACCTTCGACTGAACGAAGTGGCGGCGCGGACCGCGGACCTCCCAGATCCCGTCGTCGGGCTCCTCCCAGGCTTGCTCGAGGTACTCGACCAGCGCACGGACCCGGGGCCAGTCGTCCGCGTCGACGTGGCCCACGACCATGCTCGTCATGTACGCGACGCCGGCGACCTCGCCGTAGACGTCGAGCTGGAACTGCTCGGCGGCCGCGTTGCCGATCCTCACCGGTCGCGATCCCTCGTAGCCCGGAAGCCAGTCGAGCTCTTGCTCGGCCAGGTAGCGCTGGCCTTCGATCCCGTACATGATCTGCAGCTTCGAGGCGTCGCCGGCGCCTGCTCGGATCGCCCAGCGTCCGAAGGCGAGCGCCTCGTCGACGTACCCGCCCAAGAGCAAGGCGTTGAGGGTCAGAGCCGAGTCGCGCACCCAGCAGTAGCGGTAGTCCCAGTTACGCACGCCGCCGAGCTCCTCCGGCAGCGACGTGGTGGGGGCGGCGACGATCGCGCCGGTCTCCTGGTCGGTGAGCGCCTTCAGCGTGATCAGCGAGCGCAGCACCTCGTCGCGCCACTCGCCGCTGTAGGTGCACTGTGAGGACCACTCGCGCCACCAGGCGTCCGTACGGGCGAGTGCCGAGTCGGGGTCCTCGACCGCCGGCTGCTCGCCGTAAGACGGGTACCACATGAGCGAAAGGCGCTCCCGCATTCCCTCCCTGATGGTGAACTCGGCCATCGTGGTTGAGCCCTCGTCGTGCAGCTCGATCGTCGTGGAGAGATGAAGGGCATTGGGACCTCCGAGTGCGACGATGCCGTCGGCCGTCGACTCCACCCACGGGATGAGGGATCCATAGTCCAACCGCGCGACGAACTGCATGCGCATCGGCACCTCGCCATGCAGCCCTTCCACGATTCGCACGAGCTGTGGCGCGCCACCCTGGCGCAACGGCATGAAATCGATCAGTCTGACGGCGCCGTTGTCGGCGTGAAAATCGGTCTCGAGGATCAGCGTGCCGTCGCGGTAGCGCCGCGACACCTGGCTGACGGGCTCGGATGGGCAGATCAGCCAGCGCCCGTGCTCCTCGGTGCCGAGCAGTGCTGCAAAGCAGGCTGACGAGTCGCTGCGCGGGAGGCACAGCCAGTCCACCGATCCACTCCGTCCCACCAGTGCGGTCGTCCGGAGGTCTCCGATCAATGCATAGTCCTCGAGCTTCACAAGCCGCTCCTTCTGTCGACCGGCTGACGGGTCCGCCGAGGTGGCGGTGCATTTGCTGACGCTACAGCGGATCGTCCATCTGGCAAAGTCAGTATGGATGTCGAGGAGGGGCTGGCCCTATGAGCGCGGCTCGAAAACTCGATGCGCGAGCACCCGCAGAGCCACCGGCCGAGGGCGCACCTACGGACGCACCGCTGCTTTCGAGGCCGAGCGAGCGTGCGGAGAGCCTGGTCTGGCGATGTCACTCAGGACGAAACCCACGCGTCTCGTCGGCCGTTGACTTCGCGCCTGCTCGCGTTGCAAAGTAGAAGCCTGCTCCGAGACGGGCCAGCTCGAGCTCGGGGAGGCGCAGATCCAGCTGACTCAGGGTCGTTCGTGCTCCGTCGTGTACCGCTTCGCGCTGTTCGACCTTGGAGAGTTTCCCCGGATGCCGTGGGGAAACCGCTGATCCACCGTCGCAGCGGCCAGGTGGAAGGGCTCGCGCCGACCCCATATGTTTAGACCCTATGGAGCGTCGGCTGTTCGGCGTTTGAGGCAGGATCGGCCGGCACCCCGCGCATAGATGTGCGGGGACTGGGCGTCAGGATTGGCCTGGCGCCGACACCCCAGCTATGGGAGGTGCCGACCATGTCAGAGAGTATGGCCCTTGTGGGGCTTGATGTTCATCGAACGCAGACCGTCGCGGCTGTTCTTGATCCGGTGAGCGGCGAGTTGCGTGTGCAGCGGCTGCGCGGTGAGCCGGCGGGCGTGGTGCCTGCGTTTCTGGAGGCACTGGATCGGCCGGTGGCGGCGGTGTACGAGGCGGGCCCGACGGGGTTTGGGCTTGTGCGCGTCGCCGAGGAGCGCGGGCTGGATGTGCGGGTGGTCGCACCGGGGTCGATCCCGCGGGCGCCGGGTGACAAGGTGAAGACCGACCGGCGTGACGCCAAGCGCCTGGTGCGGCTGTTCGCGGCGGGTGAGCTGTCCTTCGCGTTCGTGCCAAGCGAGGCGGATGAGCGTTTCCGCGACCTGGTGCGCTGCATCGAGGATGCGCGTAAGGATCTGATGCGCTCCCGTCACCGCCTGTCGAAGTTCCTGCTGCGCCGCGGGTTGCGTTTCCCGCGAAAGGCGTGGACGCAGCCGCACGAGCAGTGGCTGGGCAAGCTCCGTTTCGAGGACGCGCCCTCCCAGGCAACGTTCCTTGACTACCTGTACGCGGTGCAGGGGCTCGCGCAGCGCCGACGCACGCTGATCTGTGCGCTCGAGGAGGCCATTCCGGACAGCAGTCACGCGGAGGCGGTGGCGAGACTGCGCTGCTTCCGTGGAATCGAGACGCTCACCGCAGCCGGCCTGTGCGCGGAAGTCGGGGACTTCACCCGCTTCGCCAAGCCCGCGTTGCTGTCGGGGTTCCTCGGCGTGGTGCCCAGTGAGTACACCTCCGACGATAAGCGCGTGCAGGGCCAGATCACCAAGGCCGGGCCGCCGAACGCTCGGCGGCTGCTCGTCGAGGCCGCTCACCACTACCGCCACCGGCCAGCCGTCGGTCTCGGCCTGCAGGCACGCCAGGCCGGCCAGGATCCCCGTGTCGTGCAGATCGCCTGGCGCGCCCAGCAGCGTCTGCACGAGCGCTGGATGCACCTCGGTGGGCGGCGGCGCAAGCACACCGGGACTGTCGCGATCGCCTGCGCACGCGAGCTCGCCGCGTTCTGCTGGGAGGCCGCCACCCTGGACTAACACCAAACGACATACACCACAACGCTCCGGCGGCTGCCGGGGCTCCACGAGCAACCACGAAGGCCGCGACGTCGCCGCTCTACGGGTACGCGATCACAGGCTATGGGCAACCCGGCTTCACACAAGCCGGGCGGCGCCCGATCTTAGAATGCGCGCCCGGCGACGAACAAGGGTCTTGAGGTAACCAGCCCTCGCATATGAGCCTGACCAGACACGGTCGATCACGCCGGCACTTTCAGCTCGTGGCGCCCCGGGAACCGCCCACGCCACCATGCCGACACTGCACGCCGCCACCAGCCGGCCGACCACCGCTGCCCCTTGACAGACGCCCCTCCATATGAGCCTGGATCCACGAAAGCGCCGGACAACCGGCATGAAAGAAGGGAATGGAAGAGTCCTACATCGAAGATCTAGCGAGTCACGATGGCCCCGCCCATGCGTTGGCGACCCGTGAGGGCGCAGCGAAGCGTTGGACGCGGGGTGCGCGCAGGCCGGGTATGCAGCCTCGAAATGGGCACTATCGGGGTGCCGACGTGCTGTGGATCAGCGGAAGGCAACATCGGTGGCGGCGTTTTCGCGAGCCGTCAGCGGACCCCGCGGGGTCGGAGAACCCGTGCATGTGCGTGATCTCTTCATGCTGAGAACCGGGAGATCTCATGATCACCCGCCTGTCGTGATGGAGGGGCGGGTCGTGCGGGGAAGGCCGAGGCCGTAATCCCGTGATGGACGATCGTGAGAAGTCGGACGGTCCGGTAGTACCTGTGAAGCTGCCGAACAACGCCCAGGGCAGGGCGGCGGAGGTGGTGGAGGGAAGCGGATCGGCCAAGGGGAACACGGCCAGCGAAACGCGCTCCGGACTCAGTGCCGGACAGGGCGCGCTCAGTGAGCTTGGTCGTGTGCGCCGAGTGGCGCAGACGGACAAGGAAGCGCGGTTCACTGCGCTCCTGCACCACGTCGACGTCGATCGCCTGCGGGCGGCGTACTTCGCGCTTTCGCCGAAGGCCGCGCCGGGGGTGGACGGGGTCACGTGGGCGGACTACGGCATGAATCTCGAGGACAACCTCCGGGATCTCCACGCACGAGTCCACAGGGGCGCATACCGGGCAAGACCGTCGCGGAGGGTGTACATCCCGAAGCCCGATGGGCGGCAGCGGCCGCTCGGGGTCGCCGCGTTGGAGGACAAGATCCTGCAGCGGGCGCTGGTGGAGGTGTTGAACGCCATCTATGAGGCGGACTTCCTCGGTTGCTCGTACGGGTTTCGGCCGGGGCGCAGCCCGCATCACGCGTTGGATGCGTTCGCTGCCGGGATCGTGGGCAAGAAGGTGAACTGGGTGCTCGACGCTGATTTCAGCGAGTACTTTTCCAGCCTCGACCATCAATGGCTGGTCAAGTTCTTGGAGCACCGGATCGCGGATCGGAGGGTCCTGCGGCTGATCCAGAAGTGGCTGGCCGCGGGGGTCATCGAGAACGGGTCGTGGACGGCGTTTGAGGAGGGCGTTCCGCAAGGGGCTTCGGTTTCTCCGTTGCTCGCGAACGTCTACGCGCACTACGTCCTCGACCTGTGGGCCCACCAGTGGAGGACCCGGCACGCGCGCGGCGACGTGGTCATCGTGCGCTGGGCGGATGACTTCGTGGTGGGATTTGAGCATCGGGAGGACGCCGAGCGGTTCTGGTCTGAGCTTCGCGACAGGCTCGCAAAGTTCGGCCTGGAGCTAAATGCCGAGAAGACGCGGCTGATCGAGTTCGGGCGCAACGCGGCCCGTGATCGCACGGCCCGTGGCCTTGGCAAGCCTGAGACGTTCCAGTTTCTCGGGTTCACGCATATCTGCGGGAAGACGAGGAAGACGGGGCGGTTCAAGCTCAAGCGGATCACCGACTCAAAGCGGGTGCGCGCCAAGCTCCTCGCCGTCAAAAGCGAGATGGCTAGGCGCATGCACCAGCCCATCCCAGAGCAGGGTCGCTGGCTCGCCCGCGTCCTGCAAGGGCACTACAACTACTACGCGGTGCCCGACAACATCGAGGCGCTCCGCGCCTTCCGCGAAGGGCTCATCCGGCACTGGCTACGGACGCTTCGGCGGCGCAGTCAGCGCAGCAGGACGACCTGGGAGCGGATGGGACGCCTCGCTGACCGATGGCTACCCCAACCGCGAATCCTGCATCCCTGGCCTGAGCAACGCTTCGCCGCCATCACCCAAGGCAGGAGCCCAGTGCGGTAGTTCCGCACGCTGGGATCTGCGCGGGGGGCGGTCGGCAACGACCGTCCCTACCGCAACCGATCGGGTGACCCGGTGAGGGAATCGTGGGCGCGGGAGGTTTCGGGGGCGCTGCGCAGGTGCGTGTGTGGGCGTGGCTGGCGGTCGGCGGGTTTTGGCGCGTCCGCGGGGGCGGATTGGGGGGTTCGCGCGCAGCTGTGATTGCCGCGGGGTGTGCGGTAGGGGCGTGCTGGCTGTCGGTGCGCGTGGGGCGCTGTCAGGCGGCGGGGAGCGCGCGGATCCTGGCCAGGGCGCTGATGTAGTCGCCGTGCCAGGGCCAGCGGGCGGGGAGGTGAAGGGTCCAGCCGCGTGCGTGGCGGGTCAGGCGGCCGGGGATGGCAAGCAGCCGGCGGCGCAGGGTGCGCGCGGCCCGGACGGTGGTGTCCGGGAGACCGAGCAGCTGCGTCCACCTGAGCAGGTTGTGCGCCAGTGCGCCCAGCACGGTCCACGCGCCGTTGGCGTGGAACTCGCCGGAGGGGAAGTGCGCCAGCGCCTGATCCTTGAGGTCTGCGATGACCTGCTCGACGACGGCGTGATCGCGGTGCTCGGCCTCCACGACGGCGAGATCGTCGGTGCGGTTGGTGATGAAACAGAAGTGCCGCCAGTCGGGCCACAGCTCGGCCTGCGCGCCGAGCAGGCGGGTGCGACGCACGACCAGCCGCCGGCCGCCATAGACAGTCTCGGCGATCTGTGCCGCACCCTCATCGGGGTAGTCGATCGTCTGCCAGGCGTTCTCATCGATTGCCTCGACAGCCGCCCGCACGGTCTTGATCACCCGCACCCCGATCGAGTACTGCCACCCGGCCTTCTCCAGGCGCTCGAACACCTTCGTGTTCCAGAAACCCGAGTCGGCGCGCAGCAGCTTGACGCCACTCGCGCCGGCGCGATTGACGCGGGCGATCAGCTCATCGCAGAAGCGCAGCATACCCTTCTGCGTGTTCGCTGACCCCTTCCGTAGGCGGATGTGCAGCGCCTCGCGCGTATCCGCCCTGGTGGCGAGGATCGGGTGATAGCCCAACAGCTTGGTGTACCCGTAGGAGGCACCATGCTTGAGCCGGCCGCAGACCTCCCCGAGAAAACTGTCGACATCGATCACCAGCCGGCCCTCGCCCGGGCCAGCGCCCGCCTTCCATGCCCGCTCAAGCGCCTGGCCGAGCAGCGCGTCGAGCTGGCGCACATGCCCGAACGTGAACGCCCGCAGGAACGTCCCCAGCGTCGACGGCGCCGGCAACCAGCCGCCCAAAAGGCGGCGCGTGCGCCCGGCCCGCAGCACATCGGCGTCGTCGATGCTGTCGGCCCCGAGCACCATCGCGAACAGCAGCGCCATTACCTTGCGCCCCGCGTTGGCCGCCCCGGCCGATCGCGACGCAACCACACCAACTGGCCGGCGAGCGCCTCGATCCCCAGGCGCTGAGCGACGGTCGCCACGAGCATCACCCCAGCGTCCGAGACGACCCGCTCGTCGTCGAATTTGACCTGCAGACCGTCCAGTCCGACCGGCTCGTCATCATGCACCACGAAGGTGACCTCCTGACCGCAGGCCCCGGCTGCCCGACACAGCCGTTAAAGCCCTGCACAGGAGGTCATTCTTCTTTCCAGACCGGACGGAATCGACTTACCGCCGCGGTGGATCCAGGTTTAGCCAGTTCGTCGAGCGCCGCGATCGATGGGCCCTGAAGGTCTAATCGGGCCCGTGTCAGAGGCCGGTCTGGGCCTTGACCCGCCCGGACTTGACTGCCTTGCGTAGCGCCTGGTAGTCAAGTTCGTTCTGCCCTGCGTACGCCTGCGAGAACTGCACGATCGCACGGTCAAAGGTTGGGCCCTTGCCGAGGTAGGAGGCGATCGCGACGCGGTCTCCGCTCCGGGCGTGCGCGCGGGCGAGCGTCCAACCGCACAGCCGGCCGTAGGCGGCCATGCCCTGCGGGACCATCTGCTCGATCTCCGCCGAGCCCTTCCAGTCCTTGAGCTGGCGTCCGTAGAAGTCTCGCCCGGCTTCGGGCCCAGACTCGACATGCAGCCAGCCGAGGAAGATGTCGCTTGAGGCCTGCATCAAATGCTGTCCGTTGACGACCCGCTCGCCGTGATTGTCAAACGCGCTCGGGTGCGTGAACTCCTCCAGCACGGACGCTTGCGCCTCCTTCAGCTGAAGGAAGAGTGGGTCCTGTCGTCCGTCGAGGCCGAGCAGCAGCGCGATCCAGGCGCGGGTGCCGACGCTGCCCACCCCTACCACTTTGCGCGCGAAGTCGACCAACTTAAACTGTTCGAGCAGCATGCGGCGGTCGTGAGCAAGCGTGGCCCGGTAGGAGCGCAGCAGCTCATGCAGGCCGTCGAAAATTTCGTCGCGTTGCATGCCCTGCGCGAGCTCGTCGATCGGCACGATCAGCGGCGGGTCGGCGACGATGCGCACCCGACCGTCCACCTCGTGAGCGAGTTTGGAGAACGCCGACATGCTGTCGCGCGTGCGCGCCTTGGCAAGCGCCTTCTCGCCGGGCTTGGCGACCTTGGGGGAGAACTGCGAGCCAAACTCGCCGATGGCGGTCTCGACATCGACGCGTGCGTACCACACCTCGAGGTTCTTCATACCCGCGAAGCTCGCCATCGCGGTGCGGTACTCCTCGACGGTGTCGAGCACCACCTGCTCCCCCTCCTTCACCGTGAAGCCGTTGTATTGCGCCGCGATCAGCATGCTGGCGGCCAAGCGCTTGATGTCCCACTCCCACGGACCGGGGAGCGTCTCGTCGAAGTCGTTGATGTCAAACACCAGGCGCCGCTCGGGCGAGGCGAACACGCCGAAGTTCGATAGGTGCGCGTCCCCGCAGCATTGCACCGTCAGCCCCGAGCGCGGCGTGGCAGACAGGTCGCTGGCCATAATCAACGCGGCGCCGCGATAGAACGCAAACGGCGAGGTGAGCATGCGGCCGTAGCGGATCGGTACCAGCTCGGGCACGCGCGAGCGCGCCTGACGCTCGAGGAGTTCGATCGGGTCCGGGCGACTCGGCCCTGGCTCAAAGACGCCATGACTCGAGCGCGGCGCCTCGGCCCGAGCCGCCTTGCCCCGGGCCGCGCGCTCGGCTCGCGTCAGGTGCTGCTCAGCTTCCTGCGCCTTCTTGCCGGTCGCGGGCGACATGCGCCGACGATACCTCCGTCGATAGCAGGGGCTCGCGCCCGGAAGGCTCTCCTGTCTGGGCCATCGTCGACCGTTGGCAGGACCGCGCCTGTCGCGTACGCGGTCGTGCCCGTGGCAGTGAACCTCTGCTGCCGGCTATCGGAGGCGGAAGACCTCGACGGGCTGGGCAACACCACGCATCTTGCGAACACCGATCGGCTCCCACGCGTAAGAGTCGACCGTGCTCTCCACGACGGATCGCGTGGCGACCAGCTGGTCAGCATCCGCAGCGTCGAGCAGGCGAGCCGCCAGGTTGACCGCGCGACCGAAGTAGTCGCCGTCGCGGGCGATCGCCACCCCGCAGTGCACGCTCGCGTGCACGCGCAGCGGTGTCAATGTGCGCGCGCCAGCCATTATGCGTGCGCCAGCAGCCACGGCTGTGAGCGCTTCCCCATAGGCGAGCATCACCCCGTCCCCCAACGCCTTCATAAGGCGAGAATCGTCGCCGCGCTCGAGGGCCACCGTGTCGAAGAATCTATCCAGAGCCGCTATCGCTGGCTCGTCACCTTCGGCATCCGCGAAGGCAGTGAAATCCTTCAGATCGCAGAACAGGAAGGCCACGCTGACCGCGCCCGGCAGCGCATGTGCGCGACTGGATGCCTCCGCCTCGCTGACGACTGCTTGTGCCAGCTCATGCTCTACCCACCGATGGTAGACGCCGAGAAGGACCGGATCGGCCAACGGGAGCAGGCGCTCAAATGCGCTCTGCACTGCCCGCAGGCCCGCAAGGCGGTCGGTGTGATCGGTTCGCAGCCGCGGCTCCGCGTAATGGCGAAACAGCTTCATGGCGGCCTGCGCGGCACGGGCCAGAAGCGGACCCCACGCGCGCCCGAGGCGCACGTCGAACTCTGGAGGCCAGATGTCGTCCAGGCGACCGAACTCGACAAACACCCGAGCCTCCTCTGGCGAGAATGCCGGCTCATTCGGCACGGGGGGCCGAAGTCCGAAGGCCCCGATCAACGCCTGCAGATCGCCGACTCGCAGCCCCCCTCGTCGCTCGATCTCCGCCGCGGTCACGGTCCGCTCGGCCACCGAAGGCATCAACACCGCGTCGAAGATCGCGCTCTCCGGATCGCCACGCTCGATCGCACGCTCGATTACCTCCGCCGGAATCCCAACCGCGCGCAGAGCATCGGCAACATCACTCCCCGACGGCGCTGGATCTAAGGGTACGCCCACGAATGCATCATGACGCTTCGCGTGAAGTGAGCAACCCGACCCGCCACCGAAAGGATGCGAGCACGAATCCGTACCCCGAGAGCCCCTTCACGTGGGCGCACGATCAAGCAGAGAGCCGGACCGGACTGCAACGCGCAGCCAACGAGGCGCTTGGTGCAGGGAAGTCGCTGATAGGCTCGTCATATATGAGCAGCGACGCAGCAAGCGGCGAGGCAGCGTCTTCTGTCGAGAGACGCACCGCACCGCACCCCGATCGCCACGCGCGCCGTCGCGAGCAGACACGCAGGAAGCTGCTCGACGCCGCGCGCATGCTGTTTGCCCGCCAGGGCGTAGACAACACTCGGATCAACGAGATCACCGAGGAGGCGGACGTCGGTTTCGGCTCCTTCTACAACCACTTCGACTCCAAGGAGGCGATCGTCGAGGCCGTCGTCGCGGAGACCGTTGCCGCGCAGGGCAGCGCAATCGCCTCCGTCACGGCCGACCTTGACGACCCTGCAGAGGTGGTCGCTGCGGCGCACCGCTACTTCGTGAACCTCGCCCGCAGCGATCCCGAGTGGGGATGGCTCTTGATCCGCCTCGACGTGTCGCAGAAGATCGGCCTGAGGGCGCTCGGCCCGTTCGCCCAGCGGGACCTCGAGCGCGGTATCAGAGCAGGTCGCTTCCGCGTTCCCAACAAGCGCGTGGCGCTGTTCGCGGCGGGCGGCGCGCTTCTCGGGGTCATCGGCGACGTTCTGGACGGGCGTGCACCGAAGGACGCCGACCGCCACCATGCCGAGGGAGTGCTGCGCATGTTCGGACTGTCGGCCGAGGAGGCAGCCGAGGTGGCGCAGCGGCCGATGCCGAAGATCCCGGGACCGGTCTCGTAAGCCGGCTGGTTGCTAGCTGAAGCGGGCGGTGAGCCCGCTGAAGCCCCGGAGCGTGTTGTTGCGCAGCCGCGTGGGGTTGCTGGTGGCCATACGGCGGGTGTGAGGGACCATCGCGCGCAGCAGGGCGTGCATCTCGAGCTTGGCAAGGTTGGCGCCGGCGCACGCGTGCGGCCCGTTTCCCCAACCGACGTGCGCGCCATTGGCCCGGTGGATGTCGTAGCTCTCGGGATTGGGGAAGCGCGTCTCGTCGAGATTTGCGGCGCCGAATAGCAGCAGCACTCGCGAGCCTTGCGGCAGTAGCGTGCCGTCGATCTCGTGGTCGCGCGAGAGGCGCCGCGTGAATCCCCGGATCGGCGAGGCGATGCGGACGTTCTCGACCACTGCGGCGGGAATCAGGGAGGGGTCGGCGACGATCTCATCCCACACGTCGGGATTCCGGCTGAGCAACCACAGCAGGTGGGTCGAGGCGAGGATCGTGGTGTCGAGCGACGGCGCGACGAAGTCGATCACTAGGCCCCGGGCTTGCCGGGTGGTGATCTGACCGCGGTCGCGGGCGTCGAACACGGCTGGGCCCAGCTATGCGGCGAGACCCTGGCCGCGCTGAAGCGCAGCGTGTGGAGGAGCAGGACGAGCGAGGTTGGCATCGCCGCCACGGCACGCCGGTTGAGCGGGCCCAGGACGTCGAACGTCGCGGCCGCCCAGCGCAGCATCCGCTCGCTTCCGCCGCGTACACCCACCAGCTCGGCGACGACGCCGATCGGGAGCTGGCTTGAGAAGTCTCGGACGACGTCGAATGAGTCGCCGCGGCAGCACCGGGCTACGATGCGCCCCGCGTGTGCCTCGACGCGCTCCCGGATCTCCTCGAGCGCGGTCGGGCCGAGCTGTTGGCGCAGGATGCTGCGCTGACTAACGTGCAACTGCCCGTCGCTGAACAGCGTCGTGCCGCGGCCCAAGCGGTTGGAGAGGCGGTTGGCGGCCACACCGCAGCCGCTGAGGAAGGTCTCGGGATCGCGCAGGGCGGCTCGCACGTCGTCGAAGCGGCCCATCGCGTACATGCGGTGGCGGGGGAGCCACACCACGGGACCGCGATGCCGGATCCGAGCGAACGCGTCGCGGGAGTCGGCGAGGACATCGTCTGCGTAGAGGTCGATGTCGAGGCGGGGAGCTGACGAAGCTGGGGCGGCGCCCGATTCATCAGTCATACTTGACAAGCCTATCAGCAAGAGGCTAGGCTGGTTGCCGATGGCGAACCCAGCGCGCGATATCGACCTCGACGTGGCGATCGTCGGTTACGGGCCGGTGGGGCAGGCGTTGGCCGCGCTGCTGGGGCGCGCCGGTCATCGGGTGGGGGCGTTCGAGCGCTTCGAGGAGATCTACCGTCTGCCTCGCGCCGTCCATCTCGATCACGAGATCATGCGTCTGCTGCAGACGCTTGGACTGGCCGAGGTGCTCGCGGAGGAGATGATCCCGGTGCACGACTACCAGTGGTTCGGGGCCGACGGCGAGTCGCTCATGCGCTTCCAGACGCACGGCCCGGCGCGGTCGGGCTGGGAGACCGACTACATGTTCTTCCAGCCAGAACTGGAGCGCGCGATCGACCGACACGCGTGCGGCCTGCCGACCGTGACCGTCGAGCGCGGCTGGGAGGCAACGGGGCTGGTTGACCGTGATGAGGGCATCGAGTTGACGCTTCGGCGGGTGGCGGAGCCGGCGGCGGGCAGGCTTGCGCCGACGGGCGACACCCTGACGGTGACGGCTCGATGGCTGGTGGGTGCCGACGGCGCCAACTCGTTCGTGCGCGAGGCCACCGGGATCACTCGCCGCGATCTCGGCTTCCAGGAGCGCTGGCTGGTAGTCGACGCCGAGCCCCACGACATGGGGGCGCTCGCGCACCTGCCGATCGCGAGCCAGTGGTGCGATCCCAAGCGCCCGACGACGATCGTGCAGAGCGGTCCCCGGCATCGGCGATGGGAGTTCATGCTGCTGGAGGACGAGCACCCCGCGGATTTCGAGCATCCGGACAGAGTGTGGTCGCTGCTCGAGCCGTGGTACGGGCCCGAAGACGGTCCGCTGACCCGCAGCGCGGTGTACGAGTTCCGCTCCATGCTGGCCAACCAGATGCGCAAGGGACACGTGCTGCTGGTCGGTGACGCCGCCCACCTGACCCCGCCGTTCCTTGGCCAGGGGCTGTGCTCGGGTCTGCGTGACGCCGCGAACCTCGCGTGGAAGCTCGACCTCGTGCTGCGTGGCCTGGCGGGCGAACGGCTGCTCGACAGCATCGATCCCGAGCGCCAGCCCCAGAACGAGGCCGTGATCGGCCTGGCCGTCGAGTTGGGGAAGGTCCTCTGCCAGCTCGACCCACTGGCGGCGGCCGAGCGCGATGCGATGCTGCGCCAGGCCGAGCCACCACCGCCCCCCGAGCTCGCGCCGCTCACCGGCGGGGTCATCCATCGTCCGGCCGGCGGCGAGGTGGATCCGCTCGCCGGCCAGCTCAGCGTCCAGGGCGTCGTCTCCCGGGCCGGCCGCGAGGGGCGCTTCGACGACGTCGTCGGTCCGGGCTTTCAGCTGATCGTCGCCGACGGCGATCCGCTGGAGCAGCTCTCCCGCGAGCACCGCGCGCTCATCGACACGCTCGACATGACGGTCTCCTCGCTTGACGCTGACGCACCCCACGGTGTGCGCGACGTGGACGGGCGCCTGAGCGCTTGGCTGTCCGAGCACGGCACCTACGCGGCGCTCGTGCGCCCCGACTTCTATGCGTTTGGCAGCACTTCCTCCCCAGAGCGGCTGCCCGCGCTGCTCGACGACCTTCGCACGCAACTGCACACCACTCCGACACCCGCTACCGCAGGAGCAACCCCATGACGACACGCATGATCACCCAAGTTCCATCATGTGAATCTGAAGACAACGCGTTTGCAGGAGATGATCGACTGGTATGCGGAGGTGGTCGGCACGGAGGTCGTCTTCCAGGACACCACCGGTGCGTGGCTGAGCAACGATGGCGCCAACCACAGGGTCGCGCTGCTCGCCTTCCCGGGATTCGCGGATGACCCGGAGAAGGAGACGCGCACGGGCATGCACCACAGCGCGTTCGAGTTCGCCAACTTCGAGGAGCTCAACGACAACTATCTGCGGCTGCGCGAGCGGGGCATAACGCCGGAGATCTGTCTGGACCACGGGATGACGTTCTCCTACTACTACCGGGACCCCGACGGCAACCACGTCGAGCTGCAGTGCGATACCTTCGGCGACTGGGCGGCCTCGAAGGAGTGGATGCACACCTCCGAGGAGTTCCACGCCAACCCGATCGGACACTTCGTCGATGCGGAGAAGGTCGCCCAGGCCGCTGCGGGCGGCGAGCCGTTCGCCGAGATTCACCGCAAAGCGATGGCCGACGAGCTCGCCCCCGCACAACCCCCAGTCGAGATCCCGCAGGCCTCCCAATGAGCTTGCTCGAGGTCGGGGACGTGGTCCGGATCGCGATCGAGGGAATCGGCGAGCTGCGCAACACCGTGATCGAGGAGCCAGAAGGCTACCTCGCGCCCGAAACGGAGCTGCAGGTGGCATGGGCGCGCTGAGCGAAGAGCTGTGCGAGCTCCTCGATTCAAACCCAGTGGGCGTGCTTGCCACGCTCGCGTCTGACGGCAAGCCGCGCCAATCGCTGGTCTACTTTGCCCGCGAGGGGGACCGGCTGCTGATTTCGACGCTCACCGACAGGCTCAAGGCTCGCGACACCAGACGCAGCGGCTGGGCATCGCTGTGCGTGATGGGGCACGAGCCGCCCTACCCGTCGGCGACGTTCTCAGGGACCGCGGAGATCCTCACTAACGACATCGGCCCTCCCACGGCCAAGGTCATGCAGCGGATCGCGCAGAGTGCCGAGCCTCCCGAGCCGATGACCGACGAGGCTCTCGCCGAGGCGGGGCGGGTCGTGCTGGCTATCCACGTCGATCGCGTCAGCGCCGCGAGCTACATCTCGCCGGCAAGCGGCTCGAGCGAGGGGAGCTGACGAGTGCCCCTGCACCGTGCACGCGGCCTGGTGCCCTGCTCGCTGAGCGACCTACGCCAAACCCTGGCTTGCTGATCAATCCCGCAGGCTCCCGACGCTCGTGCTGACTGTCTCTCCCGCGGCGATTCGCACGGCCCAACGTGCGTCCTCCTCGCGGTCGCCGAGTGCGCTGAGTAGATCGGTGGCTGTGGAGCGGATCTGTCCCACGATCGCCGCTACCGACAGGCTGCCGTTTTCCCGCAGGGCAGCGGCGGCCGCGGCAACGGCGAGGAGCACTGGTCGTCGGCTGTCGGCGTGTTGAGTGTCCCCGCCCAGTTCGGCTGCTAGGTCTGCAGCTGCACGTGCCAGCTGCTGCAGCGCGACCCCTATGCCCGCCGGCACGGCCTCGCCGAGCTCGATGCCACGAATGACGGCTCGTGAGAGCACGCGCAGATTGCGCACGGCGAGGTCCATGTAGGCGGCCGCCTGCGCCTGCGCCTCGATCTCGCGGTGCATGCGGCGCACTGTGGGAGACGTCCACATCGTCTCTTGGGCGATGCGCACCTCGTCCTGCCAGTTGGCTGTCTGGGAGTCGATGCCCCGCGCCCGTTCCAGAGCGCCGCGGGCGCGGGGCAGGTCAAGAGCGTCCAGGGCAACGGCTATGTCACGGAGGGTCTCCTTGAACTCGTCGAGCACAGAAGCCGCAGCCGCACTCAGGGCTCGGCGGGGATCGGCTAGCGCCAAGGATGAGACCGCAAGAGCGACCGAGCCTCCGATCAGGACCTCGAGAAAACGTTGGCCGGCCAATCCGCTGCCCGGCGGTTGAACGGTCACGACAATCATCGCCGACAGGCCCGCCTGCAGTACGAACACACGACCGGCGTCGAGCAGCACGGCAGCGGACATCGCGGCGAGAGTGATCAGAAACAGCTGCCACCATCCTGTACCGATGGCCCTCGCAGCCAGGTCGGCCACGCCGATCCCGAGCGCGACCCCGAGGATCAACTCGAATGTGCGGCGCGTGCGTTGCGCGTAGCCGCTCGCAAGGCAGACGATCGCAGCAAACGGTGCGAACAGCGGCGAGCTGTGAGGAAGGGCCAAGCTCGCGAGCTCCCACGAGACGGATGCGGCGACTGCCGCCTGGAGAATCAGCCGCGTCTGGGACCGAAACCGTGCGAGCCCGCGGTCCAGCTGGAGCGAGACTTCCCGGCGCGGGCTAGCCATCATCCTGCCGGTTACGGCTCAGCAGTCGCGTGCGAAGCCCTCGGCGGGGGTCGGCCTCGCGCTCGGCGAGCAGGAACGCGATCCCTTCCTGGACGGTGAGCTTGACCTCGTCGCGGGTGGTGCGCGCCGCCCGGTCGACCTGATGGCGCCCCTTGAAGCGCGTCGTTTCGATTGGTTCACCGAACCAGAAGTACAGTCGCTCTGGGTGGGGCAGCAGCGTTGGGCCGATGCCGTGCACGAGCGGCTGCATCGGCCAGCCCGTGAGTTTCTTGACGAGGTGCGTGAAGTGCGCGTAGGCGGGGTTGTTCTCGTCGATGACGATGTCAAGCATCTCCTCGGCGCCGACGGCGGCGAAGGGGATGATCGGGTAGCCGTGCTCAATCGCTAGGCGCGCGAAGCCGATGCGCTCTTTCCACATCAGCTGGTACCTCTCGCCGCGTCGCTTGTTGACCTCACGCGCGCCGCCGGGGAAGACGAGCACCGTTTCCCGCTCGTCCATGAGCGCCCGGACGTTCTCGCGGGTGCCGCGCACCATGCCGCAGGCCGTGAGCAGCTCGCGCCATATCGGGATTGCGTAGTGGGCGTTCTCGCCGAGCGAGCGCACCGCGAGCTCGCGGCGCCTCCATATCTCCGTGAGCATGAACGGCAGGTCCAGGAATGCGTAGAGGGTGTGGTTCCCAGCTAGCAATGACCCGTCGGCGGGGATGTTCTGCATGCCGTAGAACCTTGGCTGGGCGATGCGGCTCAGCGGAGTCAAGATCGACGCCAGGTGGTCGAGTTGTCCTCCGCCTGGGAGCGCGGGTATCTCGACCGGCGCGGTTTCGTGCCTGGCCATCGCCTCAGCTCTGCGCCAGCCCCAAGCGGCTGGCGAGACGCTCGAATTGTGCGAGAGCACCCGCCCGTTCGACGGCCCTGAGCTCCTCCGCCCCGAACACCTCGCCGAGTGCGGGCTGAGGATCGCCCGCGGGGACGTACATGCGCGCGGCGAATGGCCAGTCGCTGCCGAACAGGAAATGGCCCGCGTCGGCTACCCCGGCGACCGCCTGCAGGGCGGGCGGGTCCGCGATCAGCGCCGTGTCGTAGAAGGAGGCACCGAGCGCTCTGTGCGCGCTCTCGGCGCTCAGCAGTGCGCTGCCGGCGGGCATGCCCAGGAGCGGGCCGAACTCCTTTGCGGCGGCCGAGGCTGCGGACAGGCGTGCGCGCAGCATCGGGAGGGTGCCGCCGCCGTGGGCGAAGTGCCAGCGGATGTTCGGAAATCTCTCGAATGCCCCATTGAAGAGGAGCGACATGAAGGCGCGGGTCGTGTCGAAGGGGTACTCGGCGATGAAGCCGGGCACGGAGAGGTCAGGTTTCAGCTCTGCGGCTATGGAGGCCGGGTGGACCATCACCCAGGCGCGTCGCCTGTTCAGCTCCGACAGGAGCGGCGCGAACGCCGGGTCGCCCGGGTAGCGGCCGCCGTAGCTCGAGAGCAGCCCGACGCCGTCCAGGTGTAGGTCATCCAGAGCCCTGAGGGTCTCGGCGCGCGCCTGCTCCACGTCGCACATCGAGAGGACCGCGAACGCCCCGAACCGGCCGGGGTGTTCGTGCACCACCCCTGCTGCGTAGTCGTTGCAGTCCCGCGCGAGCGCCGGCGCGCGCTCATGGTCCACGAACTCGACGCCGGGATCGGAGACGGAGAGCATCTGCGCTGCGATGCCGTGGGAGTCCATGAACTCCAGTGCGAGCTCCGGTGTCCACTCGGGAACCGGGATGCCGCCGATGAGCCACATCTCGGCCTCCTGCAGCGCCTCTTTGTACGCGGGGGCCAGGTAGTGGGCGTGCGCGTCGATCCGGTGCGGGCCGGGCCGGCGGTCTGTCATGGCGTGTGCTCCTCGGGGTCGATTGCGTCTGGCATCGGTCTGCGTGCGATCTCGCCGGCCTCGGCGGGGTCGAGCCCGAAGCTGCGCAGCACGCCCTCGGCGTGCTCGCAGTCGGCGCGCTTACCCAGTTCGCCGAGCAGGACGGCGTGCATCACCGCGATGAGGGCGCCTCCGCTCGCTCGCAGCGCGAGCCTGGGATCGGCGACTTGGAAGCGGCCGGCGGCGATGCCAGCTCGCAGATCACGCATCGCCGGCCTGCCGAGGACATCGTCGGTCACGCGGTAGGGAACGTCCAGGCGCACGAGCAGCCGCGCCCACTCGGGCTCCTCCCACGCCAGGCGCACGAAGTGACGGTGTGCGACGCTGATCGCCTCGGCGGGATCGTCTATACCGGCTCGCCTTGCCTGCATGCGGCGCAGATGTTCGGCGAGCGTCTCCTGCAGCAGAGCCGCCAGGAGCTCATCCTTGGTGTCGAAGTAGTTGTAGAAGGATCCGATCGCGACGTCTGCGGCCTCGGCGATCTCGGCGACCGTCGTCGCGTCGAATCCCCGCTCTCCGAAGAGGCGCTGTCCTGCGGCGAGCAGCGCGCTGCGTGTGCGCGCCTTGCGCCGCTCGTTGCGTCCCGGCGCGGCCTTGGTCTGGGGCTTTCCGCTGGGCATTGCGGCAGTATGCACGTGAGCCATGAAATGAGTATATACTCAATCTTGACTTTTTATTCATTCACTTGTATGTTCGTCGCCATGACCACTTCGAGCTCCACCTCAAACCAGCAGGGCGCCTTCGATGAGGAGGTGCCGGTCCTGATCGTCGGCGGCGGCGGGGCGGGCCTCACCGCGTCGATGCTGCTGTCGGGCCTCGGCGTCGATCACCTGCTGGTGAGCGCCCTGCCCGAGACCTCGATCCTGCCGAAGGCGCACGTGCTGAACATGCGGACGATGGAGATCCTCGAGGACGCGGGCGTGGCCGGTGCGATCGAGGAGCGCAGCACGCCGCCGCAGCAGATGGCGGCGACGGCCTTCTACGCGGGCTTCGCCGGGGGCGAGGGCTACGGGCGCACCCTTGCCAAGCTCGAGTGCTGGGGCGCGGGCGGCGCGGATGAGAACTGGCTCGCGGCGAGCCCCTGGCACCAGCTGAACCTCCCCCAGATCCGCCTCGAGCCGGTGATGAAGGCGCACGCCGAACGGCTCGCTCCCGGGCGGATCCGCTTCGACCACGAGCTCGTCGAGCTCGACCAGGATGCAGACGGCGTGACCGCGCTCGTGCGCGACCGGGTGAGCGGCGATACCTACCGCGTGCGCTGCGACTACATGATCGGCGCGGACGGGGGCCGCACGGTCCCGGGGCTGCTCGGCATCGGCTACGAGGGTCTCGGCGTGGTCAGCCAGACCGCCACGATCCACGCCACGGCCGACCTCAGCCGCTGGGCGGCGGACGAGGACGTGCTCCTGCGCTGGGTCATCTCGCCGCAGTACGGCGCGGGCGTGGTGCTCGTGCCGATGGGCCCCGAGCGCTGGGGTCCGCACTCCGAAGAGTGGGTGATCCACGTGTTCTACCCCGTGGACGCGGACCCGCAGGAGCTCTCCGACGAGCGTGTGATGGCCGACGCTCGCACCGCGATGGGCGTGCCCGACCTCGAGATGGAGGTGCACACCGTTCGGCGCTGGAAAGTCGAGGCCGTGATCGCGGAGTCGTTTCGCTCGGACCGCGTGTTCCTCGTCGGGGACGCCGCACACCGGCACCCGCCCACGGGCGGCCTCGGCCTCACGAGCGGGATCCAGGACGTACATAACCTCTGCTGGAAGCTCGCCGCGGTACTCAGCGGCGATGCGGCGCCGCCGCTGCTCGACAGCTACGAGCCCGAGCGGCGCAGCTCCGTTGCCCGAAACGCCCAGCGAAGCCTCGAGAACGCCGTCAACCACCTGATGATCGCCCAGACGCTCGAGGTGTCGCCCGAGAGCAGCGAGGAGCAGAACTGGGCCAACATCTCGCGCGTCTGGAGCGATGCGCCCGAGCACGCAGAGGTGCGCGCCGCCGTGCGCCGGCTGATGCGCGCGAGCTCGATGGAGTTCAACGAGCTGAACGTGGAGTACGGGTACACGTACGAGTCCCCAGCGATCGTGCCCGACGGCACACCCGCGCCGCAGAGCGCCGACGATGTCCGCGTCTACGAGCCCTCGACCCGTCCGGGGTCGCCGCTCCCGCACGCCTGGCTCGAGGACGACGCGGGGAACCGAGTGCCGATCAAGCACCTCGTGCGGCCCGGGCGGTTTCTGCTGATCGCGGCGGAGGAGGGCGATGCGTGGTGCGAGGCCGCTCGCGCGCTCGCGGAGGCGCACTCCCTGCCCCTGGACGCGCTGCGGATCGGCCACCTCGACGGCGACTGGTACGACCCCCGCTGCACATGGCTGCGCCACCGGGTGATCGGGCCGAACGGCGCGCTGCTCGTACGGCCCGACCGGTTCGTCGCCTGGCGCAACACGGGGTCCTCACAGGACCCTGCAGGCGAGCTCGCCAGCGCCCTCAAGCAGATCCTGGCACGGCCGATTGGCGTGCCGGCCCCCGCCGCAAACTGACCGAACTATCGACCGGAGATAACAGATGACTGACACGGCCGTGATCAAGCCCAAGTTCCACCATTTCAACCTGAAGACGACGCGCCTTCAGGAGATGATCGACTGGTACTCGACGCTGGTCGGGGCCGAGGTGCTTTTCCAGGCCCCCGACGGGGCATGGCTGTCCAACGATGAGGCCAACCACCGCATCGCGCTGCTGGCGTTTCCGGTGTTCGTCGACGACCCGGAGCGCGACACTCACACCGGCATGCACCACAGCGCCTTCGAGTACGACAGCTTCGAGGAGCTGAACGCGAGCTACCTGCGCCTGCGCGAGGTCGGGATCACCCCGGACATCTGCCTCGACCACGGGATGACGTTCTCCTACTACTACAAGGACCCCGACGGCAACTACGTCGAGCTGCAGTGCGACATCTTCGGCGACTGGGCGAAGTCGAGCGCCTGGATGCGCGACAGCGACGAGTTCCACTCGAACCCGATGGGCACCTTCGTCGACCCCGCGCTCGTCGCACAGGCCGCCGCCGAGGGCGCGACGCTTGCCGAGATCCATGAGCGCGCCAAGGCGAAAGAGTTCTCGCCCGGGGAGGCCCCCGTCGAAATCCCCTACGCGGAGTAACCGATGCGCCTACTCACATTCGACGACGGCAGCGGCCCGCAGGCCGGCGTCCTGATCGACGACGACGTCGTACCCGTCTCGGCGCTCGACGCACCCGCGAGCTCTGTAAAGGGCCTGCTCGCGGCCCTGGACGCAAACGCGCTCGCCGACCTCGGCCAGCGCGCGAAGAGCGCGCAGCAGCGCATCGCGCTTTCGGGGCTGCGGCTGCTCGCCCCAGTGCCGGACCCCGAGAAGATCATCTGCCTGGGCCTGAACTACCGCGACCACGCCGAGGAGTCCGGCCAGGAGATCCCTGCCGCCCCGCTGTGGTTCGGCAAGTTCGCGAACTCCCTGATCGGCAGCGGTCAGGACATCGTTCTGCCGGCTGCTCACCCCGACTACGTGGACTACGAGGCCGAGCTCGCCATCGTCATCGGACGCGCCGCCCACCGCGTTCAGGAGGCCGATGCGCTCTCCTGCGTTGCAGGCGCGATGCCGTTCAACGACGTGAGCGCCCGCGACCTGCAGCTGCAGAACACGCTGTGGACGAGTGGCAAGGCAGTCGACACGTTCGCGCCCTGCGGCCCCGCGCTCGTGACGCTCGACGAGGCCGGCGACCTGGGCTCGTTGGGTCTGCGCACGAGGATCAACGGCAAGGTCGTGCAGGAGGGCAACACGTCGAACCTCATCTTCTCCGTCGCCAGCGCGGTCGCCTGGCTCTCGCGGACGATCACGCTGGCTCCGGGCGACATCATCGCCACTGGCACCCCGGCGGGCGTCGGAGGCCCGCAGGGCATCTTCCTGCGCGACGGCGACACCGTCGAGGTCGAGGTCGACCGGCTCGGCGTCCTCACCAACCCGGTCCGCGCCGAATAGGCGCTCGCGCGGCCCTCTCAAGCACAGCCGCCGAGGATCCGGGAGCAAACATACGTGAACACGATCATCTGGATCGCGCAGGCCATCCTGGCAGCCGTATTCCTCGCCGCGGGCCTCATGAAGCTCACCCAGCCGCGCGAGGCGCTGCAGAAGAAAACCCCTTACGTGGAAGACCTCACGGACGGGCAGGTCAAGGCCATCGGCACGGTCGAGGTGCTGGGCGCGATCGGCGTCGTCTTGCCCGCCGCCCTGAAGGTAGCCCCGATCCTCACACCTATCGCAGCTTGCGGACTGGCGCTTACGATGCTCGTCGCCGCGGCCACGCTGATACGACGCGGTGAATACTCACATGTGGTCCTGAACGTTGTCATCTTCGCGCTTGCCGTGTTCGTCGCGATCGAGCGCTTCGGCCCCTACGCGCTGTAGGCCGCGTCGCCCGTGGGAAGCACCCCGACTTGCCAGGCGAGCCGCCCCTGCTGCAACGACAGGCGAGCGAGGAGTGCTCCGTCCCGCACATTGCGAGCGGCTCGCGCCGTGGCGCGTAACCGCCGTCAACGTCGGCGGCCGCGATTCACGCCGTGTTGGCGCGAGCCACGCTCCGATAGCTGTCACTACCCCCGACAAAGCCGGGAGAGACCTAGCCACAAGCCGGGAGAGACCCGGTTACTCGTGTACACGCGAATCGAACGCTTGCCGACTCATGGCCTCCGAAGGCGCGAGCGCGAGGACAGCAGCGCGGATGGTGAGACACCCGGATGCATCGACGAGATCCGAACGCGGAGGGCGCTCGGCCTGATCCTGAAGCGCAGAGGGGGATCGAGGGTGATCGCCTCTCCATCGAGCCCGGCAGCGACGGGTTCACCGGCGGTCAGCTCGAGTGCCGGAGCGGTCCATGCCCGGCCCGGACCGTGCCTGGGATCGGGGGATGCATCGAGGACGACTATCCCCAGCCGACCGGTGTCGAGCGCAGGGCGCGTCCCCGGCGCCAGTGGGGGATCCAGCGCGTACGGGTTGTTGGACACCAAGAGGACTGCGGGGTTTGGATGGTCGTGGCCGAGATCGTCGACGACGCGCAATGTCGGCGGCGGCGGAGCGCTCGGGCCGAGGACGCCCTCGGCTGTCTGCAGCAGCGTGCGCAGCTTCGCATCCCGATAGCCCGTGCGCTGGACGGCGGCACCGTATATCCCGATCGAGGTGTTGTTGAGGAACAGGCGACCGTTCGCTTCCCCGAGATCGACCGAGCGCTCGAGTCCATCCGTGAAGGCGTCGAGCGCTCCGACCAGGTCATGGCGCGCCACGCCCAGGTCAAGAGCGAAGTGGTTGCGGGTGCCCGCGGGAACGCAGACGAACGGGAGTCCGTGAGCACACGCGGCGGCCGCCACCAAGCCCAGTGACCCATCGCCGCCGGCCATCCCGAGCGCGTCGGCACCGGCGGCCACCGCTTCCCGGACCAGGGCTTCGAGGTCCTCGCCAGGTGCTAGGACCACCGGCTCAATCCCTCGTTCGCCGGCAAGGTCGGCGAGCCCGGCACGTGCAGCCTTGCCTCCGCCGGATGCCGGATTGATGAACAACACCGGCTGCCGGGGCGCCTCAACGGGCATCCAGCCAGGATGCGACGAGCGCGCCACCGGCACGCTTACCTCCTGTACCCGGTGAACGACATCGGCCATGATCGCATCTCGCGAAGCGCCGTCCCTTGAGAGTCGCAAGGAGCTCCAGCCAGAGCGCTGTCCGTGCCCTCCAAGCCGCCTATGTTGACGACGCTGCGTGGCCGCTCGACTCTCTTTCGTGCTCGACGGCATCCTCGCGGTGCCGCGGAAGCTTCGCCTTGAGCTCCTCGATCTTCGCCTCGATCTCCTTCTGGTGCTGCTCGTGGCGCTCCTTGTGCAGCCGCTTGCGCGCGTCCTTCGCCACTATCTGCTGGGCCTCTTGGGCGGCGGCGATCTCCGCTTCAACCTCGTGCACCGGGCGTCTGAACACCTTGCCGGAGAGGCGAGCCATGTCGCTGTCGAGCACCTCGGGGCTCGGCTCGCTCACCTCGGCCACCAGCGCCGTGTGTCCAACCTTCACCGAGTGCGAGATCTGGCTCAGAGCCGACCTGGTATCGAATTCCTCATCGAGATCGTACAGCGAGCCGGCCATCAGACCGGTTGCTCCCCCGATCAACACTCCCAGCGGTCCGCCGATGATTCCGATCAGCAGGCCGATAAGGCCACCAGTGGCAGTTGCGACCCCGTAGCTTTCCCCGACCTCGTCCTTGATGATGACCTTCCCGTCGTCGTCGCGGATCACCGCGGCCGCAGCCCGAAGCTCCACCTGACCCTGCGAATCGAGCTCCTTGAGCCTGGCCAACGCCTCATAAGCCTCGCTGTCCTGCTCAAACGTCACAACAACCACGTTCTCTCCGCTGTCCCGCTCGTTGGACATGGCGTTTCCTTTCCTCGAATGCATGAGATCTTCTGCTACCGGACGAGGCCAATCATCTCGCCCACCACGACCAAGGCCATCGTCTCGCCGACCGATACCAAGTGCATCAGTAGAGAGGGGAGGCCAGCCCCCGGATTAGTACGGAGCGAAGCGCAGCCAGCCGCGCGTCGTGGAGCTCGCATGTTGGCTCAGGTGCAGACGCGACGATGACCGCGGAGTCGATCGCGCGCCCCCGGACTGCGCGAGAACTCGCTACTTACCACGCGAATCGCTGCCTCGTGGCCGTCGATGCGCATGCTGTCTCCTATCTCATGCACGTCGGCCCTGAAGCGTACGCCGCCGCCACGATCGAGCAGGTTCAAGGCATTCTGATCGCCGCCGCGCCGATCGTCGGCACGCCGCGGACGCCAGCTGCCGCCGCGAGATCACCGAGGTGCTGGGGATCGCCACCTTGCGCTCGAGCTCGAGCTCGAAGCCGCGAAGGCAGAAGAGCGGTAGCCGCCGCGCGGGCGAGACTGATGCCCGGAGGTCAAGGTCAGCGCCGGGACCGGAGGCCACGAGGCTCCCCGGTCCTGGCGCTTCCTCTCAAGCCGACCCCCCGGTGGCCTGGAAGTCCACCGCCGCCGCCCTCACGGGGCCAGCCGGGTGGCCGTAGGGGCATCGGACGCTCCGACCAAGCAAGGGAACGGCCTGTTTGGGTAGTTTTTCCGCACGGCGGTTACGGCCTTCTCTCGTTGCCGCAGCAGGGTGGCTTCCGAGAGATTGCACTCAGATCGCCGCAATGGCGAAATTCAAGCCGAACTGGAGGTGTGCTGTGGACAACGAAGGACGCGTCACAGGCTGGTGGGTCTTTGCGGGGATCCTGCTCATGATCGCAGGGGTCCTGAATATCGTCTGGGGCATCGCCGCAGTCGCCGAATCAAAATTCTTCACGGAAACCGGGGCTCACTACGTCTTCAGCAGCCTGAACACGTGGGGCTGGATCACACTCACCCTCGGGGTTATGGAGATCTTCGCCGCGTTCTCACTGTTCGCCGGCGGCTCGTTCGGGCGGTGGTTCGGCGTCATCGCCGCGGCGCTTGTGGCGATCGGGGCGCTGCTGGATATCCGAGTGCTGCCATTCTGGTCGATATGCGTGTTCGCGCTGTCGGTGATCGTCATCTACGAGCTCTCCAAGCCGGAAACCTAGGCGCCGCGCCGGCTGGGCGCGCTGGAGCTGGCGGTCGGAACCGGGGCTCGGAGCGGATCAACGGCCCGATCACGATGAACCTCCCGGTTGGAGGCCGCCGACGATGAGCCCGGCCGCTTCCCGCTTTGCCCGGCCGCACAAGCATTCGTGTCGATCAGTGCTCCTGGAACACGCGGAACACGCGCAGAGGATGACGAGCGAGCGTATTCGCCGATGCGCGGCTCGCAATGCCCGAAAGTGGACGTCGTCACTCACCGGCCTATAAGAGCCCTCCTACCTCCAGGACGCCTCCATCCGCTCGTGGATATCCGAAGACCCAGCCCTCCGTGGCCAAACGCCTGAAGCGAATCTCGAGCGCGGATCCGGGCCCTTCGCCGGGGATCGCACGTTCGTTGGCTAACTGGTGATGGCCTCCTTCAGCTCGCTTGCGATTTCGTCGGTCGTGGCGTCCACCGAACGCTTCACGATCTTGGCGGCGCCTGTAATCGCCTTGTCGAAGCCCTTCTCGATCGTCGGTTCGCCAACCACGATCAGCCCTGCTTCGTCAGAAGTGAGCTCCTCAGCCGCTTCCTTGAGTTCCTTGCGACGCAAAGTTCCGAGTCCTAGTACCTCAGGGATGACACGAACGCGCGGACGATCCATCCGCTTGACAATGTGGGGCTTGCCGTTCTGCTTATCGATCACGGCGGCATCGTACTTCCCGATCATCTCGTCCTTGTGCAGCTGCTCGAGGCCGTCAAGATCGGCCAAGGCGGTCGTGACGTTCTCGTACACGGCGGTGTACAGGGCTAACTCGTGCTTCTCAGCCATTGGATCCTCCTTGGTCTCGGGTAATCCGAGAGACGATTAAGAAAAGATGAGCAACGCCGCCACGCTACCCGACCATTGAACGCCGCAGCATCCGTAATACGGCGCAGTGCGCGCCGGGGGACTGCTATCGGGACGCAGCGCCAACGGCCTTCCGGCAGCACTACGCCGATGCGTAGAAATCCGCCACCGAGTGGCGGATTTCTGCCGATGATTCCTGTCGCCCCTGATTGGACGCTAACCGCAATGAAGACGAGCAACGATCTCGCTCGTCAGCAATACTCCAGGAGGTGTGAAATGACTCCATCGGATCAGCTCGAGAAGCTCGCGGTCCGTGCAAAGCAGGCCGAAGAACACGTCGCTGCAGCGAGAGCGAAGGCCAAGGCCGAATTGGAAGACCAAGTCGAGACGGCGCGCGCTTCGGCCCAGGCTCAGGGGGAGAAGCTGCGCGAGAAGGCCGACGCTGAGCAGGGGCAGATCCTGGATACGTGGAATGGTGCCCAGCGGGCGTGGAATCAGCACATCGCCCAGGCTCACGAGCGATTCGCCGCAAAGAAGGCGGAGCTCGATACGGCGAAAGCCAAGCGAACCGCCGAGCATGCTGAACGCGACGCGCTATACGCGATCGAATACGCCTTTGCCGCGGTTGAGGAGGCAGAGTACGCGGCGCTCGATGCGAGCCTCGCGCGAATGGAAGTGGACCAGCTCTCGGGTGCGGCCGTTAGCTAGCAGCTGACCCGAGCGAACACACCCGTCAGGAGGTGGCGCATGTCCGAGGATGTCGAAGACCTCGAGAACATCGTCGAGCAGCTGGGCCGTGCGCCAAGCGGCCGGCCGGTCAGGATGAGTAGGATCATGGCTCCGCTGGCCCGCTACTGGTGGGTGGAGCTGCTGCTCGGGGTGCTCTGGCTCATCATCGCCGTGGCGGTACTGAAGTTCAACCACGCTTCGGTCGTCACCGTGGGCGTGCTGACCGGGATCATGTTCCTGGTCTTCGCTGCTGAGGAGTTCGCTCTGGCGGCACTGGACGACGGTGCCACCAGGTGGCTGTGGGCATTTTTTGGGGTTGTGCTGGTGGCGGGCGGAATCGTTGCGTTGATCCATCCCCGCAGTACCTTTGCGGCGTTGGCCGAAGTCCTCGGCTTCGTGTTCCTGCTCATCGGCTTCATCTGGATGATTCAGGCGTTCGCCGAGCGGGCATTCAGCAATCTGTGGTGGATGGGTCTGGTCAGCGGCATCCTGATGATCGTCCTTGCCTTCTGGACCAGCGGCCAGTTCTTCCTAGAAAGGGCCTACACGCTGCTCGTCTTCGCCGGCATCTTCGCCCTGCTGAAAGGCGTCACCGACATCGTGCGGGCGTTTCAACTGCGCGCGCTCGCCGACTGACCAGGCGAGAGCGTTCGAGGGTCCCCACCCTTTCCTGGGAGGAGCAGGCTTCGCGTCGCGCTCCGGCTGCGCCCGTACGTTACCTTTGCCCGCCCAGTGTCCGGCGGAAGGTCCTGAGGGCCGCCGCCGATCCCGCCAGCTCCCAGGCGGTGAGGACGGCCAGTGCCCTGCCTGGCGGATCGCGCGTGTCGGCCCGGCGAGCTCGAGTAGGGGTCTGCGCTCGGCGCGGCGATCGGGCGCGTTGCGCGCGTTGGGGACGCTCCTTGCGGGTCGAGCCGGGGCATTGTGGCCTTCCCCGGCTTCGCAAACACGACGAGCGAGGTTATCTTGCATGCAGTGTGAAGGGGGACGACGAAGCTCTGCTGGCGCGACTCGAGAGCTTCGAGCCCGTGCTCAGAGGCAGCGCGCTGGTTCCACGCGAGGGGCTGTTCGACCGGCTCTCGGACGACCGTTCCAGCGCAGTCGTCCTGATCTGCGCGCCGGCGGGCAGCGGCAAGACAGTGCTCGTGCGCTCGTGGATCGAGGCCACGGGCCTGGCCGAGCGGGCGGGCTGGGTGTCCGTCGAGCGGCACGAGCGAGACGCGCAGCGCTTCTGTCTGGCGGTCATCGACGCCCTCGCCGAAGCGGTCGGGATCGTGCAGCCCGTCGATCCGTCGCCGCGGTTTCGCGGCGCGGCGATCCTCGACCAGCTTCTCCGCGACCTCGGAGCGCTGGACGAGCCGGCGGTGCTCGTGGTGGACGACCTCCACGAGCTCGAGTCCTCCGACGCGCTGCATTGGCTCGAGGCATTTCTGACCGGGGTTCCGCGTGAGCTCCGGGTGGTGCTCCTGAGTCGTGAGACTCCGCGACTCAGCCTGCATCGGTTGCGCCTCGCGGGCCAGCTGACCGAGCTCGGCGGCGCGGACCTGCACTTCTCCATGGAGGAGACCGAGGACCTGCTCCGCGCGGTGGGGATCGCGCTCGCGGGCGACAGCGTGGCGGCGTTGCACCAACGCACGGAGGGCTGGGCGGCAGGACTTCGCCTGGCCGCGATCTCGCTGGCACACCACCCCGATCCGGAGCGCTTCGTGACGGAGTTCTCCGGCAGCGAGCGAACCGTTGCGGGATACCTGCTGGCGGAGGTGCTCGAGCACCAGCCCGCGGAGGTGCGCGAGCTTCTGCTGCGCACCTCGCTGCTCGAGCGGGTGAGCGGCCCGCTGGCCGACTCGCTAACCGGCATGCACGGCTCCGAGCGGATCCTCCAAGAGTTGGAGGACGCAAATGCCTTCGTCACGTCGCTGGACGTCGGGCGATCGTGGTTTCGCTATCACCATCTGTTCGCCGACCTCCTGCAGCTCGAGCTGCGGCGAGTCGCCCCCGACACGATCGCCCCGCTGCACCGCGCGGCGGCGGAATGGCTCGAGGCACACGGGGATCCGGTCGAGGCGATCCGGCACGCGCAGGCGGCGCACGACTGGGCGCACTCCGCCCGGCTGCTGAGCGAACGGCACATCGGCCTGATACTCGACGGGCGCCTGGGCACGGTCCGCGCGCTGCTGGACGCGTGCCCCGCAGACCAAGGTTCAGCTGACCCCGAGCTCGCGCTGGCGTTCGCCGACGTGCGGCTCCGCGACGGCCTAGCTGAGGAGGCCGTGATGTACACCGCGGCAGCCGAGCGCCAGGCGCCGGCGGTGCCGGAGGCGCGCAGGCCGCTGTTCGAGCTACAGCTCGCCGGCGTCAAGCTGGAGGCGGCCGGCAGGCGAGGCGATCTGGTCGGCGCGCGCGAGGCGATGTGCGCGCTCGAGACGGCTCTGGGGGCGCAGAACGCGGGCGAGCTCAAGCGCAGCAACGACATTCGCGCGCTCGCGCTGATGACACTTGGCACCACCGAGCTGTGGTCGCTGGCACTGGAGGACGCCCGCCGGCATCTGGAAGAGGCGCTTTCGCTCGCGCGTCGGATCGGCCGCCCCTATCTCGAGATCGGCTGCCTCGCCGACCTCGGCGTCACGGCCCCGCTGAGCGGCCTGTCTGCGGCCGAGGCGCTTCGCTTCACCGAGGAGGCGGCGGCACTCGCAGAGTTGCACGGGCTCGGGACAGACCCCATCGCCACGCTCTCCTATGCCATCGGCGGCGGTTCGCTCGCATGGCTCGGGCGTTTCGAGGAGGCAGAGGAATGGCTCGAGAGAGCGGGGCAGGCGGTGCGTGCGGAAGAGTCGCCGGGAACGGAGCTGGCTCTCCACCACGCGCGCGGCCTGCTTCGTTCAGGGCAGGGCCGGCTGGAGGAGGCTCTGTCTGCGTTTCGCGCTGCGGAGAGCATGCAGGCGGTGCTCGCGGGGGAGCACGCACTGGCCATCGATCTGCGCATGCGCATCCCACTGACGCAGGTGCGGATGGGCGATCTGGCCGCGGCACGAGCTGCACTCGCGAGCATTCCGGAGGAGGAGCGAGACCGGTCCGACGCGCTGATGCCCGCGGCCGCGCTCGAGCTCGCGGAGGATAGGCCCGAACGGGCGCTCGAGCTGCTCGCGCCGGTGATCGACCGCTCCGCACGCACGCTGCATCCGACGTGGGCGGCCATCCACGCTCTGCTGTTCGAAGCCGCCGCGCGCGAGCAGCTCGGAGAGACGCGCGCCGTCGAGGCTGCGATCGAGCGAGCGCTCGAGCTTGCCGAACCCGAAGGTCTCATCCTGCCATTTACGATCACCCCGGTGCAGGGCCTGCTCGAGCGCCAGGCTCGCGGCAGCACCGCCCATCCGACGCTGCTGACGGAGACCCTCGACGTGCTCGGCGGCGTCACGCCGAAGCCGCGCGGCGGCCCTCCGCTACCGCTGGAGAAGCTCAGCGAGGCGGAGCTGCGCGTCGTGAGGTACCTGCCGACCAACCTGAAGGCGCCGGAGATCGCAGCCGAGCTGTTCGTGTCGACCAATACCGTGAGGACGCACCTCCGCCACATCTACGCCAAGCTCGGCGCGCACGGCCGCGCCGAAGCGGTCGCTCGCGCCCGGGAGCTGCGGCTGCTCGGACCGACCTCGCGCCCGCGCTGAGGTCGGCCCAGCGGTTGCGCTGCCGCCCCGACCCGGCGCGGCCCGAGCGAATCACGCAGAACGGATGACGACGGCTCACCCGTGGGTCGGCGATCGTCGATGCCACGACGGCCGCCCTTTCATCCGGCCGCCGGTGAGGCCATACCAAACATCTGAACAAGGAGCGAACCATGTCCTATTACCAGCCAGCCCTCAAGTCCGCCGGCCGCGAACCGGCCGAGCAGCGTCGCCGTCGGTTCACGGTCGACGACCTCTTCCGTCCCGTGCTCTCACAGCTCGCGCGTTACTGGTGGGTCGAGCTCGCTGTCGGCATCCTGTGGGTCGTCGCCGCCGCGGTGGTGCTGAAGTTCGATCACGCCTCGGTGGTGACGGTCGGCGTCCTCACCGGGCTGATGTTCCTGCTGTTCGCCGCCGAGGATTTCGCCCTCGCGGCGGTCGATCGCCGCGGGCGCTGGCTGTGGGCGATCTTCGGTGTGCTGCTGAGCGCAGCTGGGATCGTCGCCCTGATCCAGCCCGTGTCGACGTTCGTCGACTTCGCGGAAATCCTCGGCTTCGTGTTCCTGCTGATCGGTGTCAAGTGGATGGTTCAAGCGTTCTACGAGCGGGTCGTCAACGACCTCTGGTGGATAACGCTTCTCAACGGCATCCTCATGATGGTGCTCGCCTTCTGGGTGAGCGGCCAGTTCTTCCTGGAACGCGCCTACACCTTGCTGGTGTTCGCGGGGATCTGGGCCCTGATGGCCGGCATCACGGCCATCGTGCGTGCGTTTCAGATGCACCGTTTTGCCTCTGAATGACCGCGCCTGCTGCGCTCCCCCGCGGAGTCCACCCGACCTCTCTACCGCGGGGGAGCGTCGCTGACGCGGCCGACGGGCAGGCGCGGCGCCGTGCAGGCGTCCACCACTCGTGTGATCGGCGTCGTCGCAAGCGGATCCGCGCTCGCCGGCGACGAGGTCACGGACGGTAACCGTCGCAGACCAGATCCGCGGCAGCACTCGAGCGGGACGGTCGCCTTCCTCACCCGGCGGAGATCGCGGTGTCCTCCCGGGCGGGCGGGGTGACGCTGCGGCGCATCCTCGCAAGCTTGACGGAGCGGCTAGCTGCGCTCGAGATCGCCAGCTCGGCGCCGGGGTCCGCGTGTCAAGGACGAGCTCTTGATCGACCCCGGGACCGCTGGGAAGACGGCGAGGTCCGGCGCCGCCTTGCACGCGCCGATGTCGAGCACGGCTGTGCCGGCAGACCGGGTGGAGGTCAAGGTCGCGAATGGCTGGCTGACCCTCAAAGGTGAGGTCAAGCACCAGTACGACAGCGACGCTGCGTTCGAGGCCGTCAGCGGCCTGCCCGGCGTGGGCGCGATCACGAACGAGATCAGGGTCGTCACGGCAGGCGTCCACGGCTGATCGGCCGCCGGAGCGCCGAATCACCCAGTCTGCGTGATGACGGCTCACCGAGGTCACGCACATGCTCTCCAAATAGCGGTGTCGGGTCAGCGCAAGCCTCGCCAGGTCAGCGCGGGCCCGACACACACGCGCAGAACAATCCCAACAGAAAGGTGAGAGAGATGAACACGACAGATGCGACCCAGACCAACCTCATCGCCGTCAACTTCACCGACGACGACAAGGCATACGCTGCCCTCGCAGGGCTGAAGCAGCTCGACTCCGAAGGCGTCATCGAGCTTCGTGAGGCCGCCGTTGTCACGCGCGATGCACATGGGCGCGTGATCACGAAGGACTCGACGGTGACCGAAGTAGGGGCGGGTACCGCCACCGGCGGCATCATCGGTCTGTTGATTGGCATTCTCGGTGGGCCGCTGGGTGTCCTGCTCGGCGGGACGACCGGCATCCTCGTCGGCTCGATGTACGACCTCAGCGACGCCGAAGCCACCGACTCGTTCGTGGCGGCCTTCTCGGAGACGGTGCGGGCCGGCCACAACACACTCCTCGCGGAGCTGCGCGAGCCGAGCGATAGCGAGATCGTCGACACGGTCCTGGTGTCGAGGTCGGGCACCGTGCTGCGACGCAACGCGCGAGAGGTCGAAGTCGAGCTCGCGGCCGCCGAGGAGGCCCAGCGCAAGGCGAGAAAAGCGGCGCAGAAGCAGCTGCGCGAAGAGCGCCTCCAAACGCACAAAGCTGAGGTCGACACCAAGATCGCCCAGCTCAAGGCGAAGCTGACGCCCGACCGCAACGGTTCCGCCGAGGACGGTGAGAAGCCGGCAGTGCAAGCTGGGACGTCGGCGTAGGCTCCTGTCAGTGTCGCTGTCCGCGATCACGGGCCGGCGCTGTCCGACCCGGCCGGTAGGTCCTCAGGCTGGCGATGGGCGGCTCGACGCCGTTCAGCTCGGGCTGACCAACACGCGTTGTGTCGCCCACCGCCGCCCGAGGATCGCCGGCGTGACCTGATAGGAGCCTGGACGTACCGCCGCTTTGCCGGAGGAGCAGCAGGCCCCGGTTACCCGCTCGAGGCGCCCGCCTTGGACCAGCGCCGGACGCGACCGGACAAGAGGTCAACAGGGTCGCTTTGAGCCAGTTGCGGTCATCGCTCGCGTTGGCATGCGGTTGCACGGGGGCGCTGTTGACCGTCGTTGTAACCGTGAAGTTCGTGCCGCTGATGGTCACGGTCACGCCACCACCCGTTGGGCCAGGGCTTCGCGCGGGGTGACCGCGCATGCGAGAGCTCGCGCAATCGACCTGAAGCACTGTGGCGTGGTGCAGGGAGCGGGCGAAGTCACCAGCGGTTACGGAGTCCCGCGGTGGATCCAGGATTAGGTACCCCGATTCAGAAGTATGGCCTTTTGGGCACGGAACTCCGCGTCGGTGAGATCACCGCGATGGTGCAGGCTGGCCAGGCGCTCGAGGTCTGTTATCCGCGTGTCCCGTTCGTCGTCATATGCCGAGACCGGGCGTGCCGCCGAGGAGGCCGAATGCAGACGCGCCGCGTACCAGATACGAATCGAGCGCATGGTATCCCCGACCTTCGTATCGGGGAACTCCAGCGCGGTCATTCGCCTGAGAGCCTGGATGCCCAGCACGAGCAGGATGGCGATGCCGATGACCGGTATCGGCTGACGCGTCGAGGGAAACGGACCCCAGATGACCACGAGCAGCAGGGCCAGGGCGGCGGCGGCGTAAACGTATGCCTCGTGCTCGCGCAATGAAGGCGCAAGCACGCGGCGCACCGCCTGCGCGGGTCGTGTGCGCCCGGCGATCCAGGCCGCGACCACGATCACCAGCCCATACGTGATTAGCGCGATCGCGATGTCGTAGAGGAGGGTGGTACCGATCGTGAAGGCTCGGTGCGCTGCCTCCTCGTCTGCCGGCACCTTGACCAGAGAGTCGACCACTGCGTTGTCGAGAATGCGACGGGCGAGGATGACGATCAGGCCGATGCCGACCAAGCACCAGCCTGTCGTGCGCACCGCCACACGTCGTCGCCCCTCCGCCAGCCACACCGCCAGGATGAACAAGAAGATGGCGATCGAGGGCAGCACGAACGCGAGGCCCTTGATTGCTTTCGCGATGTTCTGCGCCGTCTTCAGCTGAGAGGAGCGCAGGATCACGATGCTGGCGCCTTTGGGAGGCAGCTTTACCCCCAGCTTCTGCTGAACGGTACCCCGGGCGGTCGCACCGGCTGAGCCCTGAAGCCTTTCTTCCCCGCTTTCCAGCTGCTTCTGCAGGCCAAGCTGTGCGGCGAGCTGCTCGAGCAGCGAATGCAGTTGGAGGCTTACGACGCCGTTGTTGGTCGAGATCGTCTTGCTGCCACCGTTGAGGATACGCACGAGCTCGAGCTGCGCCGTGTGGTTGGCCGTGCGCCATGCGTTCTGGACCGGTGCGGTCGAGAGCACCTGCGGCGCGACCTGGATGGCCAGCGTGCGCAGCCCGGCTGCCGCCGGCGAGGCCAGCCCGGCGACCTGCGAGGGCAGGACGCTCTTGAGTTCGGCCGCGACGTCGACCGAGCTGAACAGTTCATTGACCAACATGTCCCCAACCGCCGCCTGGATCTTGGGATCGGCGAGCAACTGCGAGCTTGTGTTCGTCCAGTTGTTCGTATCGAGCACCTGCCTGTGGATCCATACCGCTAGCACCGCAAACGTCCCCACTAGAACAGCGCAGCCGAATATCGCGTTGATCAGCCAGCGTCGCGTTTGCAGTGCTGGCGCAGGCTTCCCAGGAGGCGGCTCAGCGGATGGCTTGACAGCCCAGGTTGGCTCAGGCACGTCTCAACCCATCCGATTACGGAGGTCCGACCCGCCGAGCCGTGGTTCCCGTGCGGTGCTATCTGACCCCATCGTGCGTCTGCATGATGCCACGCAGGTGCGGTTTACTCTCGTACCAGGAACGTCCCCGCTTGCGCTCTCCTGGCCGGTGGTCGAGGCGCGAGCCTGCGGCTAGATCCTGGGCACGGTGTAGTTGTGGACCGAAAACTCTTTGATATCGGGCGGCTCGGGGAACGCGCGGCTGGCGCCAAGCTCTGCGATGGCTGGCATGAGCCGGCTTTGAGCGAACACGTCGAAGTCGTTGCGGCTGTGCCAGACGTCGATTACCTCCCAGCCCCCATCGATCGGGCCGGCCATGTGAAAGATCTGCCCGCGGGGTGGCCTGTTCTCGATGTCCATGTGGTCGTGGACCGCGACGTATTGCTGCTGGGTGCCTCCGGGGAACTGAATTTTGAGTCCGATCGCCATAGCGGGTCCTCTCCTCGGGTTTGCCGCGCGAGCATAGCTGGTCTGAGGACCCACGAAGAGCCCATGTAATTCGGGCCCCCCTTTTTCTCGACCGCGGCTAATCGGCCGCGGGATTTGGCTTGTTCAAGCCAAGCTTTACGACCAGCACTGGGGCGAGTTCAAACCGGTCGAACACGTCCAATATTCCCGCTAGCACGCCGGCCATCTCCGTGCGTCCCCGCGCCGAGCCATCGCTAGATCCGATGGAAGCCTCGCCCGTGATTGAGCAACGCACGGTACTTATCCATGGGATCGTCCGACGTCGTCTCGAGCGTCGGTATCGACGGCCGCCAAGCGTCCGGCGTAGTGGTCGCTGCGGGGCGTCGAGACCGGCCGGCGCCGCGCCTCGGCTCGCGCCAGCGAGCGCGGGCTCGCTCATCTCACCAAGAGAGAGAGCCTCGAGCTCCATCTCGAGTTCTCTGACGAGTGGCGAGTCGGGCAGTCGCTCCTGAAGCAGACAAAGGCAGTCGCGGTAATGCGTGAGGCGGCGGCGGCGCGACCGGCGGGCGGCTGCGGGGTAAAGGCGCAGCTCGCGCGCCTTGGAGACCTTGTCTGCCGCAAGCAGCATCAGCGCCTCCTCCCCCGCGTCTGCCGCCTGGTTGCGCAGCGCGGCCTTGCGCTCGGCATATGAGGCGATGCGCTCATCCTCGCTTACAGCGACCACAAGGCGGGCGACCCCGGTTCCGAAGCGCTTGCGAAGCTCCGAGGCGTCCGTGTCGGTCTTCTCGATCGTGTCGTGCAGCGCGCCCGCCGCGATCACCGGACACACTGCCTATTCGGCCTTGGGCGACGTCGGGTTGATTGCTGAGACACCTGGAGCGAATGGAAGGCCCTCGGCACCGCTCACTCCCGGGAGTGAAGTGCTCTTTCGTAGACCCACCTGTCGACCCACCCTGTACGTCGCGGCCCGCTCAAGCGCGTCTCACAACGTCCGAAAACGCCATTGACGTGCGTGGTATGGCGGCCGTTCCCGGCGATGAGCGGTTGATTACCAGTGAAGTGCTCTACCAGCTGAGCTGTGTCAGCGTATGCCCCTGTAAAGGCGTGTGCGCATGGCCGCCGCCTCAGAAGGGCCGCAGCAACCAAATGGCAGGGGTAGCCCTACGCTGCAACGACGGTATGGCGGCTGAACAAGACACCGGCGAGCAGCAACTCGGCCCGCGCGTGTGCTTCGACGGGCACGTCGTGCTGACCGGCAGCTGCTCGTGGACAGACCGGACGCTGCTCGAGCAGGCGCACTGGTATCCGCGGCGCACGATGAGCGCCGCGGAGCGGCTGCGGTTCTACGCCGCCCGCTTCCCCCTGACCGAGATCGACTCGACCTACTATGCGCCCCCGGCGGAGCAACAGGCGCGCCTGTGGGCGGAGCGCACCCCGGCAGGCTTTCGCTTCGACGTCAAGGTGTACTCGCTGCTCACCGGGCACCCAACGCGCCCAGCATCGCTCTGGCAGGACCTGCGCGAAGACCTGCCCGCTGACGTCCAGGGTCAGCGCAACGTCTACGCCAAGCACCTCC
Organism: uncultured Solirubrobacteraceae bacterium; assembly: GCA_963767655.1. Classification (GTDB taxonomy): domain Bacteria; phylum Actinomycetota; class Thermoleophilia; order Solirubrobacterales; family Solirubrobacteraceae; genus Palsa-744. The sequence goes on along the minus strand of CAVYET010000003.1, from coordinate 62,668 downwards.
GCGCGGACGCGCTGGATGAGGCGTGGAGGCGCTTTGGGGCGGCGCTGCGGCCGCTGCACGACGCTGACAAGCTCGGCGCGGTGCTCTTCCAGTACCCGCCGTGGTTCGTGCCGGCGCGCAAGAACCGGACCGAGATCGAGGCGCTGCGCGAACGGCTGCCCGACTACCGCGTGAGCGTCGAGTTCCGCTCGTCGATGTGGCTGGCGGAGGAGCGCGATCGCGAGCGCACGCTGGGACTCCTTGAGGAGAATGGCCTCGTCTTTGTGTGCGTCGACGCGCCGGAAGTCTCCGGCCTGCCCCGGCTTTTCGCCGTCACCAACCCCGAACTGCTCGTCGTCCGTTTGCACGGACGCTCGGAGAGCACGTGGACGGGCACCTCGCGCTCGGCGGCCGAGAGGTTTCGATACCTCTACTCCGAGGACGAGCTCGACCAGCTTGCCGAGCCGATCGCGACGAGCGCACAGGAAGCACGCGAGAGCCACCTGCTGATGAACAACTGCTATCGCGACTACGCGGTTCACAACGCCGCCCAGCTCCGCAACCTCATCCAGAGCCACGTCCTCGATTGACCGATCGCTGAGCCTTGGCGCGGCGACGCGAGAGGCGCTCCGCTTGGGAATTGGACCCCAAATGGACCCCAGAGAAAGCCTCGCGGAGGTCGACAGGGGTCAGAAAAACCGGCTACTTGCAGGCCTCTTTGTGAGGGGTGAGCGATGGGGCTCGAACCCACGACCGCCTGGACCACAACCAGGAGCTCTACCAACTGAGCTACGCCCACCACGGGGAAGAGAACCGGAGTTTAGCGCCCGCCGCGTGCCTTCAGGCCCGGCGCATCTGCACGGGGGGCTCACGCTGATCACGCCAGCTGTCGAGCGCACGCAGCAGCGGCTCGACCTGCCCGTCCTGCAGGTCGCTGGGCTCGCCGCGTAAGCGAGGCTGGCCCTCGCCGTCCTTCGCAGGCGGCCCGGTGAGCACGATCAGGCGGGCCTGCAAGCAGCGATCGGACCGCGCGTTCGGCAAGCTCCAGGTTCTCACTGGGCGTGCGCTCGGGGAATCGCTCCGCCGCCCGGCGCCACGCCGCTGACAGCGGCGCCGGCCCGCCCGCGAGCAGCGCTAGGAGCTCGAGGCCGAGCGAGTCGGCCACCAGCGCCGAGTCGGGCTGCGCAGGCTGCGTCGGGAGCGAGGTTGAGGGCGCAGGAGTCGGGGGCGCCGTCTCGGAGGGCGCTGGCGGCGACGGAGGAGCCGCGGCCTGCTTGGCCGCGGCGAGCATCAGGTCGGTCACGTCCCTGCCCTGGCGCTCGGCGGCGCGCCAGCCACGGCCCATCGTCAGCTGGCTCAGGGGTATGCGCGGGCCCTCGAGGATCTTCAGTTTGGCCTGGTGGGGAATCCACTTCGCCCTTCGATCTCCACCCACGGCTCGCGCATCCACGGCTCGACGATCGCGCGCAGCTCCTGGTCGTCGAGATTGAAGCGGCAGAGATTGTGCGGGAACTGGCGCAGCTCTAGGTGGTACACGCGTCAAAGGCTCGCACGTCGCCGCGGTGTCGGCGAGGCGGGCGCGCATGACCTCCACGGCCTCGGGGACTGCAATCGATCAGCACGTAGCGGCGCCCGAGCTTGGCGGCCACGGCTCCGAGCGTGCCGCTGCCGGCGAAGAAGTCGAGGCACCAGTCGCCCGGGCGCGTGGAGGCCTGGACCATGCGGCGAATGATGCCCTCCGGCTTCTGCGTCGGGTAGCCGGTCTTCTCGTGTCCGTTGGTGGGCACGATCGTGTGCCACCAGACGTCCGTCGGCAAGCTTGCCCCTGGCCGCCTTCTCCGGCGTGACCAGGCCGGGAGCCATGTAGGGCTCGCGGTCGACCTGCTCGGAGTCGAAGTAGTAGGCGGAGGGGTCCTTGACGTAGACGAGGATCGTGTCGTGCTTGGAGGGCCAGCGGCGCTTGGAGCGCGCGCCGTAGTCGTATGCCCAGACGATCTCGTTGAGAAAGCACTCGCCTCCGAAGATCTCGTCGAGCAGCAGCTTGCAGTGGTGGGACTCGCGGCAGTCGATGTGGAAGTAGAGCGTGCCCTCGGCGCTCAGGAGCCTGCGCGCCTCCTCCAGGCGCGGCAAGAGGAAGCGCCAGATAGTCCTCGAACGAGTCGCGATAGGAGGATTCGGCCAGCAGCTCGGTGGAGTAGCGGCGACCCTTGAAAGCCCGTGCGGTCGCCGTCCTCGTCGGCCACCGTGCGAAGCGTCCTGCGCGTCTGCGCGCTGCCGGTGTTGAACGGAGGATCGATGTAGATGAGCTGGAAGGACTCGGCGGCGAAGCGCGGCAGCAGCTCGAGATTGTCGCCCAGCATGATCGCGTCTACTTCGGGGGATGCAGGCCGCTTCAAGCGCGAGAAGACTACGGTGAGGTGCCGACGGAGAGGAGCGAGCGCGCTTGGCGCGCTCGCCGCTGCGAGTCTTCCCCGCTCTGCCGCAGTGCGTGACGGCCCGGACTGGGCGCCGGGGTCAGGCGGGAACGAGCTCCACCCACTCGTGAGAGCGCGCACACAGTGAGCGCCAGTTGCCGGGCATGACCGCATCGAGCGGCTGGGCGACGGGCAGGCTCGCGGGAGCGAGGAAGAGCGTGTGCAGCACCGCCGAGCCGCCGTTGCCCGGAGCGAGGCGTGAAGCCGCGACGCACCAGCGAGAGCCGATGGCTGCCCGCCGCGAGGAAGGCGGGAATGGGCGGGATGCTGTTGAGCACGAGTGAGTTGCCATCCGAGCTGCGCCTCGACTGAAGCCACCCGATGCCCATCCACGCTCGACGTCGACCGTGGGCATGATCTCGCCCTGGAGCCAGACATCCCAGACGTTCCGTCCGTGGCAGCGCGAACCCGGCCGACAGCCGGCCGGGCGTGCTCATCAGCAGTCCCGTCCGCACGGGACCCCAGCTGGCGGGGTGGGATGTCGTCGTGAAGGTCGATGCGCACGAGTTCCGGCGATCTGGCCGCGATGAGCCTGGCTGGCACGTTCGCCGGCGAGCCCGACCAGGCGCCCGATGCGGGCGCACTGCTGCGTGGGCGAGCCGCTCAGCGCGACGTCGGCGATGGCCGCGGGGGCGGCGGGGCGCCGGCCCCACACCTCGTAGTAGGTGCCCCGCCAGAGCAGGCTGTAAGCGGATGGGGGCCGAGCGGCGGTGGGGTCACGGCGGGTGACGATCAGGCGGTAGGGGCGCAGGGCGGCGGGCGGCAGGCGATCCAGTTCGACCGGGTAGCGGTAGCGGCCGCCGGGCCCGACGAGCGCCGGCGGCCCGTAGATGAAGTCAGGGCCGCCGATGTCGAGGTCGACGCAGCTCATACAGCGAGTATTCGTCGAAGTCGGTGAACAGGGCCGGTCCCTTTCCGGCGAAGCGCCGGTCGATCGAGGCGAGCTCCTCATAGCGCGCGGTCGGCGCCAGGTTGGCGGCGTGGTACTGCATCGCGTCGGAGGCGACCACGCCTCCGGCCAGTGCCAGCGCCATCACCGGCGCCGCGAGCCACAGGCGGGAGCGGCGCAGCGTGGCGACTCCTCCCCACGCCAGCACCGTCACCACGGGCGAGGTCAGCATGAGCGTCTTGGCCTCGACCCATGTGGTGCTGCCCTCGCTCAGCGCAAGCCATACCAGCAGGAGCAGTGCGATCCAACCGCTCAGCGCATAGTCGCGCCTGCGGATGAGGCGCGACGACCCCGAGCGCGACGGCCAGCAAAGTCACCGCCATGAGCACGGTGGTCGCCGTCAGCTCGCCGTCCCGGGGTGGATTCTTGTAGCTGCCCCACAGCCACACGCCGAGCACCTGCACGGTTTGCAGCGGCTTGAGAAGGTTGCCCGGGTTGCCCGTCGCGGCGATGTTCTGGGCGATCTTCAGCGAGCCGGAGACCGCGGCCCAGGTGGGCAGGGCCGCGAGGAAGGCGACCAGCGCACCGATGGCGATCAGCGCGAGTGCGGGCCGTGCCCGGCGAGCCTGCGCTGCAATGCCGCCGATCATCACGACGGCGAGGATCAGGGCCGTGGCCAGAACCCAGGCGCCGAATCCGACGCCCAGCGCGGACACTCCGGCCGCGGCGACGAGAGCGAAGGGGATCACGCCCGTGGGGCGCCCCCACAGCCAGCGGCGATGCAGGATTACCAGCGCACCCAGCGCGAGGATCATTCCCAGCGCGGTGATCTCCTTGATCGAGCCGATCAGCTCATAGCCGTAGACAAGCGCCGGGACGGTGGCGCTCAGCGCCGCCAGCGCCGCCCAGCCGCCGTCCAGCCCCATGCGCCTCATGAGCAGCCACGCTGGACCCGCAGCCGAGGCCAGCATGAACGCGTTGAACGGCTGAAAGGCCCAGATCAGCGGCAGGCCCAGCAGGAACGCGCTGGCGCCGAAGAGCGTGTCAGAGCCGGAGGGATAGCTAGGTGTTGTAGTAGTTGTTGATGTACAGGCCGTAGGAGTTGCGCACATCCAGATGCGCGTATTCCTGGCCGTGACGGAGCAGGAAGTCCGCACCCGTCATGTGGATCGCGGAGTCCGACAGGGTCATGTAGGAGGAGAAGCTCGGCCTGCCCGCCAGCAGTACCGGTGCGAGCGCGAGCACGTAGGCGAGCACGGGCGCGACGAGCTGCCAGGCCGAGGCCGGCCGGCTGTGAGTCAGCGCCCGAATCCTGCCCGAGCCGAGCGCGAGGCCGACCAACGCGGTTGCCGCGATCGCGTACGGGGTGACCGGCGCCACCGGCACCACGTAGGTGAACAGTTGCGAGACCGCGATCAGCGCGGCTGCGCCGACGCTCGGCAGCAGCACGGCGGGCAGAAATCCGCCGCTGCAGCGATCGACCAGCAGGCCGGCGCCGACGCAGAGCAGCACGAGCACCAGCGGGTAGACCAACGTCGTGAGGACGAACATTCAGGCAGCCGACAGGGTCAGCGGACGGGCCGCTCGCCATGGTCTCCCACGGACACCGCCGCCGGTCGGTCGCGGACGGGCATGGGATACATCATCTCAACTGCCGCCGGCAGCCGAGAGCCGCCGTAGTCGCGCGAGGTGCTCAGGGCGTGAGAGGTTGAGCACGTCGATGGCGCTCTCGCGGGCGATGCGCAGCGCCTGGCCCGTCCCCCCGACGCGAGGGCCCTGGCCGTCCAGGCTGCCGTCCGCCGTCCAGCAGACGACGAGCGCGGCGGGGGATCGCAGGTCGCGACCGAGGACCTCATGGACGTCGCGGGCCCTGAGGTCGCGCACCTCCGCGCAGAGTCCGCTCCAGCCCGGGTGGAAGCGAGCGGCCAGCGAGTACGCAGCCGGCGCGGGCGCGGGCAGCACAAGGACCTTGCTCCTCTCCTCGGGCAGGCGGGCCTGCGCCTCGAACGAGTGCCACGGCAGGTAGAGATGCACCCTGCCCCCGCCGGCCAGCGCGCCCCTGTAGAAGGCCTGATCCGCGCCGGGCGACATTCCGGTTCGCAGAGTCCAGCCAGCCCGTGCGAGCCGTGTCGCTGCAAGCTCGATTGCCGCGAGCGCCTGCGGCGGCGCCTGACGCGATCCGACGCCCGCGTAGCATCGATGCTCGGCCATGGCGAGGAGTCCCACGCGAGCCTACAGCGGGCTGATCATGACCCCCGTCTCGGTGCGGATGGTGGCCTTGCCCTCCGCATTGAGCGCTTGCGAGAACTCGTCGATCTTGCGTTTGGGGCCCGTGACGGTGAACGCCACCTGTGTGGTCAGCATATGGGGGTGCTCGATGACCGTGCACTCGAGGCCCAGCTGCTCGGCCCAGCTGCGCATCGACTGCTCCAATTCCTCGCGCACCCATCTGCCCGCACTCGTGACGAGCGTGCGCGTGTCGACCGCGTCGCCGTCGCGCTCGGCTGCGTCCTGCGCTCGCCTCTGCTCATCGGTCGGCGGCGGATCGACCTGGCGCCAGGCGTCCAGCTCGTCGTCCCAATGGCTCACGCTGATGGCGGCCGTGACGCCGTCGCGCGCGAGCACACCCTCGATGACCGTCCGCGCGGCGCTCAGCGCGGCCTCGCTCGCGGCGTAGGCGAACAGCCGCTCGCCGTCGTGGGTGATCACGACCTCGCTCGGCACGGCCGCCGCACCCTCCCGTGCGGCATCGGGGCCGCGCAGCTCGCCGACGACGCGGTCTACCGCGCGGGGTCCGTCGCCGGCGTCGACCTCGGCCAGCAGTCGCCAATCCTCATCCTCTGACACGTTTCTCCGATCTTGGGCACCAGAATCCTAGCCGCAGATCTCCACCGAACACGCCGTTGTGCATCTTGCCGGTGTTCTCGCTCGTCTGCGACGGTCAGCACATGTCACGTGGACGCCGGTCGCCCGTGGGAGAAGCCTTCCCTATCGTCGCCTGAGAGCGGCGCGCACGCCGGCGCGGGCGATTGTCGGCGCACGGCGGGCCAGCGCTCGCGCAACGCGGTCGTTGAGATTCGGGCGCACGGGGGCGAATTGGGCCAGCGATGCTCCGCGGTCTTCTCGGACATCGCCCTGGACGGCGAACAGCGACCACTGACCCGGGGCGCCCTTCAACTCGCGCGAGCCGCGTGACTGGAACCTGATCCCGGCCCCCACCACGAGATCTTTGACGGTACTTGAGACGAGGATCTCGCCTGCTCCGGCCGCGCTCATCACACGCGCCGCGATGTGGACTGCCATGCCGCGCACGCTCGCGCCGACGAACTCGCACTCGCCCGCGTGCAGCCCCGCTCTGATCTCAATCCCCAACTCGAGTAGCCGGCCTCGAATCGCAGCGGCGCAGCGGATCGCCCGCGCGGGCCCGTCGAACGTGGCCACAAACCCATCGCCGGTCTCGTTGACCTCACGCCCCTGGAAGCTTTCGAGCTCGGCGCGAACGAGTGCATGGTGTCGCTCCAGGAGCTCGCGCCAGCGCCGGTCCCCGAGCTCGGCGGCCCGGTCGGTCGAGCCGACAATGTCGGTGAACAGCACCGTCGCCAGCGCTCGGTCTGGCTCGCGAGCACCCCGTGCGCCCGTGAGAAACTCCTCGATCTCGTCGGCGATTCGATCGGCGTCATGGGTGAGCGGCAGGTGGTCGATCCCGTCCAGTTCGACGAGGCGCGCGCCGGGGATGTGCTCGGCCGAGTAGCGCGCATTCTCGACTGGGATCGTGCTCCCCGTGTGATGGACGATCAGCGTCGGAACACGAATCGTCGGCAGTACGCCGCGGGTGTCGCTCTGGACGATCGAGTTCCAGAGTGCAAGCGCCATCCCGGGGCTCATCGAGGCGCGTTCGAACGCGCCGTACATGCGACGCTCCAACGCATTTGCCGCCATGCTCGGCGCGCCGATGTCGAGCCCGAGGCCCTCGCCCCAATGGTCGATGCTTTCGCGGACGCGCCTGTCGACCTGCAGCCAACGCTCCCCGCCCGGGTTCAGCTGGGGGTTCAGCAGCCCGCATACCCACGTCTCGTACATCACCAGCGCGGAGGTTTGATCGGGATGGGCGGCAGCATATAGAGCGGCCATCGCACCGCCCTCCGAGTAGCCGATGAGGGCCGCCCGCTGCGATCCGGCAGCATCCATCACCGCCCGGATGTCATCCATGCGCTCCTCGAGCGTGGCCGCGTGGGCGACGGGATCGGACAGACCGACCCCGCGCTTGTCGAACACGATCACTCGTCCGAATTGCCCCAGGCGCCTTAGAAAGCGCGTCAACGTCGGATCGGTCCACTGAAAGTCCAGGTGCGACGCCCAACCGAAGGTGAACACCAAGTCGATCGGCCCGCTGCCGACGACTTGATAGGCGATGTTCAGCTCACCGCTTTTTGCGTACTCGGTTCTGGGCTGCATCGCCTCTGCGTCGCCACACTACTCCTCCGCGAGTGGCGGCTCGCCCCCGTTCCCCGGGGCGAGCCGCCCGCCACTGCGCCGACGGGACGCTAGCTCGGCAGTCCTTGAGCGTTCTGCTGGTTGATCGCGAAGAACTCGTTGGTGCTGATCTCGCCCGCGGCACCGTCCACCAGCTGCTGGACCGTGCCGACCGAGGGGGCCTCCCAGATGCAGACGGCCCTCGTGCCATCCTCGTTTGGAAGCGCGCTGTGAAGCGTCACTCCTTCTGGCATTTGCAGCTGGGTGCCCCAGAAGCGCTGCGGATCCGAGACGGTGTGGATTGCGCCGACATACATCTTGCTCTCCTTTGTCGATGTGACGTTCCGGGACCATCGTGGCGGGAACATCGACCCCGCTCCACGTACTTCTGGATGTCGCGGACGCCCAATGTTGGACGCAGCGACCGTGCGAGGTAGGGTCGCTCCGGAATGAACGCGCAGTTTGAGCCCAGTACCTTCCTGGCGCTGCTCAGCGCGCCGGACCGCGAGAAGCTGAACACCCTTGCCCGCCACATCCGCTTTCCCCGTGGGACGAGGCTCATGCACGAGGGCGAGCCGGGGGAGCGCGTGATGGTCCTGCTCGAGGGACACGTGAAGGCAAGCTGCGTAACGCCTGAGGGCAACGACCTGGTGCTGAGCTTTCGAGGTCCCGGAGACGTGCTCGGTGAGCTGTCCTTCCTTGGGGATGAGCGCCGATCGAGCAGCGTGACCGCAATCGAGCCTGTGGCGACGATGGTGCTCTCGGCGCACAGCTTTCGCTCCTACCTCCAGGGAACGCCGAGCGCAGCGCTGACGATGATCGAGGTTATTAGTCGTCGGTTCCGCGATGCGAACCGCAAGCGGATCCAGTTCGGCGCCTCCGACACGATCGGGCGCGTCGCGGCTCGGCTGGTCGAGCTGGCGGAGCGCTACGGCGAGACGGCCGAGGAAGGGATCCGCATCGCGCTACCGATCACCCAGGAGGAGCTCGGCAGCTGGAGCTCCTCTTCGCGCGCCGGCGTCGGCAAGGCGCTTCAGACCATGCGCGAGCTCGGCTGGATCGAGACCGATCGACGGCAGATCACGGTCACCCGTCTGGCCGCACTGATGGAACGGGCGGCATAGGGGCAACCCGGCCGGGCGAGCCCCGGGCTACTTCCCAACGCGACTAGGCACCCGCGGCGAGGGACAGACGCGGCGAGGGACAGACGCGGCGAGGGGACAGACGCGGCGAGGGACAGACGCGGCGAGGGAGTGCCGCGCCTCCTATCGACTGGAAAGCGAGAGCACTCGCTATGACGCCGCACGCTCCGGTTGCGGACGACGGGCCGCAGCGGAGGACGGAGCCCAGCTGCGATCTAGCCGCTGAGCGCCTCCTGGGTCAGCCCGAACGGGCTTCCCTCTGAGTCGCGGCAGATCGCCCATTTCTCCCCTGGGTGGACTACGCTCCCCCCGAGCGCCTGGACTCTCTCCAGCGCCTCGGCGACATCGCTCACCGCGAAGTAGGGCAGCGAAAAGGAATCGCCAGGGCCACCTCCGCGGACATGGATGCCAACGGCCGGGACTCCAGAGTGCGTCTGCCAGCCCTCCCCCGCGGAATCCTTGCGGGGCTCCAGCTCGACGTCGAGGAGCTCTGCCCAGAAGCGCCGGGCACGCTCAGGCTCGTCGGCGGGAAACTCTAAGAGGGCCAGCGAGGAGGGTGGCACTTTCCTCACGATAAACGACATCCGCATGGCCACGCTGCTCCTGTCGCGCGATCAACGCGCGTTCGCGACACCCGGGCTGCTGCCGAGGCTGTCGGCCCTTATCGCGACAGCTGGTCGTCCCACGCTGAGCGCATCGAGCCTGGTGGCTGCGACCGCGCCACATGCTTGGTTGCGGCGAACTGCGGATCTTCCGGAGTGGGGCTACCGGATGGCGAGGAGTTCGCATGGGTCGAGGATGGGCTCTGCGATGACCGAGCCGTTCGCGTCAGCTGTGCACCGTCCCTCCTCCGCCTTGGCTGAGAGCGACGTCAACGCGCTGCTGCTGACGGCGGGCGCAGCCGTTGACCAGGCTGCTGGCCTGCTCGTTCATGGTCGTTCGCACCTTGGCGGCCTGATCGCCAAGGGCGACCGCGACTATGCGACCCGCGTGGACGTCCAGATCGAGGACGCCATCAGGGACGCGCTGGGGCGTGTCACGCAAGGCATCCACTTTCTCGGCGAGGAGCGGGGCGGCCAACTGGGCACCCGGTTGCTGTGGGTGTTGGATCCCGTTGATGGCACGACCAACTTCATCAAGGGAAGTCCACTATGCGCCATCTCCCTGGCGCTGTTGGGCGACGGTCAGCCGATCTTCGGAATCATCGATCTTCCACTGCTGGGCGAGCGCTACATAGCGCGCGCAGGCGCAGGTGCATATCTCAATGGCACCCGCTTGCGCATGCCCGACACCCACGATCTTGCCGACGCCGTGGTCGGGATGACCGACTTCGCCGTGGCGGACGATCGCGCCACTGAGAATCCCATACACGTTGCCCTCCTGGCCGAGCTCGCACCACGGGCCCTGGGCGTGCGGACGCACGGATCGGCCGCACTGGACCTCGCCTGGCTGGCGGCGGGACGCCTTGGCGCATCGGTGATGCTCTCAAACCGCGCATGGGACGTCAGTGCGGGCGTACTCCTGGCGCGCGAGGCGGGTGGTCTGACCTACGACTGGGACGGATCCGAGCACGGCGTCGACTCTCGCTTTACGATCGCCTCCGCACCGAGCTTGAAGAGCAGCTTGCTCGAACTGCTTGCGGCGGTCTCATGAGCAGCCCGTCGCTCGTCGTCTTTGCGCCCTCGCCGCTGCTGACGATCACGGTTGAGGGGGCCGGCACCGCACGCCAGGAGATCCACCTTCACGCGGGTGGACAGGGATTCTGGGTGGCCAGGCTGGCAGCGCTTCTGGGCGCCCGGGTCGGCTTGTGCTGCGCCCTGGGGGGTGAGTCGGGTGCGGTGTTGCGCGCGCTGATTGCGAGGGAGAACGTCGAGCTGCTGGGCGTTGACTGCGCCGCGGCCAATGGCGTCTACATCCACGCCCGCCGAGACGGCGCCCGCGAGCAGCTCGCGCGCACCGAATGCAGGGGCCTATCCCGTCACGAGGCCGACGAGCTCTATGGGGTGATGCTGAGCGCGGCGCTGGACGCGCGCCTGGCGATGCTCACCGGCGTAGACCCGCCGACGGTGGTTGAAAGCGACGTCTACCGTCGGCTGGCGGGTGACCTGAGGAGCAACGGCGTTCAGGTCATCGCCGATCTCACTGGCTCATCGCTGAACGCAGCGCTGGCCGGGGGCGTGGACCTGTTGAAGCTCAGCGAGGAGGAGATCCTCCGAGAGCACCTAGCTCGCAGCTCGGGCTTGGAGGATCTGCTGAAGGGCGCTGAAGCTCTGCACGAGCGCGGCGCCAGCACAGTGCTCATCTCGCGTGCCGAAGAGCCTGCCCTGGTCCTCGACGGCTCCAACGGACGCTACCTGGAGCTCACCGGCCCCCGGGTTGAGGCGCTGGAGCCGCGGGGGACAGGCGACTCGATGTTCGCCGCGCTCGGCGCGGGGCTGGCCAGCGGCAAGGAGCTTGACGACGCCCTCCGGCTGGCGATGGCCGCCGGCTGCTTGAACGCCACCCGGCATGGTTTGGGCACCGGAACGCGCGAGCAGATCGAGCAGCTCAGCCGCCACATCGAGATCAAGCCGATCACCTGACGGCTACCGCGCAGGACGAACCCCCGCGAGCGCCTCCTCGGCAGGAGCCGGATCTGACCGGCTCCTCCTCGCAGGCCGGCACGGCCTCGGCCAGGATCGGGTTAGGTTAGGCGGCGCTGTACGCCGGATGAGGGCCGCCTGCATGCTGCAGCCCGGCGCCGAACACGTCAAGATCATGCGCGTGCTCGTCAAGGAGATCCGCGCGCAGTCGTTGACGATGACCAGCCCCGTGGGCATCAGCCAGGCGTGCGCCACGCTCGAGCAGCAGGGCGGCTCGCACGAGTCAGCCCGCAAGCCCGTCGGGACGAACAGCGGGTTCTGAGCCCGGCTGACATGACCGGACAGGCGGTGGATTCGCAGTACGGGGAGGCTGTGCGATGGAGCCCGCAGTCACCGCGCCTCCGGCTGGTCCGTGTGCTCGTGTCGTGGCTGGTGGCGACGATGGCGGTGCTCGTGGCGGCCGAAATCGTTCCCGGCGTGAGCGTTCACGGCTTCGGCTGGCGCGCTGGTGGCGGCCACCCTCATCGCCGTGCTGAACGCATTTCTCCCACCTGCTTGTGGCCGCGCTGCGCCTGCCCTTCACCCTGGCGCTGGGCTTCGTGCTGGTGCTGATCCTCGACGCCCTGATGCTGCTGCTCGTGTCCGAAATCGCTCCCAATGCGATCACGGTCGACTCCTTCGGGGACGCGTTGCTGGCCTCGCTGATCATGGCTGCGGCCAGCGTGGTGCTCGAGGTGATCTTCGGTGCCGATGATGACGACACCTACACGCTGCGCGTGATCCGGCGGATCGCGCGGACGGCAGGGCAAGCCAACGTCAACGGATGCACCTGGGATCGTGTACCTCGAGATCGACGGACTGGCGCTGCCGGTGCTGCAGCGTGCGATGCGCGACGGGCACGCGCCCAATCTCGCTCGTTGGCTTGAGGAGGGCACGCACCGCCTGGTCGAGTGGGAGACAGACCTCTCCTCGCAGACCGGGGCCAGCCAGGCGGGCATCCTGCTCGGCTCCAACGAGGACATCCCCGCGTTTCGCTGGGTCGAGAAGGAGAGCGGGCGACTGATGACCTGTTCGGCGCCCGCCGACTGCGCGGAGATCGAGGCTCGCCATGCGAGCGGCCGCGGGCTGCTGGCCAACGGGGGCGCGAGCCGTGGCAACCTCCTCTCCGGGGAGGCGGAAGAGGTCATCCTCACGGTCAGCAGGATGGAGGCCGAGAAGCGGTCGAACCCGGGGTACCGTCCGTTCCTGGCCAACGGCTTCAACGTGACGCGGGGGCTTGTCCTGTTCGGATGGGAGGTGGTCCTGGAGCTGCTTGCAGCGACGCGGCAGCGCCGGCGCGACATTCGGCCCCGCGGTCACCGCGGCGGTTACTACCCGTTCCTGCGCGCGGCCCTGTGCGTGGTCGTGCGCGATCTGATCGTCTTCGGCGTGCTCACGGACATGATGAGCGGCCGGCCCGCGGTGTATGCAACGTTCTCCAGCTACGACGAGGTCGCCCACCACTCGGGTCTCGAGCGCACCGACACGACTCGAGGCCCTCTACAAGCTCGACGAGCACTTCGGACGCATTGCGCGCGCGTGTCGCTACGCGCCCCGGCCCTACAAGCTCGTCGTCCTCTCCGACCACGGGCAGACGCAGGGCGCCACCTTCAAGCAGCGCAACGGCTACGGGCTTGACGAGCTCGTCGAGCGCTCGCTCGACGGCGGCACCGTTTCTCGCCTGACCGGCGGCGACGAGAACGACGCCGCCGTCGGCCAAGCTGTGAACGAGGCCACCGGACGCGCCTCGTCCCCGGGCAAGGATTCCAACGACGACATCAGTGAGCGCGAGGTGATCGTTCTCGGCTCGGGGAACCTCGGCCTGGTGTACCTGATGGAAGAGCCGCGACGCCTGACGCTCGAGGAGATCGAGCAGCGCCATCCCCGCCTGCTCGGAGCGCTGCGTGAGCACCCCCACATCGGCTTTCTGCTCGTGCACTCGGCCGAGCACGGGCCGGTCGTCCTCGGCGCGCGGGGCACCAGCTACCTGGCCGCCGGTCGCATCGAGGGGGAGGACCCGCTCGCCGGCTTCTCGCGCAGCGCCTCGGCGCACCTGGCGCGCACCGACGGCTTCGAGCATGTCGCCGACATCATGGTCAACAGCTTCTACGACCCCCAGCTCGACGAGGGCTGCGCCTTCGAGGAGCTGATCTCGTTCCACGGCGGCATGGGCGGCCCCCAGACCCGCCCCTTCCTGGTCTATCCCAGCGAGCTGCCGCCGCCCGCCGAGCCGATCATCGGCGCCGCTTCGGTGCACGAGATCCTCGCCGGCTGGCGCCGTGCTCTTCAGGAGGAACGGATAGCGGTGCCCGATCAGCAGTCCCCCACCGCCGCTGATGCGTTGCCATTTGCCGGGTCTTCAATTCCCGGTCCGGAGGCCTAGTCGGCCCGATCCCGCCAGTGGATCAGGTGGCGGCAGGAGCGGGTACAGGGCCGCGGCGATCCGACCACCCCCACGGGGGCAGGTGGTGGGGCTTGAGCGCATGGTTGGCTGCCACGTTCGAGCCTACGAAGGCGAAGACGAGCGCCAGCACACCCACCCCCCACTCGAGGGCTTCGGCGCCGTGGAGATCGTCGACCCCGAGCTGGCGGGTCGGGCTCAGGGGCTGTAGGGTCATTCCGGTCAGCCGGCTTTGGCTGGGCGTGCCCCGCTGGGTCGCGTCTAGCCGCGGGCTGGGCTGTTGCAGCGAGTAGTCCGCCCCCAATCGCCCGCGCCTTTCTACTCTGGGCTGTGCGGCTTCGCTGCTGCACGATGTCTTGATGGGCCAAGTCAGGAGGTGCACGCGCTGCGCCGATGTGATCGGCGTCTACGAGCCGTTGGTCGTCGTGGACTCCACCGGAGTTCGCTGTACCTCTCTCGCAGCCGCGGCCCAGCAACCCGACCTTGGGGACGCGACCTACCACAAGGCCTGCTACATCGCCACCCAGGCAGACAACGGTCGTGCCTGGGCTCACACCGAGTCTCCGCCTATCGACCCGTCTTGATCGGCCTTCCACCGCCTCGATCGCCGGGACGCTCACCGACGATACGCGGAGGTCACCGAGTGAGGCTATCTCCGCTACTTCACGATCGTGAAGCTCGGCGAACTCGGCGAGGAGCGCCCGACGCTCGCTCAGACGATGGGAGGGGTCGCTTCTCAGGTCGACCTCATGCCTGCATTCGGCGCGATGCAGGCGCCGTCACATTGCAAGGTGCTGCCGGGCTTGCCCGGTACAGGCCATTTATGATGCCCCCGGACAGATTGTCGAGTTGCCACGAAACGCGATCCGCCTGGAGTACTTGCGTCGGTCGGTTGCGGCGCTGACTGAGGCCCACTGAGCGACCGAGCGGGTAGCGGCTGTCGACATGCCGATCTGACAGCCGCCGCGAGTGGGCCAGGCAATCGGGCAACTCCTCCCGCTCGCAATCGGCGTGGCGCTCAGCCCGGTGCCGATCATCGTCGTCATCGCGATGCTGTTCTCCGCGCACGCAAAGTCGAATGGCCCGGCCTACCTGCTGGGCTGGCTCATCGCGATCGGCGGCGTGGCAGGGATTTCGCTTGCGGCCTCGGACGTCGCCAGCGTGGGGAGTGAAGCCACAGCAACTAATGGGGCCTCGTGGGCAAAGCTCGCGCTAGGTGTGCTCCTTCTCCTCGGTGCCTCGCGCCAATGGCGTAGGCGCCCGGCGCCCGGCGACGAACCGGCGATGCCCACGTGGATGGCGGGCATCGATACGCTCAAGGCGCCAAAGGCCTTCGGGCTCGCCGCGCTACTTGGGCTGAAACCCAAGAACCTCATTTTGAGCGCCGCGGCTGGCACCATCGCGCAGGCCGACCTTGCTGGCGGTGAACAATGGGGCGCGCTTGTGATCTTCATCCTCCTGCAAGCGTCTCCATCGCGATCCCCGTCCTCTATAAGGCATTTGGCGGAGATCGAGCGCAACGGACCATGGACGGATGGAAGCTCTGGCTGCAGCAAAACACCGCCGCCGTGATGACCGTCCTGTTGCTCGTATTCGGCTTCGTGTTGAGCGGCCAGGCCATCCAGACACTGTCTCTATAAAGGCGGTCCTCAAGCCACTCTGGAGGTGCGATCCATTCGATATTCGGGTGGAAGTGCTCCAGCACCGCCTCAACCCCGCCACGGTTGAATGCCGCAATGGCGTCGCACGCGTCCCTGACTTCTTCCTGCGACACGCTATTGCACGGTGTGAAATGCGCCAGCGAAGAAGACGAGCGGGTCTTTGCTGGGCGAGATGTGCAGGTTGTCGACCTGTCCTACCACGATCCAGTGATCGCCGGTGGGATGCTCGGCGACGATCTCACACTCGAAGGAGGCGAGGGCGTCGGTGAGCAGCGGTGCGCCGCCGCGTCCGAGTTCCCCGTCGAGGCCGGCGAAACGGTCCGCGCCGGCTGGGGTCGCGCTTACGGCGAAGCGCTCGTGTTGCCGCCCCAGCACGTTCACGCCGAAGCGCCCCACCCGCCGGATGCGCGACCACGTGAGCGAGCTGCGCGACGGGGAGAGCGAGACGAGGGGCGGCTCGAGCGAGACCGACGTGAGCGAGTTCACGATCAGACCGGCGGGCTCGCCGTCCGGCGCCGCCGTGACGAACGCGACGCCGGTCGCGAACCTCCCGAGCGCGTCGCGGAACGAGCGAGGGTCTCGCAGCGCGGGGTTGGCTCGAGTTGCGAGCGCCATCTCAGTGGAGCGGGGCCTCTTCGCCGAGAGCGACGTGGCCGAGGTAGTCGAAGGCGCGGTTGGCGCCGAGCGGGTGCATGAAGGAGCCGGCCTTGACGTCGCGGTAGGCGCGGGCGAGCGGACTGGCATTGACGTAGCCTGCGCCGCCCGAGAGGGCGAGCGCCCGCTCCACAATGCGGGCGGCCGCCTCGTTGACGAACGCCTTCGCGGCCTGGGCCTCGGCGAACAGCGCGCCGAGCTCCTCGGCGCTCCCGTCGGACGCCGGGTTGGCGGCGCGGTGCTCGTCGATCAGCGCGGCCGAGCGCGAGAGGACGCCGCGCGAGGCGGCGAGGTCGACGGCGTTGTCGGCCACCTGCATGCGCGGGCGCGCATCGCCGTTGATCCGCCCGGCGAGGCCCTGGCGGGCGATCGCATCCGCCGACTCGGCGATGCCCAGCGAGGCCGCGGCGTGGAACAGCCCGGCGACCAGATTGCGCTCCATGTACGGCAGCGGATCGCCCGCTCGGAAGCCACCCCGCACACCGGACTCGGGCAGCGCGACGCCCTCGAAGGAGACGGAGTTGCTGCCGGAGGCGCGCATGCCGAGTGCGTCCCAGTCGTCGTTCACGACTACGCCGGGCGTGTCGGTGGGCACCATCGCGTACGCGTAGCGCTCGATGCCGTCGTCATCGGCATAGGTGACGGCCACGTAGAGATCGGTGGCGGCGGGGGACATCGTGCAGAACATCTTGCGCCCGTCGATCCGCCAGCCGGACTCGGTGCGGGTTGCGAGCGTGCCCGGCCGCGTGAGGTCCTGTCCGCGCTCGCTGATCGCGGCGGCCAGCACGACGCCGTCCCGCGCGATCTGCTCGAGCGAGGAGGCGAAGCCGCGGGCGCGGCGCTCTGCCCCCGCCGCGACGGCGACCGCGCGGCGGCGCTCCATGTTGAGCACCGCGACGAGGTGCATGTTCACGCCGATCGCGACGGAGGCGTCGCCGCGCGCCAGGCGGCTTGACGCGACCACCAGGTCGTGCGCGGAGGAGACCCCGAGCCCACCGAGCTCGACGGGGATCGGCGCCGCGAAGTAGCCGGCGGCCTTGAGTGCGTCGATCGCCTCGAAGGGGTAGGTCCCGTCGCGGTCGTGCTCGGCCGCGCGGGAGGCGAGTTGCTGGGAGAGCTCCTCGGCGATCGCCACGAGGCGGGCGCCGACTTCGGTATGGGCTGTGAGTTCGATTGGCATTGCGATTCTCCGTTCCGCTCGTCATGGACCCATGGCCGGAGCGTGGCTTCGGCCATGGGCCTCATGCGAGGTCTAGTAGGTCGTCACCTCGACGGCGACGGGCACGCCGTTGGTGACCATGTCGTAGACGGCCGAGCGCTTCTGGGCTCGCTCCACGACCTCGCGGAGCTTCTCCTCCGGCGCGTTGCCCGTCACGCGGAACGACACGTCGATGCGCTCGAACCCGTTGCGGGGCTCCTCATCCACGCCGAGCGCGCCGCGCACGTCCATCTCGCCCGTGAGCGTCGACTCGACGCGAGGTGAGCTCCACCTTGCGCGCCGCGGCCACGTAGACGATCGACGTCGTCAGGCAGGCCGCGAGCGCGTGCAGCAGGTACTCGGCCGGGTTGGCGCCGGTGTCGCTGCCGAGCAGGATCGCGGGCTCGCCCGCGTCGATCCGAAACTCCTCGCTGCGGGTGGTGTCCTCGCTGCCCGCGGCATAGAAGTCCTTGATCGTCGAGCGGTTGTGGGAGCCGTCGATCCAGTGGTTGGTGGCGCGGAACTGGAACTTCGCCAGCTCCGGCTGGGCCTTGATCAGATCCAAGCCTGGCGAACAGCTTCTCGGTGTCCACGCCGTTGCGGATCGTGTCTGTGACTGCGCTCATTTTGAGACCTCCTGGGTTGTTGTGGTGTTGGTGGGACCCTCCTCCCGGGTCGCTTGTGTGACACGGGCGCCACCACCCAGATTCGGGTTGGAGATGTGGCGAGAGGCAGGTACCGGCTTGAGTGCGAGCAGCGACACGCTGTGAGCGCCGTACTTGTGGCTCGTGCGCTGCGCCCGCTCGCTTGTGAAGCGGTAGCCCGGGTTGGCTTGGATCTCCTGCAGCTCGAGGCCGGCGGCCGCGATGTCCTTCAGATACAGATCTCTCTGGCTGGCCCCGGCGACGCAGGCGGCCCAGAGGTCGGCTTGGCACGAGGTGCGGGCTTCGATCTGGCGCTCGGTGACGATGTCAGCGAGAGCGAGCCGTCCGCCCGGCCGAAGCACGCGCGCCGCCTCGGCGAACACCCTGCCCTTCTCGGCCGAGATTGATGACGCCGTTGGAGATCACTACGTCGAATGAGCCGTTCTGGAAGGGCAGCTCCTCGATGCGCGCGCGGCGGAAGCTGACGTGCTCCTGGTGGCGCAGACGCTCGGACTTGACGAGCTGCTCGGGCGTGATGTCCACGCCGGTGACAGAGCCTCCCGGCCCCACCAGCGCGGCGGCCGCGTACACGTCCATGCCGGAGCCGCTGCCGAGATCCAGCACCCGCTCGCCCGGGAGCAGACGCGCAAGGCCGAGGTGGTAGCCCACGCCCGTGAAAGAGTTCACGGCTTGGGCCGGCAGCCGGTCGAGCAGATCGGCGGGGTAGCCGAGCTCCCCGGCGAGCGGGCGGCCCGTGGGAAAATGGAGGTCGCGGCCCGCCTCGTTCGCCACGTCGCGGTACATCTCCGCAATGTGGCGGGCGAGCTCCTCGGGATCCACGCCCGGGGGTTTCGGTTGTGCGGGCGTCCCGTGCTGAATCGGAGGTTCGACGGGTCCGGCGGCGCGGGGAAGAGTGCTCATGAGTGGGCCTCCTGCAGAGGCGGTGGGGATGAGCAAGAGCGGCCTCTTTGCCCACTTCGGCTCCAAGGAGGAGCTCCAGCTCGCGACTATCGAGACGGCGAGCGCCCTGTTCACCGAACAGGTGATCGGGCCTGCGTTCGAAGCCCCCACTGGGCTTGAGCGGCTGCGGCAGCTCGCGGAGGGCTTCGTACGGTACGTCGAGGGCGGCGTCTACCCGGGCGGCTGCTTCTTCGCGTCGGTCGCGGCTGAGCTGGACACACACCCGGGGCCGGTATGTGACCACGCGTTTGAGGTCGTGCAGGAATGGCTCGGGAGTCTCGAGACGGCTGTTCGGGACGCCCAGGCCGAAGACGCGATCGATTCCTCGGAGGACGCTGAGCAACTCGCCTTCGAACTGGACGCCTACCTGCTCCTCGCCAACGCACAGTTCGTGATCAGCCAACAGCCGACGCCGATCAACAGGGCGCGTCACGCGGTAGAGCGCCGGCTCACAGCAGCGGCCGCCACCGCGGTCAGCTAGACGTTCCGGGCCCTGGCGCAGCACGGGCACGCGGCCAACTTGGATCGCCGCCCAGTCAGGATCAAGGGATGACGGCGCAGTCAGGCGAACTGACATTTCGGGATCTCGGCGAGTCGACCGAGGTCGTCTTGACTCATGGTCCCTTCAAGACCGAGGCACGCCGTAAGCTTCACGCCGACGGTTGGAAGGACAGTTTTGACAAGCTCGAGCAGTTCATCTCGCAGGCATAGCCAGCAGTCGCTCCTGCTCTCGCCGGCTGAGCAGCAGCGGCGCATCGGCAACCGCAGTAACGACGGTGCTCCGGGTCAGATGCCAGCGAGTTGCTCAACGCGGGAAACGATCTTGCGAGATCCTGGAAGGCGAGCCCGAAAAGCTGATCAAGACTGATCGATACGCCCCAACTCGGTGTCAGGCCGGTCAGACCCGCTGTGTGCCTGCGTGGCGACGTAGCAGGCCTCGTGGTACGTGGCGTCTCCGGTCTCGGGGTGCCGAGCCTCGACCGCGAGAGAGCTATGTGGGACTCCGGTGGAGTCCACGACGACCAGCGGCTCATAGACGCCGATCACATCGGTGCACCGGGTGCACCTTATGACTTGGCCCATCAACAGATCGTGCAGCAGGGCAGCTTCGCGGGCAAGGGCAGAAAGGCGCGGACGACTGGGGGTGGACTACGCGCTGGCACACACCAGCCTGCGGCTTGCCCGCGACCCAGCGGGGCGGGCGTTCAGCCTGGCTGATCGGAATGACCCCGCGCTCCGTCAGCGCCACGTGCCAACTCGGGTTCGATGATCTCCACGGCTCCAAAGCCCTCGAGTGGGCGGTCGATGAAGAAGATCTCCATGGTGATGTCGGGCTCGACGTGGGCCTGGCTGAGGAACGCGAGGACCTTGCGGTTAGTGAGGTCTTCGATCGTCTTCTTGTAGCGCGCGGCCATCACGTGTTGGAAGTCCTCGCGCATCGCGACCACGCGATCGGGCTGGCCGCTGTCCATGATCGTCTGCTCGAGCGGCGTGAAGCCGCTGCCGCGCATGACCACGACGATGATGTCGTCCAGAGCGTAGGTCTTGGCCTTCATCGGGCCGCGGCCGTAGTGGTCGTGCAGGATGCCCACGACGCTCGTGGAGATGGCCGCCAAGAGCTTCCCGCCCGCGAGCGGGGTTTGCCTGCCATCGGTCTTAGGTACTTGCACCGTCCCTCTCCCGAATCCGGCGAGGCCTGCGAGACCTCTTCCGTCGATCGTCGAGTTTGCGCCCATGAGCCTGTTCGCTGGGGTCTTAGACCGTCATCGAACCTGCCGTGAAGGAACCCTAGCGCGGCACCTTCTGGGGGTCAATCCCGCCGGTTGCTATTGCGCTGCCGGCTCGGGCTCGAGCACGAAGACCTCGACCGAGGAGTCGGCGAGCGAGCTGACGCCGCTCAGGAACGTGCGGACCTTGCGTCCCGTCAGCTGCTCGACGGCCGCAACGAGCTGGGTCTCCATCGCCCGTTGCAGCGCCTCACGACCGGAGCGAACCAGCCCGACCTCGCCTGCGGCGACGAGGTTGACCTCGGCCTTGGTCGCGCCGTCCTCGAGCAGGCAGACGACGACATCCTGGTGGATGAACGCCCGCGATTTGGGTGCGCCCCGGCCAGTGAAGTCCGCCACGAGCTTGCCGATCTCGTTGGCGAGCGCGGCGTTCAGTGGCCCGTCCGCCATCTTGCCACCCGACGCAGTCATGCCCAACCCCGTCCACCGTCTCTCTGTTGGAAACCGACGTTCGGGCTGAGAGAGGGAGAAGGGCCCTACGAAGGCGCTGCCCGATCAAGCCTAGCGCTCGGGCTCGTTGCGCGTTTCTGCCGGGCGCGCTAGGATTGGCTGCACAGCGATCGTCCGTGCGGCCACGGGCTGCGCGGGGATTGCGCCTCATAGGTCGGAAACGAGCTCCCGGTCACATGCTGGCCTGGGGATTGCGGTCCGTGCAGCTGCTCGTCGGAAGGCACGAGATGCGACGCACGACCGGACTTGATGAGGGCGTTAGACAGGAAGCGAGGGCACATGATCTCGCAGATCAGGCGCGACGTCGGTTTGGCTCCGTCGCGGTGCTCAACGCGCCAATGCCCGACGGCAGGACTCTGCACGAGCTTGGACAGTCGCCCATCTCTCCCGGGGTCGCCGTCCGAGGCAGAACGGAGGTCAGCTCTCTCTCCTCCGAAGAGCTGGTGAGGGTGCGGGGACACGTCACCCCGAAAGTGTTCCCGCGCCTCCTCCTGGGAGCGGTCGAGCCAGGGAGCTTCCCGGGTCAGGCGCTTCACGAGATCACGTGGAGCACTTTGGTGGTTGAGCACGCGCCACCGGGTATCCCGACGACGCGAGCCGCAAGCGGTCGATCGGCGTAGGAGATGAGTGTGGGTTCGGAGCCGCCGATTGGTCGCCTTCTGGGTGTGGACCCGGGTCTGACGCTCGAGCTCGACGGGCGAGCCGTGCTGGAGCGGATCCCTGAGACCGCGCGGGATGTGACGGGTGCGCGCTATGCGGCGCTTGGGATCTTGAACGAGCAGCGCAACGGGCTTGAGCGGTTCTTGACCGCGGGCGTGGACGCTGCGAGCCACCAGTCGATCGGACACTGCCCGCGCGGACGGGGGGTGCTCGGCCTGTTGATCGAGGACCCGTACCCGCTGCGCCTTCGCGACGTCGCCCAGCACCCGATGAGCTATGGGTTCCCACCGGGGCATCCTGCGATGCACAGCTTCCTGGGCGTGCCGGTCGTGATCGGCGCGCAGGTATGCGGCAATCTCTATCTCACCGATAAGGCCGAGGGTGAGTTCACACAGGCCGACGAGGCGGCCGCGCTGATCCTCGCGTCGTGGGCGTCGGTCGCGATCCAACGCTCAACGCGGCGCTTGCGCAACGGATCCGACTCGCATGTCTGACGGAGAACCTAGGCGGCAGAGTCGTGACGACGGCTCAGAGTCACGCCTGCGAGCGCTGTATTTCACCGGTAACGACCCGGCGGCGTCCTCGCGGAACGGGGCTCGCCAAGTCTCCGCGTCCGTCGGAGATGCTTCGCGCGCGCCATTGGAGATGCGTTGTGAGGAGCTGAACTCGATCCGCTGCGCACAGCTGCTGCAGGCCAATAGCCCCGCCGAGATGGTCAACGTCGCCCGGGAGCATGGCGCGCTCATTCACGGGTTCACGCCCGTCTGGTACGACCAGGACAGGCTGACCTGTATGAGGACGGCCGTGGCGCGGCGTCTGCAATAGGGCGCGTCCTACCGAGACGCGCTCTCGGGAGCTCGCGCTCGGTTCGTCGATGGCTAGGTGGCCATGACCTGGTTGTCGAATTCCCGGAGCTGCGGATCCCGCGTTGAGGTCGCTAAGTCACGGACGAGTCGGCCCCCGGCGCGAGGCCGAGGTCGGCGAGCGCTCGCTCGCGGTCCCAATAGAGAACGAGCCTCGTCTACCTTTCCATTGCGGAGGTGGAACAGGATCGCGTGGATCGTACGCATCTGCCCGACCTCCAGTCCACTTGCCTTGCCGCGCGCACTCGCCTGGACGAGTACCAGGACACGCTCGTCGTCGAGCTCGCGGTACTCCTCGACCTCGGCTCGGACGTCCTCCCACGCGCTTAGAAAGCTTCGTGAGTAATCCACCATGCCTCGCCATTCCCATCGAGCTAGCCGGGTCGGGCCCGTCGGCGCGCGTGAACTCGATCTCGGGGTGCGCCCACCCGGCCGAGCTGTAGTCACCTTGCTCCCAGGCCGCGCAGATCGAGCGCACGAGGTCCAGGGTCGCCGACGCCATCGATCAAGGCTGGCAGATCGGGCGCCTGCAGGCCCTGCCAGCCCTGGGCGTGGTCGACAATTTTGATCAATCTTCCGGAGCTGCGAATACCGCGCTAGTGGTGTCTCCTGCAAGTTCGCTGTCTCGGGTAGGTGTTCTGTCTGATCGCTGGAAGTCCTCGCTGATCTATTCGGCGAGGATGGAGGTTGGCGATGGGCGTGGTCAAGCAGATCGAGGTTTCGGCGCAGGATCGAGCGGAGCTCGGGCGGATCCTGCGGGCGGTGAGCTCTGAGGTGCGGATGGTTGAGCGCGCGCGGATCGTGCTGTGCGCAGCGGAGGGTCTGAAGGGATCAGAGATCGCGGAGCGGGTGGGGTGTTCGCTGCCGACGGTGGTCAAGTGGCGCGGGCGCTACGCCCGTGGTGGGCTCCAGGGGCTGCGTGATGCGCCGCGCTCGGGGCGGCCGCTGACGCACGGTCCCGAGGTGCGGGCGTTGTTGATCGCCAAGGCGTGCACCAGGCCCCTGGACGCCGAGACCGGGCAGCGGCGTGAGCGCTGGACCTATGAGGAGCTCGGGCATGAGGTCGGGATGTCGGAGTCCCAGGCGCACGTGATCCTGGGGCGGGCGCAGATCAAGCCGCACCGGACTGACTACTGGATCATGAGCGACTTCTCCAGGCCCGAGTTCGAGGAGCGCATGGGCGAGATCTGCGGGCTGTACCTCGATCCGCCGGAGAACGTGCTGGTCGTCTCCCTGGATGAAAAGACCGGGATCCAGGCCAAGACGCCCACCAAGCCGGACATACCACCCGCCCCCGGGCGTCCGGCCAGACGCGAGCACGAATACATCCGCAACGGCACGCAGTGCCTGTTCGCCTGCCTGAAGGTCCACGAAGGCGACGTGCTCGCGATGGCGTCAAAGACCCGCAACCGGTTTGACCTGATTCGCTTCCTCGATCACCTCGACGCAGAGATCCCCATTGTCGAGGGTCAGAAGATCGTCGCGATCAGCGACAACCTCTCCACCCGCGGCACCCAGGAGGTCACCGACTGGCTGAAGGTCCACCCGCGCTGGAGCTTTCAGTTCACCCCTACCCACGCCTCGTGGCTGAACCAGGTGGAGATCTTCTTCTCGATCCTCTACCGGCGGTTGCTCAAGCACGGGATGTTCACCAGCGAGCAGGACCTCGCCGAGCAGATGCTCGCGTTCATCGAGACCTACAACCAGACCGCCAAACCATTCGCCTGGACCTACACCGGCAAGGTACTCAACGCATGAAACAACAGACTTGCCGGAGGGACCACTAGTGGAGCCCCGGAGCTGGTAGGCCTCCGCCTCAGCCGCGGACGCGACGGTAGAGCCTCTGAGCGGCCGTTATCAGCTGTGAGCGTGTGGGCGCGCTGGAGCCGAAGCCGACGAGGTAGTAGTAAGCGCCTACCGGAAACGCGACGTTCGCATCCGGGGGGCTGGCCGTGCTGGAACCGAAGCCGCGCGCCCCAGGGACGCCCGGTACGGCGAAGGCGGTTTCGCCACGGGCAAGCGCCTGCTTGAGCTGGGCGGCGACTTCGCCGTTTGCGCCGTGGGCCGAGCGGAACTGCTCGACGAGCGAGATCGCTTCCCCGGTGGCTCCGCTCCCCCCCGCTGGCGCGAGTTGCTCACTGATGCCCGCGATGAAGCCCAGAGCCTTGAGTCTCGCCGCTTCGGAAGCCCGCCGTTCGGGCGGGAATTCGGCGACCTCGCTCTGTGCGCTCGTGCTGGGCGCCCGGTAGCCCTGCGGGACAAAGCCTGGGAGGTCGCCGGCTAGAAGCACCCCTCCATGGGCGCCGCGCAGCGCGGCGGGGGTTCCCGGCGGCGGGGTCACGGCTGCCGAGCCCGTACCACTCGAGGTCGTCGTTGCTTTGGCCGTCGTCCGGCTGCTCGAGGTGCTGCTCCCGCCGCAACCGGAAAACGCGATCGCCAACAGAAGTGTTGCGACGGCCACAGGCCCCAGCTTCATCGGCCCAGCCTACTGTTAGCAGAGATCAACTACCAGTCGGAGCTTAGGTACCTGTTAGCCCTGGGCGTACAGATCGGTTGTCGTGAATTGGCCGGAGCTGCGGATCCGCCGCTGACGCGGCTTCCCGGCGGCAGCTCTTTCCCGTGGAGCATGCGGCCGGTGGCGGCCGAGCCGGGTCCGTGGGCCTACGGCTTGATGAAGTGGTGTACAGAGAACTCCTTGATGTCCGGGGGCGTCTGAAACGTCCGATCGCCCAGCTCCTAGATCGCCGGCTGCAGGCGGCTCGCGAAGAACTGGTCGAAGCATCGCGCGACTCCCAAACATCGATGACACCCCATCCCCCGTCGACCGCGCCGGTCATGTGGAAGATCATGCCCTGCGGTGGGTTGGCATCCCCGCCAATGTGTCCCTGAATGGCGTCGTACTGCTCCTGGGTTCCGCCCTCGAACTTCATCCTGAGGCCGATCGCCATGTTGTCTCCTTCCCCTAGTGGTTGCTTGGCGGGCAGCGTACCCTCGAGCCGTGGCGGCCTGCCGCCCCTGGGCGTGGCAGGCGTCGAGCCCCAGCCGGTCCAAGGGCCTTCGTGCTCGAAACCGCCTTTCGACAGCACGGCTACGGAGCCAGGACACGCCTGCTTATCTGAACTGTGGCCTCCCGTCAACTTGCGGGTTTGTGGCGGTGAGTGGTGTGGTTGGTGGGATGGTGGTGCGCTCCGTGGATGCCCGGGCTTATCTGGGTCCGCGACTCGATGGTCGGTGACGTGATGGTTGATCGGTCGTTCCGGGTGGAGTGACTCCGGCCGTTCGGTCTTTCGTGGGCCGCCACGCTGGCGTGGGAGCCGCAGCAGTTCTGGGAGCTGGTCGGAAGCTTGGGTGCCATCTTGGAGTTGTGGGCGTTGCGGAACGAACTGTGGTGTCAGTTAGTGCTCAGGTGGTCGTGATTGGCTCGAGCGCGGCGGGCCCGAGTGCGCGCAGGATGTGGAAGGAGCGTCGCGCGAGCTTGCGCGCGATCGTCAGCGACGCGCGCGTGTGCGAGAGCCCGCGCGCCTTCAGCGCGAGGTAGTCCTGGTGGTCGCGGCTCGTGGGTCGACACGCCGACAGGGCTGCCTCGTAGAGTGCCCAGCGCAGGTGCGGTGAGCCCTGGCGGTTGAGCTTGCCCACGCGTGAGCGCCGGTCGGAGCGGTGCACGCCGATGTCGATCCCGGCCATCCGCACCGCCTTGCGTGATGCTGAGAGGTGCTGGACGTCTCCCAGCTCTGTGAGCGTCATCAGCGAGGTCAGCTCGCCCATGCCGAACTGCGCCATCAGCGCACGGCAGCCGGTCTGCCGGCGCGCGAGCGCTCGCAGCTCTGCCTCTAGCGGACGCAACTGGTGCTCGAGTGAGTCGATCATCGCCAGCGCGATCTCGATCCGCTCGCGTGCGTCGGCGGGCAGCTCGAGCTCCTTTAGGAACTCGTGTCCGGCGGCGCTGTGCAGCTCGGCGGGCACGCCAGCGATGCCGTGGTGAAACAGCGTCGCCTGGATGCGCGCCAGCCACTGCGTGCGCTCGTCGACGAGCGTCTTGCGCAGCCGTGAGCGCGAGCGCCACCCGCGCACGTGCTCCGGTGGGATCCAGGACTCGGGCAGCCGCCCCTCGCCGAGCAGCGTGCGCAGCCAGCGCGCGTCCTCGCGATCGGTCTTCGCGCGCCGCTTGCGCCCGCGCAGCGCGCTCGTCTCGACCGGCTCGCCCAGATGCGCGACCGCGCCGGCACGCTCAAGCGCGCGGGAGACGAACAACCAGCCGGTGCACGCCTCGAGCGCGACCTGCACCTCGCGATCCTCGAAGCGTGCAGCCCAGCGCTCCACCGCGCTGGGCGTCGCGTCGATCCGCCCGCGCATGAGCTCGCCCGTGTCGGTGTCCAACGCGTCAAATGTGATCTGCCTGCGATGCACGTCAAAGCCAGCTACGATCGTCATCTCGGGGCCTCCTTCGAGTTCCGGCAATTGCCATTTCGCGCGAGTGTCTCGCGCTGAGCCGAGGGAGGCCCTGTTCATGCCATCTTTCCGGGCATTCCAGAAGCGGCGCCCGCGGAGCGACGTACTGCCAGAGCTCGCGCTTTAGCGAGTGGCGCGGGCGACGTGGTAGAAGCGCGTGGCGATGGGCCGCCGACCGAGGGGATGCAGGTAGCGGGCGGCGAGATCGACCGACGTGAGATCGTCGAGGAGCTTGAAGCCACGGCGGTCGAGGTAGGCGGGTAGCTCGGCTGGATCGAAGCCGAAGCGAAACGGCTCGCCCGCGTGGCGGACGGCGGCCATCGCCGTCCGCGCGCCGGGCAGCTCACTGCGGCCCTCCAGCGTGGCGTGGTCCAGGTAGGTGAAGATGAGCTGGCTGCGCGGCGCGGCCAGCGTTGCGAGGCGGCGAAGTGTCGCGTCAACGGCCGCGGCGCTCAGGTAGCTGGTCACGCCCTCCCAGATGAACAGTGTGGGGACCCGTCGGCGAAAGTCCGTTCGGGAGAGCGCGGCGTCCAGGTCCTCGCGCTCGAAGTCCGTGGCGACCGTCGACACATGAGGCGGCAGGCACCCCAGTAAGGCTTCGATCCGCGTGCGCTTGTCCTGGATTGTTCCCGGCGTATCTATTTCGAAGATCTGCGCACGTTCGGCGCCGGGAACGCGATATGCGCGGGTGTCGAAGCCCGATCCCACGATCACGATCTGGTCGATGCCGTCCGCCAGCGCGTGGTTGAGGGCGTCATCGATGAAGCGGGTCCTAACGACAACCGAGACGCGCGCACCGGGCCAGCCACGATCGATGGCCTGGGTCACGAGTCGGCCGGTCACCGGCACCCGGGCCAGGGCGAGGACCGCGCGGAGGCGTGCGCCGAGGAATGCGTGCGCGTAGGGATCGTCGAACAGGCGTTGATCGGCGGAAAGGCGGGACTCAAGCGCCCGAAACAGCGCGACGAACTCCGCGGTACGGCTCGGACCCCCGTGAGGTTGCGGCATCCCCGTAGCATCACGCACGTTCTCGGCTACTTTGGCATCGCCGAGCACGATTGGCCGTTACTCAGGGCGTAGCCTGTGGGCATGAGTGAGGATCGTGGTTTGCTGCCGCTGCGGGCTGCATCGCACGTGGCATCTCGATTCATGAACCCGGGAGGGCATCCCGGCAAGAAGGCGCTGCACCACGCCGTTGACGGCAAGGTCGTACTCGTGACGGGCGCCTCCTACGGGATCGGGGAGGCGACGGCCCGCAAGCTGGCCGCTGCCGGGGCGACAGTGCTGCTCGTGGCCCGCTCAGGCGAGCGGCTCGAGGAGCTAAAGCAACAGATCTCGAAGGCCGGGGGCACGGCGTACGCCTACAGGACCGACGTTTCCGACCCCGAGAGCGTCGACGCGCTGGCGGCCGAGGTCCTCGAGCGCCACGACCATATCGATGTCTTGGTCAACAACGCCGGCAAGTCGATCCGGCGCTCAATCGAGCTCTCCTACGATCGCTTCCACGACTTCGAGCGCACGATCCGGGTCAACTATCTCGGCCCCGTCAAGCTCGTGCTGGCTCTGCTGCCGTCCATGCGTGCGCGGGGGCAGGGCCACATCGTCAACGTCTCGACGAGCGGTGTGCGCATGCCGCCAGCGCCCCGCTGGTCGGCCTACGTGGCCTCCAAGAGCGCCTTCGACGTGTTCATCCGCACCGTTGCCCTAGAGGTGGCTGGTGACGGCGTCACCGTCAGCTCCGTTTACATGCCGCTCGTCCACACGAGGATGAGCGCCCCAACCCCCGCCTTTCGCTACGTGCCCGGGCTGAGCGCTGAGGAGGCCGCCGACCTAGTGTGCAAAGCGATCGCCGAGAGACCAACGGTAATCAGTCCGTGGTGGGTGAGCGCCGTCGAGGCGGGCTCGGCAGTCACCCGCCGGCCGTGGGAGACGGCGATGGGAATCTGGAACCGGGTGAGCGGTGACACGTCCAGCGCCGCCCGCGGCGCCGGGACGCCCGAGCCCTGACATGCCGGGTCCGCTCTTTCACACCCAGCTGGGGATTCGAGCGCTCCGCTCGCTCGCTACCACCCGCCTGCTGGGTCCTGTTCGCCCCGATCGCATGGTCCGGATGGCCCTCGCCCCGTTGCACATCGGCCTGGGCCCGGCCACCATCGTGGCGCTGGGCGCGGCTCGCCATCCCGACCACCCGGCGCTGATCGATGAGCGGGGCACGCTCACCTACGGCGAGCTCGACCGCCGCGCCGCCGCCGTGGCGGCCGCGCTGCGCCAGGACTTCGGCGTGGGCCCCGGTCGGGCGCTTGCCGTGATGTGCCGCAACCACCGCGGGTTCCTTGAGGCGCTGCTGGCCGGCTCACGCTGCGGCGCCGACCTCCTGCTCCTGAATACCGACTTCTCGGGCCCCCAGCTCGCCGAGGTGGTCGAGCGCGAGGGTCCGAGCGTCGTGATCCACGATGAGGAGTACGCCGACGCCTTTGAGCGCGCCGGTTTCGGGGATCGGCGCGTCGTGGCCTGGCAGGAGGACGATCCGCAGGCCCCGACGCTCGACGGGCTGATCGAACGGGGTGGCCGTCCTCCACGTAATCACCACGCGGCGCGGTTCGTGCTCCTGACCTCGGGGACCACTGGCGCGCCAAAGGGCGCGCCGCGGGCCCCATCGCTGAGCGCCCTTGTCGGCCCGTGGACAGCGCTTGTCAGTCAGGTCCCGTTGCGAGCCCGCGAGCCTATGCTCATTGCACCGCCCTTGTTTCACGGCTTCGGCTTCACTTACCTGGCGCTGGGCCTGGTGCTCGGCGCCACGATTGTCATCCGCCGGCGCTTCGACCCCGACGCCGTTCTCGACGATCTCGAGCGCCACCGCATAAGAACCCTGGTCGCTGTCCCGGTTATGCACCAGCGGATCCTCGGGGCCTTCGGGAGCTCGGCCCGTCGCCGCGAGACCTCCCCCTCGTTGCGGGTCCTCATCTCCGCCGCCGCTCCGCTCACTCCCGCGCTGGCCGAAAGCCTGATGGACACATTCGGCGACGTCCTCTACAACATCTACGGCACGACAGAGACGGGCTTCGGGGCCATCGCCGGGCCGGAGGACCTGCGGGCCGCGCCCGGCACGGTGGGCCGGCCGCCGCTCGGCACTGAGCTCAGGATCTTGGACGACGCCGGCCGCGAGCTCTCGCCAGGTGAAAAGGGCCACGTCTTCGTCGGCGGCCCACTCGTCTTCGAGGGCTACTCGGGCAGCGGCTCCAGGGAGACCGTGGGCGACCTCATGAACACGGGCGACCTCGGTCACCTCGACGAGAATGGCCGCCTGTTCATCGACGGCCGAGAGGACGACATGATCGTCTCGGGCGGCGAGAACGTCTTCCCCGGCGAGGTCGAGGACCTCCTGCGCCACCACGACGGAGTGGAGGACGCAGCGGTGATCGGGGTCGACGACGAGGAGTTTGGGCAGCGCCTCAGCGCCTTCGTGGTCAGCGCCGAGGGTGTCCACTTGTCCGAGGACGAGCTGAAGGGATACGTCAGGGACAACCTGGCCCGTTTCAAGGTGCCACGCGAGGTGGTGTTCGTGGACGAGGTGCCCCGCAACCCGACCGGGAAGGTGGTCAAGGCCGAGCTGCGACGCGAGCGTGGTGAGAGGAGCTAGACGCGAGGGCGCTAGACGCGATGTTCGAACCTTGCTCGGTCGCCACCGGACCCGGCCGTTGGCTCCCTCGTGCTCTTCCTCAGAGCATTACCGCGCTCGCGCGTGCTCCAAGCCCGCCACCTGGGAAGCGACATGATCGCCGGCCGTGCGTCTGGTTCGTTCCAGAGCAGAAGTCGGCGGTGCGTAGGCGGATACCGAAGCCAGTCCCGCTCTCGGCACAAGACAGGGCGCTGCAAGCCGGCGTTGAGATGCCCGAGTTGTCGTGAAGCAGGAGCGCCGCGATCTGGCGCCCACGCTGCCGCCGGTGCTCACAAGCGGGTCCCCTTCCATCCGCCGGGTAGGGGCCGTCGGCCACTACGTCTCGATCTCGGGGTCGGTCCACTCGGCCGAGCTAAAGTCGCCGCGCGCTCAGGCCGTGTAGATCGAGCGCACGAGGTCCAGGTTCGCCGAGGTCATCGATCAACCGTGTGCTACTCGCCGATCGTTCGCCGCCAGGCCGAGGCCAGCGGCCCAAGCAGCAGCCCATGAGGACTGTGCTGGGACACGAACGCGATGGTCCGCTGGGCCAGCCCAGGCACTACTACCCGGCTACCGCGCTCGGCGCCGGCGATCCCAGCTCGGGCCATGTCGGCGGGAGAGGCCCATACGAACGACGGCCCCATTTCCTCGATGGTGCGCTTAAAGTGCGCCACCTCGACGAACTCCGTCGCGACTGGGCCGGGGCACAGCGCCGTGACGCTTACGCCCGAACCGCGGACCTCGGCCGCAACGGCCTCCGAGAAGCTCAGGACGAACGCCTTGGTGGCAGCGTAGGTGGCTTGGGAGGGAATGGGTTGAAAGGCCGCCATCGAAGCGACGTTGATGATCGCGCCCCGCCCTCGCTCCACCATCGCGGGCAGGAAGGCCGTGGTCAGGGCAACCAGCGCCTCGACATTGACCTGAACCATGCCGAGCTGCTTGTCCGGATGCTTGTGTACGTCACCGACGTGGGCGAAGCCGGCATTGTTGACGAGCATCTCGACCGCCAGGTCGCTTGCCGCGACCTGCTCCAAGAGGCGCTCACGCGCCGCCGGATCGCTGAGATCGCAGCGTGCGACCTCGACGCTAACGCGGTGGTCGCGCTCAACTTCGGCCGCTAAATCGCGGAGCCTGTCCTCGCGCCGCGCCACCAGGAAGAGATCATGACCACGTGAGGCAAGCTGGCGCGCGAAATCGACGCCGATGCCGGAGGAAGCACCGGTGACCAGGCAGGTCGAACCTGGGGTCGGAGGCGGAAGAGACATCCGTGGCAGCCTACAACTGGATGGTGGCGCTTATGCTTCGCGCGAGATGCGAGCGTCTCAGACGCCCGGCTCACTGCAGCCTCGGACGAGGAGCAGTTACTGGCGTTGCCGGTGTCCCCGGCGTCGCGGCGCAGTGGCGCAGGCCGACGACGCACCAGGAGTACGCTGAATGTATGTCCTTTTTCCAGTTCGAGGGGCAGCGCATCGCCTACACGGAGTTCGGCGGGGGCCCCGCCGCCATCACCACGGCGGGCGGTCGCGGGCGGACGGCGAGGAGCGCAGCGGCAAGCACGCGACCGCTAATCCTCATCCACGGACTGCTGCTCTCCCAGGAGATGCACCGACCACTGGCCGAAGACCTAACGGCCCGCGGGAACCGTGTGATCACGGTCGATCTCCTCGGCCACGGTGAATCGGACCGCCCGCGCGACATGGGGCGCTACTCGATGGCCTTCTTCGCCGCGCAGGTGATCGCCCTGATGGACCACTTGCAGATCGAGCAGGCTGCGGTGATGGGCACCTCGCTCGGAGCCAACACGGCGCTGGAGGTGGCCTCAGCGGCGCCAGAGCGGTTGCGCGGGATGGTGATCGAGATGCCGGTGCTCGACAACGGGCTGCTCCCCAGCGCGCTCACCTTCACGCCGCTGCTCGTCGCGCTCACCTTCGGCGAGCCGGTGATGAAGCAGCTCGCGCGGGCCGCCCGCGCCGTGCCGCGGTGGCTCCTTCCCCTTTATGGCAACGTCCTGCTCGACCTGGTCCGTCAGGAGCCCGGTCCCGGCGGCGCGCTGTTGCAGGGGCTGTTCTTCGCGCGCATCGCCCCGCACCGCGGCGAGCGGCGCACATTCCAGACGCCGACGCTCGTGCTCGGTCACCACCGGGATCCCGTTCACCTCTTTACTGACGCCGGCATGCTCGCCGACGAGCTACCGAACGGCCGGCTGCTGGAAGCCGACTCGCTCGTGGAGCTGCGCCTGCGCCCCGAGCGGCTCACCGGGGAGATCGCCTCCTTCCTGGACGAGATCTGGGCCAAGCGCAACGGCGCTCGCGCGAAACGCCCAGCCCAACGCGCGGCGAAACGCCCAGCCCAACGCGCGGCGAAACGCCCAGCCAAACGCGCGCGCGCCAACGCCGGCTAGCCATCTCGTGGCCGGAAGCAGTTCGATCTCGTTCACGCTCCCGAGGGTTCGGCTCGCGTGTCAGCCAACGTGCTCGCATCCGTGGACAAGCGTTAGCGCGCTACGTGAATCGCCCCGCGAGGTCCTCAAGGCCGCCAGGCTGGAGTGATGCGCCAGAGCCGGACCGTCACTGAGCTAATGCTGAGCGACGGGCGCGGGTAGTGTCATCACGGCGTCCGCCGCTGCAGGGTCAAGGCACCCAGGCCGAGCGAGGCGAGCGTGAACGCGACAACAGCGATCACGTCCACGGCGAACGCTCCGCCGAGAGGAGCTGGTCTTGTCGCGCGGGCCAGTGCTTCGTAGGCATAGGTCAATGGCATCAGCCAGGAGAGCGTGTGGAGCCACCCGGCCATCTCGTTTCGGGGTACGAACAGACCGCAGAGCAGCATCTGGGGGAAGATCAAGGCAGGCATGAACTGGACCGCTTGAAACTCGGTTCGAGCAAAGGCGCTGACGAACAGGCCGAGCGCCATGCCGAGCAGCGCGTTGGCGACGGCGAGCAACCCAACGAGCCAGGCACCGTGGGCAGCTTCGAGGCCCAGGACGAGAAAGCCGACGGTGCAGACGATCACGGCCTGCACTGCGGCGAGCATGCCGAAGGCAACGCCGTAGCCGAAGAGGATGTCTGCCTTGGCGACGGGCAGCGTCATTAGTCTCTCGAGTGTCCCGGTCGTGCGCTCGCGCAGCATTGCGATTGAGGTGACGAGGAACATGACGATGAAGGGGAAGAGGCCGCACAACGGCGCGCCGATCTTCTGGAAAGTGTGCGGCTGGCCTTCGAAGACGAAGTAGAGCAGGATCAGCAGGGCGGTAGGAACCGCGAGCAAGAGGGCGATGGTGCGCGGGTCGCGGCGAATTTGCCAGAGCACGCGCCGGGCCGTGGCGAGGGTCGTGCGCGCGCTCATCCGTCGGCTTCGCGCTGAGCTCGCTCGATGACCGCCAGAAAGGCGTGGCCGAGGTCGTCCTTGCCGGTCTGCGCACGTAGCTCGTCCGGCGTGATCTGCTCGAGCAGGGCGCCATCGCGCATCAGCAGCAACGAATCGCACTCGCTCGCCTCGTCCATCACGTGACTCGAGATCAGCAGCGTGGTTCCCTCGGCGCGGGCCAGCTCGTGGAACGAGGCCCACAGCTCGGCCCGTAGCACCGGGTCGAGTCCGACCGTCGGCTCGTCGAGAACGAGCAGCTCGGGCTTGTTCAGCAGCGCCGTGGCCAGTGAGACACGCGAGCGCTCACCGCCCGAGAGCATCCCAACCACTTGGCCCTCGCGACCACCGAGGCCGACCGTCTCGATCGTCTCTGCGATGCGCTCGCGGCTCGCACCGACGATGGCGGCGAAGTAGCGCAGGTTCTCCTCGATGCTGAGGTCGGAGTAGATCGAGGGAGCTTGGGTCACGTAGCCCACGCGGCGGCGCAGCTCCTCCGCGCCCGCGGCCTGCCCGAGCACGATGACCTCGCCCGCGGCGAGGATCTGCACCCCGACGATCGACCGCATCAACGTCGACTTGCCACACCCACTGGGGCCGAGCAAGCCGGTCACCGAGCGGCTCGCGACCGAGAGCGAGACCTCGTGTAGAACCGCGCGCCCGCCCCGCTCGACCAGCAGGCCCTCGACCGTGATCGCAGCACCTGCTTCCACGTGGCGAATCTACATCAGCCGAGATTCGCGTCTGGACCAGACTCGTATCGTCCCCCGGGGCCCACGGATTGCTCGTGGCCCAGCCCGATCGAAGCGAGCTTCTCGCTCTCATCCATATGAGCGCTTTGCACGCAAGCGGGCGCGCAGAGGACCCAACTCGACGTGCCCTCCTTTGGAAGAGCTGCAGTCGTCAGCAGCACTGAGGGTCGCCCTTCTGCGTTGCCCACGGAGCGAGCGCGATCCGGCCGGGTGGGTCAGCAGCTCCTCCTCGTCCCGACCGAGACAGACGGCCATCTCCGATCCGTCCACCTTCGGTGCCTCGGCGGTGATGCGTTGCATCAGCCTGTAGAAGGGCGGGAACTCCGGATTAGAGCACCCTCTTCCTTCTTCGTAACTAGTAGTTAGACTTATAGTAGAACTACTGGTAAGGTCTGTCAATGTCTGGCACGCGAAGCCGACGGCACTCCACACATCGCGAACGCCGTCGCGCTCGGGAGCGGGCGATCGTCGCCACCACCCGCGCCTTGTTCGACGAGCGCGGCCGGCGCGATGCGCCGGTCGACGAGATCGCGCACGCGGCCGGCCTGAACAAGGCGCTGATCTACCGCTCCTTTGACTCCAAGGAGGAGATCTTTGTGCTGACGGTCACCGACTACCTCGCCGAGCTCGAGGGGCGCGCCGCCGAGCTGCCCGAGCACGAGGACCCTGTGCTCGCGCTGCGCCAGGCCTGTGAGGTGTATGTGGACTTCTGTCTTGACTACCCCGCGTTCCT
This sequence comes from uncultured Solirubrobacteraceae bacterium, assembly GCA_963767655.1. Taxonomy (GTDB): domain Bacteria; phylum Actinomycetota; class Thermoleophilia; order Solirubrobacterales; family Solirubrobacteraceae; genus Palsa-744. The sequence continues at coordinate 26,857 of CAVYET010000003.1, read as the reverse complement.
GGACTGCGCCTTGGCGCTCATGCAACGGCCGGCCGCCGAGTTGCGTGAGCGTGTCTCCGGCGCGGTTTGGTTTCGTCTCGGGCGGTCGATGGCCGCGTGCCTGGGGCCGCTTGAGCGACTGCTCGCCGCTGGCGCCGAGGCCCGCGTGTTCGCGGTTGACGATCCCGCCTTCACGGCCAACCGGCTCTACACGCAGGTGCTCGGCTCGATGCATCTCGCGCGGGTCGGCGTCGGCGTGCGCGAAGCCGCGCCGGGAGTCGCGGAGACCTTCGAGATCGCTCCTGAGCGCGTGCGCGAGTCGTGCATAGAGGACGCGCTCGCGCTCGCGCGGATAACGGCGGGGGCGTCGAATTGAGCGTCATGGAACCCACGACGATCACACTCCACGGCCGGCCGCTGACCTACGCGCAGGTGGGCAGCGGTCCGGTGCTGCTGCTGATCCATGGGATGGGTGGCACCCTCGAGAACTGGCAGGCGGTGATCGAGCCGCTGGCGCGGCATCACACCGTCGTGGCACCCGATCTTCCCGGGCATGGCACCTCGGCGCCCGGTGCGGGCGACTACTCGATCGGGGCGCTCGCGGCCGAGCTGCGCGACCTGCTGGCCGCGCTCGGCCACGAGCGCGCGACGCTCGTCGGGCACTCGCTCGGCGGCGGAATCGCGATGCAGTTCGCCTACCAGTTTCCCGAGGCCACCGAGCGTCTCGTACTGGTCTCAAGCGGTGGGCTCGGCCCGGAGGTCAGCGCGGTCCTGCGCGCGGCGGCACTTCCGGGCGCGGACGTGTTCATCGCCGCAACGGCCGGGCCGGGACGCGCGGTGGGATCCGCAATCGCGCGCGGCCTGGCGGCCGTCGGGCTGCGGCCAAACGCGGACGTCGCAGAGGTCGCACGCGGCTACGCATCGCTCGCCGACCCCGACCGTCGGGCGGCCTTCCTCGCCACGCTGCGCTCCGTCGTCGGCAGCGGCGGCCAGCGCGTCCACGCCGGCGACCGACTGTACCTCGCAGAGGGCATGCCTGTCCTCATCATCTGGGGCGCGCGCGATCCGATGATCCCCCTCCACCACGGCGAGAACGCGCACGAGGCGATTCCCGGCAGCCGCCTCGAGATCTTCGACGGGGTCGGCCACCTGCCGCAACTCGAGGCGCCGGGGCGCCTCATCGCTGTGCTCGAGCGATTCATCGCAGAGAACGAGCCGGCTCGGTTCGACTCCGAGCAGTGGCGCGGTCGCCTGCGCGTTGTCGCCAACGAGCCGTAGGCCCGCATGCGCGTGCAACAGACGACGCACGCGGCCGTCGCCGTCCCGACCCGAACCAGGCGGCCAGCGAAGCGCAAGTTGACCGTCGCGATCACGCACGCTGCGGCCCCGCGCTGGTGCATGCCGCATCAAGCACCTCGGCGAAGCCGACGCGGGCGTCCCGCCGCACGGCCGACCCGCACACAGGCAGCCCAACGACGACGTCAGGAGTAGAGAACATGGCAGTGACCGAGCCGCCCCGTAAGAAGATCCCGCGCGATCGCGAGGACGACTACACGCCTGGTGCGGCAGCGGCACGCCGGGCTTTCCTTGCCGAGCAGACGGGCGTGGCTTTGGAGCACGTCTCCCACTATTCCTTCGACCCATCGGTTCTCCCCGGGAACGTCGAGCACTTCACCGGGGTCGCGCAGGTGCCGATCGGCATCGCCGGGCCGCTGCTGGTTGACGGGGAGCACGCGCAGGGCGAGTTCTACGTGCCGCTGGCGACCACCGAGGGCACCCTGGTCGCGAGCTACAACCGCGGCATGAAGATGCTGCACGGGGCAGGCGGCGTGAAGACCACCATCCTCGACGACGCCATGCAGCGCGCCCCCGCCTTCGTGTTCGAGAGCGCCCGCGAGGCGCGCGGATTCGGGGAATGGCTGAGAGAGCATTTCGCAGACATCAAGCGGGCGGCGGAGAGCACCACCCGGATCGGCCGGCTGCGCGGGATCGAGCAGTATTCCGCCAGCCGGATTCTGTTCACGCGCTTTGACTACACGACCGGCGACGCCGCCGGCCAGAACCTCACGGGCAAGGCGACCGCCGCGGCCTGCGCTTGGATCACCTCCAACTACCAGGGCATCACCAACTTCTATCTGGAGTCGAACTTCGCTACCGACAAGAAGAGCTCGCAGGTCAACATCCTGCGCACTCGCGGCAAGCGGGTCGTCGCTGAGGCTACGATTCCCGCCGCTCTGATCGAGGAGCACATGCACACGAGCGGCGAGAAGCTGTTCCGGGCGCGGCAGGTGTCGAACCTCGGCGGCTTCATGTCCGGCGTCAACAACAACGGCCTGCACTCCGCCAACGGGATCGCCGCCCTGTTCATTGCCACCGGCCAGGACGCGGCCAACGTCGCGGAGTCCTCCGCGGCCCTCGGCTTCAGCGAGCTGCTCGGAAACGGCGACTACTACGCCTCGATCACGATCCCTTCGCTGATCGTCGCGACCTATGGGGGCGGCACGGGCCTTGCCACGCAGCGCGAGTGCCTGGAGCTACTAGGTTGCTACGGAGCTGGGAAGGTTCGCAAGCTGGCCGAGATCGTCGCGGCCACGGTGCTGTGCGGCGAGCTCTCGCTCGGCTGGGCGATCCTCGCCGAGGAGTGGGTCACGGCACACGACCGGCTCGGCCGCAATCGGCCGTAGCGCGCGCTGGCGCTGGCTACCAGCGGGACCGACCCCGTCCCTGCGGTCGTTTCGGTGGGGCACCCCACCCAAGCTCGTGCGTGTGGTGTCCGATGCACCGCCGCGACGGTCAAGTCGAATACACCTGCGGTCGCGCAGCGCAGCTCCGTCGTCGCCTCTCACTCACGAGCTGCTGCGCAAGGAAGCCTGTCAGAGCGGGTCTGGGCGGTCGCCCACTTCCCGCTCTCGGGCGGACGTCTTCCGGTTTCTGCACTGACCTCCTTAGCCGCCTGCGACCAGAAGTCGGTGGCGGCTCACCTCGGGAGCGGCTGACTCGAGATCGGCCGCTCCCTGTCGGCGTTGCTACTTCGCGTCGACTGATCTGGTCAGCGTATTGCCTGCGCTGTCTACAACCTTGCGCAGGAAGTCGGCCTGCGTGTGAACCAGCCGCTGGGCCATCTCCAGGGCGGAGTCGGTGATCTCGCCTCTCCTCGACGGGCCCTCGCCGCCCGGCGGCAGCGACTTGTCGACGGTCTCGACGAACTTGCGCACCGCGTCTATCGCGGTCCGCGCACCGTCCTCGAGCCCCTGGAGCACGTCCTCGGACAGCTCGGTGGTCCGGTCGACTGCGCGCGTCGCATTGGTCGCGCGCGGTTTGCGAGTTGTCGCTTGTTTTTTTGCCGCCGTGGGGCGTTGGGTTTTCGTCTCGGGCATCAGCTCCACCTCTTTCAGGACGTTGGTCCCATCACCTACCTTCGCGAAAGCGGGTCAACCCGACTTGGCCACCACTGCGGGTTTGTTCTCCATAGCCTCCGCCTGTCGGCTGCGACGCTAGGCCAGCCCGATGGCGGTGCCATCCGGAGAAACTCCCACCTGGTCGTGGCAGACTACGTCCGGTCTTGCGGGATCGGCGCGATGCCTGGCGCGGCGACCGATCTACTCTTAGACGCGGAGGAGCGACGCTATCGCCTTGGAAGCGCGGCAGCGGGCTGCCGCGTACCACGCGGGTCTCAGTAGGCTGTGTCGATGGAGCAGACAAGCGCCGGCGAACTCGTCAAGGTCGCCAGCGGCGGTGAAGAGCTCGACGGGATCCTGTTCGACACGCCGAGCAAATCTAAGGCCGTGGTGGCCGTGATGGACTCTGGCCGCGGTCCCGTGTTCCGAACGGTTCATCCGAAGACGTTGACCGAGCGGACGGAGGAAGGCCCTGACGACCGAGCGCTGCGTCTCCTCGTCCGTCGGACGCCGCCACCAGTTCGCCGCACAGCCAGGGGCGGTGTGGTTGCCGGACGGGGAAACCTCGGCCACAGACGTGGGGCGATGCACCGCACGACCGGCAAGTAGCGCCATTCGCCACACAGTGAACTGGTGAACCGAGCGCAGGTTAAGACAAGAAGCGAGCGCCGCTCAACGTCCGCTTCTTACTTCCGCTCTGCGCTAGATCCGAGCGTCCGCCCAAACGCCCAGCTCACGCTCGCTGTCGACGAGGAGCAATCGCTAACGTCGTCGGGATCTAGACTGCTCTACACCGTAAGCAGTACCCGTACTAAGCGACTGCCGCGTCGCCGGGGGCGCAGTTCGTTGGGAAGACATCCCGCGTCGGGCCGCGAAGCCTTGCGGGGGTCAAGCGCGCATGTCGCAATTTGCGAAGAAGGCTCAAGGGGAGGAACATCCACGCGACGAGATGGCGCAACCGGCGCAAGGGAGCGCATTGGTCTGCGCGAAGACGGCCGCGTCGCGGCCGCAACGAAACGGAGGGAACCGTGAACGTGGGGAGGAAAGGTCGCAAGACGAACGAAGCGCTCATCCGCGTCGAGCGCGTCGCGCGGGCCATACAGGAGCGCGCCCGCCGGCTCGAGATCTTGGACCGGCGGGCCCTGGCTCGCCGGGAGGCCGAGGACCGGCGGCTACAAGAGGCACGGCGGCGATGATCTTCTGCGGCTTGGTTCTTGCCTGGCACTGATCTTGGTCGGATCCCCGTGAGGGCCGCCCGTCACGTCGCGGCCGATCGGCGAGGTCAGAGGCTGTCGATCTTGCGGAGGCCCGGGCGCGTATTTCTCCGCAATGTCTACATATCCACCACCCAGGAACCTCACAGCGCTCTCACACGGGACTCTTACTGTATATGCGGCGCGCAACATCAGGCTCGCAAGGTCGTCGAGCGTTCCCCAAGGCTTCGCCGCGGCGCAGAACACGAACAAAGGAACCGCCGATGAGAAGACCGCAGACAGCGCTCGTGGCTCTGGCCGCCGCCGCGGCGGCGCTCGCAGGCTGTGGAGGCGGTTCGACCTCGATGTCGCCGGCCGCGTCGACCTCAACCGCCACGACGAGCGTCTCCTCATCGGTCAGATCGAAAGCGACCTCGTCGAGAAGGTCAAGCTTATGAACCCGATGTACTTCCTCTGCCCGGCAACGCGGGCCGCGCGCGCTACTGGTTCCTGCGCGCCGGAGCGATCGAAACCGACACCTCGCTCTCGATCGTCTCGAACATGGCCGCGCTTCTAAAGGGCATCGGCGGCGACAGCGTCAACAGCAGCATCTACTGGGAAGCAGGGCACGGAGCCAACGAGGACCCGGCGGCGTTCATCGCCTGGATGAACAGGATCACCGGCCACGGCGCGTAGCCCGGGCGGGGCGGTCCGCCCGACCCGGGCGGACGCCGCGCGCGCAATGGAGCAGGCTTCCAGGGGTCTGGTGGGGTTGGAGTGGTGTCCATGAGGTCCATTTCTAAGACACCGAACTCGTTCGACCCCAACCGGCACAAGCCGTTGGGCGGCTTTCGCTTCGGGCGGGAAGCAGGTGGGTGGATGGAGGCCGAGAAGACGTCTGAGTTTCGTCCAATCCGGGAGCCAGCGGCGGCTCGGCGGAGACGACTCCTTTCACGCGAAGCAGAAGCGAACGCACCGTCCGACCGCTGATCCCGAGTAGATCGTCCCTTCAGGACCTACTTGCGGGGCAACAACGGGAAGGCCAAGAGTATCGTTCGATCGTCTGTTTAGGCCCGTGAGGAGACATGCATCACCAGAGTGACAGCGCCAATGACGACAGGTATGAGACGATCGTGGTCGGTGGCGGTCAGGCGGGCCCTGTTCATGCCATCTTTCGCCGGGGCTAAGCGAGCGTCTCGCGCGTCGGAGCGCGGACGAGTCACGGGAGCGCGCTCATCTGTTGCTCACAGCCACACGGCGACCGTGCTCGATCTATGAGCGGCCGATGCTCCGAGCGCGTCGGTTCGCTGCGGCCAAGTGCGGCTTGACGGGCACACTCGGGCGTACAAGCCGGGAGGGTAGCGCGCCACTCGATCAGTAAACAGTCGGATCGGCGACGGCGACGCGAAGGTCGTCTCCAGACAGCGCGCCCACACAAGGGGTCAAGACGGTGGACGCCAACCTCTGGGCAGGGTCGTCTGACCCACCTCGATCAGGTAGCCGTCGGGATCGCGGATGTAGCAGCGCATCTCGGTCTCGTGCTGCTTCGGCGGCGTCAGGAATTGGGCGCCCCGCGCGCTCCACTGGGCGTACACAGCTTGGATGTCCGCAACCCGGATGTTGAGGAAGCTGCTCACCCGATCTGGGTCGGGCGGCGTCTCGAGCGTGACGGTCGGCTTGTCGTCCGTCGGACCTCCTCCGACGTTGATGATGATCCAGCTGTTGGCTAGCGCGACGTACGTCACCTCGTCATTCAGCTCGCCGGAGATGACTGTCTTGCCGCCAAGTACTTCGGTGTAGAAGCGGCGGGAACGCTCGACATCATCTGAAACGATGAAGTGGGCCAAGACCATCTCCTCGTCGATGGTGCTCATGCTGACCTCCGTTGTTGGCATTGACTCCATAGTCGCGCCTTATACCGCGCGTCGCGCCTGTGTGTGCCCCTAAAGTCCGATGCCCGGTCGCTGCCCGGTCGCTGCCCGGGCGCTGGGCGTTCGCCGCCCGCCTCGCGCAACGGCCCCCGCCGTGCCGCCGCTTTTCCGGGTCTTCTCGCCCTTTGGGGGTGAATCTGAGCGCGAACGAGCATCTGCCCTGGTTCGTCGTCGGCCCCCCGGCCGACGTGATCGCCGTTTCAGCGGGGCCGAAGCCCGGGTCAAGCGGGCAGAAGACCTGCAAACCCCAGGGTCCGCGGGCGTCGGCACGTCCCCGAGCCCCGCTGACGCGCGGCGCATGGCTCCGCTATACCGGCCCGCCCCGGCGAGGGCGCCAACAACGACCTGCGCAAGTTCCGAAGCACCGCCCGGGAGCCCGAAATCGCGAAATCGGCCTCCCTGCAGGGCATTTGCCCGTCCCGGAGGTTCGCGCTTCACCCCCAAACGAACCGAAGCGCCGCTTTTCCGCCATCGTCGTCTCTTGGACTACCTCTTCTGGCCTCTCCTCTTGTTTCTTCTTTCTTGATTTGTTTCTTCTTCTCAACTCGTTACTTCTCTTGTACACCCGTCCCATCCTTGGTTTGTTTCTTGACCTCACACACTCGACGTTGGGGGCGTGAGGTCAGGGGACGAACCAGCCCGTAGGGGCAGGTTTGACGGGGTATAGCCCGGAAGTCCCAATCCGGGCACGAATCCGGGGACGAATCCGGACTGGATCCACGCCGGCATGCCTTGAGCGCGGGCCGATCCGCTTCCAGCGCAAACGTTCCCGGCGGTCGAGCTGGCCGGGCACTGAAGGGCGGCAGCGCTCGCGGCAGCGCCAACGTCCCCACCCCTCGATGCTGCCGTCTGCGTGGAGCGCCCAGCAAGCTTCCACGGGAGGCAATCAACGTCTCTACCCGATCGTCTTCCGAAGCGCAGGCAACGCCTCTAGCTCCGCAGGCAACGCCGCGAGACCACGAACGGCGTCTAGCCGTTCGTGCGGACAGCGTCCTCCTCCGTTGGGACATGAAACGCAGCGGACAACCTTCTTGCGGCGTCGGCACGAGGCTTGTAGTGCATGTAGATCTGCGTCGTTGAGAAGTCCGAGTGCCCCATCCACTCCTGCAGCTCGCGCGGGTCGGCAGTGCGGATAGCGACGCTCCCGAACGTATGCCGAAGATCGTGGAACCGCAGAGGCCGGAGTCCAGCCGCATCCCGGGCCCGCTTGAACCGACGCCGCAGCGCCGAGCCGTCGAGCGGCTCGCCAGACTCCCCGGAGAACACCAGGTCATCGGGAGCAGTCCAGCGGTCGCGCTCGCCGATCCGGGCGAGCACGCCCGCGACTTCATCCATCAAGGGGACGACGCGTCCAAGTCCGGACTTGGGTGTCCCGAGCTTGCCGGCCGTGTAGCTCGCGGTGACGCGTACGGACTGCGCTGCAAAGTCCACATCGCGCCACCGGAGGGCGAGGAGCTCGCCCATGCGTAGCCCTGTCAACGCCGCCGTGAGGAACACAGCCGCGTCCTGCTCGCTGCTGGCGGCACGAGCAATCGCGTGTACCTCCTCGGGCGAGTAAAACACGACATCTGTTCGCTTGGGAACCGTTAGGCGCTCAACGTCAGCGACCGGGTTGTGCGGAAGGCGCCAGACCTTCCGCGCGCGCTTGAAGATCCCGTTGAGCAGCACGATCATCTTCTGCAGGCTGCGTCGTGAAAGCTCGCCGTCACGCAGCCGGGCCGACAGCCAGTGTTCGATCGTCTCTGCATCTATTCGCTCCAGAGGCACCTCGCCGAACGCCGGCAGTAGATGCGCGTTGACCACGGAGCGGTAGTCGGCGAGGGTCGAAGCCTTGCGGTCGCGCTCTTCTTCTACGTAGCGGAGCCACTCCGCAGCCGCGTCCGCGAACGTCGCGCCTGTGCGCACGAGCCCCGGGAGCGTGCCTTGACGGGCCTGGGCGAGAACGTCGATCAGCCAAGCCTCGGCGGTCCGCTTCGTGAAGTAGCCGGCCGGAGGACGGCCGCGCTCAGTCCACGCCGACCCCAGCTTCTTTTGCACCTGGCGACCGTCAGGCAAGCGGTACTTGGCGTACCACACCGGTCCGCGCGCTCGCTTGGCTCGAAACACATGGCCGCTTGGCTGTCGCATCGGGGCGTTCATCAGCTCCTTGCGTCGCCGAGTCTAGCGCACACCTTGGGACATATTGGGGACATATTCGTCTTGCCTGGGGAAACTCCCCATTCGCGATATCCCCAATTTGCAGGCTATTTATGATGCCCCCGGCTGGATTCGAACCAGCGACCCTCGGATTAGAAGTCCGATGCTCTATCCGGCTGAGCTACGGGGGCAATGACTTCTGCTGCACGGGATGCTATGCGGTCCTGCGCCGTGTCAAAGGGGGCGCCCATGACCCGGTGGACCTGCGGTGCAAGGGTCCGGCGACGTGTGACGACTGTCCGACCATATCGCGCGGTTTGTCCAGCATCTGCGCGTCGGCCGGCGCCGACGCCAGAACCGACGCACAGCGCTAGGCTAGGCGGCATCGTAATCGTCATGCGTCGCGATGGGCACATGCGTGCCTCAGCAAGTCGAGGCAGAGCGTAACCGTGTCGCGAGGCGCCCGTGAGCCGGTCGCGGGGGTACCCTTCGGCGTGCGCGTTCGTGTCCTGCTGAGCCACGGAGGCCGGACCACAGCTCAAGGGCGAGGCGGCGGCTGCCGACCATAGCCCGACGTTCCCGATCGTGACACGTACTTAGGCGCCGTTGAGCCGAAACCTGTAAAAGTTGGGTCGATGAGCAGCTCCGTGGAAGACGACGAGGCAGATCTCACGCGCAAGCAGCGTCGCGAGCAGGCGCGCACCAAGCGCAGGGAACTCGAGGAAGCGGAGGCGGCCCACACGGCTCGGCGCAAGCGCCTGACGCAGCTCGGGATAGTCGCCGCCGTCGTCGTGGTGGCGATCGTCGTGGTCCTCATCGCCACTGGGGGCGGCTCGAACACGGGCATCCCCAAATCCGCGCAGGCCAAGAGCCAGACCGTCACCGAGGTCAGCTCGGTGCTGGGGGGCATCCCGCAGAAGGGCAACGTGCTCGGAAACCCCAGTGCCCCGCTGACGCTCGAATACTTCGGCGACCTGCAGTGTCCGGTATGCAAGGAGTTCACGCTGACCTCCCTGCCGACGATCGTCGAAAAGTGGGTGCGCTCGGGCAAGCTCAAGATCGAATACCGCTCGATGGAGACCGCGACGCATGAACCGGAAGTGTTCAAGAACCAGCAGGTCGCCGCGCTGGCAGCCGGCAAGCAGAACAAGATGTGGGACTACCTCGAGCTCTTCTACCACGAGCAGGGAGAAGAGGACAGCGGCTATGTCACCGAAAGCTACCTGCAGCAGCTTGCCCAGCAGGTGCCCGGGCTGAGCCTCCCGAAGTGGACGAGCGACCGCGGCAACTCCGAACTCGCCAACCAGGTGGAAGGCGACATGCAGGCCGCCAACAGCGCGGGCTTCACTGGCACGCCGGCGTTCCGTCTCGGCAAGAGCGGGACGACGCTCGAAAGGTTCGAGCCGGGCACCTTCGGCGAACCCGGTCCGTACGACGCGGCGATCGAAAAGCTGCTGAAGGGCTAGTCCGGCGATGAGCGCACGAGCCCTGAGGCTCATCATGATCGTGCTGGCGGTGGCCGGCCTCGGGGTTGCCAGCTACCTCACCTACGTCCACTACTCCGGCATCAACCCCGTGTGCACGGCCGGGGGCAGCTGCCTGAAGGTCCAGACCTCGGTCTACTCCAAGCTCGCCGGCGTGCCCGTGGCGCTGATGGGGCTGATCGGCTATGTGCTCATCCTGGGCTCGCTGCTGGTGCCCGAAAACGAGACCAGCAGGCTCGCCACGGTGGCACTCACGGTCGTGGGCTTCGGCTTCAGCGCCTACCTCACCTATCGCGAGCTGTTCTCTATCCACGCGATCTGCGAGTGGTGCGCCTCCAGCGCCGTCATCCTGACGGTGCTCACGTGCCTGGCGATCTGGCGATTCCTGCGCGGCGATGTCGAGCCCCGGAGGGTCCCCCCGGCGGACCTGGCCGCAGCCGAGCACGAGCCGGCATCCTCGCTCGGCGCCGCGCGCTCCTGACAGGCGCCGGCGGGCATCGCCGAGCGCCTGGGAGAGCCAAGCGCGCACGCGCAGCGCTCGCGCCGCGAGCGCTCGTCAATCCGTCCATTGACCGGCGGGCTTCCCGAGCAAGGCAGCCGTCCGACCGATCGTCATTGCAGAGCACTCAAACCGATCGTGGTGGCGGACCACCCGACCAATCGCGGTGGGCAAGGAAATGCGCTACCAGTCGACGAGCACCGATACAGAGCCGGGGATCGCCCCGCATGCGGACATCGCGGCGTCCGCGGGCGCCGGCGTCGCGCTGGCCGACCTGGAGCAGATCAAGAAGCTCTTCGAGCTGACCAGCGACCTGCTGGCGGCGATCTCTCTCGATGGCCGCTTCACGCTGCTGAACCCCGCCTGGGAGCAGCTGCTGGGCTGGAGCCGTGAGGAGCTGCAGACACACCCCGCGCAGGAGCTCGTGCACCCCGATGACCTCGAGCAGACGCGCGCCCTGATGCTTGACGGCCAGGGTGAGCAGGCGCAGTTCGAGAACATCACCAACCGCTATCGCCACCGCGACGGCACGTGGCGCTCGCTGCTCTGGAGCGCGCGCTGCGACGGCGAGGCCTGGTACGCGGCTGCCAAGGACGTGACCGACCGAAAGTGGCTCGAGCAGCAGGCGCTCCACGACCCGCTTACGCGGCTGCCCAACCGCATGCTGCTGATCGATCGCGCCCGCCAGGCCCTGGGGCGCCTGCACCGCGCCCCCGGTGTGGTCGCGCTGCTGTTCATCGACCTCGACCGCTTCAAGGCCGTCAACGACAGCCTTGGGCACGACGTCGGCGACAGGCTGCTGATCTCGGTCTCCGAACGCCTCGCCGAGCTGATGCGCGACAGCGACACCGTGGCGCGCCTGGGAGGTGACGAGTTCGTCGTTCTCGCACAGGACATCGCCCGCGACGAGGAAGCGCTCGCACTCGCCGAGCGGGTGCTGCACGCCATGCGGGAACCGTTCCCCGCGGGCTCGGCCGAGGTCTCGCTGCTTGCGAGCGTCGGCGTCTCGGTCTCGCACGACCCCGACAGCGATCCCGAGAGCATGCTTCGGGAGGCAGACGTCGCGATGTATCGGGCCAAGAAAGCGGGCGGCGCCGGGCTCGAGCTGTTCGACGAGAGCCTGCGGCGCGAAGTCAGCGCCCACCTGAAGATCGAGGGCCGCCTGCGCCACGCGCTCCCCCGCGACGAGCTGATGCTCGCCTACCAGCCGATACTGCGGCTCGCCGGCGGGCGCACGGTGGGCTGCGAGGCGCTCGTGCGCTGGTATCCCCGTGGCGCGGGGGAGCCATCCGAGCTGGACAGGCTGCTCCCCGCGACGTTCCTCCCGCGGGCCGAGCAGAGCGAGCTGATCGTCGAGATCGGCGACTGGGTGCTGCGCACGGCCTGCGAGCAGGCGGCCACCTGGCATCGCGACGGCATTCCCATCCGCATGTCCGTCAACGTGTCCGCCCGGGAGCTGACCGAGGTGGATCTCGCCGAGCGCGTTGAGCAGTCGCTGCGGCACTCGCGGCTGCCCGCACATGCGCTGTGCCTGGAGGTGAGCGAGGAGGCCGTCCTGCGCGACCCCGAGCGAGCCCGGGCCGCCCTGCGAGACGTCAAGCGCCTCGGCGTGGTGATCGCGCTGGACAACCTGGGCGCCGGTGAGTCCTCCCTCAGCCTGCCGAGAAACCTCCCGCTGGACATGCTCAAGCTCGATCGCACGCTGATCCAGGGGTTCGAGCGCGATCGCAACCGGCGCGCGATGGCCGCTGGGATGATCGCGCTCGCCCGCGAGGCCGGCCTGACGGCGGTCGCCGTGGGGATCGAGACCAGCCGCCAGCTGGCGGTGGCCCGGGAGCTGGACTGCTCGGTGGGCCAGGGCTTCCTGCTGCGCCAGCCCGACCCGCCCCAGCATCTGCATCTCAGGGAATCGCCCGGACCGCTAACGTCCCCGCCATGGCGTCCCCTGGTGCGAGTGCGGGGCAGCAGCCGTCAGGGCTGAACGACGACGACCTCATCGTCCGCCAGAAGCGCGCCGCGGCCGAGGCTGCCGCCGCCATGGTCGAGGACGGGATGCGCGTCGGGCTGGGAACGGGCTCGACCGTCGCGCATCTGCTCACGGCGCTGGCCGAGCGCGAGCTCACCGGGATTCGCTGCGTCGCGACCTCGCCGGAGACCGAGCGCGCGGCCCGCGCGCTGGGATTGGCGGTGGAGGCCTTCGACGGGGGCGAGGAGCTCGATCTCGTCATCGACGGCGCCGATCAGATCGACCCCGCCGGGTGGCTCGTCAAGGGAGGAGGCGGAGCGCACACGCGCGAGAAGATCGTGGCGGCGGCGGGCAGGCGCTTCGTCGTGATCGCCTCCGCCGAGAAGGCGGTCGCGCATCTCGCCCCGCCGGTTCCGCTCGAGCTCGTGGACTTCGGCGTGCAGAGCACGCTGAGAGCGCTCGCCCACGCGCGCCTGCGCCCGACGCCTGCGCCCGACGCCCGGAGCCCCGGCGCCGGCGAGCGCGAGGGCCCGTCCTCTGCGGGGGTCGGTGCCAATCGACCGTGGCGCAGCCCCGACGGGGGCCTGATAGCCGACTACTTCGGAGCTGTTGGAGATCTCCCCGAGCTCTCGGCGCGGCTCAGCGGCACCGCGGGCGTCGTCGAGCACGGCCTGTTCGCATCGGAGATGGTCAGCCTGATCCTGATCGCCGGCGACAACGGCGTGCAGCGCCGCCGCGGCGACAAGCCGGACGCGTAGCCTCGCAGCGGGCAGCCGAGGAGTCGAACCACCGGCTCGCCGAGGACATGAGGGCGGTACGGCCGCTGCGGAACAGCCGCGGCGGGGCGAGCGTCACCCGTCGTCAGCGGCATACTTCGGTCGGCGATGTCCAGCGATCAGATCGTGCGCAAGCGGCTGGGTGTACGGCGGCGGTCGAGCCGTACCCTCGATGAGCGGCTTTATCTCCGCTTTCCTCGCCTTGCTGCAGCAAATGCTCTCCTGATCGGCAGGCTGCCACCCGGATCGCGTCTCCGCGACGCCGCCCTGCGCCGAGCCGTCCAGCTCGGGCTCGAGGCGTACAACCGTCGTGATCTGGAGGCGGCGGTCATCGGCTGGCATCCGGAGTGCGAGTACCACCCGGGTCGCGAGTGGGTCGAGGCGGGCTTTGTGAAGTCGTGCTACCGCGGTGCGGACGCTTACCGCGAGTACGTCACGACCGTAGACGAGGTTTGGGGTGGCGAGAACTACCTGGAGCCAATCGAACTCATCGACCTCGGAGAACGGGTCGTGACGCTCGCAGACGGGTCGATGCGCGCCCAGGTCAGCGGTGTCCCGCTCACCGAAGCGTTTGCGCTCGTCTCTACGCTCAAAGACGGCCGGCCCGTCCGCCACCAGGAGTACTACGATCACGCCGAAGCCCTCAAAGCCGTAGGCCTGGAGAACGAGTTTCAGAAGGGCCGCCTGCGGCCAGGGGACACGTAGGTGTCCCCTGGCCCAGCGATGGCGAGAGCGTGCCTCAGTTGTGCAGAACCGCGCCGTGAGCCGCGGCCAGAGTGACGGAGCTCACGGTTTCTCCCGAGACGGTCTTCATCGGAGCGGGCAACACGATCGTCTGAGTGGGAGCACCGGGCTCAACTGTGAAGACGACTCCGTTGGTGAACGAGCGCGTCCACACCCCCGTCGATGCCCGCTCCCGAGGTGAAGTCGCTTCGCCCAGATTGACTGTGAACCCGGGCCAGAAGTTCGTCGGCGTCTGGTTGCTGCCGTTGATGTAGTCGTGACCGTCGTTGAACAAGAAGTAGGTCGCGAGGTTGTATTCGCGGAAGATGTCGTTGTTCGCATTGCGATCGCCGGTCAACACGATGTGGATGCCTTTCGAGTGCAGCGTGTCCACCCAGGACAGGAAGGCCGCGTAGGCGCTGCCGCTGCTGATTCCCGAGGTCGGGCCGACGCCGAACTCCTTCGTCACGAGGTTCACGTCGCGCAGTGACCGTTCTACATTCGGATCGGTCATCCGCGCGGAGATGTCTCCGTACTGCGAGTTCATCTCGATGAGAGCATGGGGCTCGGCTGCACGAATTGCATCCATCAGATTCGCGAGGTGTTCCTCGGGTCCCGGCGACGGCGAGAATGACCAGTTGGCGTCGTCGACGAACACGCCCGCGTAGCCAACGCTGATGTCTCGTTCGACCTCGGCTACATAGGCTTTGATCTGGCTCGGTTCAAGCGGCGCGAACCCTTCGGTGGCGGGGTCGTGATAGCCGATCACCGCTAACCCGTACCTGACGTAGCGGTCGCCAAACGGCGGGTAGGCCTTGATCACGCTGACGTGGGACTTGATCCAGGCTTCTTCGCCGACGAACGCGTCAAAGTAGCTGGCGGCGTCCAGCCTGTATTCGGGCAAACCTGCGGCGTTGGTTCCTGTCGTGCCGCTCGGGCCGGTGGGTCCGCTGCCTCCGGTCGGGCCCGTGGCACCCGTGGTCCCCGTCGTACCGGTGACGCCCGTCGGTCCGGTGCCTCCGCTCGGGCCGGTGGGTCCGCTGCCTCCGGTCGGGCCCGTGGCACCCGTGGTCCCCGTCGTACCGGTGACGCCCGTCAGTCCGGTGCCTCCGCTAGGGCCGGTGGGTCCGCTCGGGCCGGTGGGTCCGCTGCCTCCGGTCGGGCCCGTGGCACCCGTGGTCCCCGTCGTACCGGTGACGCCCGTCGGTCCGGTGCCTCCGCTCGGGCCGGTGGGTCCGCTGCCTCCGGTCGGGCCCGTGGCACCCGTGGTCCCCGTCGTACCGGTGACGCCCGTCGGTCCGGTGCCTCCGCTCGGGCCGGTGGGTCCGCTGCCTCCGGTCGGGCCCGTGGCACCCGTGGTCCCCGTCGTACCGGTGACGCCCGTCAGTCCGGTGCCTCCGCTAGGGCCGGTGGGTCCGCTCGGGCCGGTGGGTCCGCTGCCTCCGGTCGGGCCCGTGGCACCCGTGGTCCCCGTCGTACCGGTGACGCCCGTCAGTCCGGTGCCTCCGCTGGGGCCGGTGGGTCCGCTCGGGCCGGTGGGTCCGGCGCCTCCGGTCGGGCCCGTGGCACCCGTGGTCCCCGTAGTACCGGTGACGCCCGTCAGTCCGGTGCCTCCGGTCGGACCCGTGGCACCCGTGGTCCCCGTAGTACCGGTGACGCCCGTCAGTCCGGTGCCTCCGCTGGGGCCGGTGGGTCCGCTCGGGCCGGTGGGTCCGGTGCCTCCGGTCGGACCCGTGGCACCCGTGGTCCCCGTAGTACCGGTGACGCCCGTCAGTCCGGTGCCTCCGCTAGGGCCGGTGGGTCCGCTCGGGCCGGTGGGTCCGGTGCCTCCGGTCGGGCCCGTCAGACCCGTGACGCCCGTGGGTCCGGTCGGGCCGGTGGGCTCATAGGTGAACTGGTCGGCCGCGCTGTTGGGGCTTGTCCCGCCAGCGGTGGTCACGGTCACGTCCGCCGTACCCGTCCCGACAGGCGAGACGGCCGTGATCGACGTCGCCGAGTTCACCGTGAAGCTGCGGGCGTCGGCCGATCCGAATTTGACCGCCTTGGCGCCGGTGAGGTTGATGCCGCTGATCCTCACCGGGGTGCCGCCGGCTTCGGCGCCGTTGTCGGGGCTTACGCTGATCACCGTTGGCGGCGGTGAGCCGGCGGCCACGCTGTGCGCGCCTCCCGCCGAGACAGCCAAGACCCCGCTCAGACCGCTCACCGCCACCGGCAGGTCGCTTGCCTCGGTGCTGCCGTTGCCCAGCTGCCCGTCGAAGTTGGCGCCCCAGGCTGCTACCGTGCCGTCGCTCAGCAGCGCCAGGCTGTCTTCGTTACCGGCGGACACGGCGAGGACCCCGCTCAGACCGCTCACCGCCACCGGCAGGTCGCTTGCCTCGGTGCTGCCGTTGCCCAGCTGCCCCTTGCGGTTGTCACCCCAGGCCACCACGGTGCCGTCGCTGAGCAGCGCCAGGCTGTGGTCGCGGCCGGCGGACACGGCGCTGACCCCGCCCAGACCGCTCACCGCCACCGGCAGGTCGCTTGCCTCGGTGCTGCCGTTGCCCAGCTGCCCGTCGAAGTTGGCGCCCCAGGCTGCTACCGTGCCGTCGCTCAGCAGCGCCAGGCTGTCTTCGTTACCGGCGGACACGGCGAGGACCCCGCTCAGACCGCTCACCGCCACCGGCAGGTCGCTTGCCTCGGTGCTGCCGTTGCCCAGCTGCCCCTTGCGGTTGTCACCCCAGGCCACCACGGTGCCGTCGCTGAGCAGCGCCAGGCTGTGGTCGCGGCCGGCGGACACGGCGCTGACCCCGCCCAGACCGCTCACCGCCACCGGCAGGTCGCTTGCCTCGGTGCTGCCGTTGCCCAGCTGCCCGTCGAAGTTGGCGCCCCAGGCTGCTACCGTGCCGTCGCTCAGCAGCGCCAGGCTGTCTTCGTTACCGGCGGACACGGCGAGGACCCCGCTCAGACCGCTCACCGCCACCGGCAGGTCGCTTGCCTCGGTGCTGCCGTTGCCCAGCTGCCCCTTGCGGTTGTCACCCCAGGCCACCACGGTGCCGTCGCTGAGCAGCGCCAGGCTGTGGTCGCGGCCGGCGGACACGGCGCTGACCCCGCTCAGACCGCTCACCGCCACCGGCAGGTCGCTTGCCTCGGTGCTGCCGTTGCCCAGCTGCCCGTCGAAGTTGGCGCCCCAGGCCATCACCGGTTGGGGCTGGGTCACAGCTGCATCCAGCGCAGCCGTCCCGGCCGAGGAGACGGCTGCGTCGACCCGCAACGGATAACGCGAACCGCGGTCGTCGATCAGCAGCTGAAGGGTCCGGTTGCCGACCCGTATGAGTGCAGGGAGCTGGCGACCCGTGGCATCCAACGCGCTCAACTGGCCGTAGCGCAGCGCCGTCACGCCTGGGCGAGCCTTAAACACGGCCTGCGATCCCACCTGCTCTGGCATCAGCGATCCCGTGACTCGCAGCGCTAGCACGAGTGGCGCCCCCCCGGCGCGCGGGCGCCGGCGCAGGGTGACGGCTTGCTCGAGGCCAGAGGGACCGTTGCGATCCTGCTCGCTGATCGACCCCCGTCGGTAGAAGACCCGGTCTGCAACTCTCGAAGGGGCGACACGAGCTACGCGCTCAAGGCGATGGCCGCGCCCGACGGCGGTGAGCGATAGGACAAGCGTCCCGTGGGCCACGCGCAGGGCAGCCCCTGAGGCGGTGAACTTCCCATCGATGCCCCCGCCGCGGGTCAGCAGCGAGTCACCGTGGGGGACCGGCCAGTAGCCACGCTCAGAGGCGCCGATCCGCGCTGAGGAAGCCGCCATGAAGCCGATCGGCAGACCCCCGGCCTTGTGGCTTTGCGAGCGAGGGTGAGAGGCTCGCAGGTGCGCGCTCGGCGCACGGAAAGGAGAGAGCGTTGCCAGCGCGAGCGTAGTGATCGCCAAGACTGCTGCGCCGACGGCAAGCGCCGAGCCCCACCGTGGCCTCGGATCGGGGCTTTCCCGAACCTTCGGCGACGCCCCGCCCGAACTGCCGGCCTGCGCGCCACGCCTGACGATGGGCGTGCGTGACCGTCTCCAAGATGGCCGAAGCACCACGACCACGATGGTCAACGCGCCCACCATGGCGATCGTGATGAGTTGCGACGCTCGGCGGTGCGAGCCTGCAGTGCGGTGCGATCCCAAGGAACTCCATCTCCCTGTCGGCGACAACTTCCTCGACGCGCGGCACAAGCCGGGCCCAGGCTCTCGATCAAGTCAGGCCCGGGTGCTCAATCGATTCGGGAGGATACGCGATTGCAAGTTTTCTTGCAGGCATGTGATCAGCCACCTACGCGCGTTCCCCCGGCGCCTGTAGGCGCGGACCTTGGCCGGTTGCGGCACACGACGGCGGCACGATCATCGAGTAGGCGAATGGCAGCACACGGCCGCCCTCGAGTTCCATCTCGCCGTCGCGGACCTCCGTGATGACGTTGTTGGCGATGCCCTCGATGCCGAGCTTGCCGAAGAACGCCTCGACGCGGCTGCTCGAGTCGCCGACGCCCCCCAGACCGAAGTGGTCGAGGAACGGCTCGGCGGTGACGAACGTGACCGGAGCGACATCGGCGAGACCCGCCTTGTCGATCTGGTGCTTGACGTTCAGGAGGAACTCGTAGGACGCGCCGAAGCAGGAGCCGCCCTGCGCGGTGCCGACCACGACCGGCCCGGGGTCGGCGAGGAAGCGCTTCCAGGCCGTCGCCGGCGAGCAGTGCGTGGTCGAGATTGCACACCGACTGCGTGTAGCCGCCCTCGGGGCCGAGGCCAGCGATCTTCTCGAACGCCAGCCGCGGTCCGGTGGCGAGCATCAGCTTGTCGTAGGGGACGTCCTGGCCGTCGTCGGTGTGGACGACGCGCTCATCGAGATCGAAGCCGGTCGCCGCCGTGATGCGAAACTCCATGCCCTTGCGCCCATACATCGGCGCCAGCGGGAAGGTGATGTCCTCGGGCCTGCGCTTACCGAACGGCAACCAGACCAGCGAGGGGATGAACGTGAAGTCAGGTCGCCGGTCGAGTACCACGACGCAATGTTGGCGGTCGAGATGTTTGCGCAGCTCGAGCGCCGCGATGAGACCGGCAAAGCTCGATCCGACGACCACTACCTGCTGTTGGGAGCCGTTGTTAGCCATCTCTTACTCCTGATGAGCGTCGACCTGATCGTGCTCGGCGCAGTCGCAGGACACATCCGGCGCAACTACCCGACCCGGTCCGTAGCTCGGTACTCTACAACTACAGTAGTACACAACGGACTAGTTGTGCTATGGTGGGCTGTCATGAGCACCGCCACGAAGAACACCGCCCTGAATGTTCCGCACCCGCTGCCGGCTCCCCTGGTGGAGTTGATCGCCGAGCGCTTCCGTGTCCTCGGCGAGCCGATGCGCATCCGCCTGCTGGACGCGTTGCGCGAGGCTCCGGCGACCGTCCAGGAGCTCGAGCAGGCGACCGAGGCCTCGCAGCAGAACGTCTCCAAGCACCTAGGCGTGCTGCTGCGCAGCGGGCTCGTGAGCCGGCGCAAGGAGGGCAACTTCTCGCTCTACGCGATCGCCGACGAGGGTGTGTTCGAGCTTTGCGACCAGGTCTGCGGCGGTATACGCCGACAGCTGGACGAGCTCGACGCGCTGCTGCAGGGAGGAGCCGACCGATGAGTGCAACCGCGTGCTCCCGCCCCGCCACCCGACACCGGCCGACGCTCAAAGCTGGCCGCTGGAGCGCGTCCTGTTTGCGCTCGCCGGCAGCATGACGCTGATCAGCGCTGCGCTAGCGGCGCTGATCTCTCCCTGGTTTCTGCTGCTGACGGCGTTCGTCGGCGTCAACCAGTGGCTCTACGTCCTCTTTGGCGCGTGCCCGGCCTCGCTGGTGCTGTGCCGCCTGTTCTCGCTGCGCTCCGTCCTCTACCCGCGCCAGGAGGCCCAGCTCGATGAGCACCACCACCGCGCCGCGCGCCGCCAGGCCCGCCGAGCCGGCGACCCAGCACAGGACGGCCGTCGGGCCGATCGGCCGCCTCGGGCGCTACACGGCGACCCACTTCCGCACGGTGCTGGTCGGATGGGCTCCTGCTCGCGGTCGTGCTCGGGTTCTTCGCGCCGCGAGTCGAGACGGCTCTCTCCGGAGCGGGCTGGGAAGCGAGCGGGTCGCAGTCGGTGCAGGCCCGCAAGCTCGTCGAACGCGACTTCGCAGGCCTCGGCAGCTACGGGCTGATGACCGTCGTCTACTCGCCGACGCAGACGGTCGGCACCCCGGCCTTCAGGTCGGCGATCGCACAGGTCGAACAGACGCTGCGCGCCAACAGCGCCGTGCGGACCGTCGTGGCGCCCACTCCCGGGCTGTCGATCTCGCGCGACGGTCACACCGCCATCGTCCAGGCCGGAGCCGCCAAGAACCCGAACGAAATGGTCGCCGCCGCCGACAAACTCAAGGGAACACTGCACGGGCTTTCGACGAGCACGGTGGTGGTCAACCTCACCGGCGCGGCCGGCATGTGGTCGGACTTCAACGCCGCCAACCGCTCGGCGATGCTCAAATCCGAGGTCATCTCCTGGCCGGTGACGCTCGGCATCATGCTGCTCGCGTTCGGCTCGCTGGTGGCCGCAGGTCTGCCGCTGATGCTGACGATGGTCGGGCTGCTCTCGGCCGCCGGCATGCTCTACCTGGGCACCCTGATGATGCCGATCTCGATCTGGGCGATGAACTTCGCGCTGATGTTCGCGCTGGCGCTCGGCATCGACTACGCGCTGTTCATAGTGATGCGCTTCCGCGGCGCGTTCTTCGGCTCGAAGCTCGACGCGCAGGAGGCCACCGCTGTGACGATGGACACGGCGGGGAAGGCCGTCCTGTTCAGCGGCGTGACGGTGCTGATCTCCCTCACCGCCGTGATGCTCGTCCCGAGCCCCGCGTTCCGCAGCATGAGCCTCGGGCATCATGCTCGCCGTCATCTTCGTCCTGGCGGCGACGCTCACGCTGCTGCCCGCCGTGCTGGCCAAGCTCGGCCCCAAAGTCGACAACCTCTCGCTGCCGTGGGCTCACTCCGGCGAGCACCGCTCGCGCGCTGTTCGCAGCCTGGGGCGAACGCCTGTGGAGCCACCCCTGGCGATACGGGATCCCCGCGCTGGTGGTGCTGCTCGCACTCGCCTACCCGGTGACGCAACTGAAGACCTCGATGCCCTCGATCAAGGTCGTACCGACCAGCGACTCCTCGCGCATCGGCTACAACCAGGTCCAGGCAGCGATGGGCCCCGGCGCCACAGGCCCGCTGCAGCTCATCACGCCCGCCTCGCAGGCGGCAGCGGTCGCGCGCATCGCCCAGGCCGATCCCTGGCATCGCGCAGGTCATGCCCACTCAGCCCGGCAGCAAAGGCCTTGCTCTCGTTACGGCCATACCGCGCCAGGATCCCTCCAACCCCGCGGTCGGAGCCACCATCGAGCGGCTACGCAACGACGTTCCGGCCGGGACGGTGCTCGGGGGCGCGGTCGCCGAAAACCACGATCTCCAGAACCTGCTCTCCGCCAAGACCTCGCTCGTGATCGGGGTGGTCCTGGTCCTCGGCTTCCTGCTGCTGCTGTTCGCGCTGCAGGCGCCGCTGCTCGCCGCGGCCGGCGTGCTCACCAACCTGCTGGCCACCGGAGCGGCATTCGGCGTCTCGAAGTGGATCTTCCAGGACGGCGCACTTCACTCGCTGCTCGGCTTCCAGTCCCAGGGCTTCCTCGACGCCTGGGGGCCGGTGTTCTTCTTCGCGATGATCTTCGCGATCTCGATGGACTACACGATGTTCCTGCTCTCCTCCGCCAAGGAGCACTGGGACCACAGCCACAGCGCCAAGGACGCCATGGTCAACGGGATCGCGCACTCGGGAAGGGTCATCTTCGCAGCGGCGGCGGTGATGGTCGCGGTGTTCTTCACGTTCGCGCTCTCCGGGCCGCTGCCGCCAAAGGAGATGGGCATCATCCTCGGTGTCGCGGTGCTGCTCGACGCGGCACTGATCAGGCTGCTGCTGCTCCCCGTCCTGCTCCGCCTGATGGGCGCTCGCGCCTGGTATCTGCCCCGATGGGCGCGGCGCATCCTGCCCGATGTCCGCTTCGGGCACTCCTGAGCATGCGTCTGCGCAGCCTGTCCCATCGATCAAGCCCGCGCGCGCGGCCGACCGCTTCTTCAGCGGGGCGATCTCGCTCGTCGACGTCCGCAGCGATCGCGAGCGCAGGGCCATCCGTATTCCCTGTGCGACGCACATCCCTCTGCCGCAGCTTCGCCGCCGCATCGATGAGATCCGCACCGATCGACCCGTCGCCCTGCTGTGCCGCTCCGGGCACCGCAGCGCGCTCGCCACACTCATCGCCCAGCGCCACGGCCTGGACGCGATGAGCGTGACCGGCGGCATGCGCGCCTGGCTCACCGCGGGACGGCCAGCCGTGTGGCCCCGCGAGATGACGCTCGAGATGCGCTCCACGACCCAGCCAAGTCCCGCGCTCCCGACGGCTCGAGGCCGCGGGCCAGCAAGCGGGGACGAGAGCAACACCGGAGCTTGACTCGTGGTTCTTCTAGACGTACTCGAGCGCCTCCCGCGACGAGCGCAAGCGTGCAAGGTTCCCAAGGCGCTCGACGACGACGCGGGGCTCATGCTGGTCGACGCGACGTGGGGGACGATCCAGCCAATGACGCTCGCGCCGGGCGTGCAGACCATCGGCGAGCTCGAGCTGATCGAACATGTGCGCGCCGGGCGCCAACTCATCGACACACGCCTGGCCGAGTTCGTCGCCCAGGGCACGATCCCAGGTGCCGTCGCGATTGCACACATAGAGATTGAGGACCATCTCGAAGAGCTCGACCCCGAGCGGCCGGTCGCCTTGTTCTGCAACGGCCCACAGTGCGCTGCGACACCAGACGCAGTGCGCCGGCTACTCACTGCAGGCCGTCCGCCCGCGCTCATCCTCTACTACCGCGGCGGGATGCACGACTGGATGACGCTCGGGCTGCCGGTCGAGCTTGGCTAGTGCCAGCTACTCGCCACCCCGACTCCGGGCGGATCGCCCTGCTAGACCCTCGCCCGCGCAACGCCGGCGATCAGCGGTCGCACGATCGGCGGCGCCTTGCGTATCCGATCGTGCTCGAGCTCGGCAATCGAGAAGCGGGCGCGCTCGATGTTCTCAAGTGTCCGGCGATTGCAGTGACAGCCGTGCCCGATGCGCACCTGGACACCATGCAAACGATCCTGCCAGCGGGAGAGCCGGGGGTCTTCCGAGCGAACGTGCTCGAGAAAGACGAGTTGGCCGCCTGGCTTGAGGACCCGGTGTATCTCGCCCAGCGCGCGCACCTGATCATCGACCGTACAGAGCACGAGCGTGGAGACGACGAAGTCAAAGCTCTCCTCCTCGAATGGAAGCTCCTCGGCGCGCGCGCCCACGACGCGTATGGGCAGCGAGTAGCCGGCCAGCTTGCGTTCGAGCCTGCGTGCCATCGGCTCCTCGGGCTCGGTGATGATGAGTTCCTCGATGTCCTCCCCGTAAAAGGGGAGGTTGGCGCCCGTGCCGCCGCCGATCTCGAGCACGCTGCCCCTCGCGCGAGTGACCAGAGCCGCGCGGTGGCGACCCAGAGCCGCCTTCTCGGGCCCGGCCATGACCCGGTCATAGCCAGCCGCAAACGCCCATCCCCAGAGGTTCATGCACCCAGCCTACCCGTCGACCTGGCCCAAACGCGTACGATCAGTGGCGGCATGGCCGCGCCACCAACGTCAATTCACAGCCCGCGAACATTTGCTTCGGCCGCCGAGTGGGCGCGCGACGTCGTCGGCCTGGCCAAGCGCGGCGGCCCGCTCGCGGCGGTCTACCTGCGCGGCCGACTCGACGCCACGTTGCGCGAGCGCGTCATGGTCGCTGTCAGCCGCGTCAACGCCTGCGGCGGATGCACGTTTGTGCATCAGCGCTGGGCACTGCGCGCCGGCGTGAGCAGCGAGGAGTTGGAGGCCATCGGCCTAGGCGACTTGGCCGCGCTCGATGAGCGAAGCCGCGCTGCGGTCGTCTACGCGAGCGCGCTCGCGGAGGGCCGCTTTCGTCGCCCGATTGCACCTGAGGTCGCGGCCGCGGCAGCGGAGCGCCTGACCGTGGATGAGATGAGCGCGATCGAGGCCGTCGCCCGGTTGATGGCCTTGGCCAATCTCTCGGTGAGCACGGCTGAGGCAATCGCTGCGCGGGCTCGGGGACGGACGATGACTGGATCGCCGCGCGTGCCCGAGAGCCCCACGCGTTCGGGCTGACGGCTTCCTCGAGCAGATGCCACCCAGTCTGGCCACCCTCCCAAGAAGGGCGGACCCCACGGGCTGGGGCTCGCGCACTGATGCGTGTGCGAGCCCTTCTTTTTCGCTGGCGTGGATGCGACCACGGACGTCGAATCCAGCTCATGGCGCAAGCAGCAGCGAGACCTATCGGTTGCCGGCTCAGCACGGGTTGCCGGCTCAGCACGCGAGGCAGGCGTGGCGCATCGGGAGTGCCCAGCGGTCGCAGGTGTGCTGGGGCTCGACAGTCCCCAGCCTCACCCGCGTGACGGATCCGATTACGAGAGCCCGAGCGATGGCCCGCACCCGGGGCTGGCGAGCACAGCCTGTGCCCGGGCGTTCGCGTCTGTGGTGGCTCAGCTTGCGAGGTCGGGGTACACGTCGAGCGGGATGTCCTGTTGGGCGGCGAGGCGCTGGAGCAGGGCGACGAGCTGTGTGCGCTCGCCGTCGCTGAGCGGCGCGCAGAGCTCGTCTGCGTAGCTACGCGACACATCGAGGACGGCATCGAGCAGCTTCCGTCCTTCGGCCGTGAGGTGTAGCGCGTACGCACGGCGATCGGTGGGGCTGCGACGACGTTCGACGAGGTCGCGCTGCTCGAGCTCGTCGATGAGGACCACCATGCGGCTGCGTGCCAGGCCGAGGATGTCGGCCAGCGCCTGCTGGGAGAGTCCGTCGGCGGAGGCGATGTAGCGCAGCAGCGCAGCCTGCTGAGGCTCGAGCCCCAGGGGCTCAAGGCGTCGTTTGTAGCGCCGGCTGCTGTCCGCTCCGACCTTCGCCAGCAGGAAGGCCGGGCTGCTCGCCAGCGCCTCGGCGGGCGTCTGAGGTGGGGCTTTAGCGGCCACGAACATGAACTTATGTTAGCGCACTTGACAGTTCATGGAGGGAACAGTATATTGTTCGTCATGAGAACTGTTCAGCTAGAGAAGGAGCTAATCATGGCACGCAAGTGGTGGACCTTGACGGCGGTCTGCATGGGGATCTTCATGCTGCTGCTCGACATAACGGTGGTCAACGTCGCGCTGCCCTCGCTCGCCCGCTCGCTCGGCGCGAGCTTCGACGATCTGCAGTGGGTCGTCGACGCTTACGCGCTCACGCTGGCGGGGCTGCTTCTGACGGCGGGCTCGCTCGCTGACCGCGTCGGGCGCCGCGCGGTCTTCACGGCGGGCCTCGGCGTATTCACCCTCTCCTCGCTGGCTTGCGCGCTCGCGCCCAGCGCGTTGTTCCTGATCATCGCCCGCGCGGTACAGGGAATCGGCGGCGCGGCGATGTTCGCGACATCGCTGTCGCTACTGGCGCAGGAGTTCCAGGGCCACGATCGCGGCACCGCGTTCGGCATCTACGGCGCCACCACGGGCGCGTCCGTCGCGCTGGGGCCGGTACTCGGAGGCGTGCTCACCACGAGCCTCGGCTGGCACGCGATATTCCTCCTCAACATCCCGATCGGACTCGCGACGATCGCGCTGACGCTCACCCGCGTCGCCGAGGCCCGCAACCCAGGCGCGAGCCGGCTTGACTGGCCTGGCTTCGCCACCTTCAGCGGCGCCCTTGTGGCGCTCGTGTTTGCGCTGATCCGCGGCAACGCCCTCGGCTGGAGCAGCCCACTGATCGTGGCGTGCCTCTCTGGCGCCGTGTCGCTGCTGGCGGTCTTCGTCGCGATCGAGCGCCGACGCCCGGAGCCGATGCTCGACCTGCGCCTGTTCAACACGCCCACCTCATCCGGGGCGTCGATCGCGGCGTTCGCGATCTCCGCCTCGATCTTCGCGCTGCTGCTGTACATCACGATCTACCTGCAGAGCGTCCTCGGGCTCTCGGCGCTCGGCGCCGGGCTGCGGCTGCTGCCGCTCACCCTGCTCTCGTTCGTGTGCGCGGGTGCCGCGGGCAAGGCCTCCGAGCACATGCCCGCACGGCTGATGCTCGCCGCAGGACTCGGGCTCATCGGCGCGGGCCTGCTCGCGATGCGCGGCATCGACGCGACATCGACGTGGAGCGCCCTGCTCGCCGGCTTCTGCCTGTGCGGCCTCGGCGTCGGCCTCGTCAACCCGCCGCTGTCCTCGATCGTCATCGGCGTGGTCACACCCGCCCAGAGCGGCATGGCCAGCGGCATGAACAACACCTTCCGCCAGGTCGGGATCGCCACCGGGATCGCCGGGCTCGGCGCGGTCTTCCAGCACCAGGTGCACCAGGTGATCGGGGCCACGCTCGGCACCGGGGCGCACGCCACTCAGCTCGCGCAGGCCATCAGCGCGGGAGCCGGCGCCCAAGCCATCGCCCACGCCCCGGCCGGCGTGCGGCCCCTGCTGACACATGCCCAGCACGCCGCGTTCGCCTCCGCGCTGAACGAGGTCTTCCTCATCGGCGCCATCGTCGCGCTCGCCGGCGCGCTCGCGAGCCTTCTGCTCGTCCGCGGCCGCGACCTCATCGCAACCGCGCCGTCACCCAGCCAAGCAGTCGCGACATCACGCGTCGTCGCGAGCGCGGCTTGAGCAGTGGCCGGCGAAGAAGCGGCCCT
>CAVYET010000002.1:0-7002 GCA_963767655.1 uncultured Solirubrobacteraceae bacterium | reverse complement strand
TTTGGGGTGAGCATGGCCGCAAGGTATCCCCGGCGACGGCCGCGCCTATAAGTGCTCGATACAGGAATCAGCGACGGCTTTGTGCTCCGCCCACATCCATCACCGCGCGCTCGACGGGAGCAGGACGGGAATGTGGTCAGCGCCCATGGGACGAGCCGAAGTCTGTTGTCTGGCCCCAAGGCCCGGGCCGCCCCGCGATGGCAGGATGGAACCCTGAGAGAGCTGTAGAGGAGCCACCCATGGCGATCGATCTGATGGCCAACATCGCGCCGCGCTCCAATCACGACTTCGGTGCGACGACAGCCCCGCGCGTGCTCGCAACCGACATCGACGTGGAACGCGCCGCGGCGGCCGTGACCGACGACATCCTGGCGGACGTCTGGCCACTGATATGCCGAACGTCGCGCATCCAACCCGGCGGCGGTGTGGGATTCCTCCAACCCCCGGCACTCGGTGGTGCGGGATACTCCTCGTCTCGTGGCTCGCTCGGAAGGCAACAGCGCCAGAGGACCAGTGCCATCGCTTGACACCCCCGGGCAAGGTTTGGTGGCTCAGTTTGATCCCACAAGTCCGATCGGTGCAAGCGCATATCCGCCGATCGCCGACTACGGCTTCCTGTCCGACTGCGAGACGGTCGCACTCGTGGCGCCGAACGGCGGCGTGGAGTGGATGTGCCTGCCTCGGGTCGATTCGCCGAGCGTGTTCGGCGCGATGCTGGATCGCGATGCGGGCACGTTCCGCGTGGGTCCCGCCGGCATCTCCGTCCCGGCCTCGCGGCGGTACCTGCCGGGCACGATGGTGCTCGAAACCAGCTGGTGGACGGGCGCGGGCTGGATCATCGTGCGCGATGTGCTGCTCATCGGCGACTGGCATCACGAGACCGAGCGCTCACACACCCACCGGCGGGCGCCGACGGACTACGACGCCGACCACGTGTTGCTTCGCACCGTGCGGTGCGTCAACGGCGAGGTGGAGGTGGCGCTTGACTGCATCCCGGCGTTTGATTACGGGCGCAGGCAGGCCCACTGGGAATACGGCGGTCCCGGATATCACGACGGCGTGGCCTCCGCCGAGGGCTGCGCGCTGGAGCTGCGGTTGCGGACCGACCTGCGCCTGGGGTTCGAAGGTCCACGCGCCACCGCGCGCCACCGGATGAAGGAGGGCGAGCAGATCTACGTCGCGCTGGCCTGGAGCGAGCACGCGCCACCGCAAGATTTCGACGAGGCCTACCGGCGGCTGGTCTGGACGGCGCACCACTGGCAGCACTGGCTTGACCAGGGAGTGTTCCCCGATCACCCGTGGCGCAGCTTCTTGCAGCGCAGCGCCCTGACGCTCAAGGGTCTGACCTACGCGCCGACCGGAGCGCTGGTCGCGGCCGCGACGACCTCGCTGCCGGAGACACCGCACGGCGAGCGCAACTGGGACTACCGCTATAGCTGGATCCGCGACTCTACGTTCATGCTCTGGGGGCTGTACACGCTCGGCTTCGACTGGGAGGCCAACGACTTCTTCTACTTCATAGCGGACGTGGCCGGTGAGACGGACGACCTCCAGGTGATGTACGGCGTCGGCGGGGAGCGTGCGCTCGACGAGCACGTTCTCGACCACCTCAACGGCTACCAGGGCGCACGGCCGGTGCGGATCGGCAACGCCGCCTACCGGCAGGAGCAACACGATGTGTGGGGCGCCCTGCTCGATTCGGTGTACCTTCACACGCGCTCGCGGGATGCGCTCGACGAGCGGGTGTGGCCCATTCTTCAGCGTCAGGTCGACGCGGCGGTCGCCAACTGGCGCAAACCCGACCGCGGGATCTGGGAGGTGCGGGGGGAGCCCAAGCACTTCACCTCTTCCAAGATGTTCTGCTGGGTGGCGTGCGAGCGCGGCGCTCGGCTGGCCGAGATTCGCGAAGATCTGGAGCAGGCACAGCGCTGGCAGGACGTCGCGGACGAGATCCACGCGGACGTGTGCGAGCACGGCGTCGACGACCGCGGGGTGTTCGTCCAGCACTACGACAGCGATGCCCTAGACGCGTCGCTGCTGCTGATGCCGCTCGTTCGCTTCCTGCCTCCAAGCGACGAGCGGATCCGCAACACGGTATTCGCGATCGGGCGGGAGCTCAGCGAGAACGGGCTGATCCTGCGCTACCGCACCGACCAGACCGACGACGGCCTGCACGGTCAAGAGGGAACGTTTTTGATCTGCTCCTTCTGGCTGGTATCGGCGTATGCCGAGATCGGCGAACTGGACCGCGCGACCGAGATGTGCGAGCGGGCGCTCGGCTACGCCAGCCCGCTCGGGCTGTACGCCGAGGAGGTCGACCCCCGCACCGGTCGCCATCTCGGCAACTTCCCTCAAGCCTTCACTCACCTGGCATTGATCAACGCGGTGATGCACGTGATCAGCGCGGAGGGAGACCTCGCGCTCGGGCGCTCACGCTGGAACCAATGGCGGTGAGCAGGCCCATGAGATGCGCGGCCCAGTTGGGTGACGACTTCTACGCTCGCAGTCTGTCTCCCTCGGAGTGCGCGAGGGGTGTCGACGGGCGGCTCCGCGCGAACTCACGCGGCGACGCCGGCAGCTCCGACTGCGGCGCGGCCATGCCTTGACACCGTGAGCAGAGCGGCGCCGGCGATCAGTCCGAATGCCAAGACCTGGAGGCCGCCCAGCACTGCACCGCTGGACAAGCCTTCTCCGAACACGACGATCCCTCCAAGCATCGCGGTGAGGTTGGCAGCGGTCGACGCGCAGGCCATGACGGGCACAGCGTCGCGCTCCTGGAATGCGCGCCCCGAGACCACGAAGGCGGACACGCCCGCGAGCACGGTGAGTAACAGCCACGGCGAGCTGATCAGCGCCACCGGACCGCCTGCGGCCACGTGGAAGAGCGTCTTGTTGGCCACATCCGAGACCCCGAGCAGCATCCCCGCTGCCGCCCCCAGCGTTGCGCCGTGCCAGTGCGCCGGTGTGCCCAGGCGAGGAGCGAGCACCAACGTAGCGCCGGCTCCGAGCACCGCGATCACGAACACGAGCGTGCCCGGCGCTGCCGCCGCATGAGGTGGCCGGGGCGGGCAGTGTTACGACGAGCACGCATAGCGCGCCTGCAGTCAGGGAGATTCCGCACCACTGCCGGCGCGAGATGCTCCAGCCGAACAGGAAGCGGCCGAGCAGAGCGAGAATGATTACCCCGCTCGCCAGCACGGCCTGCACGATCGACAGCGGCGCGACGGCGAGCGCCGCCAGGTGCAGCACCCAAGCCACGCCCGAAGCGCCCATGCCGAGGACAAACCATGGGGACCCCAGCAACGCTCTGGCACCTTGCAGCGGACGGTCGAGCCGAACCGTGTTCGCGGTCCGGGCACCGCGCTGCTTCAGCAGAAAAGCGATCTGCGTCACGACGGCGCATGCCAGCGCTGGCGCGATTGCCGTGTACACCACCGACGTCATCCTCCAGCTCGGCCTACGACCTTTGGGGTGAGCATGGCCGCAAGGTATCCCCGGCAGATCGCTGCGCCTATGAGCGCTCGACACAGGAATCAGCCACCGGGTTTGTGGCCTCACGACAGCGATCTCCGAGCGATTCGCGCGTATCAATCGAGTCGTTCACCCAAGCACCTATCAGGAGATCGATTCGATGAGCGCGATCAACAACGTACCCGAGCTGCTCCGCGCGCAGGCCTCCCGCATTCCCGAGCAGCCGTTTGTTCGTTGGCGTGGGCGGTCGGTCAGCTATGGGGAGTTCGACGCACGCACCGACGCGTTGGCCGCCGGGCTGGCTGATCTGGGCGTGAAGCCCGGCGACGTCGTGTCGGTGATGCTCCCGAACTGCGTGGAGTTCTTGGAGGCGTGGTGGGCGATCCTGAAGGCCGGGGCGGTGTTCGGTCCGATCAATCCGGCGTTCACGGCGCCGGAGGCGGCGTATGTGGTGGGTCATTCGCAGGCGGTGGCGGTGGTGACGGATGCCAGGGGGGCCGGAACGCTGGTGGACGTGCGCCGTACGCCTGAGCTGGCGGGCCTGCGGCATGTGATCTCCGTGGACGATGGTGGCGATGAGGCGCTGGAGTCGCTGGCCGGTCGTAGCGGCGAGGTCCCAGACGGGCCAGCGCGGACCTGATGATCTGGCGACGTTGATGTACACGTCGGGGACGACGGGCAAGCCGAAGGGGGCGATGCTGACCCACGGCAACCTGCTGGCCAACGCGGCGATGGCGGCGGAGCTGTTGCCGCTGGTGGCCGGGGAGCGGGTCGGGATGATCCTGCCGTTGTTTCACGTCAACGCGCAGATCGTGACCTGCGTGGTGCCGATGATGATCGGCTGCGAGGTCGCGATGTGGGAGCGCTTCTCGGCCTCGACGTTCTGGCAGACGGTCGCTGAGCTCGAGCCGGTCGCGGTCTCGGCGGTGCCGACGATCCTGGCCGCGGTGCTGCACACCGCGAACGCCCCGACCGGTCCGACGTCGCTGCGCTACATCGTCTGCGGCGCCGCGCCGCTCTCGCGGGACCTGCTCGAAGCGTTCGAGAGCCGCTTTGACATCCGCATCCTCGAGGGCTACGGCCTGACCGAGTCGACGTGCGTCTCCTCGCTGAACCCGTACTACGGGGTGCGCAAGCCGGGGTCGATCGGGCTGCCCGTCCGCGGCCAGCAGATGAAGATCGTCACCCCCGACGACGGCGGCGCGGTGGACGACGGGGAGCTGGGCGAGATCGTGGTCAAGGGCCCGAACGTGATGGCCGGCTACCTCCACAACCCCGATGCCACGGCCAAGACGATCCGCGACGGGTGGCTGCACACCGGCGATGTCGGCTACATGGACCCCGACGGGTACTTCTTCATCGTCGACCGCGCCAAGGACATGATCATCCGCGGCGGGGAGAACATCTACCCGCGCGAGATCGAAGAAGTCCTCTACACCCACCCCGGCGTGCTCGAATGCGCCGTGATCGGCGTGCCCCACGAGGTCCGCGGCGAAGAAGTCCTCGCCGATCCTCGCGCCCAAACCAGGCGCCGAGCTCGACGAAGAACAGCTCAAAGCCTGGGCCGCCGAGCGCCTCGCGGCGTTCAAAGTCCCAAGGCGATTCGAGATCCGCGCCGAGCTGCCCAAAACCACGACCGGCAAGATCAGCAAGCCCCCCCTGCGCGAAGAATTCGGCCACTGGGCACCCGCCGGCGCGAAGTAATAGGCGGGGGGCGCTCAGCTCCCCTGGATCATCCAGCTCGGACGTGGGATGATCCGAATGGCGGCGAGGCCCGTACCGAGCGTTCGAGGAGAGTGATCGATGAGCCAGAATCTGGCGGAAAAGCTGCTGGTGAGCGCCTCGCATCACCCCGAGCATGTCGCGGTGCAGCTCGAAGCAGACAGGATGACCTACGCCGAGCTCGATCAGGCGAGCGGGCGGGTCGCCGGCTTCCTGCACGCACGTGGCATCGAGCCGGGAGACCGCGTCGGGCTGATGCTGCCGAACGTGCCCGAGTTCGTCCCCGTCTACTACGGCATCCTGCGTGCGGGTGCCGTCGTGGTGCCCATGAACATCTTGCTCAAGGAGCGCGAGGTCGCTTTCTACCTGTCGGACCCCGAGGCCAAGCTGGTGTTCGCGTGGCACGAGTTCCACGGCCCCGCGCAGGCGGGGGCGGACGACGCCGGCGCGGAGTGCTGGGTTGTGTCTCCGCAGGGGTTTGCGGAACTGCTGGCCAGTGCCGAGCTAAGGGCGCAGCCCGCGGATCGCGACGGGTCAGACACGGCCGTGATCCTCTACACCTCCGGCACGACCGGGAAGCCGAAAGGGGCCCAGCTCACACACGCCAACCTGGCGAGCAACGTCGAGGCGGTGCTGCAGCTCTTCTCGCTCGTGCCCGACGATCTGATCCTCGGCGCGCTACCGCTGTTCCACGCCTTCGGTCAGACCTGCACGCTGAACACCGCGATCGCCTCGGCCTCGACGTTCGTGCCGGTTCCCCGGTTCAATCCGGAGAGGGTGCTCTACACGATCGAGCGCGACCGCATCACGGTGTTCGCCGGCGTCCCGACGATGTTCGCGGCGATGCTCCACGATTCCCACCGCGGTCAGTTCGACGTCTCGACCCTCCGGCTCTGTATCTCCGGTGGCGCCGCGATGCCCGGCGAGATCCTCCGCGGGTTCGAGGAGGCCTTCGGCTGCATCATCCTCGAGGGCTACGGACTCTCGGAAACCTCGCCGGTCGCGAGCTTCAGCCGGCCTGATCGCGAGCGCAAAGTGGGCTCGATCGGACTCCCGATCGAAGGTGTGGAGATGCGCGTCGTCGATGACTCACGGCAGGAGGTGCCGCAGGGCGAGGTGGGCGAGATCGCGATCCGCGGTCACAACGTGATGTCGGGATACTGGCACCGGCCCGAAGCCACGGCTGAGGCGATCGACGCAGACGGATGGTTCTACACCGGCGACATAGCGCGCGTCGACGAGGACGGCTACTTCTTCATCGTCGATCGCAAGAAGGAGTTGATCATCCGCGGCGGCTACAACGTCTATCCGCGCGAGATCGAGGAGGTGCTGCATGAGCACCCCGCCGTGGCCGAAGCCGCGGTGATCGGGCTTCCCCACTCGGAGCTCGGCGAGGAGGTTGGCGCCGCCGTCGCGCTCAAGCCAGGCTGCGAGGCAAGCCACGACGAGCTGCGGGCGTTCGTCAGGAGCGGGTGGCAGCCTACAAGTACCCACGCCACATCTGGTTCCTCGACGAGCTGCCAAGGGCACGACGGGCAAGATCCTCAAGCGGGAGATCAACGCGCCCGCGGGAGCGACGAGCACGGCGACGCCTGTACCTTGAGCGGGACGGAATTGCCCTTGTCCGAGCCGTATATCCACGGGTTAGACTGAACGCGGGATGTCAGCCGTCCAACCGGACCTCCATACGGTCGTTCGGCAGCACGTTGAAGCTGTTCTGGGCGCGCTGCTGCCGGGTCCGCTCGCTGAAGGAGATGGCCGACCTGTTGATGGCGTCGATTCCTGAGCTTGTCCGGGCCGGCGATGAGG
>CAVYET010000001.1:0-25696 GCA_963767655.1 uncultured Solirubrobacteraceae bacterium | reverse complement strand
TGTCGTTAAGGACCGACCAGCAGCAGTGCCGCGCGGCACTCCGCTGCCTACTGCTTCGTGCCCGATTGCGAGCGCGTCCTCGTCAGCGGCGGCGCGGCTTCAGGTGCTGCAAGGCCGCCCACATGGGCGCGAGGCGAATGCCCTGGTTTCGCCCCCGCGAGGGGTATTTATGCCGAACCCGCCCGGAGACCCGGAAAGCGCGGCAGGCAGGGCCGCCGGCAGCAATCGACGCCGTGGTGAAGTCGGGAGTCGCGCTCGTGGCAACAGCACGTACGCTCCCGTACGCGTGGAAAGACCCGCTTTCACGCGTCGTTGGGGGACTTGCCGACTGGAGCCGTCGTCTCGTTTGCCGCTTGCAGCATCGCTCCAGGTCGGAGATGCCGCGGCCCCGGCTCTGCGATGCCGTGGTTGTGCGGGAAGCCCTAGAGGAGGACCTCTAGGTGTTCAGCCTGCACGCCGATGATCGGCATCACAGCCCGAGGACCAGGTCGCGTACGGCGGCGGGCTGGGAGAGGAATGGGTGATGGCCGGCGTCGAGTTCCACGACGCTGCCAGCGCGACGGGCGAACTCGCGTTGCAGGTCGGCGGGAGTGCCCTGGTCCTGCGCGCAGACGAGGTACGTCGAGGCTGTGCGCTGCCAGGCTGCTGACTGCACCGGCTGCTCGAGAACCGCCAGGCTCTGCCGGGCTGTCTTGTCCATGGCCTCTCGCTGGATCTCTGGATCGCAGTCCTGCAGGAACGTCTCGGCCAGGGCCTCCGGCCGAACGGTGAACGTCCCGTGCTCGGGATCGACGTCGAGAAACGGGGCGGGCTCCTCACCTCCGAACGAGGAGAGGCTCTGCCCGACCTCGGGCAGGTAGCTGGACACGAGCAGCAGATGGCGCACGGTGCCGATGCCCGCAGCTGCCTCCGCGGTGACGATGCCGCCGTAGCTGTGGGCGACCACGACGGTCGGCTCATCGCTCGCGGTCAAGACTTGCCGGACCGAGGCGACGTCCTCGGCCAACCCCGGTCCTTCCGCCCCCGTCGGCTCACCCGTCTCGCCGCAGCTCGGCAGGACAGGCGCCTCGCTGGCAACCCCCCGGTCGGCCAGCCGCTCACCGGTTCGGTGCCACCACCACGATCCGTCCTTGACGCATGCCCCGTGCACGAAAACGACCCTCATCATGACCTCCTCGTCGTGTGTCGATCTGTTGTCGAGGAATGGTAGACGTACCGTTCGTTACGTGAAAATATAGAGAGATGGGCAGGCAGCGCCAACCGCAGATCAAGCAGCGGCTTCTCGACGCGTGCACCGACTACGCGCTCGAGCACGGGCTCCCGGACCGGCTTGGGCCGCTGGCCGCCGCCGCAGGCACATCGAACCGGATGCTGATCTACCACTTCGGGACCCGTGACGGACTGCTCCGCGAGGTCCTGGGACAGGCCCGCCGGCGCCAGGTCGAGGCCTTCACCGACCTCATACGCCTGCGGCCCGACGAGCCCTACGCGGTGACCCTGGCCCGCTCATGGTCGGCGATCTCCGGGCCTCAGGGCGAGCCCTACCTGCGCATGTTCAGCCGGCTGCACGACAGTGCGGGAGAACCACTCTGGCCTGGCTTCCGGCGCACCGCGACCACCGACTGGCTCGCACCGCTCGAGCACGGCATGCGCAGCCTCGGGCGACCCGAGCTGGCCACCGTCGTGCTCGCCGTCATCCGTGGCCTCCTCATGGACCTCGACGCAACCGGCGACACCACACGCACGAACCAGGCCTTCGCCGACTTCCTCACCACCATCGACAGCCCCTTGCGCTCCCAGTGAGTTCCGACAGTAGCCGCGGCGCCTCCAGCGTTCTGCTTTCGATGGAAGAGGAGCGTCGGTGGCGACATGCTCGGAGTCGTGGATCGCGCGGGATCCAGGCCTCGTACGGCAGACAGCCACGGGTTCTTCTTTGGCGCGCGAGGTTCGGCCGCTCCTAATTGGCGAGGGGTACCGTTATCGGATGCCGAGTCGGTGGGCTGGGAGCTCGCGGACCCTCATGACGCCAGCGGTGCTCGTCTGGCGAGCGGGGCACGGCTTGATCGCGATCGGGTTTCTGGCCTCGATCGGGTATGTGTGGTGGTGCGCGCTGACCGGCCGGCGTGGGCGGTGGTTGCGTCCCGCGATCGGTGCCTTGGTCGGCGAGGGGGTACTGGTCGTGACCAATGGTGGGGACTGCCCATTGGGTCCGCTAGGCGACCGGCTTGGCGACCCGGTCCCTTTGTTCGAGTTGGTGCTCTCCCCCCGCTCGGCGCGTCGCGCGGTTCCAACGCTCGGAGCGGTGACCGCCGCGGGGCTCGGCCTCCTAGTGGCCCGGTCGCGGAGAGGTACGGTCACGTCTTATGTCCATGGAGCGTCCGTTGGCTGAGGTCCGAATCGGCACCTCTCGTGGCGAGATGCCGGCCTACCTGGCCATGCCAACGGGCGATGGTCCGTGGCCGGGCGTCGTCGTGATCCACGACGCTTTGGGCATGAGCCACGACCTGCGAAACCAGGCGGACTGGCTGGCGAGCGAGGGATACCTCGCTGTGGCGCCGGACCTCTACTACTGGGGCCGCAGGATCACCTGCATGATCGCCTTCATCCGCGAGATCAGAGCCATGGACAAGCGAACCCTGGGAGACACGACGACTCCGCGCGTGAAGTCTCAGCCACTCAGCGACCTCGACGCTGCGCGCGCCTGGCTCGCCGAGCGGGACGACTGCACAGGCAAGATCGGCGTAATCGGCTCCTGTTAGGGCGGCGGCTACGCCCTGATGCTCGCCCCCGGGCATGGGTTCGACGCAGCAAGCGTGAACTACGGTGGGCTCACGAAGGAGACCGAAAGCTTCTTGCCCGAGGCCTGCCCGATCGTCGCCAGCTACGGCGCCAAGGATCGCTGGCCCGGCGTGCGCGAAGTGCCCGATCGCCTAGAAGCCGAGCTCACCGCGGCGAGCATCGACCACGACATCAAGGTGTATCCCGATGCCGGCCACGGCTTTCTCAACGACCACGATCCGGCGGAGCTGCCACTGTGGGTAAAGCTCCTGGCGAAGGCCACCGCAGCCAGCGGCCACGAGCCTTCCGCCCGTGACGCGCGGCGCCGGATCATCGCCTTCTTCGACGCCCACCTCAAACCCTGACAGGGCCCAGGAAAATCGACGCATGCAAGGGCGTGCTCGCTGCCGCATTTCGCATGTGGCGTGCGGGCAAGGGCGAATTGACCCGTCGCCGAACACCTGCTTTGCCGACAAGACCGTCATCCGGACGGCGCCGGCGAGCGTCCTGCCGTGCGCGGGCCGCGAGGCGGGCCGCTGGGGAGCGACCCGCCGACTGCGACGCCCGGCACGTCAGGCGTCGGTGCGGAGACCTGCGGTGGCCGAGATCACTGGCGCCGGTCGTCCGTGGACCGTGTCGATGATCTCGGAGCTGTCGATGCCCTGCAGGTAAATCGAGGTGATCCCGAGGTTCGCGTGTCCAAGCTGGCGCTGGATGACCACCAGCGGAACGCCCTCGTGCGCCATCTCGATCGCGTGCGCGTGGCGGAGCTGATGCGGCGCGAAGCGGCGCCGTACACCAGCGGCAGCGGCGACTCGTGCCAGCTGCTTGCGTGCGGCGGACTGCTCCCAATGCCGACCGGCGGTCGGGCCATGGATCACGCACAGCAACGCCCCGACTGGCAAGGTCCCCCGGAGTTCGAGCCACGGCTCCAGCTGTTGCCACGCCCAGCGGTCCATGCCGACCTCGCGCCGCCGACCACCCTTGCCCTTACGAACGACGACAGCACCACGAGCTCGATCCAGATCAGTCTCGGCCAGAGCGAGCGCCTCGCTGATCCTCAATCCGGCGCGCCACAGGAGGACGATCAGCGCGCGGAACCGAGCGCCGTCCGCCCGGGCGCCGGCAGCGCGCATGACAGCGACGATCTCCTCGACCGTCGGCGGGTCGGCTGGATAATGCAGGCCCTTGTTCCTCGGCGGACGCCCCTGGTGGTAGCCCGGCATGGTGGCCGGTGATCGACGATGACCAGCCGCGTCGTACAGAATGGATTCCATCGTGCCTCCTTCGGGCGGATTGATAGGACGCACCGATCGTCGAAGGAAGCGAGCCGCTGGAGGGACTTCCGCAATCGACGCCGCCAATGCTGCACGAACCCTCAGGTGGCGATTTGCGGGACTCGCGGTGGCCGGCGTGCGGACCTGCTTTCACCTGCCCGCGGTGCTCACAGACGTCGATCCAGAGGGGAAGCTGATTGCGGTCAAGCGCGTACAGCGGATCGACCGCGCGACGGCCGCGCGTTCGTACTGTTCACGAACCCGGGCTATTTGCGTCAGCGAACCGGATCGGCGCGGTGCCGTCGTAGCTACCGCGGCGAGCCGATGCGGTTGCGCACCGATCCGACGTGCTCGATCGTCAGCTCGAGCTCGTCTCCGGGCACGATCCAGCGGCCGAGCTCAAGGCCGCAGCCGTCCGGCAGCGTCCCGGCGGATACAAGCTCTCCGGCGTGGACGTCCTCGCCGGCGGAGGCGTGAGCGAGCATCTCCTCGAAGCTCCAGCGCATGTCGGCCGTACCGGTCCTGCTCCACAGCTCGCCGTTGACCTTAACCTCGGCGTGTAGGTCGCGCACGCGGGGCAGGATCTCGTCCGCGGTCACGATCTCGGCGCTCATCGCGCTCGCGAAGGTCTTCGTCTTGATGACCGGACCAAAGAGCCCGTTGCGCAGCTCGTCCCACTGGGTGTCCCGCGCGCTGAGGTCGTTGACGACGACGAAGCCGCCGATCGCGTCGCGGGCCTGCTGCAGGGTGGCGTCGCGCAGCGGTCGCACGACGATCGCACCGAGCTCGATCTCGAAGTCCAGGCGCTTGGTGTAGGCGGGCCACGGCGCCTCGGCGCCGCTGGGGACGAACGTGAGCGCGTTTCCGAGGTAGAACGCGGGTTGCCGATAGAACAGCTTGCCGGGACGAAACGGCGGGAACGGGCGCCGGGTGACCGCTTCGATGGCGCGGATCGCCGGCAACGCGCGCGGCAGGTGCAGGCGCACCAGGCCGCGCGCGCCCTGGATCCAGTGACGCTCGGAGTTCGCGAATGCGCGCATCAGCACCGGCGCCACGGGGAGCAGCGGCACGAGCTCGCACTCGGCTCCGGCGTTGCGCTCGCGGGCGGCGACGCACAGTGCACGCAGCGCCTCGCGCGTCTCCTCGCCGCCGGCGAGCAGCGCGATCATGT
The DNA here is from genome assembly GCA_963767655.1 of uncultured Solirubrobacteraceae bacterium. Classification (GTDB taxonomy): domain Bacteria; phylum Actinomycetota; class Thermoleophilia; order Solirubrobacterales; family Solirubrobacteraceae; genus Palsa-744. Next base: position 20,470 of record CAVYET010000001.1, on the reverse strand, counting down.
CGTCGGCCGGCAGCTCGGCGAAGGCGGGGTCGCCAACCGCCGCGATGGCGGGCGGAATCGCCGTCCAGCGCGTCGCCTCGTCGTCCCACACGGCGATCGCGTCATCGCCGCCGACGAGTCGCACGCGGCGCAGCCGCATGTCAGCGGTCCTCGAGGCGCCGCTTGAGGATGGCGACGTGACGGAAGAGACGAGCGCGCACGGCCGGGGTGACGCGCATCGGGGGCTGCCCGTCGAACTCGCGGTTCAGCGCCGCGATGCTGATGAGCAGGCGCTCGGGACACTCCCAGTCGCGAAACTCGTCGAAGCCCGCGGATCGGATGAGCGCCTCGGTGGCCGTGAGCGGGTCCTCGCCGGCTGCGTGGCGATCGGCGGCGCCGCCGCGCAGCCAGGTCCAGAAGCGCTGCATCGCCTCCACCTCGGGCGTCCCGGCGATGTCGCCGTGGCCGGGAACGTACACGTCGGCGTCGAGGGCGAGCAGGGTCTCAAGCGCGCTCAGCCAGCCGCTAGACGGCCCATGCCACATGACCGGGATCGCCTTGACGAACACGAGATCGGCCGCGAACACGACGCCCGCGTCCGGCATGTACGCGACGGTGTCCCCGGGCGTGTGCGCCGGTCCAAGCACGAGCAATTGCACGTCGCGGCCGCCGACGTCGAGCGTCAGCCGCTCGCTGAAGGTGTGATCGGGGTAGCGCAGGCGCACGGCGGCCAGATCGAACGGGGAAAGCATGTCGGAGACGTAGCGGCTGAGCCCGCCCAGCGAGCCGGGCGCCCGGCTCGCGAGCCCGGCCAGGCGTGCGAGGCGGGCAAGCGCCTGAGGCGAGGACTCGGCGTCCATCGCCTCGCGGCTCGGCGTGCACGTGATGATCTCAGCCTCGGGTGGCATCGTCGCGTTGCCCCACCAGTGGTCGCCGTCCGAGTGCGTGTTGAGCACCGTGCGGATCGGGGCATCGCGCACATGGGTCGCTATCGCCTCGAGCATCTGTCGCGCGAGCGACTCGTCCCAGAGGGTGTCGATGAGCATCGAAGCGCCGTCGCCGACGATGAGCCCGGCGTTGGCCTCGCCCCAGGCGCCGTTGGGCTGCAGCCAGGCGTACGCGCGGGGAGCAACCTCTCGCAGTCCGCCCTCAAAGCGCGAGGGCCGGCCGGTCAGAGGGACGACGGAAGCCACGAGGTCGACGCTAACACAAACGCACAGAGTCGTGCGTTAGCTTTGGCCATCGGGCGCGACGGCTCGCAGCGCGTCGTCGATCGCTCGGGTCAGGAAGTCGGCGTCAACCGGCAGCCCGGTCATGAGCGCCCGCATCCACAGCGGGCCGGCGATGAGCTCCACCAGCCGCCAACGGTCTCCCTGCGCAGGCAGTTCGCCGCGCGCGATCGCGCGCTGTACGATCTCGCCCGTGACCGCGAAGCGGTCATGCCAGTAGGCGCTGCGCTCCTGAGCGAACTCGTCAGGCGGAATCGCCACGAGGCCGCGTACGAGCGCGGCGACGCGGGGCTGCGCGAATGCCGACACCATCGCCTCGAAGTACGCCTGCAGGTCGCTGCGCAGGTCCCCGAGATCAGGCGCCGGGACGCGCTCGCGCGTGAGCTCGAGCACCGCGTCGAGCACAAGCCGCGACTTCGTCTCCCAGCGCCGATAGATCGTCGTGTGGTGCACCCCGGCGCGCTGCGCGACGCTAGCGACCGACAGGCGCTCGAAGCTGACCTCGAGCAGCTCGTCCGCAGCCGCGTCGAGCACCGCTCGACGCACGCGCTCGCTGCGCCCACCCGGACGCGGGGCGGCCTGTGCGGCCCGATCGGTGGGAGTGTCGGCGCGCATCGAGTTGAAGGCTACGTGGCGGCCGCGGCGGTCGGCTCGATGCGCCGCCGCGTCCGCTGTTCAGTTGACTCACATCGCGCTGCTTCGCGAACAATGCACGACCCGCCGCTGGGGCCACTTCCGGAGCAATGCGGCGCGCGCCAGACCGACCGCAACCCAGCCCGGATCCCTTGATTTTCTTGGGTCGTCCACAGCGATAGCGTCGGACTTGCCTGCCGAGGCGCTCGCTTTCGGTCCTCGGCGGGAGCACGGGCTCATCGTCGTAGGGAGTGGGGCGACGTCTCGGGGCGGCGCGCTCGCCTCGACGCGGCGACCGCAACCGCGGGGTGTGTGGTCACACTCGAGGGGCCACCACGTAGACGTCGAGGCCGCGCGGCGCGCCCTTGGCGCGAAAGCGCCGCCGCCGCCTGGCAGTGAGTGTCGTGGTGTCGAGCGCCGCCAGCGCGGTCCCGGACACCAGCACCTCGCCGCCCCTGGCTGCTTCGGTCACGCGAGCGGCAACGTTGACGTCGACGCCAAGGTAGTCGGCGCCGAGCTTGCGCGGCCGCCCAAGATGCACGCCCACTCGCAGCAGAGCGCCGTGGCCGTCCACATCGACCGTGGCGAGCTGGTGCTGGGCCTCGAACGCGGCGTCGACGGCCCTCTGCGCGTCCGGGAAGACCGCCATGTGCCCGTCGCCAAGGCGCTTGACGATACGACCCTGGTGCGCCTCAATCACCGGCTCGACGACCGACGCGACCTCGCGCAACAGCTCAAGTGCAAGCTCGTCTCCGACCTCGAGTGCCCACGAAGAGAAGCCGACCAGATCGGTGAACAGGATCGCGACCTCCTCCACCCCGACTCCCCGGCCGACCGATTCGGAGATCGCCTGCCAGACCTGCAGCGCGCCCAGACTGAGCTCGCGCGTCGCGCTCGGCTGCTCGGCGCCGACCTCCACGAGGTGCCTCGCGAGGACCTGCGAGAGACGATCGCCGGCGGTGGAGAGCTCGTCGCCGAACCTTGCGTCGCCCGGAAGGAACACCTCCCGCGTCGCGCGCATCACCTCCACCAGCGCAGGGTTCGCGTCAACTCTGCGCGGCGCCCTCGCGACACGGCGAGCCAGCGCCATCGGCGGTCACCGACCCCCGAAGCCTTCAGAGGATCGTCCTTGAGCGGCTCGCGGCCCATCGCGCTGACGCTATCGGTTCGCACCTCCCGAACCTCAGCCGCTCGCAGGATCAGTCCTCGTGAGCACCTACGCTGCCTTCACCGACACGCTCTCGCCCGGCAACCGGGGGGCGCGAGCGGGGCTTGGCCGCGCACAGCATCTGCAGCATGGACTCCCGGTCGCCGATGCGATCGAGGTCGAAGGCGTCAGCTGGCAGGTTGGGCACCCCCGCGCGGTGGGAGAGCAGATGCTCGATCGTGATGGCCTCCTTGCCGTGGGCGGCGTACTCGGGGACGTACTCGCACACACGGTCGTCGATGTGCAGCAGCCCGCGCTCGTCGAGCAGGTGGGCCACGACCGCGGTCATCGCCTTGGAGGCCGAGAAGATCACGAACGGCGTGCGGGGCGTGGCTGGCGTGCGTGTCGCGTCCTCGCGGTCGGACGGCCCGTTGCCGCGCGCATGGCCGATCGCGCGGTCGAGCACGACCTGACCGTGGCGGCGCACGCACAGCGCGATCGCCGGATAGAAGCCACTGCGGTACAGACGCTCCACCCCACTCCAGATGCGCTCGATGCCGGCCGCCGTCATGCCCAGCGCATGCACGTCGGTCACCTCGCGAGCGCGCACGCTGACCGCGTGAAGGTCGTCGGGCACCCGGATTCGTCGCAGCGGGCCGCCCACCAGGGAAAGCCGCGGGATGGGCGGAATCGGGATTGCCTCTAGCGAGATCACAGACGCCACGAGCTCACCCACAGTGCTATGGGCGCCGGTCCTTTAGCTCGGCGCTGACGTCGGTGTCCGTCTGCGCACGCCGCGCGGCGTCGCGGATCTCGAACACGTCCGTCGCCCAGTCGCCGAGCTCGCGCGTGACGTCGCGCACCGCGCCGACGACGATCTGAACGACCCTCCCGGCGTGCGTTGCGCCCGACTCGATCACGACCTGGATCGTGTCCTTGCGCGTCTCGAGTCTGTCGAGGGTGTCGCTCATGTGGGTCAGGCCGCCGCGGCCAGCTCCCGCGGCCGCGCCTCGGCGGCCGTGTCTGCGTCCGGCTCGGAGCCGCCGCGGCCAGGCAGCGGCGGCAGCGCGAGCTTGACGATCTTACGCACGACGCTGCCAAATTGCTTGTGCAGCGGGCCGGTGTTGTCCGGGATGCCGTAGCGCTCGCGGATCTCGCGCACTTCGTCGGAGATCTCGCCGTAGCGGTGGGCGGGCAGGTCGGGGAACAGGTGGTGCTCGATCTGGTAGCTGAGGTTGCCCGCGAGGATGTGGAACAGCTTGCCGCCGGTCAGGTTGGCCGAGCCGAGCATCTGGCGGTAGTACCACTCTCCGCGTGTCTCGTTCTCGGCCTCCTCTTCGGTGAACTCATGTGTCCCCTCGGGGAAGTGGCCGCAGAAGATGATCGTGAACGCCCACAGGTTGCGGGTGAGGTTCGCGGTCGCGTTGCCGGCGAGCACGAACGGGAACGAGGGGCCGGACAGCAGCGGGAAGAGCACGTAGTCCTTGAGCGTCTGGCCACGCACCTTGCGCCAGATGTCTCCGAGCTTGTCGCGCTTCTCCTCCAGGGTGCTCTCGCCGGCGGCGATCCGCTCGGTCTCGAGGTCGTGCATCGCGACCCCGTACTGGAAGAAGGTTGCGAGCAGCGCCGCGTAGAGCGGGTTGCCGAGGTAGTACGGACGCCACGGCTCCTCCTCGGACATGCGCAGCATCCCGTAGCCGATGTCGCGGTCCTTGCCGACGATGTTCGTGTGGGTGTGGTGCATGTAGTTGTGCGAGTGGCGCCACTGGTCGCCGGGGCAGGCGGTGTCCCACTCGAAGGTCTTGCCGTTCAGCCGCTCATCTCCCGTCCAGTCGTACTGCCCGTGCATGACGTTGTGGCCGATCTCCATGTTGTCGAGGATCTTCGACAGCGACAGCGCGGCGGTGCCGCCGATCCAGGCGGGCGGCAGGAAGCCGAGGAACAGCAGGCCGCGGCCGGCGACCTCCAGGCCGCGCTGGGCGCGGATGACCTTGTTGATGTAGTCGGCGTCGCGCTCGCCGAGGTCGGCGACGACGCGGGCGCGGATCGCGTCGAGCTCCTGGCCGAAGGCCTCGAGCTGCTCGGGCGTGAGATCGGGCGCGGAGGTGGACATGGCTGGCTCCTTCTCGAGGTCGGGGTTCAGAGGTCGAGCGCGACGTCGCCGACCGGCACGGACACGCAGATGCGGATCTGCTCCTCGCTGGCGGTCGAGATCTCGCCGGTGATGACGTTGCGCACGGTGCCAGCCGTCTTGCGGCAGCTGCACGTGTTGCAGATGCCCATACGGCATCCGTGCTCGGGGGCGAGCCCGGCGTCCTCGGCCTGCTCGAGCAGCGGCAGGCCGCTGTTGGCGGCCTCGCGTCCGCTGGCGGTGAAGCTGACGAGGCCCTCGGCGCCGTCGGTGTCGAAGCTCAGCGCGGGCGGCGTGAAGGTCTCGACCGCCGGCTCGGGCAGGCCGTCCTTGGCCCAGACGGCGCGGACCGAGTCGATCAGCGCCGGCGGGCCGCAGACGAACGTCGCCGCGCTGGAGTGCTCGGAGATCACGGCGCGCAGGTGCTCGCGGCGGAAGCGCCCGGTGAGCTGCCGACGCCGCGTCCGCGCGTGAAGCCGCGGGCGACGCGGAGCCCCTCGTGGCGCTCGGCGAGCTGATCGCAGCTCGGCGCCGTAGAGCGCGAGCTCGCGCGAGCGCGCGTAGTTCAGGAAGCCGATCTCACCCGCGAAGCCCTCGTCGCAGAGGGTGCGCAGCATCGCCATCACCGGCGTGATGCCGCTGCCGCCGCTGATCAGCAGCACCCGCTCGGGCCGCGGGTCGGGCAGCACGAAGTCACCCTCCGCCTGGGTCAGGCCGACGATCATCCCCGGCCGCGCGTGGTCGCGCAGGTAGCGCGAGACCCTGCCCTCCGGGTGGGTCGAGACGGTCAGCTCGAGCGCACCGTCCGGCGGCGTGCTCGGAGCCGGCGGGCGAGTAGGGCCGGGTCTGGCGGACGCCGTCGATCTCGACGCTCACGCCGACGAACTGCCCGGCGCGCAGGCCGCGCCAGTTCTCGTTCGGGCGGAGCGTGAGCGTGACGCTCTTCGGCGTCTGGTGGCGGACGGCCGTCACCTCGGCGCGCACGTCGCGCGTGAGCGAGCAGCGGGCGGACGAGCTCGACGTAGCGGTCGACGCCGTGCGGGTAGGCGAGCGCCTCGAGCAGGCTCGAGCGCAGCAGGCGGCGGCCGAGGCCGCGGGGCGAAGTGGCGGTGGGCAGCGTTCTCGACTCCATCTCATTCAGTGCACAACTGTTCACAGAGTACACTTACCCAGGCCCTAGGCAAACGATACATCTGTGAACCTCGTCACACTGTGATCGTGCACGGCCGTACTCCAGAGAACGGCGCCACGCGTCAAGAGCGCAAGCAGCTCACGCGCCAGGCGCTGCTCGACGCGGCGCTGGAGCTTCTCGAGGAGCAGAGCTTCTCAAGCCTCAGCCTGCGCCAGGTGACGCGCGCGGCGGGCATCGTCCCGACGGCCTTCTACCGCCACTTCGACGACATGGAGGAACTCGGTCTCGTCCTGATCGACGAGTCGTTCCGGACGCTGCGGGCGATGATCCGCGCGGCGCGCGCGGACCCGCGGACCAACGAGCACGCGATCCGCAACTCGGTCGAGATCCTCGTCCGCTACGTGCACGAGCACGACACCCACTTCCGCTTCATAGCGCGCGAGCGCTTCGGCGGCGTCGCCGCGCTGCGGCACGCGATCCGCGGCGAGATCCGCCTCTTCGCGAGCGACCTCGCGACCGACCTCGCGCGCTTCCCCTACCTCGAGGCGCTGGAGCACCGAGGATCTCCAGCTGCTGGCCGGGCTGATGGTGAACGCGATGGTCTCGACCGCCGAGGCGATCCTCGACGCGCCGCCGAAGGACCCCGCCGCGGAAGCCGAGATCATCGCGACCGCTCGGCGCCAGCTGCGGATGATCACGCTCGGCGTGCCCCAGTGGCGCAGCTCAGGGGCGCTACCGCCAGCCGCCAGCCGACGTGCCGCGGCGCCGCGCTCGTAGAGCGCGTAATCCACGACGCGCAGGTCCGGCGCCGGCGTCGATGCCAGAGCCGCGCGCGCGCTGCTCCTTTGCGCGATTTGCGAGCGTCTGCTGACCCGTCGCAAGACGCCCGGTCCGGACGAGCTCCAGTCACACGAACGCAGACTCGCGACATGATCGCTTACGCCGGGCGAAGCAGGCGTCTGGCCGTCCTCAGCCGAGGCGCTCGGGCATCGTCCGAGGCGGCAGTGAGCCGGGCACCGTCTGAGACGCTCGGATCTCGCACGAACCACAAGCGCCACCATCCAGTTGTAGGCTGCCACGGATGTCTCTTCCGCCTCCGACCCCAGGTTCGACCTGCCTGGTCACCGGTGCCTCCTCCGGCATCGGCGTCGATTTCGCGCGCCAGCTTGCCTCACGTGGTCATGATCTCTTCCTGGTGGCGCGGCGCGAGGACAGGCTCCGCGATTTAGCCGCCGAAGTTGAGCGCGACCACCGCGTTAGCGTCGAGGTCGCACGCTGCGATCTCAGCAATCCGGCGGCGCGTGAGCGCCTCTTGAAGCAGGTCGCGGCAAGCGACCTGGCGGTCGAGACGCTCGTCAACAATGCCGGCTTCGCCCACGTCGGTGACGTGCACAAGCATCCGGACAAGCAGCTCGGCATGGTTCAGGTCAATGTTGAGGCGCTGGTTGACCTGACCACGGCCTTCCTGCCCGCGATGGTGGAGCGAGGGCGGGGCGCGATCATCAACGTCGCTTCGATGGCCGCCTTTCAACCCATTCCCTCCCAAGCCACCTACGCTGCCACCAAGGCGTTCGTCCTGAGCTTCTCGGAGGCCGTTGCGGCCGAGGTCCGCGGTTCGGGCGTGAGTGTCACGGCGCTGTGCCCCGGCCCAGTCGCGACGGAGTTCGTCGAGGTGGCGCACTTTAAGCGCACCATCGAGGAAATGGGGCCGTCGTTCGTATGGGCCTCTCCCGCCGACATGGCCCGAGCTGGGATCGCCGGCGCCGAGCGCGGTAGCCGGGTAGTAGTGCCTGGGCTGGCCCAGCGGACAATCGCGTTCGTGTCCCAGCACAGTCCTCATTCGCTGTGGCTAGGGCCGCTGGCCTCGGCCTGGCGACGAACGATCGGCGAGTAGCACATCGCGTCTAACGCCCTCGCGTCTAGCTCCTCTCACCCGCTCGCGTCGCAGCTCGGCCTTGACCACCTTCCCGGTCGGGTTGCGGGGCACCTCGTCCACGAACACCACCTCGCGCGGCACCTTGAAACGGGCCAGGTTGTCCCTGACGTATCCCTTCAGCTCGTCCTCGGACAAGTGGACACCCTCGGCGGTGACCACGAAGGCGCTGAGGCGCTGCCCAAACTCCTCGTCGTCGACCCCGATCACCGCTGCGTCCTCCACTCCGTCGTGGCGGCGCAGGAGGTCCTCGACCTCGCCCGGGAAGACGTTCTCGCCGCCCGAGACGATCATGTCGTCCTCCCGGCCGTCGATGAACAGGCGGCCATTCTCGTCGAGGTGACCGAGGTCGCCCGTGTTCATGAGGCCGCCCACGGTCTCCCTGGAGCCGCCGCCCGAGTAGCCCTCGAAGATGAGCGGGCCGCCGACGAAGACGTGGCCCGTTTCACCTGGCGAGAGCTCGCGGCCAGCGTCGTCCAAGATCCTGAGCTCAGTGCCGAACGGCGGCCGGCCCACCGTGCCCGGCGCGGCCCGCAGGTCCTCCGGCCCGGCGATCGCCCCGAAGCCCGTCTCTGTCGTGCCGTAGATGTTGTAGAGGACCTCGCCGAATGCGTCCATCAGGCTTTCGGCCAGCGCGGGAGTGAGCGGAGCGGCGGCGGAGATGAGGACCCGCAGCGAGGAGGTTTCGTGGCGACGGGCCGAGCTCCCGAAGGCCCGGAGGATCCGCTGGTGCATGACCGGGACAGCGACCAGGGTTCTTATGCGGTGGCGCTCGAGATCGTCGAGAACGGCGTCGGGGTCGAAGCGCCGGCGGATGACAATCGTGGCGCCGAGCACCAGGCCCAGCGCCAGGTAAGCGAAGCCGAAGCCGTGGAACAAGGGCGGCGCAATCAGCATCGGCTCGCGGGCTCGCAACGGGACCTGACTGGCCAGCGCTGTCCACGGGCCGACAAGGGCGAGCAGCGACGGGGCCCGCGGCGCGCCCTTGGGCGCGCCGGTGGTCCCCGAGGTCAGGAGCACGAACCGCGCCGCGTGGTGATTCCATGGAGGACGGCCGCCCCGTTCGATCAGCGCGTCGAGCGTCGGGGCCTGCGGATCCCCCTCCTGCCAGGCCACGACGCGCCGATCCCCGAAGCCGGCACGCTCAAAGGCGTCGGCGTACTCCTGATCGTGGATCACGACGCTCGGACCCTCGCGCTCGACCACCTCGGCGAGCTGGGGGCCCGAGAAGTCGGTGTTCAGGAGCAGGAGGTCGGCGCCGCAGCGTGAGCCGGCCAGCAGCGCCTCGAGGAACCCGCGGTGGTTGCGGCACATCACGGCAAGCGCCCGATCGGGGCCCACGCCGAAGTCCCGGCGCAGCCCCGCCGCGACGGCGGCGGCGCGGCGGTCGAGCTCGCCGTATGTGAGCGTGCCCCGCTCATCGACCAGCGCCGGGTGATCGGGATGGCGAGCCGCGCCCAGCGCCACCACGGTGGCCAGTCCCAGACCGGCTTGCAACGGGGCAAGCGCCATGCGAACCATGCGATCGGGGCGAACGGGATCCAGCAGGCCGGTGGTGGCGAGCGACCCCAGCGCTCGAATCCCCAGCTGGGCGTGGAAGAGCGGACTGGGCACGTCAGGGCTCGGGCGTCCCGGCGCCGCGGGCGGCGCTCGAGGTGTCACCGCTCACCCGGTTCCAGATCCCCATCGCCGTCTCCCACGGCCGGCGGGTGACTGCCGAGCCCGCCTCGACGGCGCTCGCCCACCAGGGACTGATTACCGTTGGCCTCTCGGCGATCGCTTTGCACACTAGGTCGGCGGCCTCCTCAGCGCTCAGCCCGGGCACGTAGCGAAAGGCGGGGGTTGGGGCGCTCATCCTCGTGTGGACGAGCGGCATGTAAACCGAGCTGACGGTGACGCCGTCACCAGCCACCTCCAGGGCAACGGTGCGGATGAACACGTCGAAGGCGCTCTTGGAGGCCACGTAGGCCGACCAGCGGGGCGCCGGCGGCATGCGCACACCGCTCGTCGAGACGTTGACGATGTGGCCCTGCCCCCGCGCACGCATGGACGGCAGCAGGGCGAGCACGAGCTTGACGGGGCCGAGATAGTTGACCCGGATCGTGCGCTCGAAGTCCTGGAAGCGATCGTAGGAGAGCTCGATCGAGCGCCGGATCGACTTGCCGGCGTTGTTGACCAAGACGTCGATGTGGTCGTGGCGCTCGAGGACCTCGGCCGCCAGCGCGTCGACGCTCTCGGGGTCGGAAACGTCGGTCGTGTAGGCGTACGCCGTGCCCCCGGCCTTCGAGATCTGTTGCTTTAGCTCCTCGAGCCGGTCGCCTGAGCGGGCCACGAGCAGCACCGTCGCCCCGGCAGCGGCCAGCTTGCGGGCCGTCGCCTCCCCGATCCCGTAGGAGGCGCCCGTCACCAACACCACCTTGCCGTCAACGGCGTCGCGCAGCGCCTCCTTGCTGGGATGCCCTCCCGGGTTGAGGACTCGAGACGCCACGTGCGATGCCGCCCGCAGCGGCAGCAAACCGCGATCCTCACTCATGCCCACAGGCTACGCCCTGAGTAAGGGCCGATCGTGCTCGGCGATGCCAAGTAGCGAGCGGGCGACCTTGTGTCAGCGGCTCCCGCGTTCCCGCAAGATGCAGGAGCGCCGGTTTCGCGGACTCCATTGAACTCCGTCTGGCTCACGCGGCGGGACGTCGCCAATCGCGTGAACAGGCGCCCGCCATCACCTCGTCACCGCGCCCATTCTGACGAGTAGGATCATCGTCATGGGCAGCGCCAAGCGGGTCGTTGCGATCCCCGGCGAGGACGCCGCCGCGGAGGCGTTCGCGGCGACCATGTCCCTCCTCGAGGATTTCTCGCTGGACCTGGACTGGTCGTCATCCGCCCGTCGGCGCGGCCGCGATCCAGACGCACGGCGAGCCCTTTCCGCCGGAGGCAAAGGCCGCGATCGACGACTCTGACGCGGCGCTGTTCGGCGCGACGAGCGGCGCGAGCGCGGCGGCGCTCTTCTACCTGCGTTGGGGTCGCGAGACGTTCGCCAACGTGCGCCCGACGCGATTCGCCCAGGGTGTCGGGAGTCCGCTCGCGCGACCCGAGGGGATCGATTTCGTGATCGTGCGCGAGAACCTCGAGGATCTCTACGTCCTCAGCGAGGGCGCCCTTCGACGACCTCGCGCCGCTGGGGCTTTCGAGCCCCACCTGGCAGAAGCCGGTGGCCGATCTCGGGCCCGGCGCCTACGCGCTGAAGGTGATCACCGATCGTGGCTGCGAGCGCGTGGCCAGATTCGCCTTCGAGCTGGCGCGGCGGCGCAAGGCGCAGGGCCGGGCGGGCAAGGTCACCTGCGCCACCAAGCACAACCTGCTGTTTCGCACCGACGGGCTGTTCCGCGACACCGCGCAGCGTGTGGCCGGGGAATACCCGGACATCGAGTTCGAGTCGCTGATCATCGACGATTTCGCGAACCGCCTGGTCGGCCGGCCGCAGCAGTTCGACGTCGTGCTGCTTCCGAACCTTTACGGCGACCTGCTCTCGGACGCCGCGGCGGCGCTCGCCGGCGGCCTCGGGCTCGCCGCGAGCGGCTGCTACGGCAGCGACTACGCGTACTTCGAGCCGGTGCACGGAACGGCGCCGGACCTCGAGCGCCAGCGCGTCAACCCCACCGCGACGATCCTGTGCGCCGCGATGATGCTGGAGTACCTGGAGTTCGGCGAAGCGGCGCAAGCAGCTGGTGGCCGCGGTCGAGCGGGTCTACGCGCGTGGGGCACCGCTCACCCCCGACCAGGGCGGATACCGCGTCCACCGATGAGTTCCGCGACGCCGTTGCGGCGGCTATCTGAAACGGAGGAGGAAGAGATGACTGCGCGCACGATCGTCGAGAAGATCTGGGACGCGCACATCGTGGCCGACCTCGGAGGCGGCCTCGATCTCCTGCACGTCGACCGCCACCTCGTGCACGATCTCTCTGGGCCGCCATCGCTCGGGATGCTGGCCGAACGCGGTCTTGCGGTGCGCAACCCCGAGCTGACGTTCGCGATGCCCGATCACACGGTCTCGACCGCGGTCGGTCGCACCGACGCGGACAGCGAACGCGGGCCGCATGCTCGTGCCCGCGCTGCGCGAGCGGACACACGCCGAAGGCATCCGGCTGTTCGACCTCGACGACGCCGAGCAGGGCATCGTGCACGTGGTCGGTCCCGAGCTCGGGCTGACGCTGCCGGGGATCACCGTGCTGTGCGGCGACAGCCACACGTGCACGCATGGTGGCCTCGGTGCGCTCGGCTGGGGCATCGGCAGCAGCGACCTCACGCATGTGCTCGCGACGCAAACGATCGTCCAACGCCGCCCCAAGCAGATGCGCGTCACCTGCTCGGGCAGGCTCGCCACCGGGGTCGAGCCGAAGGACCTGGTGCTGCACCTGATCGGCGAGCACGGTGCCGATGGCGCGGCCGGCTTCGCCGTCGAGTACGCCGGCAGCGCCATCGCTTCGATGCCGGTCGAGGGCCGCATGACGCTGTGCAACCTCACGATGGAGTTCGGAGCGAAGATCGGCATCGTCGCGCCGGATGAGGCGACGTTCGATTACCTCGCCGGCAGACGATACGCGCCCACCGGTGCGCGCTGGGACCTGGCGCTCGCCGCCTGGCGCGATTTGCCAAGCGACGAGGATGCGGCCTTCGATCGCGAGATCGAGATCGACGCCTCTGCGGTCTCGCCGCAGATCACGTGGGGCACCAGCCCGGCGCACACGATGGCCCTCGACGGCAAGATCCCCGATCCCGAACAGGCGCAGGATCCGGGGGCTCGCCTGGCCCGCAGCAAGGCGCTCGAGTACATGGGCCTGAGCGCCGGCGAGCAGCTGCTCGGGCTGCCCGTCCAGCACGTGTTCATCGGCTCCTGCGCCAACAGCCGTCTCTCGGACCTGCAGAGGGCCGCGCAGGTCGTTCGCGGCCGGCACGTGGCGCAAGGCGTGCGCGCGTGGGTGGTGCCGGGCTCTCAGAGCGTGCGGCGCGAGGCCGAGGCGCTCGGACTCGACCGCATCTTCACCGCAGCCGGCTTCGAATGGCGCGAGCCGGGATGCTCGATGTGCCTCGCGCGTCAACGACGAGGTCGTCCCCGCGGGAGAGCGATGCGTTTCGACGAGCAACCGCAACTTCGTCGGCCGCCAGGGGCCCGGTGCGCGCACGCACCTCGCCGGCGCCGCGACCGCGGCCGCTGCCGCGATCGAGGGCCGCATCGCCGATCCCCGCCAGCTTGCCCCGGTGGCCTGAGATGGAGCGCTTCACCAGCGTGCAAGGACGCGCGATCCCGCTACTGGTGCCGGACATCGACACCGACGTGATCACCCCCATCAAGCGCGTGATGCAGGGGGGCGATGCGCTCACGCGCTATGCCTTCGAGTCGCTGCGCTACACGCCGGACGGAGCGCTCAACCCGGACTGCCCGCTCAACCAGGAGGTCTACCGGGACGCGCCGATCCTGCTCGCAGGCGCGAACTTCGCCTGCGGCAGCTCGCGCGAGACCGCCGTGTGGGCCGTGCGGGGCCTGGGCATCCGCTGCATCATCGCGCCGAGCTTCGGCGACATCTTCTTCGACAGCTGCTTCGAGAACGGCCTGCTTCCGATCACGCTCCCGCAAGCCGAGGTCGACGCGCTGGCCGACGAGGCCGCCGACCGGGGAGTTCCGCGTCGACCTCGAGCGCTGCGAGATCACGAGCTCGAGCGGGCGCACGATCCCGTTCACCGTGCACCCATTGCAGCGCGAGGCCCTGCTCAGCGGCCGCGACTCGATCGAGCTCACCCTGGGGCGCGACCAGGAGATCGCCGAGTTCCAGCTGCGCGACCGCGAGCTCCGCCCGTGGGTGTACGAGCTTGCCGATGATGACAGCGGCTAGCTGCGGCTGCCGTTCCCTCAACCACCGGATGAAATCGCCGACTCACAGCAACGAAGGGGAACTCCGGCGGTCGTCCGTGAATCAGATCACGTCGGCAACCACGGCCAGCGCGGGCGCGAGGCTTGCCGTTAGGTCGATGCAACGCGATCACGGCGGCTGTATGTGGCGTCGTCCAGGGCGGTGTCGGCGCGGTCGAACATGTCGCGGAAGGTGAAACGCTCGCCCGGAGCTGTGACCGCGACGCCGACGGAGATCGTCACGGGTAGACCGTGGCAAGGCTCGGAGCCAGCGGGCGCCGGAGTCGCTGAGCGACGCGCGCGTCGGCGTCGGCGTCGGGAAGCAGGACGAGAAACTCCTCGCCACCGACGCAGTAGGCCAGCTCGAAGGTGCGCAGAGACGTGGGATGCGCATCGCCACCTCGCGTAGAACGGCGTCGCCGGTGGTGTGTCCAGCGCGGTCGTCGATGCGCTTGAAGTCGTCGAGGTCGACGAGCACGACCGCAACGCGATGGGGACCGGCGCGGCCTCGGCGTCGAGGTCGTGTCCGGGGCGTCTTTGAGGATGGGCCGAAGTCGTGGCGGCTTCCGTCCCGGGCGCGACCCGAATCGCGCCCATCGCAGGCCATACTTCGAGCAATGCCCGCCCACCTCCGCCTCCGTCGCGGGTCTGAGGCGATCAGCCCGACCGCCCACTACACCGGCCACGTCTGGACGCGCAACGCGCTCTCGCACTCGGCCCTCGGCACGCTCGAGGGCTGGGCCCTCTTCGGTGCGCTTGAGCCGGCGATGAGGCTCAACAGGGCCTTTGGCGGCGCGACGCTCGAGAGCCAGCTGCTGGCGCGCCACCGCGCGCTCGACTGCCTGCTCGAACGGGCGATCGAGGAGGGGGGCGTCTCGCAGGTGATCGAGGTGGCATGCGGCATGTCGCCACGTGGTTGGCGCTTCGCTGACCGCGACGGCGACCGACTCACCTACGTCGAGACAGACCTGCCGGCGATGGCCGTGCGCAAGCGGCGCGCGCTCGAGCGGATCGGGTCCGTCTCGGACACGCATCGCGTCGTCGAGCTCGACGCGCTGGCGAAGGAGGGCCCCACGAGCCTCGCCGAGATCGCCGCTCCGCTCGATCGCGCGCGGGGGCTGGCGATCGTAACTGAGGGCCTGCTGGGCTACTTCCCGCTGCCGCAGGCGCGCGACGTGTGGCACCGGTTCGCGGACCTGCTCGGCGAGTTCGCGGCCAACCGCTACCTCTCGGATCTGCACGTCGCGGCGGACAGCACCGGCGCCCGGGTCCAAGTGTTCCGCGTCCTGCTTTCGACGTTTGTGCGCGGCCGCGTGTACGTGCACTTCGCCGATGCGAGCGACGCCGAGTCGGCGCTCCTGGGGGCGGGATTTTCATCAGCGTCGGTACTCCAGGCCGGCCGCCACGTCCCCTCCACAGACGAAGGCGGCGAGCGCGTGCACGTGGTCAACGCCGTCGTCTAGAACCCCCAGCGAACTACCGAAACACTGGCGTATCGTGCCGGGTCAGTCAAGCCGGATGGGGTCACCGCGACGACTAGCCCAACACTCGCGGGAGCGCGCTATGCAACCTGGAACTGAAACCAATGACCCAACACACCCGCCTCCTTCATAGAGACGAGCTGCAGTAGTCCCGGAGTCAGCCCGGCAGACGCTTGCGCGAGGGAGCAGTCGTAAACGTGTCGTCAGCCTCAGCGCGTGCTCGTCGTCCAGTGCAGGGCTGGCGCCGCTCACTGGGGGACGGCTGCTTTCCCGGCGATGCGGCAGCCAGGCGTGCGAGTGCTACCAGCCCCAGTCGTTGGAAAATCAGTCAAGGACGCGCCCTGCGTCGGCTAGGCACTGATGGCGGCGAGAACCAGCCTGCCCTCGAGCCTCGAAGGGCTCAAGCAGGCCCGACACCGTCAGCCACGGTCCGGACGCAGTACGCATCGAAAGGCCCGGCGGGGCTCGCTGATCGGCTCGACGCCGCGGTCGTCGGCGCCAACAGAAGCAACGAGCGAGCGGCCTCGATGGCGCGGAAGCCGGGGAGACGGTCGACGCGCACCTGGTGCCAATCTCTCCTACCGCGAGTTCGTCAGCCGCGCCACGAAGCACCACGGCGTCGTCCGGCTCATCGCCGTACACGAGCAGGACCGGCGCGGTCTGGCGATTGTGATCGCTGAGGTACTCCAGTTGCATCGCCCGTGATTATCTCGGCCGGCGGCTCGCGCTCACGTCATGCGGGTTGAAGCACCTGGCTGATCGATGACCTACCGTAGGCGATCGACGGCCCGCATCCGAGGAGCAAGCGGGGTGCCGCGCAACCCAGTCCGTAGTGCCGAGTCACCGGAGGAGCGATGACGGATACGCACCCAAGCCCAACGACGCTCTTTCGCTGGTCGTCCCAGCACGAGGACGACCGCTTCCCGGTTGAGAACCCGGCGACGGGGCAGGTCATCACGGTCGTGCAGGGCGGCGGCGCCGCTGAGATCGACGGTGCCGTGCGCGCTGCCGACAACGCGTTCAAAGAGGACTGGCGCATGCGTACGGCACAGGATCGCGGTCGCCTGTTGCTCGCGGGTGCCGACGTGCTGCAGGCGCACGGCGACGAGCTGGCTGCGCTCGAGTCGCTGGAGAACGGCAAGCCGGTCGTGGACGCCTGGCTCGACGTAGCCTTCCTGATAGGCGTCTTGCGCTTCTTCGGCGGCTTGGTCGACAAGCTACCTGGCGAGTTCTACGACCAGGGCGTCATCCACACGGCGGTCGTGCAAGAGCCCTTCGGTGTCGTCGGCGGGATTATCCCGTTCAACTGGCCGCCTATTCACACCGGCGGGAAGGTTGCACCGGCGCTCGCGGCCGGCAACACCGTGGTGCTCAAGCCGAGCGAGCAGGCGCCGCTGACGATCATGCGGATTGTGGAGCTGCTCAACACCGTACTACCGCCTGACGTGCTGCACGCGGTTGCCGGGTTCGGGCCGAGCACTGGGCAGGCCCTTGTAAGCCACCCGCTCGTGCGGATGGTGTCGTTCACGGGGTCGACTGGCACGGGGATCGCGGTGGCGAAGGCGGCGGCCGAGAATGTCACGCCGGTGACGCTCGAGCTCGGGGGCAAGAACGCGCTTGTCGTCTTCGACGACGCCGACCTCGATCGCGCTGTGGGCGACGCTCTCGAGGCCGGCTACTTCAACAAGGGCGAGGCCTGTACGGCTGCCTCGCGTGTCCTCGTCCAGCGCGGTGTCCACGACGCCTTCGTCGAGCGCCTGTCCGCCGGCGTGCGTGCGCTGAAGGTGGGCGACGGCGCCGACCCAAGCACCCATGTCGGCCCGCTAGTCACCAAGGCGCAGCAGCAGAAGGTCCTCGACTATCTCAGCAGCGGCGAGCAGGAAGGCGCGGTGATCGCAGCACAGGCCCCATTGCCCCGAGACCCCGCGCTCGCAGGCGGCTACTACGTACCGCCGACGCTCTTCACCGCAGTCACGCCCGACATGCGCATCGCGCGCGAGGAGATGTTCGGCCCGGTGGTGACGGTGACCGTCTTCGACACCGAGGAGCAGGCGATTGGGATCGTCAACGAATCCGAGTATGGACTCATGTGCGGCGTCTACTCCGCCGACGGTGCCCGCGCCTACCGCGTAGCTCGCTCCGTCGACGTCGGCATGGTGCTAGTGAACAACTACTTCCGCGGCGTTCTCGGCACGCCGTTCGGCGGCGTCAAGCACAGCGGCTACGGTCGAGAACACGCCATCGAGACGCTCCGCGAGTTCACTTACACGAAGATGATCCGCACCCCCACCGGCCTAGGCACGATCCCGTCGTGGCGGGCCGTGACCGATATCTACGGCGCTGCCGGGGACCCCGCGACCTGACACAACCGCACCAGCATCACTCTCGCCGACGCAGCAGAGCTGGCCAGGCGGATGGTCGGGCGGCACTGGACGCAGGATTGTCGTAGAAGTTAGGAGATGGCTGCGACCTCCCTACGCGTGGATCTCCATGGTCACGCGTTCCCCGGCCGGTACTGCGCGTTCCTGGATAATCTTGTTGGCGCCGCGTCGCCAGTGCCGGACTGGAGTGTTGCGGCACAGCTGGAGATGATGGACAGCCGCGGCATCCATGCCGCCGTGCTCTCCCTTCCGCCGCCGGGCGTGTTCTTCGGCGACCTCGCGCTAGCCGGCCGGCTCGCCCGGGAGGTCAACGACGACATCGCCGCCCTAGTCGCCGAGCATCCCGCGCGCTTCGGGGGCCTCGCAGCACTACCGCTGCCGGACGTCGAGGCTTCGTTGGCGGAGATCGGCCACGCGTTCGACGAGCTTGGGCTCGACGGTGTTGCGCTGCTCACAAACGTCGGCGGGACCTATGTCGGTGACCCCGCGTTCGATCCGGTGTTCGACGAGCTCGACCGAAGGGGCGCCTACGTCTTCCTGCACCCCCAGGTGCCCCCCTACGCGGTGCCGCTCGGTCAGTTCCCCGTGTGGCTTGCGGAGTTCCCCTTCGAGACAACGCGCGCCGCGATCAACCTGATCTACAGCGGAACGCTGGAGCGCTGTGGACGTCTGCGCCTCCAGCTCGCTCATCTCGGGGGCGCGGCACCATTCCTCGCCGGACGCATCGCGTCGCTCGCCGAGCGCGAACCGCGACTCGCTTGCAAGGCTCCCAGGGGCGCCCGCGCCTACCTGTCCGACCTGTACTACGACACGGGCCTGAGCAACAGCGCGGAGGGGCTCGCCGCCATCAAGGAGGTCACCGAGATCGAGCATGTCGTGTTCGGCACCGACTGGCCCTACGCGGCGTTGCCAGACGGCGATCCCGCGCCAGCACTAGACATGTTCGGCGCCCCGACCCGCAGGCGCATCGAGAGTGCGCACGCCCAGGCGTTGGTCCCACGCCTCACGGCGAAGCTCGCGCGGACCGAGCACGACAACTGAAGGCCCCACCTTGGCGCCTCGCGCGCGACCATCGGCTTCAGATCGATCGAGAAGAGGCCGTACCCGGAGCCATGGTCCTTCGAAAGGCCTTCGAGTCGCTATTGCCGCTAGCGGATACACGGTGTGAGCAAAGGTGCGATCGTCCAATGAGCAGCGGCCCGTTCGCACGTGTGGCACGGACAGCCGCAACGCTGACGCTTACGGTGACGAAGCAGTCGTCGCTGCCGACAGGCTGAACAGTGCCGCTTCGGACTGCCATGAAGGAGGGCCTCCTCGGTGGCAAGCTCCGCTTGTCATCGAGAACCAACCTCGAGGAGGCCCGTTTACATGTTGCACGCTGGACTCGATCTAAGTCGAAAGAAGCTTGACGTTTGCCTGCTCTCCGATCAGGGAGAGCATCTGGACCAGCTCGCCGTACCGCCCGACGTCGACTCGCTTAGAAGGCTCGCTCGCCGCATCGAGGAAGTCCATTGTGAGCCGGTCTGCGCGGTGATCGAGTCGATGACCGGCGCAAGGATCGTCCACGACACCCTCGAGCAGCAGGGCTGGTCGGTCGAGATCGCCGACGCCCAGAAGGTCAAGGGTCTCGCGCCGCTGGCATGCAAGACCGACAAGATCGACTCGAAGGTTCTTGCGGTGCTCAGTCACCGCGACCTGGTGCCGGCGATCTGGCTGCCCGATCCGAGCGTCCGCGAGGAGCGTGAGCTCGCCCGCTTCCGGTTGCACCTCGTCAAGCACAAGTCGGCACTGAAGAACCGCATCCACTCGACCCTGATCAACTTCGGCAAGCCGTGCCCGGTCACCGACCTGTTCGGGGTCGAGGGCCGCCGGCTGTTGAAGCGACTGCAGGTGCCCGAGCCCTGGCGAGGAAACATCACCGCCTCGATCGAGCTGATCGACGACCTGGAGGGCCAGATCGCCGAGATCAACCGCCGCCTGAAGGAGGGCC
This sequence comes from uncultured Solirubrobacteraceae bacterium, assembly GCA_963767655.1. Taxonomy (GTDB): domain Bacteria; phylum Actinomycetota; class Thermoleophilia; order Solirubrobacterales; family Solirubrobacteraceae; genus Palsa-744. The sequence continues at coordinate 529 of CAVYET010000001.1, read as the reverse complement.
ACGCCGAGCACCCCTACGTCCCGCTGCTCTTGACGGTGCCCGGGATCGGCTGGGTCCTTGCCTTCACGATCGCCGCCGAGATCGGCGAGATCGAGCGCTTCTCATCGCCAGAGAAGCTCGCCGGCTACACGGGTCTTTGTCCGCGCGTGAACCAGTCCGGGGAGAAGGATCGCCGCGGCCCATTGACCAAGCACGGGCCGACCTATCTGCGCTGGGCGCTGCTCGAGGCGACGATGCACGCGCTAAGACACCCCGCCTACGCCGAGCGCTACAGCGCACCAAGCGCCGGCTCGGGAAGCAGCGCGGTGCCAAGGTCGCCCAGGTCGACATCGCCCGAAGGCTCTCCCACGCGATCTGGCACATGCTTTCCCGCAAGGAGAAGTTCGCTCCCCGAGGCGCCGCTTTTCGTCTGGCGGCCTGACCGCCCTTTTCGGACTTGCGCCCGAGCGAACATCCAATTTCGCCTGATCCTCCCGACGAGGAGGCCATAGAGACATGAGCGTCGCTCCAAAACGAGTCCCGAGAGGAG